>NZ_CP074380.1:6662500-7915503 GCF_022695595.1 Streptomyces sp. MST-110588
AACTTCGGGAGAAGGGGGGCCATTGCTGGTGAGGGGTCTTGCATCCTGAGCTGGTGGTGGCCGCAGAGACCAGCGAGAAGCGACTGTTTACTAAAAACACAGGTCCGTGCGAAGCCGTAAGGCGATGTATACGGACTGACGCCTGCCCGGTGCTGGAACGTTAAGGGGACCGGTTAGTGACCTTTCGGGGTTGCGAAGCTGAGAACTTAAGCGCCAGTAAACGGCGGTGGTAACTATAACCATCCTAAGGTAGCGAAATTCCTTGTCGGGTAAGTTCCGACCTGCACGAATGGCGTAACGACTTCTCGACTGTCTCAACCATAGGCCCGGTGAAATTGCACTACGAGTAAAGATGCTCGTTTCGCGCAGCAGGACGGAAAGACCCCGGGACCTTTACTATAGCTTGATATTGGTGTTCGGTTCGGCTTGTGTAGGATAGGTGGGAGACTGTGATCTCGTCACGCCAGTGGCGGGGGAGTCGTTGTTGAAATACCACTCTGGTCGTGCTGGATGTCTAACCTGGGTCCGTGATCCGGATCAGGGACAGTGTCTGGTGGGTAGTTTAACTGGGGCGGTTGCCTCCTAAAGGGTAACGGAGGCGCCCAAAGGTTCCCTCAGCCTGGTTGGCAATCAGGTGTTGAGTGTAAGTGCACAAGGGAGCTTGACTGTGAGACTGACGGGTCGAGCAGGTACGAAAGTAGGGACTAGTGATCCGGCGGTGGCTTGTGGAAGCGCCGTCGCTCAACGGATAAAAGGTACCCCGGGGATAACAGGCTGATCTTCCCCAAGAGTCCATATCGACGGGATGGTTTGGCACCTCGATGTCGGCTCGTCGCATCCTGGGGCTGGAGTCGGTCCCAAGGGTTGGGCTGTTCGCCCATTAAAGCGGTACGCGAGCTGGGTTTAGAACGTCGTGAGACAGTTCGGTCCCTATCCGCTGTGCGCGTAGGAGTCTTGAGAAGGGCTGTCCCTAGTACGAGAGGACCGGGACGGACGGACCTCTGGTGTGCCAGTTGTTCTGCCAAGGGCATGGCTGGTTGGCTACGTTCGGAAAGGATAACCGCTGAAAGCATCTAAGCGGGAAGCCTGCTTCGAGATGAGGACTCCCACCCCCTTTGAGGGGTTAAGGCTCCCAGTAGACGACTGGGTTGATAGGCCAGATATGGAAGCGCCGTAAGGTGTGGAGTTGACTGGTACTAATAGGCCGAGGGCTTGTCCTCAGTTGCTCGCGTCCACTGTGTGGTTCCCGGGTTGCGAACAGTCGCAGCGTCGGTTGAACCAAGTTTCACTAATCAATTGAAAAGTGTGCTTGTTCGCTCGAACCCGATAGGGTTTCGGTGGTCATAGCGTTAGGGAAACGCCCGGTTACATTCCGAACCCGGAAGCTAAGCCTTTCAGCGCCGATGGTACTGCAGGGGGGACCCTGTGGGAGAGTAGGACACCGCCGAACAATCTTTGGAAGGACCCTTGGTCCCAGCGTTCATGCTGGGACCAAGGGTCCTTTTTGTTTTGCCGAAGCGCGCCGAACTCGTCGGTGCGTGAGAATGTTTGCAGTACCGAAGACAGGAGTCACGCCGATGTCCACCAACTCTCCCGACGATCGTTCGGAACGCCGGCCGCAGCGGCGTGAGGACGGTGACCGTGGGGGCTTCCGGCGTGATGACCGAGGTCAGCGCCGTGACAGCGACCGTGGCGGCCGTCCGGTGAACCGTGGTTTCCAGGGCCGTGAGGACCGTGGCGGGTTCCGTCGCGACGACCGTCGTGACGGGGACCGGGGTGGCTTCCGCCGGGATGACCGCGCACCGCGTCGCGATGACGAGCGTGGCGGCGGCTTCCGCCGTGACGATCGCCCCGGTTTCCGCCGGGATGACGACCGTGGTGGCTACCGTCGGGACAACGACCGTGGTGGGTTCCGTCGGGACGACCGGCGCGATGGCCCGCCGCGGAGCTTCCGCCGGGACGACGACCGTGGTGGATTCCGTCGCGACAACGACCGTCGCGACAACGACCGTGGTGGCTTCCGCCGCGACGACCGGCGCGATGGCCCGCCGCGAGGCTTCCGCCGGGACGACGACCGGCCTGCGTTCCGTAACGACCGGGACGACCGGCGGGATGACCGTGCGCGTGGTCCGCGTCGGGACGACGAGCGGGGCGGCGGCTTCCGCCGCGATGACCGTGCGCCGCGCCGGGATGACGACCGCGGTGGGTACCGCCGGGACAACGACCGCGGCGGCCGGCCGGCCGGCGGTGGCTACCAGGGCCGTGAGGACCGTGGCGGGTTCCGCCGGGACGACCGCCGTGACGGGGACCGGGGTGGCTTCCGCCGGGACGACCGCGCACCGCGTCGCGATGACGAGCGCGGCGGCGGCTTCCGGCGCCAGGACGACCGTGGGGACTTCCGCCGGGACGACCGGCGGGATGACCGTGCGCGCGGTCCGCGCCGGGAGGACGAGCGGGGCGGCGGCTTCCGCCGTGACGACCGTGCGCCGCGCCGGGACGACGACCGCGGTGGTTTCCGCCGGGACGACGACCGTGGCGGTTACCGCCGTGACGACCGCCGTGACGGCGACCGTTTCCCGCGCGATGAGCGTGCCCCGCGCCGCGGCGAGGACCGTGGCGGTTTCCGCCGCGACGACCGCCGGGACGACCGCCGCGACGCGGGCCGGGGCGCACGGCGCCCGTACGGTGCCGGGCGTGGCCGTGACGACAGCCGTGGCTACCGTCAGGACGACCGGGGCCGGGACCGCGACCGCGACCGGGAGCCGATCAAGCGGCTGCCGATCCCGGAGGACGTCACCGGTGACGAGATCGACGCGGATGTGCGGCAGGAGCTGATGAGCCTGCCCAAGACGCTCGCCGAGGACGTCGCCAAGAACCTGGTGATGGTGGCCAGGACGCTGGACGAGGACCCGGAGCAGGCGTACGGGTACTCGCGGGTCGCGCTGCGGCTGGCGTCCAGGGTCGCCGCGGTCCGGGAGGCGGCCGGTTTCGCCGCGTACGCCGTCGGGAAGTACGGCGAGGCGCTGGCGGAGTTCCGGGCGGCCCGGCGGATGACGGGCAGCGTCGAGCTGTGGCCCGTGATGGCCGACTGCGAGCGCGGTCTGGGCCGGCCGGAGAAGGCGCTGGCCATGGCCGGTGAGCCCGAGGTGCAGCGGCTGGACCGGGCCGGCCAGGTCGAGATGCGGCTGGTCGCGGCGGGTGCCCGCCGGGACATGGGGCAGGCGGACGCCGCGGTGGTGACGCTGCAGAGCTCCGAGCTGGCCTCGAACGCCGTCCAGCCGTGGACGGCCCGGCTGCGGTACGCCTACGCCGACGCGCTGCTGGAGGTCGGGCGCGAGGACGAGGCACGGGAGTGGTTCGCCAAGGCGCTGGAGGCCGACCAGGGCGGGACGACGGACGCCTCGGACCGGCTGGCCGAGCTGGACGGCATCGAGTTCACGGACGCCCTGACGGAGGACGCGGACGCGGACGAGGACGCGGAAGACGCCGCCGCCGAGACCGAGTCCGAGGCCGGGTCCGACGTCGAGTCCGAGGCCGAGGACTCGGACGAGGCTCGCAAGGACGTCCGGGCCCAGGAGCGGGACGTCGAACCCGCCCTGGTCGCGGAGCCGACCGTCGTCTTCCAGGAGCCGGTCACGCCGGCTCCGTCGGAACCGGCGCCCGGGGCCGAGCGCGAGGAGAAGAACGGGAGCAGCGACAAGGGCGACCAGGGCCAGGACGCCTGATCAGCTCCGCCGCCGCGTACGCATGAGTGAATGAGCTGAGGGCGGGATCCCGTAGACACGGGGTCCCGCCCTCAGCCGTTTGCGACAGCCACCGGCGGTCGCCGACCGTCAGCCGCGCGCCTCGGCGGCGAAGCGGGCGATCGGATTCTCCAGCGTGCCGATGAGCTGAAGGGCGCCCGCCGGGTCCTGGAGGTCCACCATCTCTCTGTTGTTGCGTAGCTGGAGACGGTTGAGGCAGGAGAGCGCGAACGTCGGCGCGAGCATGTCGTACTGCCGGAACTTGTCGGCGAGGTGCGGCACGGACTCCTGGTAGCCGCGGACGCACCGCGCGACCGTACGCCAGAAGGTGTCTTCGTCCAGGGCCCCGTCGGCGACCAGGATGCCGTTGAGGAAGCGCAGGAAGCAGTCGAAGACGTCCGTGAAGACCGACAGCAGCTTCTTGTCCTCGGGGACGTCCGCGCGGATGCGCTCGACGGCCGGCGGCAGCACCGCGTCCGGGTCCATGACCGCGATCTCCTCGGCGATGTCCTTGAAGATCACCCGCTGTACGACGCCGCCCTCGATCACCAGGATGACGTTCTCGCCGTGCGGCATGAAGACCAGGTCGTAGGCGTAGAAGCTGTGCAGTACGGGTGTCAGGTACGCGTCCAGGTAGTGGCGCAGCCACACCTCCGGCGGCAGGCCCGACTCCTCGATGAGGGCGCCGGCGAAGGAGCCGCCGTCCGGGTCGGTGTGCAGCAGGGACGCCATGGTGGCCAGTCGCTGCCCCGGCTCCAGCGAGGGCACCGGGCTCTCCCGCCACAGCGCGGCGAGCATCTTCCGGTACGGGGAGCCCTTGGCGGTGGCGGCCTCGTACTGCCGGTGGTGGTAGCCGATGGCGGCACGCTCGCGGATGATCGAGAAGCGGGCGGCCCGGAAGGTCTCGTCGCTCGCGATCAGTTCCGCCAGCCAGTCGTTGATGGCCGGGGTCGCCTCCATGTACGCGGCGGACAGGCCCCGCATGAAGCCCATGTTCAGGACGGACAGGGCCGTTTTGACGTAGTGCTTGGCCGGGTCGCTGGTGTTGAAGAACGTCCGGATCGACTGCTGGGCCAGGTAGTCGTCGTCGCCGGGCCCCAGACAGACCAGGTGCTGCCGGGCGATCTCGGCGGCGAAGGTGACCGAGAGCTTGTTCCACCACTGCCAGGGGTGGACGGGGATGAGGTGGTAGTCGGAGAGGTTCAGCCCGAGGTCGCGCAGGGTGGCGGCGAAACGTTTCAGGGTGCGGTCGCCCAGCTCGTCCCGGAGGAACCGGTCGTGATCCAGGCCGGTGCCGGCGGTGAAGACCGAGCGGTCGCGGCGAGCGGCGAGCCACAGGAGCCGTACGGGGCGGGCGGCCTCCGGCGCGTAGGCGTGGTACTCGTGTACGCCGAAGCCCAGGCGTCCGTTGTTGGCGACGAAGCAGGGGTGGCCCTCGGACATCCCGGTCTCGATGTCCTGGAAGCCGGACTTGGCCAGTTCGGCGGCGGGGGCGGGCCCGGCGGCCAGTTTGCAGGCGGTGCCGGAGAGGGTGGAGCCGATCTCTTCGAGGTAGACCGGGAGGACCTCCTCGCTCAGGCCCAGGGTCCGGCGCAGTTCGATGACGAAGTCCGCGGCGTCCAGAGGGAGTTCGGTGCCGTCGCGGTGGCGGGTGATGCCGTCGGCGTCGATCTGCCAGTGGTCCAGGGACAGCCGGCGGGCGGTGAAGCGGTACTCGGCCCGGTCGTCGTCACTGCGTACGAGGTAGTGCCCGCTCCCGTCGTCCTGGCCGTCCCGAGGAGGCATCCGCTGGGGGGTGAGCAGACGCTCGTGTGCGAACTCGGCGAGGGCCTTGCGTACCAGGAGCCGGTTGGCGCGGGCCCACAGCTCGGGGGTGAGGTGGGACACCGCTTCGCACGGATCTTGCGGGGTCATCGGATCACTTACCGGATCGCTCATGGGTGGGCTCATTGGGCCGCTCATCGGGTCACTCATAGGGATGCTCATCGGGTCGCTCCTCGGGCGGCCAGGAACTGCTCGCGGGTGCAGGTACTGAGGCGGGCTTCTTTGGCCGGCAGTGAGACGGTCCGCTGGACCTCGAAGCCGACGGCCTTGTTCAGGGCGTGCACCGCCGTGTTACGGACGTCGGGTTCCACGACGACGCGGCGGACGGCGGGGTCGGCGAAGAGCATCTCCATGACGGTGGTGATCACGGCCAGGGTGAAGCCGTGCACCGGTGTGCTGGTGGGGGCTGTCAGGAAGTGCATGCCGATGTCGCCGGGGGCGGCCCGGTGGACGCCGACCAGTTCACGGTGGGCCGGGTCGTACCGCTCCATGAGGAACGCCGGGACGCCGTCGCGCAGACCGAGGAAGGCGTCGTGGTACGGGTCGGCGTCGATCCGTAGGAACTCCTCGCGTACGTCGTCCGGGCCGGCGTCCTGCATCAGCCAGAAGACGGCTTTGGGGTGGGTGACCCAGCCGTGCAGCAGCCGGGCGTCGGCGGCCGGGTCGACCGGGCGCAGCGAGAAGGTGCCCAGGCCGGGGTCGGTACGGGTGAAAACCGGGGGATTCGGGCCGGTCATACGGCGGCTACCTCCACGGACCGTCGCGGGTGCGCGCCGCCCGGGGCGGCGAACTCCTGGAAGGCGATCGCCTTCTCGACGGGGTAGTACTCGCGGCCCAGCAGCTCACGGATGATGCAGGAGTTGCGGTACGCGGCCATGCCGAGGTCGGGGGTGACGAACCCGTGGGTGTGCAGTTCGGCGTTCTGGACGAAGATCTCGCCGCCCTGGGTGTCGATGCTGTAGTTGCGGGCCACGGCGAAACGGCCGGCCTCGTCCCAGGCGATGCGGTCCGTGAGGGGGGCGAGGAAGTCCGGGAGCCGGTAGCGGTAGCCGGTGGCCAGGATCAGGCCCTGGGTGGTGAGGGTGAAGTCCTTGCCCTGCTCCTCCTGGCGCAGGCCGAGGGTGTACGTGGCGGACGCGGGGTCGTACGCCGCCTCGGTGAGCGCGGTGTTGGTCAGCAGCCGGGTCGGGCAGGGGCCGCCCAGGTTCTTCTGGTACAGCAGATCGAAGATGTCGTTGATCAGCTCGGAGTTGATGCCTTTGTAGAGGTTCTTGTGGGCGGTGTTGAGCCGGTCGCGGGTGTCCGTGGGCAGGGCGTGGAAGTAGTCCACGTACTCCGGAGAGGTCATCTCCAGCGTGAGCTTGGTGTATTCCAGGGGGAAGAAGCGGGGGGAGCGGGTGGCCCAGGTCAGGTGGTAGCCGTGGCTGTCGATGTCCTGGAGGAGGTCGTGATAGATCTCGGCCGCGCTCTGGCCGCTGCCGATGACGGTGATGCTGTCCTTGGCCTGGAGCGCGGGCTTGGCGTCGAGGTAGTCGGCGTTGTGCAGGAAGTCGCCGCCCAGGCCGCGGCAGGCGTCGGGGAGGTGGGGCGGGGTGCCGGTGCCCAGGATGATCCTGCGGGCCTCGTACGTCTCGGGGGCGCCGGTGGGAAGCCGCTCGGCGTGGACGGCGTACAGTCGCCGCCTCTCGTCGTACTCGACCGAGGTCACCCGCCGGCCGAAGCGGAGGGTGTCCAGCTTGGCGGCGGCCCAGCGGCAGTAGTCGTTGTATTCGGCACGCAGCGGGTAGAAGCTCTCGCGGATGTAGAACCGGTAGAGCCGGCCCGACTCCTTGAGGTAGTTCAGGAAGGAGAAGGGGGAGGTGGGGTCGGCCAGCGTCACCAGGTCGGCCATGAAGGGCACTTGCAGGGTGCTGCTGTCGAGCATCATGCCCGGGTGCCAGTCGAAGGACGGTTTGTCGTCCAGGAACAGGCCGTGGAGTTCGTCGATCGGGTCGGTCAGAGCGGCCAGGCCGAGGTTGAAGGGGCCCAGGCCGATGGCTATGAAGTCATGGGGTGCGGACACGCGGTCTCCGTTGCGGGGACGGGCGGGTGGAGAGGTGGTCGGGTGGATCAGGGGCGGGCGGCGGCTGCGCGCCGTCCATGACGCGTACGGACGCCCCGTCACCCCGCGGCGGTACTGAGCGCCGGCTCGGGCATCTTCTCCGCTTCGCCCGGTTCCAGCCGCTGAGCAGCCAGGTAGGCACCGGCGTGTCCGGCGATCAGGTCCAGGACCGTGGTGATGTCCTCAAGCGTGGTCTCCGGGTTGAGCAGGGTGAATTTCAGATGGTGCCGGCCGTTCACGACCGTGCCCGCCACCACGGCGTCACCGGAGGCGAACAGGGCTTCCCTGGCGTACAGATTGACCCGGTCGCTCAGCTCGGGATCCTCCTCGCGCGCGGGCACGTAACGGAACACCAGCGTGCTCAGTTGCGGCTCGGTGACGACCTCGAAGCGCGGGTCCTGTACCAGGAGTTTCCAGGCGTCCGCGGCCCGGTCCACGACCTCGTCGAAGAGTTCGCCGAGCGCGTCGGCGCCCATGACGCGCAGGGTCAGCCAGAGTTTGAGCGCGTCGAAGCGCCGGGTGGTCTGGATCGACTTGTCGACCTGATTGGGGATGCGGCGCTCGGCCGCCCGCGCCGGGTTGAGGTAGTCGGCGTGGTACGTGACATGGCGCAGGGTGGCGTGGTCCCGTACCAGGACCGCGCTGGAACTCACCGGCTGGAAGAAGGACTTGTGGTAGTCCACGGTCACCGAGTCGGCGCGCTCGATACCGTCCAGGAGCGCCCGGCGACGGGAGACCAGGAGCCCGCAGCCGTACGCGGCATCGACATGCATCCACACGCCCCACCGCTCACACAGCTCGGCGATCCCGGGCAGCGGATCGATGCTGCCGAAGTCCGTGGTGCCGGCGGTGGCGACCACGGCCATCGGGATCAGACCCGCACGGCGGCAGCGCTCCAGCTCCGCGGCGAGCGCGGACAGGCGCAGGCGTTTGTCCCCGTCGCACGGCACGGTGATGACGGCCTCGGCGCCGAGTCCCAGCAGCCGGGCGGCCTTCTCGATGCTGAAATGGCTCACCTCGGAGGCCAGGATGCGCAGCCGGGGAAGTACGTCGGTACGGCGCGGGGTACGGCCGCCCGGCGGCCCCGGGGCGCGCCGCACCGCCTCGTCCCGTGCGAGCAGCAGCGCCTGGAGGTTGGACTGTGTACCGCCACTGGTGAAAATGCCGTCCGCGCGCTCGCCCAGGCCGATGCGCCGCGCGGTCCAGTCGATCAGCCGACGCTCTATGAGGGTGCCGCCGGCACTCTGGTCCCAGGTGTCCAGCGAGGAGTTGACGGCCGAGAGGACCGCCTCGCCCACCAGGGCGGGCAGTACCACGGGACAGTTGAGGTGGGCCAGGTAGCGGGGTGGTGGAAATAGACGGCGTCGCGGAGGTAGACCTCTTCGAGTTCGTCCAGGGCGGAGGCCGGGTCGTACAGCGGCTGGTCCAGGTCGATGCCGTGGACCGCGGGGGAGAGGCGGTCGGCGGTGGTCCCGGTGAACGGCCGGTCGGTACGGGCGATCCTTTTGGCCACGCGGTCGACACCGGCGGCGACAGAGCGGCGGTAGTCCTCGGCCGTATGGCCGTTGAACAGATACGCCCTGCTGCCGGACGCACGGGCCGCCCGGGTCGCGGCGGCGGGAGGGGGTGACGGGTCCTCGGCGGAGTGCGCGAGGGGACTCATGAACGTGTCCTCTCTGATGCGGGCTTCGCCACGTCCTGGATACGGGTGGATTGACCGCGCGGGGGCAGGCGCACCGGTGCGGACGGGGAGATTCCGCCCGTCGTCGACGTGGTTAGGTAAGCCTAACCTAACTAAGTGCTGCGCGGGGTGGGAGGCCGTCGGGCTCCGCCGGCGCACGATGCCGGGGACCCGCACTCGCACCATGTGGCCGCACGCGCGAGATCGAGGACGGCATCGACCGGGCGGCTTTCGAGAGGGACTGCCTTTTCGATGAGCATCCGCTGATCGTGACCAGAGTGCGCGAGGGGGCCCCGGACCCCGGGAAACTTCTCTCGTACGGCCGGATGATCTGTTGGGCGAAGCGGTGAAGGGGTTGGTCAGGGCCGTCCGTCGTTCAGGACGCGCAGGACCAGCCCGGTGGCCGGCTTGGGGCCGAAGGAAGTGGACTTGCGGGGCATGGTGACGCCGTACAGGGCGAGTTGGCGGACGGTTTCCTCCGCGGTCGGGCGCATCAGGACGGCGGTGCCGTTGTGGCGTCGGGCCTGTTCGACGGCGTCCTCGGTGTTGTGGATGTAGCTGATCTCGGACGGGTGGTCGGGGATGCGCCAGACCTCGTCCAGCAGGGCGGAGTGCAGGACGGTGGCGTCCAACTGGCGCCAGGACTCGGGACGGTCGCCGCGGATCGTACGGGCGAGCAGGTCCGGATCGGGATGGTCCAGCAGGCGGAAGGTGTCCGGGCCGGAGGCGAGCAGGAAGGCGCTGCCGGGTGTGTCCCGGAGGGTGGCCAGGGCGTCGGGCAGCGGGCCGGGGACCGTACGGACGCGGAAGGCACCGTCGAGGCGGCCCAGGGCGTCGGCGAGGGGGAGGTGGGGCAGGACGCGGTGGATGGCGCGTACCTGGAGGGGGTAACGGGAGGTGTCCACCAGGAGGACGAGACCGGAGGCCCAGGGGGAGCCGGCGTCGTCGGTGTGCGCGGCCGGTGCCCGGTGCGGGGCCGCCTCGTGCGATCCCCGGCGTTCGGCGTGCAGCCGCTGGTAGGTGGCCCAGCGGTGGTGGCCGTCGGCGATCAGGGCGTGCCGGTGGGCGAGGTCCGCGTCGATGGCCGCGAGGTCCGCGGGGTCGGTGATGGCCCACAGGCGGTGCGCGAAGCCGTCCTCGGTGGTCGTGGCGAGCAGCGGCGTACGGTGGATGGCGCGCTCGATGACGCCGGTGGCGCCCGTCGCGGTGCCCTGGCCGCGGTAGGACAGCAGCAGCGGCTCGAAGTTCGCGGCGGCCTCGCGCATCAGGGCGGCGCGGTCTTCGACGACCTCGGGGATGACGTCCTCATGGGGCAGCACCGGGCCGTCCAGCTCCAGCGCGCCGATGACGCCGCGCTGCAGGACCTCGCCCCGGCGCTGCTCGTAGACGTACAGCGCGGGTTCCGGGTCCAGGGCCAGGACGCCCTCGGCACGCCAGCGGCCGAGGGTGTCGGCGGCCTGGCGGTGGCGGGCGGCGGGGTCCGCGGCCTGGGGAAGTATCAGCCGGACGATGTTGTACGGATCGGCGGTCTCCAGGTGTCGTACGCCGTCGGGCCGGACCACGACGTCGTACGGGGGCGAGGTGACCGCGGTGAGGCTGCTGACCCGGTCCGGGGCGTAGCGCAGTCCGCGGAAGGGGTGGAGGCGGAGGCCGTCGGTGCTGGTCATTGGGAAATGCTATGTCGCGACGAAGCATAAGGGATGATCGGGGGACGGCCAGGATGTGGCTGGAAATGACCATATGCGAAGGAACCGGGTGGGTGATGTGGGTAAGGAGCGGGACGGCATGAGCGAGCGGGTTCGTCTGCGGCCGGGCGGGTGCGGGCGTCCGCTGAGCGAGGCGTACGACACGGCGCTGCTGGATCTGGACGGAGTCGTCTACGCCGGGGGCCGGGCCATCGAGCACGCCGTTCCGTCGCTGACGGCGGCCCGGGACGCCGGGATGCACCTGGCGTACGTGACCAACAACGCCTCGCGGACCCCGGACGCGGTGGCCGGCCAGCTCACCGGCCTCGGGCTGCCGACCGGCCCCGGCGATGTCATCACCTCCGCCCAGGCGGTGGCCCGGCTGATCGCCGGCCAGGTACCGGACGGCGCGAAGGTGCTGGTGATCGGCGGCGGGGGCCTGCGGGTGGCGCTGCGGGAGCGCGGCCTGGTGCCGGTGGACTCCGCGGAGGAGGACCCGGCGGCGGTGGTGCAGGGGTACGACCCGAAGCTGGACTGGGAGCGGCTGGCGGAGGCGGCGTACGCGGTACAGCGGGGGTGCCGTGGTTCGCCTCCAACACCGACCTGACGATTCCCAAGGAGCGCGGGATCGCCCCGGGCAACGGCGCGCTGGTGGAGGTCGTACGGATCGCCGCCGGCGGTACGCCGCAGGTGGCGGGCAAGCCGCAGCCGCCGATGCACCGGGAGACGGTGCTGCGGACGGGGGCGAAGCGGCCCCTGGTGGTCGGGGACCGGCTCGATACGGACATCGAGGGCGCGTACAACGGCGGCGTGGACTCGCTGCTGGTGCTGACGGGCGTGACGACCACGGCCGAACTGCTGGCCGCCGGGCCGCGGCACCGGCCGACCTATGTGGACGCCGACCTGCGGGGCGTGCTGGGACCGCAGCCGGAGGTGACCGCGGACGGCGACGGCTTCCGGTGCGGCGGCTGGCGGGCGGCGGTCGTGGACGGCGTCTTCGTGGTGGAGGGGGAAGGCGCCGCGCTGGACGGGCTGCGGGCGCTGTGCGCGGCGGCGTGGACGGCGGCCGGTGAGGGCTCCTGCACGGCGGACGCGGGGAAGGCGCTGGCACGGATCGGGGTGTGAAGGCGTTCGCCGGGCCCGTTGGAGACCTGCTGGAAAAGGGGTCTCCAACGGGCCCGACGGCCTTCCCGTCCGTCGGGCCGCCGCCGGCGGGGCCCGGCCGGTCTTCGTATCCGTCGGGCCGGCGCCGGCTCAGGACACCAGGCTCTGCGCTTCCAGCTCGGTGAGCTTTACGGTGCACAGGCCGCCGCGCTCGGTCTTCACATCCGTCACCTTGAGCTGCGTGCCCGGCGAGAGGATGAATTCCTCCTCGTCGGTGAACGCGGAGAAATCGCGGATGCCCACCGCGCGGGCGGGCATCACCTCGAAAAGCGTCCGCTTGCCGCGGCTGCCGAGGAATGCCCGGGCCACGCCGAGTTCCGGCGTGCACGAGGACACACCCCACCAGGTCACCGTACGGCCGAGCGGATACTGCGCCCGCAGGTCCAGCGATACTCCGCGCCACAGCGGCTCCGTGCGGGCGGGAAGCCCCGACACCGCGGAGAACAGCAGGCGCAGATACGGGAGATAGGGCAGGACTCTGGTCCGGTCCGGGGCACGCAGCACCGCGTTGATCTCCCGGTAGAACCCGGACTCGCAGGTGTAGAGGTAAAGCGCGGCGATCGCGTCGGCGGACAGGCCGCCGGCCGCTTCGTCCGCCCGCCCCTTGCCGAATTCGTACGACAGCTTGATGTGCCGGCCGAGATCGGGCAGCAGCTCGGCGACCGGGGCGAGGGCATCGTGGAATTCCATGAGCGGGGTGTCGAACACACCGGTGATCGCGGGAGGACGAGACCTTCGTCCTTGACGCTCGCGAGCCGTTCCAGATAGAGCTGGTGCAGCTCCATGGTCGAGGCGATGAACGCCCCCATGCGCTCGGCGAGGCCGCCGTCGCTCGCGCCGGCCTCCGCCGCGCGCTCGTTCCACCCTCGGCTCGGCAGCCAGTCGACCTCCTCGGCGCCCAGCGAGGCGAGGGCCTCGTTCACCATGGCGAAATGGTCGCCCTCGCAGAAGATGTCGCCCTGCGCCGCGGGATTGCAGTGGTCGATGTGCCGGACCTCGACCTCGGGGTATTTCTCCTGGAGCCGCAGGACGACCTTTTTCAGATTGCGCGCGTGCGCGCCCCACCACGCGAAGACGACACCACGGTCCTCCTCGTCGGCATTCTGCTTGGCCTTGAGGATTTCCTCGACGATCCGCTCGGCGACCGGACGCCAGAACGCGGTGTGCCGGTCGGCTCCCGACGACCCGTTGCCGCGCGATTCGTCGCTGCCGGCGGTGAGGGCCGCGTTCAGCAGCAGCACGCCCTGCGTGAGCATCGCCTGGAACCATTCCGGCGGCTGGACGGTGTCCTGCTTCTTCAAAAGCGCGCGTACATCGGCGATCGGGGTCTTCTTGGGTATGCCGTACTTCCACATCGCCGCCGCCTTGATGATGCAGCGGATGCTGACGACCCTGCCGAACTGGCTATCTTTCCAGTCGTGGAAGGTGTTGTCGAACATGGCGATGCCGGTGGCGCTCTCCGGCCGCGGGTACGGATTCTGGCCGAAGACGACGACTTTCCATTTGTGCGGCGGATTGGGCTTGAGCGCCTGGAAGGTCAGTTCGCGGACGGGGACGACCTCCGGCCCGCGGCCCGGGCCGATGAACGTGGCCGCGTCCGGCTGCGCCTCGATGACCGGCTTCAGCAGCGGAAGCCATGGTTCACCACCGCCTTTGAACAGATCGGTCAAAGCCAGCGGGTCATTCGGGTCATTCACGTCATTCGGGTCGGGCTGGGCCGGGGTGGTGGCATCGCTCATTGGGGAGGGACTCCGCATGATCAAACCGCACTGATACGGACATAAATGATGGGCAATCCAGGGAAATCTGGCGGCAGGCTAGCACCGGGTCCGCGCACCGGCGGTGGTGATGGCGTGTCATGGGACGCCGCCCGTACCCGCGTTGTCAGTGGGGGGCGGTAGCGTCGTGAGCGGTGGAAAGAGCCGTTTGCCGATCGGAGTGAATCGTGACCGTGGACCGTGTGCAGCCGCCGCTCAGGGTGGTGCTGACCGACCTCAACACGCAGGTGGTTCAGGCGTGGCGGGCGGCGTTCGCCGAGCACCCCGAGATCGAGATCCGCGAGGGCTCGATCCTCGACGAGGGCGTCGACGCCTGGGTCAGCCCGACCAATTCCCGGGGCCGGATGGACGGCGGGGTCGACGCGGCCATCAAGCGGTATTTGGGGGCGGGGATCCAACTGCGCGTACAGCGGGAGATCCGCGACCGGTTCGCGGGCAGCCTCCCGGTGGGGAGCGCGGTGTGCGTTCCGTCCGGGGCGACCACCCCGAAGTTCCTGATATCGACGCCGACGATGGAACATTCCGCGCAGAACGTCAGTGAGACCCTGAACGTGGCGCTGGCGTGCGCCGCCGCGTTCCAGGCGATCCACCGGCGGAACACGGAGGCGCCGGGCAGCATCGGGTCGGTGGCGCTGGTCGGCATGGGCGCCCGGACCGGGCGGGTACCGGCACGGGTGTGCGCCAATCTGATGTGGACGGGCTACACGTTGTTCAACGACTACCGCTTCGAGGACTACGACGAGTTGCGCGCCACGATCATCGCGCAGCTCGACGACATCGAGAACGCGCCCGAGGAGAAGCGGATACGCATCGCGCCGCCGCGGCGCACCGCTTCGCGTCGCTGAGGGAGGGGCCGGGCAAGGGGGCGCTCAGTCCTCGTCGGACGGTGCGGTGCCTGCGGTCAGTTCCGCGATCAGGTCCTCCTCGGAGGCGCCGCGCCGCCAGTAGCCGGTGAACTTCACCGCCCGGCGCTCGAACTCCCGCTCCCGTACGAGGTGACGGCGCAGCGCCTTGACGGTTCCGGCCTCGCCCGCGATCCAGGCGTACGGAGCGCCTTCGGGCAACTCGGCGGCGCGTACCGCGTCCAGCAGCGGCTGTCGGTGGTCGCCGGGCACCTCCTCGCGCACGATCCAGGTGATGTCGGCGTCCGCGAGGGTCGGCAGTTCCTGTCGGTCGTCCGCGTGCGGGACCTCGATCCACACCTTGGCCCGGGTGCCGGGCGGCAGCCATTCCAGGATGCCGGCCACCGCGGGCAGGGCCGTCTCGTCGCCGGTGATCAGTATCCAGTCCGTACCGGGCGGCGGGCGGAAGTCGACTCCGCCGTTGTCCGCTGCGACCGGGGCCAGGACGGTGACCCGGTCGCCGGGCTCGGCCCGCGCCGCCCACCGGGCCGCCGGGCCACCCGTATCGGTGGCCGCGGGGCCGGCCCCGTGCAGGGCGAAGTCCACGTCCAGCTCCGCCGGGTCGGCACGGTGCGCGCGGACGGTGTACGAGCGCATGACGGCCCGTTCGGCCGGGTCCTGGGTGCGCCAGGTGGTGTACCAGCCCTCGCCCCGGTCCTTGAGGACCGGGGCGTCCTGGTGCGGCTGCGGGAGGAACAGCTTGAAGCGCTGGTCACGGCCGCCCGCCGTCAGCTCGCCCAGGTCCGGGCCGCCGAAGGTGACGCGGACCATGGAGGGGCCGAGCCGCCTGGTGCGTACGACGTGGACGTCGAAGAAGCGGAACGGGATGGTGAGGGGTGCGGCGGTCGTGGTCATGCGGAGGAACCTCCCGGAACCGTGACTCGTGCTCGTACTGGGGCCTGTGTTCGGGCTGGGGCCTGTGCTCGGGCTTGCGCTTGTGCTCGGGCTTGCGCTTGTGCTCGGGTCGGCCGGTACCTGTGCTCCGGCCGGTGCCCGTACCGGTGCCGCTGTCGGGTGCGTACCGGTGACCGGGCGGTGCGGCGGGTCAGCTCACCTTCTTGGCGTTCTTGACGGCCTTGGTCAGGGACTCGATGAGGGGTGCGGCGCCCGCGTAGGAGAAGCGTGGCTCGCTCGACCAGGGCGCGATCTGGCCGGCCTTGACCGCGGGCAGTTGGGCCCAGGAGGGCTTGGCGGCCAGGTCCTTGGGCTGGAGGGTGGCCGTGCGGTTGTCCAGCAGGAGCACATCGGCCTTGTACTTGTCGGCGTTCTCCCAGCTCAGGCTCTCGAAGTAGCCGCCCTTGTCGAGCTTGTCGGGGACGATGACGTCCACGCCGAGGGACTTGAAGTACATGAGGTCGGCGTTGACGCCCGGGTTGGAGGCGTAGAAAAGGTTGGCGCTGCCGGAGCAGGCCAGCACCTTGACCGGGTTGGACTTGGCGGCCGTACGCAGTTCGGCGGCGGCCTTCTCGAAGCGGGCCTTGGCGTCGGTGACCTTCTTGGCCTTCAGGTCCGCGCCGAGCGATCCGGCCAGCTCCGCGTACCGCTCGATGATTTTCAGCAGGGGCTTCCTGGAAGAAGTGATGGCGACGGTCTTGGCGAGCTTGGTGATCTGGGACTTGCTCTCGTCCGGCACGAACCACAGGGCGCCCGGCTCGTACATGTTGGTGATCAGCAGGTCGGGCGACAGACCCGCGTACTTCTCGACGGCGAACTGGCCGAAGGCGTTGCCGATGACGGTCAGACGCTTGACGTCGATGTCACCGGCCTGCGGATCGGGCGTGCCGTCCTTGAGGGTGGTCGGGCCGAAGACGCCGACGACCTGCTTGTCGACGCCGAAGTCGTACAGGGCGGCGGCGGTGCCGGTGAAGGCGACGATGCGCTGCGGCACACGGTCCAAGGTGACCTTGGTTCCGCGGTCGTCGGTGAAGGACCAGGGGCCGCTCTTGGCTGCCCCGCCGCCCGAGGAGCCCGCGTCCTTTTTGTCGCCCCCGCAGGCGGCGAGCAGTGCGCCGATTCCGACGGCACCGCCGGCGGCGAGGATGCCGCGTCGGGTCAGGGTTAGGCTGCGGGTGGTGCTCATGGTGATGCGCTTCTCTCTGGGCAGGCTTCACGGGACGGCGGAACGGCCGTGCTGAACAGGACGGCGGAACGGCCGTGAAAGCTGATCGTGAGGGTAGGCTAACCTAACCTGCGTGTTGGTTGACAGCCCCCCCGAAGCAGCAGAGGCCCCCGCGGCGCCCCCCGCACCGCGAAGGCGGCAGGCCACCCGCTCGGCGGGACTCGTGGCCGCGGTGGCCGTACTGGCGGTCGTGACCGCGCTGGGCATCGCCGTCGGCGCCAAACAGATCCCGCTGGACCAGGTCTGGCACGGCCTCTTCCACTACTCGGGCGACGAGACCGACGTGATCGTCCGGGACGTACGGCTGCCGCGCACCGTCCTGGGCCTGATCGCGGGCGCCGCCCTCGGCCTTGCGGGCACCGTGATGCAGGCACTGACCCGCAACCCCCTCGCCGACCCGGGCATCCTCGGCATCAACGCCGGAGCCTCGGCGGCCGTCGTCTCCGCCATCAGCTTCCTCGGCATCACCTCGCTGTCCGGGTACGTGTGGTTCGCCTTCGCGGGGGCCGCGCTGGTGTCCGTCGCGGTGTACGTCCTCGGCGGCACCCGCAGCGCCACCCCCGTACGGCTCGCGCTCGCGGGCACGGCACTGTCCGCCGTACTCACCGGATACATCAACGCGATCAACCTGATCGACACCGTCGCACTGGACAAGATGCGCTTCTGGACGGTCGGTTCGCTGGCCTCCGCCTCCATGTCGACGGTCGGTCAGGTCGCGCCCTTCCTGGCCGTGGGCGCGGTGCTCGCGCTCGCCATCGGGCGCCCCCTGAACGCCATCGCGCTCGGCGACGACCAGGCGCGGGCGCTGGGCGCACGGCTGACCGGCACCCGCGTGGCGGCGATGCTCGCCGTCACCCTGCTGTGCGGTGCCGCGACCGCCGCCTGCGGCCCGATCGCGTACGTCGGTCTGATGATCCCGCACCTCGTACGGGCCGTCACCGGCCCCGACCTGCGATGGATCCTGCCGTACTCCGCGGTGCTCGCACCCGTCCTGCTGCTGGGCGCGGACATCGTCGGACGCGTCGTCGCACGGCCCGGCGAGCTCCAGGTCGGCATCGTCACGGCCGTCATCGGCGGCCCCGTCTTCATCTATCTCGTACGGCGTCGGAGGATGGCCCAACTGTGAACTCCACCGCGAAGGCGGCCGGCGAGGCTGCGGAGAGCCTACGCGTGAAGCGGGGCGAAGAGGGCGGGAAGCGCACGCCTGGGAAGAGCGCGCTTGGGAAGCGCGCGCCCGGGAATGGCACGTCGGGGAAGGGCGGTGCGGGCGGCGGACGCCGGCCGGGCAGGCCCGCCGGAGCCGTCCGGGCGCTGCGTACGCGCGGCGGGCTGTCGGTACGGCTGGACGTACGCGCCGTCCTGGCCTGTGTGCTGCTGCTGGCCGTGGCGCTCGCCGCGAGCGTCGCGCTCATCGGCACCGGTGACTTCCCCATGACACCGGCGGACGTGCTCACCACGCTCACCGGCGGCGGCACCCCCGCACAGGACTTCATCGTGCACGACCTGCGGCTGCCGCGTGTGCTGGTCGGCCTGCTGGTCGGCGCGGCCTTCGGCATCGCCGGGGCCGTCTTCCAGACCGTCTCCCGCAATCCGCTGGGCAGCCCGGACCTGCTCGGCTTCACCCAGGGATCGACGGTCGGCGCGCTCGTCGTCATCGTCTTCTTCCAGGGCAGCGCCTTCGCGGTGGCCGCCGGGTCGGTGGTCGCCGGGGTGGCGACCGGCCTCGCGATCTTCCTGCTCGCCTGGAAGCGCGGCATCCAGGGCTACCGCTTCGTCCTGGTCGGCATCGGCGCCGCCGCGATGCTCTACGCCGGCGTCCTGTACCTGATGACCAAGGCCAACATCGACGAGGCGACCCGCGCCGCCACCTGGATGACCGGGTCGCTCAACGGCCGGGACTGGACCCAGGTGTGGCCGCTGGCCATCGTCTGCGCCGTACTCGTCCCGCTGGTCCTGGGGTACGGGCGGGCGCTGCGGATGCTGGAGATGGGTGATGACGCGGCGTACGCGCTGGGCGTACGGGTCGACCGGGTCCGTATCGTCGCCCTGCTGGCCTCGGTGCTGCTGGTCGCCGCGGCCACCGCGGCGGCCGGGCCCATCTCCTTCGTCGCCCTGACCGCCCCTCAGCTCGCCCGGCGGCTGACCCGCTCGCCCGGCCCCAACCTGGTGCCCGCCGCCCTGATGGGCGCGGCGCTGCTGGTCGCCGCCGACTGGGCCGCACAGCGGCTCTTCGGCGCCGATCAGGTGCCGGTGGGCGTGCTGACGGGGGTGCTCGGCGGTACGTACCTGCTGTGGCTGCTGGCCGCCGAGCGCAGGGCGGGGCGCGTATGAGCGGGGCGCGTACGAGCAGAGCGCGTATGAGCAGCGCGCGTATGAGACGCCGGGAACCGGGGCCGGGACCGGGGCCCGTACCGGGGCCGGATCTGAACGCGAAGACCGTCCCGCAGACCGCATCGCCGCAGACTGCATCGCCGCAGACCGCACCGCCGGTGACCGGTTTGCCGAAGACCGCATCGCCGAAAGCTGCTTTGCCGAAGAACCCTTCAAGGAGCCACGCAGTGAGCCGACTCGCGGCCGAGAACCTCACCCTCGCCTACGACCAGCGGGTCATCGCCGAAAACCTCTCGGTGACCATCCCCGACCACTCCTTCACGGTCATCGTCGGGCCGAACGCCTGCGGCAAGTCCACGCTGCTGCGCGCGCTCTCACGGATGCTGCGGCCCACCGCCGGCTCGGTGCTGCTGGACGGCTCGGCCATCTCCGCGCTGCCGGCCAAGAAGGTCGCCCGTACGCTCGGTCTGCTGCCGCAGTCTTCGATCGCCCCGGACGGGATCACGGTCTCGGACCTGGTGGCGCGTGGCCGCTACCCGCACCAGGGGCTGCTGCGCCAGTGGTCGGACGAGGACGAGCGCGTGGTGCGTGAGTCGATGACCGCCACCGGCGTGGAGGAACTGGCCGACCGGTATGTCGAGGAACTCTCCGGCGGCCAGCGGCAGCGCGTGTGGATCGCGATGGCGCTGGCACAGCAGACGCCCCTGCTGCTGCTGGACGAGCCGACGACCTACCTCGACATCCAGCACCAGATAGAGGTGCTGGACCTGTGTGCCGAATTGCACGAGGAGCAGGGCCGTACGCTCGTCGCCGTCCTGCACGACCTCAACCACGCGGCCCGTTACGCGACGCACCTGATCGCGATGCGCGGCGGTGAGGTCATCGCCGAGGGGGCGCCGGCGGAGGTGGTCACGGCCGAGCTGGTGGAGCGGGTCTTCGGGCTCAAGTGCCAGGTCATCGACGATCCTGAGACGGGCACCCCGCTGGTGGTCCCGGCCGCGCGCGAGGCGCGCAGGGCGAAGGCATCTGTGCCGGCCTAGGTTTCGCCGACAGCAGCGGCAGCGGCAGCGTCCCGTACGCCGTACGCCGTACGCCGTACGAGGCAGGGGCGGGTACGGCGTCGGCTCCAGCGGCCGGGCCTGAGTGCTACGGCCTGAGCGACGGGGCCGCCGCGCCCGTGGCTACAGCAAGGTACGCAGGCGCAGCAGGTCGCGCAGTCCGGCCTCCAGCCTGACGCGGCCGGTGGCCCACGCCTTGGCGAAGTTCAGCTCGCCGTCGACCAGCGCGACCAGGTCGTCACCGGCCATGGTGAGCCGGATCTGCGCCTTTTGGGGCGGTGGACCGGGGACGCTGGTGATGTCGCGGAGGGTGCCGTCGGCGAGGCGGCCCAGGAACGTCACGTCCAGGTCGATGATGCGGCAGCTCAGCGAACGGTCGAGCGCCGCCGCGCTGCGTACGTCACCTTCGGCGGTGGACAGGTTCTGTGCCAGCCGTTCGAGCGCGGCGCGGCACTGGTCGAGGGTTGCCATCGTGATCGACGATACGCGAGGCGGGGGCGGCTCCGTACGCCGGTCGGGGCGCGGTTCGGGGTAGCGTCGGGGACATGCAAGAGCCGACGTCCGGCCCGGAGCCGGAGACGCCCGCCGCCGCAAAGACGGCGGTCGCCGAGGAGAGCACCGGCCCGGCCGAGGCCGACGAGCGCATCGGGTCCACTGAGCTCACCGGGTCCACCGGGTCCACCGGGTCTACCGGGTCCACCGGGTCCACGGCGCTCGGAGACAAGCTCGGAGAGGACGCCGGTCCCCGGCCGCTGGGCGTCCTGGTCACGCCCACCGGCGAGCCGGCCGTGGACGCCGAGCTGCGGCGGCTGGCCGATGCCGACCACCTCGCCGCCAGCGGCCATCTGGAGGTGTACGAGGATGTGCACCGTGGGCTGCGCGACGCACTGGCCGCCCTCGACCGGCGCCCCGGGCCGCCGGAACCCTCTTCGACGTACGACAACAGGAGCTGAACCACAGGTGGCAGGTGTGGCACGACGCCGACTCGACGCGGAGCTGGTGCGCCGCAAACTGGCCCGCTCCCGTGAGCACGCGAGCCAGCTCATCGCCGCGGGGCGGGTGACCGTCGGCGGGACGACGGCGACCAAGCCCGCCACTCAGGTGGAGACCGCCGCCGCGCTGGTCGTCCGGGCGGACGAGGACGACCCGGACTACGTCTCGCGCGGCGGCCACAAGCTCGCGGGCGCCCTGAAGGCGTTCCTGCCGCTCGGCCTGGAGGTCGGGGGGCGGCGGGCGCTGGACGCGGGCGCGTCCACGGGCGGCTTCACCGATGTGCTGCTGCGGGCCGGGGCGGGGCATGTCGTGGCCGTGGACGTCGGCTACGGACAGCTCGCCTGGTCGCTGCAGAGCGACGACCGGGTCACCGTGAAGGACCGGACGAACGTACGCGAATTGACGCTGGAGGACATCGACGGCACGCCCGTCGACCTCGTGGTCGGGGATCTGTCCTTCATTCCGCTGGGGCTGGTGCTGCCCGCGCTCGTACGCTGTGCGGCGCCCGACGCCGACCTGGTGCTGATGGTCAAGCCGCAGTTCGAGGTCGGCAAGGAGCGGCTGGGCAGCGGCGGGGTGGTGCGCAGCGCGCAGTTGCGGGCCGAAGCGGTACGGGGCGTGGCGGCGCGCGCGGCCGAGCTGGGCCTGGGCGTCGCCGGGGTGACCGCGAGCCCGCTGCCCGGACCGTCCGGCAATGTCGAGTACTTTCTGTGGCTGCGCGCCGGGGCGCCTGCACTCGACCCGGCGGACGTCGACCGTGCAGTGGCGGAGGGGCCCCGTTGACCACTTCTGAAGCATCCGAAGCAACTGAAGCATCCGAGGCACGCGAAGCACGTGACGCGCGCGAGGCACATGACGCGCGCGAAGCGGATGACGCGCGCGCGGCGCGCCACGTGCCCGGGCGGACCACGGCAGCCGGTGCGGGCGCCGCGCCGGGGACGGAGGTGACTCCCCTGGCGGAGGCGGTGGCCGCGGCGGCCGGGCCGGAGGTGCTGCCCGGCGCCTTGCCCGGGACATCTCCCAAGGCGTCCGCCGAGACTTCGCGTGAGGCGTCCGGTGTCTCCGGGCGCACCGTCTTCCTGCTCGCGCACACCGGCCGGCCCGCGGCCGTCCGCAGCGCCGAACTGGTCGTCCAAGGGCTGCTGCGCAGCGGGATCGGCGTACGGGTGCTGGCGGAGGAAGCCGCCGACCTGCCGCTGCCGCCGTCCGTGGAACTGGTCGACTCCGAGCAGTGCGCGGCCGAGGGCTGTGAGCTGCTGGTCGTGCTCGGTGGGGACGGGACGCTGCTGCGCGGCGCGGACTTCTCCCGTACCTCCGGCGTGCCGATGCTCGGTGTCAACCTCGGGCGGGTCGGTTTCCTCGCCGAGGCCGAACGGGACGATCTGGACAAGGTCGTCGACCGCGTCGTCACCCGCTCGTACGAGGTCGAGGAGCGCATGACGCTCGATGTGCTCGTACGCAACAACGGCAGCGTCGTGCACACCGACTGGGCCCTGAACGAGGCGTCGGTGGAGAAGGCCGCGCGGGAGCGGATGCTGGAGGTCGTCACCGAGGTCGACGGCCGGCCGGTCTCGCGCTTCGGCGGTGACGGGGTGGTGTGCGCGACGCCGACCGGCTCGACCGCGTACGCCTTCTCGGCGGGCGGACCGGTGGTCTGGCCCGAGGTCGAGGCGCTGCTGATGGTGCCGATCAGCGCGCATGCGCTCTTCGCCAAGCCGCTGGTCACCTCCCCCAATTCGGTACTGGCGGTCGAGGTGCAGCCCAAGACGCCGCACGGGGTGCTGTGGTGCGACGGCCGGCGCACCGTGGAGCTGCCGGCCGGCGCCCGGGTGGAGGTCCGGCGCGGCGCCGTGCCCGTACGGCTCGCGCGGCTGCACCACGCCTCCTTCACCGACCGTCTCGTGGCCAAGTTCGCCCTGCCGGTGGCCGGCTGGCGGGGAGCGCCGCACTGAGGCCGCGCGCCCGGGTTGCGAGGGCCCGGGAGGCCCCGGGGCCCGGGAGTTCGTACACCCGGGCCACCGAACCCGGCCGGTCCTGCGTCTGGTCGGTCCTGCGTCTGGTCGGGCCCGCCGTCCGGGATCGGGCGCCGGGCCCGCCGGACGCCGGGCGTGGTCAGGACCGGCCCGGTCAGGCGCGGGACGCGGTCAGGAACCGTGCTTGCCGAGCAGCTCGCGAGCGCGGGTGAGGGCGGAGTCCCGGCGGGCATCCAGCTCCTGGTCCGTGAAGACGGGGGTCCGGATGGCCGGGGGTATGCCCGTTCCGTCGTACGTACGGCCCCGGGCCGTCATGAACTCCTCGTTGGGCAGGCTGAACGTCCAGCCGTTGGGCAACGTACGGTCCATCGTGTCGGAGAAGACGCCCTGGGTGTTCTCACCGATCCGGACGGGCGCGGGCCCCCGCCCCATCAGCGCCTGGGTGAAGGTCTCGCCCGCACTGATCGTCAGCCGCCCGGTCAGCACCGCCGTCGGTCCGGTGTAGCGCGGGCCGTGATACGGGCGGACGGTGATCGGCTGGGGCGCGGTGAACCGTTTGGGATCCCGCGGGTCGTTGCGCGCGTGCTTGCGGTAGGCGAGGTACGGGCGGTCGGTGAGGCGGGAGGCGATGCGCAGCCCGAGCGGGTCCGCCCCGCCGCCGTTGAGCCGCAGATCGATGATCAGGCCGCGCAGCGCCTCGGGACCGTGCGTACGGGCCTTGGTGAATATCGCGTCCAGCGCCCGGTCCAGTTCGGCGACGTCCGCGGCGTAGGAGCCGCCGGCCGTGTATCCGATGAAGCCGGTGACGCGGAAATAGCCGAGGTGTCCGGGGAGGTCGGCGTAGCTGAGCTTGCCCCGCGCCCACTGGCGGCGGGTGACTCCCGGCCCGAGGTTCGCGGCGATCGCCGCATCCATCTTCTTCATGTCCGCGGGCGAGGGAATCTTCGTGCCCGGACGGAGCCCGGCGTACCTGCGGCCCTTCCCGCCGTCCACAGAGGTGTGGGCGTCGTGCAACGGCTCGATCATGTCGCGCAGCACGGCGAAGAGTTCGTCGTCCGTCGTCCTGGCGGTGATCCGCGGACGGTAGCGGTCCCGGACCGCGGACCAGTCGATCTTCTTGGCGGCGAAGAACGGGTAGTTCTCCGCGTAGGTGCGCCAGAAAACGTCGAAGACCGCCCGGGGGTCCTTCGCCGGCCGCTGACGGCAGCGGGCGGGCAGCGCGTCCAGGCGCCGCAGCGAGCGGTACCCGGCGTTGTCCGGGGCCGACAGCCGCGCCCGGTCACCGCCTTGAGGCACCACCGTCAGCGTCGAGCCCGGTACGTCGAACTCGGCGCGGCCGGGCGCGTCCGGGTCGCCCTTGCGTGTGCCGGTGAGGATGCCGGGCAGACAACTGACGGCCGTGGTGTCGTACGTACGCAGTTGCCGGCCCCGCACGGTGACGAGCGTGCCGTAGCCGTCCATCCGCCACACGCCTTGAACGGACGCGGGCCGCTGCTCACCGTCCGGCCGGGGCGCGCGGGGCGGCGCTGTGCCGGAGCAGGCGGTGCCGGCCAGTGCGGTCACGGCGGCCAGCACCAGGGCGAGCGCACCGGTCCGGCGGCCCGGTCGTGGGCCGGTGACGCGCGCGGTGCCGAGGCGGGCGGGGGCAGGGGGCATGGGGGCATGGGGGGCGTGCGCGGCTGGTGCGGTTGTCGTGACGCGGGCTGGGCATGGTGTCCCTTTCGTGAGTCAGGCGGTGGTCAGGGTCTCGGCGGCGCGGCGGCGCAGACCGAGGTGTACCGGCAGGCCGGTGGAGAGCAGCGTCAGCAGGAGCGTGCCGCCGGCTATCGCGGCGGCGGTGGTCCACGGCACGTACGGCAGGGACGTCCCGTACGCCTCCTTGAGGATCGGGGCGAGCGTGAGCAGCGCGATGGCCGCGCCCAGCAGCAGTGAGGTGCCGGCGATGACGGCCGCTTCCCACGCCGCCATGGACCGCACCTGACGGCGGTGCGTGCCGATCAGGCGCAGCAGCGCCAGGTCGCGGCGGCGCTCGGCGGTGATCATCGCCAGGGTGTTGGCGGCGGCGATGGCGGCGAAGCCCGCGTACAGAGCCGTGCCGACGTAATCGAGCCACACACCGGCCTCGGGGCCGGCCGAGCCGGTCCGGTGCTCGGCGGTCGTATGGACCGCGATCTTGGTCGTGCCGAACGCCACGACCAGCACCAAGGGGATCACGGCGGAGGAGAAGCGGCGCGACTGCGTGGTGATGTTGAGCATCGCCAGCTCGGCCGCGCTGCCGAACCGGCCTGTCAGACGGGCCACCAGCCGGGCGACGGGACCGATGATGCGCGGGCCCAGGAGCCCCACGCCGAGGCAGAACAGGAGCAGGACCAGGAAAGCGCCCTGGCTGCCCTTGCCGTCCGGCTGCGCGGCCAGCAGACGGGAGACGATCACTGCGCCCGCCACCGCGGCCAGGCCCAGGGGCAGCCGCAGCAGCCCCAGCTTGCGGCGGCCCGCGGCGGCCTCTGTCAAGGCACGGGCGGGGCGCAGCGCGGCGAACCGGGTGGCGGCCAGCACTCCGGCGAGGGCGGAGGTGACCACCGCGACCGCCAGGCACACCGGCAGCGGCAGCAGACTGAAGCGGAAGGCGACCTCCGGGGGCAGCAGGCCGTGATCGACCATGCCGCCGAACCACCAGCGCGCCACCACTTCGCCGAGCGCGCACCCGGCTATGGCCGCGGGGACGGCGGCGGTCACCGCCTGGGTGGCGACGGCGCGCCGGATCTGCCACGGCCGGGCGCCGATGGAGCGCAGCATCGCGAATTCGCGGAGCTGCTGGGCGACGGCCGTCCCCATCGTCGAGGCGATCACGAATATCGACATGTAGATGGAGCCGATGAGAAGGATCGTGGCCATCATGCCGACGTTGCTCTGGGCCATCACCCGGCGTGCTCCGGCCGACAGGCCGTCCGCGCCGGTCGTGACCAGCATCGTCGTCGAGGCGCTGATGACGGTCGCCGCGAAGAGGGAGGCGACCGCCGTACCGGCGAACGCCGGCCGGTGCCCGCGCAGCGCCGCCCGTGCCAGCCCGCTGCTCGCCGACCTGCCCCGGCCTCCTGCCGGACCGCCTCCGGCTGGACCGCCGCCGTTCACCGGGCGGATTCCCGCCGGCGCGTCGGAGGCCGGGCCGTCGCCCTTCACCCCGCCGGCCCGGAGCCCGTCGGCCGCCGAACCCCCCGGCGCCATTCCGCTGGACATGTGCAGCACACCCTTCCGATCACGTTCTGCATCCAGCGTGACGGGCGAGGGGCACCGGCACCATGAGGTAAACCGCCACGGTCATGGTGGGGTTTTCCGCAGTACGCAGCGGGCACCGAGCGCGGGCGGAGGGGGAGGCCGTCGCGAGGCGGGCCCCGGACCTCGTAAGGTCGTATCCGTGTTGGAGGAGATGCGGATCCGGTCCCTGGGCGTCATTGACGATGCCGTAGTCGAGCTGTCGCCGGGATTCACGGCGGTGACGGGCGAGACGGGCGCGGGCAAGACCATGGTCGTCACCAGCCTCGGGCTGCTGCTCGGTGGCCGCGCCGACCCCGCCCTGGTGCGGATCGGCGCCAAGGCGGCCGTCGTAGAAGGCCGGCTGGCGGTCGGCCCCACCGCCCCGGCAGCCGTACGTGCCGAGGAGGCGGGCGCCGAACTGGACGACGGAACGCTGCTGATCAGCCGTACCGTCTCGGCCGAAGGCCGCTCCCGGGCGCACGTGGGCGGACGGTCCGTACCGGTCGGCCTGCTGGGAGAGCTGGCGGACGACCTGGTGGCCGTACACGGTCAGACCGACCAGCAGGGGCTGCTGCGCCCGGCCCGGCAGCGGCAGGCCCTGGACCGCTACGCGGGCGACGCGGTCTCCGTCCCGCTCGCCAAGTACACCGCCGCGTACCGGCGGCTGCGCGCGGTCGCCGCCGAACTGGAGGAACTGACCACACGGGCACGCGAGCGGGCCCAGGAAGCGGACCTGCTGCGCTTCGGCCTGGAGGAGATCGCGGCGGTCGAGCCGCAGCCCGGCGAGGACACGGAGCTGGCCGCCGAAGCGGAGCGGCTCGGCCACGCCGAGGGCCTGGCCTCGGCCGCGTCCGCCGCGCACGCCGCCCTGGCCGGCGACCCGGAAGACCCCGAAGGCGTGGACGCCAACACCCTCGTCGCCGGCGCCCACCGCGCGCTGGAAGCCGTACGCGGCCACGACCCGGCGCTGGCCGGGCTCGCCGAGCGGCTGGGTGAGATCGGCATCCTGATGGCCGACGTGGCGGGCGAGCTGGCGAGTTACGCGGACGGGCTGGACGCGGACCCGCTGCGGCTCGCCGCGGTCGAGGAGCGCCGCGCCGCGCTGACCCACCTGACCCGCAAGTACGGCCAGGACATCACCTCCGTACTGGCATGGGCCGAGGAGAGCGCCGCCCGGCTCGCCGAGCTGGAAGGCGACGACGACCGGATCGGCGAGCTGACCGCGGAGCGGGACGCGCTCCGCGCGGAACTGGGCGAGCTGGCCCAGGCGTTGACCGACGCCCGTACCGCGTCGGCACGGCGCTTCGCCGAGGCGGTGACGGCCGAACTCGGCGAACTGGCCATGCCGCACGCCCGGGTGAGCGTCGACATCCGGCAGACCGAGGTCGCCGAGGAGAGCGAGGGCATCGAGGTCGGCGGCCGGTCCGTCGCCTTCGGCGCGACCGGCGCGGACGAGGTGGAACTGCTGCTGGCCCCGCACCCGGGCGCGCCGCCGCGGCCCATCTCCAAGGGCGCGTCGGGCGGTGAGCTCTCCCGCGTCATGCTCGCGGTCGAGGTCGTCTTCGCCGGCTCCGACCCCGTACCGACCTACCTCTTCGACGAGGTCGACGCGGGCGTCGGCGGCAAGGCGGCGGTGGAGGTCGGTCGGCGTCTGGCCCGGCTGGCCAAGTCCGCGCAGGTCGTGGTCGTCACCCACCTGCCGCAGGTCGCGGCCTTCGCGGACCGGCAGCTACTGGTGGAAAAGACGCATGACGGGTCGGTGACGCGCAGCGGCGTCACGGTCCTGGAGGGCGAGGAGCGGGTACGGGAGCTGTCGCGCATGCTCGCGGGCCAGGAGGACTCCGAAACGGCGCGGGCACATGCGGAGGAACTGCTGGAAACGGCGCGTTCGGGGCTTTGAGTGCTTTGAGTGCTTTGAGTGTTCTGAGGGCGATTGATGCGTTGACGGGTGCTGAGGGGCACTGAAGGACGCCGAGGGGGTAGTGAAGGACGCGCCTGATGGACGCCGAGGAGGTATTGAAGGACGCTGAGAGGCGGTATTGAAGGGCGCGCCTGACGGACGCTTGCTCAAGGGCGCACGTCCGGGCGCCCCTTCATTCCTTCGTCTCTTTTTCCGCGCCCGGTCGACAGGCGACCTCCAGGTGGTGGCGTCGGGTGCGTTCTCGTACCTCCTCCGGTGAGAGGACTTCACCGGGACCGGACCCTGCGTCGTTCCGCTCCTGGCGTGACCGCCGTGCCGCAGGGTTTCCGGCCCGCTGCCCCGGGGCACGTGCTGTGCACCGCTGACACCGGGAACTCCGGTCGGGAGGGCAGCGCATGAACATGCAGCGCATGAACATGACGAAAGCAGTGCCGGGCGCCGGGCGTTCGGCGGCGCGCCGGGCCGCGGACAGCCCCGCCGTGGAGGCCGCCGCGCGGGCCGGCTTCGCGGCCCGGGGCGTGATCTATCTCCTCGTGGGCGTCCTGGCGCTGCGCATCGCCTTCGGCGGCTCCGGCGAACAGGCCGACCGGGGCGGGGCGCTGGCGGAGCTCTCCGGGAAGCCGTTCGGCACCGCCCTGATATGGGCCCTGGGGACCGGTCTGGCCGGGATGGCCCTGTGGCGGCTCTCGGAGGCCGTGGTGGGCGCGGCCGGCCCCGACGGTCACAAGGCCCGTAAGCGGCTGCTGTCGGCGGGGCGCTTCGTCTTCTACGCCGTGGTCTGCTTCTCCGTACTGTCCTTCGCCGCGGGGGAGAAAGGCAGTGGCAGCGGGTCCAGCGACCGGCAGTCCCGGGATGTCACGGCCAAGGCCCTGGACCTGACGGGCGGCCGGTGGGCGGTGGGTGTGGCCGGGGCGGGTATCGCCGTGGCGGGAATCTGGATAGCGGCCCGCGCCGTCCTCCGTACGTTCCGCAAACACCTCGAACGGGGCGATATGCCACGACGGGTCCGGCAACTCGTCGACGCTCTGGGGTGGTCGGCGGCAGCGCGCGGGCGGGGTGCTGGCGGTGGCCGGCGTGTTCGTGGTCCGGGCCGCGGTCACGTACGACCCGGGCAGCGCCAAGGGGATGGACGACACGCTCCGTTCGTTCGCCGGCACCCCGGCCGGGCCCTGGCTGCTGGCGGTGATCGCCCTGGGGCTGGCGCTGTTCGGGCTCTTCTCCTTCGCCATGGCCCGGTGGCGGAAGCTGTGAGGACGGTTCGTCCAGGAGGCGTGAGGGCAGTTCACAAGGGTGCGGAGGGCGGCTCCGGGCATATGAGAGGCCCGCCGTAAGGTGGTCCGGCAAGATCCTGTGGCTTCCGTGGAGGGAGCACGGAGGCACGGCGGACCACGGACGGACGAGGAGCGGGGCGCGGCATGGCGGTGGCGGACGGCGGGGGAGCCGGTCGGGAACCCGTACGTGGACGGGTGGGAAGGGCTGGACGGGCTCGGGGACGCGGACGGATCGCGGTGCTGGTGACGGCGGCCGGGGCGACCCGGGCCGCGTACGAGGCACTCAAGAGGCGGCCACCGGGCGGCGCCCCGGTATGGGAGCGGAAGAACCACGCGGGCCGCACGGTCGGACTGCACGCGGGACCCGCCACCGCCGCCGGAACGGCGCTGGCCGTGGCCGGCGCCCCGGGCCTGCCCGCCCGTACGCGCGGCGCGGCGGCACTGGCGGTGCTGGCGGCCGGCGGCTGCGGGGGTACGACGACATCGCGGGCGCCGGTGACCCGCGGCGCGGCTTCCGGGCGCACCTGTCGGCACTCCGCCAAGGAGAAGTGACCAGCGGCGCGGTGAAGCTGTTCGGCATCGGCGCCGCGGGGCTGGCCGCCGGCGCCCTGCTCAAGGAACGTCCGCTGGACAAGGTGCTGGCAGGCGTGGTGACGGCGGGATCGGCTCACTTGGTCAACCTGCTGGACGTACGGCCCGGCCGGGCCGCCGTCGCCGTGCTGGCCATCGGCGCGCCGGGACTGCTGCGCCGTGGTCCGGCGGGCCCGCTGTCCGCCGCCGCCATGGGAGCCGCGGCGGCGGTCCTCACGGATGACCTCGGCGAGCGCACCATGCTCGGCGACGCGGGCGCGCACGCCCTCGGCGCCGCTCTGGGCCTGGCCGTCGTCGCCGGGAACGGCCGGGCGGGCCTGGCCGCCCACGCCGCCGCGCTGATCGCGGCGGCGGCCGGCGGCGACCGCGTCAGCCGTGCGGCGGGAGCCGTCGGAGTCGGATAGGCGGCCGGAGGAGCGGGGGCCACCTGGCGACCGCTCGGAAGCGGAACGTCCGTCCCGGACGGTCACGGGTGATGCGGGCCGCGCCGAAGCGGTCGGCGGTCTCCGGCAGATGTTCCACGCCGCGCATCTCGACCACGGTCGTCTCCGGGGCGGCGGTCCGGCTGTATGCACCCATGGTCGGCATCCCGGGAACGCCGTCGAAGCGGAATCGCCGTCCCCGGCTTCGATGCCCCATCACCCCATCGCCCCACCGTTCGAACGCGTACCCGCCCTGGTCGGCCAAGAAGGTGTGCCATGCGAAGAAACAAAGAAATGCGGGCACAGATGTACAGCCGCACAACCGGCGGGATTCGCCATCAGAGTTCCGGGTTCGCCGGACGCCGTGTGAACGAGGGCGGTGAGGCGCGGCGAAAAGGGCTTCGCGGGCGATGTTGGCGATGTGGGCGTTCTGCTCGGAGTGGGTGATTTGTCGCTCGTGTGGGTGGTCCCGGCGGCGTACGGTCGAGGCGCGCCATAGGAACAGTCCGCGGGCGGTGCCCGATCGGGGGCGCGGGCTGGCATCCTGGGCTCAGCACGCGCCTCGTGCCGTGCCCGTCGCCACCGTACGTACGTCCAAACGTCTGTACGCCCAAGCGTCTGTACGCCCAAGCGTCTGTACGTCCGTGCGTCGGCACCACCGTACGTCCGCACATCGGGCCGCACGCCGGCCCGCTCACCCAGCCGCCCGACCGACCCGGGAGTTCCGCCACGTGATCAGCACTTCGCCCCCGTCGCACGGAGAGTCCCCGCTGCGTACGGTCCAGGTGCTGGGCCGCGGCGGCTCGGGCAGCGCCGCGCACGTCCGCTCCCTGGCCGCCGGTCTCGTCGCGCGCGGCGTACGGGTGACGGTCTGCGCACCGTCCGGCGCCGAGGACGCGTATGACTTCACCGGCGTGGGCGCCCGCTTCGAACGGGTGCCACCGCGCGCCGACCCCGGCAGCGTGGCCTCGCTGCGTACGGCCTGCGGGGACGCCGACCTGGTGCACGCGCACGGCCTGCGCGCGGGCCTGCGTGCCTCCTTGGCGCTCAAGGGGCCGCGGGGCCGTCGCGTTCCGCTCGTCATCACCTGGCACACCAAAGTGCACACCGAAGGCACCCGGGCCCGGCTCGTGTGCCTGATGGAGCGGCGGGTGGCGCGGGCCGCGGCGGTCGTGCTGGGGGCCTGTTCGGACATCGTGGACCGGGCCCGCGAGCGCGGAGCCCGCGACGCGCGCCTGGCCCCCGTGGCGATCCCCGCTCCCAGGGCGCACCGCGCCGAGCCACAGGAGCCGGACCGCGCACGCCACAAGATCCGCGCGGAACTGGGCGCGGTGGGCCGCCCGTTGCTGCTCGTCGTCGGGCGCCTGGACCGGCATCAGGGGTACGACGTCCTCCTGGACGCGGCACGCGCCTGGTGCGCGCTGGACCCGCAGCCGCTGATCGCCGTGGCGGGGGAGGGCGAACTGCGGACCGCCCTGCAACGGCGCATCGACGCCGGCAAGCTGCCGGTCCGTCTGCTCGGTCGCCGCGACGACGTACCCGAACTCCTCGGCGCCGCCGACCTGGTGCTGCTCCCCAGCCGCTGGGAGGCCCGCTCGCTGATCGCCCAGGAAGCGCTGCGTTCGGGAGTGCCGCTGGTCGCCACGGACGTCGGCGGCACCCGCGAACTCGTCGGCGGAGCGGCGGAACTGATCCCGTACGGAAATGCCGCCGCGCTGGCCCGCGCGGTCCTGGACCTGCTCGGCGACCCGGCCCGCCGGGACGCACTGGCCGCGGCGGGCCGGGTACAGGCGAGGAGCTGGCCGAGCGAGGACGACACGGTGGCGCAGGTGCTCAGCGTCTACGACGAGCTGATGCAGACCCGCCGGTGAGCGGTGGCGCGGCACGGGTCGCCGCGGATCGCTCCGGATCGTTCTGGATTGCTCCGAGTCGCTCCGAGTCGCTCCGAGGCGTGGATGTCAGTGGCGTCTGGCAAGGTGCGTCCCATGGAATCGCGAAGAGTGGTCGAGGCGTTGGGGGACCGGATGCAGGCGCGGGACCGGGAGGGGGCGCCCGGCGGAACACGGCGGACGCCGTCATCGAGTGGCCGGTCAGCGGCGAACGCATGGCGGGCAGGGAGAACGCCGTCTCCGAGATCGAGGTCCCGCACGAAACCGCCGGGACCTTTCGCGCGGTGTCGTTCTGGACCGTACGTGACGGACAGATCGTCCGCGGGAGGGAATGCTGGACGGGTCTTGGCGCCGACCCACGCCCAAAGTGGCGGTGCCGCCTTCGTCGAGCCCATACAGGCGCCGGCCGGCCGGGGCCGTACCGCTCCGGCGGCGTGCTAAGCCCGTTCCGTGTGACGCCGGGCGCGCAAAGCCAGTCGGAGGCCCAGAACTGTCTGTGGGTCGTCCAGGTCCGTGCCCAGGAGCTGGGCGATCCGGGCCAGACGGTCGTACAGGGTCTGGCGGTTGACGTTCAGGGTGCGCGCCGTCTCGGCCTTGCGGCCCGCGCTGGCCAGGTACGCCTCCAAGGTGGGCAGCAGCGGCTGGCGCGCGCCGCGGTCGTGTGCCAGCAGGGGGCCGATCGCGCGCTCCACGAACTCCGCCAGGTCCTGGTGTTCGCGCATCCGCCACAGCAGCAGTTCGATGTCCAGGCGGCGGGCGTCGTGCCAGGGCCGGTCCGGCAGGCCCTGCGCCGCGCACGCCGCCTCGGCGGCGTGCCGCAGGCCGGGCCCCACCGCCGCCCAGTCACCCGCCGTACCGACGACCACCACCGGCCGCCGCGCGCCGCGGCGGTCGAGCCCGGCGCGCAGGACACCGGCGTGCAGCGCCTCGGCGACCCGGTCGGCGACGTCCGTACGCGTCCGGCACTCCGGCAGCCCGACGAGTACCGGTACGCGGCCCTCCACAGGACGTACGCCCAGCAGGACGGGCACTCCCAGCGCCATCAGCTCCTCACGCAGGGTCTGCGCCAGCAGCGCCCAGCCGCCGGGCACCGGCAGCGCGGACGGCAGCCGCATCACCACAGGGAGGACCGGGCCGGTGCCGGGGCGGAAGCCCAGCAGGCGGGCCTGCCCGGGCGCCTCGGCCGCGGTGATCCGGCCTTCCGCCAGGTCGGCGAGGAAGTCCCCGCGGCCCCGCGCGGCGAGTGCCTCCTCCTGGCGCGACTGGAGCATGACGACCGCGAGGAGGCCGGCGGCGCGCTCGGCGGCGATGCGGTGGACGGGGGTGAGCGGGGTGTTGACGGGCAGCAGGACGAGGTGGGCGCGTACGGCGTCGGGGCCGTGACCGCCGCCGGGTACCTCCACCCGCAGGCCGGCCGCCCGCAGCCCCTCCCACGCCTGGAGCGGGTCGGCGTCCGCCGGGCCGCCGCAGTCCGGGCCCGCGGCGTACAGCGGACTGCCGTCCGGGGCCTCCAGGCACAGCGGATTGCCGGTGAAGCGGGCCAGCAGCCGGAGCACTTCTGGTGCGCCGCCACCGCGCAGCAGCACGTCCGTACACCGGCGTACGACGTCGTCGGCGCGGCGCAGCAGGGTGTAGTGACTGTTGACGATCTCGGTGTGGATCTCCTCGGTCACCGCCACGTACGGGACCTCGCGGTGCAACTGGATCAGGGGCAGGCCACACGCCCGTGCCGCGTCGACCATCGCCGAGGGCAGTGCTGCGAAACGAGAGCCCAGCTCCACGACGAGAGCGGTGATCTCGCGGTCCGCGAGGTCACTGATGAAGGCACGCTGTTCGGCGGGGCGGGTGCCCAGGCCCAGACCGGTGGTCAGCAGCAGTTCACCGCCCTTGAGCAGCGAGGCGATATGGGGGACCTCGCCGGCGTGCACCCAGCGGACGGGGCGGTCGAGCCGGTCCTGCCCGGCCAGCACCTCCGGCAGCCCGCGCCGCAGGGCGGGCAGCTCCAGCGCACGGCGTACGGTGATCTCCGCAGTATCGGTGACATCCGTGATGTCCGTGGTATGTGCGGTGTGCGCGGTACGTGTGATGTTTGCTGTGTCCGCTTCGGTGTGTGCTTCCGGCCCCATGGCGTCGCACGCTACCTGTAGTCCGCCGCTCGTGGTCCGCCGGCCGGAGGCGCTGGTTCCGGTTCCTTCGGTGTACGGGTGCGCCGTGAGGCTCAGCTCTCGCTTCCGGTCACGGTCCCGCTTCCGGTCCCGGTCCGGTTTCGCTCCGTGTTCCCGGGTGACCGTGCTGCTCCCCGCTGTCCGCTCCGCCCTGCTCCGCGCTGTGCCGCCGTACCAGCAGGCTTCCCAGGGACGTACGCCGGTGCAGGACCGCCCGGCCGGCCCGGACCGTGCTGATCAGACCCGCGCCGCGCAGCGCGGCGGCGTGGGCCGAAGCGGTGGCGTTGCTGACGCCCAGCCGCCGGGCGAGGCCGCTGGTGGTGTGCTCCTGCGCGAGCAGCAGCAGGATCTCGACGCGGGTCCGGCCGAGCACGGCGGCCAGCGCGCCATCCACGCCGTACGCGTCCTGTCTGCCACCCGTGCCGGTGGCGAGCGACAGTGGCAGTCCCGGACCGGCCGGGTAGGTCACGGTGAGCGGGCGGCCGGGCAGATGGGAGACGAGCGGGTGGCCGGTCCAGTGGAAAGTGGGCAGCAACAGTACGCTCTGGCCGCGTAGTTGGATGTCCCGCTCGCACGGAGCCTGGAGTTCCCAGACGTCCCCGCGCAGTCCGGTGCCCGGTACGAGACCGGTGAGTGCGGCACCGACGCCGTGCTCGGCCGCCAGCAGGGCGTGGCGGGTGAACTCCCTTTGGTGCAGGTCCTGCACCAAAGGCCACAGGGGGCGCAGCACCGTCTCGAAGGCCGAGTGCTGGGCGCGGCGCAGGACGTGCCAGGCGCCGGCGTCCCCGTGATGCAGGCGGCGGACCCACGGCGGTGCCGGGGACGGGTGTCCGGCGTACACCCGCTCGATCTCGGAACGGACCAGGGCCGGGGGCGAAGCCCGTACGGTCTCCAGCCCCTCCTCCAAGGAGTCGCTGAAGACGTCGATGAAGAGCGGGGCCATCCCGGCGGGGACGAGATCCGCCATCGGCCGGACCGCGCCCGGCAAGGACCGCAGCAGCCGTCGTCTCCAGCGGCCGAAGAGCAGTTCCTCGTCGCGGAGACACATCTTCATCAGGGCCACGTTCAGTTCCTGCAACGGGGCCGGCCGGGGAGCGAACCGTACCCGGGCGAAGTCGGCGGCCGTGAGATGAACCCGGATCACTGCTCTCCCCGCCCTCCCTGCCTTTCCCGCTCTCCCTGCTGTTCCTGCTCTTCTGTTTGCGCCGCGCCATCGTTTCGGGCAGGGCCTGAAGGATCGCCCGTACTTCGCGCCCGGGGCAGCATTCCCGTCGTACCACTGCCGTGCCACCCGAAAACGTAACTCGAAGCAGCACGGGACGACATCGGACACAGGCATCAAGCATCAGACATCGACAACAGTCATCAAACGACAGACATCGGTACGTGTGTACCCGAGGGGAGCAGTCATGCCTGGTGAGAAGTACGACGCGGAGGATCGTACGGAGGCAGGTGGAGTGAGCCGGCGGTGCGTCGCCGGGTCGGCCGTGCTGGCTGCCGGGCTGTTGATCGCGGGAGGCGGCGGCGCGAGAGCCGCGGGTGTCACCGGCGCCACCCGTGCGACCGGTGCCGCGCGGGCACGGCCGGCGGGCGGCATCGTCCTGCGGCTCCCGGCGCCGACCGGACCGCACCGGGTCGGGATCACCACGCTGCATCTGGTCGACCGGCACCGGAACGACCCGTGGAACGCCGGGATCTCCGTACGGGAAATGATGATCACGATCTTCTATCCGGCCTGTGACGTCCGCGGCCGTCCGCTCGCGCCGCAGATGAGCGAGGGCGCGGCGGCAGCGTTCGAGAAGATCGACCCCGTTCATGTGCACCGGGAGCTGCCGAAGAGTGGTGTGCGATGGGGAGCCACCAGCACCCACGCGTACGTGGACGCGCCCGCGCAGGCCGTACGGCGACCGGTGCTGCTCTACAGTCCGGGCGGCGGCGATTCGCGCACCCTGGGCACCGGCGTCGCGGAAGAGCTGGCGAGCCGGGGCTGTGTGGTGGTGACCATGGACCATCCCGGTGAGACCACCGAGGTCGAGTTCCCGCGCCCGACGGCACAGCGGGCCAAGGTCCGTACGTTTGAGCTGCCGGGAAACCCGCAGACGGACGCGGGGGTCTTCCGCACCATGATCGACACCCGGCTCGCGGACACCCGGTTCGTACTGGACCGGCTGGAGGACCTCGCGGCCGGGCGGAACCCGGACGCCGACGGAAGCACCTTGCCCCAGGACCTCGGCCGCGCGCTGGACCTGCGGCGGGTGGGTATCTACGGACACTCGGCCGGCGGGACCACCGCCGCCGAAGCGATGTACGAGGACCGCCGTATCGGTGCGGCGGTCGACCTGGAAGGCTACTTGGATCACCCGGCGACGGTGCCCGGCCGACCGGGGGAACTGTTCCCGGTGGCCAGGTACGGCGTGGACCGGCCGCTGCTCCTGGTGGGCACCGACGGCTTCCGCGACGAACGGTTCGACCGGTCCTGGTCGGCCATGCTCGCCCACCCGGGCGGGCGCACCCGGCGGCGCATGATCGATGACGCCACTCATTGGGTGTTCACCGACTACGCGGCCATGGCGCCACAGTTGCAGGCCGCCGGGCTGATGACCGCTGACGGCCGGCGGAAGCTGGTCGGCGCGATCGACCCGGCCCGGTCGGTGCCGGCGGTGCGCCGCTGCGTGACGTCGTTCTTCGCCCGTCAACTGCCGCGCCGCGGAACCTGGCGGGGCCAGTGGGATCGGCGGGGCTGACGGGACCTGGACGCGCTCGGCCAGGGGGAGCAGGGCCGGTGTGGCGGCTAGGGCGTTTCTGATGGATCTCCGTGGAAGACGGAGCGGTGTTCGGTGCGTGCGCTCGGTGTGCGGTGTGAAGGGTCATGTGGCGGAGCCACCTGTCCCTTTGCGCCGTGCGGCGAGGGTGCGTGCCGGGCGTCGCGAGGCCGCGGAGATCCATCAGAAGCGCCCTAAGGGCGGTTCCGGCGAGCCAGTCGTCCAGTCTCGGCTGCCACGCCGAGCAGGTCAGGTGGATTCGCGTACGACCAAGGTGGCGGGGGTGATGACGGGGGAGAGGACCGGTGGGGCGGTGGGTGCGGCGGTGGCGGGCGTGGCGGTGGCGGACGTTGCGGCGGCGGGTGTCGCAGGGGAGGACAGCAGGCTCAGCAAGAGGCGGGCCATCAGGCGGCCCATCTCTTCGACGTCCTGGCGCACCGTGGTCAGTGGCGGGTCCGCCCAGGCTGCGGGCTCCAGGTCGTCGTAGCCCACCACCGCCACGTCTCGCGGCACCCGCCGCCCGTACGCCCGGAGGGTACGCAGCGCGCCCGAGGCCATCAGGTCGGAGCAGGCGAAGACCGCGTCCAGGTCCGGGGCGGCGGTCAGGAGCGTGGCCATGGCGCGTTCACCGCCGGACGCGGTGAATCCGCCGTCCGCGATCAGCCGCGGGTCCGGTGCCGCGGGCGCCAGCGCGTCGCGGTAGCCGTCCAGGCGGTCCTGGGCCGAGGTCTGGTCGAGCGGTCCGGTGATCACGGCGATCCGGCGGCGTCCTGTGGCCAGGAGATGGCGTACGGCCTGACGGGCGCCACCACGGTTGTCGGTGTCGACGTACAAGGGTTGGGCCCGGGTCCCGGTGGCGGGGGCGGGGGACGGGCGGGGCGCCGTGGTCGGGGCGGTCCAGCCGGGGCGGCCACCGAACACGGTGGGCAGACCGGCGGCCTCGGCCATCGCGGGCAACGGGTCGTCACGGTGCAAGGAGAACATCAGCGCTCCGTCGACATGGCCGCCCGACAGATAACGGCCGATCCGGTCGTAATCGGCACGGTCCTCCACCAGCAGCAACAGCAACTGGGTGTCGGCGGCCGACAGTTCCCGGCTGATGCCGCGCAGGTGCTGGGCGAAGAAGGGGTCGGAGAAGACCCGGGCCTCCGGCTCGGCGATCACGACGGCGACGGCCCCGGTCCGCCGGGTGACCAGCGAGCGGGCCGCACTGTTGGGTACGTAGCCCAACTCGGCGACGGCTCGCCGGACCTTCTCCGCCACCGCGGACCGTACGCCGTTCCCGCCGTTGACCACGCGCGAGACCGTGGCACGGGAAACGCCGGCCCGCGCGGCGACCACCTCCAGGGTCGGGCGAGGGCTGCACATCGGGCTCGACACCGACCAACTCCTTTGGCTGCAAGGCCACTTGACGCCCGGGCGTCAAGTCGGCAGGGTGCCCGTACACGATATGAGAGCGCTCTCAAGCTGTGCACCCCCCAGCGAGGTCCCGATTCCTCACCGCCCCACCTTGCCGAGGAAAGGTCAGGTTGTCATGGGCATGCCAGTTCGTCCGCCACGCATGGCGCGAAAAGCCCGAGAGGTCCAAGAGGTTCAAGAGGCCCGAGAAGTCCGAGGGGGCGAAGGGGAGCACCGCTCACGAACGAGAGCGGTGCTCCGTTCTCTGATCCCCGCTTCCTACGGAGAGCGCCGGTCAGAAACGAGAGCGGCGCTCTCTTCCGTGACTCCTGCTCTCTTAGGAGAGCACTGCTCCGGGATGAGAGCGGTGCTCAGTTCTGTGATCGCCGCTTCTCGACGAGAGCATTGGTTACGTACGAGAGCAGTGCTCTGTTCTGTGACCTCTGCTCTCAAGAGAGAGCGTCGCTCTGGGACGAGAGCGGTGCTCCGTTTCGTGGTTGCCGCTTCTCGACCGGAGCACCGGTTACGTACGAGAGCGGTGCTCTCCTCTGCGTCCCCCGCTTCCCGGAGAGAGCGGCGATCGCGTACGAGAGCAGTGCTCTGCTCTGCGATCACCGCACTTGCGGCGGCCTGCGCCCTGGTCCTGGTTCCCGCCGGGACGGCCCACGCCGCGGCTGTCCCCGACACGGCGAACCCGACCGGAATCGATTCGACCAGAATCGACGCGGCAGGAATCAGCCCGGCCGGAATCAATCAGGCCGGAATCGGACCGGGCAGCGTCAACCTCACCGCAGTCAATCCCGTGCCGGCCGGTCCCATGCCAGCCGACCCCATGTCGACCAGCCCCGTGCCAGCCGACCCCATGTCGACCGATCTCGTGCCGGCCGGTCCCGTGCCAACCAACCCAATGTCGACCAGTTCCGCGCCGACCACCGCCGCGCCGACTAACCCCGCGCCCGGGGCGCTCGCGTCAGTCGTCTCCGCCGGGGCTGCAGGCTTTCGGGAGGTTTGGCGGGCGGACTTTGGTGGGGGTGCTGGTTCGCGGCCGTCGGGGGAGGACTGGATCGTTGATACGGGGACGTCCTATCCGGGGGGTCCGGCCAACTGGGGTACCGGTGAGCGGCAGACGTACACCGATCGACCCGAAAACGTTCAGCTTGATGGGGCCGGGCATCTCAGGATCACGGCGCTGAAGAACGGTGCCACGTGGACCTCGGGTCGGATCGAGACTCGGCGTACGGACTTCGCGGCCCCAGCCGGTGGCAAGCTCCGGATCGAGGCGCGCATCCGGATGCCCGACGTCTCCGGTGACGCGGCCCTCGGCTACTGGCCCGCCTTCTGGACGCTCGGCGCCGCCTTCCGCGGCAATTACTGGAACTGGCCGGGCATCGGCGAGTTCGACGTCATGGAGAACGTCAACGGCCTCAACAGGGTCTGGGGCGTGTTGCACTGCGGTGTGAACCCGGGTGGGCCCTGCAACGAGACGCAGGGCAGGGGCGGCTCGCGCGAGTGCCCCGGTTCCGCCTGCCAGGCCGGCTTCCATACGTACGCGCTGGAGCTGGACCGCGGCGGCGCCGTGGAGTCCTTGAACTGGTCGGTGGACGGGCAGCGGTTCCACTCCGTCACCTCGGCCCAGATGGATGCCGACACCTGGGCCAGGGCCACCCACCACGGCCATTTCCTGCTGCTGAACCTCGCGATGGGCGGGGCGTTCCCCGATGCCGTCGCGGGCCGTGCCACCCCTACCGATGCAACGCGCCCCGGGGGTTCGCTCCTGGTGGACCATGTTTCCGTCTCCGTACAGCCCGCGCGGGCCGTTCGACAGGGGCCACGTCATGATCAACCGCCGCAGGCTGCTCGGCTGTCTCGCCGTACCGGCTACCTCCGGCCGCGCGGTACAGGCCATGTCCGGCCTCGCGATACCGGCCGTGGCCGGCGCGGTCGCCGCGTCGGCCACCGGGAGGCGGCCCGCCGCCCTCGGTTCCGCAGCGCCCGCCGCCCCCATCACCCTCCCCCTGCGCATCGTCAACCGCACCGGTCACTACGCCAATTCGTCCATCCGCATCTACATCGTCGGTCACGACGGCACCCGGCAGGTACGGGTCACCCCCGAGGGCACACTCGCGCCCGTCGCCCTGGAGGACAACGGTCCGGACGGCTTCACCGACTACGCGCTGCCGCTGGCCGCGAGCGGCACCACGACCCTGCGGCTGCCCCGTATGTCCGGTCGCCTCTACGTAGCGCTCGGCGCCCGGCTGAAGTTCCGGGCCGTCCGGGACGGTGACGGCCGGCCCGCCCTGGCCCATCCGGCGGGCTGGGTCCCCTCGGACCCCAACTACCCCGTCCCGTACGACTGCGCGGAGTTCACGTACGACCAGTACGGGATGCACTGCAACACCACGATGGTCGACATGTTCAGCGTCCCGATGGCCATCAGGCTCACCGGGGCCCGGGACCAGACGGCCGGGACGCTCAAGGACGGTGCCCGCGCCCGGATCTTCGCCGAGCTCGCCGGCACCGAGGGCTTCTCCCGGCTCGTCGTCGGTGACCGGCGCGTCATCGCCCCGGGGCACGGCCTGGACGGCGGTCTGTTCGCCCGCGATCACCTCGCGCCGTACATCGACGGAGCCTGGGCGGCGTACGAGTCCAGGGACTTGAAGGTCACCACCGGCGCCGGCACGTTCACCGGACGGGTCCGTGCCGGCCGGCTCTCCTTCACCGGGCCCTCGGCGGTCACGGCGGCCACGGCGGTCTCCTTCGCCAAGCCCACCACCCGTGACGTCCTGTTCTGCGACGGCGCGCTGGCCGCGCCCAACGACGGCGTCAGCGGCCCGGTCGCCGCCGTACTCGGCGCGGCCCTCAACCGCTCCACCCTCACCGCCCACGCCGTCCAGCCCACCACCGACCCGGCGCTCTTCTACCGCGAGCGGCTCACCCACCACTACGCGCGGGTCATGCACGCCGCGAGCGTGGACGGCAGGGCGTACGGCTTCGCCTTCGACGACGTGGCCGGCTTCGCCCCGTACATCGAGGACGGGGCGCCGCGCGAGATGACTCTCACCCTCACGCCTTGGTGACGATCGTCGGGGAGTGGGGGCGCTTGGGGGCTGTGGGTCGCTTGGACAGGAGGCAGGAGGCAGGAGGCAGGAGGCAGGAGGCAGGAGGCACGGCGGGTCCTGCCGGTTCATCGATTCACCGGTTCACCGGTTCACCGGGCACGGACGAGCTGTCGTACGGCGAGGGCGGCGACCGGGGCGATCACAAGCGCCGTGGCGGCGTTGAGCCCGCCGAAGCCGACCAGCGCGACGACGCCGCCGGAGAGCGCACCGCCGGCGGCTCCGGCCAGGTTCATCAGCGCGTCGGACTGCCCCTGCACCTCGGAGCGGTGTTCGGCGGCGGTGGCCTCGGTGAGCAGCGTCGCACCGGCGACGGTCGCACAGGACCAGCCGAGGCCGAGGAGGACGAGGCCGGTGGCGGTGGCCCCTTGGGAGCCGTCGGCGGTCCCGGCGACCAGCGCGGCGGCGACGAAGAGGAGCTGTCCCAGGACGATGACGGGGGCACGCCCGACGCGGTCGGTGAGCCGGCCCACGAGGGGCGAGAGGGCGTACATCCCGGCGATGTGCAGGCTGATGGTGAGGCCGACGATGTGCAGCGTGGCGCCGTGGTGGGTGAGCTGGACAGGCGTCATGGTCATGACGGAGACCATGACGGCATGCCCCAGGACCAGGGACATCAGTCCGAGCAGGGCGGCGGGCGAGGACCGTACGTGGCGCAGCGCGGCGGCCGTACGGGCCGGGAGGGAGGCCCCGGAAACGGTCGCCGTGGAGCTGTCGACGGCGGCCGGGCGCAGCGGATCGGGCCGCAGGAGGAACCAGATCACCACCCAGCCCAGCACGAAGGCCAGGACGGAGAAGACGAACGTACCGGCCTCCTCGGGAAGTTCGAGCGCGCGGGCGATCGGCTCGCCGGGGCCGGAGAGGTTGGGGCCGATGACGCTGCCCACGGTGGTGGACCAGACGACCAGCGACAGCGAACGGGCCCGGTCGCCGTCCTCGGCGAGGTCGGTGGCGGCATAGCGGGACTGGAGGTTGGCGGCGGTGCCGGAGCCTATGAGCAGACAGCCGAGGAGGACCGGCGGGAACCAGCCGAGCCGGGCGGCGGTCAGGACGAGCAGCGCGCCCGCGGCGGCCAGCAGCCAGCCGGTGCCGAGCCCCACCCGGCGCCCCCGGGACCGGGAGAGGCCGGCGAGCGGGATGCCGAGCAGGGCGGCGCCGAGGGTGGTGCAGGTGGTCGCGAGGCCGGCCGCGGCGTCGGACCCGGTCAGCCGGCTCACCAGCAGCGACCCGGAGGAGAGCGTCGCTCCGATGCCGACACCGGCTATGACCTGGGCGGCCATCAAGACCTTGACGGTACGGCGCTGTACGGCGGCCCGCGCGGTGTGTGCCATGGGCGCGGTATGTGCTGTCTGTGCGGTGTGCGCCGTACGGTCGCGGCCCGGGGACGGCCCGGTGTCCGGGGACGGCTCGACGCCCGGGCAGGGGCCGTCGGACGGATCGGTCGGCGCGTGCGGGGTTCCTGGCATGCGGCACAGCGTACGAGCGGTCGTGGAGCGGCGGTGGCTCGGCGGCGGTCTCCTGAGGCGCGGCCCGCGGCTCTACTCGGCGGACTCGGGTACGTAACGCGTCGGATGCCGCCCGCCGAGGAGCACCGCGCAGGCTCCGACGGTCAGCAGCCCGCCGAGGAGGAAGGCGCCCCGCACACCGGCGAGCGGCAGAACCAGTCCGCCGAACGCGGCGCCCGCCGCGATACCGGCGTTGTAGGCACCGGAGTTCGCCGCGAGGGCGATGTCCGTACGGCCCGGCGCGCAGTGCAGTATCGCGTGCTGGGTGGCCATGAACACCGGTCCCAGTGCGGCGCCCGTCAGCACCAGGAACATCACCGCGGCGACCGGATCGGTGCCGGCCGCGTACAGGCCGAGCATGCCCACCGCCTGTGTGGCCACGGCAGCGATCAGCGCGGAGTGCGCGAAGCGGTCCAGCAACGCGCCGGTGACGCTCGCCCCGGCCAGACACGCGACGCCGAAGGCCATGAACAGGGCGCTGACCGCCCCCGGAGAGAACCCTGTCACCTCACCCAGGAACTTCACGAGGTAGGTGTATCCCGCGAACGCCCCGGTGGCGGACAGGGTTCCGGCCGCCAGTACGGTCCCGAACCGGCGGGCGTCGGGAGCGGTTCCGTAGGCGGCGGCCTCTTCTCGCGGACGCGAGGTCGGCAGCAGTACGGCGATGGTCACCAGGCAGACGAGCCCCAGGGCCGCCGGTACGGCGACCGGCACCGGCCAGCCGCTCCGCCGGCCCAGCCAGGTCCCGGCGGGGACACCGGCCACCAGCGCGAGGGAACCGGCGACGGACAGCGCCCCGACCACACGCCCACGGATCCCGGGCGCGAACAGGCCCACCGCGACCGGTCCCGCCACGGCCCAGAACAGCGCCTGGGCGAGCGCGGTCGGCAGCCGCGCCACCAGGAGCAGCCAGTAGGAGGTGGCCAGGGCCGCGACCAGGCTGGATGCGACCAGGGCGGCCAGTAGCCCCGTGAGCACGTGACGCCGGGGCACGGCCCGCAGGACGTGGGCGAGCGGCAAGGAGGCGAGGGCCACCGTCACGCCGTAACCGGTGACCAGGAGACCGACCGACGGCACCGGTACGTGCAGGCTGTCGGCGATGAGCTCCAGGAGGCCGATCGGCAGGTTCTCCGCGGTGTTGAAGGTGAAGGCGGCCGGCATGAGGGCCACGAGCACCGCCGGCCTGTGCCACGCGGGCCTGTGCCGTGTCGGCCTGTGCCACGGAGCCGGTCGCGTCGTGACCCCGCGGTCTCTTCCCGGCCTGGTCCCTCGCACCTGCTCCATGGCACCGTCCATGGAGGTACCCCACCGGGCTCACCCGTCCCGTCGCAACAGAATTCCGCTGCCGTGCGGGGCACTGCTCATCCAGGCCCACCCGGGCTCATCCGGCCCTGCGCCCCCACTTCCCGCACCTCCCGCACCTCCCGCACCTACGCGTACGACGCCCCGATCCCCACGCCCTACGCCCCGTACGCCCCGCTGGCCGTCAGCCGCAGCGCCGTGTCGATCAGCGGAACGTGACTGAACGCCTGCGGGAAGTTGCCCACTTGGCGCTGCCGCTTGGAGTCCCACTCCTCAGCCAACAGGCCCAGGTCGTTGCGGAGCGCGAGCAGCCGTTCGAAGAGTTTGCGGGCCTCCTCGACCCGGCCGATCATCGCCAGGTCGTCCGCGAGCCAGAACGAGCAGGCCAGGAAGGCCCCTTCGTCCCCTTCCAGGCCGTCCACGCCCGCGTCCTCGCCGGACGTCGGGTAGCGCAGGATGAAGCCGTCCTCGGTGCCCAGTTCGCGCTGGATCGCCTCGATCGTGCCGATGACGCGTTTGTCGTCCGGCGGCAGGAAGCCCATCTGCGGGATCAGCAGCAGCGAGGCGTCCAGTTCCTTGGAGCCGTAGGACTGGGTGAAGGTGTTGCGCTGCGGGTCGTAGCCCTTCTCGCACACGTCGCGGTGGATGGTCTCGCGCAGCTCCTTCCAGCGCTCCAGGGGGCCGTCCACGTCGCCGGACTCGATCAGCTTGATCGTGCGGTCCACCGCGACCCAGGTCATCACCTTGGAGTGCACGAAGTGGCGGCGCGGGCCGCGCACCTCCCAGATGCCCTCGTCCGGTTCGTCCCAGTGCTTCTCCACCCACTGGATCAGCTTGAGCTGGAGGAGGGAGGCGTAGTCGTTGCGGGCCAGCCCGGTGTTGTGCGCCAGGTGCAGCGCTTCGGTGACCTCGCCGTACACGTCGAGCTGGAGCTGTCCGGCGGCGCCGTTGCCGACCCGGACCGGCCGGGAGTTCTCGTATCCCGTCAGCCAGGTCAGCTCGTTCTCGCCCAACTCCCGTTCGCCCGCGATCCCGTACATGATCTGGAGGTTCTCCGGGTCGCCGGCCACCGCCCGCAGCAGCCACTCGCGCCAGGCGCGGGCCTCCTCGCGGTAGCCGGTGCGCAGCAGCGAGGAGAGGGTGATGGCGGCGTCCCGCAGCCAGGTGAAGCGGTAGTCCCAGTTGCGGGAGCCGCCGATGTCCTCGGGCAGTGAGGTGGTGGGCGCCGCGACGATGCCGCCGGTGGGCGCGTACGTCAGTGCCTTGAGGGTGATCAGCGAGCGCACCACCGCGTCCCGGTAGGGGCCGTGGTACGTGCAGTGCTCGACCCACTCGCGCCAGAACTCCTCGGTGGCCTCCAGGGAGCCCTCCGGGTCCGGCAGGCCCGGCTCCTGGTGGTGGGAGGGCTGCCAACTGAGGGTGAAGGCGATCCGCTCACCGGGGGAGACGGTGAAGTCGGAGTACGTCGTCAGGTCCTTGCCGTAGGTCTCGGCGTCGGTGTCCAGCCACACCGAGTCCGGTCCGGCGACCGCGACCGTACGGGTGCCGACCTTGTGCACCCACGGCACGACCCATCCGTACGCGAACCGCATGCGCAGTGCCGAGCGCATCGGCACCCGGCCGCTGACCCCTTCCACGACGCGGATCAACTGGGGCGCGCCGTCGCGCGGCGGCATGAAGTCGATGACGCGGACCGTGCCGCGCGGGGTGTCCCATTCGGATTCCAGTACGAGCGAATCGCCCCGGTACCGGCGCCGGTCGGCCGGCTGCGGCTGCCCCTCCGGGCTCGTGGCGGGCCCCATCCGCCAGAACCCGTTCTCCTCGGTTCCCAGCAGGCCCGCGAACACCGCCGGTGAGTCGAAACGCGGCAGACACAGCCAGTCCACCGTGCCGTCCCTGCACACCAGAGCGGCGGTCTGCATATCGCCGATGAGTGCGTAGTCCTCGATGCGCCCGGCCACGTACATCTCCCGTCGAACTGGAGTGACGCCCCCCATGGGACGTGTGATCTGTCCGTCCTGCCCATGTAACTGCGCCGAGCGCCTGGTCCGGAAATCGGGCGGGGGTGGTGCCGTGCCGGACGGCTCATAGCGAGTGTCCGAGCAGGATACGACGCACGCAAGTGATCCGCGTGCCGCCGGGGCAGTACGGTGATCGGCCGAACGGGTGGCCTCGGTCACGTCGGCCGCCGCGAGCGTGGCCGGGCGCGACCGTGTCCGGTCGCTGATAGCCTGGTACCCCGTGGACCGGTGGGCCTGAGCGCAAGTCACGGCACCCCCGAACCGCAGCGACGGCACCCCGGAAGCCTCCGGGACGGCGCCGGATCGCACTCTCCACCTCGCGACCACGGGAGCTCCCTCTTGGCCATGCCGCCCACTGCCTTTCGGAACAACACAGGCACGACGACCAAGCACCTCTTCGTCACCGGGGGCGTCGCCTCCTCGCTCGGCAAGGGGCTCACCGCCTCCAGCCTGGGTGCGCTGCTCAAGGCGCGGGGCCTTCGGGTCACGATGCAAAAGCTCGACCCGTACCTGAACGTCGACCCGGGGACGATGAACCCCTTCCAGCACGGTGAGGTCTTCGTCACCAACGACGGGGCCGAGACCGACCTGGACATCGGCCACTACGAGCGCTTCCTGGACGTCGATCTCGACGGCTCGGCGAACGTCACCACCGGCCAGGTCTACTCCACGGTGATCGCCAAGGAGCGGCGCGGCGAGTACCTGGGCGACACCGTGCAGGTCATCCCGCACATCACCAACGAGATCAAGCACCGCATCCGGCGGCTGGCGTCCGAGGACGTCGACGTCGTGATCACCGAGGTCGGCGGCACCGTCGGCGACATCGAGTCGCTGCCGTTCCTGGAGACCGTCCGCCAGGTCCGCCACGAGGTCGGCCGGGACAACGTCTTCGTCGTCCACATCTCGCTGCTCCCCTACATCGGCCCCTCCGGTGAGCTGAAGACCAAGCCGACGCAGCACTCCGTGGCCGCGCTGCGCAACATCGGCATCCAGCCGGACGCGATCGTGCTCCGTGCCGACCGCGAGGTCCCCGCCGCCATCAAGCGCAAGATCTCGCTGATGTGCGACGTGGACGAGGCCGCGGTCATCGCCTGCCCGGACGCCCCCTCGATCTACGACATCCCCAAGGTCGTGCACGCCGAGGGCCTGGACGCGTACGTCGTACGCAAGCTGGACCTGCCCTTCCGCGACGTGGACTGGACCCAGTGGGCGGACCTGCTGGACCGCGTCCACAACCCGGACCACGAGGTCAAGATCGCGCTGGTCGGCAAGTACATCGACCTGCCCGACGCCTACCTCTCGGTCACCGAGGCGCTGCGCGCCGGCGGCTTCGCGAACAAGGCCCGCGTGAAGATCAAGTGGGTCACCTCCGACGACTGCAAGACCGCGGCGGGCGCCAGGAAGCAGCTCGCGGACTGTGACGCCATCTGCGTCCCCGGCGGCTTCGGCGACCGGGGCGTGGACGGCAAGGTCGGCGCGATCACCTACGCCCGCGAGAACAAGGTCCCGCTGCTGGGCCTGTGCCTGGGGCTGCAGTGCGTGGTCATCGAAGCGGCCCGCAACCTCGCGGGCATCCCGGGCGCGAACTCCACCGAGTTCGACCCGGCCACGCCCGACCCGGTGATCTCCACCATGGCCGAGCAGATGGACATCGTCGCCGGTGAGGGCGACATGGGCGGCACGATGCGGCTGGGCATGTACCCGGCGAAGCTGGCCGAGGGCTCGATCGTGCGCGAGGTCTACGGCGACCAGCCGTACGTGGAGGAGCGCCACCGCCACCGCTACGAGGTCAACAACGCCTACCGGGGCGAGCTGGAGAAGAAGGCCGGACTGCAGTTCTCCGGCACCTCCCCGGACAACAAGCTGGTGGAGTACGTCGAGTACCCGCGCGAGGTGCACCCCTACCTGGTCGCCACCCAGGCGCACCCGGAGCTGCGCTCCCGCCCGACCCGCCCGCACCCGCTCTTCGCGGGTCTCGTGAAGGCGGCCGTGGAGCGGCAGCAGGCCGGCCGCGCGGCGGGCGCCGCCAAGTAGCGGCAGGAGCCGGGCGCCGCGGGGCGCCGGTGAGCTGACGGTTACGGTTGCCGGGGTACGGCCTTTCGAGGACGTACCCCGGCTTCCGCGTACCCGGACGCTGTGCGTGCCCGGGCCGGACGCCGCATGTGACAGCGTTACAGCGTATTCAGCGTTACCGAGCCATACGTGTTGCAGGAGGACGTGCATGACGATCAAGGACACGCCCGAGGAGTGGCAGGTCACCGGGAGCCGGACGCCGTTCGTGGGCAACAAGACCAGCGTCCGCACGGACGAGGTCGTCATGCCGGACGGCGCCGTCGTCACCCGTGACTACCAGGTCCACCCCGGCTCGGTGGCCGTGCTCGCCCTGGACGAGGAGGGCCGGGTGCTGGTCCTGCGCCAGTACCGCCACCCCGTACGGCACAAGCTGTGGGAGATCCCGGCCGGGCTGCTGGACGTACCCGGCGAGAACCCGCTGCACGCCGCCCAGCGCGAGCTGTACGAGGAGGCCCACGTCAAGGCCGAGGACTGGCGGGTTCTCATCGACGTCTACCCCACGCCCGGCGGCTGCGACGAAGCCGTACGGATCTTCCTGGCCCGTGGCCTGTCCGACGTGGAGGGGGAGCGCTTCGAGGTCTCCGAGGAGGAGGCCGACATGGAGCTGGCGCGGGTGCCGGCCGAGGAAGTGGTGCGCGGCGCGCTCGCCGGGGAACTGCACAACAACTGTCTGGTCGTGGGCGTTCTGGCGCTGACGGCGGCGCGGGCGGGGGACGGGCTGGACGCGCTGCGCCCGGCGGAGGCCCCGTGGCCGGCCCGGCCGTTCCAAGCCTGAGGGACGCCGGATCCGGCCGCATGGATCTTCCTGTGTGCCTCGCCGGAGCTGGCCGGGTCCCCGCTCTGCCGTGCCGCACGGTTCGATCATGGTCTGCACCGGACGGGTGACCCGACCGCCCTGCTCCTCCCGGCCGGTGACGGATCGTGAACTACGCTCGGTCGCGTTCCCGTCGCGACCATGGCGGGATCATCGGTGCAGGTAGGACGGGAGCGTGCCCGTGACGGAACAGGCGGTGGGCGGCGGGCGCGTCCCGCCGGAGACGACGGTGGGAGCCGGCCCGGCGGCCGGGGAGCGGCCGGAGCCCGGGCCGGGCTCGGGTGCGGCCCCGGGAGCGTCGCCCGGTACGACGACGGGAGCGGCAGCCGGTACGACCGCGGGAGCGGCGGCCGGGGCGGCATCCGCGGCGACGTCCGGGGCGGCATCCGCGGCGACGGCCGGGGCGGCCTGTGAAACGGCCTCCGGTGCGGCACCCGCCCCGGAAGTCTGCGCGCCCACCGGCGAGCCCGCACCCCCGGTCACCGCTGCGGCCCCGGCCCCCGTCGCCGCCTCGGCTCCGGCCGGCACCGCGCCCGCGGATCCGGTCGGCCCGGTCGTCACCGAAGCGGCCCCGCCCGCCACCGAGGGGACTCCTGCCGCCGTGACCTCCGCCACCGAGGCCGGCGCCGTTCCCCGTACCGCAACGGTCACCGGAGCCGCCACAGTCACCGGAGCCGGCGCAGCCACCACGTCCAGCACAGCCACCACGGTCACCAAGTCCCCCAAGGAACGCCGCCCCGCCACGTCCCCGGTCCCCGCCCCCGCTTCGCCCCCCACCGGATTCATCGGGCGGCACCGCGAGCTGAAGGAGCTGCGCTCCGACATCGAGCGCACCGGCCTGGACACCCTCTCCGGCCGCAGGGGCTCGCGCAGCCGGGTCCTACTGATCGCCGGACGTCCGGGCTCGGGCCGTACCGCGCTGGCGGAGGAGCTGGCCCGGCAGCTCGCCGGGGAGTATCCCGACGGCGTGCTGCGGGCCCGGCTGAGCCTGCCCGGCGGCGGGCCCGCCCCTCTGGACCGTACGGCCGGTGAGCTGCTGCGCAGCCTCGGCGTCCCGGTACCGCCGGGGGCCGGCGACGACGAGCTGTCCGAGGTGCTGCGCACCGCCCTCGCCGACCGCCGCGCGCTGTTGCTGCTGGATGACGCCCCGGGCGCCGCGCAGGTCGAACCGCTGCTCCCGGACGCCCCGGGCTGCCTGGTCGTGGCGGTCTCCGAGGGCCCGCTGACCGGTATCTCCGACGTACGGCCGTGCACGCTCGGCGGCCTGGACGGCGCTGCCGCCGTCGAGCTGCTGGCCCGTTATGCGGGCCCGACCCGGATCACCGTCGATCCGTGCTCGGCGAAGTCCGTCGCCGAGGAGTGCGGCGGCCGGCCCGCCGCCCTGGTCCTGGCCGGCGGCTGGCTCGCCGCCCGCCCCAAGTCCTCCGTGGCCGATCTGCTCCAGGCACTGCGGGACCAGGGCGTGCCGCAGGACGGCCCGGTGGTGGACCGGCCGACGGTCCGCGCCTTCAGGCTCGTGTACGACACGCTGCCGCCGACCGCCGCCCGGATACTGCGGCTGATCACCCTCGCCCCGGCCGGTCTGGTCGACGCCCATACCGCCTCCGCGCTCGCGGGGTGCTCGGTCGCCGCCGCGGAGACCACGCTGCGTGACTTCGTGGACCTGGGCCTGCTGCGTACGGAAGGGGAGCGGCCGGGCGAGGGGGCGGGCGGCCCGGAGTGCCCGCGGTCTCCGAGGCGGACGCCGCTGGTGGAGCGGTCCGGCCGGACCGTCCCCGCGGTCCCGCCGGGGCTGCCCGCCGACGCCGCGCCCCAGCCGCAGTACCGGCTGCCGGGCTGCCTCCACGCCTTCGCGCGGGCGCTGCTCCTGGAACGGGAGCGGCCGGCCGAGATCCAGCTCGCCCGTGCGCGGATGCTGGAGCGGACCGTACGGCTGCTCCAGTCCTGCCGGGCGATGGGGGAGCCCGCCGACTCCCCGGCCCGCAAGAAGGTCGCCGGGCTGCCGCGCTCGCTGCGCTTCACCTCCTCGCGGTCCGCCGCGGAGTGGCTGGCCGGCCGGCGCTCGGCGCTGCTGGACGCGGCCCGGATCGCCGTCGCCGACGGTGAACTGGACACGCTGGACCGGCGGCTGATGGCGGCTCTGGTCCGGACCCTGATCACCCATCAGGGGGCGCAGGCCGCGGCGCCGGACCTGTACGGGCTGCACGGCCTGGTCCTGGAGGTCGCCGAGCGGCGCGGGCTGGCGCGGGAGGCCGCCGCCGCGCTGCTCAACCTCGGTGACCTGGACTCCCAGGCCGGGCGGACCGCGGACGCACTGGCCCGGTACCGGGCCGCGCTGGACGCCGCCCGCTCCGTACGGGACGCGGTGGCCGCCGGGCGCGCACTGGAGTCGCTGGGCGGCACGTACACGGAGCTGGGGGACTGGCAGCGGGCCGCCGACTGGTACGGGCGGGCGCTGGAGCTGCGGCTGACCCGGGGGAGCGGAGCGACGCCGCCCGGCTGCACGGCCGGCTGGGCGCGGTGCACACCTACGCGGCACGCTGGGGGGAGGCACTCAAGGAGTGGCGGGCCGCCGTGGGGGCGTACCGCAGGCTCGGGATGTGACGCAACAGGCACGGGCGATGGGAGAGGTGGCGCGGGTCCAGGAATACGCGGGACGCCCCAGGGAGGCCCGGCGGACCTGCCAGGAGGCGCTGGCTCTGGCGGGCCGGGTCGGGGACGGGCGCCTGGAGGCTGCGCTGCAGCTCAGGCTGGCCGACGCCTGTGAACGGCTCGATGACCCGGCGGCGGCCCGGACGCACCGCTACCTAGCGGAACGACTCCTCCTAGATCACCCTGAGTGACCTACGAAACCGCCAGTGCTTCCAGATGAGATTGATGCTTTGCAAGGCTAGACAACGAGAGATCCTTCAATAGACTGGCTGGGCCGCGGCTATCGCGGTCACTTCCGGCATGCCTCGCATGTATGGATTTTCCCCTGCTAGCTCTCTTACAAGGACCGTGATCGACGTGAAGGTCGGCATCCCCCGCGAGGTCAAGAACAACGAGTTCCGGGTGGCGATCACGCCGGCCGGTGTGAACGAGCTGGTCCGCCACGGCCACCAGGTCTTCGTCGAGAAGGACGCCGGCCTCGGCTCCTCCATCGCCAACGAGGAGTACACCTCGGCCGGCGCCACCATCCTGGACACCGCCGACGAGGTCTGGGCCACCGCCGACCTGCTGCTGAAGGTCAAGGAGCCGATCGCGGAGGAGTACCACCGCCTCCGCAAGGACCAGACCCTCTTCACCTACCTCCACCTGGCCGCCTCCCGCGAGTGCACCGACGCGCTGCTGGAGTCCGGCACCACCGCGATCGCGTACGAGACGGTGGAGACCGCGAACCGGCAGCTCCCGCTGCTCGCCCCGATGTCCGAGGTCGCAGGCCGCATCGCCCCGCAGGTCGGCGCGTACCACCTGATGCGCCAGGTCGGTGGCCGCGGTGTGCTGCCGGGCGGTGTCCCCGGTGTCGCCGCCGGCAAGGCCGTCGTCATCGGCGGTGGCGTCTCCGGCTGGAACGCCGTGCAGATCGCGGTGGGCCTGGGCTTCCACGTCACCCTGCTGGACAAGGACATCAACAAGCTGCGCGAGGCCGACAAGATCTTCGGCACCAAGGTGCAGACGATCGTCTCCAACGCCTTCGAGCTGGAGAAGGCCGTCGTCGAGGCCGACCTGGTCATCGGCGCCGTCCTGATCCCGGGTGCCAAGGCCCCCAAGCTGGTCACCAACGAACTGGTCGCCAAGATGAAGCCCGGAAGTGTCCTTGTCGACATCGCGATCGACCAGGGCGGCTGCTTCGAGGACTCCCGGCCCACCACCCACGCCGAGCCGACCTTCCAGGTCCACAACTCGGTCTTCTACTGCGTGGCCAACATGCCGGGCGCGGTGCCGAACACCTCCACCTACGCGCTGACCAACGCGACGCTGCCCTACATCGTCTCGCTGGCCAACAACGGCTGGGTCGAGGCGCTGCGCCGGGACGCCGCGCTGGCCAAGGGCCTGAACACCCACGACGGCAAGGTCGTCTACCCCTCCGTCGCCGAGGCGCACGGCCTGGAGTCGGTCGAGCTGAGCTCGCTCCTGGGCTGAAACGCTTCTCGGCTGTGATGTTTCTCTTCCGGAACGTCAACGCCGCGCGTCAATGACGCACATCCGGCCGGGCCTTGTCGACAAGGCCCGGCCGGCCGCGTTGGCAACACGCCGGATGTCCGGCATGGACCGGGCGGTCCCCAACTCGCCGCGAACGCAACCCATTAACCGATTCGTACACCCTCGAAACATCGGGCTTGTGGTGCTGGCACCCTTGACATCAGGCCGTTCGATTGCCGACACATCGGGCCGGGTCCGGTGGATTGTGTTGCTGCGGATGCCCGACACGCCATAGAGTCGCCAACCGTCGGCATGCTGCCACGCTGACCTATCGATAAGTTTCCTGGTCACATCCAAGGAGGTAAGACGACTTGTGAATGAGTCGACATTTTCTCCCGGAGGTGGACGACCAGGAGCGGTTGCACGGGGCCAGGGGTCCTCGGGGCTCAAGGCTGTCGGCTCCGTCGCTGTCCACACCTTCGCAGCCCATCAGAGCACGACCACGACAGCCCACCAGAGCATGGACGGCCATCACGTGAACGCCATGGCCGGCGACCAGGGCAGTGAAGATCCCGCCCGGCTCGCCGACTACGACGACCTGCCCGAGGGGCACTTCTACGATCCGGACGCGGAGTACGAACCGGACCCCGAATACGCGGCCACGCTCGCGCCCGACGCCGCGCGCCAGCGCCGTGAGCGCGTCGGCCCGACCGGGCGCCCACTGCCGTACTTCCCGATCCCCGGGCCACTGACGGACCACGGTCCCGCCAAGATCATCGCGATGTGCAACCAGAAAGGCGGGGTCGGCAAGACCACCTCGACCATCAACCTGGGCGCGGCCCTCGCCGAATACGGACGCCGGGTGCTGCTGGTCGACTTCGACCCGCAGGGCGCCCTGTCGGTCGGCCTCGGCGTCAACCCGATGGAACTGGACCTGACGGTCTACAACCTGCTCATGGAGCGGGGGATGTCGGCGGACGAGGTCCTGCTGAAGACCGCGGTCCCCAACATGGACCTGCTGCCCAGCAATATCGATTTGTCGGCCGCCGAGGTCCAGCTCGTCAGCGAGGTCGCCCGCGAGTCGACCTTGCAGCGCGCCCTGAAGCCGCTGATGGCGGACTACGACTACATCGTGATCGACTGTCAGCCCTCGCTCGGCCTGCTCACGGTCAACGCCCTGACGGCGGCTCACAAGGTCATCGTCCCCCTGGAGTGTGAGTTCTTCGCCCTGCGCGGTGTGGCGCTGCTCACCGAGACGATCGAGAAGGTCCAGGAGCGGCTCAACCCCGAACTGGAACTCGACGGCATCCTGGCGACGATGTACGACTCCCGGACCGTGCACAGCCGCGAGGTCCTGGCGCGCGTCGTGGAAGCCTTCGACGACCACGTCTACCACACCGTCATCGGCCGTACGGTCCGCTTCCCCGAGACCACCGTCGCGGGCGAGCCGATCACCACGTACGCGTCCAACTCCGTCGGTGCCGCCGCCTACCGTCAGCTCGCCAGGGAGGTGCTCGCCCGGTGTCACGCCGAGTGAGTCTGCCGGGAGCCGACGAACTGTTCCGCACCACCGGGGGGATGGCGCTGCAGTCGTCCTCCCCCCGCCGAGGGGCCAACGGCACCCCCGCGGGCGGCGAGACGCCCCGGGTACCGGCTCCCGGCGGCGAGCCCGACCCGGCGGCGGACGCGCCGCAGCCGGAGACCACGCCCCGCCCCCGGCAGCCGGCGGACGGCGAGACCCCCGGCACGCGGAGCGGGGAGAACGGTGCGGGGCCGGACGCGGGCACCGCCGCGCCGGTCGAACACAGCGGACGCGAGACGGAGCCACAGGCACCAGCACAGACACAGGCGCCCAAGGGCCGCCGCCGGCAGGAGCCCGCCGAGAACGGCACCGCCGCCGCACCGGCCGCGGCCCAGCAGACGGGCCAGCCACGCCGCCGGGGCCGCGGCGCCAACCGGCGCCCCAGCGGCCGGGAGCGGCACGACGAGAAGATCACCGTGTACGTCTCCGCCGAGGAACTGATGGACCTGGAGCACGCGCGGCTGGTGCTGCGCGGCGAACACGGCCTGGCCGTGGACCGGGGCCGCATCGTCCGCGAGGCGGTGGCCGTCGTCCTGGCCGACCTGGAGTCGCGCGGTGACGCCAGCATCCTGGTCCGCCGCCTGCGGGGGCGTTAGTTTCCGTCGGAGCCGAGGTGCCTGACGGCTGAGCCCCTGACGGCTGCCCGACGGTGCCGTACGGCCTTTCAGGCGCGGCCCGCAAGACCCCACCGGCCGGTCCGGCAGTCCGGCCGGTGGTCCGGGCCGGTGATGCGCCACAGCGGTCCGGACGGGTGGTGCGGGCCGGCGGTGCGCATCTGCGGCCCGGCCCGGGACCCGGGCCCGAGATCCCGTACGAGGTCATGCGGCGGGCCGGACCGGACCGGGTGCGCGGCGGAGCCGAAGCGGCGGGATAGCCTGCGTCCCCGGCCGGGGCTGATCAGGGGAATCCCACAGCAGGCCGCGACCAGCCCGTAGCCCTCGGCACGGGGACCGCAGCACCATGGACCACGATGCCGACGACGGACGACGACGCGCCTTTTCCCCCTTCGCCTTCTTCTCCTCCCTCACCGCCCTTCCCTCCCCCCGCTCCGCCTGCTTCCCGTACGGGGCGCCGCGCGCTGGGGCGGGGCCCTTGGCCCGAGGATCCGCCGCCCGCTCCCACGGAGTCCGGCGCTCAGGCCGGTACCGCCGAGGACGCGAGGACCGGGGACAACGCGAAGACCGGGGACAACGGGAGGACTGGGGACGACGGGAAGACCGAAGGGGCCGGGGAGACCGCGGAAGGGGCCGACGGCGGGCGGTTCACCGTACGGCTGGACAACTTCGAGGGCCCCTTCGACCTGCTGCTCCAGTTGATCTCCAAGCACAAGATGGACGTCACCGAGGTCGCGCTGTCCCGGGTGACGGACGAGTTCATGGCGCACATCCGTGCCATGGGACCGGACTGGGACCTCGACCAGACCACGGAGTTCCTGGTCGTGGCGGCCACCCTGCTGGACCTGAAGGCGGCCCGGCTGCTGCCGGTCGCCGAGGTGGAGGACGAGGCCGATCTCGCCCTGCTGGAGGCCCGTGACCTGCTGTTCGCCCGGCTGCTCCAGTACCGCGCCTACAAACGGATCGCCGACATCTTCAGCGGGCGCCTGGAGGACGAGGCGCGGCGCCACCCCCGTACGGTCGGACTGGAGCCGCACCACGCCGAGCTGCTGCCGGAGGTCGTCATCGGAATCGGCGGCGAGGGCTTCGCGCGGCTCGCCGTGCAGGCGATGCGGCCCAGGCCCAGGCCGCAGGTGTACGTCGAGCACATCCACGCGCCGCTGGTGAGCGTGCGCGAACAGGCCGAGGTGCTCATGGCGAAGCTGCGGGAGGTGGGGGAGGCCGGTTTCGGTGAGCTGACCGAGGACGCCGGGGACACCCTGACCGTCGTGGCGCGCTTCCTGGCGCTTCTGGAGCTCTACCGGGAGCGGGTGGTGGTCCTGGAGCAGGAAGAGGCCCTGGGGGCGCTCACGGTCCGCTGGACGGGCGGAGAGGGGGCACGGCCGGTGGTCACGGACGAGTTCGACCGGGAGCCCGGCCCGCCGGCCCCGGACGGCGGGCCGAAGCAGCAGGAAGAGCGACGGGAAGAGGCGGAGCAGGCGTGAACGGTACGGACGAGACGTACGCGGCGGACGGGACGCACAAGGCACAGGAGTCGTACGAGGCACGGGAGCCGCGCGAGGCATACGCGGCGGACGAGACGTACGGCGTCCCGGGAGCGGAAACGGAGACGGAACCGGCGGCCGGACCGGCGGCCGGAGCGCAGACAGGCGTACCCGGGGGCACCCCTGAAGCCGTACCCGGGACCGCCCCCGAGGCCGTGGCCCACAACGCCCCGGCGGACCCCGAGGCGCCGCCCGCCGGTGCCCTCGCCGTCGCCGGGCTGCCCCTCAAGCCCGCGCTGGAAGCCGTCCTGATGGTGATCGACCAGCCCGCCACCGAAGAACACCTGGCCAAGGTGTTGCAGCGCCCGCGCCGTCAGGTCGCGCTCGCCCTGCGCGAGCTCTCGCAGGAGTACACGCGCCAGGGCCGCGGTTTCGACCTGCGGCTGGTGGCCGGCGGCTGGCGCTTCTACACCCGCCCCGAGTACGCGGACGCCGTGGAGGGCTTCGTCCTGGACGGCCAGCAGGCACGGCTGACACAGGCCGCATTGGAGACTCTGGCCGTGGTCGCGTACCGTCAGCCGGTCAGCCGTTCCCGGGTCTCGGCCGTTCGCGGCGTGAACTGTGACGGTGTGATGCGCACACTCCTCCAGCGCGGCCTGGTGGAGGAGGCGGGGACGGAACCTGAAACAGGTGCGATCCTGTACAGGACGACGAATTACTTTCTGGAGCGGATGGGCCTGCGCGGCCTGGACGAGCTCCCGGAGCTGGCACCGTTCCTTCCGGAAGCGGACGCGGTCGAGGGCGACTCCCCGGAAGGTATCCCGTCGTTCGACGTAGACGACAGCGGCGACTCTCAGACGGATCATTGATGCGAAGCAGCGGCAGGAACAGCGGGAACCGGAACAACGCGGGCGCGGGCGGCCCCCGTCAGCGGCCGGGCGCGGGCGGGCGCGAGGACAGGCAGAAGCGCGCGGGCCGTCCCCGTCCCGAGGAGCGCCGCTACGACGTGGGCGGCGCCGGCTCTCCGGGCGGCTCGGGCCGGCCCTCGGGCGCGGGCAAGTCCTCGGGCGCGGGCCGGTCCGCCGGCGCGGGCCGGTCCTCGGACCGTAATGACCGCCCCGACCGTCCCGAGGAGCGCAGGGGCCGCGGCGCGGCGGCCCGCGGCGGCGCCAAGGGCGGCCCGAAGACCGGGCAGAAGTCCGCCGGGAAGCCGGGCGCCGGCGGCCGGGGCGGCGCCTCGCGCGGCCGTGGCCAGGCCCCCGCGCGCCCCCGCGAGTACGACGCGCAGGTGGAGGAGCGCAACCGCGCGCGCTACGACAAGCCGCAGATCAAGACGCCCAAGACCTTCGGCGAGCAGGAAGGCGAGCGGCTCCAGAAGGTGCTGGCCCGCGCGGGCATGGGCTCCCGCCGCGCGTGCGAGGAGCTGATCGACCAGGCGCGCGTGGAGGTCAACGGCCGGATCGTGACCGAGCAGGGCCTGCGGGTCGACCCGGAGAAGGACGAGATCAAGGTCGACGGCCTGACCGTGGCCACCCAGTCCTACCTGTTCTTCGCGCTGAACAAGCCGGCCGGTGTGGTCTCCACCATGGAGGACCCCGACGGCCGCCAGTGCCTGGGCGACTACGTGACCAACCGCGAGACCCGGCTCTTCCACGTCGGCCGCCTGGACACGGAGACCGAGGGCATCATCCTGCTCACCAACCACGGTGAGCTGGCGCACCGGCTGACCCATCCGCGCTACGGCGTCCAGAAGACCTACCTGGCCGCCATCCAGGGGCCGCTCCCGCGCGACCTGGGCAAGCAGCTCAAGAGCGGTATCCAGTTGGAGGACGGGTACGCCCGCGCCGACCACTTCCGGGTCGTGGAGAACACCGGCAAGAACTACCTCGTCGAGGTGTCCCTCCACGAGGGCCGCAAGCACATCGTGCGCCGGATGCTCGCCGAGGCGGGCTTCCCGGTCGACAAGCTGGTGCGTACCAGCTTCGGGCCGATCGCGCTGGGCGACCAGAAGTCGGGCTGGCTGCGCCGGCTGACCAACACCGAGGTCGGCATGCTGATGCGCGAGGTCGATCTGTAGGACGGTCGATCTGTAGGACGGCGGCTGCGGGCCTGCCGCGGGAAGCCGGTTGCGACGCCGGAACACCACCCCTTATTGTCACCATGACGATTAAGGGGTGGTTTTTTCATGAGGTCCGCCGCGACCGGATCGCTCATAGGGCTCGCGCTCGGTGACGCCCTCGGCTTTCCCACCGAGTTCAACGACGTGCCCTCGATCCTGGCCAAGTGCGGCCCGTGGCGGGGGATGGAACTGCCCACACCGGCCTTCGTCACCGACGACACCCAGATGACCCTCGCGCTGGGCCGCGGGCTGCGTACGGCGATGAGCCAGGGTGGCCCGCTGACGTCCGCACGGCTGCTGGGGCCCGTACGGGAGGAGTTCGTCCGGTGGTGGCGCTCGCCCGACAACGACCGGGCACCCGGCACCACCTGCCTGGACGCCTGCCGCCTGCTCAGTGACCCCCGGACGCCGTGGGTCCGCGCCAGCCGCACCGGCTCCAAGGGGTGCGGCGCCAACATGCGGGTGGCGCCCGTCGGGCTCGCGCCGGGCCTGACCGCGCGGCAGCGCTCGGGCGCCGCCCAGCTCCAGTCCGCGCTGACCCACGGGCACCCGACCGCGCTGGCCGCCAGTGACCTGACGGCCCACGCCGTGTACGTGCTCGCGCAGGGCGCCCGGCCGGCCGAGCTGCCCGGGCTGCTGCGCTCCTACGCACAGGAGAACCGCACCCGCTATCTGGAGGAGTGGCTCGGTGACCTGTGGCGGCACGCCCAGGGCCCGGGGCCGTGGGACCAGGCGCCGCAGGACGGCTCCCCGGAGGGCTTCATCGCGCGCGGCTGGGACGAGTGCCTGGCCGCCCTGGACAAGCTGGAGGCGGCGCTGCGCGCACCGGACCCGGAGGCGGACCCGTGCCTGGCCACCGGCGCCGGCTGGATCGCCGAGGAGGCGCTCGCCACCGGCCTGCTGTGCTTCCTGCTCTTCCCCGACGAGCCGGTGACGGCGCTGCGCCGGGCCGCCTGCTCCTCCGGGGACTCCGACTCCCTCGCCTGCCTGGCCGGGGCCTTCGCGGGCGCCCACCTGGGAGCCGGGGTGTGGCCCGAGGAATGGTCCGGGCGCATCGAGTACCGGGATGAGCTGCTGGCGCTGGGGGAGGCGTGGGATGTCTGAGACCACCGGATCGACGGTCCTCGCGCCCGGGACCGCCGGCGTGACGGCCACGGCACCGGGGACCGCCCGCCCGGCGGTCGCGGCGCCGCCCGTGGCCATGGACGAGCGGGCGCTGCGCGCGGCCGGGCTGCCCGCCACCGACCTCGCCCCGGTGATCGCCGGCGAGAACGACCCGCTGGTCTTCGCCACGGTCTCCGGAGCCCATCTGTACGGGTTCCCCTCCCGCGACTCGGACGTGGACCTGCGCGGCGCGCACCTGCTGCCCGTACGGGAACTGGTCGGGCTGCGCGAGCCGGAGGAGACCCGGTCGCGGATGTGGGACCGGGACGGCGTCGAGATGGACCTCGTCTCGCACGACCTGCGGAAGTTCGCCCGGCTGATGCTGCGCCGCAACGGCTACGTACTGGAGCAGCTCCTCTCCCCGCTGGTCGTGCACACCACGCCCGTCCACCAGGAGCTGGCGGCGCTCGCGCCGGACGTTCTGACCCGTTTTCACGCCCACCACTACCGGGGTTTCGCGCGGACGCAGTGGCGGCTGTTCGAGAAGACCGGCGAGCTCAAGCCGCTGCTCTACACGCTGCGGGTGCTGCTGACCGGCATCCACCTGATGGGCAGCGGCGAGGTGGTGGCGCATCTGCCGACCCTGACCGAGGAACTGGACGCGCCCGCGTACGTGCCGGAGCTGATCGAGGCCAAGGCGCGGGCCGAGCACGGGCCCGCCGGGGAGGTGGTGGCCGCCGGGCGGCTGCACGCCGACGTCCGGGCGCTGCACACGCGGCTGGACGAGGCCGAGGCCGCCTCCCGCCTGCCCGACGCCCCCAGCGCCTATGACGCGCTGGCGGACCTGGTCGTACGGGCCAGGGTCGGCGCCTGAGCCGTACGGCCTGACCGCCGGCCGTCGTCTCGCCCTGGGGCTCGCCCCAGCCGTTTCGCCCGGTCGTGTGCGTGAAGCGGCCCAGGAACGCGCCCCGGGAGCGGCGCATGCGGCAGTGCGGAACGGCGGCCCGGGCCCGGATGCCGGGGCCTTACGAACCGGAGCCGGTACCGGACGCCGGAACAGGCTCGGGGACGGGCGTGGGAACGGGCCCCGGGACGGGCGCGGCGGCGGTGGCCAGGGCCGAGGCCCGGCGGGTGCGGTGGAGGAACGCCTCGACCCGGGGCCGGTCCGGCTCCGCCGGCAGCGGGGAACGCCGCTCGGCCGCCGCGGCTTCTTCGTTCAGGACCCGCGCCCGGCGTTCGACCTCGCTCCAGGGCACCTCGCCGTGCCGTACGGCCAGCAGTTCCGCGCGGGCGTCCCCGACGTCCAGGGTGAGCGTGCCGGTGCGCAGCAGGTCGCGGCAGGCCGTCAGCAGCCGCAGCGAGTGCATGGCGTGCTTCCAGCGCGGCGCGCCGTGCCGCTGTACGTCCGCCGCCATCCTCTTGAACTGGCCGGCGGCGTAGCGGGCGAAGGTGCGGTGGACCTGGCGGGAGAGGAACGCCCCGCGCAGGTCGAGCAGTTCGCGGCCGGTGGCGTCCAGGCGCTCGACGAGCGGGGAGTACAGGCACTCCAGGATGTTGGGGTTCGCGGCCAGCGCCAGTTCGCAGAAGCGCTCCAGCTCCCAGGAGAACTCCTCCGGGCGCGGCCCGTCCACGTGGGTGGGCGGCTTCTCCAGGCGCCAGAAGAGCGGGATGGGCGCGAGGTAGACCCGCGGCGGTCGGTGTCGCTGTGCTCGGTGGCCAGGCCGAAGGCGCGGGAGCCCATCACGCACCCGTAGACGGTGTGGTCGGTGACCAGGGCGTGGCCTGCGGCGGGATCGGACATGAGGGGCATTGTGGCTGGTGAGGGCGTTGCGCGCCACCGGGTTTCAGGTGGCGAAAATGCCCGGAATGGGTACGTTTGACGGAGGCATTTCGTCGACTCGTTCGTCACGTACGCCGGAAGAAAACGCACTCTGCGGGAAGGGACGGACATGACGGGAACACCTGACCCCGGAAGCCTCCTCATCGGCCGCCTCGGCGGCGGCCGGGGCGGTTGTGGCGGCGATCTCTTCGGGTCGTTGATGGGCGCGCTGGCGGGCGAAGCGGCCGGCCCCGGAGGGCCCGGTGGCCACGGAGGTGTGCTCCCGTCCGTCCTGGCCACGCTGCTCCAGGGCGACCTCGGCCCGCAGGCCCACTCCTGGGTCGGTCCGGGCGCCAACGAGCCGGTGACCGGCGAGCAGGTCGCCGGTGCGCTCCCGTACGACGTGCTGCGCAAGGTCGCGCGGGAGCACGGGCTGGGCCTGCGGGAGACGGCGGACCGGCTCGCGCGGATCCTGCCCCAGGCCGTGGACCGGCTCACCCCCGACGGCCGGATACCGCAGGCCGCCCCGCCCGCGGACCTGATGCCGCTCCGGCAGGACGCCGTGCGCTGACGTCCGTGCCGCGGGCACTTCGCCCCAAGGGGGCGGGGCCGGTCCCGTACCGGTGCGCGGCCGGTCCCGTACCGGTGCGCGGCCGGTCCCGTACCGGCCCTGAGCCCTGTGTGCGGCCGGTGCCGTAGCGGCCCTGGCCGCTGTGCGTGCCGGCCCGTCCGCCGGGCGCGGCCCGCCGCTTCCGGGTCGGGTACCGGCCGGTGATTGCCCTAGGCTTGCCGGACGAGCCGGTGATCAGCCGGTACACAGCGGCACGGCGGAAGGACGGCGCACAGTGAGGACCGCGATCGTCATCGGTTCGGGACTGATCGGCACCTCGGTGGCGCTGGCGCTGAGCGCGCGCGGCGTCCGGGTGCACCTGGAGGACCACGACCCCGCGCAGGCCCGTACGGCCGCCGCCCTCGGCGCGGGCACCACCGACCCGCCGGACGGCCCGGTCGACCTGGCGATCGTCGCCGTACCGCCCGCCCATGTCGCACCGTCCCTCGCCGGCGCGATGGACCGCGGCGCCGCCCGCGCGTACATCGACGTGGCGAGCGTCAAGGGCGGCCCGCGCCGCGAGCTGGAGGCCATGGGCTGCGACCTGACGGCCTACCTCGGGACACACCCGATGGCGGGCAAGGAGCGCTCCGGGCCGCTGGCCGCCACCGCGGACCTCTTCGAGGGCCGGCCGTGGGTGCTGACCCCCGCCCCGAACGGTGACACGGAGGTGCTGAACCTGGCGCTGGAGCTGGTCGCGCTGTGCCGCGCGGTGCCGGTGGTCATGGACGCCGACGCCCACGACCGGGCCGTGGCGCTGGTCTCGCACACCCCGCAGCTCGTCTCCAGCCTGGTCGCCGCCCGCCTCCAGGGCGCGGACGAGACGGCCGTACGGCTGTGCGGACAGGGCATCCGGGACGTGACGCGGATCGCCGCCTCCGACCCCCGGATGTGGATAGATATCCTCTCCGCCAACCCGGGCCCGGTCGCCGACGTCCTGACCGAGGTCGCGGCGGACCTGGAGGAGACCGTACGGGCACTGCGCGCCCTGGAGTCCGCGGACGAGGACAAGCGCGGGGCGGCGCCGGCGGCATCGAGGACGTCCTGCGGCGCGGCAACGCCGGGCGGGAGAGGGTGCCGGGCAAGCACGGGGCGGCGCCGACCGCCTACGAGCTGGTGTCGGTGCACATCGGGGACCAGCCGGGCGAGCTGGCCCGGATCTTCTCCGACGCCGGCCGGGCCGGGATAAACATCGAGGACGTACGGATCGAGCACGCCACCGGGCAGCAGGCGGGCTTCATCCAGCTCATGGTCGAACCGCAGGCGGTGCCGGCCCTCACCTCCGAGCTGCGGGAGCGGGGCTGGTCCATCCGGCAGTGACGGGCGGCGGCGGGTACGCGCGCTCGGCGTCCATGACGCGAGTGGGGCAGGCGAGACGGAGGGTATGGGCGATACCGGCGGTGGCAGCGGTACGGACGGTGCCCGGGGGACGGGGGCGGCGGCCCGGCCGGACGGGCTGTACGGGGCGGCGCTGCCAGCCAGTAACCTTGTCCGGGGCCGACTCGTGACGGCCGCCGAACCGCCCCGCGCTCAAGCGAACGCTCAAGGAAGGTGCTCGACACCGTGGAAACCGCCGCCCGGACCGCCCCGGCCGCAGTGATCGTCGCCATCGACGGCCCCGCAGGCACGGGCAAGTCCAGCACGTCCAAGGCCGTGGCCGCCAAGCTCGGACTGGGGTACCTGGACACCGGCGCCCAGTACCGCGCGATCACCTGGTGGATGCTCGCCAACGGCATCGACGTACGGGACGCGGCGGCGGTGGCGGACGCCGCGGACAAGCCCACGATCGTCTCGGGCACCGACCCGGCCGCGCCCACCATCACCGTGGACGGCGTGGACGCCGCCGGCCCGATCCGTACGCAGGAGGTCACCGCCGCGGTCAGCGCCGTCAGCGCGGTCCCCGAGGTGCGCACCCGCATCACCGGCCTCCAGCGCGCCATCGCCGCCGGGGCGCCGCACGGCATCGTCGTGGAGGGCCGGGACATCGGCAGCACCGTCCTGCCCGACGCCGACCTGAAGATCTTCCTCACCGCCTCGCCGGAGGCCCGCGCGGCCCGCCGCAGCGGCGAGCTCAAGGGCAAGGACGCCACCGACCTGGCGGCCACCCGCGAGGCGCTGATCAAGCGGGACGCGGCGGACTCCTCCCGCAAGACTTCGCCGCTGGCCAAGGCGGAGGACGCGGTCGAGGTGGACACCACCGAGCTGACGCTGGAGCAGGTCGTGGAGTGCGTGGTCACCCTCACCGAGGCGGCGATGTCGGCCAAGACCGACCGGGCGGCGCGGGCGCGGGCCCAGGCGTGACCGCGACCGGCGGCATGCCGAGCCGGGCCGGTGCGGCGGTCGGACGCCGTATCGGCATCGGCCTGATGTACGGCCTGTGGAAGCCGCGGGTGCTCGGCGCCTGGCGGGTGCCCTCCGCCGGACCGGTGATCCTCGCGGTCAACCACTCGCACGGCATCGACGGCCCGATGCTGATGGGCACCGCACCCCGGCCGGTGCACTTCCTGATCAAGAAGGAAGCGTTCGCCGGCCCGCTGGACCCCTTCCTGCGCGGCATCGGGCAGGTGAAGGTGGACCGCAGCACCGCCGACCGCAAGGCGGTCACCGACGCGCTCGGTGTGCTGCGCCAGGGCGGTGTGCTGGGGATCTTCCCGGAAGGCACGCGGGGCGAGGGCGACTTCACCTCGCTGCGCGCCGGGCTCGCCTACTTCGCCGTACGGTCCGGGGCGCCGGTCGTGCCGGTCGCCGTACTGGGCAGTACAGAGCGCCGGAGCCGGGTGGTGGCGGCCGTGCCGCCGCTGCGCAGCCGGGTCGACATCGTCTTCGGCGAGCCGTTCGCGGCCGGCAACGGCGACGGACGGCGTACGCGCAGGGCGCTGGACGAGGCGACCACGCGCATCCAGGGGCGGCTGACCGCCCACCTGGCGGAGGCCAGGCGCCTGACCGGGCGCTGAAGGACACTTGAGTAGTGGGCCGCGTACGTGCGGCCCATCGATGACGAAGAAACAGGAACGGACTTCATGAACGACCAGATCCCCACCGGCGACGAGCACGGTGCGCTTGGCGACGCCGAGTACACGGAGTTCATGGAGCTCGCCGCTCAGGAGGGCTTCGACCTGGAGGAGGTCGAGGGCGACATCGCCGCGGCCGGCCACGGTCCGCTGCCCGTCCTCGCCGTCGTCGGCCGCCCCAATGTCGGCAAGTCGACACTGGTGAACCGCATCATCGGCCGCCGCGAGGCCGTCGTCGAGGACAGGCCCGGCGTCACCCGCGACCGCGTCACCTATGAGGCCGACTGGAACGGCCGCCGCTTCAAGGTGGTGGACACCGGCGGCTGGGAGCAGGACGTCCTGGGCATCGACGCCTCCGTCGCCATGCAGGCCGAATTCGCGATCGACGCCGCCGACGCGGTGATCTTCGTCGTGGACGCCAAGGTCGGCGCGACCGACACCGACGAGGCCGTCGTCAAGCTGCTGCGCCGCTCGGGCAAGCCGGTCGTGCTGGTCGCCAACAAGGTCGACGGCCCCTCCGGCGAGGCCGACGCCGCCATGCTGTGGTCGCTGGGCCTGGGCGAGCCGTACCCGGTCTCCGCCCTGCACGGCCGCGGTACGGGCGACATGCTCGACGCCGCCCTGGACGCGCTGCCCGAGGCCCCCGCGCAGACCTTCGGCGCGCCCGTCGGCGGCCCGCGCCGGGTGGCGCTCATCGGCCGCCCGAACGTGGGCAAGTCCTCCCTGCTGAACAAGGTCGCCCGCGAGGAGCGGGTGGTCGTCAACGAACTGGCCGGCACCACCCGCGACCCGGTCGACGAGCTGGTCGAACTGGGCGGCAAGACCTGGAAGTTCGTGGACACCGCGGGCATCCGCCGCCGGGTGCACCTCCAGGAGGGCGCGGATTACTACGCCTCGCTGCGCACCGCCGCGGCCGTGGAGAAGGCCGAGGTCGCGGTCGTCCTGATCGACGCCAGTGAGTCCATCAGCGTCCAGGACCAGCGCATCATCACGATGGCCGTCGAGGCGGGCCGCGCGCTGGTCATCGCGTACAACAAGTGGGACACCCTGGACGAGGAGCGCCGCTTCTACCTGGAGCGGGAGATCGAACGCGACCTGGTGCAGGTCCCGTGGGCGATGCGGGTCAACGTCTCGGCGCGGACCGGCCGCCACATGGAGAAGCTGGTGCCGGCGATCGAGACGGCGCTGGCGGGCTGGGAGACCCGCGTCCCCACCGGGCGCCTGAACGCCTTCCTCGGCGAGATCGTCGCCGCCCACCCCCACCCGATCCGCGGCGGCAAGCAGCCCCGCATCCTCTTCGGAACCCAGGCGGGCACCAAGCCGCCGCGCTTCGTCCTGTTCGCCTCCGGCTTCCTGGAGGCGGGCTACCGGCGCTTCGTCGAGCGCCGGCTGCGCGAGGAGTTCGGCTTCGAGGGCACGCCGATCCACATCTCGGTACGGGTCCGGGAGAAGCGCGGGACCACCAAGAAGAAGTGACGGAGCGCAACTGAGGGACCGCGGCAGGTAGCGGTCCCTCAGTGCCGGACGGCCGTACGGGTGCGCCCCGTGCGGCCGTCGGCGTATGACACAGGCGGCCGGCGCTGGCGCCCGGACAGGAGCCGGTACGGTCAGCGGCCGTGGGGCCGCAGGCCGTGCGGGGCCGGGGGGAGCGCGGCCGGCACGTACGTCCTGGCGTGCTGCGGCTGGTAGGTCTGGTAGGGCTGGCGCGCCACCACCTCCCAGTTGCCCGTGGAGGTGGTGGTACGGCCCCAGATCCTGCGCATCGCCTCCGCACTGAATTCCTCCTCGCCCGTCCGGTCCCCGGGCAGCGCCCTGAAAGAGCGGCGGTACTCGGCGTACAGCGCGTCGTAGATGGGCGTCGCCGAGGCGCGGGGCGCGGCATGCGCCGGCGTCGGGCCGGTCGCGTCATAAGCCGGTCGCATGCCGGGGATGGCGTGGGAGTACGGGAGGCGGGAGGACGGGTCGTATGAGTGCACGTATGCGCCAACGACCCGGAGGGCTTCGGGATGCGGTCTCTGCGCCGATTGGGCGGATCGCGGGGTATACGTCCGCTGTGTCCCGTGGGTGGACGGCATGAGCGCATGTCCTCCGGTCATCGGCGTGCTGACGGGTCGGCTGCCTGGCGTATGTCCGGGCGGATACGGCTGCCGCTCGGCCCGATCCGGACGGGCGGCGCGATGCCGGGGCGGTGTCGGGAGCGGCGCCAGGAGTGGTGCCGGGTGCCGGACATCCCCATGGCCGGACGACCGGATGACTGGGAACACGTACGTGGCCGGGCGGCCGGCGCCCGGCCACGTACGGGATGCGCCGCGGCTCAGGTACCGGTGAGCGGCATCATGGCGGCGACCAGCGTCCCTTGAGCGGCGGCCTTCTCCAGCGCCACGCGCATCAGGTCCTCGCGCGGCTGGTGGCCGACGGCGCCCGCGGGCGCCGCGTACACGAGTACGGAGCGCGTGCGGTGCGCGGCGGTGCGCCAGCCCTCGGTGACGGCCAGCGGCTGGTGGGCCTGCCACCAGGCGGTCTGCTGGGCGCTGTCGTCGCTCGGCTGGAGGACGGCGTGCAGCCGGCCCATGGCCACCAGCACCGACCAGCCCGGATTGGCGTCGGGCAGCTTGGTCATGTCCACCACCGGCGCGAAGCCCTGTTCGGTCAGCAGTGTGAGGAACTCGTCCACCTGGCTGTCCGAACCGGGGCGGACGATGGGGCCGCTCGGCTCCACCACCAGGGCGGGGTGCAGATCGTCCTCGACCAGCACCAGGCCGCAGGTGACGCCGAGGGTCGCCTGCCGTGGGTCGGCCTGTCCCCCTTCGCCGAAGGGCGCGGCCGGGAGCGGGTCGGGGGCCGGCCCGCCGTCCTCGCCGGTGATGGAGCGCACGGCTCCCTGGAGCTGTTCCTCGGAGACCGGGACGACCTGGGAGGGGATGCACGTGGCGTGCGCGAACGCGAGCACCGCGGTCTCCTCGCCCACGAACAGGACGGTGCTGGTGCGCTCCTGGTCGCTGTCGCCGGGGGTGCGGCAGGAGGTGCAGTCGTAGTTGCCGGGGGCGTTAGCACCGGCCAGCAGGCGGTCGGCTTCTTCGTCGCCGATCTCGGCGCGAACGTCGTCGCTGACGTCGAGCATGCGCGGCACGGAAGGCTCCTCGTTCTCTGCGCGGGCGCCGGGTGGTCCCCGGCTCGTAACGAAGACAACGGGCGATCTGTGGCAGGAGTCACGCGCGTACGGACACGGGATCGCACCAATCGGAGCACAGGGTGAGGCGGCGGCCGGAACCGCTCACTCCTTGTCAACTCGTGGATGAGGCAAGCAAGTTGAGTGAGTGAGGTGGGTCACAGATCGCAATGATGATGGACCGACAAAATGTGAAATCGGTGAATCAAGTGGGTGACCGGAAATGGCCGCTACCGAAGGTAACGTTCAACTGGCCTGGAGTGTCATCGGATTGGTTGATACCGGGAGGGCGGCTCCCTACATTCTCCGACCGTGTGCATCGAGCACCGCCCGGGGAAGTCCGCCGCTTCGATCGCATTCCAGTACGGGCAAGACCGGGTACGGGTGAAAGCGGGCGACGGCCCAAGAGGCCGGGTGCCGCCCCGTCACCCGCGGCGGGCGGGCCGGCGCGAACCGCGGACGCAAGAGGCGGCCGTACTCCGCCGGCAGGGGGAAACCCCCGGGTCCGTCGAGAGGGATTCCATGCCTTTTCCGATGGGCGTCATACGTCGTGACATCGCAGCGCTGGCAGCGGCGGCCCTGGCGGCACCGCTCGCGCTGCTGACCGCCGGCACCGGTACGGCACAGGCGGCGGACAGCGGAGTATGGGACCGCATCGCCCGCTGTGAGAGCGGCGGGAACTGGCACATCAACACCGGCAACGGCTACTACGGCGGCCTCCAGTTCAGCGCCGGGACCTGGCGGGCGCACGGCGGTACGGCCTACGCGCCGACCGCGGACCGGGCCAGCCGCGCCCAGCAGAAAGCCGTCGCGGCGCGGGTGCAGGCCGCGCAGGGATGGGGCGCCTGGCCGGTCTGCTCGGCCCGGGCCGGTGCGTACGGGAGCGCCCCCGCCGCACCCAAGGCGCACAAGAGCGGGCCCCGGCACGCGTACAAGGGCAAGCACGGGTCCTCGTACGGCACCTCGCACACGGCCCGCAAGGCGCAGAAGTCCCACAAGGCACAGCCCAAGCACCGCAAGACTTATAAGGCCGAGGTCCGCTCCGCGCCACAACGGGCCACCGGTCACCCCGACCGCGCACGCTCCCACCGCGGCCCCGCGGCCGGCTACACGGTGCGCCCCGGTGACACCCTCAGCCGGATCGCCGCGGCCCACGGCATCGGCTGGCGCGACCTCTACGAGGCCAACCGCGCCGTTGTCGGGGGTGACCCGCATCTGATCGTCCCGGGGCAGCGGCTCGCCCTCTGAGGTGCGGGCAAGGGAAAAGCGATGCGAAAAACAACGTGAACAGGTGATCGAGGCGTCTCGCGCGGCCGTTCCGCCGGCCGTGTGGGACGCCGCTTTGTCCGGGCGTGTCGGGACGCTCTGCATAAACGTTCCTGCGTAACGTCACGCCATGGCACACCACAGCACGGCGCCGCTCCCACCAGGCGCCGGAACCCCACGGCGGAGCGTCGGAACCTCACGACGGATCGCCGGAACCACACCGTGGATCGCCGCGGCCGTGATGGCCCTGGCCCTGTGGGCACCCGGTGACGCCCGGGCCACCGAGGCCCGAAGGACCTGCGCCAGGAAAAGTGCGCCGACGACATATGGCCATGGGGCTGCATCGCCGAGTGCGAGAGCGGCGGGAACTGGAGCGCCAACACGGGCAACGGCTACTACGGCGGACTCCAGTTCCGGCAGTCGACCTGGGAGGAGTACGGCGGTCTCGCCTACGCCCCACGCGCCGACCTCGCCACCCGCGAGCAACAGATCCTGGTCGCCGAACGGGTGCGGGAGAGCCAGGGCTGGAACGCCTGGCCCGAGTGCGCCAAACGGTACGGGCTCCTCGGCCAGACCGGTGCCGCGCACCCGGGGCAGGAGCAGCAGGCCCAGCAGACACGGCAGGCCCAGCGGGCGTAGCGGGCCCGGGCTCCTGGCGCGGGCATCATCCGGTTTCCGGCTCCGGGACCTCGGCGGGCTCGCCGGCGAAGGCCAGGGTGCCGCGCCGCAGTTCGTACACGAACGTGGCGGCGCGGCGCAGGGCGGGGGAGAGGGCCTGCTCGGCGACGACGACCGTACGGCCGGTACGGATGCCCGCCGGAACTTCGGTGACGCCCCCGGTGCCCGCGTCCGCCGTCGCCGCCTGGGCACCGCCGTCCCCGGCCGCGCCCGTGACGGCGCCCAGCAGCAGGTGCGTACGGGCCGCAACGGCTGGTGACATGCCCTGCGTCGGCTCGTCCAGGAGCAGCAGCCGGGCGGACGTCAGGAGCGCGCGGGCCACGGCGAGCATCCGCTGCTCACCGCCGGACAGCGTGCTGCCGCGGTGGCCGAGCAGGGCCCGCAGCGGCGGATAGGCCGCCAGCGCGGGACCGTAGGCGCCGCCGGGCGCGCAGAGCGCGAGCTGGTCGGCGACGGTCAGCGAGCCGAAGACCGCCGCGCGGTTGGGGACCAGGGCCAGGCCGCGCAGGGCGCGGGCATGGGCCGGGACCCCGGTGACGTCCCTGCCGCGCCACATGACGCGCCCGGAACCGAGCGGGACGGTACCGGCCAGCGCGCGCAGGACGGTGGTGCGGCCGGAGCCGTTGCGGCCCAGCAGGACGGACAGCTCGCCGGCGGCGAACGGCAGGTCGACGCCGTGCAGGGCCTCCAGGGGCCCGTACCGGACGCGGGCGGCACGCAGTTCGATCTCGACACTCATACGCTCACCCCGCCGCCCTGCCGCGTCCCGTCGTCCTGCCGCGCTCCGCCGGCCCCGCGCGCCCTGCTGGCGCCGTGCGCCGCGCCGCTCCCGTGCGCCGCGCCGTCCTCCCGTGCGCCCCGGCCGCTCATGCGCCCAGCTCCGCCAGGACCCGGGCGGCGGGACCGTGGGCGACGATCCGGCCGGAGTCCATCGCGTAGACCGTGTCGGCCAGCCCGGCGACCAGATCGAGGTCGTGCTCGACGATCAGCAGGGCGGTGCCGTCCGCCGCCAGCGCGCCGAGCAGTGTGGCCAGGGCGGCGACCTCGGCGCCGTCCAGTCCGGCGGTCGGCTCGTCCAGCAGCAGCGTGCGCGGCAGACCGGCGAGCGCGCGGGCCAGCTCGACGCGGCGCAGGGTTCCGGTCCCCAGCCCGGTGGCGGGGCGGACCGCAGCGGCCCGTCCAGGGAGAGCAGCCGCAGCGCCCGGTCGGTGGCTGCCCCGGGATGCCGTACGCCGCTCTGCTCGGCCCCGACCCGTACGTTGTCCGCCACACTCATCCCCTCGAACACGGCAGGCTGCTGGAACGTCCGCGCCAGCCCCAGCCGGGCGCGGGCGTGCGCGGAACGGCGGGTGATGTCCGTCCCGCCGAGCAGCACCCGGCCGGCGACGGGGCGCACGGTGCCGCTCAGGCAGTGGAAGAGCGTGCTCTTGCCCGCGCCGTTGGGGCCTATGAGGGCGGTGACCCGCCCCGGTAGGACATCCAGCCCCACGCCGTCCAGCGCCGTGAACCCGTCGTAGACCGCCCGCACCTGACGGGCGGTGAGCCGGCCCGCCGCGTCGCTCCGCGGTGGCGGACCGGCGGACGCCCAGGGCTTCCCCGTGGGGCGTGCGGGGGCCGCCGCCGTCCGGGACGTCCGGGTCGGCGGGCCGGGGCGGGCGGGATGCGGGTTCCGGTGCGGGGCGTACGGGTTCCGGACGTACGGCCGCGAGACGTGCCGATCTCAGACGTACCGATCTCGGACGGACGGATCTCAGGCGCACCGGTCCCGGACGCGCGGATTCCAGGTATACGGATCCCAGGTATACGGACCGCAGGCACACGCATTCCAGGCACACGCATCCCCGGCATACCGACGCGGGAACGGGGGCCGGGTCGGCCGGGGGCGGTGCGAGGCGGGTGCGCAAGCGGGTGCGCACGCGGGCGGCCAGGGGAGTGGGGCGCGGGGCCGGGGCGGACAGGAAACGGCCGGTGGTGGCGCGCAGCGCCTCGTACGGCCCTTGGGGCAGCCGGCCGGAAAGGACGGCCAGCACGCCGACGACCGCGGCGGCGGCGCCGCCCCGCGCGCCGGCGTCCAGCCCCACCAGCAGCACGGCCGCCGCCAGCGCGCCCAGCAGGCTGTCGGCACCCATGACCAGGACGGCCGCGAACCACAGCAGCCCGCGCACCGGGTCGTAGGCCCCCGGGTCGAAGGCCCGCAGTGCCATGCCGAGCATCCCGCCGCCGAGCGCGGCCAGCGCGGCACCGGCCGCGAACGCCTTCAGTTTCAGGGCCGGTACGGCCACGCCGGCCGCCCCCGCACCCGGTTCGTGGTCGCGCATCGCGGCCAGCGCCCGACCCGTACGGCCGCGCCGCAGCGCCGCGACACACAGCAGCGCCAGCCCCAGCAGCACCAGTTCGAGGAGGTAGTAGGCGCGGTCGGCGGCGAAACCGGAGGGGCGGTCCAGGGCCAGGCCGGCGGTGGCGTACGGCTGCGCGAAGACGAAGCGGCTGACCGCGACCCCGATGGCGAGGGTGGCCAGTGCCAGCGCCAGGCCGTGCCGGCGGATGGCGGGCCAGCCGGTGAGCAGCCCGAGCGGGGCGACGAGCGCGGTGGCCAGCAGGAGCGCGGGGATTTCGGGTACGGCGGGCAGGCCCGGGAAGCGGCCCGCCGCCAGCAGCGCGGTGAACAGGGCGCCGAGCCCGGCGTACGCGGCCTGGCCCAGCGAGATCTGGCCGCCGCGGCCGGTGACCACGACCAGCGAGAGCAGGATCACGCCGAGGGCCGGCACCTGCATGGAGGTGTGCAGGTCGCTGCCGGCGAAGCCGAGCGGGAGCAGGAAGAGGATGCCGCACACGACCCATGCCCGGCCGTCGCGGCCGGGCAGCCGGCCCCGGCCCGGCCCGGTGCCGGTGGCCCCGGCGGTTCCGGTGGTCTCCCCGGCCCCGGCGGCGCCGGTGTGGGCGGGCAGGGCCCGCAGGGTGAGCGCGGCGATCAGCAGCGCGACGACGAAGAGGTTGGCGCCGACGGCCTGGAGGAGCGGTTCGAGACTGCCGTGCGGGTGCAGCCGGGTGAGCTGGCTCTGCGCCACCCCGACCGCCAGCGCCACCCCGACCGCGACCGGCAGGCTGCGCAGCCCGGCCGCCACCGCGACCGCCATCACCTCCATGACCAGCAGCGGCAGCCCGTAGGGGTCAAGGCGCAGCAGCGGCGCCAGCAGGACGCCGGTCAGGCCGGCGGTGAAGGAGCCGAAGGCCCAGCCGGCCGCGGCGACCCGGTCGGCGTCGATCCCGCTCAGGACGGCGAGCGGCCGGTTGTCGACGACGGCGCGCAGTTCGCGCCCGAAACGGGTCCAGCGGGTGACCGCCGCGACCCCGGCGGCCAGCACGACGGCCGTACCGAGCTGGACCCAGGGGTCGGCGGGCAGCAGGGCGGGCGCGTCCGCACGGGCCCCGGTCCCCCACAGCAGGCCCGCGCCGCCGATCATCAGGACGAAGACCCCGAGCGAGGCGACGAGGGTGCGGGCCGGGCCGGCCCCGTGCACGGACAGGGGGCGGAAGACGGCGCGGTCCAGGACCACTCCGATCGCGGGGGCGAGGAGGAGCAGGGTGACCGCCGCGGCCAGGGGCAGCGGCCAGTTCCACTCGACGGCCAACTGCCGCAGGGCGTACGCGCAGAGCATGGCGATGGCGCCGTGCGCGAAGTTCAGGACGCCGGTGGCGCGGTAGGTGACGATCAGGCCGATGCCGGTGAGCGCGGCGGCGCTGCCCACGGCCAGGCCCGCCAGGGTGAGGTCGTACGAGAGGGAGGCCACCGTCAGGACTCCGGGGGCCGGGCGGGGCTCTCGCGGTCTTCGCCGGCCGCTGCGGTGGGCGGTTCGCAGATCGGGCACGGCCGTAAGGGCAGGTCGTCACCGCCCAGCAGACCGGCCGCCAGTGGCGTGGCGTCCGGGCGGCCCGCCACCAGCGGGCAGCGCGGGCGGTGGAAGAGCGTGCCGCCGGGCACACCGAACAGCCTCTGGGGGGCCTGGCCGTGGTCGCCGGCAGTGGACCCGTCCTCGTCCGGAACCTGGGAGGCGGCCGGGGCACCCGTGCCGGTGTGCGGCGCGGCGGCGGTCGTCTCCTGCGCGCCCGGCTCCGTCGCGCCCGGCTCTCCTTCGTAGGCGACCAGCAGCCCGTACAGCTCCTCCACACGAGCCGCGGCCAGCCCCTGGTCACCGCGCGCCACCAGCATCGCCCCCGCGACGATCAGTGCCGCGCCCGGGATCGTGCAGGAGGCGAGATAGGGGATCTGGCGCTCGGCGAAGCGCTCGCCGGAGACGCCGTACCAGCCGATCGCACACAGCACGGCCCCGGCCGCCAGCGCCGCCCAGCCGCCCCACTGAACCAGCCGTCCCCCGAACCGTGTTCGCGCCTCGCGCATCGGGCCCCCTCGCGGCATTCGCCGAATAGCTGCACTATGCCCTGTGGAACGGCACCTCAGAAGGCTCGTACGGGACCGACCGGAGACCGATCGAAGACCGACTACGGACGGTGGTGGGGACGATGGCCCAAGGGGCAGGTGTGCGCCGGGCCCCGGCGCTGGCGGCGGCGGTGCTGCTCGTGGTGGCCGGGGCCGCCGGCTGCTCGGACGCCTCCGACGACGGTCAGCCGGCGCCCAGCGGCGTCACCTCGTCGGCGGGCACGCACAGTCCGGGCACGAACGGCAGGGGTACGCCGGGTTCGGGGACGACGACCGGTGCTCCGGGCTCGCCGGGCGGCAGCGCACCGGCCGATCCGGCCGCCGCCCGGCGTCAGATCGAGCAGAACTGGCAGAAGTTCTTCGACCCCAAGCTCTCCAACAGCCAGAAGGCCGCGTACTTGGAGAACGGTGCGGACCTCGCGCCGCTGCTGGCGGCGTTCAACGAGGACCGGCGCGGTCAGCAGGTCGCGGCCAAGGTCACCGGCGTCCGGTTCACCGCCTCGAACGAGGCGGACGTGACGTACACCCTCACCCTCAAGGGCGCCACCGCGCTGCCGGACGCCAAGGGGGTCTCCGTCCTCCAGGACAAGGTGTGGAAGGTGTCGGTCAAGACGCTGTGCGCCCTGGTGGCGATGAGCGGTGACGGCGTCAAGGCCCCGGGCTGCTGACGAGGTGGGCGCCGCCCGGCCAAAGTCCGCCCGGCCAGAGCCCGCGCGCCCCCCGCGTCCGGTGCGTGCCCGCCGGTCCCGCCCGCGGCCGGCCGGCGCGGTGGCCGCGGCGCTGCTGCTCGCGCTGACCGCGGCCTGCGGGAGCAGGCTCCCGGAGAGCGACTTCGAGCACCGCGCCACGGCCCCCGCCGACGGCACGGCGCGTGCGCCCGTCACGGTCGGCATCGTGACGAGCGCCACGAGCCCGGTGGGCGGCGAGACGTTCACCGGGCCGCGCGACGGCGCCCGGGCGTACTTCGCGGAGCTGAACCGCAAGGGCGGCATCGGCGGCCGTCCGGTGGAGGTCGTCACCTGCGACGACGGCGGCAGCGGGGTGGGCAACAACGAGTGCGTGCAAAAGCTGCTGGAGGAGCGGAAGGTCTTCGCCCTCGTGGCGACCACCGCCCTGGACTACGCGGGCGCGCCCCGGGTCAGCGAGGCGGGCGTCCCGGACATCGGCGGCCAGCCGATCGGCGCCGCGTACGACACCTATCCGCATCTGTACGGGATCTACGGCAGCCAGGCGCCGCGCGACGGGAAGGAACCGGGCTGGGGCGGCCGGCTGTACGGCGGCACGGAGGTCTACCGCTACTTCAAGCGCGCCCAGCGGGCCCGTAGCGCCGCGGTCGTCTCCTACAACCAGGCGTCCTCCGCCGCGTATGCGCGGCTGGTCGTGCGCGGCCTGGAGACCGAGGGGTACGACGTGATCACCGAGCAGGTCGACTTCGCGCTGCCCAATTTCCCGGCGGTGGCGGCCGATCTGCGCGATCGCGGCGCCGACCTGGTCTTCGACGCGATGGACACCCACGGCAACGCCCAGTTGTGCGAGGCGATGGACGCGGCGGGTGTGAAACCGACCGCCAAGGTCACCAATGTGCAGAACTGGTCGGACACGGTCGCCAAGGACTACAAGAACGCGCCGGGATGCCGTAACTCTCTCTGGGTGACCGGATCGAGCCGCAACTATGACGACACCGGCCACCCGGCCGTACGCCGGTTCCGGGAGGCGATGGCACGGCACGCCAAGGGCAAGCCGCTGTCCCAGTGGCAACTGGAGGGGTGGGCCGCGGCGATGTGGTTCACCGACGCCGCGCTCTCCTGCGGGCGCGACCTCACCCGCGCGTGTGTGGAGCGGTACGTCGGCCGGGGCCGTCCCTACACCGCCCGTGGCCTGCTGCTCCCGACGTCCTACACCCCCCGGCGCACGCCGCCCCGCACGAGCCGTACGTGTCTGTCGGTGGCACGCTGGCAGGACGCGGCGCGCGGGGGCAAGGGCGGCTGGGTCACCCGGAGTGGCGACATGGACACCAACTGTTTTACCGTGCCCCAGCTCCCGTACCGGCCATGAAGGCGGGGGACGGAGTCGCCGTGAGGGCGGGAAGAGGGTGCGCCCGCCCGCCTCGCCGTGCCTCCTGGAACGGGAGTACGCGTCAAGATCCATAAAAGTTCCCCGTCCTCGACACCGATGCCCTAACTTTTGAGGAACAACTTGGCCATGGGGACCAACCCGGAACCGTCCGCCCGGGTCTGAACGTTCAGAAGTGGGGCGAGCAACCTCGCCCGCGCGGGAAGACCATGGGATCGGACGGATGTACACCTCATTCCTGACTGGCCAGGCCGGCGGTGCCGGGGGGACCGGCATCGGGGGGACGGTCCGGACGGCCTGCGCCCCGGCTCGCGAGGCCGTGGTCACGGGAATGGCGGGAACTGCGGGAGGGGTGCGGACGGCATGAACGCGTCAACATGCCCGTCTCCGGACGGCCCGCCGGAGCTGCGGGCCGACTGCATAGCGGACTCCGCGGGCGGGCTGACCTTCGACGTCACCGCGCCGAGCCGCGAGGCCGACGCGGTCTGGAGCGCGGCGCTGGTGCTGCGGCTGCGCGGCGGCGACGGCGAGGCCGACGAGGTGCGGCTGCCGCTCGGCCCGACCTGCTCCGGGCGGCTGCGCGCCGTCCTGCCCAGCACCGTCGCGCTCGCCGAGGGGCGCTGGAACGCCTACGCGGACCTCGGTGACGGCCAGGAGGCGCGGCCACTGCTGCCGGGCGTCAACGACCTGCGCTCCCTGGTGGACCGCAGGCCGCTGGCCGGCATCGGCCGGCTCGGCGTACGCATCCCGTACGCGACCAGGCACGGCAGTCTGGCGCTGCGGAGCTGGCTGCGCGGGCCGCACGCGGAGGCCGGTGAGCTGAGCCTCTCACCGGAAGGAGTGACGGTGCGCGGCCGGCTGTACGGTGCCGCGCTGGCGCCCGGCGCCATCGCCGAGGCCCGCTCGCGCGGAGCGGTGTCCCCTCTCGGTGGCGGGGACGCGGCCGACGGCATGGACCGGGCCCCTTCCCGCGCCGACACCCCCTCCCGTACGGCGACGGCCCCCGGCGCGGGGACCTCCGGCCCGACGGGCCCCGGCGTCGCGGTCACCACCACCGCCGCACCGGTCATCGCCGCCCCGGCCACCGGAGTGCCGGTCATCACCGTCCCCCTGACGGGCGAAGGCCCCGATTTCACCTTCACCCTGCCCTACGAGCCGCTGGCCGGGCACTGGACGGGCGGCACCGAGCGCTGGGACCTGTGGGTGCGCGCCGCCGAGGACGCCGAGCCGGCCCGGATCGCCCGGCTGCTGGAGGACGCCCCGGACAGGAAGCAGACCGTCACCTATCCGGCGCTGCCCGTCGCCACGCGGACCGCCCGGGTCAGGATCGGCCCGTACTACACGCTCGACAACGACCTGGCGATACGGGTCGCGGGCCGCACCGGCCCGGAGGCGGACTGAGAACCTGATCCGCACGCCCCCTGCGCCCGCCGGAGGCCACCGGCCCCGGCAGCCACGGGCGGCCCGGGGACGAACAGGCGGTACGGCACCGGCATAGTGCGGGCGAAGAGGGGCACCCGCATGCGTGGAGGTGCGAATCACATGGTTCCTGTACTTTTGGTTCTTCTTCTCGCGCTGATCCTCTTCGGCGCGGGGTTCGCGCTCAAGGCGCTGTGGTGGATCGCAGTGGCCGTACTGGTCGTCTGGCTCCTGGGCTTCCTGTTCCGCACCACGGGGAACGGGGGCTCGCGCGCCCGCTGGTACCGCTGGTAGCCGCCAGGCCACCGCGGTCGCCCGGGGTGTCACCCCGGGCAGCGGCCGTCCACGAGAGCCGTCGGACCCGCCCATCCGTCTGTCCGTCCGGCCCCCGGCACCGCCGGGGGCCGAAAGCTGTCCGCGGGCCACGGGCCGACGCATGCGTACGGCCGTACGGCACCGGCGCCGACACCGTACGCGCAGCCCGTACCCGCCTGCGCACCCGCACCCGCCATGCTCATTCCGGCCCGTGGGCCTTGCCCGCGGCCGTCTCGTCTTCCTCCTTCGCCCGCTGCGCCGTCTGGTGGTGATGCAGGTCGAAGGCGGGCGCCTCGGAGCGGATGCGCGGGATGGTGGTGAAGTTGTGCCGCGGCGGGGGACAGGACGTCGCCCACTCCAGGGAACGCCCGAAGCCCCACGGATCGTCCACCTCCACCTTCGTGCCGTACTTCGTCGTCCGCCAGACGTTGTACAGGAACGGCAGGGTGGACATGCCCAGCAGGAACGCGCCGACGGAGGAGACGGTGTTCAGCGTGGTGAAGCCGTCGGCCGTCAGGTAGTCGGCGATCCGGCGCGGCATACCCTGCGCGCCCAGCCAGTGCTGCACCAGGAAGGTGGTGTGGAAGCCGGTGAACAGCGTCCAGAAGTGGATCTTGCCGAGCCGTTCGTCGAGCATTCTGCCGGTGAACTTCGGCCACCAGAAATAGAAGCCGGCGAACATCGCGAAGACGACCGTCCCGAAGACCACGTAATGGAAATGGGCGACGACGAAATAGGTGTCGGTGACGTGGAAGTCCAGCGGCGGGGAGGCCAGGATCACCCCGGTCAGCCCGCCGAAAAGGAAGCTCACCAGGAATCCGGTGGCCCACAGCATCGGTGTCTCGAAGGACAGCGAACCGTGCCACATCGTCCCGATCCAGTTGAAGAACTTCACCCCCGTCGGCACCGCGATCAGGAAGGACATGAAGGAGAAGAAGGGCAGCAGCACCGCGCCGGTCGCGAACATGTGGTGCGCCCAGACCACCACGGACAGCCCCGTGATGGCCATCGTCGCGCCGATCAGCATCGTGTAACCGAAGATCGGCTTGCGCGAGAAGACCGGGATGATCTCCGTGATGATGCCGAAGAACGGCAGCGCGATGATGTAGACCTCGGGGTGCCCGAAGAACCAGAACAGGTGCTGCCACAGCAGCGATCCGCCCCACTGCGCCTCGAAGACCACCGAGCCGAACCGCCGGTCCGCCTCCAGCACCAGCAGCGAGGCCGCCAGCACGGGGAAGGCGATCAGCACCAGGATCGAGGTGAACAGCACGTTCCAGGTGAAGACCGGCATCCGGAACATCGTCATGCCCGGCGCCCGCATCCCGATGATGGTCGCGACGAAGTTGACGGAACCCAGGATGGTGCCGAAGCCGGACAGCGCCAGCCCCATGATCCACATATCGGCGCCGATGCCGGGCGAGCGGGTCATCGAATTGAGCGGCGCGTAAGCCGTCCAGCCGAATTCGGCGCCCCCCGTCGGCGTCAGCAGACTGCCCAGGACGATCAGCCCGCCGAAGAGGAACAGCCAGTACGCGAGCATGTTCAGCCGGGGAAAGGCCACATCGGGGGAGCCGATCTGCAGCGGCATGATCTCGTTGGCGAAACCGGCGAAGGCGGGCGTGGCGAAAAGCAGCAGCATGATCGTGCCGTGCAGGGTGAACGCCTGGTTGAATTCCGCGTTCGTCATGATCTGCAGGCCCGGCCGGGCCAGTTCGGCACGCATCAGCAGGGCCAGCACACCGCCGATGAGGAAGAAACCGAAGGCCGTGATCAGATAGAGGTGACCGATCTTCTTGTGGTCGGTCGTCGTCAGCCAGCTCACCAGCACCGACCCTGGCCGGCGCACCACGACCGGTCCGGTGGGCGCCTGTGCCGTGTCCGTACCCATCCACGCCACCTCGTTCGTCAGGAACGTACTCGGGGTCAGCACATGATGCTCGCGCGGGCGGTGCTCGCGCGAGAGGGCCTGCACCCTCTCACTCCCGGGGGAGCAGCGGACCCAACGGGCCGAGATCCAGGTTGAGTTCGTCCGGCTCGATGCCGTACCGCTCGCACAGCTCGTTCATCCGCCGCTCCAGCAGCATCAGCGTCAGACCGATCCGCTCCTCCTGGTCCTCGCTGAGATCGCCCTGCTCGACCCGGCGCAGCGCCTGCCGCTCCATGAGCTGGTGCAGCAGCTCGACAATGGTGAGCACGAGCCGTACGAGGTCCCGTTCCACCGTGTCCTGGTCCAGTTCGACCCGTCGGGTCACGCTCGCGGCTCCTCTGACTGTTCTGACTGTTCTGACTGGTCGAATGACTGCTCGGAGGGAGAGGGGAGTTGCGGCGGATCGAAGGGAGAGGGAACGTGGGCGCTCACCGAGCTGATCAGTGCCCGCAGGTCGATCCGTACGAGATCCACCTCCGCGATCCGCAGCGTGATGTCGCCCGCGATGACCGCGCCGCCCGCGAGCAGCCGGTCCAGCAGGTCGACCAGCGCGATCTGCCGTTCGGCGAGGGGGGAGTGGTCCGTGACGACGTCCGTCATGCCTGTCCTCTTCGGTGGTCGTGGGCCGGCTCGGGCGGCCCGGTGAAGGAGTACGGGGCCCAGGGGCCGGTCAGCTCGATCCGTACGCCGGTGGAGCGGTCCGCCAGCTTCCCGACGAGCGCGGTGAAGGCGCCCGCGTCCGCCCGGGGCACCAGATAGGCGCCGTTGAGGACGTTGCGGCCCGGCACACCCGACAGCCGGGCGTCCTGCGGCCGGTGCAGCCGGCTGCGCTCGGCGAACCGGTCCAGCTCCGCGTGGACCGTACGGGCGAGGTCGTCGGCGTGCTGCTGCGCGGCGTCGCGGGCGCGGCGGTGGGCGATCCGGCGGCGCAGGAAGTCACGGCCGGAACCGGCCGCCGCCGGTGCGGCGGGTCCGTCGGGTCCGGTGGGTGCGGCGGCGGGGCCGGTGGGGGGCTCAGTGGTGGACTCGGCGGCGGGCGGGGACGCGCCGGCCTCGTCCGCGTACGCCTTCACGCCCCACTCCACCCTGCCGTCCAGCGCCTCCAGCGCGCCCAGGAACTCCCGCGCGTGCGTCGAGAGCACCTCGCGCACCCCGCGTTCGTCACGGTGGACGGTGACCAGCCGCAGGGGCAGGACGCAGAACGACGCGGCGGCCGTGTCCACCACGGCGCGGTGCGCGCGGGCCGTACGCTCCAGCCAGTCCAGCTCCTCCAAGTGCTCCTTGAGCGCGGCCTCTTCGAAGTCGGCGGCCGGCACGCGGGACACCAGGGCCGCCAGACCGCCTTCGGAGACGGTCTCCACCGGGGCGCCCGCGACGCCGGACAGGCCCTGCGGCGGCCGGCAGCCGGCCCGCGCGACGGCGTACGTGTACAGCAGCGGCCACGGCTCCCGGTCTTCCGGATCCCGGCCCTCCGGATTCCGGCTCTCCGGTATCCGCTCGTCCGGGGCCTGTCCCTGCGGCGTGCTCACTCCAGCTCCTCCCGCTCCCCCCGCCGCTCCTGCCCTTCCAGCGCGGCGATACGGGCCCGCAACCGTTCGTTCTCCTCGGCCAGTTCGCGCCGGCGCGCCCCGGAGGAGAGGGTCGGATCGTCGCGCCACCAGTCGATGCCCATCTCCTCGGCCCGCTCGACCGAGGCCACGATCAGCCGCAGCTTGATCGTCAGCAGCTCGATGTCCAGGAGGTTGACCCGGATGTCGCCGGCGATCACCACGCCCTTGTCCAGGACCCGTTCGAGGATGTCGGCGAGGTTGGCGCCGCCGTTGGACGACCCGTAGGGGGACGGTACCTGGGACGTCACCGTACGCGCTCCGGCTCGTACTCGGCTGCGTCCTCCTCGTCGTACGCCTCCTCGTCCTCGTCCTCGCCCCTCGGCTCCCGCTCCTCGGCCTCGGCGCCCTCGTCCTCCTCGTCGGCGAACTCCTCCTCCGCGGGTTCTTCGTCCGCGAGGTCGTCCTCCTCCAGGTCCTCCTCCGCCTCGTCCTCGTCCTCGGCCTCGTAGCCGTCCTCGGCGTCCTCTTCGTCCTCGGCACCCTCGGCGTCCTCGGCGCGCTGAGCGCCCTCCTCGGGCGTGTCCTCGTCCTCGAACTCCTCGTCCGCCGGCTTGCTCCGCGCCTCCTCGCGTTCGAGGGCCTCGTCGTGGCTCAGAACGACCTCGCCGTCGCGGATCTCGCCGCGCCACTCGCCGGTGGCCTCGCCCCGCATCATCACGAAGCGCCGGAAGTGCTTGAGGTCGAGCCGGGCGCGACGGCCCTGCGCGCGCCAGATGTTTCCGGTCTTCTCGAACAGGCCCTTGGGGGAGTACTCGATGACCAGCAGGATCCGGGTGAGGTTCTCGCCCAGCGGATGGAAGGTGACCACGCCCTTGGTGGTGCCCTTGGCGCCCTCGGAGGTCCAGGCGATCCGGCGGTCCGGTATCTGTTCGGTGGTGGTCGCCTTCCAGCTCCGCGTGGACCACCAGACCCTCGCCCGCCAGTTGGAGGTGGTCTCGTCCACGGTCTCCACGCCCTGCACCCCCTTGGCGAAGGTGCTGAACTCCTGGAACTGCGTCCACTGGTTGTACGCCTCGCGCACCGGCACGCCGACATCGGTGTCCTCGACGACGGTGATGATCCGGCCCTTGCCACCGCCGCCCTTGCGCCGGCCCCCCACGCTCGTCAGCACGTCCTGGAAACGGTCCTTCACACCGCCCTTGATGCGGTCCTTGACGTTGCTCGCGCCGGCCTCGACGGCCGCTCGCAGCGGCCCCTTGCCCTCGGCGAGCTTCTTCCCGCCCTTCACGGCGAGCTGGGTGAAGCCGGGGCTCTTGCCGTCGGCGATGTCCTGGAGCTTGACGGTCGCCCGGCCCAGCCGCTCACCGGCCGAGATCAGCAGCCGCTGGGCCTGTGCCGCGGCGAACGCGGCGGCCTCCTCCTTGAGGCGGTCGGCCGCCGGGTTGCCGAGGATGCTGTCCTTGAGGCTGCCGTCGGCAGCGCCCTTGCCCGCCTCAGCCACGGCCGCCACCCCCGTTCCGCCGGGAAGCGGGCTTGGCCGCGGTCTTCTTGGCGGCAGATGCCGTCTTCGACGCCGTCTTCCCGGCCGCCGGCGCGGTCCTCTTGGCGGCGGACGCCGTCTTCTTCGCCGCCGGGGCGGTCTTCTTCGCCGGCCGCTTGCGCTGCTGCTCCCGGCCCTTGGCCCGCCGCTCCTCCGCGGCTGCCTCCTCGGCGCCCTCGTCCCCCTCGGCCCCTTCCGCCTCGTCCGTCTCCTCGGCGTCCGCGCGGTCCTCGGCCTCCGTCTCCTGCGTACGCCGCGTCCGGCCGCGCCCGCGCGTACGGCCCCGTTCCCCGCCGCCCCGGGACCCGGACCCGCCTTCGGACCGGGACTCGTACGTGTCCTCGCCCGGCTTGTCCTCCTCGGCGCCGGACCCGTCCTCGCCCTCGCCGGTGAGCCCGCCGGTCAGCTTCCCGCTGTCGATCCGGTCGCGTACGTCCAGGGTCCGCTCGTGCAGGCTGTTGGCCAGGGAGTCCAGGCGCCGGGTGACCAGCGCGCCGGTCGCGGCCTTGCCCACGCCCTTGAGGTCGCCGCGGAGCTGGTCGCGCAACTCCCCGAGCTGGGGATTCTCCGCGATCTTCTCGTTGACGGCCCCGAGGATCTGCTGCGGGCTGAGCTGGAGGCGTTTGCCCAGGACCATTCCGCCGATGCCGATGGCGAGCTTGGCCTTCTTCGTACGGCCCAGCACATAGCCCCCGGCAACGGCCAGCGCCAGTGCCAGCCGATTCGTCATCTCGGTTCTCTCCTTGTCCTCGCGGTGCTCGCTGCGGTGCTCGACCGTCGTGCCGGTTCCCGCCCCGCTACGGCTCCTGCCGGTCCGGCGCCGGCTGCTGCTCCTGCTCCGGCCGCTGTTCCTGTGTCCACTGCCGCCCCTGGCCCGGCTGCCCCGGCTGCCCGGTCTGCCCCGACTGCCGCTTGCGCGCGGCCTCCAGCCGGTCCAGCAGCTCGTCCTCGCGCCGGTCGAACTCGGCCTCGTCGATCTCCCCGGCGTCCAGCCGCTGCGCCAGCTCCATCAGCTCGCGCTGGACGGTGCCCGGGTCGTAATAGATGCGCTCGGCCTCGGCCAGGACCTGCCGCAGCACCCAGCCGGTCCCGCGGACGGGAGCGGCCGGGAGCAGCAGCAGCTCCCTGATCAGGCCCACGCCTCACTCCGCGGGCTGGGCCGTACGGGCCGGGCGGACGAAGCTGTACGGCGGCAGCGGGCCGTTGACCAGCAGTTCCAGGTGGGGGTGCTCCTTGCCGAGGTGATCGGCGGCGTCCAGGAACGTGGCCGCGTCCTCGCGCCGGATCAGGAAGGAGAGGTTCACCAGCCAGCCGGAGCCCTCGGGCCCGGGAGCGGACTGCTCGGCCTTGGGGGTCAGCGCGCTCTCCACGATGTGGGCGTCGCGGACCTCGCGGGCCCGTACCGCGTTGGCGACCATCTCGCCCAGCCGCAGCCGGTCCTGGTACGCGCCGCCGCCGGACGCCTGGTTGGCCTCGTTCAGGGCCCGGATCTCCGGCTCCTCGGTGAGCACCATCCGCAGGACGGACTCCTCGCGGTGCGCGGCCTTGACGTTGTACTCGACCCGGCCGTTGAGCTCGTCGAGCTGGGCCTTGTAGTGCTCGGCGTGTTCGGCCAGGACGCTCCGTACCGCCTCGTCGTCCTCGGAGAGCGAACCGAAGCGCAGCGGCAGCACCGCGCCCGCCGTCCCGGCCTCGGTCAGGACGTGCTGGTGGGCCAGCAGGTCCCGGCGCTTGGGCCGCAGTTCCTCGGGGCAGTCGCTGACGACCGCCGCCAGCTCGCCCGCCCGCACGATCCGTACCGGCCGCGGCGGAGCGCCGATGCCCAGGATCTCCTTCTCCGGATCCGGGTGGTCGGCTCGGGCGATCCCGTAGACGTAAGTGCTCACTCGGATTCTCCCCCTCGCTCGTCCGCGGATTCCGCCTTCCTGCGGGAGGTGGTGCGCCGGCTCCTGCGCGGCTCCTCGGTCTGGCCGGCCTTCTCCCGGCCCTGGCCGATGGCGTCGGCGAAGGTCTCGGCCGCGCCCGACAGCGCGCCCTTGGACTTGCCGCGGGCACCGGACTCGGTGACCTGGCCGACCACGTCGGGCAGGCCGGGGCTCTTGTTGGCGCCGGTCTCCAGGTCGAGCCGGTTGCACGCCTCGGCGAAGCGCAGGTAGGTGTCGACGCTGGCCACCACGACCCGTACGTCGATCTTCAGGATCTCGATGCCGACCAGCGAGACGCGGACGAACGCGTCGATCACCAGTCCGCGGTCCAGGATCAGCTCCAGTACGTCGTACAGGCCACTGGTGCCACCCCCGCCCCCGGTCTGCTGTGCCGGGACTACGGTCATGTCTGTGGTCTCCCTCTCGCACGCTCATAGCGGCTGACGCGCCGGTAGCCCGTGAGGACACCCTCCGAATCGAGGGTCACCTCATAGAGCGCCATGAGACTCATGGTCTCCGGCACCCTGGCGAGCTCCAGCACCTCGGCCTCCAGGACCCAGCCGTCCTCGGTCCGCTCGAACCGGGACACCGTCTCGGGGCGCAGTCCGGTCAGCTCGGCGAGCTGTTCCCGGGCCGCGCGCAGGAGTTCCGGCATGGTGGGGCCGGCCGCCGCTCGGTGGTCGCTGTCATCTGGTGTCTGCGTGTTGTCTCCCATGGGCTCCTCGGTGCACCGTGTACCGCACGACCCATGGCCCAAACCTGCCGGAGAGCAGTGATGTGCGGGAAATGTGTGTGGCCTGTGTGCCGTTGGCCGACGCACGACGACTGTCGCCGCGCATCGGGCAAGGAGATTCCATTACTGACGGCGGATTATTTTTCCGGTACCACCGGGACTGTTTTCCGGGCGCGTTCCGGAATGTCTGCAAGCCGGAATTCGGCCGCTTTTATTTACCACCCGGTTGGGGCAGTGGAAGGCACGTACGGGTGACGGGAGTTACGGCAAACGCGGGCCGCTTCTCTGTGACACAAGTGTGACCAATGAAGGGCTGTCCGGGGGGCTGCGGGCGGTCGGGCGGCCCTTCCGCGCGCCGGTTCGCTCGCTTACGGTGAGGTCATGGCTCCCGTACCGAACCCGCCTTACGAACCGCAGGACGACCCCGAGACCTATGTCGGTCTCGCTCAGGAAGAAGCCGAGGAACAGGCCCGCGCGCGGGGCTGGAACACCGTCCGCTCACTGCCGCCGGGGACGATCATCACGATGGAATACCTGGGGGGCCGCCTCAACTTCGAGGTGAAGGACGGCGTGGTGCAGCGGAGCTGGAAGGGCTGACCCGCACCGGACCCCGTACGGAACCGCGCACCGCAGCCGCGCGCCGGCCGGCATCCACGCAGGCGGAAGACGACGGCCCCGGCGCTCCAGGAAGGAGCGGCCGGGGCCGTCGTCCGCGGGGAAGAGGCTGTGCGTACCGTCCCCGCGGGCCGGGGTGCCGGGGCCGGGCCCGGCGGTGTTCAGCCGCCGCTGCGTCCACGGCCCAGGGTCGGCCCCAGCGGCGCGGTGCGCGGTGCGCGGTCGGCGTGCGGCGGTCTTCGGCTGCCGGTCGGGGTGACCGGCGAGCGCTCCGAGCGGGAGGTGTGGGGCCGCGGCGGGTGGTGCGGCCAGCCGTCCGGGGCCCGGGTGGCGCCGCGCCCGGCGGCCGGGGCGGTCGGCACCGTCTCGCGTACGAGTGCCTCCTCCTCCGGGGCGACACGCTGGGCGGAGACCCCGGCGCGGGCGTTGGCCGGCGCCACCGGGACCGGGACGGCCGGGAGCGTGCCGGACCGCAGCCGCAGCCACAGGGCCATCAGCCGGGCCTCAGCCCAGGCCATCGCGGGCTCGAACCACGGCAGGGCGAGCAGCACCAGCAGGCCGGCGGCCCAGCCCAGCAGGACGTCACTGACCCAGTGCGTACCGAGGTAGACGGTGGTCATACCGACGCCCAGCGCGCCGAGCGCGGCGATCACCGACAGGGTGCGGCGGCGCAGCGGGGTGGTGGCCAGGTAGGCCAGCACGCCCCAGGTGACCACGGCGTTGGAGGTGTGGCCGGAAGGGAATATATCGCCGCCGAGCCACATCTCGTTGGCGCCGACGGTCGTGGCGTAGTGCGGACCGAGCCGCCCCATGCCGAGCTTGGCGGCGCCCACGGTGACGTTCAGCAGCAGCAGCGAGGAGCCCAGGACCAGCAGCGGATGCAGGTTGCGCTGCCGCCAGCAGCGCCAGCCCAGCCAGGAGGCCACCGCCAGCGCGGTGGGGCCGCGCTGCCCCAGGACCACGAAGTAGTCCAGGAAGGCGTGGATCTGCGGCCACTGCTTGTACGGCCGGAAGAACATGACCTGCCAGTCGAATGTGACCAGCCATGACGTGGCCAGCACACCGACCACGATCACCCCGTAGACCGCCAGCGTGCCCCAGAACAGCCACAGGCGGGTCCGGGTCATCAGTGGTCGGGCGCGATCGGTCGGCCGCTCCTCCATCTGGTCGAGCTTGTCATCGGTACGCACTCAATCGACGTTACCGCGTGTGATGTAGCCGCCCGGTCGAACTGTGAGCTTTGTAATGACGATGTGATGTGGAATGCGTCTCAAACCAGACGCCCGGCAACGGTTTTCGGAAAGAATTCACGGAGCCCTCGAAACCTGCCACCGCCGCCGCGCGGACGGGCCCGGTGCGGCCTCTTTCCTTTTCGTGGACGGAGTTTATCCCGGATTCGCACGGGCGTCGCGGTCCGTTTCCCGGGAACGCGTCACGGAAGGCCCGGTTCCGGTCGCGGAGATCCGTTCACGAGGTCCGGCTCACGGGATCGGGTTCACGAGGTCCGGTTCATCAGGTCCGGCTCACGGAGGGCCCGAACCGTTCAGCCAGAAGGCGCCGTAGACCGCGGAACCCGCCGCGAGCGCACCGATCAGCGGTGCCGACCGCGCCGGACCCCACCGTGCCAGCCCCGCCGCGACCGGGAGCAGCAGCGGATAGGCGGGCAGCATCAGCCGCGGCTTGGAACCGAAGTAGCCCTTGGCGGTCAGCGCGAGCAGCAGCACCAGGCCGCAGTAGACCAGCAGCGGCACCGGCTGGCGCCGCCGCAGGCACAGCCCGTACAGCCACAGCACCAGCGCGACGCCGGCCAGCAGCCCGAGGCCGGCCGCGACGGCGGAGCCGGTGATCAGGTCCGCCACGAAGCGGCCGAAGGCGACGCCGCCGTCGAACCCGTTGTCCCAGCCCTCCTGGACGTCCAGGTAGCCGGTGACGCTGCCGCGCCGTACCCCCACCCACGTGACGTAGCCGAGGCAGCCGAGCGGTGCGAGCAGCACACCCGCCAGCATCCGCCGGTGCCGGTGGCGGCGGGCCGGCCAGGGGGCACCGCCGGGCGGCCCCCGGCGCTTTCGGGTGCCGGACCGCTCCCCAGTGCCGGACCGCTCCCCGGTGCCGTACTGCCGCCCGGTACCGGACCGCTCGCGCCACAGCGTCACGGCCGCGCTGACCCACACGGCGGCCACCACGGCGGCACCCACCGGCCGGGTCAGCCCGGCGAGCGCCGCCCCCGCGCCCGCCGCCACCCACCGCCCGCTCAGCACCCCGTACACGCTCCACGCCGCGAGCGCGGTGAACAGCGACTCCGAGTACGCCATCGACTGCACGATCCCCACGGGCAGCGCCGCCCACAGCGCCGCCAGCACCACCCCCGCCCGGGGCCCGTACAGGCGCTCGCCGGTCATATAGAGGGCCCAGGCCGCGCACAGCGAGGAGGCCCAGGCCACCACCATGCCCGCGTCCGCCGCGGACAGCGGCGAAAGCGCCGACAGGCCCTTTTCCAGCCACGGCAGCAGCGGGAAGAAGGCCAGATCGCTGTGGACGCCGCCGTCGGCCGCATGGACGGTGAAGCCGTAGCCGTGCTCGGCGATGCGGGAGTACCACAGGGCGTCCCAGCGGGCGGTGAGCAGTGTGTGCCAGTTCTTGCCGTCCGCCGCCGACCACAGCGCCAGGACGAGCACGCCCAGCGCCCGGACCGCGGCGTACGCGAGCAGGGCGGGGGCGGCGCGGCGCAGCGCGGTCCGCGCACCGCGGCCCCGTGACACCCGCTCGCCGGCGGCGGAAACAAGATCATTCACCCGGTCGATTATCCAGGCAGCGGACATCTGCGGGGCACATGTCCGAAATCCGGGGACCCGCGTACGTGCCGCGCCCCGGCTCGTGGAACGCTGGTGTCCGACGGCGGCCGGCCGCGGCGCGAGCCGTGTCCGGACCGGGCGAGTCCGCCTTCCGCACAGCGGGTATGGGAACCGCGGAACCTTGCGATGAGCGTCTCATCGTGAGGTGAGCCACGCGTCACCCCTCGCGACTCGCGTAGTCTGACGTCTCAACTCGCCCGTGCCACCGGTTTCGCCGGGGCGTTTTCGCGCCCTGATCCGTGGCCGCGAGAGCATGACAGGAGGTGCGTATGTCCGGGACGACCGCGTCCGGCAGTGAGCGGACGGCAGGTGTTCCCCGACAGCGAGGCAGTGGCAGTGGAGCGAACCGCTGGACCGTGCTGATCGTTCTGTGCGTCAGCCTGCTGTTCGTCGCGCTGGACACGACCATCCTTTACGTGGCCGTGCCCTCGGTCACCGAGGACCTGCGTCCCGGACCGGTGGAACTGCTCTGGATCGTCGACGTCTATCCGCTGATAGCGGCGTCGCTGCTCATCCTGTTCGGCACGCTCGGCGACCGCGTCGGGCGCCGGCGCATCCTCCTGCTCGGCTACGGCCTGTTCGGACTGGCCTCGGCCGGCGCTGCGCTGGCCCCCAACCCGCAGATCCTGATGGTGGCGCGCGCCCTCCTCGGCATCGGCGGCGCGATGATCATGCCCGCGACGCTGTCGATCCTGCGCCAGGTCTTCCCCGACCGGCGGGAGCGGGCGGTGGCGATCGGCGTGTGGAGCGCGGTGGCCGCGGTCGGCGCCGCCGTCGGCCCGGTCCTCGGCGGCTTCCTCGTCGAGAACTTCTGGTGGGGCTCGGTCTTCCTGATCAACCTCCCGATGATGACGGTGATGCTGCTGGTCGGCCGCTGGCTGCTGCCGGAGTCCCGGGGCGAGCGCAACGGCCCCTGGGACGTGGTCGGCGCCGTCATCGCGGCCCTGGGCGTCCTGGGCGTCGTCCTGGGCGTCAAACGCGTCGGCAGCGGGACCACGGTCCTGGACGCGACCACCCTGGGCCCCATAGCCGTCGGCGCGCTGCTGCTCCTGGTCTTCGTACGCCGCCAGCGCAGGCGCCGGCACCCGCTGATCGACCTGCGGCTGTTCGCCCGCCCGGCCTTCGGCACCTCGGTCGGCTGCATCGTCCTGGCGATGCTCGCCCTGGTCGGCCTCCAGCTCATCGCCGTCCAGTACCTCCAGCTCGTCCTCGGGCTGAGCCCGCTGGAGACCGGTCTGCGGCTGCTGCCGCTGGTCTTCTCCGCCATGGCCGCCGGCCTGACGGGCTCCCGCGTGCTCCAGGCGGTCGGCCCCCGCGTCATGGTCTCGCTGGGCTTCGTGCTCACCGCCGTCGCCGTGCTGTGCCTGACCGCGATGGACGAGCAGGACCGTTTCTGGCTGCTCGCCCTCGGCTTCGTGCTCCTGGGCTTCGGCTTCCAGACCACGCTGTTCGGCGCGTACGAATCCATGCTCAGCGAGGCCCCCGCCGAACAGGCCGGCGGCGCCGCGGCGATCGGCGAGACCTCCTACCAGCTCGGCGCCGGCATCGGCGTGGCCCTGCTGGGCAGCGTGATGAACGCCGCCTACGCGCCGGGCCTGGCGCGGGTGGAGGGCGTACCGGAGCGGGCCTCGTCCGCGGCCTCCCACTCGCTCGGCGAGGCGTACAAGGTGGCGTCCGGCCTCGGCGAGAGCGCCCGGGCGGTGCTGCGCGAGGCGGCCCGGGGCTCCTTCCTCCACGGGCTGCACGTCACCCTCATCACCAGCGCCCTGCTGCTGCTGACCGGCGCCGGGATCGCGCTGCGGCTGCCGCGCCGGGCCGCGGACCCCGCCGAGCGGGCCGACGGCGAGGGCACCCAGGGGCAGGGCCGCGAGGCGGCCACCGCGGCGGCGAACGCCGGGTCCTGACCCCCGGCGCCGCCGGACGGGACATGGGGCTTGTCGACGCGGCCCGGGGCCTGTTGCCGCGTCCGGGGCCTGTCGACGGGCCGTTCGGCCGGTGGTCCTGCGGCCGGGTGCCCCTTGTCGGTGCGGCGCGGTGGACCGTACCGTCGGACGCGAGTGACTACCACCGCTAGTTTTCGCGCGCCCAGCACCGCCGGAGGCCCCGCCATGTCCGCATCCGCCCCGCCGCCGTTCGACCCCAGCGACCCGCTGGGCCTGGACGACCTGCTCAGCGACGAGGACCGCGCCGTCCGCGGCACCGTCCGGCAGTGGGCCGCCGACCGCGTGCTGCCGCACATCGCGCAGTGGTACGAGCGCGGCGAGGTGCCCGGCATCCGCGAGCTGGCCCGCGAACTGGGCGCCCTGGGCGCGCTGGGCATGTCCCTGGACGGCTACGGCTGCGCGGGCGCCTCGCACGTCCAGTACGGCCTGGCCTGCCTGGAACTGGAGGCCGCCGACTCCGGCATCCGCTCCCTGGTCTCCGTCCAGGGATCGCTGGCCATGTACGCGATCCACCGCTTCGGCTCGGAAGAGCAGAAGCAGGAGTGGCTGCCCCGGATGGCCGCCGGCGAGGTCATCGGCTGCTTCGGGCTGACCGAGCCGGACCACGGCTCCGACCCGGCCGGCATGCGTACGTACGCCAAGCGGGACGGCACCGACTGGGTGCTGACGGGCCGCAAGATGTGGATCACCAACGGGTCGGTCGCCGGCGTCGCGGTGGTCTGGGCCCGTACGGACGACGGCATCCGCGGCTTCCTCGTGCCCGCCGGCACCCCCGGCCTCACCGCCCCCGAGATCCGGCACAAATGGTCCCTGCGCGCGTCCGTGACCAGCGAACTCGTCCTGGACGAGGTACGGCTGCCCGCCGCTGCCCTGCTGCCCGGCGCGAGCGGCCTGCGCGGACCGCTGAGCTGTCTGAGCCACGCCCGCTACGGCATCGTGTGGGGCTCGATGGGCGCGGCCCGCACCTGCTTCGAGGCGGCACTGGAGTACTCCCGGACCCGCGAGCAGTTCGGCCGGCCGATCGGCGGCTTCCAGCTCACCCAGGCCAAGCTCGCCGACATGGCCGTCGAGCTGCACAAGGGCGTACTCCTCGCCCACCACCTGGGGCGGCGCTTCGATGAGGGGACCCTGCGCCCGGAGCAGATCAGCTTCGGCAAGCTCAACAACGTACGGGAGGCGATCGAGATCTGCCGCACGTCCCGGACGATCCTGGGCGCCAACGGGGTCTCGCTCGAATACCCCGTCATGCGGCACGCGACCAATCTGGAGTCGGTGCTCACCTATGAGGGCACCGTCGAAATGCACCAGCTCGTCCTGGGCAAGGCGCTCACCGGGCTGGACGCGTTCCGCTGACGGAGACGCAGCCGCAGACGCACCGATGACGGGGACGCAGCCGGAGACGTTCCGATGACGGGGAGCGTCCCGTGACGGAACCGGTCCGGTGGGCGGCGGTCCGGCGGGCGGCCGTCCGGCCGGGAGGGCGGGGGCGTCGAGGCGGCCTCCCGGTCGGGCGCTTCAGCTCTGGTTGAAGAATCCGCCCTCGCCGCGGCGGCCGTTCGTCTCGCCGTTGAGGACCTTGTAGTCGGCGGGCGTGAGCAGGAAGACCCGGGTCGCCACCCGTTCGATGGAGCCGCGCAGCCCGAAGGTCAGCCCGGCGGCGAAGTCGACCACCCGCTTGGCGTCGGCGGGCTCCATGGACGTCAGATTGACGATGACCGGTACGCCGTCCCGGAACAGCTCGCCGATGCCGCGCGCGTCCCGGAAGCTGCTGGGGGTGACGGTGGCGATACGGGTGCCCTGGTTCTGCGCCCCCTCGTCGGCCACCCGTACCCGTGGGTCGGTCGCCCAGGGGCCGGCGCCCGTCGCCTCGGGCTCGGGACCCTCGGCGTAGTCGTCGTCGTAGTAGCGCTCGTCGTCGTTGTCGTCGACGAGGCCAAGCCAGGCACTTGCCTTGCGCACCGATCCCATTGACGCCTCCTCTCACCCGCGGCGTGTGTGTCCGCACCTCTATGGTCGTCCATGATGCGGATGGTGTGCCAAGTGGATAGCCGCCGCACGGGGGGTTCGTGACACATCTGGTGCAAACAGGGTGGCGTGTCGTCAGCTCCGGGGCTAGTCAGGGGAGGCGGCGATGTGACGGGCGTCATGGTGAGAACCTACGGGTCGTCACCGGACTTGTGTTGACGAGGGGCGGCATTCCGGGCATTGCCCCATCGCCGGCCTGTGACCGGAATGTCCGTTGGCATGGGAGATGGGGGCAATGCGAGCAATGTGAGACGTGAGGGGAAGGTGCGGAGCGAGGGGAGCATGAGGGGCGTGAAGGCGCACGGGGAGGAAGGGGCCTTCGCGGGAAGGCGGCTTCCAAAGGGAGACCACGTCGGGAACTCGTCCCCGAAGAGGCCGGGAGGGGCCGGGAACGCTGTCCCGGGAGAGGCCGGGAACGCTGTCCCCGGAGGGACCGGGAACGCTGTCCCCGGAGAGCGGCCCGGCCGGTGCGGCGACGGGCGTGGGGCAGGGCGTCAGCTCGTACAGGAGGAGGACCACACCCGACCGAAGTCGATGTGGTCGCGCGTGACCAGCCACTGCCGTGTGTGCATACGGCCAAGTGGAACAGGCATCTGTTGGCGCGTCAACCGGCTTGTGACACGCCCCTCACCCGCCGGGCGGCCTTGACAGCGGGCCACGCACACCCCATAGCCTCAAAGGGCCGGTCGTGCTGAGGGGCGCGGCCCGCACCGCCCGTGTGAAGGCGCAATCCCCGTGACATTCCACCGACTTCACGGAGCCTTCACATGCCTCCCCGTCAAAACCACCCCGGCCCCGCTCGCGCCCTCCACCCTGGTCGCGACCTCGCCCTCGCCCTCCACCCTCCCGTCCTCGTCCCGGCCGGTGTCCGATGAGGCCCGCCGTCGTCATCGTCGGAGCCGGGCCGCGCGGGACCGGGATCCTGGAGCGGATCGCCGCCAACGCCCCCGAGCTGTACGGTGCCGGGCCGCTGGACCTGCACCTGGTCGACCCGTACCCGCCCGGCGGCGGCCGGACCTGGCGCCGCGACCAGTCCCCGCTGCTGTGGACGAACTCCACCGCCGAGGACATCACCCTGTTCACCGACGCCTCCGTCGAGCAGGAAGGGCCCGTACGGCCCGGACCCTCGCTCGCCGAATGGGCGCGCCGGGTGCGCACGGGCGGAACCGGCCTCGACGCCGACCCGGAACTCGTCGCCGCCGCAGCGGAGTCGGGCGACCAGGACTTCCCCTCCCGGCAGGTGCAAAGTGCCTACCTGGAGTGGGTGTACGGGCAGACGGTGGCGGCCCTGCCACCCGGGACCACCGTCCACGAGCACCGCCGCAGGGCGGTACGCGTCGCGGGTCCGCGCAACGGACAGCAGCAGGTGTGGCTCGAAGGGAGCCCTTCGCCGCTGATCGCCGATCTCGTCGTCCTGGCCCTGGGCCATCCGGACCCCGAGCCGCCGCGCGAACAGCGGGCGCTCGCCCGCTTCGCGGCCCGCCACCACCTGACCTACCTGCCGCCGCAGCCCACCGCCGACAGCGACCTGCTCGTACTGCCGCCCGGCGAACCGGTGATCGTACGCGGCCTCGGCCTCGCCTTCATCGACCTGATGGTGCTGCTGACACAGGGCCGCGGCGGCTCGTACACGACCGGCGCCGACGGCGTGCCGGTCTACCGGCCCTCCGGGCGGGAACCGCTGCTGTACGTCGGTTCGCGGCGCGGCGTCCCCTACCACTCCAAGATCGGCTACGACGGCCGCGACGAACAGCCGGCGCTGCCGCGCTTCTTCGGCCCCGAGCGCGTGGACGCGCTGCTCGCCCGGCCCGGCGGCTGGGACTTCCGGCGCCACGTGTGGCCGCAGGTGGCCAAGGAACTCGCCTACGCCCACTACCACCGGCTGTTCCACGACCACCCCGGACGGACAGCCATGAACTGGAGCGACTTCGAGGAGAAGTACGCCCTGACCGAGCCGGGCGAGGCGGCACTGCACGCCCTGGTCGCCGCCGCCGTCCCCGACCCCGCCGACCGGTTCGACCCCGACGCGCTGGACCGCCCGCTGGCCGGTCTCCGCCTCCCTGACACCGACGCCCTCCAGGACGCGGTACGCGCTCACATCGAGGCCGACCTCACCCGGCGTCATGACCCCGCGCACAGCCCGGACCTGGCGGTCTTCCACGCCCTGCGGTCGGTGTACGGACAGCTCCTGCGCCTTGGCGACCCCGGCCCCTGGTGGCACGGCTTCTTCGGCTTCCTGGCCTCCGGACCGCCCGGCCCGCGCCTGTGGCAGCTCCTCGCGCTCTCCCGCGCCGGCGTGGTGCGCTTCCTGGGACCGGACACCACCGTCACCGCCGACGCGGAACGCGGACTGTTCCGCGCGGCCGGCGCGAGCGTTCCCGGGGCCACGGTGGAAGCCCGCGCGCTGGTGGAGGCACGGCTGCCCGCACCGTCCGTGGCACGGACACGGGACCCGCTGCTGCGCGCTCTGTACGCCGACGGCGCGGCGGCCACCCCCGGCGGGCTGCTGGCCGTCGATCCGGCCGACGCCCGGATCCTGGACCGCGCGGGACGCCCGCACCCGCGCCGTTTCGCCCTGGGGCCGTACACCGACGCCCGCGCGGCCACGGCGTTCGCCCGGCCCCGTACCAACGCCCCCGCGTTCCGGCAGAACGACGCCGCCGCCCGCGCGCTGCTCACCTTCCTGCGCGACCGGCCCGCGAGGACGGCCATGGCCGCGGCCACGACCACGGCCACCGCCTCCCGTCGGCTGCGGACCTCGGCCTCCTGGGCACCCTGCGCCGCCGACCGGTGAGCGCCACGGCTGAGCGGCCCGGCACCGGCTCACCGCACCGCCCTCAACGCCCCCGCACGCACCGACAACGCCCGCCCCGGCTGCCGACACACAACAGCCCCCGCACCCCCGACCCCCCAGTTTCCCCTTGGCCCCTCCCTTCCCTCCCCTCCCTTTCTCTCCCCCCCGCCGCCCGATGAAAGGCCCGCCCATGCCCGTACTCCGCCGCCCCCTCCACCTGGCCGCCGCACTCGACGGCCCCGGCGGCCCCGAGCGTGACGAGCCCGGACACCACGTCCGTCTCGCCCGTCTCGCCGAGCGCGGCACCCTTGACTTCGTGACGCTCGGCGACTCCTTCGGCCGGCCCGGTCCCGACGCGCTGGCCGTACTGGCCAGGGCGGCTGTGCTGACCGGGCGGATCGGTCTGGTCCCGACCGTCACCACCAGCCACACCGAACCGTTCCACCTCTTCACCGCCATCAGCACCCTGGAGCGGCTCAGCCGCGGCCGGGCGGGCTGGACGATCGACGTCCCGGCGCCCCCGACCGAGACCGCGCCTCCCGGCCGGCGACCCGCCGCTCCCGCCACTTCCACCACTTCCGCCGAGGAGCTGTGGCGCGAGACCACCGAGGCCACCGCCGCCGCCACCCAGCTCCGGACAGTCCGGACGGACGACGTCGCGACCCATGACGTACCGCCAGAACACGTCCCCGAGCGCGGCAATCGACCCCTTGCCGGCTTCCAGGACACGCCCCTCCCCATCTTCGGGCCCTCCAGCGTCCCCAGATCCCCACAGGGCCACCCGGTCATCGCCGTGGACGCGACCGAGGAGGTCGTACGGGACCTGGCCGCGACCCGCGCCGATGTCGCGTTCGTACGCGCCGAGGACCCGGAGACGGCCGGCGCGGTCCGGCGGGACCTGCGCGCACGGGCCCGTGCGCACGGCCGTGACCCGGACCGGCTGCTGGTACTGGCCTCGCTGCCGGTCGAGCTCTACACGTCCGGGGACGCCGTGGGACTGGCCGACCTCATCGGCGACTGGTACGCGGACGGCGCGGCCGACGGCTTCCATATCCGCCCCGCCGACCCCGTACGCGACCTCCCCCTCCTCGTCGACGGAACGGTCCCGGTGCTCCAACACCGCTGCCTGCTCCGCCGCTTCTACCCGGGGGCCACCCTGCGGGAACACCTGGGCCTACCCCGCCCCGCCGGCCGCCACACCACTCCACCCACACGATCCGCACAAAAAGAAAGCACGCCACCCCCCACACACGAAGAGACCCCGCGCGAGAACCCTGCACGCAAGGAAGAACCGATCCTCCGATGAACGCCCACCCACCGCACCGACAAATCCCCCTCACCGCACCCCCACACCTCCCCGACGCCAACACCACCCCCATGTGATCCGCCCCCCGATCTGAGCACCCGCGCTCCGGAACCCCAGAAACCCTCGCTCCGGCACTCCTGCTCCGGAAATCCCCACGCCGGGCGCCCCCGCTCCGACCACCCCTGCTCCGGAAATCCCCGCACTGGGAGCCCCGTGCTGGGCGCTCCTGCTCCGTGCTGGGGACCCCTGCTCCGGGAACTCCGCGCTTGAATCCCCGTGCTGGACCCCTGCTCCGGGCACCCCGCACTGGGCACTCCGCAACCCTGCTCCGGGCGTCCCGGGCCACGGTTCCGGCCGCCCGTCTTCGGGTAACCCCCCAGTTGGGAGAACGGGTGCGTTCGATTTGCCCAGTAGGTGCTCGGGGGGCGGGGTGGCAGCGGGGTGGCGTGTGTAGCGCCGCGTCGCGTACGTTCCGGTTCGCGCCCTCGATCCGTGCCCTGGTACGGGGGCCTGGCCGCCTGCTCTCGGTGCTTCGGTCCCGGGATTCGGCCGCTTGCCTCAGTGCTCCAGTGCCAGGGGCCAGCCGCTTGCCTCAGTGCTCCGGGCAAGGGGCTTGGCTGCTTGTCTCAGTGCTGCGGGGGAAGGGGGCCGGCTGCTTGTCTCGGTGCACCAGGTCAGGGTTCCGGCCGCCCGTCTTCGGGTAACCCCCAGCTGGGGGGACAGGTGTGTTCGATTCGTCCAGTTGGTGCCATGGGTGCTGTGGGTGTTGTGGGGTGCTCGGGACAGGCGGGGGCCGCGGGCTGGGGCGTGCGGGTGCGGTGCGGTGAGGGCGGCTAGCAGCGGTGCGGGGTGTCGGCCTCGGGGTGGGTGGTTGGCGGCCGTACGGGGCGTCGGCTCTGGGATGGGCGGCTGGTAGCGGTGCGGGGCGTTGGCTCTGGGATGGGCGGCTGGCGGCGGTATGTGGTGTCGGCCCCGGGGTGGGGTTCCGTCTTTCGTTCGCCTGTGTCGGCGGGGGCTCTTTTCCGTACGCCGTGCTGCGCGCCGGGGGAGGAGGGGGAACCGCGCCGGGCGGTGTCGCGTCCAAGGCGCGACCGAGGGGGTCAACCGCCGCCCCGGCGCGTGGGGTTGAGGCTGCCGGGGCGGTGCGGATCGGGTGCTCCGGGCGCGCGACGGGCTCCGTACGCGCGTCCGAAAGGCACCCTTGCGCGGCCGGAGCCGTACCCCGAGACTCCCGAGCAGCGCTTGTCAGGGGCACGCGAAAAACGGATGTGCGGATTCCAGCGTGCTCCGTGGCTGCGCCTCACGGGCCCGCCCTTCGGCGGCCCCCCGATCCCCCTCGGAGGAACAAGTGAGGAACGAGCGCCCCACCCCCGCAGCGGCATGACCAGACGCACCCGGCTGATCGCCGTCGCGTCCGGCCTGGCCGCGGTCGGAGCCGTCGCGCTGCCGACCGCGCACGCCGGCGAACCCGCCGCTGCCACCGCCCCCACCGTGTTCAGCGCGGCCCGGCTCGCCGCCGCCGGTGACGCCGTACGGACCGCGGATGTCGCCGGCACCGCCTGGGTTGTCGACAACAAGTCCCACACCGTCGTCGTCACCGCAGACAGCACCGTCTCGTCGGCGGAGATAGCGAAGATCAAGGCCGCCGCGGGCAGCAATGCCGGGGCGCTGCGCGTCGAGCGCGCCCCGGGCACGTTCCGCAAGCTCATCTCCGGCGGCGACGCGATCTACGCGCCCAGTTGGCGCTGCTCGCTCGGCTTCAACGTCCACAAGGGCAACACCAACTACTTCCTGACGGCCGGCCACTGCACCGAGGGCTACCCGAGGTGGTACACCGACTCCTCGCACACCACGGAGATCGGCCCGACCACCGGCTCCAGCTTCCCCGGCGACGACTACGGCATCGCGCAGTACACCAACACCTCGATACCCCACCCCGGTTCGGTCGGCGGTCAGCGCATCACCGCCGCCGCCGATCCGGCCGTCGGTCAGACGGTCACCCGGCGCGGCTCCACCACCGGCACCCACAGCGGCCGGGTCACCGGCCTGAACGCCACCGTCAACTACGGCAACGGCGACGTCGTGTACGGCCTGATCAAGACCACCGTGTGCGCCGAGCCCGGGGACAGCGGCGGACCGCTGTACCAGGGGAGCACGGCGTACGGCCTGACCTCCGGCGGCAGCGGCAACTGCCGTTCCGGTGGCACGACGTTCTTCCAGCCGGTCACCGAGGCACTGCGCGCGTACGGAGTGACCCTCAACTGATCCCGCACCGGGCCGTCGCGGCCCGCAGGACGGTCGCTGCGACCCCCGTTCGTCCTGGACGAGCGGGGGTTCTCCCGCGTCGGCGCCCGTTCGGGACGGGACCTTCGGCAGGGCTCTCGACCGTTTCACGGACCGGGCATACCGTGGTGAGGACGCCCGACTCGGACGGCAGGGGGCCGTGATGGTCGAGGAACTGGTGACGGCCGGGGTGGCGCTGGCCTCGGCGGGCGCGGTGTACGTGATGGCGGCGGCCCGTGTCGTCAAGCAGTACGAACGGGGCGTGGTCCTGCGGCTGGGACGGCTGACGTCCGCCGTCCGGGAGCCGGGCTTCACCATGATCGTTCCGTTGGTCGACCGGATGCGCAAGGTCAACATGCAGATCGTCACGATGCCGGTGCCCGCCCAGGAGGGCATCACCCACGACAACGTGACCGTCCGGGTCGACGCGGTGGTCTACTTCAAGGTCGTGGACGCCGCTGACGCGGTGGTCAAGGTCGAGGACTACCGCTTCGCGGTCTCCCAGGTCGCCCAGACCTCGCTGCGCTCCATCATCGGCAAGAGCGACCTGGACGACCTGCTCTCCAACCGCGAGAAGCTCAACCAGGGGCTCGAAGTGATGATCGACAGCCCGGCGCTGGGCTGGGGGGTGCAGATCGACCGGGTGGAGATCAAGGACGTGTCGCTGCCGGAGACGATGAAACGGTCGATGGCGCGGCAGGCGGAGGCCACCCGCGACCGGCGCGCCCGCGTCATCAACGCCGATGCCGAGCTCCAGGCGTCCAAGAAGCTGGCCGAGGCGGCGCAGGCGATGTCCGACCAGCCCGCGGCGCTCCAACTCCGGCTGCTCCAGACCGTGGTGGCGGTCGCCGCGGAGAAGAACTCCACTCTCGTATTGCCGTTCCCGGTCGAGCTGCTGCGCTTCTTGGAGCGCTCGGGGCTTGAGGCCCAGGCGCGGACCGAGGCGTACGAGCGGTCCGGCGGCGACGTCCGTACGGGTGCCGGCTCCCGTACGGACGTCGTCGCACGTACCGATGCCGGGGCCGGACCCGAGGATGCCGTCGCCGACGCCGGGGACGGGCAACCCAGCTCCGATACACGGCACTTGAGGAGGCCGCTGGAGGAGCTGCCCGAGGCGGAGCAGCTCCCGTAGCCCGTGTCCGTAGTCCTTGGCCCATACCCCGTAGCCGAGTAGGGGCGATGTGTGCGGGGCGCGGGGCGCGGGGGGAGTGTGGGGCGCGAATGGCGTTCTTGTAGGGCGGTTTTCGGACAGGTGTAGTCCTTGCGCGCACGCTTTCACCGTCTTGGCCAAGTAGCGCCTGTGGGGGCTTAGTTCGTTCCCATGTACGAATGTGAAAGATGGGAATACGTCGGTGCGTATTGGCATGGACGCGACCTCCAGCGGAAAAGGTAAATATGGAGGCTTTGTTCGTGTCCTGTTCTGTAGCCCCGTAACTCAGTAACTCAGTAACTCCGTAACCCGAGTAATTCCTCCCGGGCTCCGCGCGTACATCTCAGGCCGGGCCCAACCCCCCACGAGAGGCATCGAGTTGAACCAACGACGCATTTCCCATTGGCGGGTGGCCGCGGCCGGCACGGGCGCTCTCGCCTTCGTGACCGCGGCCACCTTCACCCTGGCCGGCACCGACGCCAACGCCGCCCCCGCACCGACCTCCGCCGTCCGCACACTGACTCCCGCCGCGGCGTCCGCGCTGGCAACCCGGCTCCCGGACGGCACCGCCGGCTCGTACTACGACGCCAAGGCCCGCACGCTCGTGGTCGACGTGGTGGACGAGGCGAGCGCAGCGGCCGTACGGGCCAAGGGCGCCCGGCCCAGAACCGTCAGCCACTCGCGCGCCGAACTCGACGCGGCCCGGCGGACGCTGGAGTTCAGGGCCGCGATCCCCGGCACGTCCTGGTCGGTCGACCCCAGGATCAACAAGGTCCTGGTCACCGCCGACCGTACGGTCAAGGGGGCCGCGCTCAAGCGGCTCGCGGCGGTCGTCCGCGGCCTCGGTGACCGGGCGCGGATCCAGTACACCAAGGGGGAGTTCAAACCCCTCATCGCCGGCGGCGACGCCATCTGGGGCAGCGACTCCCGCTGCTCGCTCGGCTTCAACGTGACCAGGGGCGGCCGGCCGTACTTCCTGACGGCCGGGCACTGCGGGAGTCAGGTGCCGAGCTGGTCGGACACCCAGGGTGGGGCCCGGATAGCGGCGACGGTGGACGCCCGGTTCCCGGGCGACGACTTCGCGCTGGTGAGGTACACCGCGAACACCGAGCACCCGAGTGAGGTGAACCTCTACGACGGTGGCACCCAGCCGATCACCCGGGCCGGTGAGGCGGTGGTGGGGCAGTCGGTGCAGCGCAGCGGCAGCACCTCGCAGGTGCACCAGGGCGTGGTCACCGGCCTGGACGAAACCGTGAACTACCAGCAGGGGCCGGTGCACGGCCTGATCAGGACCACCGTCTGCGCCGAGCCGGGCGACAGCGGCGGTCCGCTCTTCGACGGCGCGACCGCGCTGGGTCTGACCTCCGGCGGCAGCGGTGACTGCACCGAGGGCGGGCAGACCTTCTTCCAGCCGGTGACGGAGCCCCTCGCGGTGTACGGGGCGCGGCTCGGCTGACGGACCCGCGTCCGCCGTTCCTCTCCTGCGGCGACGCGACGGCCTCCGCCACGCACGCGAACGACGCGGCGTGGCGGGGGCCTTCGCCGTGCGCGCCGTGTCCGCCGTCCGACGTGCCCGCTGCCTGCCGTGCCCGCCGCCCGCCGTACCCGCTGTCCCGGCCGGCGCCGTTCAGCCTGCGTCGGCCAGTCGTACGGGCGTGAGCTGCCCAAGGAGTTCCCGCAGCGCGGCCACGGCCTCGGACCGTACCGAATAGCAGATCTGGACTCCGCGCCGCCGGGTGACGACCAGCCCGGCCTCGCGCAGCACCTTCAGGTGCTGGCTGATCGTCGGCTGGGACACCTCGAAGAGGTCCGTGAAGTCACAGGCGCAGGTCTCGGGCCGCTCGGCCAGTTCACGCATGATGCCCAGCCGCACCGGGTGCCCCAGGGCCCGCAGCATCGCCACGTCCGATTGCTTCTCCGTCACGCTTGACAGCGTATCAAGCCCTCCCTATATAGTCCGATCGCTATTTAAGGAAACGACTATATAGGGAGGACGGGAACTCATGGAGAAGTCCGGCGAGAGAGCAACTCCCAAGGACGCAGCGGCTTTGACGCGAGAGCCGGGGAGACCGGGGAAGCCGGGGGAGGGCGCGGGCGCGCCGGGAAAGAGCGCGAGTGCGCCGGACGGGGAAGGCGTCTTCTCCGCCCGCTACCGCGCCCTGACCGCGGGGCTGGTCTTATCGGTGACCCTGGTCGCCTTCCTCTGGCTCGGCGTGGCCACGGTCCTCCCGCGCACCGCCGAAGAACTCGGCGGACTGGGCCTGTTCGGGTGGGCCTTCACTGCGTTCATGCTGGCCAACCTCTTCGGGACGGTGGTCGCGGGCCAGGGCGCCGACCGCGCCGGACCGATCCGTCCCTACCTCCAGATGTTCGCGCTCTTCGTCATCGGGTGTCTTGTCGCCGCGGTCGCGGACAACTGGTACGTGTTCCTGGTCGGCCGGACCCTGCAAGGCGCGGGCGTCGGCGGCGTACTGGCCCTGGCGTACCTGATCGTCGGCCGGGCCTACCCCGACGCGCTGCGGTCGCGGATGCTCGCCCTGGTGGCCTCGGCCTGGACGCTGCCCGCCCTGCTGGGCCCGGCTGTCGCGGGCGCCATCGCCGAGGCGAGCAACTGGCGGGTGGTCTTCCTGGTCCTGGTGCCGCTGGTCCCGCTCGGCGTACTGCTGACCCTGCCCGGCCTGCGTACCCTCGGCCCGCCCGAAGGCCCGGCACCGGACCGGCGCCGCATCCCGCTCACCCTGCTCCTGGTGGCCGGCGCGGGCGCCCTGCTGGCCGGGCTGGAGGAGCGCAACGTGGTGATCATGGTGCCGCTCGTGGTGGCGGGCGCGGCGGTGGCGCTGCCGGTGCTGCGCACGCTGCTGCCGCCCGGCACGCTGACCGTCCGGCGCGGTATGCCGGCCGGCATGATCGTACGGGGCCTGGTCAGCACCGCGTACTACGGCGCCGAATCGTTCTTTCCGCTGAGCATGGCGCAGGTCCTGGGCCTGAACACACTGGAGTCGGGACTGGCCCTCTCGGCGGGCGCGCTCACCTGGGTCAGCGGGGCGTGGATCCAGGCGAAGCTGGACGCCCGCGGCGGCGGCAAGGGACGGCACACCCGGGTCGTCGTGGGCTTCTTCCTCCTGCTGGCCGGCGACGCGCTGATCGCCGTGGCCATCGGTACGGCGCTGCACAGCATCGCTCTCGCCGTCCTCGGCTGGGCCCTCGCCGGATTCGGCATGGGCCTGGTCTACCCCGCGGTGACCACCATCGTCCTGTCCCTGGCGCCGAAGGGGCAGGAAGGCGCGGCCAGTTCGAACCTCCAGCTCTCCGAGACGCTGTCGGTGGCCGTGATGACCGGAGTGGGCACCGCGGCCGGCGCCTACGGGGCCGCCCACGGCTGGGCGCGGCACGCCTCCCTCGGTGTCGTCTTCACGATCACAGCGGTGGCGGCCCTGCTGGGCATCGGCGCCGGACTCCGTACGGCCGTACGGAAGTCCTAGGCCCTGTCGTCAGACGGTGCTCACCCAGAGCAGGAACGACATCAGGGTGACCGCTGCTTCGTAGGAGGCGGCGGTCCTGCCGTACTTGATGGCGGTGGCTCGCAAGTGCTTCGGTCCGTCCGATGCCGCCGGCCGCAGCGGTGCGGGTGGCGCATGCCGAGCCGCTGCTTCGCCGGCTCCACCCCTGGACCGGTGTGGGGGAGCTGCACTTCAGCAGGTGCACGGAGATCCGCTACACCTGGGACACTCCCTACATCGGGACACTGGGAGGCGGCCGGTACTACGTCGATGGGCCGAGCCGGACCAGCCCGCGGATTGCCGAGACGGACAGCGCGCAGGCCACGGTAACGATGGTCATCGATCGCCTGCCACCGCACTGCGGACCGGCCTTCATCGGTGATGCAGAAGGACTGGCCGCCTACGAGAGGGCGCGAGAGGGCGGGTGGAAGCGGCCGGACGTCAGAGGGACGGTCGGACCGCTGCGGGTTCCGGTGCCGGGTGGGCGTCCAGTTTCTCGCGCAGGCGGCGCAGTACCGCGATCGTCGTGTGCATGTCCTGCGGCGGGATGTCCTCGGCCAGGTGCTCCAGCCATCGCTGTTCCAAGGGGCGCAGATCGTCCAGGGCCTGCCGGCCGTGCGCGGTGAGTTCGACCAGCGGGCTGCGCTGGTCCCGGGGGTTGGGGCGGGTCGTCACCACGCCCTCGGTGCGCAGCCGCTCGACGGTCTGCTGGACCGCCTGCCGCCGCAGCCCCCGTTCGCGGGCCAGGCGGGCGACCGTCGAGGGGCCGTCGAGCAGCAGTCCGGCGACCTGCCAGCGTGCCGAGGTGAGACCGACGTGAGCACAGAGGCGGTCTCCTTCGCGGAGCAGGCGGCCGTTGACCGCGAAGACCTCGGTGGTCACCTCGATCAGGGCGTCCACGTCCGACGGGGCTTCCGGGCCGGGCGGGGTGTCCGAGTCGGGCAGGGCGTCCGCGTCCGGGGCTGAGGAGTGCATGGTCACAGCGTAGGGCCTCCCCCCGGGAAGACGACAAGGACTTGTCAAAAGCTTCGGGGGTGATTACGCTCGGCGTCCGGCCGCGGGTCGGCTGTGAGTGGATTTGCTCAGTTGTGTGCGCGTATGGGTATTTGTGTACCCCTAAGAGTGGTTACGCAACGTGCATACAGTACGTACGCGGTGTGCACGCGCAGGCCGAGTACGTGGCAGAGGCTGGAACCGCCGGCCGATGAGTCCGCAGTCCCGAGAGCCCCAAGAGTCCCGATAGTCCCGAGAGTGAGGAACCGTGTCATCCGCAGAACCGGGCGCCGCCGAGGCCGAGAAGGTCGCCGGGGCGTTCACCCACCGGCAGATCCTGACGGCCATGTCGGGGCTGCTGCTGGCCGTGTTCCTCGCCGCACTGGACCAGACGGTCATCGCCACCGCGATGCGCACCATCGCGGACGACCTCCACGGCCAGACCGAACAGGCGTGGGCGACGTCCGCCTACCTCATCGCGTCCGTCCTGGCGATGCCGTTCTACGGCAAGCTCTCCGACATCTACGGGCGCAAGCCCATGTACCTGGTCTCGATCGCCGTGTTCGTCGTCGGTTCGGTGCTGTGCGGCACGGCCGGCTCCATGGCGGAACTGGCCCTTTTCCGGGCGGTCCAGGGCCTGGGCGGCGGCGGGCTGATGTCCCTGCCCACCGCCGTGGTCGCCGATCTGGCCCCGGTGCGCGAGCGTGGCCGCTACTTCGCCTTCCTGCAGATGGCCTGGGTGGCGGCCAGTGTCGTCGGCCCGCTGGCGGGCGGGTTCTTCGCGGAGGCCGGCGAGGTGTTCGGCGTCGACGGCTGGCGCTGGGTGTTCCTGCTCAACGTGCCGCTGGGGCTGCTCGCCCTGGTCACCGTACGCAAGGCCCTCGCGCTGCCGCACCAGAGGCGGGAGCACCGGATCGACGTGCTGGGGGCGGGGGCGCTGGCGCTGTTCCTGGTGCCCCTGCTGATCGTGGCCGAGCAGGGCCGTTCCTGGGGCTGGGGCTCGCCGGCCTCCCTCGCCTGCTTCGCGCTGGGCGCGGCCGGACTGGCGCTGTTCGTCCCCGTGGAACTGCGGCGCGGGGACGAGGCCGTGCTGCCGCTGCGGCTCTTCCGGCGGGGCGGTATCGCCCTGTGCTCGGCGGTCAACTTCACGATCGGCGTCGGCATCTTCGGTACGGTCACCACCCTGCCGCTGTTCCTCCAGATGGTTCAGGGCCGGACCCCGACCGAGGCCGGGCTGGTGGTCATCCCCTTCATGGTGGGCACCATCGCCTCCCAGATGGTCTCCGGCAAACTCATCGCGGCCTCGGGCCGGTTCAAGAAGCTCGCCGTCGTCGGCCTGGGTTCCATGTCCGGGGCGCTGCTGACCCTGGCCACCGCCGACGAGGGAACGCCGATGTGGGGCATCACCCTGATCGTCTGCTGGCTCGGTGCCGGCATCGGGCTGTCCCAGACCGTCATCACGCTGGCCATGCAGAGCGCGGCGCCCAAGAGCCAACTGGGGGTGGCGAACGCCGCGTCGGGCCTGTGCCGGCAGATCGGCGGCTCCACCGGTATCGCCGTTCTGTTCTCCGTCATGTTCGCAACGGCCCTCGGGCGCCTGGCCGATCTGCTGCACACCCCCCGCTTCGCGCACGTCCTGGCGGATCCGGCGGTCACCGCGGACCCCGCCAACCACCGCTTCTTGAACCTGGTGGAGTCGGGCCGCGGGGCCGGGATCGACCTCGACGACACCTCCTTGCTCCAGGGCATCGACGCCAGGCTGGCGCAACCGGTCACGGAGTCCTTCGCGCACGGCTTCCACGTCGTGTTCCTCGCCGCCGGTGCGGTGCTGCTGGCCGGGTTCGTCCTGACCTGGTTCCTGCGCGAACTCCAGGAGGACACACCGGAACCGGAGCGCGCACGGCAGGCCGGCAGCGGTACGGGGCGGGCGGCGGCCGGGGGTGAAACGGCCGGGGTGAAACGGCCGGGCGGGGGCCTTCAGCCGTCGTGCGCCCGGGACCACACTGGGCGCCATGACGACGCCCCCGGCTTCTTCGCCCCCTCCCACCCCGCCTTCGGCCTCCTCGACTCCGCCCCCGGCCTCTTCGGCTCCGCCCCCGTCTTCCTCGACTCCGCCGTCGCTCCCTCCGCTCGCCAGGATCATGCAGCTCGCCACGGGCGGCTGGGTGGCCCAGGCGCTGAGCGTGGCGGCCACGCTCGGGGTCGCCGACGAACTGGCCGACGGGCCACGGCGCGTGGAGGACGTCGCCGAGGCGGTCGGCGCGCACCCGGACACCCTCTACCGGCTGCTGCGGGCCCTGGCCGGCGCGGGGGTGTTCCAGGAACTCGACGGCCGGCGCTTCGCCCCGGCCCCCGCCGGTGAACTGCTGCGCTCCGGCGTCCCGGGGTCGTTGCGCGACTGGCTCCAGTGGGTCGGCCACCCCCTGCCCCGCCAGGCGTGGGGAGCGCTGCTGGAGAGCGTACGCACGGGGGAGTCCGCCTTCGAGCGGGTGCACGGTACCGACGTGGTCGCCTACGTACAGGACCGTCCGCAGGAGGCGGAGCTGTTCCGCAGGGCGATGAAGACGATGACCGGCCAAGTGATCCAGGCCGTCGTCGCCGCCTACGACTTCGGCGCCTTCGGCACCGTCGTGGACGTCGGCGGCGCGCGGGGCGAGTTCATCGCCGCGGCCCTGGCGGCCGAGCCGAAGGCGCGCGGGGTCTTCCTCGATCTGCCGCACCTCCTCGCCGAAGCCCGGGAGACCGTACGGGAAGCGGGCGTGGCCGACCGCTGCGAGCTGGTGGCCGGGGACCTCCGCGAGTCCGTACCGCCGGGCGGCGACGCCTACGTCCTGTTCAACGTGCTCCACAACTGGGACGACGAGCAGGCCGTCCGCATCCTGGCCAACTGCCGTACCGCGCTGGGTGACAGGGAGGAGGGGCGGGTCCTGGTGTCCGAGGTCGTCCTCCCGGACGGGCCTGAACCTTCCCTGGCCGCATGGATCGACCTGGAGCTGCTGGTCATCGCCCGCACCGGCACCCGGCAGCGCACCGCGCGGGAGTACCGGGAGCTCTGTGCCCGGGCGGGCCTGCGGCCGGTCCGTACGGTGCCGGGCCCCGGCACGCTCCAGATCCTGGAGGCCGCGGTCACGGCCGGTTCCGCGTACGGCGGTGGCGCGGACCGCCGTACGGAAGACGCCTCGTAGCGGCATAGCGGCATAGCGACAGAACGGCATAGCGGCAGAAAACGACCGTGCCCGTGCACGCCGTCCGGACCGACGGCGTACGCGGGCACGGTCGCGTACGGCTGCGGCCTCCCGGTGCGCGGGTGCGGTACGCACCGGGAGGCCGGTCCGCTAGAACTCGAAGGTCACACCCTTGCCGGCGTTCATCATGCAGGAGTTGCCGAAGGTGTGCTCGTACGAGACCCGGCGCCCCTCCCAGACGCCCTGGGCCGTCACCACGACCGGGCTCCACTCCTTGGTACAGGCACGGTCGGAGGGGGCCTCGGTCACCTTGGCGAACTCGCCGCCCACGCCGCGCAGTTCGGCGCACGCACCGCTCGGGTCGGGGTGGCTGCCGGAGGCGGACGGAGTGCAAGTGAGCGTCACCGCCCGCTGTACCGTGGAAGCCTCGGCGGTGTCACCGCCGCGTCCGACGGTGAGTACGAGCGCCGAGGGCGCGTACAGGCTCTTCGGCTGGACCGGCTGCGCCTGTGCCGTGGTGGCCAGGCCGCCCAGAACAACCGCGGCCCCCAGCGCGATTCCCCAGTGATGTACCGCATTCCGAACACTCCCTTGTTGGCGGTTCCAGATACCGGACACGAGTCTGACTCAACTCCCGCCTCAAAGGCACACCGATCGATCACTTCCGGTCGTTGGTTGAAAGCACTGGGTAATGGCGCGAAGCGTGTGGCGGTCGCGGTGCGTGAGGCCTCCAACACCCGTGCGGCCAGCGGGAATCCGGAATCCCGGCATCCCGGGCCGTCGGTTGGCAGGGAGGAAAATGGCCAACATTCGTGGAAACCAAGGCTTGAGCGTGCTTCTACCCGCCGCAAGTAATGGCTGAAGTAGGTTCAAGGCGGGAAGTCGAAGGGGGTGTTGTGCCCCTCCGTGAAGGGGTGCGGACACCCGCGCGTCGCGCCGGGGCCACCGCCGGGTCACCGTGCGGCCACCGCACGCCCCTGCCGCACGCCCCTGCTGCGCGCCCCCTGCCGCATGGCCTCTATCTCGCCACCGCTACTGCTTTATTTCGCCACCCCTACTGCACGACCTCGCTCCGGTTGATCGTCTCCCGCCCCTTGCGCAGCGAGGCGAAGACGAGCGTGAGGACGGTGGCGACCACGGCCCACGCGCACAGCACCAGCAGCGGACCGGTGACCGCGTTGCCGTGGAAGTACGCGATGGACCGGGCCGTCCAGGTTCCCGCGCCCGGCGGCAGCGCGGGCCCGATCGCGCGCCAGAAGTCCGGCAGCAGCGGATAGGGGTAGGCGCCGCCCGCGCTCGGGTTGCCGGCGATCACGACCACGAGGATGGTCAGCCCGATGCCGATGATCCCGGCGATGCCCTGGAAGGCGAACGTGGTGGCGCCCACCGCGAAGACCAGCAGCGCGCCCAGGCCCCACAGGGCGGCCACACTGCCGGGCAGCGCGCCGAGGACCGGCCCGACGACGACCGCCCCGGCCAGGCCGGTCAGGACCGAATAGACCGCCAGCGCCCCGAGCCGGATGACCGCCCGCTTGGTGTTGACGGGGCGGGCGCCGTAGCTGACGGCGAGGATCGCGGCGCACAGATAGCCGCCGACGCACCAGCCGATCACGAGGTAGAAGGAGGACAGGCCGCGGGCGTCGTCCGGGTCCGCCGGGGCCACGTCCTGGGTCCGTACCGTACGCTTCTGCTCCTTTTCCGCCCGGGTGAGGACCGTCTCGACCGCCTGGGAGAGCGAGGCGCCGCTGCCGGTGGCGAGAAGCAGCTTGTCGGTGCTGCCGCGGGGGTCGACGACCAGCGCGGCGTCGATCTTCCGTTCCTTGATCTGCCGGACGGCGTCGGCCTCGGAGGGAGCCGTACGCGGGTCCAGGGGGGAGCCCGGCAGCTTGCCGAGCCGGTCCGTCAACTGCCCGCCGGCCTGCGCGGGGGCGACGACCGCGACCGGGACGTCCCTGGGTTTGGGGGAGTGGAAGGCGCCGGTGTACGACGCGATGAACAGGGCCGTCAGGGCCAGTACGCCGATCATCAGCAGCGCCGCCCGCGCCGTCACCGCGTCCCTGACCTCCTCCATGAAGGTGGTGCGGCTGCCGTTGTCCGTCGTGGTGGCCATGTGCCACTCCTCGCCCGGTCGTCCTGTGGGGGTGCATCGAAGCGCCGAAGAATTTTGTCCATGTATCTCCCGATACATCCTCCGGTTGCTGCCGATCTTCCGCAGGTCGAGCGGGTCTGTTCGAGGGGTCGAACAGTGCATTCGTACGCACGTTCGAGAAAAGAGTTATGGTGGGGACCGAGGCGGGGGACACAGGATCGGTCAGGGGGTGTACGAGCGGCAGGAGGCGCGGATGCCAGGGTTCACGCATCTGCACACCGCGTCGGGATACTCCCCGCGGTACGGCGCCTCGCATCCCGAGCGGCTCGCCGAGCGCGCCGCCGAGCGCCACATGGACGCCCTCGCGCTGACCGACCGGGACGGCCTGGCCGGAGCCGTCCGGTTCGCCAAGGCTGCCGCGAAGGCGGGGATCCGCCCGCTGTTCGGCACCGAGCTGGCGGTGGGGGAGCGGGAGCGGTCATCGGCCGACGCGGGCCGGAGCACGGGCACGGACCGGAGCATGAGCGCGGGCCGGAGTACGAGCACGGCCCGGAGCGCAGGCGTGGCCCGGGACACGGTCCGGCGGCGCAACCCCGTACGCGGCGGGGCGTTCGTCGACGAGTCGGCGGCCCGCGCCGTCTTCCTCGCCCGGGACGGCGCGGCCGGCTGGGCCGCGCTGTGCCGCCTGGTCACGGCCGCGCACGCCGGCGGGGAGAAGCCCCCCGTACTGCCGTGGCAGGCCCTGGCGACGGCGGCGGACGCGGTGACCGTCCTGCTGGGACCCGACTCCGAGCCCGGACGGGCGCTGGCCGCCGGCCGCCCCGACCGCGCCGCCCGGCTCCTGGCTCCCTGGCGCGAGCTGTACGGTGACGCGCTGCGCCTGGAAGTTCTCGACCACGGCCGCCCGGGCACCGGCCCCGGCTCGACCCGGCTGGCCGCCCGCACCCTGGGCTTCGCCGTCGACCAGGGCGTACGTGCCGTACTGACCAACGCCGTCCGCTACGCCGACCCCGGCCAGGGCCCGGTCGCCGACGTCCTGGACTCCGCCCGCCGCCTGGTGCCGGTGGACCGCCACCGCCCCGGCGCCCGGGACAGCGGCGAGCGCTGGCTCAAGGACGCGGACGCCATGGCCCGTACCGCCGGGCGGATCGCCGAGGCGGCCGGCTTCCGGCGCGGGACCGCCCACCGGCTGCTCGCCATGACCGAGGAGACGGCCGGGGAGTGCCTGGTCGACCCGGAGGACGACATCGGGCTCGGCACCGTCCACTTCCCCGAACCGCACCTGGTGGGCGCCGGGCGCCGCACGGCCGCGCGGGTGCTGGCCTCGCGCTGCGCCGCCGCCATGGTGCTGCGCGGCTACGACCGCGACCGCGCCTACTGGGAGCGGATGCACCACGAGCTGGACATCATCGGCCACCACGGCTTCGCCTCGTACTTCCTGACCGTGGCCCAGGTCGTCCAGGACACCCGGGAGCTGGGCATACGGGTCACCGCACGCGGCTCCGGCGCGGGCTCGCTGGTCAACCACCTGCTCGGCATCGCCCACGCCGACCCCGTCGAGCACGGGCTGCTGATGGAGCGTTTCTTGTCCAAGAACCGGGCCGTGCTGCCCGACATCGACATCGACGTGGAGTCCGCCCGCCGCCTGGAGGTCTACCGCGCGATCTTCGACCGCTTCGGCGCGGAGCGGGTGGCGACCGTCGCCATGCCCGAGACCTACCGGGTACGGCACGCCGTACGGGACGTGGGCGCCGCCATGGGCATGGACCCCGCCGAGGTGGACCGACTGGCCAAGTCCTTCCCGCACATCCGGGCCCGGGACGCGCGCGCCGCGCTCGCGGAGCTGCCGGAGCTGCGCGGCGTGGACGCGGAGAAGTACGGGCCGATGTGGGGTCTGGTCGAGGCGCTGGACGGGCTGCCGCGGGGGGTCGCCATGCACCCGTGCGGGGTGCTGCTCTCCGACGCCTCGCTGACGGCCCGTACCCCCGTGGTGCCCACCACCGGCGAGGTCCCCCACCTCGGCGAGGGCACGGGGAGCGCCCCCATCCCGATGTCGCAGTTCGACAAGGACGACGTGGAGGAGATGGGGCTGCTCAAGCTCGACGTGCTGGGGGTGCGGATGCAGTCCGCGATGGCGCACGCGGTCACCGAGATCGAACGGGCCACCGGGCGGGCCGTCGACCTGGACGACCCGGCGCAGGTGCCGCCGGGCGACCCCGCCACGTACGGCCTGATCCGCTCCACCGAGACGCTCGGCTGCTTCCAGATCGAGTCGCCCGGCCAGCGCGACCTGGTCGGGCGGCTTCAGCCGGCCACCTTCCACGACCTGGTGGTGGACATCTCGCTCTTCCGGCCGGGACCGGTCGCCGCCGACATGGTGCGGCCCTTCATCGAGGCCCGGCACGGCCGCAGGGCCGCCCGCTATCCGCATCCGGACCTCGAAGAGGCGCTGCGCGAGACGTACGGGGTCGTGGTCTTCCACGAGCAGATCATCGAGATCCTGCGGATCATGACCGGCTGCGGGCGTGGCGAGGCGGACGAGAAGCGGCGCGCGCTGTCGCGTCCGGAGTTCCAGGGGAAGATCCGCGCCTGGTTCGCGGAGCGCGCGGAGCGGCGGGGGTACGCCCCCGAAGTGATCACGCACACCTGGGAGATCGTCGAGGCGTTCGGGTCATACGGCTTCTGCAAGGCGCATGCCGTGGCCTTCGCGGTGCCGACCTACCAGTCCGCCTGGCTCAAGGCGCACCACCCGGCGGCCTTCTATGCCGGGCTGCTCACCCATGACCCCGGGATGTACCCCAAGCGGCTGCTGCTGGCGGACGCGCGGCGGCGGGGGGTGCCGGTGCTGCCGCTGGATGTGAACCGGTCGGCGGTCGGTCATCGAATCGAACTGGTGTCTGGTTCGGGCTTTCCTGGTTCTGGTTCGGGCCTTTCTGGTTCCGGTTCGGGCCGCCCTGGCCCGGGTTCTGATCTTCCTGGTCCGGGCCCGGATCTCCCTCGTAAGGGCATATGGGGGCTGCGGCTCGCGCTCTGCGATGTGCACGGCATGAGTGAGGCCGAGGTCGAACGGATCGCGGCCGGGCAGCCCTACGTCTCCCTCCAGGACTTCTGGCAGCGGGCCCGCCCGGGGCGGCCGGTGGCCGAACGCCTCGCCCGGGTCGGCGCGCTGGACGCCTTCGGCGCCAACCGCCGGGACCTGCTGCTGCACCTCGCCGAGCTCCACGCCCGGCAACGAGGCGCGCACCAGGGGCAGTTGACGCTGGCGGACGAGGGAGGCGGCGGATCCGGCGGTACGGCCGAGGGAGCCGGGGCCGCCGCTTCCGTCGCGCCCCTGGGGCTGCCCGACCTGAGCGACGTCGAACGGCTCAGCGCCGAGCTGGGCGTCCTGGGCATGGACGCCTCCCGGCACCTGATGAGCGACCACCGGGAGTTCCTCGCCGAGCTGGGCGCGCTGCCGGCCAGAAGCCTGCGCGACGCCCGGCACGGTGAGACGGTGCTGGTCGCCGGGGCCAAGGCCGCCACCCAGACCCCGCCGATCCGCTCCGGCCGCCGGGTCATCTTCACCACCCTGGACGACAGTACGGGCCTGGTCGACTGCGCCTTCTTCGACGACTCGCACGCGACCTGTGCCCACACCGTCTTCCACTCCTGGCTGCTGCTGGTACGCGGTACGGTCCAGCGGCGCGGGCCACGCAGCTTCAGCGTGGTCGCCTCCGCCGCCTGGAACCTTGCCGAACTGGCCGGACTGCGCCGTGAGGGCGGGCTGGCGGCGGTCACCGCCCGGCTCGCGGAAGGCGGCGGCGGGCGACCGGCTCCGGATGAGACGGTTCTGTACGAGACGGCTCCGGTGGAGAGGACCGGGCGCGAGACGGCTGAGCGCGAGTTGGCTGAGCGCGAGTCGGCCGGGGACGACGGGGCGGTTGGGAGTGGTGGGGTTTCGACGGCCACGGCTCCGGACGGTACGGCCGTGGCGGCGCGCAGGGTGCAGGGCGAGCCGGTCCGGTCGGGGTCGGCCCGTCCCGAGGCGACCTGGGCGGGAACGGCTCCGGCGGCGGCCGGTGGCGCCGGGGCCGAGAGCGCCGGGGACGGGAACGGGGACGGGGACGGTACGGCTGAGGGCGGTGCAGCCGAAGGCGCCGCGGCCGGGCGCACCATCCGGCTGGAGACCGGCTACGAGCTGCACCCCTGGGCCGACCTCCGGCCCGCGGGCGACCACGCCGCCACCGGACGCAAGCTGTGGCACGCCAGCCCGGGGAGCGCGGGATGACCCCCGAACCCGAAACGGCCTCCCGGACAGCCGGTACGGAACCCGTGCCCGGTACGGAATCCGCGTCGGGCACGGAACCCGCGTCGGGCACGGGCCGCGAGGTGCTGTACATACGGTTCCGGACCGCTGAGGACACCTCCCCCGACGAGGAGACCTACGAACAACTCCTGCGCCTGCTCGGCCGGTTCACCCCCGTGATCGAGGCGCTGCCGCCCGACGCCGCGCTGGCCGACGTCCGGGGCGCACGGCGGTACTTCGGGCGGGACGCGGCAGGCATCGCCGAGCTGGTACGACTGCGGGCGCTGGCCTGGTACGGCGTGCGCTGCACCATCGGGATCGCCGCCAACCCGCTGCTCGCGCGGATGGCGGCCCAGGGCGCCGCCCCGGGCGAGACCCGGACGGTTCCCGGGGACTCCGGGGCCGTCGCCGCGTTCCTCGCCCGTAAGCCCGCCGTCGCGCTGTACGGCGTCGGGCCCGCGACCGCGCGCAAGCTGTGCTCGTACGGACTGGACAGCGTCGGGCGGATCGCCGCCGCGCCGTCCGCCACGCTCCAGCGGATCCTGGGGGCGGAGACCGGCCGTACGGTGCACGAGCGGGCGCGCGGCCTGGACCCGACCCCGGTGACGCCCAACGCGTCCGCCCGGTCGATGGGCGCCGAACACCGCTTCGCGTACGACGAGCTGGACCCCGAACGGCGCCGGCGCGCGCTGCTCACGCTGGCGGACGACCTCGGCTCCCGTATGCGCGCGAGCGGGCAGGCCGCCCGCGCGCTCACTCTCACCGTCCGCTACGCCGACCGCTCCACGACGACGCGTACCCGGCGGCTGGCCGAGCCGACCGCGCACGGCCCGGCGCTGACCGCCGCCGCCTACGCGCTGCATGCCGCGCTCGGACTGCAACGGGCACGCGTACGCGCCGTGGCGCTGCGCGCGGAGGACCTGTGCCGGGCCGAACTCGCCAGCCGGCAGTTGATGTTCGACCCGTCCGACGACAAGGCCCGCCGGATCGAGGCGGCCGTGGACCGGGCGCGGAAGCGCTTCGGGCAGGGTGCGGTACGGCCCGCGGCGAAGCTCGGTCCCGGATGAGACCGGACGCCCGCCTTCCGTGACGTTCTGTTACAAGCGGCCGATTGACCGGGGGCGGCCGACCGCAGGACACTTCCGGCTACCGGGGCGGGCCCAGGGGGGAACATGGCCGACCAAGGACGACCTGACGTGCGACCGGACGCGGACGACGGCGGGCAGGTCACACGGGGCGTGGGAGACGTACGGGTCACCAGGGGCTCGGACGCGAAGGGCACGCCGGACGCGCCGGACTCGTACCGGGAACACAACGAACACCGGGAACACAACGAACACGAGGAGAGCGAGACGCGCGGGAAGCCCGACGCGTACGGTGATCAGTACACGCCGAGCGCGGGGCGGGACACGGACATCGTCCCCTTCGGCGCCTCGGGGGAGTGCCGCGGGCCGCGTACGTACGAAGCGGTCCTCGATTCCCTGCGCAGGACGGACGCGACGGACGTCCTGCTCTTCGCGCACGGCTGGAACAACACCTACGACAAGGCCATACGGTGGTACGGATCGTTCCTGGCCGGCGTGGCGGACACGCCCGGCCTGCGGGCCCACCCCATCGGCGTCGTCTGGCCCAGCACCGCCCTCGTCCTGCCCGGGGAGAGAGGGCCGGCGATGGCCGGGTGGGGGGCGGCGCGGGAAGCCGCGGCGCCCGCCGGACCGGGCGGCGCCGCCGTCACCGAGGAGCTGGACCCCCGATTACGGGGACGCTACGAGCAGTTGGCGGGAGCGTCCCGGCTGGGCGCCGAGGAGGCGGCGGAGTTCGCCCGCATCCTCGCGCCGCTGTGGGGACGGGAGGTGGCGGCCGAGGACCTGCTGTGGCGCTGGCGGCAGACACCGGACCTGCTGACGGACGGCGCGGATGGTGCGGATAGCGCGGATGGCGAAGACGACGCGGGTGCTGTCCAGGGGAACCAGGAGCCGGGCCGGGAAGAGGAGCGGCACGGCCGCGTGCCAGGGGAGTTCGGGTTCGTCGGCAAGTGGGGAGGGGACCCGTACCCGCAGGAGCCCGACTCCGCCGGGGCGCTCGGCTGGGCCGACCCCCGGCTGCTCATCCGCCTCACCACCGTCCTGCTCATGAAGGACCGCGCCGCCCGCGTCGGCGCCCGGGGCGTCGGCCGGCTGCTGCGCGACATCCTCACCGCCACCGACCTCCCCGTACGGCTCGTCGGCCACTCCTACGGCGCCCGGGTCCTGCTCTCCGCGCTGTGCGGACCGCCGTTGCCGCGCCCCGTCGATTCGGTGCTGCTCCTCCAAGGAGCCGTCTCCCGGATGTGCTTCGCCGCCGACGCGGACGGCACCGGACGCCCCGGCGGCTACCGGGCGGCCCTGGACCGGGACCGTACCGTGCAACCCGTCCTGACCACGTTCAGCAGTGCGGACCTGCCGCTGACCCGGCTCTTCCACTGGGCGGTACGACGCCCGGCCGACCTCGGCGAGGCCCGTATCGCCGGCGGTGACCACCCCGGCCCGGGCACCGACGAGTACGGCCCCGGCCCCGAGGACGTACGCCGCCGTGTGCCCAGCCGCTACGCCGCGCTCGGCGGCTACGGACCCGGCGGCTGCGGCGCCGAATGCCGGTGGCTGCGCGCCCAACTGCCCGATACGCGCTACGACCTCACCGACGAGACCGTACGCCTGCTCGCCCTGGACGCGTCCCAGGCCATCAAGGGACACGGCGACATCAGCAACCCCGCCACCTGGTGGGCGCTGAGCAACCAGATCACCGCCTCGGCGCCCGGACGGCGGCCATGACCAGCTCCTTGAGGGGACGCGGCGGGCCGCTGCCCCTGCGCATCAGACTGGAGCGCGAACGCGGCCCGGAAGGCGTCACCTCCTCCGTCACCTTCGAACTGGCCGCGGACGTCGGCGAACCGGTACAGGTCGCCGGCTGCTCCCCGCTCGTCCTGGGCCTGCCCCAGGACATAAGCGACCTGGAATGCCCGCCCCGGCGCTCGCCGCGGGTCTTCCTCGTACCGCAGCAGATCACCCGGGCCATCCACGAGGCGGCCCGCAAGATCGGGGACGGGCGGTGGGAAGCCCTCTGGCTGGAATTCCCGCGCCCCTCCGGCTGCCTGAGCATGCTGCCCTGGGAGCGGATGCTCCACTACGGCGACCACGGGCTGCCGATCGTACGGCGTCCGTACTCCCTCGTACGGCCGTGGACCCCGGAGGACTCCCTCGAAGTGGTGCTCTGCGCGAGCGTGCTGCCACCGCCGGCCAACCCCGCGTACGGAGAGCTGCCGCGCACCGCCTCGGGCGCCGCCTCAGAAGCCGTCGACACGATCCTGCACACGGTCCGTACGGTCATCGGCGAGGTCCGGCGCAGGACCCGGGTCCATGTCTTCGCCGCCCCCATGCTCCAGGACGCGCTGCGCCCGCACGCCGGACGGCACGCGGACCTGGAGCTGATCGTGCACGACCCGGCCACCGCGGCGGGAGCGGGCGGCCCCCAGGACCCCACCGACCCGGTGCACAACCCCTGGCTGCGCTGGATCCGCGGGGAACTGGGGCAGTGCGCCGCGGACGTGGTGCACGTCATCGGCGACGGAGCCCTGATGGGCGGCGAGGGCACGCTGATCCTCCAGCAGTTGACGGAGAACGGCGCGGACGGCTCCCACCACGGTCCGACGGCCGTCGGAGCGGCCGAACTGTCGACCTTCCTGATGCAGGTCGGGGCATGGTCGCTGGTGCTCAGCGGCACACCGGGCAACGTATCGGACTGCGGGCTGCGCGAACTCGCCGACAGCGTGGCACGCGTCCAGCCCGGCTCGATGCTCGTCCACGAGAGCGCCCACGACCCACGGCTGACGGCACTGGCCTCCGGCTACGCCTTCCTCTACCGCACCGAGGACACCCGGCCACCGGTCACCAACGCCCTGAGCACCTGGGCCTACCCGCTCACCCTGGACTACCACTTCAACAGCGGCGCCGAACCGGTCACCCTCAACGCGGCCCGGCTGCTGCTGGACGAGAAGGGCCACACGGCCATCTACGGGGACCGCATCGAGAACGTCATGGCGGCCGAGGCCACCCCGATGTGGCTCGCCGCCAGCATCCGCTACCTCGAACGCGTACAGGCGCAGTGGCTGCCGCCGCCCTCGGGCAACGACGACAAGTCCTGCCTGGCGCCCTGGCAGGACGCCAAGTACGCGCTGAACCAGGCGGTCTCCCTGCTCGAACGCGTCCTTTGGCCACAGGACCGCGGGCCGGGGGCGGGCGGTGGCGTGCCGGGGCAGGACCGCGGGCCGGGGGCGGGCGGTGTGCCCGGGCCGGCCCGTATACCTGGGCCGAGCCGCGTACCGGAAGCAGAACGTGTACCGGAAACGGAACGTGCACCGGATACGTCACGCACACCAGAAACATCACGCACACCGAAGACGGAACGCACACCGGAAACATCACGCACACCGAAGACGGAACGCGCACCGGAAGCATCACGCGCACCGGACACCTCACACGCACTGGACACCTCACACGCACCGGACACAGAACGCGTACCAGGAGCAGAGAACGCGCGGGGAAGGCGACGCCCATGAGGATCACCAACGGCGCCCGGGTCGTCGTCCGCCTGGACACCTGTTTCCAGGGCCGGGAGCCGCGCGGGCTGCTGCTCACCCTCGAAGAGCCGTACGGCGTCACGACCTGCCCGCCGCACCTGGTGGTGTACGACCACACCGACCCGGCGCTGCGCGCACTGGAGGAGGAGCCGATGGAGGAGGGGGCCGTCGGCGAGGCGGGGGACTTCCTGCACCATCTGCTCGGCCAGAACCCGCACGCCGCCAAGGCCCTGGACCACGCGCTGCTGGCGGACGAGGGCCAGCGGGTACCGGTCTTCGTCCACGACTGCTCCCACGGGTGGGGCGAACACCTCCCCTGGGAGGTGCTGCGCTCCCCGGAAGGCATCTTCCTCAACCTCGCCGAACAGTGGCCGGTCAACCGCATGGTCAGCTCCGTGAGGATCGGCGCCCGCCCCCGCGCCCTGGAGTCCGGCGGCCCGCTGCGCATCGTCGCCGTACTGTCGTGCGTGGGGATCTCCGCGGTCCACGAATGGAACGCGCTGATCGAGGCGGTCGGTACGGAAGGCAAGGCCATCGACCTGGACCTGCTCGTCCTGACCGGTGAACGCGGGCTGCGGGACACGATACGGGCCGGCATGCCCTTCACCGGCGGCGTCAACGTGGTCGTCGACTCCATCCCCCAGTACCGCGAGGAACTGCTCCCGCTCGTCAAGGACTTCGGGCCGCACATCCTGCACTTCTTCTGCCACGGCTCGGCCCACCAGGGCCCGCACATCGAACTGGCCACCGCCTCCGACTGGGACGGCCTGGGCACCCGGAGCTCACTGCACCTGGAGGCCGAGAACATCATCGAGATGACCACCGTCGACAGCCGGCCGTGGCTGACCGTACTGAACTGCTGCTCCGGCGCGGCTCCGGCCCAGGAGGGGTACGGGTCCCTGGCGCGCAGGCTCGTGACGGCCGGCGGCTTCCCGGCGGTCGTCGGCCGCCGCGAGCCGATCGCCGCCGAGGAGGCGCAGGAACTGACCAAGTCCCTGTACCGGGAACTGTTCGCCGCCCTGCGCGAACGGGGACTGCGCCGTACCCGGCCCGAGGACGTGGACTGGTTCGAGCCGCTGCGCAGGACCCGCAAACTGCTGCTGCGGGCACACAGCGTCTCCAGGACGGAACCGGTCGCGGCAGCCGCCAGCAGGGAATGGGCGCGGCCGGTGCTCTACCTGGCGCGGGACACCCGCTACGGCGGCGGGGGCGGCGGCAACGGCACCACGGGCAACGGCCACCCCTCGCCCGACGGCCCACTGCCGGACGACGTCCGCATCGAACTGGACATCCTGTGGGGGCTCCTGCGCGCACCGCACCAACCTCCGGCCCGCTTCTGCCGCGCCATCGAGGCAGAAGCCGACTCCCTCCTGGATCGCCGCCCCTGGGAAAGCAACCCCGAGGAACACGGCGAACGAGTGTGAACCAGCCCCGGCCCGGACCACGGATGGACCCGCAGACCGCCCAAAAGAACGCGCAGGACGCGGAGCCCGAACCCCGCCCGAGCGCCGCCCCCGAGCAGCCGTGGCAGAGCACCGGACCCGGACCCGGACCCGGTCCCGGACCCGGACCCGGGCACGAGTCCAGGTCCGGGACCGGGCCTCGGCCGGGTGCCGGGTCCGAGTGGTGGCAGGGTGTCGGGTCTGAGGTGCGGCCGGGTGCCGGGTTCGGGGCATGGCCGGGTGCCTTGGTCGGGCTGCGGCCGGGGATCGGAGCTGGGGCGTGGCCGGGGATCGGATCCGGGGTGTGGCCGGGCACTGGGGCTGGGGCCAGGTCCGGGACCGGGCTGCCGCCGGGGGCCGGGTCCGGGGCGTGGCAGGGCGCCGCCGGGGGTGAGCCGGAAGCCCTTTCCGCGGCCGGCTCCTTGGCCGGCTCCTTCGGGGCGTGGGACCCGGGGGAGCCGCCGGACGAACTGTGCGTCAACGCCTGGACGGGCGGCCCGGGACCGGTGGCCGCGCCGCTCGGGCCCGGGCACCGGGCCTGGGCGCTGGGACCGGTGGCCGGCGTCAAGCGACTGCTGCGCCCCGGCGCCGTGGACCCTGCGGACTACCGGGACGAACGGGTCGGCTGGGGACTCGTCCTCCCCGACCGTGACGGGCTGCCTCACCCGGCCCTCCCCGAAGAGGCCCCGGAACCGGTCCGGGCCCTGTTCGCCGCCCGACCCGGCGCACGGCTGCTGCGCCTGACCCGCGCCACACCCACCACCGCCACCCTGCGCGACTACGCGGCCGGGAAGGACATCGCCGTCATCGGCTCGCCGCGCGGCACGACCCCCGGCGCGCTGCCGAGCTATCTGCTGATCTACGGCGGCCCGGAGGCCGTACCGTGGCGGACGCAGTACCTGCTGGCCCGAGTGGCCCACGTAGGACGGCTCCACCTGACGGGCACCGGCCTCGAACGGTACGTGAGCGCGCTGCTGGACGGCTGGTCCGACTCGACCGCCCGCTACGACAGCCCACTGGTGTGGTCCCCGGACCACAGCGCCCAAGCCGACGAGGCTCAGAACCACGGCACCCGAAACGACGGCACCCCAAACCACTGCGGGGACCAGACTGATCGGAACCAAGCCCACCGAGTCCAGCCCAGCACAGCCGAGGCGCACACAGCCGAGACCCGTGGAGCCGAGCCCCACCGAGCCCAGCCCCACCGAGCCGAGACCCGCAGAGACCAGGACATCACCTCACTCATGCGGGACGCCATCGCCGCACCTGTCGCCGAACGGCTGCGCGCCGACGGCGAGATGCCCGGCAGCCTCTTCCTCGACGGCCGGGCGGGCCGGGCGTCGGTCGCCGGTCTGGCCCGGGCGCTCGCCGAGCTCCGCCCCGCCCTGGTGGTCACCACCAGCCACGGCCTGACGAGCCCCCTGCACGATCCGGCCACCCTCACCGCCCGCATCGGGCTGCCGGTCGACGCCCGGGGCGCGTACATCGATCCCCGTACGCTGCTCACCGACTGGCAGCCGGACGGGGCGATCTGGTACGCACACGCCTGCTGCGGAGCGGGCGCCGACCGGCGATCCGTCTTCGACGGCCTGGTCGCCCCCGACGGACCGGTAGGGGAAGTACTGGCCGGCGTCGCCGCACTGGGCTCCGTGGTGGCACCGCTGCCCACCGCCCTGTTGTCCGCCCGGCGCCCGGCCCGTGCCTTCATCGGCCACGTCGAGCCGACCTTCGACTGGACGCTGCGCTCACCCTGGACCGGCCAGCACCTGACGGACGAACTCACCTCGGTGCTCTACGGCGGGCTGTGCGGCGGCGAACCGGTGGGCCTGGCCCTGGACCGGATCACCAAGGGAATCGCTGCCTCGGCCCTGGCCCACGAAGAGGCACTGCACGCCTACAACGCGAGCGAGCACACCGAACGTGCCGGACTACGAGCGGCCCTGTACCACCGTCTGGTCGCCGCCGACCGTACCGCCATGGTCATCCTCGGCGACCCCACAGCCGCCCTCCCCCTCCCCTCCCTCCCCCTACCTCCTCAACAGTCCTGGCGGTTCTGACAGCCCTGGTGGTCCCGAGCAATTGTCAGGAGTCGTGGGTCGGGTGTCCTTGGGTTTCCTCGACGGTGCAGTTCGGTTCCGGTTGGTCCCGACGGAGGGCGTCGGGCGGCGGTCGTCGGTTACCTGTGGGTGATCCCGCTGGTCTGCGGTTGCTCGTCGGTGCGGTCGGCGAGCGCGCGCAGTTCGTCAGCGTAGGTGGTCCAGACGTCGCGGGCGAGGAAGTGGCCGACTCCGGGCAGGGTGTGAAGGCTGGCACCGGGGATGGCGGCAGCGATGTCGTGCGCGGCCGTCACGCGCACAAGCGGGTCGCTTTCGCCGTGCAGGACGAGGGTCGGCGCGGTGATCTGGGCCAGTGGTCCGCCGTGCCACTTCGCTCCGATCTGGCGGCTCTGCGCCTTCTGGTCGCGGAAGCTGGCGACTTGGTGCGCTGCTTCCTTGTCTATGAACTCGCGCACATCGTGCTCGTCGATGTCCTGGCCGGGCGCGGCCAGGATGCGGGCGGCAGCGAGGGCCAGATCCAGGTTGCCCTGAGGGGTCTTGGGGTAGTGCAGCCGGGCGAAACGGGGCAGGCATGCCAGGCGCAGGTAACGCAGGAGGCTCAGGCCCTTCGCGTCGCTGGGGACCGCCGAGGAGGTGGCCAGGCTCAGCACGCGCCTGGGGTGGCGGATGGCGGTGCGCTGTGCGATGAGCCCGCCCATCGAGTGGCCGAGGAGGTGGGCGCCCTCCCAGCCGAGGGCGTCGAGGACGGCGACCGCGTCGTCGGTGAGGTCCTCGGCGCTGTAGGCCGGGGCTTTGCGGTGGAGCAGGGCCTTGACCGGCGGGCCGACGCGCCGGTCGGGCAGGTGGGTGGATTCGCCGGCGTCGCGCTGGTCGTAGGCCACGACGTGGAAGCCGTGGCCGACCAGTTCGGCCACCAGGCCGTCCGGCCACCAGAACCGTGAGGTGCCCAGTCCCATGACCAGTAGCAGCGGGTCGCCTCCCGCGCCGCCCAGGTCCTCGAAGGCGATCTGTATCTCGCCGTTGTGCGCGAAGCGCGTCATCATGTCCCTCCCATTCGCGAACACCATTCGCGAACACCGTATGCGATAGGTAGGCTGGTGGCAACGCGGGAGGTAGCAGTGGCAGGACAGCAGGAGCCGGTGATCTGGATGCGGCCGGAACAAGCGCCGGTCGGACGCCGGGCCGAGCGCAGCCGCGCCGAGATCACCGCTGCCGCGGTGGAACTGGCCGACCGCGAGGGCCTGGACGTCGTCTCCATGCGACGCGTCGCATCCATCCTGGGCACCGGCGCCGCCTCGCTCTACCGCTACGTGGCCACCCGCGACGACCTGCTCGACCTGATGACCGACAGCACCGCGGGCGAATACGACCTGGCCGCCCCCAGCGGCGACTGGCAGGCCGACCTGCTCGCCATCGCCCGCCAGGCCCGGCAGATCATGCGCCGCCACCCGTGGCTGCCCGCCATGGTCATGAGCCGCCCCACGCTCGGCCCCCACGGGATCGACCTTTTGGAGCATGTGCTCGACGTGCTCGCCGACCACCCGGCCGACCATGCGCGCAAACTTGAGGCGTTCGCCCTCCTCGGCGGCCTGACCGCGCTGTTCGTCCAGAACGAAACGGCTGCCGCGGACCCGAGCGCCACGCGCCAATCCGCCTACCTCCGCCACGTTGCCGCCGCGGGAAGCCACCCCCGCATTACCGCCTTGCTCGCCGCTTCCCCACCCGATGGCCACTCCCGCGACCGGTTCGACGCCGTACTCATCCGCGCTCTGACCGGCGTGCTGGGCTGACATCCGCCCCAGCCGGCCACGGGGATCAGGCAGCGGCGGTCTCCGCGCGCCCGACCAGGACGCCGCCTTCGAACCTGGCGCCGGCGCGGACCGGCGGGACGAGGCGGGCTCCGGAAATCGCCCGCCGGCGAGCCGGGGCGGACTCAACGAGCTTGCACACCATGGCGAGAGCCGCGGCCGGGCCGCCCGCGCCGCGGGTGACCGTGGTGCGGACCTTGACCGTGCAGAAGGTCGACGCGATGGGGTCCGTGGTCCGCAGATGGATCCAGTGCCCGGCCGGGACGTCGTAGCACGCCCGAAGCCCCTCCCGGTCGCCGGTGATCTTCGCGACGGCCCTGGGCCACCTCGCGCCGTACGTCTTCGCGAACGCCGCGATCGCCCTCTCGGCATGGGCGCGGCCCTCGGCGTGGCAACTCTCCCGCCTCGCCTTCGTCGCACCCGACCGTGCGGATCTCGGCAGCGCGTTGGTGACGTTGCGGGCCTTGTGCACCCAGCACCGCTGATGCCGGGCGGTGGGGAACACCTCGGCGAGCGCCCTCCACAACCCCCTCGCACCGCCGCCGCCCACCAGCTCCGGGCCGCGCATCCCGCGGCGGCACTCGCGCAGCAAGTCGGCCCCCGACCCGGTGGACTCGCGCAGCCCCCCCGTGAGCGCGATCAACTCCTTGGCGCCGCCCAAGCCCACGCCGAGCAGGACCAGCACGCACGAGCGCGCCCGCCCCAGCCGCACCTTGGGGGAACGCCGTCGGCCCACACATACACGTCGTCGGACTCGGCGAGGTCGCGCCGCTGGAAGGCGGCATGGCCATCGGCCCACTGCTCGGCCAGCCGCGTCACGGTCGCGGGCAACAGTCCCGCTGAGCTGCCGAGGAACTGCTCGCCTGCGGGCACGAAGTCTCCGCAGGAAAGCCCGTGCAGGTAGAGCCGTGGCAGCACCTCGGAGCCCTTCGGCGAGCGGCACCACGACGGGAGGAGCTTCGAGGAGAACCGCTGTCGCTCGCCGGTGGCCTCATCGATGCGCCGGCCGTTCACGCGCGGGGCCACCACCCCCACCGGGCCGGCCGCGGTGACCACGGTCCGAGGCCGGTGGCGGCCGTCGCGGACCACCAGGCGGCGTCCGGCAGCATCGGTCTCAGCAGCCAACTCGGCCACGTACTGGCTGACCTCGGCCTCCACAGCGGCCTCGAGCACTCGGCGGCCACCCTCCCGCACGATCTCGTCGAGCAGGGAACCGGACCCGGTGGAACCGTCAGCAGTGACCAGGCCGGGCACGGGCGCACCTTCCCGACCCGCGCTGCGAACGCGGCCCTACTCGGTGACCACCCCAGGACCATTCGGGAAGGCACGCCCGCCGCGTGCCCCCGGAACCGATCCACAAGTCCTGAGCTTTGCTCCTGGTGTGGGTCCTGGCGGTCCTGACAGTCCTGGCGGTTCTGGCAGTTCTGGTACGCCTGACGCCTCCTAGTCTTGCTCCTTGTCGGATGCCGGCAGCAACAGTGTCAGGAGGGCTGTCAGCGTGGACCACCGTTACCGACTGCCGTCGTCACCGAGTGCCGTCGCCAACCGCCGTCATCGTCGGTCGTCACCGACTTCCCTCACCGGTTGTCGCGGTACAACTTCTCCGCATACCGCGGACCGTAGTACTCCTCCAACGCCTCCAGGGAAGCGTTCACCTTCTCCACCCCCTTGGCTATACGGGCTCTGGACGGCAGGCGCTCGGGCTCCCAGGTCTCCGGCTTCCACAGGTCCGAGCGCAGGAACGCCTTGGAGCAGTGGTAGAAGACCTCCTCGATCTCCACCAGCAACGCCAGCCTGGGCCGATTGCCCTTGACCACCATCTCGTCGAAGAACGGCGCATCGCGCAGCACCCGGGCCCGCCCGTTGATCCGCAGGGAGTCACCGCGCCCCGGCACGAGGTAGTTCAGGCCGACGTGAGGATTGGCGAGTACGTTCCGGAAGCCGTCCACCCGCCTGTTACCGGGGCGGTCCGGGATCACGATCGTGGTGTCGTCCAGTATGAGCGTGAAGCCCGCGGGGTCGCCCTTGGGCGAGACATCACAGCGCCCCTGGCCGTCCGAGGTTCCTATGAGACAGAACGGCGAGCGCGCCAGCCACTGCCGGTCCAGCTCGTGCAGGCATGTCCGCGTCTTGTTCGCAGCCCGTTCATCGGGCTCTCCCACCAGTTCCCGCAACTCGGCCTCGGACGAGACCTCCACACCCGCTGTCAGCTCCACCGTTCCCACTCTGCTCTCCCCTCATCCATCCGGCTTTCAGCTCGACCCTACGTGGCCCGCCACCGCACGCTCCGCCCACAACGCCGCCACCTTTCCCACCGCTTGATCCAGCCCTGTTGGTCATGACTGAATGATGCGCCGGCGCGGTGGGGCGGCACATTGCGGAAAACCGCAGAACTTCACTGCGGTTTTCCGCAGGGTGCGGGTCAGCGTCTTATAGAGGGGTCGAATACGGGGAGAACTGCGCCCGGAGATAAGCCAGTACGGCGTGGACGCGGCGGTGGCCGTCTTCCGGTGCCGGCAGGTCCAGTTTCATGAAGATGTTGCCGATGTGTTTGTTGACCGAGGTCTCGGCGATGTGCAGCAACGAACCGATGGCGGTGTTGCTGTGTCCTTCGGCCATCAGCGCCAGTACCTCACGTTCCCGGGGTGTCAGCGCGCCCAGCGGGTCGTTGCCGGCCTTGCGGACCATGAGCTGTGAGATGACCTCCGGGTCCATGGCCGTACCGCCCTTGGTGACGCGTTCCAGGGCATCCAGGAACTCTTCCGTACGGCCCACCCGGTCCTTGAGCAGATACCCGACCCCCGACGCGCTGTGCGCCAGCAGTTCGCCGGCGTACGCCCGTTCCACGTACTGCGACAGGACGAGAACCGGCAGGTCGGGGATCTGCTTACGGGCCTCGACGGCGGCCCGCAGCCCCTCGTCGCGGAAGTCCGGCGGCAGCCGCACATCGACCACCGCGGCGTCCGGGCGGTGTTCCAGCAGCGCCGCCAGCAGCTCCTCGCCCGTGCCGGCGACCGCCACGATCTCGTGCCCCTCACTGGTCAGCAGAAGACACAGCCCGTCCCGGAGCAGGGCGTTGTCCTCGGCGATCACGATCCGCATGGAATCTCCACTTCGAGCACCGTCGGTCCACCCGGCGGGCTGGTCAGTACGGTGGTGCCGTCGAAGGCGGCCACCCGGCGGCGGATGCCGGCGATCCCGCCGCCGGCGCCTTCCACCGCGCCACCTCGGCCATTGTCCTGCACCCGGACGCCCACCCGCCGTTCGTCGATCCGTATGCGGACCGAGGCGCTGGCCGCGCCACTGTGCTTGGCGACATTGGTCAGTGCCTCGGACACCACGAAGTAGGCGGCGGCCTCCACGGCGGCGGGTGCCCGGGGGCCCGCCCCCGCGTGTCCCTCGTCGAAGTCGATCTCTGTCGGAACCTGGCACAGCGCGGCCAGGGACCGTACGGCCTCATGGAGACCGAGGTCCATCAGGACGGGCGGGTAGATGCCGCGCACCAGTTGGCGCAGCGAGTCCAGGGCCTGTCCCGTCACCTGCCGGGCCTCCTCCACCAGGCCGGGGACCTGCTCGGGACGTGTCCGCAGCGCCCGGTCGATCATGCCCAGGCGCAGGGAGACCGCGACGATTCCGGCCTGGGCGCCGTCGTGCAGGTCCCGCTCGATCCGGCGCAGTTCCGCGTCGTGCGCGTCCAGGGCGGCGGCACGGGTCGCCGACAGCTCCACGACGCGTTGCCGCAGATCCTCCCTGCCGTCCGTGGCGAGCAGCGGCCGGGAGCCGAGGACGTGCAGGCGGGCGAGGAGGACCACCGCGACGGCGGCGAGCACCGCCAGGACCGCGCCGACGAAGAATGACGCGATGGCCAGGGGCCAGGAGTCGACGGTCCAGGCGATGACGGTTCCGCGCTCCTCCGGCGGCACCAGCGTCCACCACACCGGGGCGGAGAGCCAGTTGATGGCTTTGCCGCACAGGGAGATCGCTCCCGCGCACACCATGGTGCCCGGGATTCCGTGGGCCAGCAGCCAGATGATGTCCTGGCCGGTGGCCCCGTCACCGTAACGGGGGTGCGCACGGGGGACCGGCGTGAACGTTTCGCCCAGCAGGCAGGCCACTTGGCGGCGGTGGAAATCGGCGAATCCGTCGAGCAGGGACGGTGAGCACAGAAATACGGGTAACCCCGCTGCGGCGACCACACCAGTACCGAGACAGATGAGGACATACCGCAGAGAAGCGAGGAAACGGCCGAGCAAGGTACCACCGTCCATATGGCCCGAGGGCGGAGCGAACTTCCTCTCACATTGTGCGGAAGACGCCGTCGCCCGTCATGCCGCCACCCGCCGCGCCGGTCGCTTGTGCGACGTGAAGTGGTCGTGAAACGGAGGTCACAGGGGGGAGATCACGGCGGAAAACACAGCACGGCGCCGCCGCCCTTGAGGTGAGAAGGCGGCGGCGCCGTGGAAGCCGGGGGGTCGTCGCAGTCGGCCCCCGGCGGCCCGGGTACGCGATCGGCCGCGGGCGCGGCGTCATCGCGTCACGAAACGCTGGGCGAGCGCGCGGCGTCAGACCGGCGCGCGCCCGGTGCGGGGTCAGCCGCGGTGGCGTACGGCCTTGCGGCGGGCGTTGGTGAAGAGCACCGCGGCGCCCAGGGCCACCACGGACGCCCCGGCTATGGCGATCGGCGCGGTGGAACTGTCGCCTCCGGTCTTGGCGAGGTGCTGACCGTCGACCGCCTTGGAGGCGCCGCCGTTCGGCTTCGGGTCGTTGCCGGCCCGGTCGCCGGCACCGTGGGCGGCGGCATCGTGACCGCCATGCCCGTTCCCGGCGTGGACGTCGATCTCCCCGTGACCGTCGTGTGCCACGGTCGACTTGTCGGCAGCCGCGGCGATCTGTGCGTCGTTCGGCGCGGCGGCGAGCGGAGCCGCCTGGCCGCCCTTGCCACCGCTCTTCCCGCCCGCACCGCCGTTGTCCTTGCCGAAGACGACGTCGGAGCAGGTGTAGAACGCCTCGGGGCTGTCCGAGCGCTGCCAGATGCTGTAGATCAGATGACGCCCGGACTTCGCGGGCACCTTGCCGCTGAAGACGTAGTCACCGTTTTGCAGCCGCGGGTTGGTGACCTTCGCGAACGGCTTGGACTCCAGGTCGGACCACTTCAACGGCTTCTTCGGGTCGTAGCCGTCCTTCGTGACGTAGAGCTCGAAGGTCCCCTTGTGCGGAGCGGTGGCCTTGTAGTGGAAGGTGTGGGCGCCGGCCCGCATCTTGGTGGACGGCCAGTCGGCACGCGGCAGGTCCAGTCCCCTGTACTTGTACTTTCCCGCGCTGCACAGCTTCCCGTCGGGGATGATCTGCTTCGAACGTCCCGCGGCGTTGGCCATGTTGACCTCGTTCCAGTCGTAGAGGGGCTGGGTGCCGCCGGCCCGTACGAGCGCCTTGCACGCGGCGGAGCGCGGGTGCTCGGGGCCCTCCGCGAAACAGGCCGAGATCCGGCTGACCGGGTCGGTCATCGAACCGTGTGCGACGGCCGGGCTCGCGGTGAGTGCGGTCAGCGCGAGCGGGGCGATACCGACGATCGCGATTCCGGCGGCCGTACGACGAGCGGTCATCGTGGGGGTCTCCTTCGGGACTTCTTGCCTTGCGATGACACGCACGCTAGCCGCGCCGAACAGCTCGAACGCCCCTGAAAGCCCTTCGACTGCGATCTTTATGGCGCCCTTAAGGAAGCGCTAAGAGAGGCCACAGGTAGACCGGGAGAAAACGGTGCTCCGAGCTGGGACCCCTCTCCCGGACGGTCCGTGACCGTCCGCAGGAAACACCAGCCGATGTGCCGGGGCCGGTTCGCGGTTACAGCGACGACGTCGACGGTGAATGCGTCGGGATACGCGTGTGACGGCGGCGCCGGCCCGGGGTGAGCGGGTAACACGCCAACCCCAGCAGCGCAGCGGACAAATGGCCGATGTCGGTGAAAGTGAGCTTGTCGAAGAGGGGGATCGCATAGAAGACGAGGACGCCCGCGGCGTAGACATAGCGGAGGGGGTGCCAGGGGAGGCGGTACGTCAGGACGGCGACGACGCCGGCCAGCGCGTAACTGACGCCGACGTCCAGTGTGTCGACGGCGGAGTGCGGCGCCGCGCCCGTACGGATGGCGAGGGCGAGGATGCCTTCGCTCAGGTACGTGGCGCCGATGTGGGTGACGCCCATGACCGCGAGCCAGCGGTAGGTGCCGAGCCAGCGTTCGGCCGGAACGTGAAAGATGTTGTAGAGGACGAAGTAGTAGAGCCAGTTGCCACCGCCGAGCCAGAGTGCGCTGGTGAGCAGTACTCGGCCGGGTGAGTGCAACAGGTTGTTGATGTTGGTGGAGCGGCGTTGCAGGACGTGGTCCAGCGTGTCGGGCGTCAGATGGTGCATGATCACCGACGTCACGAAGAGGATTGCGAGCCAGATGAACGTGCCGGGGGCCCGGCATACGTACGACCGGACCGCGCGGACCAGGGCGGCCGGGCGGAGCGAAACCCTCATGGCGCATGTATACGTCACGGCGCGCGGTGCGCCGTACCGCGTGGGACTCGTACGGCGCGTGTGGCGCAGAACACGGACTTGGCCGAAATGAATAACCGGGGGAGGCCGTCCCCGTGGCTCAACTGACACGGCCGCTGCCCGGAAGTGGCTGTACGGAATTCGACCGGTTCGTGTATCGGCACCTGCTGCTGTTCCTGGACGGACTGCGGGGCGTGTCGGGGATCGGTGCCGTCCTGAGCGAGGTGCCGGGTTTGGAGATCACCTCGACCGTCGAGCAGGTTTGCGGACGGGGCGGGCCGCAGGCAACAAGAAGCGGGCCGCAGCCCGGAGGCCGCGGCCCGCTTGTGCCGGCTTCGCGCCGGGCGCCGTCAGTGCTTGAAGGCGTCCTTGGCCTTCTCCTTGGCCCCGCGGAGGTCACCCTTGCTCTGCTCGGCCTGGCCTTCCGCGGTCGCGCTCTCGTTGCCGACCGCCCGGCCGGCCTCTTCCTTGACCTTGCCCTTGACCTGTTCGGCCTTCGCCTTGGCCTTCTCGCCTGCACTCATGAGTACGGTCCTCTCGTGATGCCGTGGCCGCCTTCCGCGGTCACGACGCGGGTTGCACGGATTACGCGGATCAAGCAGCTCGCGCGGATTTCTCGTCTTCCGGCGCATGGCCGGAATTCATCGGATGTCCGTCGGACCGGTCACCACCGATACCACCGGCCACGTTTGCCACCGGCCCCGGCGGAACGCATGACGAAGCCGAGCAGCCAGATCACCAGGATGACCGCTGCGACCCACCACAGCGCTTTCAGTGCGAATCCGGCGCCGAACAGAATGACCGCGAGAAGAAGCACAAGAATCAGTGGGACCATGATTATCAACCTCCACGGCCCGGATTCCCGGAAAACTTCGCCACACTCCCGGTAATTGGCTATGTTTAAGCTGGCGGAAACGGGGAACCCGGGTGGGTTTTGTCTTTCTTTCTCCTCGGATGGATGACCATGGGACCGTCCACCGGCCGGTTGGGTAAGCGTTCAAGCAAGGTCCGGCGGAACGGGTGTGAAGGAAATGCGACCGGGTAGGCAGCGCTGTGCCGGATTGTTGTCCATAGGGAGGGCTGAGGAGATGACTGTGAGCGAGGCGATCGTGGAGGCGGGCGTCGCGGAGGCGGCCGAAGCCTGGACGGACGGTGTCCGGACGATCGGCGGCTCCGGTGACGAACAGGCCGTACCTGCCGAGTTGCCGCTGGTGGAGGACCCCGGCCAGGTCGCTCCGCGGGACGCGCGGGAGATGACCCGGCTGTTCCTGAACCGCCTCGCGCAACTGGAAGAGGGCACGCACGAGTACCAGTACGTGCGCAACACCCTGATAGAGGTCAACCTCTCGCTGGTCCGCTACGTCGCCGGCCGATTCCGCAACCGTGGCGAGATGGACGACATCGTGCAGGTCGGCACCATCGGGCTCATAAAGGCGATCGACCGCTACGACCCGGCCCGCGAGAACGAATTCACTACGCTCGCCATTCCGTACATCATGGGCGAGATCAAGCGGTTCTTCCGCGACCACACCTGGGACGTCCGCGTACCGCGCCGGCTCCAGGAGCTGCGGGTCGACCTGGCCCGGGCCACGGAATTGCTGACCAACCGCCTGGGCCGGTCGCCGAAGGTCGCCGAAATCGCCGCGCACCTGAACATCAGTGAAGAGGACGTCATAGAAGGACAGGTGGCCGCGAACGGCTACAACGCCTCTTCCCTGGACGCCACCTTCACCGACGACGAGACGCAGACCCCGCTCACGGAATTCCTCGGCGAGCGTGACGAGGACCTGGACCTGGTGGAGAATCTGCACGCGCTCAAGCCGCTGCTGGACCAGCTCGACGAACGCGACCGGCGCATTCTCTCCATGCGCTTCGGACAGGAGATGACCCAGTCGGAGATCGGCGCCGCCCTCGGCGTCTCCCAGATGCATGTCTCCCGGCTGCTCTCCCGCTGCCTGGCCAAGCTCCGTACGGGACTGCTCACCGATTAGCGGCGGCAGGAGAGACCAGGAGAGGCAGGGACCGGCGCTCGGCCCGTCACGTGGTCCCACGTGGCGGGCCGAGCGCCGTACGTCCCTGCTCCAGGTGGTCCGACTACTGGTTCGGCGTCAGCTTCCGCAGCCGCTGGTCGAGTTCCCGCTGGTAGAAGTCGATGAACCCGTCGGGGTCCGAGCCGGCGTTCTGCATGACCAGCCGGTCGAATCCGGCGTCCACGAACTGCTGCGTGACCTCGGCGTACCGTGCGGGATCGGGCCCGCAGGCGAACTGCTGGAGGATGTCCTCCTCGCGCACGGTCGTGGTCGCCGCATCGAAATTGACCGGGTTGGGCAGCTCGCTCATGACCTTCCACCCGGTCACCGCCCACCGCGTGGTGTCCAGTACGGCCTTGGCGGCGGTGTGCTCATCGGGCGCCCACGCCATCGGGACCTCCACGTAGCACGGTCCGGAACCGCCCGCCTCCCGGTAGTGCCGTACGATCTCCGGCTTCGGTTCGGTGGCGAAGAGCCCGTCACCGAGCTCGGCGGCGATCCGTGCCGACTCCAGCCCGCTGGCGGCCACCGGGACCAGCGGCAGCTCGTCGGGGAGATCAAACACCCGTGCGTCGTCCAGCCGCAGGTGCTTGCCCTCGTACGAGCGGTACCCGCCGCGCCACAGCGTCCGGATGATCTCCAGCGCCTCGCGCAGCAACTCGTGCCGTACGCGGACGGAGTCGGGGAACCCGGTGCCCACGACGTGCTCGTTGAGCCGCTCGCCCGATCCGATGCCCAGGACGAAACGGCCGTCGGAGACCAGCGCGAGCGTCGCGGCGGCCTGGGCGATGATCGCCGGGTGGTAGCGCACGGTCGGGCAGGTCACCCCTGTCGCCAGCCCGATGCGTTCGGTCTTCGCGGCGATGGCGCCCAGTACGGTCCAGGTGAACGGCGAGTGCCCCTGATTGTCCAGCCAGGGGTGGTAGTGATCGCTGATCTCGACGAAGTCGAACCCCGCCTCTTCCGCCCGTACCGCCTGGCGAACGAGTTCGTTCGGACCGTACGCCTCGGATGCCAGCTTGTAACCGATCTCCATCTGCCCGTCCTCATTTCCTGCTCAAAATTGCACGCTCAAGAAAGCGGTGGTGGTCAAGTGGGCTCCTGCGCGCGTGCCGTCGGCAGCAGCTCCCGTATGTCCTGCGGCAGCGCGTGGCTGAGCCGTTCCATCAGTTCCGGTGCCAGGGCGGCGTCCAGCACCTCGAAGACCGCGGCGGCCTCCCGTACGGCCGTCTCCTCGGACACCGCACCGCGCCAGGCGACCCGGCCGGCGAAGGCCGTCAGGTCGAAGCGCTCGGGCGCGTCGCCGCCCTCGGGGCCGGCCTCGCGTGCTGCTTCGACCCGGTGCAGATGCTCCGCGATCTCCTGCGGCAACTGGGCCGCCAGATGGCGTACGAGGCCGTCCGGCACCCGTTCCGCCACGGTCTCCAGCGTGGCCCGTACGGCGCGCTCCGCCGAGCCGCGGTCGGGAAGCGCGGCGCGGTCCTGGACCAGGCCGATGAACTCGTCATGACGCATGGTTGCGGCCTCCGATCGGTGCGGGTTGCCGTAAGTTGCAGCCGGTCAGCCGGTCACCCGTACGTCCGTATGTACGGTCAGCCGGGCATCCGGTGAGCCGACGGGAGTCATCCGGCGCTCTCGGCGTGCAGCCGGACCTGTTCCGCCAGCCGTTCCAGGCTCTGGTCTAGCGCCTTTTCGATCACCGAATCCTCCGGGGCGTGCGACCCCTCGAAGAAGGACAGGTGCACCGTCACCTCGCTGGCGCCGCTGTCGATCCCGGCGACCTGGAGCCACCCGGCGTAGCGGCCGTCGGCACGCGTTCCCCACTCCATCCGCATCTGGTCCTTCTCGGCGCGCACCAGGGCCTGGGCGTCCTCGCCCGTACTGTCCTCGTGCACGGTGACCGCCGGCGGGTCGTCGGGCTTCACGTGCAGGTCACGGGGGAGCCAACTGTCCAGCCGTTTCAGATCGCATGCCTGGTCGAAGACCACTTCGGGCAGCGCCGGCATGGTGCGGGAACGTTCGTACTCGCTCATCGTGTGCGCTCCTTGGTTCCTCGGGTGACTGCTTATGAGGGAGGGGAGGGATGCCTGTGAGGGAGGGATGGCCGGGGCCTGGGGGAAGCCGTGGAAGCCGTGGCGGTCAGCCGCCGCCGTGCTCCGGCCGTTCGCCCTTGGGGCCCTTTCCGCGGGCGGTGCGCGGGCCTGCGGAGCGCCAGTGCGGGTCCGCCTGAAGGCTCGCGTTGGCCTCCTCGTTGGCGTGCTTGTCGGGTACGCCGTGGTTCTCGGCCTCCCGGCGCCGCTCCGCGCGCTTCCTGTCGTACCGCTTGCTTCCTGGCTCGGGCATGGTCAGCTCCTCGGGTTCGTTGTCCGACGGTGGGTTCGTTGTCCGACGGTGGGTTCGGTCGCGTGGCGAGTTCGGCTGTGTGGTGGCTTCGGCCGCGCGGTGGCTTCAGGCGCGGCGGCGCTGACGGCTGCTGTCCCGGCGGTTTCCACCGCCCCGGCCGCCGCCCTCGTCATCGGCCTTCTCGCCTTCCGCCTGCGACGGTGTGGTCCTGGGTGACGTCCGTGCCTCGTCGTGCTGCCGCCGCGACTGCCGTCCGCCGCGCGTCGCGTCCTGCGCGTCGTCGCGGTCGCCTTCGGCCTGGGACGGCGTTGTGTCACTCATCGCGCTGCTCCTCTGTGCGCCCGGGCGCGGGGTGGCACCGGGAATCATGGGGAAGGGGACGTACGGACGCACCCTGTGATGCGATGCGCCGGTACGTAGCCGTAAATGTGCTTGTGAGGCGAGTGCCCCTTTAATCCGCTGTTCATTCGCTCCGCACACGAGCCGTACGGGAGGCGGGCACGCCCACCATGGGGTACCCGGGATACCGCGGGATACTGCCCGGTCCGGCACCTGTCGCGCGGCGGCACCGATGAAGAACAGGACGAGCCCTGCGGCCCCGTCCGCGCCGTCCGCGCCGTCCACCCCGGCCGGGCCGGGGCTCCGACGGGCTCAGGTCTCCGTGCTCTGTGCCGTGATGAATGCGGTCAGGGCTTTGAGGCCACCCGACGCCAGTACCCGGCGCTGCCGGTCCGCCGGGCAGCCCTCGCGCAGCAGCCGGTGGACCAGTGACCCGATCTCCCGGGTGTCCCCGGCCTCCTCCAGCGCCGGGCCGATGTGGTCCAGCAGCGCGCACACCACGTCACCGGCGCTGCGCCGCCGGCCCTCCGGGTCCAGCAGCGTGCCTCCGAGTCCGTAGCGCGCGGCGTGCCAGTTCGCGGCGTACAGCAGCTCGGGCGCGATCCGCGGGACCGGACAGCCTTCCTTCTCCTCGCGGATGGCGGTGGCCGCCAGCGCCCGTACGATGCCCGCGAACATCACCGCGTCGTCGACCCGGAGCTGCACGTCCAGACACCGGATCTCAACGGTGGGGTAGCGCTCCGACAGCCGCATCTGCCAGTAGACCTGCCCGGTGTCGGCGATCACCCTGGCGTCCAGGAGCGCCTTGAGGCGCCGCTCGTAGTCGCCGGTGTCCTCGAAGGACGGGGGCGGGCCGCTCACGGGCCAGCGGCCGAACACCACGGTGCGCCAGCTCGCGAAGCCGGTGTCGCCGCTGTCCCATATCGGGGAGTTCCCCGACATGGCGACGAGCGTCGGCAGCCAGACGCGCAGCCTGTTCAGGACGGCGACGCCCATGTCCTTGTCCGGCACCCCGACGTGTACGTGCATACCGTTGACGAGCTGCTCGGCCACCAACTGAGGGGCGCGCCGGCGCAGCGCCAGGTAGCGCGGGTCCTCGGTGACGGGGGCTGGAAACCGGCCCGCCAGCGGCGCCGCACCGCAGGCGGCGATCCGGCAGCCGACGCGCTCGGCCGCGGCGCCGACCGCGTGGCGCAGCCGCAGCAGATGGCCGCCGACCTCGGCGAGGTCGGTGCAGACCGGGGTGACGACCTCCACCTGGGCCTGCAACAGCTCCGTCTGAACCTCTTGCTCCTCAGCGGTCGGCTGCAGCCCGGCCTCTTCGCGGACCGCGTGCACCAAAGGCGCGGGCAGGGCGGTGACCGGATCGAGAAGCAGGTACTCCTCCTCCACGCCAAGGGTGATCATCCGATAGGAGTACCCGTGGCCGATCGGGTGAATCCTCCTACGACCCTGGACGTGACCGGTTTCGCCGGGTTCCGGCCACGGACCGCCGCGGTGGGCACGGGGGAGTGGCCGACCGGCGCCGCGGCTGTGACCGGCCGTCTTCCGGTCCCTCCGCCGGAGCGGCGCGGGTTCGCTGCGCGGTGTGGAAACCCGTACACCGCGCCGCCTCCTGCTACACCTGGTTCCCGGGCGCGGAAAACGGCGGAAAACGGCCGGAAACCATGAGAGACGGGCGGGAGCGGCGGAGGTTGAGCATGTACGAACAGGTCGCCGCGATGACCGGGCCGGTCGACGTGCGACCGTTTTGTACCGGTGACGGCCGGTCCTTGGTGGCGGCATGGTGCCGCAGCGCTCCACAAGACCCCGTCACACCCGAGCGCTTGCGCACCCATGTACTGCTCGACGCCAACTTCGACCCCGAGGGGCTGCGGGTGGCCGTGTGCGACGGCGGGATCGTCGGCGCCGCGTACGGCGTACGCAGGCGGGTCGCGATGACCGGCGACGACCTGGAACCCCGCCGGGGCTGGATCCCGTTCTTCTTCGTGGACCCCGCCGTCCGCCGCCGCGGTCTGGGCCGCCGCCTGCTGACCGAGGTCCTCCACTGGCTGCGCGGCCAGGGCCGCACCCAGGTGGATTTCGCCTGCTACACCCCGCACTACTTCCTGCCGGGACTGGACCGGGCCGCCTACCCGCACGCCGCGCGGCTGCTCGCGGAGCTGGGATTCCGTACGCTCCACGAAGCCGCCGCGATGGACCGCGGCCTGGTCGGCTACCGGGTTCCCGAAGCGGTACGGCGGCGGGCCGCGGACCTGACCGCCCGTGGCTACGCGTTCCGGACGCCGACCGACGACGAACTGGCCGAACTGCTGCGCCTGGCCGAGGACGCGTTCACCGCCGACTGGGCGGCGGCGATCCGCAGGCACCTGGCCGCCGGCGGTTCGCCCGAGCGCGTTCTGACCGCCCGTTCGCCCGCGGGCCCGCTCGCCGGCTGGGCCGTGCACGGTGCGTACGAGGGGACGGCCGAACGGTTCGGGCCTTTCGGAGTACGGCCGGAAGACCGAGGTACCGGGGTGGGACGTGTGCTGCTGCATCTGACGCTGGAGCGCATGCGGGCGCTGGGGGCGCACGGGGCCTGGTTCTTGTGGACGGGCGAGCACAGTCCGGCGGGGCATCTGTACCGGTCGGCCGGGTTCCGTACGACCCGCACCTTTCATGTGCTGCGGCGGGAGGGCCCATGAGGCGCCGCCGGTTGTTACCGGTGCTCGCCGGCGCGGTGTACGGGGCGTACGGGGCCGGCTCCACCGCCGGGTGCGCGGCCCCGTACCGCAGCGGCAGCGGCCGGCCCGGCGACCCGATCGTGCTGACCCTGCTGTCCCACTACGCGAGCGAACCACTCAGATCAGCGATGCAACGTGCGGTCGACGCCTGGAACACACAACACGAACGAGTGAAAGTGGTGGCGATGGCGGTCCGGTTCCAGGACCTGCTGACCACGATCATGGTGCGTCAGGCGGCGGGCCGGGGCGCCGACATCATCCACCCGTACTGCCTGTGGGTCGGCCAGTTGGTACGGGCCGGGGTGCTGCGGCCCGCGCCGCCCGCGACCGCGGCGCGCATCCGGCACGGCTTCACCCGGCCGGTCGTGGCCTCCGCCTCGGTCGGCGGCCAGGTGATCGGCTATCCGACGGAGGTGCAGGCGTACGCGCTCTACTGCAACCGCCGGCTGCTGCGGGCGGCCGGACGGCACGAGCCGCCCCGCACCTGGGAGGAGATGGAAGAGGCGGCGTACGGTGCGGCCCGGCGCGACCGGCACGGCAACACCCTCCTCCAGGGCCTCGCCCTCTCCCGGACCGACGACTCCACCGTCGTCAACCAGACGCTGGCCCTGCTCGCCTCGCACGGCGGCTCGTTCCTCAGCCAGGACGCGCGCCGCACCACCATCGACTCGCCGGCCGGCCGTGCCGTCCTGGACCTGGAGCACCGGCTGATCACCGGCGGCGCGAGCGATCCGGGAACCGATGTGATGAAAGCGTTCCCCGCGGGCCGGGTGGCCATGGCGATCAGCGCCAACTGGTGGACCGGCAGCCTGCGGACCACCATGGGCCGCGCCTACCGCGATGTGCAGGTGGTGCCCTTGCCGGGGCCCGCGCCCGGCAACCGGGGGACGCTGACCACCGGCTTCCTCATGGGGGTCAACGCCAAAAGCCGCCATCCGCGCGCGGCGTGGGAGTTCCTGCGCTGGCTGAACGAGGAGCCGACGGCCGCCGCCCGGCCGGGAGCCGCGTCCGCCGTCACGCGCATGAGCGCCCTTCAGATGTCCGTGGGCACCATGACCGGGCGTACGGCCGACATGAGGGCCTTGGCGGCGGCCGGCGGCGAGGCGAACCTCGCTCCGTTCCTCGACGCGCTGGAGTACGCCACGCCAGAGCCGAACGGCCCGCACGCGCAGCGGGCCAAGGCGTTGCTGCGCAAGAACATCGAGGAGATGTGGACCGGGCGGCGGTCCGTCGTAAGCGCCCTGCGCAGTGCGACACGGCAGATCGACCAGGAACTCTCCCGGGAGGGAACGGCGGTGACGGCTCGGACACCCGGAACGGCGGTGACGGCTCGGACACCCGGAACGGTGGTGACGGCTCGGACACCCGGAACGGCTGGGACGCGCCCGGAGCGGCCGGGGCGACCGGGGCGACCGGGATCCGCCGAACGGCTCATCACCCCCCTCACCTCACGGAGAGCAGGTGCTCGCTGAATTGCGTCACACGGCATCCGGGTGTCGCACACGTAGGCGCCGGCTCATCACCGCCTATCTGTTCCTGACGCCCGTCCTGCTCTTCTTCGCCGTCTTCCTCGTCCTGCCGCTGCTGTTCGCGGTACTGCTGTCCCAGTCCCACTGGGACGGTTTCGACCTCACGGACATCACCTTCGTCGGCGCGGAGAATTTCGCCGGTCTCTTCTCCCGCGGTTCCACCTTCCTGACGCCGGTTCTCACCAACACCCTGCTGTACGCGCTGGGCACCGTCGCCCTCGCGCTGACCGGTTCGCTCCTGGTGGCCCACTGCATCGACAGGCTGCGCCACCAGGGCGTATGGCGCACGCTGTACTTCCTGCCCGTCGTCACCACCGTCGTGGCGGTCGGCAACGTATGGAAATACATGTACGAGCCGGGTGGCCTCGTCAACGGCCTTCTCAACCGGCTGGGCCTCGGCTCCGTCGCCTTTCTCCAGGATCCCCGTACGGCTCTGCCGTCGGTGGTGGTCGTACAGGCGTGGGCCTCCGTCGGGGCCGCGGTTCTCGTACTGACCGCGGGACTGAAATCCATTCCCCGGTCCTATTACGAAGCGGCGGAACTGGACGGCGCCGGGCAGTTCACCGTATTCCTGCGGATCACCCTGCCGCTGCTCCGGCCGTCCCTGCTGTTCGTGTGCGTCACGCAATTCATCACCGGCCTCCAGTCGTTCGCGCTGATCGTCGTGATGACGGGGGACGGCGGGCCCGGGGACGCGACCAATGTCGCCGCGCTGGAGATGTACCAGCAGGCGTTCACGTACGGGGACTGGGGGCTCGCCGGAGCGGCGGCCTTCGTGCTGTTCGCGGTGATCCTGGTGCTCACGCTCGTCCAGTTGTGGATCTTCCGCGAGAGAAGGAGAGGGGAGGCCGTGTGAGCCGGGCGAGCCGGCACGGGCCACGGCGCGGGAGGCAGCGCGGGGGAGGGCGCGCACGGTTCCCGTGGCTGTCGTACCTGGTGGTGGTCCTCGGGGCCGTACTGACGCTGGTGCCCTTCCTCGACATGCTGCTGACCTCGTTCAAAGGCCCCGGCGAGTACGGCAGGCTGCCGTACCGCTTCCTGCCCCAGGCGTTCGACCTGTCCAACTACCGTGCCGCCGTCACCCGGCTCGATCTGCCGCTGCTGTTCCGCAACAGCGTGGTCGCCACCACGGTGATCACGGTCTCCGTACTGCTGACGTCCTCGATGGCCGGCTACGCCCTGGCCAAACTGCGCTTCCCCGGACGCGACCTGATCTTCCGGCTGGTGCTCGCCACGATGATGTTCCCGCCGTTCGTGTTCTTCATCCCGCACTTCCTGATCCTGGTGCACTGGCCCGCGGCGGGCGGGAACGACCTCCTCGGCCGTGGCGGCGCGGGCCTGACCGTCAGCCTCGTGGCTTTGGTCATGCCGTTCCTGGTCTCCGGCTTCGGGATCTTCCTGATGCGCCAGTTCATCGCCGGCGTCCCCGACGAGATGCTGGAGGCGGCCCGGATCGACGGTGCCGGGGAGTTCACGCTGTGGTGGCGGATCGTGGTACCGCAGACCAGGCCGGCGGCGGTGACGCTCGCGCTGCTGACCTTCGTCGGCGCCTGGAACGAGTACCTCTGGTCCCTGCTGGTCTCCACCGCCGACCCGCGTCTGATGACGCTGCCCGTCGGCATCCAGCTCCTGCAGAGCCACCTGGACCCGGACCGGACGGTGCCCGTCATGATGGCCGGTCTGGTGCTCAGCAGCCTGCCAGTACTGACGCTCTTCCTGCTGCTCCAGAAGCACTACATCCGGGGTGTCGTGCTCAGCGGCCTCAAATGAGGGGCGGCACGGCCCCCGGACGCTACCGGTGCTTACGGGTACGGGCCCGGCCCCCTGGCGCACAATGGGTGCGACAAAGTCCTGTACCCCCGTACGTTCCCTGTCCGTCCCGTTCATCCCGTTCCTCCCAGCACCAGGAGCGCCCCTCGTGGCCACGCGCACGTCCTCGTCCTCCGATTCCCCCGCCGCCCTGCGGATCACCGTCGACCCGCAGGCCGCCGACGCGCCGTTCGAGCAGGTCCGCGCCCAGATCGCCGAGCAGGCACGGGCCGGTGGGCTGCCCGTCGGCCACAAGCTGCCCACCGTACGGGGCCTGGCCGAGCAGCTCGGCCTGGCCGCCAACACCGTCGCCAAGGCCTACCGCGCCCTGGAGACGGACGGGGTGATCGAGACTCAGGGCCGCCGCGGCACCTTCATCGCGGCGGCCGGTGAGGCCGCGGAGAAGGAGGCGGCCGTCGCCGCGCAGAGCTACGCCCGGCGCGCGCACCGCCTCGGCCTGGACCGTGCCGCCGCCCTCGCCGCGGTCCAGGACGCGCTGCGGGCCACGTACGCGGAGCACACCGACGGGCGGTGAGCGGCCGGCGAGCCCTCGCCCGCCGCTCCGCCCGCCGGGCCCCGTCACAAGCGCTTCAGCTCCGGTGGCGCAGCAGTGCCGTGGCCGTGGCGACCTGGGAGGGTTCCAGGGCGTTCTTGCCGTCCTCGATGTCCCACAGCGCGTTCTGCAGGACCCGGCCGAGGGTCCAGCCGGCCGCCCGCCGCCGGTCCGCGCCGATGGCCTCGGTCAGCAGGTCGAAGCGGCGCAGCACCGCGCGCTGGACGTCGCCCGTCGCCACCACCGCGTCCCACCGGCCGTCCAGCGCCGGCCACAGGTCGAAACCGGGGTCACCGGCCAGCGGTTCGGGGTCGATGGCGAGCCAGGGTTCCCGCTCGCCGGCCAGGACGTTGTCGTGGTGCAGGTCCCAGTGGAGCAGCCGGTCGCCGGGCTCGTCGAGCAGCTCGGCGACGGCGGACGCGCAGGTGTGCACCAGCCGTTGTTCGGCGGGGTCGCGCAGCGCCGGTACGGCCCGTGGGACCTCTTCGAGCATGGCGGCGGCGATGTCGGACAGCCGCCGCAGACCCTCGGGAGCGGGCACCGCGGTCAGGCGGGCCAGCAGGCCGGCCAGGATGCGCGTGGCCTCCCGGTCGTCGGTCAGCGAGGCCAGGGTCCGGGAGGCGTCCAGGCGTTCCAGCAACTGGGTGCCGCTCTCCTCGTCGTACCGGAGCAGGCGCACCACGCCCTCGCCCTGCCACGCCTTCAGGCCGGTGGTGGCATCGGCGGTCTCCTCCCGGGGCTGCTGGAGCTTGAGGACGGCGGGGGTGCCGTCGGCCCGGCGTACGGGCAGGACGAGCGAGGCCATGCCGTGGGCGGCCGGTCCGTCGGGCCGCAGCTCCCAGCGCTCCAGGAAGTCACCGCCCAGGCGGGGCAGAGCGGCGAGCCAGGCACGTGCTTCGGCACCCTGCGTGCCGTAGGACGTGACGAAGGTGTCGGGGACGTCTATGGAGGCCGACGTGGTCATCGGAAAGAGGCTCCCTCATGGGACATAGGGCGTAAGACATGGGGCATGGGGTGTAGGACATGGGGCATGGGGCGGACACCGGTGGTGCGGCGCCGGGCTGCGAGGACGTCAGAGGTACAGACCCGCGTCGGCGGTGGAGTCCTGGGGCGGGATGGAGGCCGGGCGGGTGCCGCGGCGCAGGGCGTACAGCTCGGCGAGAGTGGCGCCCTCGCGGCCCACGCCCTTGTCCGTACCGAGCCAGCTCACCGCCTCCGTACGGCTGAGCGGACCGATCTCGATCCGGGCCAGACATCGGCCCGGGCGCACCACCGCCGGGTGCATGCGTTCCAGGTCCTCGTTGGTCGTCACGCCGACCAGGACGTTGCGGCCCTGCCCCAGGAGGCCGTCGGTCAGGTTCAGCAGCCGGGACAGCGCCTGGCCCGCGGTGTGCCGGGCCTCGCCGCGGATCAGCTCGTCGCAGTCCTCCAGGAGCAGCAGCCGCCAGCGGCCCTTGCCCGCGCCGTCGTCCTCGCCGATGGCGATGTCCATCAGATAGCCGACGTCGTTGAAGAGCCGTTCGGGGTCCAGTACGCAGTCCACCTGGCACCAGTCCCGCCACGAGCGGGCGAGGGTGCGCAGCGCGGAGGTCTTGCCGGTGCCGGGCGGGCCGTGCAGCAACAGCAGCCGTCCCGAGATCTCCTGCGGGGAGACCTTCATCAGCCCGTCCAGGGCGTCGGCCACCGGCCCGGTGTAGTTGGGGCGGATCTCCTCCCAGGTGCCGGCCGAGATCTGCCGGGTCGTACGGTGCGGACCGCGCCGGGGCGAGAAGTACCAAAAGCCCATGGGTACGTTCTCCGGCTGCGGCTCCGGCTCGTCCTCCGCGCCGTCGGCCGACTGGGCCAGCACCTTCTCCGCGAGTTCGTCGCTGACGGCGGTGACGGTCACGTCCGCGCCGCGGTTCCAGCGGGAGACCAGCACGGTGAAGCCTTCGCCCTCGGCCAGGGTCGCGCTGCGGTCCTCGTCCCGGGCGGAGCGCAGGACCTTCGCGCCGGGCGGCAGCAGCGTCAGGCCGGTCTTGACCCGGTCCACGGAGCGGCTGCGGGCGTACGGCTGCTGGCCGTTGGCGAACCGCCCCAGGAACAGGGCGTCCACGACGTCGGACGGCGAATCACTGTCGTCCATGGTCAAACGGATGGGAAGGGACTCCTCGGCGGCGGACGGCTGGACATGGTCGGCACACATGTCACCATGATCGGTCAAGGGGGCCCGTCGCGTACACGGATTTTCGCGGTGTTTTAGCCGGACCAGAACGGAACCGTTACCGGGGAAACCCGGCGCGCCGGTCGGCAAGCTGGCTAGTCTTGCCGGGTGTGGGACGTCATGGTGGGGAACGTCATGGTGGGACGCGGGCGGGGACCACGGGGCGGGAGCGGTGGAGGATCACCGCAATTGCCTTCGCGGCCGTGGTGGCGTTGGCGATGGTGCTGGCGATGTGCGGATTTCCCCCGGATGCCGGTGACGGCCATGGTTCCGGAGGCGGCGGAAAGGATTCCGCGGGGGCGTACGGGGCTCCTCCCGGGCCGCCCGCCGACCGGAAATCCGAGGTGGGATGGGGGTTCACCCACACCGAGTTCAGCGCGGACCGCGGCACGGCCACGGCCACGGCGGACGCCGACCGGCTGCTGTCCTCCGACCCGATGCCGCAGAACCAGCACATCATGGGATGGGGTGCGCAGAACCCCGAACCGAGCCCCGGGCACTACGACTTCAAGGACCTGGACAGCCGCGTCGACCTGATCCGCAGGACCGGCGGGACGCCGGTGCTGACGCTGTGCTGCGCGCCGGACTGGATGAAGGGCGGCGAGGCGGGGCAGACCCGGTGGGGCGATCTGGAGAAGGCGCCGCACCCGGATCATTATCAGGATTTCGCCGACCTCGCCGGGAAGATCGCCCGGCGCTACCCGGACGTTCATCACTTCATCGTATGGAATGAATTCAAGGGATTCTTCGACGACGCCAAAGGGCGCTGGGACTACGAGGGATACACCCGGCTCTACAATCTCGTTTACCAAGAACTGAAGAAGGTCAACAAGGACATAAAAGTCGGCGGTCCTTATGTGGTGATGGACAGTTACGCACCCGGTGACGACACCCACGCCTCCGGCCTCAAAGGACCATGGGGAAGCATCGACCAGCGCACCCTGGACGCCGTCGACTACTGGAACCAGCACAAGGCGGGCGCGGATTTCGTCGTCGTGGACGGCTCCAGTTACGACAAGGACGACCGGTACGTCCCCGACGAGTTCACCGCCACCCAGAAGTTCGCCGACGTCGGGCGGTGGCTGCGCGAGAAGACCAAGCTGCCGCTGTGGTGGGCCGAGTGGTACGTCGAGGTCCCCGACAAGAACGACAACCGCGCCGGGTGGGCGGAGAACCACCGGACCGCCGTGCAGGCGAGCGGGCTGATCGAGATGGCCCGCGGCGGCGCCACCAGCGGCTTCTACTGGAATCCGCAGAATGAGAGCGCCGACTGCCCCGGCTGCCTGTGGCGCAGCACGCAACTGGACGACGGCGGGGGCGAACTGCCCATGATGAAGCTGCTGTCCGGCTTCTCCCGCGCCTTCCCGCCCGGTACGCGGTTCCGTGACGTGCCCGTCGCCGCCGGGGACCGGCCGGACATCCGGGTGCTGGGCGACGACCGTACGGTCCTGGTCGTCAACACCCTGGACCGGGCCCTGACGGTGACCGTGGACGGGCAGCGGGTGGACCTGGCGCCGTACGGCATCCGCTGGCTCAAGAGGTCCTGAGCGGGCCCGCCGGCCGCGGTCTTCAGCGGCCCGCCGCACGAGCGGGCTTCAGGCCAGGGTCGCGAAGCGCTGTACCAGCGAGATCAGGAAGACGGTCAGCAGCGGCAGCCCGAACCAGAACGAGGCCCGCAGCCACCGCAGTTGCCGCACGCTCGGCGCCACCGCGACCCGCAGCACCTCCCGGGCCGCCAGCAGCAGCATCAGCGCCAGCGCCGCCAGCGCCCCGGTCACCGACCACGGCGTCCAGGTCACCCGCGGGCCGGCCGGCCCCGGATCCGGCCGGGGCACCGCGCCCGGCGGCTGCTGCTTGAGTTCGTACAGCGCCGCGTGTTCGTTGGACAGCACCCGGCGCAGATCGGGCCGCCGGTCCAGGTTCGCCCGCAGCCGCTTCTCCCAGGTGGGGGAGTAGGCGGAGTCCAGCCGCAGGTACTCCGACTGGCCGCGGCTGACGATCAGGTACGAGTGGGGCCCGGCCTTGCGCAGGGCCGCGACGAGTGGACCGGTGCGGGCCGGGTCGCGCGGGGCGAGCGTGGGCTCGTACCGTACGCGTTCCATGTCCCTGGCCCCCCACGGCATGGCCGGGGTGACGTTGTTGACCGGGTCGTCGCTCATCCACAGCAGGCGTACCGTCGGGCGGTCGTGGGCGTAGACGTAGTCCATGGCCGTGACCTCGCCCGGCCGGGTCCGTTCGAACGGCTCGTTGCCCCAGCGCGCCACCAGGAAGCCCAGGATCAGCACCAGCCCGGTCGCCAGGGCGGCGAGCGGACCCCAGCCGCGGCGGGTGCCGGCGGCGCGCGGGAAGAGCGCCAGGGCGGCCAGCACACAGGCGCCGGGCAGCGCGAACATGAAGACCCGCAGCGCCATCTCGCCGCCGTAGGACTGCATACCGAAGCCCAGGAACGGCACGAACGTCAGCACCAGCAGCGAGCGCTCGGTGAAGCCCGCGGAGCGCCGGCGCAGCACGCCCCAGCAGGCCAGCGCCAGCACGCCGCCCGCCATCGCCACCCGCGTGTAGAGAACCAGTTTGTGGGTGCTGTCACCGCCGCTGATCCGGCCCGTCACCGAGGAGGAGACATTGCCGCCGAAGCCGCCGATGCCGCCGAACAGCTCGTCGAAGTGGCCCATCCAGTACGGCTCGGCGAGATAGCCGACCCACGCCGCCACCATGACGCCGAACAGCAGCGGAAGGCCGTAGAGGGTGGAGCGGCGGGCCAGCACCAGCACCGTGAGCACACCGAGCATGACGAACGGGGTGAGCTGATGGCCGGCCACCGACGCCGCGAACAGGGCGAGCAGCACCGCCAGCAGCGTCACCCGCCGGCCCCGCCCGGCCGGCTCCACCTCCCTCTCGCCCGGCACGCGTCTGGCCGCCAGCACCCGCGGCTCGCGGAACCACACCAGCAGGATCGCCACGAAGACCAGGTAGAGGAGGTAGGTGAAGCCCTGCGGGGAGAAGTAGTCCTGGCCCACCCAGCCGCACAGCGCGAACAGCCAGGCCGCGCTCCACTTCGCGCGCCAGCTCGCCCGTACGGCCTTCAGGAGCAGGAACAGCGGCGCCAGGTAGAGCAGTTGCAGGGTCAGCGGCCACCAGCGCAGCACCTCCGTCATGTCGGTGACGCCGCACGCCTGGGCCAGGAACTGAGCCCAGGCGAAGAAGCCCGGCCAGCTCCAGCGGGCGTCCAGATCCGGTACGGCGGTGCCGGTCCGGCCGATGTGGTCGAGGAAGCCCAGATGCTGCCAGGCGGTCGCGAAGCGCGGCTCGGCCTCCAGGACGGCGGGCAGCGCGTGCAGCGCCACCACCGTCAGGACCAGTACGGCCGCCAGCAGCGCGGGCCGCGGGCGGGCCTGCCACAGGGCGGCGGCGAAGGTGACCACGAGCAGGACGGCGCCCACGAGGGTCGCCGCGGGCAGCACCGAGATCAGGCCGAGCCCGCCCATGCGGTTCAGGTCGGTGTCGCCCATGCCGTGCAGGGGCAGCCAGAACAGGGCCAGCGCGGCGGCCAGCAGCGCCCACAGGGGGAGGGTGGGGTGGTGGCGGAGCTGATGGCGGAGCCGGGCGGCGGCGTGGCGCAGCGAGGCCGCCGGGCCCGGGGCAGGCCCGCCGTCGGGCGCGGTGGGAGCGGCTGGGGCTGCCGGGGTGGCGGGGGCGGATGGTGTGCTCGGGGTTCCCGGCGCGGCTGGGGCGGCTGGGGGGACTGGGGCCCCGGAGGGTGCCGGAGCGGTGGAACCGGCGGAACGAGCCGTGGCGGCGGAATGTGCCGCAGCGGTGGGTGGCATCGCGGTGGCGTGGGACGACGAGGCGCTCGCGGCCGTGGCGCCCGGCAGCCGTTGCGCTTTCGCCCCGCGCTCGGCCCAGGAGGGGCCGGTCCGCCCGTCCTCCCGCAGGCCCGCCTCCGGCCGCCTGCCCGGAGCGGTGACCCCCGCGTACGGGCTGGTGCGGTCCGGAGCCGGCGGCCGGACGTCCGGCCGGCGCTCCATGTGGTCGAAGTCCACATGGACCCCCAGCGGCATGGTGTCCACGTCCGCCAGCGCCCGCTGTGCCCAGCGGGGCCGGTGCCCGCCGGTGTCGCTCGTGCCGGACGTCCCGGCGGCCCCGGTTCCGGCCCCGGCCGCGGCGGTGGCGCCCGCCCCGGCCCCGGCGCCGTCGGCCCCCGCGCTCGCCTTGGCCGCGCCCGCGGTGAGCGCGTCCCCCAGGTCGCCGTGCACGGCCAGGTCCGCGAGGTCGCCGTCCGGTGCCAGGCCCTCGGCCGGGGTCCGCGTGAGCGGCGCCGAAGGGCGCCCCCGCACGATCCGGTACAGCTTGACCGACGCGATCGAGACGATCACCACCAGGCTGGAGATCTCGGCCACGCCCGCGCCGGTCAGCCCCATCCGCGGCAGCAGCACCAGCGTCAGCCCCAGCACCAGGAAGCACAACAGCCCCTGGAGGTAGGCGAGTCCGGAGGTACGGCTCTGGGCGCGCAGGACCGCGAAGTAGACCTCCATGATCACCCGCAGCGCGGCCCCCACCGCGAACCAGCGCAGCAGCGGGGTCGCCGCCTCCGCGTACCCCCGGCCGAAGACACCGAGGATGTAGGGCGCGCAGACGAACAGGAACAGACAGACCGGGATCATGATGCGGGCCATCCGGCGCAGCGCCGCGCGGGTGTTCTGCGCCAGCCGCGCCGGGTCGTGCGAGCCCTCGACCGTCAGGGACGCGCCCATGTTGATGGCGAGCAGGTTGACCGTTCCGCTGATGGTGGTGGTGATGTAGAAGTACGCGTTGTCGGCCGAGCTGACCTGCGAGGCGACGATGACCGGCACGAGGTAGACCACGGCCAGGGAGAAGAGCGAGCCGGTGTAGTCACCGGCCAGGAAGCGGCCCATCTCCTTGAGCGTGGGCGGCCGGGCCGTACGCCGGGTCGCTTTCACGTGCCGGGGTATCAGCCGCCGGAAGACCAGCCAGCCCAGCGGCACCACGGACAGCGCGATGGCCGCGACCCAGGACACGAAGACACCGGCTGTGGGCACGGCGGCGGCGATCGCCACCAGCAGCGCCAGTTTGGCCGTGGAGAAGACCAGGTTGCCCACCGGCACCCAGAAGGCGCTGCGCAGACCGGTCAGCACACCGTCCTGGAGCGTCAGCAGCGACCAGGCGATCACGGCGACGATGAAGCCGGCGCCGTGCAGCGGCCCGTGCAGGAAGCGGTAGGAGGGCCCCCACAGGCTGAGGGTGAGCAGGAAGACCGTGGCGGCGATCGCCACGACCACCGAACTGCCCGCGTACGTGGACAGCACCAGCCGGCCGGTCCGGCGCCCGGCGACGGGGATGAAGCGGGCCAGCGCGCCGGTGAGCGTGACGGCCGTGAGCCCGGCGAGCAGCTTCATCGCCGCGATCGCGGCCGATCCCTGGCCGACCGCGTCCTCGGTGTAGTACCGGGCGGCGACCAGCCAGTAACCCAGCCCGAGCAGACCGGATATACCGGTGTTGACCATCAGGGCGTAGGCGTTGCGGAACAGCGGGCTGCCGCCGCCCCGGCCCGCGAACCGCAGCATCCGGCCGCCCCTGCCCTTGCCCTGGTCCGGCTCCTGACCCGGCTCCTGTTCCGTGCGCTCCTCGGTCCGGGTGGTCGTGTCAGACACTGGCTCCGCTGCCTTTCCTGACTTCCTGACGCAGTGCGGGTGCTCGCCCGGCGGTCCGCTCCGGGCGGCCGGTGCGCCGGCGCCCGGGGAACCGCGGGAGTTCCCGGGACCTCCGGGACGTCTTGCGCGCGCCGGCCCGGCCGTTTCACCGGCTCCCGGCCCGCGGTGGCGGTCGCGGCCCGCTCAGCTCCTGCGGGAGCACAGCCCGACCGCCCGACGTGTCCTGCGGACCAGGGCGTAACCCTTGGTGAGCGCCCGGTTCCCGGCGAAGTGCCGCCCCACGGCGCGGCCTTCGACGATCCGCTCGAACTCCTCGATGCCGGTGCCGCGCCCCACCGTCAGCCGGGTCAGCGCGTACGGGCCCTGGCGGCGGCCCGCCAGGGCGTTGCCGACCGCCAGCGACTGCCGGAACCCGGCCCCGCGCACCGCCCGCCGCACCCGCCGGCTGGAATACCCGTACGGATAGGCGAAGGAGACCGGCGCCCGGCCGAGTTCGTCACCGATGATCTGCTTGCAGCGCATCACCTCGAACCACAGGGGCTCATCCGCGAGCTGGTCGAGCTGCGGGTGACTGTGGCTGTGGCCGCCGATCTCGATCCCGGCCGCGGCCAGCTTCCGTACCTGCCCCCAGTCCAGCATGGTGTCCAGGCTGCCACCGGTGTCGTACGGGCCGCGCAGCCAGCCGGAGGAGACGAAGACGGTGGCCGTGAAGCCGTGCCGGGACAGGGCCGGCAGGGCGTGCCGGTGCACGCCCTCGTAGCCGTCGTCGAAGGTGATCAGTACGGGCCTGGCGGGCAGCGCCGTGCCGCCGCGCCAGGCCGCCGCCAGCTCGGCCGTGGTCAGCGGGGTGAAGCCGTGGTCGTCCAGCACCGCCATCTGCTCGTCGAAGGCGTCCGGGGTGACGGACAGGGCGAGCGCGGCGGGCGCGGGGGCGTCGGCCACCGCGTGGTACATCAGGATCGGTACGGCGTGGGCGCCGGTCATGCGACCGCCTCCCGGCCGGCGAGGGTGCTGCGGCCGTCCGGACCGGTACGCCCATCGGGAGCCGTGCATCCGTCGGGGCCCGTGCCCCCGTCCGTACGTTCCCCAGGATCCGTACCGCCCTCGCGTGCGGTGCCGGCCGCCCCGGCAACCGTGAAGGTCCCGCTGCCGCGCGCCCGTACCCGGCCCATGACGTAGCCGCCCGCCGCGAGCGCCACACCCGCCACGATCGCGCCCGCCCGCGCCGCGCCGCCCGGCCGCCGCAGCACCGCGTCGCGCAGCCCGCGTGCCACTCCCGCGGGCAGCACCCGGGTCGTGTAACGCCGTTCCGTGGCCAGGCCCTCCTGTGCGCCGACGCTCCGCGCGACCAGCGCCTTGGACAGCCCTTCGGCGTACACCCGGGTACGGAAATAGGCGAACCGTTCCCGCGCGCCGGGCACCCGGTGGTGGATCACCGACCGGTCGTCGATCAGGAGCACCGCGTGAGGCACCGCGCGGGTCAGCCGGATGCACAGCTCCGTCTCCTCGCAGCCCAGGGGCCGCTTGTCACCGTCCCGGCCGATGCCGGTGGCGAACCCGCCGGTGATCTCGAACGCCTCCTTGCGGAACGAGGCGTTGCCGCCCAGCACGTTGCGTACCGGGACCCGTCCCGGCGGCAGGCCCCGGTACGTACATCCCACGACCCAGTCGAACTCCTGGGGGAACCACGCCGGTCTGCGGCCCGACGCCCAGACGGGCTCGGTGCGCCCGCCGATCGCCAGCACCTTCGGGTCGGCGTACCCCTCGGCGAAGTGCAGCAGCCAGTCCCGCTCGGCGACCGCGTCGTCGTCGAGGAAGGCGATCACCTCGCCGCCGGCGGCGCGTACGCCGGTGTTGCGCCCGGAGGACAGCCCGCGCGGGCCCGCGTTGGCCAGGACACGTACGGACGGGGCCCACGGGGGCCCGGAGAAGTGGTCCCGGAGCCGGGCGAGCAGCGCCGGGTTGTGGTCGACCACGAGGAGCGTCTCGTGGGCCGGGTGGGACTGGTCGCGCACCGAGGCCGCCGCGGCGAGGATGTCCTCCCAGCGGTCCTCGGTGTAGGCGCAGATCACCACGGAGACGCGGACACTCAAGACGCCTCTCCTGTGATCATGGTGGGGCCGGTGGGACGCCTGCGCCGGGTACCGCGCTCGCGCAGTATCACCTTCAGGACGCGTAACCCGTCCCGTACGGCGCGCAGATTGCTCACGCCGTGGATGCGGTGGTACTCGTGGCTGGGAATCTCCTGCACTTTCAGGCCGGCCTTCACGACGCGGATGTTCATCACCGTCTCGACCTCGAAGCCGGCGCAGTCCAGGGCGATCTCTTCCAGGCAGTGCCGCCAGAAGGCGTTGTAGCCGTAGCACAGGTCGGTGTAGCGGGCCCCGAACTTGGCGTTGACGATCGTCGTCAGGACGCGGTTGCCCAGCTTGCGGACGGGCGTCATGTCGTCCGTGCCGCCGCCGTTGGCGAAGCGCGAGCCCTTGGCGAAGTCCGCGCCGCCGACCAGCGCGGAGACATAGCTGACGATCTCGGCGCCGTCGGCCGAACCGTCGGCGTCGACCATGACGATGATGTCGCCCGTGCAGGCGTCGAACCCGCTGATCAGCGCGTCCCCTTTGCCTTTGCCGCGCTGCGCGACGACTTTGACGTCCGGCCGCAGCTCGCGGGCGACTTTTACGGTGTCGTCCGTCGAATTGCCGTCGACCAGGACCACTTCGTGTATCCACTCCGGCAATGTCTTGAATACATACGGAAGGTTTTCCGCCTCGTTCATGGCCGGTATGACGACGCTGACCGGCGGCGCTATCGCCAGATACGAGGAAACGGGACGGTACTGGACCGGCTGAGAAATCAGTTCCAACGGATTTCCGGCTGTTTCCGCGGGGCGAAGGAATGAGCTCATGAGTCTGTTTCCCTCTCGTCCGGCGGACCGCCCACCCCCGGGCGGTCCGGCTGTGTGTCCGGTTCGAAAGGGGGGTTCACGCCCCGCTCATGACGGCATGGGTCTCATCGCCGTGCGAACAGGGCGAGCTGGCATTCGTGGTGCTGGCCGCGCGGCTCGTGGCTCGATGATCGGTGCGCGAAGATCGAACACGGGACCCCCCTACCGCGCCCCGCCCCGGCCCCCTCACGGCGCCCGAGCCCTCCCCTGGTGCCGCTCCATGTGCTGGGCCGTTGCGGGTGGATGTATGACGGTATTGATGACTGGGACTCTATGGCAAGACCTCGAACCGCGAATCCCCTTCGGTGTAATTGGCCTGTACAGAACGGTGAACTTTTCAACGGATCGACCGGATCCGGCCCATCCGCTTGAGAAGACGATCGGCCGGGGTGAACAATTCCGGCCGGGATACCACGGTGTTGCGCAGGGCCCGCACCGGAGCACGCCGCGCACGATGACACAGCGCCACCGGATGGCGGCGCATCACCCACCCTTCGGACACCAGAAGCTCCCGTGTCTTCAGGGAGTTCTTGTATTGTTTTTCACCACGGCCCAGATCGATGTACGCCATCGAATCGGCGGCGGCTGCCTCGGCCATCCGCAGATGCAGGACCAGCCCGGGGGAGTACTTCGCGTACGTGGTGTCGTACGCCGGGAACCAGCAGGTGAGCACCCGCTCCGAACGCAGCCCGAAGTGCGCGGCGACCGGCCGGTCGCCCGCGTACAGGACGGACAGCAGGCCGGCGAAGGTGGCGGTGCGGGTGTGGAAGAGCTGCTCGGCCAGGTGCACGATCCAGGCGTGGGCGAAGCGGTCGCTGCGCCCGGTCCTGCGGTACTGCGCCGACTTCCAGCCGATGAGCGTACGCAGCATCTGCGGGTCACGCTCGTCGTGGACGTAGCGCAGCTCGCCCACGTCCCGGCGCAGTCTGCGCTCCTTGGCGCGGGTGCCGCGCACGAACCGCGGGGAGTGCTTGCGCACCTGGCCCAGGTACGCCTCGAAGCCCTGCTCGAGGTCCATGACGGGGGAGGGGTGACTGGTCAGCGGCCACTCCTCGAACGGCTTCTGATCGGCCACCAGATGATCGAATTCGAGCACCGACAGACGGCAGGCGTGCAGGAGTTCGCGGGCGTCCCATTGGAAGCCGGGGCGGTGCACCAGCCCTTGCGCATCGGAGACACCCAGGCCGATCGCCCGCCCCACGCCCATCGCCGAGCGCTGGAAGGGCAGGAACGCGGCCGGTACGCCGTCCTCCCGGATGACCGCGATCCGTACCCCACGACGGCAGCGGCCGATCGCCAGGGCGAACTCCGGTGCGAGGAAAGGGTTCGCCAGTTGCGGGGCGCCCCATATGGGGGCCTGGGACTGCACAGCGGTCCACGCGGCCCGGTCCGCGCCGCTGAGTTCACCCGGGCGATACACGCTGATCTCACTGGTATCCACGTCAGTCCGTCCGACTTGACCGGGCACGGGCACGGCGGCGCCGGACGCCACCGCGGCGCCGGACGCCCGCCAGTACGAAGACGGCGCCGCTGAGCGCCGCCACGGCCACCACCCCACCACGCGCCGACCAGATGTGCAGCGAGAGCATCACCTGCGCCACCAGCAGGTCGACGGCGACGGCGCCCGCCCCCGCGACGACGGTGCGGCTGAGCGGGTCCATGCGCCCAAGGGCGGCGCCGATGGCCGCGGCCGGTGCCAGGACCAGGAAGAAGAGCGTGAACGGGGCACGCACGGAGGAGGAGAGGTCGGCGAGCGCCAGTACGGCGCCCACACCGCCCACGCCGACCGCCGCCCCGGCGAGCAGGGGTGCCGCATCACCGCGCACCGGTCTGTCGCCGCTCGGCCCGTCGCCGCCGCGGCCCTCGCCACCGGCCCCCTCGCTGCCGGTTCCGCCGCTGGTGGCCCTCTCCTCGGCCCTGTCGTGCTCCGGCGTCTCGCTGCTTGGTCTGTTGCCGTGGATGGTCTTGGTCTGCATTGGCAGCTTTGCCCCCCATAAGCGCCTGATGCCGGGCTTCAATGTCGCGCAGGCGGCGCGCGCCCGTCAAGACGCAAAGAGGACGTGAACGGGCCATGTACGTACCGGTGTTGGCTTCCGGCTCGCCCCATCGGCGCCCTCGCGCAGCTACGCGGGCACGGGAGTGACGCCGCGACGTCACCCGCATGTCGTGCCCGTACCGAAGAAGGCCGTGCCGCCATTTGCCGCCGGGTTGTCGCAGGGGCGCCGAGGGGGCATCACCGACGTGACGTCAATCCCATGGAACAGCAGGCGAGTTCTCCGTGAATCGGAGGATATGGCAAGAAGACTTTCGGTAATGCGGAGGAAGTTTTGGCGTCAACGGTTCCCGTAACGCATGGGGCCTGCTAATACATGTGAGGCAGAAATCCTGCCTTGGGGAGGTTCCATGAAACTGTCCCGGTTCGGGGGCATCCTGTCCGCGTTCACCGCCACCATGGCGCTCGGCCTTTCCGGCGCGGGCGCCGCCACCGCCGCCACACCACAGGCCAGAGCCACCGGCTACGTAGCACTGGGCGACTCCTACTCCGCGGGGGTCGGCGCCGGCAGCTACGACAGCGCCAGCGGCTCGTGCAAGCGCAGCACGAAGGCGTACCCGGCCCTGTGGGCCGCCGCGAACTCCGTGTCCTCCTTCACGTTCAGCGCCTGTTCGGGTGCCCGTACCGGTGACGTGCTCAGCAAGCAGCTCGGCGCGCTGAACTCCTCGACGGGCCTGGTCAGCATCACCGTCGGCGGCAACGACGCCGGCTTCGCCGACACCATGAAGGTCTGCGCCACGGACACCGAGAGCGCCTGCCTGACGCGGGTCGCCCAGGCCCGTACGTACATCCAGGGCACCCTGCCCGGAAAGCTCGACCAGGTGTACAACGCCATCTCGGGCAAGGCCGCCGCCGCACGGGTGGTCGTCCTGGGCTACCCGCACATCTACAAGCTCGGCGGCACCTGTATCGGCCTGTCCGAGAAGGTCCGTACGGCGATCAACGCCGCCGCGGACGACATCAACACCGTCACCGCCAAGCGCGCCGCCGACCACGGCTTCGCCTTCGGTGACGTCAACACCACCTTCGCCGGGCACGAACTGTGCTCCGGCTCACCGTGGCTGCACAGCATCACCCTGCCCGTCGACGAGTCCTACCACCCGACCGCCGCCGGACAGTCCGGCGGCTACCTGCCGGTCCTGCGCTCCGCCGCGTAGGGAGTACCGGTGGCCAGGGCACCGGCATACGGGGTGCCCGTGGAACCTCCCGAGTAGGTTCCTCCGTCGGCAGGAGAAGAGGAGGCCCCGCCCGTCGGGGCCTCCTCGCACGTCACGGAGAAGCTCACCCGGTCGGACTCCACGCTCACGGGGCTCTTGACCCGTACGCCGATCCGGTCGGTGAGCGTCCCGCCCGCCTCGTACGTCGTCTCGGTGTGATGGACGGTGACCTTGCCGCTGCCGTGGCCCGTGAACGAGGCGGTCTTCCACGCCGGGTCGGAAGTGCGGCCGGAGTCGGTGATCCAGCGGTAGACGACCTCGGCCGGGCCGTGGTCGACCCCGATGACGGCGGAGAAGGCCGGGGCCGCGCCGGCGGCCGGCGGGCAGGCGCCCGTATAGCGGTCACGGACCGCGGTGACGTACACGGTGACGGTGGGGCGGGGCGGCGGCTTGGACGTCGTATTACCGCCGCCTCCGGTGCCGCCGCCGTTCTTTCCTGGCGTACCGCTTCCGCCGGTGCTCGGTGATCCGGAGTCTTTGCCGCCGCTTCCCGCGCCGCCGCCCGAGGTGCTGGTGCCGCCGCCCCCGGCGGAGCCGCTGTGCGCGCCCTGCCCGCCCTGCCCGCCGCCCCCGGACCCGTTGACCAGCGCCCAGGCCGTCGCCACCACCGCCAGCAGGGCCAGCACCGCGCCGGCCGCCAGCAGCGCCGGCCGGCGGCCCCGGCCGCCCGTGTCCCTGCCGCCCGCGCCGGCCTGCCCGGCGGCCCCGGTGCCGCCCTCCGGCGGGAACGCGGCACCGCCCTCGGGCGGCACGGCAGGACCGGCCGGACTGTAGGCGGGCCCCGGCGCGGCCACGGTCGGGGTGTAGCCGCCCGCCGGCGGCACCACCACCGTGGGCGGCGCCCCGCCCCCGGCCACCTCCTCCAGCATGTGCTGAGCCCGGGCCGCCTCCAGCCGCTCCCGTGGGTCCTTGCGCAGCAGACCGTCCAGTACGGGCGTGAGCGGACCGGCACGCCGAGGCGGCGGCACCCGCTCGTCGACCACCGCGCGCAACGTGCTGAGCGGAGTGTCCTGCCGGAAGGGTGAGTACCCCTCCACGGCGGCGTACAGGGTGACACCCAGCGACCACAGGTCCGATTCCGGGCCCGGAGTGCGGCCCAAGGCACGCTCGGGCGCGAGGAATTCGGGCGAACCGACCAGTTCGCCCGTCATCGTGAGCGCCGAGGACCCCGCCACCGTCGCGATCCCGAAATCCGTCAGCACCACCCGTCCGTCGTTGGCCAGCAGGACGTTGCCGGGCTTGACATCGCGGTGCAGCACCCCCGCGGTGTGCGCCACCCGCAGCGCCGCCAGCACCCGGGCGCCGATCGCGGCGGCCCGGGCGGGGGCCATCGGCCCCTCGGCTTCCAGGACATCGGCCAGGGACAGGCCGCGGATCAGTTCCATGACGATCCAGGGCCGGCCGCCCGGCGCGGCCCCGCCACCCGGCTCCCCTGCGGCGCCCGTCCCCCCGCCGGACGCGCCCTCGATCAGTACGTCGTAGACCGTGATCACGTTGGGGTGCGAGATACGGGCCGCGGCCCGGCCCTCCCGCTCCAGACGGGCGTACAGCAGCCGCTCCTCGGCCTCGGTCAGCGCGCGCGGCGCCCGTACCTCCTTGATGGCGACCTCGCGGTGCAGCAGCTCGTCGCGGGCACGCCACACCACGCCCATGCCGCCCCGGCCCAGCTCGTCGATCAGACGGTAACGGCCCGCCAGAACCCGGCCGCCTCCGGAACGTCCGCCTCCGGAACGTCCGCCTTCAGGGCTCCCGTCCCCGGGACCCCCGCTCATGGAACCCTCGCTCATGGACGAGCCCCCCTCGCGACGAGCGATGCGGCGAGCAATTGGGTGCAAACGTACCTCAGCGGAGCCTGCTTGCCGCCCCTCCAGCAGCGATCCGCGGACGCGGGAGGAGCGCGGAAGACCAGCGCGCGCCCGGTGCCGCGGGCGGAGGGCCGGGCGCGCGGTCCGGGCACGCGGTTATGGTGGAGCCGGACGGCGGCGGCTGCCGGCGTCCGGCCCGCACGTCCCCGGCCCACCCGCCTCGTGCAACTCGCCCTGTACGGAGTGTGATCCGGTCGCGGCGCGGGCATGATCCGGGCAGGGTCCGGGCGAGATGCGGACATGATCCGGAATGTGTGCGTCAACCCCCTTGCGGAGCAGGTGAATCCTGGGACCGGGCTGCACGGGAGTCGCAGGAGGGCTGTAGGGTTACTCTGCCCGGGCCGGGTGCCCTCGTACGGGTGGGGAGAGTCATGGAACAGATAACAGTGCGCAGCAGGCCACGCGTGCCTGCCATCAGTTGCCAAAGCAGCGCGTCCAGCGCGCGGCTGGACCGCCATCTCGCGGTGCTGGGCGGGCCTGCCGTCCCGCGTTGCGAGACGGAGGGCGCGACGTCGCTGATGCAGGAGCTCACTGCTCGTGATCACCTGCACACGACCAAGAGCCTCGGCGCGAGGGTGTCCCTCATAGCGCCGCTGCGGATGCTGCGCCGCTCGCTCTTCGGCGGCCGGGGCTGAGGGCCTGTCCCGGCTCGCGGGGCCGGACCGGCTGACCGACCCGGCCCGAAGAGGCTGACCCGGGCCTGAACGGGCCCGGTCCCTCGGACCTCCCACCGCCATGACGCGGCACAGCGCCGATCACCCCTGCCCACCAGGTGTCCCCGGTGCCATGCCGCTCCCTTCACCGTCGGCTGCCGCGTTACGGCCGCGCTGTGCCCGCCGCCGGGCCCCGGCCTGCCTTTCGGCTGCCCGCACCATGGATCCCTTCTCTACGGGCCCTTATCTCCGCGGGCCCTTTCTTCGCGGGCGTGCCTGATCCGCTGACCGCCCCACTGCCTGCCCCCTCCAAGGCAGCCTGCCGCCCACCGAGACCCGCGCCTGCGCACCCCGGCCCCGGGCGGCAAGGACGTCGCGCGCGCTCATCCGTACGGTTGCCGACGCGGTGCACCCTCCCGGCCCGGGTGCGGCCCGTCGGCGCGGTCACAGGAGGGCGAACTGGCCCCCGGGCCCTTCCTCGTGGTGGTCGAGGACGGACGCGGGGCGCCGGGCCGCTCCGGATGGGGGCAGTACGCCCGCCGCCCGCAGCTCCGCCGCCTCGATCCGCGGGGCCCTTGAGACCGCGCGGGCCAACGCCTCGCGGCGGGGACGGAGTTCGGCCTCCAGGGCCAGCACCGTGATCAGTTCCAGCAGCTCCGAGGTCCATTCCTGCGGCCAGGCCGCGGGACGTACCGCCTCCAGCGTGCCCGGCTCGGGGGCGTCCGGCCCCGTTCCTGATCCCGTTCCTGACCCCGTCCCTGACCCCGGCCCAGCGCCCGCCCCCGACTCAGGTCCCGGCTCCGCGCAGCGGACACCGCGCCGCCCGAACCACGCCTCCAGTACCCGTACGCCGCCCGCGCGGTGGTCCCAGGCCCCGGCGGGTACCGGCGAGATCCGGCCGCTCCCCCCGATGAGCAGCGCCTCTTCCTGCGGGTCGTAGGACACCGTGTCCGGCAGGCCCCGGGAGGGGAGCGCGGCCCGTACGTACGGGCGGCGGCCTCCGGGCATCCGAGGGCGTCCGCCGCCCGCGTCCGTGCCCGTACCGCCCAGGCCGCCCGCGCCCGCCCCCGTACCACCCGCGCCGTCCCCGCCCGTCCCGCCCGCGCCCCGCAGGCCGCGCGTGTGCAGCCACAGCAGCCGCCGGCCCAGCTCCACACCCGCCGCCCATACCTCGGGATCCGCGGTCAGCGGCACGGCACAGCCAAGCTCCCCTCCGGCCCGCGCCGCCCTCCCCGCTCCCTGCGGATGGCCGGCGCACGCGGCCGTCCAGGCCAGGACGTCCTGCGGCCCGGCCGAGCGGCCCAGGCGCCGGGCGAGCAGCGTGAGCAGGCCCGGAGCGAGGTTGGGCTCGCAGCCGCCGGGCCGCCGGTACAGGGGCCTGATGCGCCCGGGCCGGCCGGCCGGGGAGCGCCCGTCCGGCAGCAGCGCGGAGGCGATGACCGCGGGTCCGTCCCCCGGTGGGACGTACGCCTGCTCGACCAGGAAGATCTGCCGCTCGTCCGCGACCCGCCACAGCTCCGGACGGGCGCAGTCGATCAGCCGGTGGTCCGGCAGCAGCCACTGCTGGTCGTACGCGCCGTGCAGCACCCGTACGGGCTCAGGGCACGGGCCCGCGGCGTGCGCCAGCCGCCCGGTCGGGGTGCGCTGTCCGGGCAGTTGGGCGACGGCGCTCAGCGGCGTACGGGCCCGGGTGACCCGGAAGAGCCGCTCGCGCGCGGCGTCGTCACCGGCTCGCAGCAGCGCCTCCCAGCGGGCCCGCAGCGTACGGGCGTCCGGGGCCATGACCCACGCCCGGCCGAGCCGCAGCGGGGCGACGGACCAGGGCATCAGATCGTCCAGCCGTGGTGCCCCCGAGAGCGCGGTGCCGCCGTCCGCGGTCTGTGTCGCCGTCACGCGGTCGTCCTCCCTGGACGTTCGGTTCGCTGCGGGCATGGTAGCCGCGCCCGCCGGGACCGGCCCGGGCCCGCCCGGCACCCGGGCCGCCGCGGGCCTGTCCCCGGCCCGCGGCGTCCGGGAGGCGGTCTTCCGCCCGTTGATCACCCTCGGTACGGTCCTCGCCGTGCCCCGCGTCCCCAGGAAGGACGGTCCTGCCGTCATGACGCAGACCTCTCGCACCGACGCACGGGTCGCGGCACGGCTGGACCGCCTGCCGCCGTCCCGCTGGCACCGCCGCCTGACCCGCGTCGTCGGCATCGGCGCCTTCTTCGACCTCTACGAGATCTTCCTCGGCGGGGTGCTGGGCGCGGTGCTCGCCGAGCGCTGGCAACTCGGCCACACCGCCAGGTCCTGGGTCATCGCCTCCGCGTTCCTGGGGATGTTCGTCGGCGCCAACCTGCTGTCCGTACTGGCCGACCGCTTCGGGCGGCGCCGGATGTTCCTGGTCAACCTGGCCGTGTACTCCCTGTTCTCCCTGCTCTGCGCCTTCGCCCCGGACGTACGCTGGCTGATCGCCCTGCGCTTCCTGTCCGGTCTGGGGCTGGGCGCCGAACTCGTCCTGGTCGACACCTATCTCGCCGAGTTCCTGCCGCGCGCGGTACGCGGCCGGTACCTCGCGCACGCCTACACGCTGGGGTTCCTCGGCGTTCCCGTCGCCGCCTTCGCCGGCGCGCGCCTGGTGGCCTCGCGCGACATCCTGGGCGTCGAGGGGTGGCGCTGGCTGCTGGTCGGCGGGGCGCTGGGGGCCGCCTTCATCCAGCTCATGCGCTCCCGGCTGCCGGAGTCACCGCGCTGGCTGACCGTGCACGGCCGGGAGGAGGATGCGGCGCGGATCGTCGCGGGGATCGAGGAACGGGTGGCCCGGGAGACCGGCGGGAGCCTGCCGTCGGTGGCCGAGACCCGGACCGTACCGGAGCGCCGTGTTCCGCTGGGGGAGATGTTCCGGGGCGAGCACCGGCGGCGCACCGTCATGTGGTGGATCTTCCAGGTCCTCCAGACCGTCGGCTACTACGGCTTCGGCTCGCTGGCGCCGGTCGTCCTGGCCGCCAAGGGGCACACCGTCACCGCCTCCCTCGGCTACGCCGCGCTCAGCTTCTGCGGCTACCCGATCGGGTCGGCGCTGTCCGTACCGCTCATCGACCGGATCGAGCGCAAGACGCTGATCATCGCCTCGGCACTGGGCATCGCGGTCTGCGGCCTGGCCTTCGGCTTCGCCGGCGCCACCGTACCGATCGTGATTGCGGGGCTCGCGCTGACCGTGTGCAGCAATGTCTTCTCCAACGCCTTCCACGTCTACCAGACCGAGATCTTCCCGACCGGTCTGCGCAGCAGCGCCATCGGCATCGCCTACTCGCTCTCCCGGCTGACGACGGTGATACTGCCCTTCGTCGCGCTCGGCGTGCTGGTGCGGCTGGGGCCGGCCGCGGTGTTCGTGGGCTCGGCGGGCCTGATGGTGCTGCTGTGCCTGAACGTGGCGCTGCTGGGGCCGCGTACGACGGGACGCAGCCTGGAGCGCATATGAGGCGCGCGGTGCCCACGGCCCCCACCGCGTGCCACAGCCCCGCACCGCATGCCACAGCCCCGCACCGCGTGCGGGAGTTCTCAGTGCGCGTCGAGGGTGACCGTGAAGGAGAAACGGTCCCCCGGTAGTGGATGCGCGCCACGTCCACCGCCCGCCCCTCCTCGTCGTACGTGATCCCCGTGTAGTGCAGGATCGGGCTGAGCAGCGGCACCTGGAGGAGCCGGACCGTCTCCGGGTCGGCCAGCCGCGCCTCGACCGTGTCGGTGATCCGGCTGATCCGTACGCCCACCACGTCCCGCAGCACCTTCGTCATCGGCCAGCGCTCCAGATCCGCCGGGTCGATCCGGCCCGCGAGTTCGGGGCGCAGGAAGTTGCGCGCGTGGTTCGTCGGCTCACCGGTTTTCTCGTCGCTGCGCAGCCGGTCGTACGTGGCCACCTCGGACAGGTCCGGGAAGTGCTCGGCCAGCTCGGTGGGCACCGGCGCGGTGCGGTGATCCAGCAGGACGGTGCGCATACCGGACTGCTGGGCCACGATCGCGTCCACCGAGCCGAGCAGCCGTACCGGCGCGCCGCGCCGCGCGTCCGGCTCGATGAACGTGCCGCGCCGGCGGTGCCGGGTGATCAGGCCCTCGCTCTCCAGCTCCTTGAGCGCCTGCCGCATGGTCAGCACGCTCACGCCGTAGTGGGCGGCGAGGGCGTCCTCGGTCGGCAGCCGCAGCGGCGCCTCCGGTGAGCGCCCCAGTATGGAGGCGCGCAACGACTGCGAGACCTGGTACCACAGCGGCAGCTTGCGGTTCAGGGCCAGCGAGTCGGGAGCGAAGGTCGTCACGGCTGCGTACCCCACAGACTCTACGGATCCACCGGCTTCACGGACGGAAATGCCGCTCCAGACCCTGCCATACGTCGTCGTAGCGGCGCTGCAGGTGGTCCCCGGCCAGCGCCTGGCCGGTGAGCGTCAGCGGCCAGCGCGTCTCGAACATGAACGCCAGCCCGTCGTCCACCTTCTGCGGCACGAGCTCGGCCGCGCTCGCCCGGTCGAAGGTCTCCCGGTCGGGGCCGTGCGCGGACATCATGTTGTGCAGCGAGCCGCCGCCCGGCACGAAGCCGTCCCGCCCGCCCTGCTTCGCGTCGTACGCGCCCTCGATCAGACCCATGTACTCGGTCATGACGTTGCGGTGGAAATAGGGCGGACGGAACGTGTCCTCGCCGACCAGCCAGCGCGGCGCGAAGACCACGAAGTCCACACCCGCCAGCCCCGGGGTGTCCGACGGGGCGGTCAGGACCGTGAAGACGGACGGGTCGGGATGGTCATAGCTGATCGAGCCGATGACGTTGAAACGGCGCAGGTCATAGACGTACGGGACATGGTTGCCGTGCCAGGCCACCACGTCCAGCGGCGAGTGGTCGTACGTGGCCGTCCAGAGGTTGCCGCAGAACTTGTTGACGACCTCGAAGGGCTCCTCGACGTCCTCGTACGCGGCGACCGGCGCGAGGAAGTCCCGCGCGTTGGCCAGTCCGTTGGCGCCGATCGGGCCGAGGTCGGGGAGCTGGAAGGGCTGCCCGTAGTTCTCGCAGACATAGCCGCGGGCGCTGTCCGCCAGCAGTTCGACGCGGAACCGCACGCCGCGGGGGATCAGTGCGACATGGCCGGGCTCGGCGCGCAGCAGGCCCAGTTCCGTACGCAGCAGCAGCCCGCCCCGCTCGGGGACGATCAGCAGTTCGCCGTCCGCGTTGCTGAACACCCGCCGCTCCATGGAGGAGTTGGCGTGATACAGGTGCACGGCCATGCCCGAGCGCTGGGTGATGTCGCCGTTGCCGCCGAGCGTCCACAGGCCGTCGAGGAAGTCGACGGGGCCGGAGGGCTCGGGCAGCGGGTTCCAGCGCAGCCGGTTGGGGTCGGGGGTGGTCTCGGTGAAGGGCGCGCCGCGCAGCGCGCCGTTGCCGGTCCGTACGAACGGGGGGTGGGCTGCGGAGGGGCGGATGCGGTACAGCCAGGAGCGGCGGTTGCGGGCGCGCGGCTCGGTGAACGCCGTACCGCTGAGCTGCTCCGCGTACAGGCCCAAGGGGGCGCGCTGGGGTGCGTTGCGGCCGACCGGCAGTGCGCCGGGGACGGCTTCGGAGCTGTGCTCGTTGCCGAATCCGGGGGAGTAGGCCAGCCCTTCGGCCGTCTTCCTCGCCTGCTCGCCGGCCGTGCCCTGATCCGTACCCGTGCCTTTGTCCGTACCTGTCATCGCGTGCTCCCGCCGCTCAAGGAATCCGAATCCTATGCAGGACATTAGGATTGTGGCTCCGGCGCGTCAACGGGTCGGCGGTGCCGTGGTGCGCCTTCCGGCCAGACGCCGACTGCCGGCCGTTGCGTGCCGTCCGTCGCCCCTTCCTCCGTGACCTCGCCTTTTGCTCGTATTGCTCACGCGTCAAGACCTTGTTGGAGGAAAGTTCACACACCTAACGTCACCTCGACCGCCGTCCCCGGTGGGTGTTCAAAGGCGAACGTGAGGTACCCATGCTGACAATCCTCGGATTTGTCATGATCGCGGCATTCCTGGTGCTGATCATGACGAAGAAGATGTCGCCGATGGCGGCACTCGTGCTCATTCCCGTGCTGTTCTGCGTGCTGGCGGGGAAGGGCGCGCACCTGGGCGACTACGTCCTGAAGGGCATCGGCGACCTGGCCCCCACCGCCGCGATGCTGATGTTCGCCATCATCTACTTCGGCGTGATGATCGACGTCGGGCTCTTCGACCCGGTCGTCCGCGGCATCCTGCGGTTCTGCAAGGCCGACCCGCTGCGGGTCGTCGTGGGCACCGCCCTGCTCGCCGCCATCGTCTCCCTGGACGGCGACGGCTCCACCACCTTCATGATCACGGTGTCCGCGCTGTACCCGCTCTACCGCCGGCTGAAGATGAGCCCGGTGATCATGACCGGGGTCGCCGCCACCGCCAACGGCGTGATGAACACCCTGCCCTGGGGCGGCCCGACCGCCCGTGCCGCCACCGCGCTCAAGCTGGACGCCGGCGACATCTTCGTACCGATGATCCCCGCGCTGGCCACCGGCCTGGCCGGGGTCTTCCTCCTGGCGTACGTCCTGGGCCGGCGGGAGCGCAAGCGGCTCGGTGTGCTCGTCCTCGAACAGGTCCTCCCGGAGCGCGAGAGCGAGCAGGCGCTCGTACCGGCCGGCGGTTCCGGACCGGGTACGGGTTCCGGCTCCAAGGGCCGTACGGACCAGGGCACCGGGGCAGCCGGCTCCGGCGCCGGCACCGGCTCCGGAGAGGCGGACGTGGACGGCGAGCCGCAGGGGCTGGACCCGCGCCGCGCCACCCTGCGCCCCAAGCTCTACTGGTTCAACGCCGCGCTCACCGTTGCCCTGCTGACCCTCCTCATCCTCCAGACACTCCCGATCCCGGTGCTCTTCCTGCTCGGTGCCGCCCTCGCGCTCACCGTCAACTTCCCCCGGATGCACGACCAGAAGGCCCGGATCGCCGCCCACGCCGAGAACGTCGTGAACGTCTCCGGCATGGTCTTCGCCGCCGCCGTCTTCACCGGCGTCCTGACCGGGACGGGCATGGTCGGGCACATGGCGCACCGGCTCGTCGACAGCGTCCCCGACGCGCTCGGACCGCACATGGGCATCGTCACCGGGGTCCTGAGCGTCCCGCTCACCTACTTCATGTCCAACGACGGCTTCTACTTCGGCATCGTGCCGATCCTCGCCCAGGCCGGGGCCGCACACGGCGTCGAGCCGGTCGAGATCGCCCGTGCCTCGCTCGTCGGGCAGGCCCTGCACATGTCCAGCCCGCTGGTTCCCGCCGTGTACGTCCTGGTCGGCATGGCGAAGGTGGAATTCGGCGACCACACCAGGTTCACCGTCAAATGGGCCGCGCTGACCTCCCTGGTGGTCCTGGGCGCCGGACTCCTGTACGGAATCATCTGACGCAGGGAACCGCCGGGCGGGAACAGCGGCAGCGGTAGCGTGGAACCATGCCGGAGCCGTCGCCCGCCCGCTTCTTCGGCCGGCTCGCCGAGAGCTACCACCTGCTGTACGCGGACTGGGCCGCGGCGGTGATCCGGCAGGGCCGCGCCCTGGACGCGTACATACGGGCCGCGCCGTCCGCGCCGGGCGAGGAACCCCGCGCTCCCCGCGATCCCCACGGCCTCCCTCGCCCCCGCCGTCTCCTGGACTGCGCCTGCGGCATCGGCACCCAGGCCGTCGGGCTGGCCGCCGCCGGACACGACGTCACCGGTACGGACCTGAGCCCGGTCGCCGCCGCCCGCGCGGCCCGGGAGGCGGCCGGCCGGGGCCTGCGCCTGCGGACGGCCGCCGCCGACATGCGGCGGCTGCCCTTCCGCGACGGCGAGTTCGACGCCGTGGTGTGCGCCGACAACTCCCTGGCCCACCTGCTCACCCCGCAGGACGTACGTGCCGCGCTGCGCTCCATGGAGCGGGTGCTGCGGCCGGGCGGACTGCTGCTGATCGGCATGCGCGCCTACGAACAGGCGCGCGCCGAGCGGCCGGAGAGCACCCCGCTGCGTGTGGCCCGCACCCCTGACGGCGGCCGGGTCGTCACCTTCCAGCTCTGGGAGTGGCACGAGGACGGCGAGCACTACGACTTCGACCTCGTCCAACTGCTGCCGCACGGCGACACCTGGGAGGTACGGTCGGGCCGCACCACCTCCTGGGCCCTGAGCCGGGACCAGGTGACCGGTTTCGTCCGGGAGGTTGGGCTGGAGGTGACCGGCTGGCACGAGCCGGCGGACAGCGGCTTCTTCCAGCCACTGCTGACGGCCCGCAAGAGGCCGGCACCGACCGGCTGACGGCCCGCCCCGCGCGTCGCGCCCGGGGCAGCCTGGCGTCACAAAACCACCGGGGATAATTTGAGGTGCCTACGGTCGCGGTCGGGTCCGTACGCCTCAGCAGCCACCCCGTCCCGGGAGGACGACGTGAAGTACCACGACGCGATGTTCATCGACGGAAGCTGGCGGCCCGCCGCCGGGCGGGAGACCATCGATGTCCTCAACCCGGCCGACGAGCAGATCATCGGCCGGGTCCCGGCGGGCTCCGAGCAGGACGTGGACGACGCCGTACGGGCCGCCCGCGCCGCCCTGCCCGGCTGGGCCGCCACCCCGCCCGCCGAGCGGGCCGCCCGGCTCACCGCGCTGCGCGACCAGCTCGCCGCGCGCAAGGAGGAGATCGCCCGGACCATCACGGCCGAGCTGGGCGCGCCGCTGGGGTTCAGCACGGCGGTCCAGGCCGGCGCCCCTATCGTGGTCGCCGGTTCGTACGCCGAGCTGGCCGCCTCGTACTCCTTCGAGGAGAAGATCGGCAATTCCACCGTACTGCTCGAACCGGTCGGGGTCGTGGGCGCCATCACGCCGTGGAACTACCCGCTGCACCAGATCGTCGCCAAGGTCGCCCCGGCGCTGGCGGCCGGCTGCACGGTCGTGCTCAAGCCCGCCGAGGACACCCCGCTGACCGCCCAGCTCTTCGCCGAGTGCGTGGCCGCGGCCGAGGTGCCGGCGGGCGTGTTCAACCTGGTCACGGGCCTGGGGCCGGTGGCCGGGCAGGCGCTGGCCGCGCATGAGGGAGTGGACCTGGTCTCCTTCACCGGCTCGACCGCCGTGGGCAAGCGGATCGGCGCCCTCGCGGGCGCGGCCGTCAAGCCGGTGGCCCTGGAACTGGGCGGCAAGTCCGCCAACGTCATTCTGCCCGGCGCCGACCTGGCCGAGGCGGTGGGGGCCGGCGTCGCCAACGTCATGGCGAACACCGGGCAGACGTGCAGCGCCTGGACCCGGATGCTGGTCCACGCCGATCAGTACGAGGAGGCCGTCGCCCTCGCCGCCGAGGCCGTGGACCGGTATACGCCCGGCGATCCGACGGACGCCGAAAGCAGGATGGGGCCGCTGGTCAGCGCCAAGCAGCGGGACCGCGTCCGTGGCTACATCGAGCGCGGCATTTCCGAGGGCGCCCGTCTCGTGGCGGGCGGACCGGACGCTCCCGAGGGCCGTGAGAAGGGGTACTACGTCCGCCCCACGGTCTTCGCCGACGTGACGCCGGACATGACCATCGCCCAGGAGGAGATCTTCGGCCCGGTCATCTCCGTCCTGCGCTACCGGGACGAGGAGGAGGCCGTACGCATCGCCAACGGTACGGTCTACGGCCTGGCGGGCGCGGTGTGGGCCGCCGACCGGGACGAGGCGGTCGCCTTCGCCCGCAAGCTGGAGACGGGACAGGTCGACATCAACGGCGGCCGTTTCAACCTGCTGGCTCCCTTCGGCGGCTACAAGCAGTCGGGTGTGGGGCGTGAGCTGGGCGCGCACGGGCTGGGCGAGTACCTCCAGACCAAGTCCCTGCAGTTCTGAGATCCTTCCGCCGAGGCTGCCGCTTCGGGCCGGTCCTTGCCGGGCTACGCGGACCGGACCGGCCCTCCGGGCTCGCCCGGCCCCTCGGCAGCCGTCCACGAAGAACGGAACCCCGCCACCATGACCCGCGCCGCCGTACTGCCCGCCGTGGGCGCCCCGCTGGAGATCGCCGACATCGCCCTGCCCGACCCGGGGCCGGGCCGGATCAGGGTCCGGCTCGCCGCGGCCGGCGTCTGCCACTCCGACCTGTCGCTGTCGAACGGGACGCTGCGCCAGCCCGCTCCCGCCGTACTGGGGCACGAGGGCTCGGGCACCGTCACCGCCGTCGGCGAGGGCGTCACCACCGTCGCGCCCGGCGACCGGATCGTCCTGAACTGGGCGCCGTCCTGCGGGAACTGTCACTTCTGCGGGCTCGGCGAACCCTGGCTGTGCGCCGCCGCGGGTGCTGCCGCCGCCACCCCGTACGCCACCCGCGCCGCCGACGGCAGCGCCTTGTACCCGGGCCTGGGCACCGCCGCCTTCGCCGAGGAGACGGTCGTCCCCGCGCGCGCCGCGCTGCCGCTGCCGGACGGTGTGCCGCTCGCCGACGCCGCGCTGCTCGGCTGCGCCGTGCTGACCGGCTGGGGCGCGGTGCACCACGCGGCGCGGGTCCGGGCGGGTGAGTCCGTGGTGGTCCTCGGCGCCGGCGGGGTGGGGCTGGCCACGCTGAGGGCCGCACGTGTGGCGGGCGCCGGTGAGCTGATCGCCGTCGATGTCTCCCCGGAGAAGGAAGCACTGGCGCGCTCGGCCGGTGCCACCGATTTCCTCGTGGCCGCCGAGGACACCGCCAAGCGGGTCCGCGCGCTGACCGGCGGATACGGCGCGGATGTCGCGATCGAGTGCGTGGGCCGTGCCGCGACGATCCGTACGGCCTGGTCCGCCACCCGGCGCGGCGGCCGTACCACCGTCGTCGGCATCGGCGGCCAGGACGAACAGGTCACCTTCTCCGCCCTGGAGCTGTTCTACTTCGGCCGTAGGCTGTCGGGCTGTGTGTACGGCAACAGCGACCCCGCCGCAGATCTCCCGGTGATCGCCGGGCATGTCCGCAGCGGCGCGTTCGACCTCTCGGGGCTGGTCACCGAACGCATCGGCCTGGAGGACATCCCGGCCGCGTTCGACGCCATGCGGGCGGGCAGGGGAGGCCGCGCGCTGGTCGTGTTCTGAGCACCGGGCCCGGACCCGGGGGTTCACGTGCCCGAGGGTTCCGGTGTGCGCCTGGCGGTCACCGCTCAGTCGTGTGCCGGGAGCCGGTCCGGGTGCCGCAGCGCCAGCCCGTCCACGAGCGCGCGCAGCCCCGTCTCGAACGCCCCCTCGTCCACCTGCTGTTGGTGCTCCGCCAGCAGGTGGGCCCGGCCGAGGTGCGGGTATTCCCGGGGATCGTAGGCGCTCGGGTCGTCCACGAAGCCGCGGGCGAAGGAGCCGAGCGCGGAGCCCGCGACGAAGTAGCGGACCATGGCACAGATCCGGGTGGCCTGCGCGGGCGGCCAGCCGGCCGCGACCATGCCGCCGAAGGCCGCGTCCGCCATCCTCAGCGCGGCCGGCCGGCGGCCGGGGCCCTGGGCGAGGACCGGCACGATGCTGGGGTGCGCGGCGAGTGCCGCGCGGTAGGAGCGGGCCCACTCCAGGAGGCCGGTGCGCCAGTCGGCGCCCACGCCGAAGGCGGACACCTCGACCTGGGCGACGACGGAGTCGGCGACCGCGTCCAGGAGCTCGTCCTTGGTCGCGAAGTGGTTGTACAACGACGGCCCGCTCACGCCCAGTTCGGCGGCCAGGCGGCGGGTGGAGAGCGCCGGCAGCCCTTCCGCGTCGATGAGCGCCAGCGCGGTGGTGACGATGCGTTCGCGGCTCAGCAGGGGCTTGCGGGGTCGGGCCATGGCGCTCATAGTAGAGGCCGCCACCGTAAAACTAGCGGTGCTAATTAATGCGCTGACCGACTTGACCGACCTGACCGACCTGACCGACCTGACCGACCTGTTCGGCCTGATGGGCCTGATGGGCGAAAGCCCGAAGCGCTGGAGACGGAGACCGGATGAATCTCGGACTCGGCGAGGAGCAGGCCGCCGTACGCCGGCTCGCCAAGGACTTCGTCGCCCGCGAGGTCACGCCGTACGCCGCCGAGTGGGACCGCCGGGAGCGGGTCGACCGGGGCATCGTGAAGAAACTCGGTGCGGTCGGCTTCCTCGGCCTCACCCTCCCCGAGGAGTACGGCGGCAGCGGCGGCGACCACCTCTCCTACGCCCTGGTCACCGAGGAACTGGGCCGTGGTGACTCCGCGGTGCGCGGCATCGTCTCCGTGTCCCTGGGCCTGGTCGCCAAGACCATCGCGGCCTGGGGCGGGGAGGAGCACAAGCGGCGGTGGCTGCCGCCCCTGGCCTCCGGCGAGGCCGTCGGCTGCTTCGCCCTGACCGAGCCGGGCACCGGGTCCGACGCGGGCAGCCTGGCGACCCGGGCCGTACGGGACGGCGCGGAGTATGTGATCAACGGCAGCAAGATGTTCATCACCAACGGGACCTGGGCGGACGTCGTCCTGCTCTTCGCCCGTACGACGGACGCCGACGACGCTTCCGGTCACCGGGGCATCAGCGCCTTCCTCGTACCGGCCGACACCCCGGGCCTGGAACGCCGGGAGATCCACGGCAAGCTGGGCCTGCGCGGCCAGGCCACCGCCGAACTGCTGCTCACCGATGTCCGGGTGCCTGCCTCGGCCCTGCTGGCTCCCCAGGGCAAGGGCTTCGCGGTCGCCATGTCGGCGCTGGCCAAGGGCCGGATGTCGGTCGCCGCGGGCTGTGTGGGGATCGCGCAGGCCGCGCTGGACGCCGCCGTCGGGTACGCCACCGAGCGTGAGCAGTTCGGCAAGACCCTCGCCCATCACCAGCTCGTACAGGAGCTGATCAGCGACATCGCGGTGGACGTGGACGCCGCGCGGCTGCTCACCTGGCGGGTCGCCGACCTGATCGACCGCGGCGAGCCGTTCGCCACCGAGGCGTCCAAGGCCAAGCTCTTCGCCTCCGAAGCGGCGGTACGGGCCGCCGGCAACGCCCTCCAGGTCTTCGGCGGCTACGGCTACATCGACGAGTACCCGGTCGGCAAACTGCTCCGCGACGCCCGCGTGATGACGCTGTACGAGGGCACCAGCCAGATCCAGAAACTGATCATCGGGCGTGCGCTGACGGGCGTTTCGGCCTTCTGAGACGGACCCGGCCCGTACTCACTCCGGCTTCGGCCGGGACCGCAGGTAACGCATCTGGACATGGCTGAGGTCATGCGCCCGCCGCATGTGACGGGTGATCACCTCCAGTTCGTCCTCGGTGTGGGTGTCGAGCAGCGCCTCCCACTCCCGGCCCAGGTCGTCCCACACCGCGGTGACGCGGGCGACGCGCTCGGGAACCGGGGCGACCAGCACCCGGCGGCGGTCGCCCGGGTCGGGCCTGCGGGCCACGTAGCCCGCTTTTTCGAGCCGGTCCACCAGTCGGGTGGCCGAGCCTGTGGTCAGTCCCGACATCTCGGCGATCTGCTTGACGGTGAGCGGCTCGGGTTCGGCCGTCAGCAGGCTCAGGCACTGCATGTCCGTCGGGTGCATGCCGAGGTGGTCGGCGACGGCTTGGTTGAACAGGACGTATGCCGCCATGTAGCGGCGGGACTCCCTCGACAGTTCCTTGTGCAGCTTTGCCCGACGCGAGTCCGTCACGTGGATCACACCCCAAAATTCGCTGCGCGGCGCAGCGAGATCCCGTAGCCTCCTGTGTGACGCATCAACTGCGTCACGCAGTCATTTGTTGTGCAATTATTTCATCCCCAGGAGAATCATGCTCACCGTCGCCGTCACCGGAGCCACCGGCGCCCAGGGCGGGGCCACCGCCCGTACGCTGCTGGCCGCCGGACACCAAGTGCGCGCCCTGACCCGTCGGCCCGCCTCGCCCGCCGCCGACACCCTGCGCCGCCTCGGCGCCGACGTGCGTCACGCCGACTTCGAGGACCGCGCCTCCCTGGACGCCGCCCTTGCCGGCGCCGACTCGCTCTTCGCGGTCACCACCCCGTTCGGCACCGACACCGCCACCGAGACCCGGCAGGGCACGGCCCTGGTCGACGCCGCGGCAGCCGCCCGCCTCGGGCACATCGTGTTCACCTCCGCCGCCCACGCCGACCGTGGCACCGGCATCCCGCACTACGAGAGCAAGTACCTGGTCGAGCGGCACCTGCGGGCGGCCGGCGTGCCCTGGACGGTCATCGCTCCGGCGGCGTTCATGGACAACTACGCCAGTGGCTGGACCCTCGACGGGCTGCGCGCGGGCGCCTTCGCCTGGCCCATGCCCACCGGCCGGCCGCTCACCCTCATCCCCGCCGCAGACATCGGCGCGTTCGCGGCGCTGGTCCTGCGGCGCCGCGAGGACTTCGCCGGACAGCGCCTGGACATCGCCTCCGACGAGCGCACCCCCGAGGAGATCGCGCAGATCCTCACGGCGGCCATCGGCCGCCCGGTCACCCACCAGGAGGTGCCTTTGGCTCAGGTCCGGACCTATTCGGCGGACCTGGCGGCGATGTTCGCGTACTTCGCCACCTCCGGCCTGGACGTCGACGTGGCCGCACTGCGCCGTGACCACCCCGAAGCCGGCTGGCACAGCTTCGCCGACTGGGCCGCCGGGCAGGACTGGCCCGCACTCCTGTCCGCCGCGCCCGCCCACCGCTGACCCTCCCGCCCGTCCCCGCCACGAGAGAGCGCCTTCCCTCATGAAGCCCATCGGCCACTGGCTCAACCGCACCGACGCGGCCCTCACCCGCTGCATGAACGAGATGCTGGAGGAGTCCGGCCTCACCCGGATCGCCTGGCAGATCCTCAACGTCATCAAGGACACCCCCGAGATCTCCGACGCCGAGGTCCGCTCCGTCCTCGTCACCCATGCCGACGCCCCCACGCTGACCGCCGCCGTCGAGGCCGTGCTCGCCGGCGGCTGGGCGGACCGGCCCGCACCGGGCCGGCTCGCCCTCACCGCCGACGGCCGCCGGCGTCTGACGGAGGCCGCCGGACGCGTCGCCGCGTTCCGCGACCTGTCGACCGCCGGTATCTCACCGGAGGAGTACCGCACGGCCGTCCTCGTCCTGGAACGCATGACCCACAACCTCGAAACGGCGACCGGAGCCGGCCGCTGACCGCGGCACCCTGTAGGGCGGTGGCCGGTTCCCTGTGGCCGTAGCGGGTGGTGGGCGGTTCCCGCCACCGGCTCGGAGCGCCCGCACGGTCGGCCCGCGCGCCGGGTCCGGGCTCCGTCGGACGGGTCCTTGTCCGATGAGCCCTTGTCGGATGGACCCTTGTCAGGCGGGCCCTTGTCAGGCGGGCTTCGCCAGATGCTCCTCCAGGAACGCGGCGAGCGTGGCCCGTACCTCCGCGACGCCCTGCCCCGGCGGCAGCGTGCCGAAGGATGCCGCGTCGTCCGGGTCGTCCGGATCGCGCAGGCCCAACGGCTCGGCGAGCACGTCGAAGTCGGTGGCCGTCCAGTGCCCGGCGCCCGATACCTCCACGCGGCGGCGCGGGCCCCGCAGCAGTGGCCACAGCCGGTCCCAGCCGGCCAGGACCTCCGGGTCGTGCGGGTCCGGCGGAGTCGTCGCGCACAGCAGTACGGGGACATCCAGGCCGGTGGTGAGCGCCTGGCCGTACAGACTGCCGTCCAGCACCGCGGCAGCCGCCACCCGCGGATCGAGCCGCGCCAGCTCGACGGCCGCGGCACCGCCCAGCGAGTGCCCGGCGACCGCGATACGGGCGGGGTCGAGCAGCGCCTGCCACGGTGAACCGGCGGCCAGCAGCCGGTCCAGGACGAACCGCAGGTCGGCGACGCGGGTGGTGAGGTAGCGGTCTTCGAGATCAGTAGCGGGGCCGGACCCGGGCCGGTCATCCGCTGCCTCGTTCACCGCCTCGTTCTCTTCGCCGGCCCTCTCGGACTCCTCGGCTCCCTCGGACTCCTCGTCCTGCTCGCCGAAGTCCGGCTCGCAGTGCGGGACGACGCGGCCGTCCGGGAAGGCGACACCGGCGGCGTCCGAGGGGTGGTCGACGCCCGCGACGCACCAGCCGCGCGAGGCCAGTTCCTCGGCCAGTACGGTCAGTCCGGCCCGGTACTCGCCCAGGCCGGGGGAGAGCAGCACCAGCGGCCGGAGCGTACCGCCGGCCACGGGAGCGCCGTCCACGGCGTGCGTCCCGGTCCGCGCCAGCGCCTCGCACAGCGCCGGGTCGAGTTCCTCGTCCTCCTCCGCCCAGGCGTCAAGCACCAGTTCGGCCACCGGCGGTGCCAGGTAGGGCGCGGACACCGGAGCGCTGCCGGCGTGCGGGGCCGATGCCTCGGCTGCCGGGTACCAGAGCTGCACCATCAGCTCGCGCCGGAGGTCCTGTGACCACGGGTCGGCGCGGTCGGGGTCGGTGAGGTGCAGGGCCCGTGTTCCCACCGGGTGGGGTCCGGTGGGCCCCGGCAGTTGTAGGCGCGGGGTGTTCGTGTGCCGGCCGGTCATGGCGTCCGTCTTCTCCACCTTCTGCGTCTGTGTCGTTGTCGCCGCTCATTTCATGCTGATTCGCGCGCCGGCGCGACCGAATATTCACGCGCAGGCGTACGGTGCGCGGCCCCGGGGCCCGGCGCCCGATGCCGTACGGCTCAAAACGGGACGTACCCGCCGTCGTGCTCTAAGCGCTTGCTCACCTTCGGGGTATGGTGTTCGATCCGCCGGCGGACGGCCCGGACGGCGGGAAGAGGAGCGGGGTGTGTGATGGCTACGCAGGCCAGGCAGGCGGACCGGACGGGTGAGGAGTGGGCCGACGTGACCCCGGACGCGGCCCGGCGGCTGGTCGGCGCCGCCGTCGAGGCGTTCGCCGAGCGCGGGTACCACGCCACCACCACCCGCGACATCGCCGGCCGGGCCGGCATGAGCCCCGCTGCCCTCTACATCCATTACAAGACGAAGGAAGAACTGCTCTACCGCATCAGCGGCATCGGCCACGAGAAGGCGCTGCGGATCATGACGGAGGCCGCGGGCGCGGGCGGCAGCGCGACGCGGCGGCTGAGCGACGCCGTACGGACCTTCGCGCGCTGGCACGCCGAGCACCACACCACGGCCCGGGTCATCCAGTACGAACTCCAGGCGCTGGGCGCCGAGCACTACGCCGAGGTCGCCGCGCTGCGCCGGCGGACCGACCGGCTGCTGCGCGGGATCATCCAGGACGGGGCGGACGCCGGGGAGTTCACCGTCGAGGACGTGCCGGGCACCACCCTGGCGGTGCTGTCGCTGTGCGTGGACGTCGCCCGGTGGTTCACCGCGGACGGTCCCCGTACGCCCGACGACGTAGGCGCGCTGTACGCCGGACTCGTACTGCGGATGGTCGGAGCGGAACGCCCCTCGTAGCCGTAACTCCCCTTGACGGTGTCACGCGGCGGGAGGACGTTGTCGCTGTCGCCCGTCCGGGCGGCGATCGCACCGACCGCCGACAACGACCGTGGCACGTGACAAGGGAAGGGGGGATACGGTCATGGCCGGTCCCACTTCAGGGCACGGAGAGATCCAGTTCGAAGAGGCGAAGGTCGAGGAATCCCAGCTCAACGTCATCGGCGACCGCAAGCCGGCCGGCGTGAGCGCCCAGGACCTCCAGGGGTTCGGGTACACCTACCGGCACAACTGGGGCCCGCGCAACGGCTGGTGGGTGCTGAACCTCACCTCCAACAGCTTCACCGCCAACACCCGCGCCTTTGTCAGCATCAGTGAAGGCCCCACCTCCTCCGGTGGCAAGTTCATCGGCAACGCGCGGTACTCCGTCTACAACATCGCGCCGGACAACGGCGTGGTGGCGATTCGCGTCTTCGTCGACTGGCCGAACCCCATCGGCCTGGTCGTCGACTACTTCTTCGTGAATCCGTAAGGAAACCGGAACCGGACGGAACAAGGAAACCGGAAAGGAAGCCGGAACCGGAAGAAACAGGGCGATCGGGGCGATACGAGCAGTCGGTGTGTCCGGAACGCCGCCGGGGCGGGACCGCCGTCCCGGCGGATGCGCCGCCCTCAAAGGCGTGGCCGGCTCACAGGTAGAAGCGGCTGAGGGTCTCGGCCACGCACACGGGCTTGTCGCCGCCCTCGCGCTCGACGGTCACCGTCGTGGCGAGCTGCACCCCTCCGGGCACCTCGGTGACATCGGCGATCGTGGCCGTGGCGCGCACCCGTGAGCCGACCGGGACCGGAGCGGGGAAGCGGACCTTGTTCACCCCGTAATTGATGCCCATCTTCACGTTGTCGACGCGCATCAGCCGTGGTACGAGCGCGGGCAGCAGCGAGAGCGTCAGATAGCCGTGGGCGATCGTCGAGCCGAAGGGACCGGCCGCGGCGGCCTCCTGGTCGACGTGGATCCACTGGTGGTCGCCGGTGGCGTCCGCGAACAGGTCGATCCGCTTCTGGTCGATCTCCAGCCAGTCACTGGTGCCCAGATTCTCGCCGACCGCCGCACGCAGCTCGTCGAGCGAGGCAAACACCCGGGGCTCTGCCATGTCCGTACGCCTCCTTGGGGCTCCACTCTTCCGCGTTTGCCCGCGCTTGTCCGTGCCTGTGCACGCCGTGCGTGCCTTCATGCCTCTCCCGCATCGACTAAGCGCTTGCTCAGCATGCTGAGCGCGGGGCCCGCTGTCAACGCGGCCGTCCGGCCTGTGCGGATAGGGTGACGAGGTGCCTCAGCTTCCGTACAAGGTTCATGAACTCACGGTCGGCCAGCTCTCCGCGCGCAGTGGTGCCGCGGTCTCCGCCCTGCACTTCTACGAGTCCAAAGGGCTGATCAGCAGCACCAGGACGGCGGGCAACCAGCGACGCTACACCCGTGACGCGCTGCGCCGGGTCGCGTTCGTACGAGCCGCCCAGCGGGTCGGCATCCCGCTCGCCGTCATCCGTGACGCCCTGGCCGAGCTTCCCGACGAGCGGACCCCCAACCGCGAGGACTGGGCCCGCCTCTCCGACATCTGGCGTGCCGAGCTGGAGGAACGTATCAGCCAGCTCGTCGAGCTACGGGACAAGCTCACCGACTGCATCGGCTGCGGCTGCCTCTCACTGACCACCTGCGCGCTGACCAACCCGTACGACAAGCTCGGCGAGCAGGGCCCGGGGGCGCGGCGGCTGCGCGTCGACCGGTCCGCGGCCGACCGGCCGAAGGGGAAGGCGGGCCGTGGCGTCGGTGGTTCCGGTGATGCTGACGTTGCCAGAGTAGTCAGTGGTTCCGGTGGTGCTGGTGGTGTCGGTGGTGACGGGGACTCAGGCGGTACGCACAGGGCCCGTGGTTCCGGCGGCGGCACGGGCAACCGCTCCTCGGTGGTACGCGAAGGTGACCGCGGCCAGCATCGGGCCCCAGGCCAGGAGCGGCGCGTAACAAAGAAGCATGACGGTGCGATGGACCCCGGCCAGTGCGCCGTCGTTCATGAAGAGCAGGAATGCCAGGAATTGTGAGGGCCACAGGAGCGTGAGGGCCGCCGCGCCCGCGGTCGCGAGCCGGGTGAGGGGCCGGCCGCCGACGAAGGACAGCCGGCGGGACAGCCGCTCGCCCCAGGGGCGTACCAGGGCGAAGGTGCTCAGGGCCAGGCACTCGGTCAGCACGCTCAGGCCGATCATGAACAGGGTCCCCCAGCCGGGGGAGTTGAACTCCTCACGCAGGACGCTCTCACTGAAGCCGACCGGGACGCCGACCGCCATGGCGATCCGCCACAGGCTCGACGGCAGGGTGCACAGGACGACGGCGTGGGCGGTGCGTACGGCCCAGCGCGGCGGCGGAACCCATGCGGCGGGCCGCTGTGGCGCGGTCGGGAACTTCGGTGTCATGGCCCCAGCCTGCCGGTCGCACCGGTGCGCCGAAACGTTCTCGGGTACCGGTCGCCTCCGCCGTACGGCGGAGGCACGGCTCATCCCAGCGGCCCTCCATCGGCGTGGACGAAGCGACGGGCTTCACGGCCGGCAGGACACTCCAGCGCACGCCGGGATGACGTACGGCCGGGGTGGCGACGTGCAGTTCGGAGCGGAGGGCTGCGGCCTGCGTGGATGCTCCGGCGGCGCGGTGTTGCAACAGGGACCACCTATGAAACGTCCGAGTCACGGTATGGCTCAGCCGTTTATTCGCTGGCGGCGTAGCCGGCTGCGTCAGCTCGGAAGCGCTTGGTGTCCCGTTCGTACCAGCTCTTGCAACCCTGGATCATGACGCCAAGGTTTGCTGCATACTCGCGGGCCAGTTGCTGGTCCGAGCCGAAGTCGGGGAGAGAGGTGATGCGATCGCTGATCTCGTGGACGATCTCGTCATGGAGTTCAAGCGCCTGGGTGTAGGCGTCTTGAAGACTCAGCCTGCGTTCGCGTTGCAGACAGAGGACGACGTTGATCGTCTCGGTGCCGCCGCGGGCGATCTCTTTGGAAAGCGAGTACAGGTCGTTCTGGATTGCCATCACGCGGGATGTGAGCCACTTGAGCACGATGATGGTGGGATGGCTGGCGATATGCGGCGGCAAGGGGCGTCCCGTGGCGATCTCGATCATGTCGGTAGAGGCAACGATGCCGACTGAAGCCGTACGGATGTCGAGGGTGTCGACCAGCGAGGGTGTTGTTTTGCTTTGCTTGTAGGGTGCCTCGGCCTGCATACCGGTGACGAATACGGTCCAGTTATGGATGAAACGATCCATCCATGTTTCATCGGCGAAAGCGAGTAGTTCTTTGCGGAGGGTGGCCAGTGAGTGCATGATGCCGTTGTCCGACAGCGTGAGCGCGGCGCCTTTGAGGATCTGCACGGTCCGCCGGATAGGGACAGTGAGTTCCTCCACAGTGCACGGCTCGTAGTAGTCGTCGAAAACGGTGGCCATGGTGAACATGCGTGTGCAGGCGATCAGCCGTAGCTGATCGACAGCGGCACCGTAACAGCGGCTGGCGAGATGTCCGAACTTCGTTGCTGCGTACTGTGCGCGTGCCTCGTCGGACAGGAAGGCAAAGTCCGTTCCCATCCACTGCTCGATTTCACGTTCGGCCGCATCCGCCCAAGGGGCAATCCGATCCGGAAATGAATAGGTGGGGGTGGGCAGTACGAGTCCGTTCATGCTGAGGCTGGTCATGGCTCTCTCTGTAAGTTATGGAGTGGCCGGGCTCTGTTGGGCCGGGGAGTGGGTCATGCCGTCCTCCGCACACGGTGGGATGGCCCCGGCGGGTGTCGGAGTGATCCATCACGTCGTTGTGGATCAGCCAACCGGTGGTCGGCAGAGTGTGGCACTGCGGGTGCCGTGACAGGGGCGGTGGCGGGCAGCATCATGACGGCTCTCCTCCGGTCGACCAGAGGACTTCTGCGAGGAACACACCGCAGATCTTCACTTCGGACACGGCGTGACGGCGGCTGTCCCTGTCGGCATGATGGGCACTCCCTGCCGCTGCCGCGGGCCATGACCAGGCTGCCGTTGCCATACGTGTCCCCCTGTTCCACAGACCCGATGCCGGGCAGCCGCCCGCCCTTTCGCGGCCCACTCCCTGCATCTGCCGCACAGAGTGCGTACTCTCAGAAGAGCGGACATGCGGCGGACGGCAAAAGCCACTACCGTCTCCGAAAGCGTGAACGCGATGAACGTTTGCTCCCTTGTGAAGGGTCGGCAATCCAGTGACGCCGTGAGTGCCACTCAACTCGCCTTTCCTGGGCGCAACAACCCTGTTCAGGAGGCGCACGAGTATGTGATGCGGCAGACGGCGCGTTCAACTATGCCCATGACGTATTCCGTACGGAAGCGCTCCTTCCGAACCCGCGCCCGCTCTACACCGGCGCCTCTACCGTCCAGCCCGACTACTGGTTAAGGGGCGGAGGGAAGGGGTTGTTGGTGGGGCGGGATCTGGGTCTGGACGGGGTGGTGGACCATTTCACCCTGTCCAGAGACGAGTCGGGATGGTTACGGAACAAGACCGGGGCCACGAGGCTGGGCATGGCTGTCCGGCTGAAGTTCCTGACCTGGCGCGGCAGGTTTCCGAAGATGCGTCTGGAGCTGCCGCCCGACGCGGTCGGGCACGTCGCCAAGCAGCACCGCAGTGAGCTGCGGGAGTTGACTGGCTGGTACGAATGCACCAGGACCGACCAGGGCAAGCTCGTCTCGCAGTCGGTGGACGTGATCTGGCACGACGAGCGGGCCGCCGCCGAGGTCGCCGCGCGGCTCGCGCGGGACAAGGACTGCCCCGGCCGGCTGGACGCGCTGGTCTTCGTACGGCACCAACTCCGGGATCAGCTCGGTCACGTCCGGCGAGCACGGCCACACCGAGGGAGAACTGCGCTACACCGCCCGCCGGTACCTGACCGCAGTCGGCGAAATCAGTACCTGCGCGACCGCGACCTCCAGTGCGAGATGCAGGAAGGGCTGAACGTCGTCGAGGGCTGGAACGGCGTGTCTCCCCGGAGCCGGACCCCGAGCCGGCCATGGCCTGAGCACCCGCACCACCACGCACATCAGCCCCTCGCCAGTCCCGGCGAGGGGCCGATTTTGATCCGAAGGCTACTGGCGGGTTACTTGTCACCTGGTTCGTTGCTCGTTGACGGCACCCCATGGAGCCCGGTGGGCCCCCGGGTCACCAGACGGCGGGCTTGCGTCCCGCCCACGGCCGGGCCTCCTCCAACTGGGCGGACAGTGAGATCAAGGTGCCCTCATCGCCGTACCGCGCAGCGAACATCACGCCGATGGGCAGCCCCTCGTCGTTCCAGTACAGCGGTACGTTCACCGCCGGCTGGCCGGTCGCGTTGTAGAGCGCGGCGAAGGGCGTGAAGCGGCCGATGGCCGCGAACTCGGCCTGAGGGTCGGCGTCGTCGCGCAGGCTGCCGACCGGTGCCGGCGGCGCGGCGACGGTCGGCGAGAGGATCACGTCGTAGCCGCCGTCCCGTGGCATCAGCGCGTCGGCGAACAACTGGCCCAGGGAGCGGAACTCGTACATCGAGCGGGCGAACTCCACGGCGGTGAGCCGGGCGCCGCGCTGCCGCAGATATCGGGTCAGCGGCATGAGCAGTTCCTCGCCGCCGGGCGGCACGGGGCGGTTGGCGGCCAGCACCGACCAGACGCGCGTGAAGGCGTAGCGGGCGTTGTCATCGACGGTGGGCAGCGGCAGGTCCTCGACCTGGTGGCCCAGCTCGCCCAGGAGCGCCACGGTCGTCTCGATGGCGGCGCGGCAGTCCGGGTGCAGCTCCAGGCCCTCGATCGGCGCCTGGGTCAGACAGGCGATCCGCAGCCGCCCGGGGGCCCGCCGGGCGTAGGCGGAGAAGGTCTCGCCGGGCGGCAGCGCGGGCGCCGCGTACGGGTCGCCGGGCATCGGGCCGGCCAGGACGTCCAGCAGCGCGGCACCGTCGGCGACCGTACGGGAGAGCGGGCCGGCGGTGCTCAGCCCGGCGACGTCGTGCAGGACGGGGCCGCTGCTGATCCGGCCGCGGCTGGGCTTGATGCCGTAGAGCCCGCACACGGATGCGGGGATACGGACGGAGCCGCCGCCGTCGCTGGCGTGGGCGACCGGCGCCAGCCCGCCGGCCACCGCCGCGGCGGCCCCGCCGCTGGAACCGCCCGCCGAACGCTCCAGGTCCCATGGCGTGCGGGCGGGCGGGGCGAGGCGGTTCTCGGTGTAGCAGGAGAGGCCGAACTCGGGGGTGTTGGTCTTGCCGAGCAGTATCGTGCCGCCCTCGCGCAGCTTGACCACGAGGTGGTCGTCGAACGTGGGGACGTGCTCGGCCAGCGCCAGGGAGCCCATCGTGCAGCGCACCCCCGCCACATGGTTCAGGTCCTTGACCGGCACCGGCACCCCGTACAGCAGGGGCAGCGGGCGGTCCTCGCGGCGCGCGGCGGCGGCCTCGCGCTCGGCCTCCGCCGCCTGCTTCCTGGCGAGGTCCGGGGTGCGGGTGATGAAGGCGCCGAGCGTGCTGTCCAGCCGCTCGATCCGTGTCAGGTAGTGCTCGGTGAGGTCGACCGGGGAGAGCTCACCGGACCGGACGGCCTCCGCCTGCTCCAGTGCGGTCAGATCGTGCAGCTCTGCCATGAACGTGTGCTCCCTCGTCGCGTGCCGCCGGGTCCGCGGCGTCCGCGCGGTACCGGTCCTGAAGGTCGAGCAGATGTCAGCTCGTGAACAGTTGTTTCAACTTGAGGGCCAGTTCGTAAAGGCCGTACCCGAACGGCACGCCGACCCACAGCCAGGCCAGAACCAGGAGCGGGGTACGGCGGGCGGTCACGTGGCCGCTCCTTCCGGGGTGGCGGGGGCCGGCCCGGATGCGCCGGCACCCGGTTCATGATGGCGTGCGGAGACCGGACGGACCAGCTCATTGGCGACGAAGGCCACCGCCAGCAGGCCGATCATGATGAAGAACGAAGGGGTGTACAGGCCGGGGCCGCTGCGCCCGGCGGCCTTTCCGCCGTCCGCGACGGCGTTGACGATCAGCGGGCCGAGGATTCCGGCGGTGGACCAGGCGGTGAGCAGCCGGCCGTGGATCGCGCCCACCTGGTACGTACCGAAGAGGTCCTTCAGGTACGCCGGAACGGTGGCGAACCCGCCGCCGTAGAAAGAGAGGATCACCGCGGCACAGGCGATGAACAGCGGCTTGGAGGAGCCGCCGGCCAGCGCGATCAGCAGGTACGCTCCGGCGCCGACGCCGAGGAAGAGACGGTAGACGTTTTTGCGGCCCAGCCCGTCCGAGGCGGAGGACCACAGGATCCGGCCGAGCATGTTGGCCAGGGAGAGCAGGCCGACGAAGCCCGCGGCGGCCGGGATGCTCACCGGGGCGGAGGTGCCCGCGAAGAAGTCCGTGACCATCGGGGCGGCCTTCTCCAGGATGCCGATGCCCGCCGTGACATTCATGCACAGGACGACCCAGAGGCACCAGAACTGCGGTGTGCGCAGGGCGTTACGGGCGGAGACTTGCGTGGTGGAGCGTGCGGTGACCTGCGCGGTGGCCTGTGCGGGACCCGGCCCGGGGCGGAGCACGGGCGCCGACGCCGGCCGTTCGCCCGGCGGCGGCCCGCCGCCCGTCGCCGGTCCGCCGCCCGCCGGCCGTACGCCGGGCGGTACGCGGACCAGCAGCGCCCCCGGCGTCATGAACAGCGCGTACGCCAGCCCCATGACCACGAACGTCCGGGCGATCCCGGCGGGGTCCGTACCGAACGACTTCAGCAGGCCGGTGGACCACGGCGAGGCGATCAGCGCGCCGCCGCCGAACCCCATGATGGCGATGCCCGTGGCCATCCCCGGACGGTCGGGGAACCACTTCAGGAGGGTGGAGACGGGCGAGATGTACCCGATCCCCAGGCCGATGCCGCCGATGAAGCCGTATCCCAGGACGACCAGCCAGTACTGGCTGGTGGCCGCGCCGAGGGCGGCCACCAGGAAGCCGGAGGAGAAGCAGAGGGCCGACACCGACATCGCCCGGCGCGGGCCGTGGCGCTCGACGAGGGTGCCGCCGAAGGCGGCGGACAGCCCCAGCATCACGATGGCGAGCTGGAAAGGCAGCGCGGAGGCCGTGCCGGACAGCCCGAGCGAGGACTCCAAGGGCGGCTTGAAGACGCTCCAGGCGTAGACCTGGCCGATGGCGAGGTGGATGGACAGCGCGGCGGGCGGAACCAGCCAGCGGCTCCACCCCGCCGGGGCGACGGCGCGGGTGCGGGCGAGCGCGAGCATGACGCGGAACGTACATCCTTCAGCCGCTGCCAGGAAGGAGGCCGGTCGCGGCGAACGCGGCCGACACCAGCGCGGCGTTGGAGGCGGCCGGGACCCCGTCCGGCAGGAAGAGGGTGTCCTCGATGCCGATACGGGTGTCCAGCCCCAGCTCACCGGCCAGCCGCAGCACCGGCCAGGCCCCGCCGTCCTCACCGTGCAGCAGCACCGGGCGCCCATGGGCACCGTACGCCGCCAGCGCGTCCAGCAGCCCGCGCGCGGTCCGCGCCGCCGAGCCGGCATCGCTGTCGGTCACCTCGGCCAGCACCCGCAGCACACGCGGCCCCAGCGGAGAGGCTGCGAAGCGTGCCGGGCCGTCCGTGCCGGACCAGATGCCCGCCTCGACGCCCACACCGCGCTCCAGGAGGGCCTCGGCGACCGCCTCGGCCCCCGGCTCGTGCCAGTTCACCGAGGCGTGGTCGGGCAGCACGTCCCAGGAGCGGATCCGGGCCACCCGCCGGTCCGGATCCGGCTCCGCCCACGCCCCCGTCGTCACGCCCACGGGGACGTCCACCACGGCCCGTATCGCCTCCAGCACGGGCGTCAGGGCACGCGCCGACAAAGAGTCCCGGCCGCACGGCGACTTGGGATGGACATGGACGTCCCGGGCCCCGGCCGCCACCGCCCTGCGCGCGGCATCGGCCAGCTCCGCCGGTGACATCGGCACCGCCCCGGAACCGGCTGCGGCCCGGGGGCCGTTGAGACATACCTGGATCATGCCCCGATGATGGCACCCGGGTCTGACATCGGCCCTCGCCACTGCTCCCGCGCAGGTCACGCCGCATCCCGTTGGTCCGCCGCGCGGGGTCGGCCGCGCGGGTCCGGCTGTGTGGTACCGGCTGTATGCGACCGGTCGTACGGGATCAGCCGTACGTAATGAGCCTTACGTGACCGGCCCTGCGCGATCGGCTGCACGTGACCGGCCGGACGTTCCGGTGCTCAGGCGGCGGCGTACACGCGGGCCGTACGGGCCCGCCGCGCGGCGCGCAGTGCCTCGGGCGTCAGCACGGAGACCGGGGCCACGATGCCGCAGTCCCGGCACACCGGCCCGGACACCGGGTACCGCTCCAGGTCCTCCCGCCAGACGAAGTGGGTGTCGCCGCAGACCGGGCAGTCGGCGCGCGGCTCCCCGGACTCCATCGCCTCGATCACGCTGCGCAGCACCACCGCCAGCGGCGCGGCCGGATGCCGGTGCGGCGCCTCGCACGGGACGATGTCGCAGCCGCCCCACGTCCGCCGGTGCCAGTCGTCGATCGCGCTGGGCTGCCTGATGCCCTCGTGCTTCTCACGCCTGCGCCGGGCCGCGAACTCCTCCTCGTACGCGAGCCACAGCACCCGCGCCTCCTCCAGCTCGTCGATCGCGGCCATCAGCCGCTCCGGGTCCGGATCGCGGTCTTGTGTCGCGATACCCGCCCGGGTGCACAGATGGTGCCAGGTCGCCCGGTGCCCGTACGGGGCGAATCGTTCGAGGCATTTGCGCAGTGCCGTCCGCCGCTGTGCCGCGACGAGACGAGGGTTGCGGACCTGTCCTGCGAGAGCTCTGAAACCGGCCAATTCATCCCACCTCCGTGGGGAGGACCCGACTGGACATGGAATGGACGTAGGGGATCGCCACCTGGATCCATCGAACTTGCTTGCGGATCTGTGCAGGCGTGGAACCGTATACGTGCCAAGGCGTGGATCCGCTGGGGCGCCGGCGCGTTCACGAGCCCGTGACCCGCCCGGCTCCCAGGATCACCCGCGCCAGCTCCTCGTGGCAGATGTCACTGTGCGCGCCGGCGGGCGGGCCGCCGCGTCGCACCACCGACGAGGCGTCCACGCTCACACACCCCGTGACGGGTATCGGGTCCCCCAGGGTGACCCGCCGCGCGCCCTCGACCGCCTGGATGCCGTCGTGGCCGATCGCCCCCCACCGGTCGAACAGGCCCAGGAAGCCCGTCGAGTCCCCGGCCAGCTTCGAGGCCAGCGGGTACAGGACGCTCAGCGCGGTGTCGTGCTGCGAGAAGCAGGACACCAGCGGGCCGTCCACCCGCCCCTGCATGCCCTTCAGCGCACCGCTGTGTTCCGGCTCGTCCGGCAGTTGCCGGGCGAACGCGTAGTGCGAGAAGGCGCCTTGGAGCAGCGCGGTGGACTTCACGCAGGTCACGCCCTCGGGCATACCGCGCAGCGCGTACGACACCAGCCGCGCCCCGAAGCTGTGCCCGATCAGGTGCACCCGCATCGTGGGTGCGCTCCGTGCCAGCCGCCCGAGCACCGGGCCGAGCCCCAACTGCCCCACGACCCCGGACCGCCGCTTCATGCCGTAGTAACTGGACTGCCGCAAGAACTCCTTCGCGCCGTTCCACAGTCGCTTCAGGCCGGCGCCGGACAGCTCGCGCCCCGCGGCCTGCTCCAGGACCGCGGTGAACACCTCCGCGACCCCCACGGGATCGTCGGTGAGCATCGCGGGCTGACCGGAGCCGATGTCCTCGGCCAGCCGCTGCGCCTGGCTGCCCGCGCGGACCGAGACCAGATCCCGTACGAGCCGGGCGAACTCGTCGAAGGACGAGCGGGCGTCCGGCTGCTCCTCCAGGAGCTGCGCGATGCGTTCGAGGGTGAGGTCACGGCCGGGGAAGATGCGCGCCAGCGCCTGCCGGGTCGCCTCCTCCAGCATCGGCGGGCCGATGGCCAGCTCCCCGGGCGAGGTGGGGTCGAAGTCGGGGATCGGCTCGTCGGTGAAGCGCATCGCGGGCCACATCACGCCGACGTACCCCAGCCGGGCGCGGGAGCCGGTCAGGCCGGGGAACGGCGCGAAGAACCGGTCGTAGAGCCGGGTGGCGATCGAGCGGTCGTTGTTCCAGCCGTGCGCGAAGACCAGCAGGTCGGTGATGCGCTGCTGGGCGACGCCCGCTATCAGCGGGTCCCGCTGGGCGGTGTCGACGTCGCCGTCGGCGTCGAAGGTCAGCTCCCAGTACGGCTGTACGCTCATCTCCGGGACGCCGGTGTCGTGTGCCGCGCCACTCATATCACTCACGTCACTTGCCCCACTGACACCACTGACGTCACTTGCACCGCTCACGCCACTCGCACTGCTCGTACCACTCCCACTGCTCGTACCCCTCGCGCCGCCCGTACCGGCCGCGTCATCGGTGTTCTCGGTACCCGCCATGGCGATCCCCCTGGGTCACGCTCGCGTGCCCAAGCGCACGCGTGGTGCGCATCGTCGCGCGGGGGAGGGGGTCCGGCCATACGCCGCGCGGGGGCAATTCCACGGCGGGCCGTGGCCCCACCCGCCAACCCTGCCCTACCGGTTGGGAAGGGACTCGTCGTAGAAGACCTTGGTGACGATCTTGCCGTCCGCCGTCAGATAGCCGTGCAGCATGCCCTCGCTGCTGTGCGGCGCGTCGAAGTCGCCGCGCGCGTTCAAAGCGATCACACCACCGGTCCCGCCCAGTTCGGGCAGGCGCTCGACGACGACCTCGTACGCGGCGGACGCCAGGTCCCTGCCGCCGAATTCGATCAGGTGGGAGATGGTGCCGGTCGCGGCCCCGCGGATGAAGACCTCACCGGCTCCGGTCGCACTGGCCGCGACGGTGCCGTTCTTGGCGTACGTACCCGCTCCGACGACGGGGGAGTCGCCGACGCGGCCGACCATCTTGTTGACGAGTCCGCCCGTGGAGGTCGCCGCCGCCAGGTCCTTGCGGCCGTCCACGGCGACCGCGCCGACCGTGCCCCGCGCCCCGGGCTCCTCCTCACCCCCGCTCGCGCTTCTCGCACGCTTCGACCGGCCCTTGGCCTTGAGCAGTTCCTGCCACCGCGCCTCGGTCCAGTAGTAGTCCTGCGTCACGGTCGGCAGACCGTTGCGTGCCGCGAAGTCGTCGGCGCCCTCACCGGCCAGCAGGACGTGCCGGGTCTTCTCCATCACCAGGCGTGCGGCGGACACCGGGTTGCGTACGTGGCGCACCCCCGCGACCGCGCCCGCCGCCTGGTCCGATCCGCGCATGACCGACGCGTCCAGCTCATGGGCCGCGTCCTCGTTGAACACCGCGCCCCGGCCCGCGTTGAACAGCGGGTCGTCCTCCAGGACACGCACCGCGGCCTCGACGGCGTCCACACTGCTGCCACCGGTGCGCAGCTTGTGCTGTCCGGCCCGCAGCGCGCCGGCCAGCCCGTCACGGTAGGCCCTCTCCCGCTCGGGTGAGGTCCGGTCCCTCTTGAGTGCACTGCCCGCACCGCCGTGAACGGCCAGGACGACCCGGCGCGCATCGGGCCGGGGCGAGACCGTACGGCTCGCGGGGCGCACGGTGGTGTTCGTGGTGCCGGCGACCGTCCTGGCGGCCGACGGCGCCGCCGGGCCGGTCGCCACGGTGTCTCCCAGAAGCGCCCCCATCAGCAGCACGGCCACACCTGTCGGCGCCGCGCACACAGTGACCAGTCGTATCCCCGAACGCCCCGGCATCAGCAACCCCAACTCCTTCGCCCGCGGCCCGAATCGACGGCACACCCAACCAGGGGCGGCGGTGGAGTGGCAAGAGCGCCTTCGCGGGCCCGTCGCGGGCCGCGCCGCGGAGTCAACGGCCGCGCGTGCCAAGGCCATTGACACCTCAGGGAGCCCGGCGTTGACTGCCGTGCACGGCACGGGGAGGCGCCTGGGAACGGCCGGGTGCCTAGTGCCCGGTGGGCTCTGCCCGGACCACCGGATCCGGGGAGCCCGCACCCGTGCGAGCGTGGAGGTCCTGCCATGACGACGTTGGTTGTCGTCCTGTTGCTGGTGCTGATCGGTCTCGGTTTCACCGCACACATCTTCTGGCTGCTGGCCGGCCTGATCATCTTCATCCTGGTGCGTTACGGCGGCTGGCTCGACAGGCGTTGGGGAAGCCGCGGCGTCCGTGACAACGAGGCGTACCGGGAGTACTGCGAACGGCGCGAACGCAATCAGCGCTTCGACCGCCGGTACCGCCGCGAGGGACGCGACCGACGCGCCAAGTAGCGCAGTGCCCTCCCCCATACGGGGGAGAGGGAGGCGCGGATCTCCGTCCTGGGCCGGTCCGGAAGCTCGTCCCCGGAACCGACGTGGTGACGGCCCCTGGCATGATCACGGTCGGCGACGTCGTCGTCGGATTCCTTTACCTGCCCCTGATCGCCTGGGGGCCGCTGCTCGGCGCCGTCACCCTCTCGTACCACCGGCGGCGGCGCGCGGAAGCCGAGTCCCCGGCGCGTCTATGAGTAGCGCAGATAGCGCTGTCGCACCGCGCGGAAGCGTGCCAGGTCCTCGCGCCAGGCGGCGGTCACCTCGTCCGTGCCGGCGCCCGCGTCGATCATGGTCCGGACCGTCGTGGAGCCCGTCAGTTTGTCGATCCAGTGGTCGGGCCGCCAGGCGAAGCCGCTCCACACCCGCTTGGCGGTCACCAGGAGCGCGATGCCGGTACGGACCGGGTCGTACGACGTGCGGTCGTGGACGTGCAGTTGGACGCCGCCGATGGTCCTGCCCTGGAACTTGGAGAAGGTCGGGGCGAAGTACGCCTCCCTGAAGCGCACCCCGGGAAGCCCGAGTTCGTTGGCCGCCGCGGCCCACCTGTGGTCGATGCCGTCCGCGCCGAGGAGTTCGAAGGGGCGGGTGGTGCCCCGCCCCTCCGACAGGTTCGTACCTTCGAACAGGCAGGTGCCGGAGTAGACCAGGGCGGTGTCGACGGTGGGCATGTTGGGGCTCGGCGGCACCCACGGCAGGCCCGTCGCCTCGAAGAAGTCCCCGCGCCGCCAGCCGCTCATGCACACGGTCTCCAACTCCACGGCCCGGCCCGCCGCCTGCGGTACGAACTCGCCGTTGAACAGCAGCGCCAGCTCCGCCACCGTCATCCCGTGCGCCTGCGCGACCGGCTCACGGCCGACGCCGGACGCCTGGGAGCGGTCCAGTACCGGGCCGCGGGCGTCCCGTCCGGTCACCGGGTTCGGCCGGTCCAGCACGACGAAGCTCTTGCCCGCCAGGACGGCCGCGACCATGCAGTCGTAGAGCGTCCAGATGTAGGTGTAGAAGCGTGCGCCGACGTCCTGGATGTCGAAGAGGACGGTGTCCACGCCGGACGTGGTGAAGATGCCGGCCAGGGCCCGGCCGCTCTTGCCGTACGTGTCGTGCACGGGCAGACCGGTCGCGGGGTCCTCGTAACTGCCTTCCGAGCCGCCCGCCTGCGCCGTCCCGCGAAAGCCGTGCTCGGGGCCGAAGACGGCGATCAGCTCCACCCGCCGGTCGGCGTGCATCACGTCCACGATGTGCCGCACGTCCCGTGTGACGCCGGTCGGATTGGTGACGACGCCGATCCGACGGCCGTCGAGCAGCGCGTAGCCGTCGGCCGCCAGCCGCTCGAAGCCCGTACGGACCCGGCGCCCGCCGCCCCCGCTCCCGCCGCCCCCGTTCCCACCCGTCCGCGCCTCCGTCTCCGTTCCGGCGGCGGCCGTGCCGTCCCCCGCGACCGGTGCGGCGACCGCCACCGTCGCGGCGCCGGTGGCCGTCAGGAGATTCCGTCTCGACAGGCTCATGCGCACTCCTTCGTGACCGGGCCGCGACCGGGGCCCGTGACCGAAATCCGTGTCGTGCGCACGCTAACGCGCCGGGGCACCGGACGGAACGCACCGGGCCGCCCGTGCCGTCCTGCCGACGCGCCCTTCCGTCCGGACATACCGACTGGTTAGTCTGCCTGGCGGGCGAGGTCATGAGCGGGTGCGAGAGGCGACCGCAAGAGAAGCGAAGCGAAGAGAAGGCAAGAACAGCAGGGTGGGGTCGACCTGAGGAGGAGCGGCGTGGAAGCCGTACGGGACAAGGCCGTTGTCGTGACCGGAGCGGGCGGGGGCATCGGTGCCGCGCTGGCCCGCGGATTCGTCGAGCGCGGTGCCCGGGTCGTGGTCAACGACCTGGACGAGGTGAAGGCGCGGCGGACCGCGCAGGCTCTCGGAGCGATCGCCGTGCCCGGTGACGCCTCCTCGGTGGTGCCCGCCGCCCGTGACGCGCTCGGCGGGGCGATCGACGTCTTCTGCGCCAACGCCGGGATCGCTCCCGGCGGCGGTCCCGAGGCGGCGGAAGAGGTGTGGCAGCGGACGTGGGACGTCAACGTGATGGCACACATACGGGCCGCGCGCGAGCTGGTGCCCGAGTGGCTGGAGCGCGGCAGTGGCCGTTTCGTCGCAACCGTCTCGGCCGCCGGGCTGCTCACCATGGTCGGCTCCGCGCCGTACAGCGTCACCAAGCACGCCGCGTACGCCTTCGCCGAGTGGCTCTCGACGACTTACCGGCACCGCGGCATCGACGTGCACGCGATCTGCCCCCAGGGCGTACGGACCGACATGCTCGCCGGCGCGGGAGTCGCCGGTGACCTGTTCCTCGCCCCCGGGGTCATCGAACCCGAGGCGGTGGCCGACGCGCTGTTCGATGCGGTGGCCGAGCGCCGGTTCCTGGTCCTGCCGCACCCGGAGGTCGCCGAGTACTACGCGGTACGGGCCACCGACCCCGACGGGTGGCTGGCCGGAATGAACCACCTTCAGCAGAAGCTCGAACGCGCGGTGGGCAGGAGCGCGGGGGCCGGAGGGAGCGGGGGGAGCGGGCAGGCCGGAGAGGCCGGGGAGGTCGGGTAGGCGGGACCGTACAGCTCACAGGGATTCACAGGGACCAACAGGAAGGAAGGGCCGCACCCCGATGACCTCCTATGAGGACAAGCCCTGGCTGGCACTGCTCACCGAAGCCCAGCGCGCCCCCGTCCACCCGCCGCCCTCGGTGCTGCACGCCTTCCGCGACGCCGTCCGCCGGGTGCCGCACCGCACGGCGCTCGCCTACTTCGACGGACGGCTGTCCTACGCCGAGACCGACGCGCTCAGTGACGGGGTGGCCGCCCACCTCGCCGCACGCGGTTTCCGGCGCGGCGACCGGGCGGCGGTGATGTTCCAGAACACCCCGCACTTCGTGCTGGCGCTGCTCGCCGTCTGGAAGGCCGGGGGAGTGGTGGTGCCCGTCAACCCCATGTACAAGTCGGCGGAGATGACGCACATCCTCACCGACGCGGGGGCCACCGCGATCCTGTGCGCGGACCGGACCTGGGACGCCTTCTTGCGCGAGACCGCCGCCGGGGTGCCGTCCGTACGGACCGCGCTGACGGGGTGCGATCGGGACTTCCAGTCACGTGACGACGAGCGGGTGCTGCGCGGCGGGCGGCCGGGCCGGTGCGAGGGGGCCGACGACCTGCTCACGGTGGCGCGGGCCGGGGCGCGCAGACGCACACAAGCCGGTACGGGGGCTCGTACGGAAGACATGGCGCCCGCCGCCGACGACATCGCCCTCATCAGCTACACCTCCGGTACCAGCGGCACCCCCAAAGGCGCGACCAACACCCACGGCAACATCACCTACAACGCCGAGCGCCAGCGCACCGCCCTCGGGCTCCCCGACGGCGCCACGTACTTCGTCCTCGCGCCGCTCTTCCACATCACCGGCATGGTCTGCGAGCTGGCCGCCTGCATCGTCAACGCCGGGACCCTGGCCCTGGCCCACCGCTTCGAGGCGGGCGTCGTCCTGGACGCCTTCCTGGAGCACCGCCCCGCCTATACGGTCGGCCCGTCCACCGCCTACATGGCGCTGATGGCGCACCCCGCGGCCGGCCGTGAGCACTTCGCGTCCTTCACCTTCATGGCCTCCGGTGGCGCGCCGCTGCCGCCCGCGCTGGTCGAGACCTTCCGCGAGCGGTTCGGCCCTTATGTGCACAACGGTTACGGCCTGACGGAGTGCACCGCCCCGTGCGCCAGCGTCCCGCCCGGCCGGCCGGCCCCGGTGGACCCGGCCTCGGGGACGCTCGCCGTCGGGGTGCCCGGCCCCGACACGGTCGTACGGATCATCGACGAGCGTGGCGAGGACGTGCCCTTCGGCGAGCAGGGCGAGATAGCGGTGCGCGGCCCACAGGTGGTGCCCGGGTACTGGCGGCGCCCCCAGGAGACCGCCGAGGGCCTGCCGGACGGTGAACTGCGCACCGGTGACACCGGCTTCATGGACCACGAGGGCTGGCTCTACGTCGTCGACCGGAAGAAGGACATGATCAACGCGTCCGGTTTCAAGGTGTGGCCCAGGGAGGTCGAGGACGTCCTGTACACGCATCCGGCGGTGCGTGAGGCGGCGGTCGTCGGCGTGCCGGACGCCTACCGCGGCGAGTCGGTCAAGGCGTTCGTGAGCCTGCGCCCCGGGCGGCGGCCGGCGCCGGCCGACCTGTCCGCGTACTGCCGGGAGCGGCTGGCGGCGTACAAATATCCGCGGCAGGTGGAGATCCTGGAGGAGCTGCCGAAGACGGCGAGTGGCAAGATCCTCCGTCGGGAGCTGCGCGAGCGCGAAAACGGGCAGCACCGGTAGAACCGGTAGAGGTGCCCGGCGCCCGGCGGTGACCGCCGCGGAACCGGGCAGACCGGGCACCACCAAGTACGACAGCACCACAGCACTGAAGCACTGCAAGAAGGACAGGTGAGGGCGATGGCCGGCACGACGGACGGCGGCGGGAGCAGCAAGCCCGTGGCACAGAGGCTGCTGGCCACCGCCACCCGGCTCTTCGCGGAGCGCGGGTACGACCGCACCTCCGTACAGGAGATCGTGGAGGCCGCGGGCGTCACCAAAGGGGCGCTCTACCACTACTTCGGTTCCAAGGACGATCTGCTGCACGAGGTGTACGGGCGGGTCCTGCGGCTCCAGCAGGAGCGGCTGGACCGCTTCGCTGGCGCCGACGCGCCCGTGGAGGAGCGGCTGCGCGCCGCCGCCGCGGACGTCGTCGTCACCACCATCGAGAACCTGGACGACACCAAGATCTTCTTCCGTTCGATCCATCACCTCAGTCCCGAGAAGGACAAGCAGGTACGGGCCGAACGGCGGCGCTACCACGAGCGGTTCCGCGCGCTGGTGGAGGAGGGGCAGCGGTCCGGGGTGTTCAACGACCGCACCCCGGCCGACCTGGTCGTGGACTACCACTTCGGCTCGGTGCACCATCTGGGCACGTGGTACCGCGAGGACGGGCCGCTGACGCCGCGGCAGGTCGCCGACCACCTCGCCGACCTGCTGCTGCGTGCCCTGCGCCCGTAGGACCCGCAGGGCCCGTGGGAGCGGACGCGGGCGGCGCCGGGGGACGGCCGCCCGGTCACCCCCGGCGTGCGCCGGTCTCCGGCCGCCCGGTCACGCCCCCGCGTGCCGCCGCAGCTCCCTGTGGGCCAGCGACCGCTGGTGCACCTCGTCCGGCCCGTCCGCGAGCCGCAGCGTACGGGCCGCCGCCCACAGCTCCGCCAGCGGGAAGTCCTGCCCGACCCCGCCCGCGCCGTGCAACTGCACCGCGCGGTCGATGATGTCCACGACCGTGCGCGGCGTGGCGATCTTGATGGCCTGGATCTCGGTGTGCGCGCCCTTGTTGCCGACGGTGTCCATCAGCCACGCGGTCTTCAGCACCAGCAGCCGCAACTGCTCGATGGCGACCCGCGCGTCCGCGATCCACTGCTGGACGACGCCCTGGCGCGCCAGCGGCTTCCCGAAGGCCGTACGGGTCAGGGCGCGCCGGCACATCAGCTCGACGGCGCGTTCGGCCATGCCGATCAGCCGCATGCAGTGGTGGATGCGGCCGGGCCCCAGCCGGGCCTGGGCGATGGCGAAGCCGCCGCCCTCCTCGCCGATCAGGTGGTCCACCGGGACGCGTACGTTCTCGAAGACCACCTCGGCGTGGCCGCCGTGCTGGTGGTCCTCGTAGCCGTACACCCGCATGGCCCGCCGGATCACCAGGCCGGGGGTGTCGCGCGGCACCAGCACCATCGACTGCTGACGCCGGATGTCGGAGCCGTCCGGATCGGTCTTGCCCATCACGATGAAGACGGAGCACAGCGGGTTCATCGCGCCGGAGATGTACCACTTGCGGCCGTTGATGACGTACTCGTCGCCGTCCCGCTCGATACGGGTCTCGATGTTGGTCGCGTCCGAGGAGGCCACGTCCGGCTCGGTCATCGCGAACGCCGACCGGATCTCCCCGGCCAGCAGCGGAGCCAGCCACCGCTTCTTCTGCCGCTCGTCCCCGAACTGCGCGAGCAGCTCCATGTTGCCGGTGTCGGGGGCCGCGCAGTTCAGGGCGGTGGGCGCCAGCTCGGGGCTGTGGCCGGTGATCTCGGCCAGCGGTGCGTACTGGAGGTTGGTCAGCCCCGCCCCGTACTCCGTGCCGGGCAGGAAGAGGTTCCACAGCCCCTGACGGCGGGCCTCGGCCTGGAGGTCCCGTACGACCTGCGGGGTGTCCCAGGGGGAGGCGAGCGCCGCCCGCTGCTCGCGCGCCACCTGCTCGGCCGGGCGGACATGCTCCTCCATGAAGGCCAGCAGCCTGCCGCGCAGTTCTTCGGTGCGGGCGTCATAGGCGAAGTCCATCGTGTGCTCAGCCTTCCTTCACGGTGGTCAAGGTGGCCAGTCCGCGGTCGATGAAGACCGGGACCAGCTCGCCGATCCGGTCGAAGCCAGGGCCCAGGGTCCGGCCGAGGGTGAAGCGGTAGTGGATGCCCTCCAGGATCACCGCGAGTTTGAAATAGGCGAAGGCGGTGTACCAGGGGAGGGCGTCGACGTCACGGCCCGAGCGGGAGGCGTACCGCTCGATCAGTTCGCCGGGCGCGGGGTGGCCCGGGGCGCCGCCCGTCGTGGCGACCGGCGACCCGGGCACATCCTCCTGTTCGCTGTACATCACGAGCAGGCCCAGGTCCGTCAGCGGATCGCCGACCGTGGACATCTCCCAGTCCAGCACCGCGGTGATCCGGTCGTCCGCGCCGACCAGGACGTTGTCCAGCCGGTAGTCGCCGTGGACGACGGCGGGCGCGGGGAGCGGGGCAGCGCCGCCGCCAGGGTCCGGTGCAGCTCCTCGATGCCCGGCAGGTCCCGGTTCCGGGAGGCCGCCAACTGCTTGTCCCAGCGCCGCAACTGACGCTCCAGGAACCCTTCGGGCCGGCCGAAGTCGCCGAGCCCGACCGCCTGCGGCTCCACGGCGTGCAGGTCGACGAGGGTGTCGAGCAGCGAGAGGACGACGCCGCGGGTGCGCCCGGGCCCGAGCGCGGCGAGCTGGGAGGTGGTCCGGTACGGCGTGCCGGCCACCAGCTCCATGATGTAGAACGGCGCCCCGATCACCGTCTCGTCCTCGCACAGCAGCAGCGTGCGCGGTACCGGCACCGGCGTGGGGTGCAGCGCGCTGATGACGCGGTGCTCGCGCCGCATGTCGTGCGCGGTGGCCAGTACGTGCCCCAGGGGCGGGCGGCGCAGGACCCATTGGCCGGTGCCGTCGGTGACCCGGTAGGTGAGGTTGGACCGTCCGCCTTCGATCAGCTCCGCGGCGAGCGGGCCGCGCGCCAGGTCCGGCCGCTCGCGGTCCAGGTACTCCCGCAGCCGCTCCGGGTCCAGGCCCGGTGGCGCCTCCTGGGCCGGCTGCCGCGGGGGTGGGGTGCCCTTGCTCATCGTGCTCCTCCGTACGGAGTGGGCGGACGGGACGACACGATCATGCCGACTAGTCGGTATGACGTCCAGGGTGCGTACGTGGGGTGTGGGTCACGCGTCCGCGTACGGAAAGGGACGGCTGTCTTCCGCCTGATCGCGCGGCTAATATCACCGGCACGGCATCGCGTGCCGGTCACCGGCCGGGTGAGGCATGGAGGTGCCCGTGAGATGCCTTGTGGAGGCATTCCACCGTGTCGGTCGAGTTCAACCACACCATCGTCCACTCCCGGGACAACCGGGAGTCCGCCGAGTTCCTCGCCCGCATTCTCGGGCTTGAGACCGGGACCGAATGGGGTCCGTTCATCCCGGTGGCCACCGGCAACGGGGTCACCCTGGACTTCGCCACGATTCCCGCGGAGTCCATCACCATGCAGCATTACGCGTTCCTCGTGTCCGACGAGGCGTTCGACGCGGCCTTCGCGGTCATCCGGCGGGAGGGAATCGCATACTTCGCGGATCCGCACGGGAAACAGCCCGGGGAGATCAACCATCACCACGGCGGGCGCGGCCTGTACTTCCTGGACCCGTCCGGCCACGGCATGGAGATCCTCACGCGCCCCTATGGGAGCCACGAGGGGTAACGTGGAGGCGCGCCCGCCGGGTCCGCAGGTCTCCGCACGGCGTCGCCCGTCCGGCAAGTCCTCGGGGCCGAACGGGGGGTGGACACGCCCACGGCTACAGCAATGCACGGCCGTTACCGGTATGAAGATATGTCCTGGTTGTTCCCCCAACCCCAACTAGGGAGAGAACAACAATGCGTATCCGTTCGGTAATCGCCGCCACCGCTCTGGTCGCCGCCGGCTTCGCCGGTACGGCCGGAACCGCTGTCGCCGACACCGGCCCCAATGGGGTCGCGGCCAACAGTCCGGGCCTCCTGTCGGGCAACACGATCCAGGTTCCGATCCACATCCCGGTCGAGGTCTGCGGCAACACGATCGACATCATCGCGCTGCTGAACCCGACCTCCGGCAACGTCTGCAAGCAAAAGAGCTGACCGAGCCGCAGGTGGCGGACGGCCCGTCCCGGCCCTTCCCGGGCCGGGCCGCTCCGCGGCACGGGTGCGGGCGCCCGTCTTCCGGGCGGGCGCCCGCCCACCCTCCACCGGGACGGCCCCCTCACGTACCTCACGGGGGCGGGATCCGGTGCAGCCGCACCTCGCGCAGTTCCCCGTCGGCCGCCTCGGCGGTCATGAACGTCCGGTACGGCTCGCGCCGCCGGTCGGTCGGCGACCCGGGGTTCAGCAGCCGCAGACCGCCCGGGGCCACCGAGTCCCACGGGATGTGACTGTGACCGAACACCAGGACGTCCACGTCCGGGAACCGGTCGGCGCAGCGCTGCTCGCGCCCCTTCGCGGGCCCGGTCTCGTGCACCACCGCCAACCGGACCCCGCCCAGCTCGGTCCGGGCCACCTCCGGCAGCCGGGCGCGCAGCTCGGGCCCGTCGTTGTTGCCGTACACACCGACGACCCGCGCGGCCCGCGACTCCAGCAGGTCCAGCGTGGCGGTGTCCACCCAGTCCCCGGCGTGCACGACGGCGTCGGCGAGCGGGATGTGCGCCAGCAACTCGTCCGGGAGCCGCTTGGCGCGTTTGGGCAGATGCGTGTCGGACATCAGGAGCAGCCGCATGCGCGCACCCTAGACGAACCCCGGGCGCACGCCGGGCGGACACCTCGGACGAACAGCGGGCGGACACCCCGGACGGACGCCGGGTGGCCCCGGCCCGGACGCCCTCAGGCTCCGGCCGGCCCCGGTGGCTGCCGGCCGGGCGGGAAATGCCCTGACCAGACATACCCACCACGTCCGGCGGGGAAGCGCCTTCCATGACGCATTCGCCGACCGCACTCGGACTCCCCGACACCATCCGTGCCTGTCTGTTCGACCTCGACGGTGTCCTGACCAAGACCGCCGTGGTGCACACGGCCGCCTGGAAGGAGATCTTCGATGCGTTCCTGCGCCGCCGGGACGGCGCGGGCTTCACCCCCTTCGACCCGGTCACCGACTACGACGAGTACGTCGACGGGCGCCCGCGCGCCGACGGTGTACGCACCTTCCTCGCCTCCCGCGGCATCCACCTGCCCGAGGGTGACCCGCAGGACCCGCCCGACCGGGACACCGTCAACGGCCTGGGCAACCGTAAGAACGCGGTGCTGCTGGAGAAGATCCGCAAGGACGGCGTCGAGGCGTACGAAGGCTCCCGCCGCTATCTGGACGCCGTACGCCGGTCGGGAGCCGCCACCGCCGTGGTCTCCTCCAGCGCCAACTGCCGCGACGTCCTGGCCGCCGTCGGCATGGAGGGACATTTCGACGTACGGATCGACGGCATCGTGGCGGCCGAACGCAAACTCCCCGGCAAGCCGCACCCGGACACCTTTCTGGAAGCCGCGAAAGAACTGGGCGTGCCCGCGGCGCAGGCCGCCGTCTTCGAGGACGCGCTGGCCGGCATGGACGCCGGCCGGGCCGGGAACTTCGGGTACGTGGTCGGCGTGGACCGGGTCGGCCAGGCCGACGCGCTGCGGCGGCACGGCGCCGACGTGGTCGTCCGGGACCTCGCCGAACTGCTGGAGGTAACCGCGTGATCACCCACTCCTCGTACGCGTGCGAGCCCTGGGCGCTGCGCGAGAGCGAACTGCACCTGGACGTGCTGCCGCAGAGCGAGTCCGTCTTCGCACTGTCCAACGGCCATGTGGGCTGGCGCGGCAACCTGGACGAGGGAGAGCCGCACGGCCTGCCCGGCACCTACCTCAACGGCGTGCACGAACTCCACCCCCTGCCGTACGCCGAGGCCGGATACGGCTACCCCGAATCCGGGCAGACCGTTATCAACGTCACCAACGGCAAACTCATCCGGCTGCTCGTCAACGACGAGCCCTTCGACCTGCGCTACGGGCGGCTGCGCTGCCACGAACGCGTGCTGGACCTGCGCAACGGACTGCTGCACCGCACCTGCGAGTGGACCTCGCCGGCCGGCTGCACCGTACGGGTGCGCTCCACCCGCCTGGTCTCCTTCACCCAGCGTGCCATCGCCGCCGTGTCCTACGAGGTGGAGCCGCTGAACTCCGAGGTACGGGTCGTGGTGCAGTCCGAACTCGTCGCCAACGAGCAGATGCCCAAGATCACCGGTGACCCGCGGGTCTCCTCGGTGCTGGAATCACCGCTGGAGCCCGAGGAACACTTCGCCTCCGGCATGCGGCAGCGGCTGATCCACCGCACCCGCCACAGCGGACAGCGGATCGCCACCGCCGCCGACCACATCGTGCGGGGCCCGGACTCCACCCGTACCGACTGCGAGAGCGGCCAGGACGTCAGCCGGCTGACCGTCACCGCGCTGCTGGCCCCGGGCCGCTCCCTGTGCCTGGAGAAGATGGTGGCCTACGGCTGGTCGGGCGTCCGCTCGCTGCCGGCCGTACGCGACCAGGTGGACGCCGCGCTGGCCGGCGCCCGCAGCACCGGCTGGCAGGGTCTGGTGGACCAGCAGCGCGCCTACCTGGACGACTTCTGGGCCCGCGCGGACGTCGAGGTGGACGGCGACGCGGAGATCCAGCAGGCCGTCCGCTTCTCCCTCTTCCACGTCCTCCAGGCCGGGGCCCGGGCCGAACAGCGGGCCATCCCGGCCAAGGGCCTGACCGGCTCCGGCTACGACGGCCACACCTTCTGGGACACCGAGACCTTCGTCCTGCCGATGCTCACCTACACCTCGCCCTGCGCGGTGGCCGAGGCACTGCGCTGGCGGCAGAACACCCTGCCCGCGGCGCGGGAGCGGGCCCGGCAACTGGGCCTGCGCGGAGCCGCCTTCCCCTGGCGGACCATCGACGGTTCGGAGTGCTCGGCCTACTGGCCGGCCGGGACCGCCGCCTTCCATGTCAACGCCGACATCGCCGACGCGGTCGTCCGGTACGTCGCCGCCACCGGCGACGAGGAGTTCGAACGGGAGACGGCGGTGCCCGTCCTGGTGGAGACCGCCCGGCTGTGGCAGTCGCTGGGGCACCACGACCACCAGGGCCGCTTTCACATCGAAGGGGTGACCGGGCCCGACGAGTACAGCGCCGTCGCGGACGACAACGTCTACACCAACCTGATGGCCCAGTCGAACCTGCGGGCCGCGGCCGACGTGGTCGAACGGCACCCGCGCGAGGCCGCGGCGCTGGGCGCGGACGACGAGGAGAGCGCCCGCTGGCGGGACGCGGCCGAGGCCGTGGCCATACCGTACAACCGCACGCTGGAGGTACACGAACAGTCCGCCGGGTTCACCGGCCACCAGATGTGGGACTTCTCCACCACCCGGGCCGACCAGTACCCGCTCATGCTGCACTTCCCCTACTTCGACCTGTACCGCAAGCAGGTGGTCAAGCAGGCCGACCTCGTCCTGGCCATGTACAAGCGCGGGGACGCCTTCGACGCCGACCACAAGGCCCGCAACTTCGCCTACTACGAGCCGCTGACCGTACGGGACTCCTCGCTGTCCGCGTGCTGCCAGGCGGTGATGGCCGCCGAGGTCGGCCATCTGCGGCTCGCCTACGACTACCTGGGCGAGGCGGCCCTGATGGACCTCAAGGACCTGGAGAACAACACCCGCGACGGCCTGCACACCGCCTCGCTCGCCGGCACCTGGATCGCCCTGGTCGCCGGTTTCGGCGGCATGCGGCACGCGGGCCAGAAGCTGGACTTCGCCCCCAAGCTCCCGGAACGGCTCAGCCGCCTGGCCTTCGCCGTACAGGTCCTCGGGCGCCGGCTGCGGGTGGAGATCACCGGCTCCTCGGTCACGTACACGCTGGTCGAGGGGGCACCGCTGGAGATCCGGCACTACGGGCAGCCGCTCACCGTCACCGGCAAGGAGCCGCAGACCCGCGAGGTCCCCGAGCCCGTCGCCCGGCCCGAGCCCTCCCAGCCGCCGGGGCGCCGCCCCGCGCGGCGTCGCTGAGGCCTCGCCGAGGGCGGGGCGCGGGACTTGGCGCGTCGGTCCCGGCCCCCGACGGGCCGTACGGGATCGCCCCGTACGGCCCGTACGCCTCCTGCCTCTCATACCTCCCGCCGGAGACGGCATCAGGCGTGGCAGGCCACCGGCACCCCGCCGTTCATCTCCGTCATGTCCCCGAACCCCAGCAGCGGGTCCAGCCGCGTGCCCGGCGCCTGCCCCGCCAGCTCCGCGTACGCGCGGTGCAGATTCGCCACCAGCCGCTCGCTCTCCCGCAGCGCCGCGAACTCCCCGAGGTCGGCGCCGCGGGCCACCTCCAGCGGCGTACGGTCCGCCGCCCACCCCTCGGCCGCCAGCTCGGTGACGTACCGCAGATAGCGCTCCACGGTGTCGTACACCTCGGGCCCGGTGACCGGCCCGTGCCCCGGCACCACCGTCTCCGCGCCGAGGCCGCGCAGCAGCTCCACGGCGCGCAGCGAGCCCGCCACCGACCCCATGAAGACGAACGGCGTCCCCCCGTTGAAGACCAGGTCGCCGGTGAACACCACGCGCTGCTCCGGCAGCCAGACGACGGTGTCGCCCGGGGTGTGCGCCACGCCCGGGTGGATGAGCCGGACCTCGGTGTCCCCGGCGTGGAGGGTGAGGGTGTCGGTGTACGTGACGGTGGGGGCGGTGATCGCTATGTCGCCGTACTCCACCTCCGGCCACACCAGGTGCAACTGACGGCCGGCGGCGAGCTGCTCCCGGCGGCACGCGGTGTGCCCGACGATGGTCGCCCCGGGCGCGAAGACGCCGTTGCCGTAGGTGTGGTCGCCGTGGTGATGGGTGTTGACCACCACACGGGGCGGCGGCGCCCCGCCCTCGACGATCCGCCGGCGCAGCAGACGGGCGCGGCGCTCCGTGGCGGCGGTGTCCACCAGGACCGTGTCCCCGCCGTCGGTGACGATGCCCGCGTTGTTCAGGCACCAGCCCCCGTCCGGCTGGACGAACGCGCTGACGCCGGGCGCCAGTTGGGTCACGTACGGCTCTTCGCTGCCCATGGATGTCCCTTCACTTCTCTCACTTCATGGCTGTCCGTCCCGGCCGCGCGCCGTCGCGTCGGCCCGCTCCTGTGCCGCGAGGACCGCGTCACCGTACTCCCAGGACCACTCACCCAGTGCCTTCAGGGGAACCAGCAGACCGCGGCCGACGGCCGTCAGCCGGTACTCGACGCGCGGTGGCGCCTGGGCGTAACGGCGGTGCTCCACCAGGCCGTAACCCTCCAGCCGGCGCAGCGTCTGGGTCAGCACCTTGGCGCTGATGCCGCCGATCGCCGTGCGCAGCTCGCCGGGCCGCCGCGGGCCGTCCCGCAGGGCGAAGACCACCACGGCGTTCCAGGTGTGCGACAGCACATCGATGCCGATCCGCGCCCGGCAGTCGGCGACGAAGGCGTCGGTTCCTCCCGGTGGCCGGATGTCCGCCGTCGTTCCGCTCATTCCGTCTCCCGCTCCTCGCAACCGCCGGTGGTCCTGGCGGTTCTCATGTGCCTCGCACTCCTGGTGCACCACTCCTCCTAACCCATCCGTTAGGTACCACGCGGTTCCCAACGGGCTTCCTAGTGTCCTTGGACGAGGCATCCGCACGTCAGGGTGTCGCGAGTGACAGACCACAAGAAAACACCCGGAAGCACACAAGAACCCGCGAAATTGCGGGGAGAGGAGCACAGATGAGGATCGGGACGCTGGGCGCGGGACCCATGGCGCAAGCGCTCGCGACGCAGTGGGCGCGGGCCGGGCACGAGGTGTACGTCGGGGCGCGGGACGGGAAGAAGGCGGCGGCGCTCGCCGGGCGGATCGGCGGCGCGGCGGGTGCCGGAAGCCTGCGCGAGGCCGCCGCCTTCGGGGAGGCGGTGCTGCTGGCCGTGCCGTACACCGCGGTGGAGGACGCGCTGACGGCGGCGGGCGCCCGGGAGGGGGAGCTGGGCGGCCGTACGCTCATCGACTGCACCAACCCGCTGGATGACAAGGGCGCTCCCATAGGGATCGAGGGAGGCCGGCCGAGTGCCGCCGCGCACATCGCCGAGATCGCGCGTGGCGCGCGGGTCGTCAAGGCATTCAACCTGTGCACCCCCGCTGTCTGGTCGCTGACGCCGCCGGTCTTCCAGGACGGCCCGCTCGCCGTTCCGCTGTGCGGCGACGACGCCACGGCCCTGGAGACCGTACGCGCTCTCGTACGGGACATGGGCTGTGAGCCCATGGACGTGGGCGGCCTGGACCACGCCGGATCGCAGGAGGCGGCGCTGGCCTTCCTGGCCGGCCTGTGGTTCCGGGGGATCGAACCGCGTACGGCGCTGGCGCCGGTGGACCGGCTGTTCGGCTGAAGCCGTTCCTGCCGGGCGGGTGAGCACGGTGGCGCTCACCCGCCCGGCACCCTGGCGCGGCAGCCGGAGCACGGACGCATGGCCGCACGGTTGCACGGACGCCGGTTCAGGGTGAGCCGTTGGTCAGCAGGAGATAGCAGACATGTCCACCATGGATGAACGTGGCGGTATCGGAGTCGCTGCCGTCGAAGTACACCGGGCGCAGGGCCTCTTCGCCGCTGAAGTAGCCACTGGAGCGCAGGAAGTCGGGCTCGACCGAGGCGAACAGCCATGGGCAGTCGTCCTGGCCCAGCAACTGGTGGGTGACATCGCGTACGAGCTTTTCGGCATCGCTTTTGGTGTAGTGCCGTCTGTAGGGGCTGAACGCCTCGCAGAGCATCCAGCCCAGCCGCGCCACGAATTCCGTACGGCTGAGGGGGCTCACCGCCGCGCGGAATCCCGCACGCAGGAGTGGGCGCTCGCAAACGCCCTCGTCGAAGTGGTCCGACAGGTTGTACCAGTCGCGTACGCGGTCGGCGGCGACCATCATCTCTTCGAACAGGTCATCACGCAGGAAAGCGTGGAGTACGCGGTGCCGGTTCTGTGCCGTGACCGGTATGTCGACGGCGAATTTGAGCAACAGGGTGGTGCTGTTCATCGAAGCGTCCACGGCCGTCAGGAACGCGTCGACGGCGGGGTGTCGCAGGTCGCCGGCCAGGTCGGTGAAGTTCATGGCTGACCTTTCCGGAGGAGGAGCGCCGCGCCCGAGGCGGTCAGGGCCAGGGCGCACGCCGTCAGGGTCAGTGCCGTACGGGGGGACAGGGCGGGTGGGCGGGCGGTGGACAGGGCGCGCACCCGCTGCTGAGCGGTGATCAGGAACGCCAGCCATGCCAGGCCCACCAGTACCAGCGTCAGGAGCGCCGCCGGCCGGCCGGAACCGCCTTCCTGGGCGGCCCGGCGGGCAGCGAGGAGAGCCACCGCCGTACAGGACAGCGTCGTCCGCCGCCAGGCCAGGCGGGTGCGCTCCGGTTGCAGTCCCGGGTCGCGGCGCGGAGCGCGGTCCTTCTCCGCGGGCCCGGTCATCGGACGGCGGGTCCGGTCGTCATCGGTCAGCGGGTCCGGCCGGTCGCGACGAGGACGACCAGGGCCGCCGCGAGCAGGGCGACGCCGACCGCGAGGGCGGCCGGGAAGCGGGAGACCGGCAGGTCCGCGCCGCGCCGCATCGCCCGTTCACAACGTACCCAGTGGTTGACGGCGCGTACCGCGCACAGCGCGCCGCCCACCAGCAGCACGACCGTGAAGGCCAGCCGCGGACCCTGGTGCATCCGGAGCAGGAACTGGTCCACCGCGAAGCCGCCGCCGATCAGCGCGAGGCCGGTGCGCAGCCAGGCCAGGAAGGTGCGTTCGTTGGCGAGGGAGAAACGGTAGTCGGGTGTCGTGCCTTCCTCGCGGACCCGCTCCGGTGTGAACCACCACCGCACTCCCGCCCCGAGCGATCGCAGCCGGTCCGTGACGGTGAGGATCATGCCTCAGACCCTACCGGCCGGGGTGGTGCGCCGGTCCTCCGCGGTGCGGGGGTGAGCGATGACCACCTGCGCGTTCCCGCCTGCGGGCCCGGCCGCGCCCTGGTGGCGGCCGGGGAACTGACAACCGACTGCTTCGTACGAGCCCCGGCGCATCTGGAGCCGCGGTTTCTCAAGGCCCTCGACGGGCATCGGGTCACCCGGCGCGCCCGCCCCGCGTCCGCAGTGCGCGGAGCCGCTGGTAGGCGGCCAGGCCGTCCGGGGTCCACTCCCATTGCGGAAGGCGCTGTTCCAGTTCTTCGTCCGTGAGGAAGGTGTGCCAGGCGACCTCGGAGCTCTGCGGCCGGACCGGAAGTTCGCAGCGCACCTCGTAGACGGCCGACCACCAGGAGTGCTCGGGCGTCTCGTAGAGGAACTTCAGGAGCGGTACGGGGCGGGGCAGCCCGCGGACGCCGAGTTCCTCCTCCGCCTCGCGCAGGGCCGCCTCGTCATACGATTCGCCGGCGCCGACGACCCCGCCGACGAACATGTCGTAGTGCGAGGGGAAGACGAGCTTGCGTGCCGTGCGGCGGTGCACGAAGATCCGGTCCACGGCGTCCCGGGCCAGGACGAACGTGCACCGGTGGCGCAGCCTGCGGGCGTACACCTCGGCGCGCGGCGCCTGCCCCACCACCCGGTCCTCCTCGTCGACGACGTCCAGGACCTCCTCCGCGTCCAGCGGTCGCTGATCGGTCATGAGGCCATGCAATCAGACGCGCAGGCGCCGGGACAGGCGCCCGCCGCCCGCGCCGCGGCAGGCACCCGCCGTCCCGCCCTCAGCGGCGGCCGGTCACCGCGCGGTGGACGGCGCGGGCCAGCCGGGCGTTCTCCGGGGCCGCGCCGCCCGGGAAGGCGTAGCGGCGGCGGGAGTAGCCGTAGGCCAGGCCGCTGCGGGGGTCGGCGAACGCCAGGGAACCGCCCGCGCCGCTGTGGCCGAAGGCACCCTGCCCGAGGAAGGAGTACTCGTCGCTGACCACGGTGAAGCCGAGGCCGTAGACGCCGCGCTCACCGGCGACCAGATCGTGCCCGGCGGAGTGGATCTGTGCGAACGCGGCGGCGGTGTCGGGCTTGAGCAGCGGGGCCCGGCCGTCCACCTCGCCGATGGCTGCCGCGTACATCTTGGCCAGGCCGCGCGCGGAGGCGATGCCGCCCACGGACGCGGGTCCGGCGGCCCGTATGACGGGGGAGTCGAACAGCCTCTGCAGATCGGTCGGCTCGGTGGGGTGGTTGAGGTTGAAGGCGATGCCGAGGAGGCCGTACGCGCCCGTCGCCGCCGCGTCCAGCTCGGCCTGCTGCTCGGGGGTGGGCAGCATCGGCTGGACGGCGCGCACCCGGGGTTCGAGGGCCTGGGGCAGTCCCATGTAGAAGTCGAGGTCGTACGGGGCCCGTATCCGGGACTCGTACACCTCCTGGAGGGTCTGGCCGGTGACGCGCCGCACCACCTCACCGGTGAGCGCGCCGATGACCAGCGCGTGGTAGCCGAAGGCGGTGCCGGGCCGCCAGTACGGGCGCTGGGCGGCCAGCCGCTCGGCGATGACCCGGTCGTCGGCGAGTTCCGCGAGGGTGAAGCCGGTGTCGGCGCCGACCAGTCCGGCACGGTGGGACAGCAGGTCGCGCAGGGTGATGTCCTGCTTGCCCTCGGCGCCGAACTCGGGCCAGTAGTGGCTCACCCGCTCGTCCGGGTCCAGGGTGCCGTCCTGGACCAGCAGGGCGACGGTGAGGTGAGCCGCGCCCTTGGTCGAGGAGAAGACACCGACCAGCGTGTCCCCGTCGAAGTCCGGGCCGGTCCACAGGTCCACGACGCGCTCGCCGCCGGCGTAGGCCACCAACTGCGCCGCGTAGTCCGCCCGCTCCTCGGCCGCGAAGGCCGCGAACTCCTCCCGTACCTCTTGGAATCCTTCGGCAACGGTGCCGTGAACAGCGGTCTCGCCGGCCATCTGCGTCCTCCGTGTCAGCGTCATGATCAAAAACTGTGTGTGATCACGAACTGCCGGCCCGGAGATCGTATTCCCCTGTTCACCTGCGGGTTTGTCGCGGTCACCGGGCCGACCCGCCGCCCGGCCCGGCCGTCACCGGGGCTGGAGTTCCCGTACGCGCCCGGTCCGCGCCACTCCCGGCGGCATCGCCGGGTGACGGCCGATCAGGACGATGCCCGCGACCACCGCCGCCAGCCCGGCGGCCTCCCAGGCCAGCGCCCCGGTCGTCAGCCGCAGCCGGTCGCCCAGGAAACCCACCCCGCAGACGATCCCCGCCAGCGGCTGGGCCGCCGTCAGCGCGGGCAGCGACATCCGCAGCGGCGCCGTCTCGAAGGCGCTCTGCACCAGCACCAGCGCGCACACGCCGAGCACCAGCACCGCGTACGGCTGCCAGCTCGTCACCAGGTCCGGCCAGCCACCGTGTCCCCAGCGCTCCCCGCTGATCCGGGTCAGCGCGTCCTGGAGGCCGTAGAGCAGTCCGGCCGCCAGGCCCAGCAGCGCCGCCTCCACGCCGATGCGCGCCCGCCTGGCGCAGCCGGCCAGCAGCAGCGCCGCGCCCAGCACCACGCCCACGATCAGCCAGTGCCGCAGCGGGTCGGTCACCCCGTGTCCGCCGCGCGGCCGGCCGGCCACGATGAAGGCCGTCACGCCGCCCGCCAGCAGCCACAGCCCGCCCCACCCGCGGCGGCCCAGCCGCTGCCCGGTCAGCCGTCTGGACAGCGCCATCGCGAAGAGCAGGTTCGTCGCCAGCAGCGGCTCGACGAGGGTGACCTCCCCCATGCCCAGCGCCAGCGCGCCCAGCGCCATCCCGCACACCATCAGACCGATACCGGCCAGCCACCGCGGCATCCGCACGAGATCGAGCAGCAGCCGCGGGGACAGGAAGTCCTTCAACGGGGCGCGCTGCGCCGCGTGCTGCTGGAGCACGAAGCCGAAACCCAGACAGCAGGCCGCGCACAGGGCCGACCACAACACCGTCACGTCCACACCTCAAGTCCCGGGGGCGATGGGCCACCGGCCGAGCGTAGCGACCCCCGTGCCGGCCCGTCACCGATGTCCGGGCCGGGTACCCCCGCAGGCGGCGGCGGAATCCGAGGTTGACGCGGTGGCCGGGCGCGCTGAGGATCGTGAGCCACGACGAGGCCGGGGCTTCCGGCACGAGGACCGCGGCGTACGGCACGGGGCCGGGCGTCCGCGGCACCTTCCGGCGAGGAGAGCAGAGATGGCCTACGACGCTGACGTGATCGTGATCGGAGCGGGACTGGCGGGTCTGGCGGCCACCGCGGAACTCGCCGAGGCCGGGCGCAAGGTGATCCTCCTGGACCAGGAGCCCGAGCAGTCCCTCGGCGGCCAGGCCCACTGGTCCTTCGGCGGTCTCTTCCTCGTCGATTCGCCCGAGCAGCGCCGGCTGCGGGTGCGCGACAGCCACGAGCTGGCCTGGCAGGACTGGCTGGGCACGGCCGGCTTCGACCGGGCCGAGGACCACTGGCCGCGCGAATGGGCCAGGGCGTACGTCGACTTCGCCGCGGGCGAGAAGCGCGCGTGGCTGCACCGGCAGGGCGTCCGGTTCTTCCCCGTCGTCGGCTGGGCCGAGCGCGGCGGCTACGACGCCACCGGACACGGCAACTCCGTACCCCGCTTCCACATCACCTGGGGCACCGGCCCGGGACTGGTCGCGCCCTTCGAGCGGCGGGTCCGGGCCGGGGTGGCGCGCGGCCTGGTCGAGCTGCGGTTCCGGCACCGGGTCAGCGGCCTGTCCCGCAGCGCGGGCGCCGTGGACACCGTCACCGGCGAGATTCTGGAGCCCTCCACCGCCGAGCGCGGCGCGCCCAGCGGACGCGAGGTGGCCGGCGCCTTCGAGCTGCGCGCCCAGGCGGTGATCATCACCTCGGGCGGCATCGGCGGCAACCACGAGCTGGTACGCGCCAACTGGCCCGAGCGGCTGGGCCGGCCGCCGGAGCGGATGCTGTCGGGAGTGCCCGCCCATGTGGACGGCCGGATGCTCGGCGTCGCCCGCAACGCCGGCGGCCGGATCATCAACCCCGACCGGATGTGGCACTACACCGAGGGCATCGACAACTGGAACCCCATCTGGCCTCAGCACGGCATCCGCATCCTCTCGGGCCCCTCGCCGCTGTGGCTGGACGCGCGCGGCAAGCGGCTGCCGGTACCGCTCTTCCCCGGCTTCGACACGCTCGGCACGCTCGAACACATCATGAAGACGGGCTACGACCACACCTGGTTCGTCCTCACCCAGAAGATCATCGAGAAGGAGTTCACCCTCTCCGGGTCCGAGCAGAACCCCGACCTGACGGGCAGGAGCGTGCGCGAGGTGCTCCGGCGGGCCCTGCCCGGGGCGCCGCGCCCGGTGCGGGCGTTCATGGACCGGGGCGCGGACTTCGTCGTGGAGCGCTCGCTGCCGGACCTCGTACGGCGGATGAACGCGCTCACCAAGGAGCCGCTGATCGACGAGGCCGCGCTGCGGCGCGAGATCACCGCCCGGGACCGGGAGATCAGGAACGCCTTCACCAAGGACCTTCAGGTGACGGCCATGCGCGGGGCGCGCAGGTACGCCGGTGACCGGCTCATCAGGACCGCCGCCCCGCACCGCCTCCTGGACCCGCAGGCCGGTCCGCTGATCGCCGTACGCCTGAACATCCTCACCCGCAAGACGCTCGGCGGGCTGGAGACCGACCTGTCCGCGCGGGTGCTGACCGAGGGGGCCAGGCGCTGCCGGGCGTGTACGCGGCGGGCGAGGTGGCCGGGTTCGGCGGCGGGGGCATGCACGGCTACCGCTCGCTGGAGGGCACCTTCCTGGGCGGCTGCCTCTTCTCCGGGCGTACGGCGGGGCGCGCGGCGGCGCGGGCGGTGTCCTGACGCACGCGCCGGGCGGCCGGACGGCGGGGCAGGGGAGACGACGGAGGCGCCGCCGGGCAGTTGAAGGGCGTACAACTTCCGGTGCGCAAGGGGGAGTTGGGGGATCCGGCCATTCTTTAAGCGGCCTTGACGCCGAGTGGCGCAGCGGGCTTTGCTGTGCGTGACGACCCGTCTGTGGTCCAGACCACAGACCTGCACGCATGAGCCCCGGACCACGGGGCGGCCGGAGGTGAAGCGCGTCGTGGAGAGCCCCTGTTCATGACCCCACCGCCACCTCCGCCCCCCTTGGGGCGCCCGCGCCGCAAGGACACCCTGGTGCTCACCCCGGCCCTCGACGACAGCCGGCTGGTCTCCGCGGTGGACGCGCTCACGCACGGCCGGTGGGCCCACGTCCGTACCCTCCTCGCCGAGACCGGCCAGGACTGGGACCGCCGCGGCCACCGGCTGGTGGTGCTCGCACAGGGCTCCACCAGCGCCGCCTGGGCCCGTGACTGGCGGCTCGCCGAACCCGACAGCGCCGACGCGGCGGCCCTCCTGGCCCTGTCCCACGTCCAGCTCGCCCTGCGCGGCAAGGAGAGCGAGGAGAGCGCCCAGGACGCCTGCCGGGTGGCCGCCCGGATGGCACCCGCCGACCCCACCCCCTGGCTGGGCATGCTGCTCCTGGCCCGCCGCAGGGGCACCGCCGACCAGCGTGAGCACGCCTTCGACCAGGTACGGGCCCGTCACCCCGACCACCACCACGCCCACCACCTGATGGCCGCCTGCCTGGCCGAACACCGGCCGGGCGACACCGGCGACCCGCTGCACCAGGTGTACGACTTCGCCGCCTGGGCCGCCGAACAGGCGCCCGCCGACTCGCCGCTGGCCATCCTGCCGGTGGTCGCGCACGCCGAGCGCTACCGCGCGCTGGCCGCCGCCGGGCTCCAGCCGCCGGATCCGGCCGCCTCGGGGCACTGGACCACCCGCCGTGCCCGCCAGGTCATGAAGGCCGCCTTCGACTGGTGGCTGGAATGGGAGGGCGAGGACCACCCGCGCGCCAAGGTCGACCTCAACTTCCTGGCGCACGCCAAGTTCCACGAGGGGAGGATGGCGGAGGCGGCGGCGCTCTTCGAACGCATCGGCCCGTACGCCACGGCGGCGCCGTGGTCCTACCCGGACCGCGACCCGCGCAAGGCGTTCCGGGCGGCGCGCGACCTGGCGCTGCGCTCCGCGTGAACCGCCCCGGCCCGTGATCCGTACCTCTGCCCCGGGCCCCCGCGCACCCCGGTCCCCGCCCCTCGCACCCCACACGCCATACCCCGCACCCCCGTACTCCGCACCCACCCCTCGCACTTCGTACCTCACCGGTCCCACCCGACGCTTTTGCATCCAGGGAAAGGAGCCCGCCATGCCGACGGGCAGTACGAGCAGCAGAAACCGGCCGAACGGGCCGGACAGACCGAAGGGCGCAGCAGCCGGCGGCCCGGGAACGGCCGGCGCCGCGGGCGGCATCAGTACGTTCAAGGGCCAGGAACGCGCCCTGCGCGCCGACCGCATCGGCACCCCCGGCCTGCTGCTGTCCGTACTGGCCGCCAGCGCGCCCCTGATGGTCGTCGCCGGCGTCATGGCCACCACGTACCAGGTCATGGGCATCGTCGGACAGCCGCTGCTCTTCGTCATCCTCGGTGTCGTCATGGCGCTGTTCAGCGTCGGGTACGCCGAGATGAGCCGGCACGTCCACAACGCCGGCGCGTTCTACGCCTACATCGCCCGCGGCCTGGGCGGCACGGCCGGGGCGGGTGCCTCGTTCGTGGCCCTGGCCGCCTACAACGCCCTCCAGGTCGGCATCTACGGGATCTTCGGCTTCGAGGTCGCCGGGCTGCTCGACCGGCACTTCCACCTGTCGGTCGCCTGGTGGGTGCCGGCCCTGCTCGCCGTCGTGGTCACCGGCACCCTCGGCGCCCTGAAGATCGACCTCAACGCCAAGGTGCTGGGTGTCCTCCTGGTCATCGAGGTGGCCCTGATCCTCGTCTTCGACATCGCCTTCGCCGCCGACCCCGGACCGCAGGGCCTGTCCGTGCGCGCCTTCGACCCCGCCACCCTCGGCGGCGCCGGCCTGGGCACCGCCCTGTGCTTCGCCGTCGCCGCCTTCGTCGGCTTCGAACAGGCCCCGGTCTACGCGGAGGAGACCAGCCGCCCGCAGACGGTCGTGGCCCGGGTGATGTTCCTGGCCGTCGGCTTCGTCGCCGTCTTCTTCGCCCTCAGCTCCTGGCTGATCGGCGTGGCCACCGGCCCGGACCACGTCGTGGCCGCCGCCGGGAAGGAAGGCCCCGGCCTGATCTTCTCGCTGACCGGGCCGCGCCTGGGCGCCGCCTTCACCGACGTGCTGCACGTCTTCTTCGTGACCGGCATCTTCGCCTCGATGCTCAGCTTCCACAACGTCGTGGCCCGCTACGTCTTCGCCATGGGCCGCGAGGGACTGCTGCCCGCCGCCCTGGGCCGTACCTCCAGGACCAGCGGCGCGCCGGCGCTGGGCTCCCTGCTCCAGACCGTGATCGCGCTGCTCGTCGTCGGCGGCTTCGCGCTCACCGACCACGGGCCGGCCGGCGACCCCACCACCCCCGTACTGAAGCTGTTCACCTGGGCCGGGAACGTGGGCGCGCTCGGCGTGATCGTCCTGATGACCACCGCGTCCGTCGCCGTCATCGCCTTCTTCGTGCGCCGTGGCGCGGGCCGCGCCCAGGGCTGGCGGCTGACCGCCTCGGCGCTCGCGGCGCTGTCCCTGCTGGCCGTACTCCTCTACGCCGTCAAGGACTTCGGTGTGCTGGTCGGCGCCGAGGAGGGGTCCGCGCTGCGGTGGGTGCTGCCCGCGCTCATCGGCGGTGCCGCACTGGCCGGACTGGTGTACGGACGCGTGCTGCGGGCCACCCGGCCGCAGGTCCACGCCCGCATCGGCCTGGGCAACGAGGCGTTCCAACTGGAGAAGGCCGCCAGCGCCGCGCCGCCGGCCGCGCCCCGGCACGGAGCGCCGCGCCATGCCGCCACGCGGCACACCACCACACCGGTCCGCCCCTCCGCGCAGCCCCCGAACCCTCCGCACACTCCGCACACGCCGCACAAGGAGAATCGACGATGACCCCGCTGCCCCTGGACCCGTCGCCCGCCGAGAAGACCGGTACCCCGCGGCCCCTCGACGCGCCGTCCACCCCGACGGCCGTTGCCCCGCACCCCCTGGACCCGCTCTCCGCCGAGGAGATCACCACCGCCCGCGCCGTTCTCGACCAGGCCGGTGAACTGAGAGAGACCACACGCTTCCCCCAGGTGCTCCTGGACGAGCCGGACCGGCACACCGTCACCGCCCACCGGCCCGGCGAACCGGTCACGCGCCGGCTGCGGGTGACCCTCCTGGACACCGCGACCGGCACCGCCCGCGAAGCCCTCGTCGACGTCACCGCGCGCACCCTGGTCTCCTGCCGGGAGCTGGACCCCGTGGCCGACGGCCAGCCGCCGATCCTCTTCGAGGAGTACGAGCGCTGCGAGGCGATCGTCAAGGCCGACCCCGGCTGGCGCAAGGCCATGGCCGCACGCGGCATCACCGACACCGGACTCGCCGTCTGCGCACCCCTGGCCGCCGGGAACTTCGGCCGGCCGCAGGAGAGAGGGCGGCGCATGCTGCGCTCGCTGACCTTCCTGTGCTGCGACCCCACCGACAACCCCTTCGCCCACCCGGTGGGCGGCCTGGTCGCCGACGTCGACCTCACCGAAGGCCGGGTCGTCCGCCTCCTGGACACCGGCGCCGTCCCCGTACCCGCCGAATGCGGACGCTACGAGGCCGCGTACCACCAACCTGCCCGTACGGACCTGAAACCCCTGGAGATCACCCAGCCTCAAGGCCCCTCCTTCCACTTCGACGGCCCCGTCCTGAACTGGCAGAACTGGCAACTGCGGGTGGACTTCAACGGCCGCGAGGGACTGGTGCTCCACCAGATCGCACACCGCGACGGGGACCGCCTGCGGCCGGTGCTGCACCGCGCCTCGCTCGCCGAGATGGCGGTCCCGTACGGCGAACCCGACCCCACCCGCAACTGGGTCTGCTACCTGGACGCCGGCGAGTACGGGCTCGGCCGCAACGCCAACGCGCTGCGCCTGGGCTGCGACTGCCTCGGCGAGATCCACTACCTCGACGCCGTCGTCTGCGACGACCACGGCCGGCCCACGACTTTGCCCAACGCCGTCTGCATCCACGAGGAGGACCACGGCCTGCTGTGGAAGCACAGCAACATGTTCGACGGTTTCGCCGCCGAGAGCCGCCGCTCCCGCCGCCTGGTGATCTCCTTCATCGCCACCCTGGGCAACTACGACTACGGCTTCTACTGGTACCTCTACCAGGACGGCACGATCGAGTTCGAGGTCAAGTCCACCGGACTGGTACAGACCGCGGCCACCGCACCGGGCACCCGCACCCCGTACGCCACCGAGATCGCCCCCGGCCTCCAGGCCCCCTTCCACCAGCACCTCTTCTGCGCCCGGCTGGACCCGGCGGTCGACGGCCACGCCAACACCGTCGAGGAACTCGACGTCCTGCCCCTGGAGACGGGACCGGAGAACCCGCACGGCAACGCCTTCACCGTCCGCGCCACCGCGATCACCGACTCCGCCCAGGCGGGCCGGACCGCCGACCCGGCCACCGGCCGCCGCTGGCGGATCACCAACCCCGCCTCCCTGAACCGGATGGGACAGCCGGTCTCCTACACCCTCACCCCGCAGCCCGGCCCCACCCTGCTGGCCCGGCCCGGCTCACCGGTCGCCGCCCGCGTCGCCTACGCCACCAAACACCTGTGGGTCACCCGCGGCCGGCCCGAGCGCCGCTACCCGGACGGCGACCACCCCAACCAGCACCCGGGCGGCGCGGGCGTACTCCAGTGGTCCGAACCCGGCGAGTCGCTGGAGAACACCGGGCTGACCCTCTGGCACATCTTCGGCCCCACCCACCTGCCCCGCCTGGAGGACTGGCCCGTCATGCCGGTGGACCGCTGCGGCTTCACCCTCAAGCCGACCGGCTTCTTCGACCGCAACCCGGCCCTGGACCTGCCCGGGGAAACCCCCGCCGGGCACTGCGGGCCGACGGCGCGGGAGTGACCTGCTGAACCCCAAGCCCCTCGGCTGACCGACCGCTATCGGCCTTGGGAGCGATTGAGGTCGGGGCGTACGCGCCTGGCGGGTCGGCTGATGGTTGATCGGTAGGCGGCTTGCGGGGTGAGCGCCAGTTCGGTGCTGGGCTCACGGCGGGTCGCCCACCGGGCGGAGCGGTCCACTCCGTACAGCTCGGCCGGCGCCCCGCCCCGACGCCGGCGCAGCGCCGATTCGCGAGCTGCCTGCCACTTGGCAGCGAGCTCTTCGCGCAACTCGCCGAAGGGCGCGCGGGAGATGCCCGACAGGGCAGGATGGGAACAGGCCGCACGGGCCCGGGCTTGTCTCACAACTCGCCCAGCCCGTGCGGCCCTTCTCAGGTCACCGGACGGACACTTCCGTGTTCTGGCAGGCAACCAGACGCCATAGCCCGTCCTCCTTGGCCATGACGTAGAGCGGGGTACCCGGGTTCCCGATCGGCTGTCCTTCCAGCGTCCAGTACTGCGCGTGAGCCTTGACCGCAGCGACATCGGGGCGGATGAACAGCACGTCCACCACCTCGTACGTGGCCGTCGAGTCCTTCATGGCACCCGGCAGCACCTGGTGGGTGAAGGCCGATATCTCATCGCGGCCGGTGAGGCGCTTGCCGTGGCCCGTCGTCCAGATCGCATCGGCCCGGAACAGGCCGACGAACTCCTCGGGGAGCTCGTTCTGCTGGGAGTGCTCAAGCGCGGCGATCACCTGCTTGATCGCTTCCGTCTCGGCTTCCTGTGTCTGCTGATCAATGACTGTCGTCTCCATGCCGATCATCATGGAACCTCAACTGGACTCGAGGTCAAGCCCGAACTCGGATCAATCGATCCCCAGCCCTTAAGGTGCACGTATGCGTTGATCCCCTGGGCGACGGCCCGGCGCCGCCGCGAACCGTGCGCGCGGCCCCACCGGCTGGGGCCGCCCGGTCGGCATACCCGCCATCACCCTCTCACCGGAGATCACGCAATGACTGCTCAACCCGCTCTGACGTACGACACGTTCATCGAACTCGCCACCGCCGATCCATCCGTCGTCGGCCTTGTCCTGAAGGGTTCCCGGGCCCACGACGGCATGCCCACCGAGCACTCCGACCACGACCTCTACGTCGTCCTCGCCGGCGACGCGGCAACGGAGCTCACCCGGTTCCAGGGGCACCGGACCCCGGAACTCGACCTCGTCATCGTCTCCCTCGACCAGTTCCGCGCCGCCGGAATGCCGGGGTTCGAGCGGTATGCCCTCGCCCGTGTCGAGGCCGCCGCCCGGCAGGCCGGACACGGTGCGGTGCTGGACGCCTGGGGCGAGGACCTGAAGCTGATGCGACCGCGACAGGTGTAGGGCGACGGGAATGCCGCACCGGCGCGGGGCGGGCGGGGTCCCGGCGCTCAGGCCCGGTACACAGCGGCCCGGTCCGGTTCCAGGCGTTCAGATCCGGTACAAGGCGCTCAGGCCCGGTACAAGGCGTCCACCTCCACCGCGTACGCGGCCTCGATCGCCTTGCGTTTGAGCTTGAGCGAAGGGGTGAGCAGGCCCTGTTCCTCGCTGAAGCGATGGGCCAGTATCCGGAACGTACGGATCGACTCGGCCTGGGAGACCAGGGTGTTGGCGGCGACCACGGCCCGCCGGATCTCGGTCTCCAGGTCCGGGTCGCGCACCAGCTCGGCGGGCCGCAGCTCCGGTTTGCCGCGCATCTTCAGCCAGTGCGCGACCGCCTCGGGGTCCAGCGTCACCAGCGCCGCGATGTAGGGGCGGTCGTTGCCGACGACGATGCACCGGTCGACCAGCGGATGGGCCCGTACGCGTTCCTCCAGGGCCACCGGGGAGACCGTCTTGCCGCCCGAGGTGACCAGGATCTCCTTCTTGCGGCCGGTGATCGTCAGATAGCCGTCCGCGTCCAGTGCGCCGAGGTCACCGGTGGCCAGCCAGCCGTCGCGCAGGGCGTCACCGGTGGCCTTGGGGTCGTTGAGGTAGCCGTGGAAGACCTGGCCGCCGCGCAGCCAGACCTCGCCGTCCTCGGCGATGTGCACGGTCGTGCCGGGGACGGGGGTGCCCACCGTGCCGAAGCGGGTCCGTTCGGGCGGGTTGGCGGTGGCGGCGGCGGTCGATTCCGTCAGGCCGTACCCCTCGAAGATCCGCACGCCCGCGCCCGCGAAGAACAGGCCCATCCGGCGCTCCATGGCCGAGCCGCCCGACATGGCGTGCCGCATCCGCCCGCCCAGCGCCTCGCGGATCCTGCTGTAGACCAGCTTGTCGTAGAGCTGGTGCTGCACGCGCAGTGCGGCGCTGGGCCCGGCGGCGGTGCCGAACGCCTTGTGCTCCAGCGCCTCGGCGTAGCGCACCGCCACCTCCACCGCCTTGTCGAAGGGGCCCAGCCGCCCCTCCGCCTCGGCCGTGCGCCGGGCGGCGGCGAAGACCTTCTCGAAGACGTAGGGGACCGCGAGGATGAAGCTGGGGCGGAAGGAGAGCAGGTCCGGGAGGAGCGCGGAAGCGGCGAGGCTGGGCTGGTGGCCCAGTTTGACCCGGCCGCGTACGGCCGCGACCTGGACCATCCGGCCAAAAACATGCGCCAGTGGCAGGAAGAGAAGGGTGGAGGGCTCGTCAGCGGGGCGGGCGCGGAAGACGCTCTCGTAGCGCCGGACGACATTGTCGGCCTCGGCCATGAAGTTGGCGTGGGTCAGGACACAGCCCCTGGGCCGGCCGGTGGTGCCGGAGCTGTAGACGACCGTGGCGGGCGCGTCCGGGGTGACGGCCATACGGTGGCGGTGCACCATCTCGTCGTCCAGGTGGGCGCCGGCCGCGGACAGTTCGCCGACCGGGTCGCGGTCGAGCTGCCACAGCCGGGCCAGCCGCGGCAGCCGGTCGATGACCGAGCCGACGGTCATCGCGTGGTCCTCGTGCTCGACCACGCACGCCGAGACCCCCGAGTCGTGCAGCATCCACAGCACCTGATCGGCCGAGGAGGTCGGATACAGCGGTACGGGCTGGGCGCCGACGGCCCACAGCGCGAAGTCGAACAGGGTCCACTCGTACCGCGTACGGGACATGATCCCGACCCGGTCACCGAAGCGGATCCCCTGGGACAGCAGCCCCTTGGCGAGCGCGAGGACCTGGTCCCTGAAGCCCGCCGCCGTCACCTCCCGCCAGCGGCCGTCGGCGTCCTTGACGCCGAACGCGACCCGCCCGGGATCGGCCTGGGCGTTCTCGAAGACGGCGTCCGCCAGCCCGCCGACTCGCGGTGCCGTCGCCAGGGGCGGGACGGTGAACTCGCGCAATGGCCCAGCTCCTCGTGGTGCTTTTCACAGGGCGGAGACCGTACCCCACGACGGCGGTGCGCGGGAGGGGCGTATCGCGGCGTGAACGGCCGGTCCGGACCTGGCCACCGGCAGAAAAGGGGGCAACCGCCGCAGAGCGCCGGAACGGGCCGGTCCGCCGGCCGTGGGATGATCACGGCATCGGTACGGAACCCGCACCGGATCTCCGCGACCGGACAGAACCGGGTAGAACCGGGGGACAAGAAGCCCCGAGAGAACCCGAGAGAAGGAGCGAGAGGCGATGACCGGCACCGGCCCCGCCGCGGACACCGGCACCCGGCCCGTGGACCACGCACTCGTGGCCGCCGCCACACACCTCGCCGAGACCGCCTGCCGGGGCGATCGGCACACCGTGGCCGCGGCGGCCCGCGCCCGGGACGGCCGCATCGTCACCGCCGTGAACGTCTACCACTTCACCGGCGGCCCGTGTGCGGAACTGGTGGTCATCGGCAACGCGGCGGCGCGGGGCGCCCACGAACTGGAGACGGTGGTCGCGGTGGGCGACCGCGGGCGCGGGGTGGTGCCTCCGTGCGGCCGGTGCCGGCAGGTCCTGCTCGACTACTTCCCGGACCTGACCGTCATCGTCGGTACGGGCGGCAGGCTGCGTGCCGTACCGGTGGGTGAACTCCTCCCGGAAAGCTACGTCTGGGCGGATCACCAGGAATGACGGCGTCGCCCCGGTGTCGCCCGGCGCCGCCTGCCGGCACCCGCCGACGCCCTCGTGCGCGGTCTCATGCCTCCGGCAGGCCGCGGCAGGGACCGTCGGACGAGGGGAGCAGGCCGGTACAGGGCCCCAGGGCCGGACCGGAGCCGGGGCCGGGGTCCGGGAGACCGAGGCGGGTACGGAGTTCATGGGCCTCGGGGGAGTTGAGGCTGCTGAGGATGCCGTGCGCCCGCTGCCAGTGCAGCCGCGCCTCCTCCCGCGCGCCGCGCGCCTGGTACGCCTCGCCCAGTACGGCCAGCGCCTGCCCCTCCAGCGGTACGTAACCCGCCTCCCGGGCCGCGTCCACCGCGTCCCGTACACGGGCGAAGGCATCCGAGAGCCGGCCCTGCCGCAGGTGCGTGGCGGCCAGTCCGATGGCCGCCTGGACCTCGCTCTGCCGGCAGAGCGCGGCCCGGGACAGCACCAGCGACTCCTGGTGGTGGCGCAGCGCGTCGTCCAGGTCGCCCCTGGCCCGGCAGGCGTCCCCCAGGTTGTTCAGCGCGATGGCCTCGCTGGCCCGCGCCCCGGTCTCCCGGTGGATGGCGATGGCCCGTACGTGGTGGTCGACCGCGAGGTCCAGGTGGCCCAGCCGGGCGTAGGCCATGCCCAGGTTGCCCAGGGTGATGGCCTCGCCCTCGCGCCAGGACAGGCGGCGGTGCGCGTGCAGCGCCTTGGTGAGGTAGGTGATGGCCTCGGGGCAGCGGGCGAGCTGGTGGCAGGCGTGGCCCAGGCCGTGGTGCATCACGGCCTCGGCCCGCTCGTCACCCGCCCGTTGCGCGGCGCGCAGTCCGGCGCGGGCCGCCGCCAGCCAGTCCGCGTACCGCCCGTGCAGCCAGAAGAAGCCGCGCAGCGCGTCGGCGAGCTGCCAGCTCGCCGCCAGCGGGCCGTGCACACCGGCGTGCTGGATGGCCGCGACCATGGAGGGCGCCTCGGCCTCCAGCCAGGCGCGGGCGTCCGCCTCACCGGCGAACAGCGGCTCGGGCACCTGGCCGGTTTCCGCCGTCCGCGCCGTTTCCTGGGGTGCGGGCAGCCGCAGAAAACCGGGGAAGAGGGTGCGTACCGCGGCGCTGGCGTGCCGGAAGTACCAGGTGTGCAGCCGGCCCAGCGCCGCCTCCCGCTCGTGCCGGCCCTCCTCGGCGTCCACCCGTTCGCGCGCGTACTCCCGCAGCAGGCTGTGCAGCGCGAACCGCCCCGGCCGCGGCTGCTGTACGAGATGGGCGGTGACCAGCGTGTCCATGGTGGCGGCAGCGGCCGGCAGCGAGGTGCCCCACAGCGCGGCGGCACCCGGCACCGGAAGGTCGGGGACCGGCACCAGCCCCAGCGCGCGGAACGCCGCGCGGGCCGGCGCCGGCAGGTCGGTGTAGGAGAAGCGGAAGGCGGCGCGCAGTGAGGCGGCGGGCTCGCCGAGCGGGGAGAGCCCCGACAGCGGCGCGCCGCCGTCCAGTTCGGCCACCAGGTGCGCGACCGAACGCGCGGGGTGGGCGGTGAGCCGGCCCGCCGCGATCCGCAGCGCCAGCGGCAGGCAGGCGCACAGCCGGGCCAGCTCACCGGCCGCGACGGGTTCGGCCTCGGTCCGCCCGTTGCCCGCCGCCCGTGCCAGCAGGGCCACCGCCGCCCGTGTCGATAGCAGGTCCACCTCCACCGGGATCGCGTCGTGGAAGGCCACCAGGTCGTGCAGGCTGCGGCGGCTGGTCACCACCACCGCGCAGGACGGCCCGCCGGGCAGCAGCGGACGGACCTGTTCGGCGGACTCGGCGTTGTCCAGCACCACCAGGACCCGCCGGTCGGCGAGCAGCGACCGGTAGAGCGCGGCGAGTTCCGCCTCGTCGGAGGGGACGTCCGCGGCCGGTACGCCCAGCGCGCGCAGGAACTGCGCCAGGACCTCCGCCGCGGGCAGCGGCGCCAGCGGCGACCAGCCGCGCAACTGCGCGAACAACTGACCGTCGGGGAAGCGCCCGGTGACGCCGTGCGCCCAGTGCAGCGCCAGCGCGGTCTTTCCCACGCCCGCGGTCCCGGACACCACGGCCACCGTGGGGCCGCCCTCCTCCAGCAGCGCGTCCAGCCGCCGCAGATGCTCCTCGCGGTCGGTGAAGTGCACCGTACCCGCCGGGAGCTGGCGGGGGACCACGGGCGGGCGGGGCGGTTCGGGGGCGGGCCGCGCCGGCAGGTCCAGGCCGGCGTCCGCGCGCAGCACGGCCATGGCCAGCCCCTGGAGCTCCCCGCTCGGCTCCAGCCCGAACTCCTCGGCCAGGACGGACCGGGTACGGCGGTAGGCCTCCACGGCCTCCCCCTGCCGCCCGCCGCGGTACAGCGCGATCATCAACTGGGCGGTGAACCGTTCCCGCGTGGGGTGGTCGGAGACCAGCCGGGTCAGCTCACCGACCAGCCGGCCGTGCCGCCCCAGGCGTAACTCGGCGTCGATCCGCCGCTCCTGCGCCGTCGTCCGCGCCTCCGTCCACACCGCGCACAACTGCCGGCGGGCCCGGTCCGTGGCGATGTCCGCCAGGATGTCCCCGCGCCACAGCCCCAGCGCCTGGTGCAGCAGCGCCGCGGCCTGCTCGTCGGGCACCTTCTCGGCCCGTTCCAGGAGCGACTGGAAGCGGTGGACGTCGATGCGCTCCGGGGCGATCTGCAGGACGTAGGCGTCGCCCCGGGTCCGCAGGCTCACGTCCGGCACCACCGCCAGTTCCCGCCGCAGCCGGGAGATGTGGCCGTGTACGGAATTGCGGGCGGTCGGCGGCGGCTCGTCGTCCCACAGCAGCGAGATCAGCCGGTCCACCGTCACCGGGCGGTTCGCCTCCAGCAGCAGGATTCCCAGGGTCAGCCGGCGCAGCCGCGGACCGAGCGCCGCGGCACCCCCCGCGGTGGCCGCCTCCAGAGTCCCCAGCAGTCGGAAGTCGAAGTCCACGTACCGGCCCCTTCCCGGCGCACTCCGCGCCCCGCCCCACAACCCCTTCCCGATCCTCGAACGGTAGCCCGAGTACCAGGTCGGCGGGACATCATTGGGAAATCAGCGCCGGTTGGCACGATGGGCGCGCCGCACCCGGGGAGAGACCCCGTCAGGGCAGCGGCGGGAAGGGGCCTGTGCTGTGCCGCGTGAAGAACTGCGCCGCTCGCTGCGGGTCCCCGACGGCACCGCGATGGCCGCCGGCGCGGTCCTGGGCCCCAGCGTGCTCGTCCTGCCCGCGCTCACCGCCCGTACCGCCGGTCCCGCCTCCCTGGTCGCCTGGGGCGCGATGTCCCTGTTCGCCCTGGCGCTGGCGGTGACGCTGGGACGCGCCGGGGCGCGCATCCCGCACGCCGGGGGCATCGTCGCCTACAGCCGGGCGGCGTTCGGACCCCGGCTCACCACGGTCACCGGCTGGTGGCTGCTGGCGTCCGTACCCTTCGCCGTGCCCGTCATCGCCCTGGTCGGCGCCCAGTACATCACCGCGTACTACGGGCTGGACGCGCGCTGGGCGGTGGCCGTCGCCGGCCTGCTGCTCGGCACCTCCTGCTTGCTCAACGCGCGGGGCCTGAAGCTGTCGGGCTGGGTGCAGGTGCGGCTGGTCGTACTGACCGGAGCGGTCCTGGTGGGCGTCTCCCTGCTGGGCCTGCCCAAGGTCCGCACCGAGCACTTCACCCCGTTCCTGCCGCACGGCTGGGGCGCGGTGGGCACCGCGGCACTGCTGATCTTCTGGTCCTACATCGGCTTCGAAATGGTCGTCCACCTCGCCGAGGAGTTCCGCCGCCCGGACCGCGACCTGCCGCTGAGCATGGCACTGGCCTCGGTGGTCCTCTCCGTCGTCTACTGCCTGTCGGCCGTGGTGACGGTGGGCTCGGGCGTGTACGCCGCGGCGGCCGGCCTGGCGCCGGTCAGCGCGCTGGCCGCGGACGCGCTGGGCCCCGCCGCCGGCGCGGCGACCGCCTTCTTCGCGCTGTGCTGCTCCTTCGTGGCGGTGCATACCAACATCGCCGGTTTCTCCCGGCTGATGTACGCCCAGGCCCGTGAGGGCCTGCTGCCCCGGAGCCTGGGCCGGCTGCACCCCCGGCACGCCACCCCGGCCCGCGCGCTGGGCGTCCTGGCCACGGTGTTCGCCCTGCTGCTCGTGGGCGTCGCCGTCTTCCGGCCCGGCCTGGAGGAACTCATCGCCTGGCCGAGCGCCACCTTCGTCGCCGTCTACCTGGTGGGCGCCACGGCGGCGTACAGGATCCTGCCCCGCACGGACCCCGGCCGGCTCGCCGCCGCCGTCACCGTGCTGGTGTGCCTGGCGATCCTGCCGTTCAGCCTGCCCGCCGTCCTCTACCCCGTGGGCATCGCCCTGCTGGGCGCCGCCCTGACCCGCCGATCCGCACGTGCCCGTAACGCATCCCCTAAGGCATCCCGTAACGCATTACGTACCGCAAAGGAGTTGGCCATGACCGGTCCCGCCGACCAGCCCATCGATTCCGCCACCCCTGCCGAGCCGGCCGACGGCACCGGCCACGGCGACCGGGCGGGGACCACCGCCCCGGACGGCCCCGCCGCGACCGTCGGCTTCGACGGCGAGAGCCTGCGCATCGCCGACGTCCGAAGGGTCGCCGAGGAACGGGTGCCGTGCGAAGTGACCGAGAAAGCGCTGGCCAGGGCGGCCCGCAGCCGGGAGATCTTCGAGGCCACCGTCCGCGACGACGTCCCCGTCTACGGCGTCACCACCGGCTACGGCGAGATGATCTACATGCTGGTGGACACCGCGAAGGAGGTGGAACTCCAGACCAATCTGGTCCGCAGCCACAGCGCCGGCGTCGGCCCGCTCTTCGACGAGCGGGAGTCCCGCGCCATCCTCGCCGCCCGCCTCAACGCCCTGTCCAAGGGCTACTCCGCGGTGCGCCCCGAACTCCTGGAGCGCCTGGCCCTCTACCTCACCGAGGGCATCACCCCCGCCATCCCGCAGATCGGTTCGCTGGGCGCCAGCGGTGACCTGGCACCGCTGGCGCACCTGGCCGCCACCGTGATCGGCGAGGGGTACGTCCTGAAGGACGGCAAGCGGGTGGAGACCGGCCCCGTCCTGCGCTCGCTGGGCATCGAACCGCTGCAACTGCGCTTCAAGGAGGGCCTGGCGCTGATCAACGGCACCTCCGCGATGACCGGCCTGGGCTGCCTGGTGGCCAGTGGTGGCATGGAGCAGGTACGGCAGGCGGAGATCATCACCGCGCTGGTCGTGGAGGTGCTCCAGGCGTCCGCCAGCCCCTTCCAGCCCGAGGGCCACAACCTGGCCCGCCCGCACCGCGGCCAGATGGACACCGCCGCCAACATGCGCGTCCTGACCCACGGCAGCCGGCTGCTGCGCGACCACAGCGACCTGCGGCGCGAGGCGCAGGAGAGCAAGCACGGCGGCGAGGGGGTGCACCGCACGGACGTCTACATCCAAAAGGCGTACTCGCTGCGGGCCATCCCGCAGATCCTGGGCGCCGTCCGCGACACCCTTTACCACGCCCAGGAGAAGCTGGAGATCGAACTCAACTCCGCCAACGACAACCCGTTGTTCTTCGAGGGCGAGGAGATCTTCCACGGCGCCAACTTCCACGGCCAGCCGATCGCGTTCGCGATGGACTTCACCACCATCGCCCTGACCCAGCTCGGCGTGCTCTCCGAGCGGCGCACCAACCGCCTGCTCAACCGGCACCTCAGCGACGGCCTGCCGGAGTTCCTGGTCGCCGGCGACCCCGGCCTGAACAGCGGCTTCGCGGGCGCCCAGTACCCGGCCACCGCGCTGGTCGCCGAGAACCGCACGATCGGCCCGGCCAGCACCCAGTCCGTGCCCTCCAACGGCGACAACCAGGACGTGGTGAGCATGGGGCTGATCTCGGCCCGCAACGCCCGCCGGGTGCTCGCCAACAACCAGCGCATCCTGGCCGTCGAACTGCTCGCCGCCGCCCAGGCGGTGGACATCGCCCGCCGGTACGACGGGCTGAGTCCGGTCGCCCAGGGCACGTACGAGGCCGTGCGGAGCCTGGTGCCCTCCTTGGACCACGACCGCTGGATGAGCGACGACATCGAGACGATCGCCGGGGCGCTGAGCGAGGGGGCGATCCTGCGGGCCGCCACCGACCGCGCCCAACTGCCGCTGCTGTAAGGGACCGGCGGCCCGAGCCGTCACCGACGAGAACACCGAGCCGCAGTACGAAGCGGTATGAGGCAGTACGAAGCAGTACGGACAGGAGTAGGAGTCGCGAAGCATGCCGGACGTAGAGACCGTCACGGGGCCCGTACCGCCGTCGGACCTGGGCCCCACGCTCCCGCACGAGCACGTCTTCATCAACCTCCTGCGGGAGTACCGGCAGGTCGGACTCCTCAACGACGAAGAGGAGATGCGCGAGGAGGTCGCCGCCTTCGCCGTGGCGGGCGGCGGCACCCTCGTCGACGTCACCACGGGGGAACTCACCGCGGGGGCCGCCACCGACCCGCTGGGCCTGTTCACCGGCCCGGCGGGCGGCGGGGGCAGCCAGGACGGCAGCCGTACCCCGGCCAACGTCGCGGCGCTGGCCCGGGTCGCGAAGGCCACCGGCGTCCACATCGTCCTGGGCACCGGCCACTACCGCGACCCGTACCTGGACCGCGACTGGTTCGACCGGCGCAGCGTCGCCGAGATCGGCGAACTGATCGTCCGCGACCTCACCGAGGGCATCCCCGGCACCGGCGGCGTACGCGCCGGGCTGATCGGCGAGACCGGCGCCGACGGCTGGTACATCTCCGCCACCGAGGAACGCTCGCTGCGCGCCGCCGCCCACGCCCAGGCGCGCACCGGCGCCGCCCTGACCACCCACGCCGCCCGCTGGCCCGTCGGCCTCCCGCAACTGGACCTGCTCACCGAGGCGGGCGCCGACCCCCACCGGGTGATCATCGGCCACTGCGACAAGGTCAACCTCCCCGAATACCACCTGGAACTGGCCCGCAGAGGCGCCTACGTCCAGTTCGACACGCTCCACGAGTGCCGCGCCGAGCGGGAGACCGCCAAACGGGTCGGCTACGTCATGAACCTGGTCCGGGCCGGCCACCTGGACCGCGTCCTGCTCTCCCACGACGTCTGCGTACGGGACCACCTGAAGTCCCGCGGCGGCGTCGGATACGACTTCCTGCTGACCGGTTTCGCCGCCGCCCTGTCCGACGCCGGCCTGGACAAGGAGGAGATCCGCCACCTGACCGAGACCAACCCGCAGCGCGCGCTGTCCGGATGAGGTGAGCGCCATGGCCGTCCCACGGACACCGGAGAGCGGCAAGCGGTCCGCGCCGCGCCAGGTCATCACCTCCAGCTACCTGGGCAGCGTCATCGAGTGGTACGACTTCCTGCTGTACGGCACCGCCGCGGCCCTGGTCTTCGACGACCTCTTCTTCCCCGGCCTGTCCGCCACCGCCGGCCTCCTGGCCTCCTTCGGGACCCTGGCCGCCGGCTACCTGGCCCGGCCGCTGGGCGGTCTGGTCCTGGGCCACTACGGCGACCGGGCCGGCCGCAAACCGGTGCTGGTGCTCAGCGTCGTCCTGATGGGCGTGAGCAGCTTCCTGATCGGTCTGCTGCCCGACTACCACCACATCGGGATCGCCGCGCCGCTGCTGCTGGTGCTGCTGCGGCTCGTCCAGGGCTTCGCGGTGGGCGGCGAGTGGGGCGGCGCGGCCCTGATGGCCATCGAGCACGCCCGGCCCGGACGGCGCGGTCTGTGGGGCGCGTTCGCGCAGATGGGCGCCCCCTCCGGGCTGCTGCTCTCCTCCCTGGTCCTGGCCCTGTTCAGCGCCCTGCCGGCCGAGCAGTTCCGGCAATGGGGATGGCGTATCCCCTTCCTGTTCTCCGCCGTATTGGTGGCGCTGGCGTACTACATCCGGCGCCGTATGGCGGAAAGCCCGGTGTTCTCCGCGGTCAACGGGGGTGGGAACACCGGGCACAAGCCCCCTCCGGCCCCGGGGTCGGGCCCGGTTCCGGTCTCCGTCTGGCGGACGCTGGTACACCGGCGCCGCGCCGCCCTGCTGGCGGTCGGCGTGGGCCTCGGCCCGTTCGCCGCCAACTCCGTCCTGATCGTCTTCGTCCCCGCCTACGCCAAGGACCTCGGCTACCCCCGGCCGACCGTCCTGACGGCCATGATCCTGGCCTGCGGGCTCTCCCTGCTGACCCTGCCCGCCTACGCCGCCCTCTCCGACCGGCTCGGGCGCCGCCCGGTCTACATCGCCGGCGCCCTGCTGCTGGGCGGCGCGGCCTTCGTGCTCTTCCCGCTGGTGGACAGCGGATCGCCGGTGCTGTTCGCGGTCGCGTACGTGCTGAGCCTGGCCGTGCTGCACGCCGCGATGTACGGGCCGATGGCGGCGCTGCTGGCCGAACTCTTCCCCACCCGGGCCCGCTGCACGGGTGCCTCCCTGGGTTACCAGGCCGCGTCCGTACTGGGCGGCAGTCTGGCTCCTTTGATCGCCGCCTGGCTGGTCGGCGTCGGGGACGGGAACGGCCGCAACACCCCGTTGGTCGCCGGGTTCATGGCGGCGACCTGCCTGGTCAGCGCGGTGTGCGCGGCGGCGGCGCCCGAGACCCACGAACGCCCGCTCGACGCGGAGGACGGCGCGGGCGGCGGGGACGGCGATGGCGGCGACGGCGACGGCGGCGGCGAGGACAGTCAAGGCGACGGGAACCGCAGGGACATCACGGGCGTCACGGACGCCGCCGGTCCGCCGCCCCCTCACGGCAGGTGAAGCCGGTCACCGCCCGCCAGGATCGCCTCCGCGAGCGCCTCGGCCGGACCGCCGCGCGGGCCGCCGGCCGAACCGCCCGCGCCGTCCCCCCGCCCGTACAGCAGCACGAAGTCCACCTCGCCCAGCTCCGGCAGCCCGGCCCGCTGCGGCACCCGCACCAGGCCGGGCGGGACCAGCCCGCGCGTGTGCGCCATGACGCCCAGCCCCGCCCGGGCCGCCGCGATCAGCCCGTTGAGGCTGCCACTGGTGCAGGCGATCCGCCACGGGCGGCCGTGCCGCTCCAGCGCCGCCAGCGCGCGGGCCCGGGTCACCGCGGGCGGCGGATAGACCACCAGCGGCAGCGGCGCCCGCGCGTCCAGCCGCAGCCGGTCGGCGGCGACCCACACCAGCCGGTCCCGCCACACCAGCCGTCCGCGCGGCCCCTGGGGGCGCCGCTTGGCCAGCACCAGGTCCAGCCGGCCGGCCGCGAGCCGCTCGTGCAAGGTGCCCGACAGCTCGACGGACAGCTCCAGCTCCACCTCGGGATGCGCCCGCCGGAACTCCTCCAGCACCTCCGGCAGCCGGGTCAGTACGAAGTCCTCCGACGCGCCGAAGCGCAGCCGGCCGCGCAGCCGCCTCCCGGTGAAGTGCCCCACCGCCCGCTCGTTGGCCTCCAGGATCGTACGGGCGAAGCCGAGCATCGCCTCGCCGTCCTCGGTCAGCTCCACGGTGTGGGTGTCCCGCGCGAACAGCCGGCGGCCGGCCGCCTCCTCCAGCTTCCGTACGTGCTGGCTCACCGTGGACTGCCGCAGTCCCAGGCGGTGGGCGGCCTGGGTGAAGCTCAGGGTCTGCGCCACGGCCAGGAAGGTCTGAAGCTGCGCCGGATCGAACACGGGGCCAGCCTAGTGCGCTCATCGCGATGTGTGATGGCAGTCAGCGCGATCAGAGGGGTTCCCGATCATCCTCGGGACGGGCAGGGTGGGAAACCGACACCGTACGCACCCGCCGCCACCCACCGCCCGCCGGTCCGGGGGAGAGGAACCCATGCGCCGCCCTCAGCTCAAGATCCCCTCCCGGCTGCCGGTGGACGGCTTCATCCTGGCGCTGGCCGGCACGGTCGCCCTCGCCGCCCTGCTCCCCGCCCGCGGCAGCGCCGCCACCGTCGTCGACGGCGCCTCCACCGGCGCGGTCGCGCTGCTCTTCTTCCTCTACGGCGCCCGCCTGTCCACCTCCGAGGCGCTGGCCGGCGCCAAGAGCTGGCGGCTGCACCTGGCGGTCCTGGCCTGTACGTTCCTGGTCTTCCCGGCACTCGGCCTGGCGGCCCGCGCCCTGGTCCCGTACGTCCTGACGCCCTCCCTCCACACCGGCCTGCTCTTCTTGTGCCTGGTCCCCTCCACCGTCCAGTCCTCGATCGCCTTCACCTCGATCGCCCGGGGCAACGTCCCGGCGGCGATCTGCGCCGGCTCCTTCTCCAGCCTCGCCGGCATCGTCTTGACCCCGCTGCTGGCGGGCCTGCTGCTCGGCGGTGCCGGTACCGGCGGCTTCTCGGCCGGCTCGCTGCTGTCGATCGTCGAAAAGCTCCTGTTGCCCTTTGTCGCCGGGCAACTGCTGCGCCGCTGGACCGGCGGCTTCCTCACCCGCCACCGGCGGATCCTGGGGTACGTCGACCGCGGCTCGATCCTGCTGGTCGTCTACGGCGCGTTCAGCGCCGGCGTCGTCCAGGGCGTCTGGCACCAGGTCTCACCCTGGCAACTGCTCGCCCTCCTGGGCGTGGAGGCCGTCCTGCTGGCCGTCATGCTGACGCTGACCTCCGCCGGCGCCCGGCAGCTCGGCTTCCCGCGCGCCGACCGCATCGCGATCACCTTCGCCGGGTCCAAGAAGAGCCTGGCCGCCGGGCTGCCGATGGCCACCGTCCTGTTCGGCGGCCACGCCGGGACGGCGGTGCTGCCCCTGATGCTCTTCCACCAGTTGCAGCTCATGGTCTGCGCGGTCCTCGCCCGGCGGTACGCGGCCACGGCCGGCCCGGAGGACGGCGGCCTGGGCCCGGCACGTCACGGGCCGTCGGACGGACGGACGCGGTCCAGCGGCAGCGCCAGCACGGCCGGTCCGCCCGAGGGTGCCTCGCCGGCGCGTACCGCCGTCAGCTCCTCCTCGCTCAACTCCCGGTCATAGACCCGTACGTCGTCCAGCGCGCCACTGAACTGGGCCCGGCTGTCCACCCTCTGCCCCAGGTGCACGCCGAAGACCGAGGTACGGCTGACGGAGCCGGGCACGTCCGGCGCGACCGTGCTCGCCGTGCCGTCGACGGTGAGCGTCAGCCGGCCGCCCGCCCGGCGCAGCGCGAGGTGGTGCCACCGCCCGTCGTTGCCGGCGCCGGCGGCGGCGACCTGGGCGGTCGCGGCGGTCCCGGTACCGCGCAGGGTGGTGATGTGGGCGAGGAGCCGGCCCGCGGCGGGGTCGCCGCGCAGCGCGATCTGCGGGGACCTGGGGCCTGCCCCGCCCATCCACAGGAACGGCTGCTCGCCGCCGGTGGCCCGGTAGCGGAACCACAGACTGCACGTGAAGTCACCCTCGCCCAGCGCCAGGGAGCGCCGGAAGGGCAGGCGTACGGCGTCGTCCTTGCCGTCGAAGGCCAGCGCGTCGCCGAACCGGCCGTCGGCCGGCCGGGCACCGCCCAGGACCAGGGCCGGCCGGGCGCCGGGCGCGCGGTCGGGCGTGGTGGGATCGGGCCCTCGGCGCGGGCCGAGCCAGTCCTCGGTGAAGCGTGCGAAGCGGATCTCGTCGCGGGCGTCCACCGCGCCGCCCTCGTACAGCAGGCCGGTCACCTCGCGGTCGACGGACACCAGGTCCGAGTAGCCGGACCAGTCGGTGGTCACCAGCGCGCCCCGCTCCACGCCCTCCCAGGTGCGCCCCCCGTCGTACGAGGAACGGATCATCATGGTCCGGCGGCGGTCCGGATCGGCGGGCGCGGCGAGCAGCAGGCGCTCGTGGTTCCCCGTGATCCGGCGGTTCCCCGTGGTCCGGCCGTGGCCACCGCCGCGGGACCGCAGGCGCAGCACCGAACCCTGCACCATCGGCGTGTAGAGCCCCGGCAGCGCCCGGAAGGGCGCGGCGAAGGAAGCGCCGCCGTCCCGGCTGATCGCGGCCGTACGGTGGCCCAGATCCGTACCGTCCTGCTCGCGGCCGTTGACGTACACCGACCCGTCCGCCCGCTCCAGCAGCGCCAGTTCCGAGGGCTTCTGCCGGAAGCTGCCGTCCGGCGCGGTGGGCCAGGTGTCCAGCGCGCCGATCCGCCAGGAGCCGCCGCCGTCGTCGCTCAGGGCCAGCGCGGCGTGGTTGGCGCTTATCCGGCCGCCGCGGTAGCTCTCGGCGTTGACGCCGAAGACCAGCCGGCCCGTGTGCCGTCCCCGGGTGAGCTGGATGCCGTGCACGGGCCCGGTGGCGTACCAGGAGTTCCACCCCGCCGGGCGCAGGGCCGCGGACAGGTCGCGGGGCGCCGACCAGGTGGCGCCGTCGTCGTCGCTGTACTGGAGGTGCGGGGTGCGCTCGCAGGGCACCGGACAACTGCGGCCGTCCGTACGGCCCTTGTTGTAGGTCTCGGCGAGCAGGACACGGCCGGTGCGGCGGTCCACGACGGGGGCCGGATTGCCGTGGGTGTCACCGCCGCCCTCGTTGACGACCTGGAGCGGGCCCCAGGTACGGCCGCCGTCGGTGGAGCGCTTGAGCACGAGGTCTATGTCCCCGGCGTCGCCGCAGTCGTGCACCCGGCCCTCGGCGAAGGCGAGCAGCGTGCCGCGGACGGAACGGACGACGGCGGGGATGCGGAAACAGGCGTAGCCCTTGTCCCGGCCGGCCTTGAAGAGCACCTGCTGTTCGAGCCCGGCGGGGGAGGGGGGAGCGGCCGGTGGTGGTGTGGCGGTGGCGTCCCGGGCCTGTGCGGGCGGCGGCGGGGCCAGGAGGACGAGACAGGTGAGGAAGGCAAGGAAGGCGAGGAAGGCAGGAAAGGTGAGGCGAGTGAGGCGGGTGAGGACCGCGGCGGCCGGCGGGGTGACGGCGCGATGGCGCCGGGGTCTGGAGCGGGCGCCGTGGTGCGTACGGATCACTGACGTCATTGTCCGGCCTGCCCTTCGCGGCATCGGCGTCGGCTTACGCGTGGTTGACGGGGCGTCTGGTCGTCGTCTGAGCGTCTGGCGTTCCTGCGGATGACCCGCGCTTGTCGGGTCATCCGGACATCCCATGTCCCTGTACGGTGCGCAGGAAGCTACTGGCGCCACGCGCACCGACACAAGGCGTGTGCGCCGTACGGGCCCGGAATTACCTCACATGGTGCGGCCCGGCACTCAAGGCACCAGCACGACCTTCCCGAGGTTCGTCCGCGCCTCGATGACCTCGTGGGCCGCCGCGGCCTCGGCCAGCGGGAAGCGCGCGTGGACGACGGCCCGCAGCCGCCCGGAGCCGTGCAGGTCCCACAGCTCCCGGCCGTGCCGGTCGTACAGGTCGCGCCGGGTGGTGGCGAAGCGGGCCATGGTCATGCCGGTGATGGTCTTGGAGCCGGCGAGGAGGTCGAAGGCGGGCACCGTACCGCCGCCGGAGTTGAAGAAGACCAGCCGTCCGCCCGGCACAAGGGCGGCCACGGCGCGCGGCAGCAGGTCGCCGCCGACGCCGTCCAGGACGATGTCGACGGGCTCGCCCCAGGAGGCGTCCTCGTACGTCACCACCTCGTCGGCACCCAGGTCGCGCAGGAAGGCCGCCTTGGCGTCCCCGGCGTCCGCACCGACCGCCGCCACCACCCTTGCCGCGCCCTGGATCCTGGCGAGCTGGACCGCGAGATGGCCGGTGGCGCTGGCCGCGCCGGTGATCAGGACGGACTCGGTGCCGGCGGGCCGCGCGGTGGCCAGCGCGGCCAGCGCCACATGCCCGCCGCGGACCAGTGCCACGGCGTCCTCGGCGCTCGCGCCCCGGGGAATGCGCGAGGCCAGGGCGGCGGGCACGGTGGTCAGGTCGGCGTAGGAGCCGAGGAAGGACAGGCCGGTCACCCGGTCGCCGATCGCGTGGCCGGTGACGTCCGGTCCGACGGCGACGACCTCGCCCGCCACCTCGCCGCCGAGCACCCCGGGCAGCGGTACGCCGCCGCCGTTGCCGTCCCCGCGCACCTTCCGTACGGACGGCAGCGACACCCCGATCGCCTCTACGCGCACCAGCAGTTCGCCGGGCCCCGGCTCGGGCACCTCGGCCTCCTCCAGGCGCAGCACCTCGGGACCGCCGTACTCGTGAAACCGGACGCGCCGCATGGGCGTACACCTCCACGGCGATGGAATCGCCGGTCGAAATTCATTGGGCGCCCCAACGATAACCAGAGATTCATTGGTGAGTCCAATGGTTTCTTCGGTACCCTCCTCCCATGGCCGACACTCCCCGCACCCCCTATGTGCCCACCCGCATCGGCAACCTCCCCAGTTGGCTGCTGGGCCGGGCCGCCGCCCGCGGCCATCGGCTCGTCGCCGAGGCGCTGGCCGGCGAAGGCATGCGGATGATGCACCACGCCGTCCTGTCGGCCGTCGCCGAACTCGGCCCCGTCTCACAGGCGCAGCTCGGCCGCACCCTGGGCATCGACCCCAAGGACGTGGTCGCGATCGTCAACGACCTCCAGAGCGACGGCCTGGTCACCCGGACCCCGGATCCCGACGACCGGCGCAAGAACGCCATCGCGATCTCGGCGGCCGGCACCCGTCGGCTGCGCCGTACCCAGGAGCTGGGCGAGCGGGCCAACGACGAACTGACCGCGGACCTGACCCCCGCCGAACGCAACCAGCTCATGGGGCTGCTGCGGCGGATCGCGCAGGTGTGAGGGGTCGGGGGCTCGCTCGGTCCTCGTCCGGGTAGCGCCCGGTCCTCGCCCCGGTGGCGCCCGGTCCTCGCCCCGATGCCGCCCGGTTCTTGTCCCGGTGGCGCCCGGTTCTGCGTCGGAAAGCGATCAGCGTCCACCAGGGAGCGATCAGCCTCCCTCAGACAGTGATCAATCCTCCGTCAGATAGCGGTGCAGCCGGCCGGAGCCCTCCAGCATCGCCGTCGCCCGCTGTGCCAGCGCCGCGTGCCGCCGGGCGATCGCCGCGCGCAGCGCCTCGCCGCCGCCCGTACGGCGCAGGTCCTCCAGTACGGGGCGGATCTGGAGCAGCGGATAGCGGCTCTGCCGCAGCAGGCTGATCATCCGGGCGTCCCGGACGTCCGCGGGACCGAAGCGCCGGTACCCGGTGCCCGGTTCACGGCCCGGTACCAGGAGCCCGGCGGACTCCCATACGCGCAGTGCGGAGGTCCGTACGCCCAGCCGGGCCGCCACCTCTCCGATCCGCAGCCCCGACCGCGGCACCGCCGCCTCGCCCGGGGCCTGCGCCGCGACCGCCTCCAGCGCCCGGCTCGTCGCCTCCAAGGAGAGCCGCTGGTCGTGCAGCGCCGCATGGGCGGCGTTCACGGCGGCCAGCGCCGCGGGCACGTCACCGGCGTGCACGGCCCGCATGACCGTCTGGGCGGTCCCCGTCCCGTACCCCCTGACGAGCACCCGGTACGTCAGCAGCGCCCGGCGGTGCCGGTCCTCGTACACGCGGTACCCGGCCGCGGTCCGCTCGGCCGGCGGCAGGATTCCGGCGTCCTCGTAATTGCGCACCTGCTGCGTCGAGACCCCGGCCACCCGCGCCAGATCGACCGGCCGCAGCCGCGTGCTCTCCGGCCTGCCCGTCCCCCTCGGCCTCCTCGTCCCCCTCGTCCTCTCCGTGCTCCCCGTACCTCCCATGCTCCCCGTGCTCCTCGTGCTCCTCGTGCTCTTCGTATCGGCAGGGCTCATGCGTACGTCCTTCCGGCGGGGGCTGCGGGCCGGCCCGTTTCCGGTCGGAACGTTATCCGGGCGGAGATCCGCGGACGGCCGGCTCCGGCCTCCCATCGGGCGGGTAAATCCGGTGCGGTCCACCTGCGGCGCGTGATAGTCACTCCGCCATGGATGATCTTGTGACGGAGCGGCTCATACTCCATCCCCTCAACGCCGGTGAAGCCGAGGCGATCGTGGCGGGTACGCCGGACGACGGTGCCCGCTGGGCGCCCGAATACCCCATGGACGACGACGTGGCGGCGGCCAGGCGATTCCTGCGCCACCGTGAGGAGGGCAACGGGGCCAGGCACCTGGGCGCGTACGAGATCCGGCGCCGTGAGGACGGGTACGCGATCGGGGGCGCGGACTTCCACGGCCCCGCGGACGCGGACGGCAGCGTCACGATCGGCTACGGCCTGGTCCCTTCGGCGCGCGGCCAACGGTACGCGGCCGAGGCGCTGCGGGCGCTGCTGACGTACGCGCGGGAGTGCGGCGTCGCCCGGGTCAAGGGCGACGCCGACCACGACAACGTCGCCTCCCAGCGTGTGATGGCCGCGGCCGGTATGCGGCTGGTGGGCGAGGACGAGCGGGTGAAGTACTACGAGACGGCCTGGACGGTGTGACGGCGGAGGCCGCTTGGGCGTACCGGCCGCTTGGGACGCACTGGCCGGTCGGTTCATGCCGGTCGGTTCATGCCGGCCAGTGCATGCCGACCGGTCAGTGTATGTCGACCGGTCAGCGCATGCCGACCGGTCCGTGCCGGTCGGTCGCTGCCGGTCGGTCCTGCCGGTCAGTCCGTGTCCGTCGGCGCCGCGTCGAGGGCGATCCGGTGCTCGCCCGCGTACACGTTCATCGACGTCCCGCGCAGGAAACCGACGAGTGTCAGACCGGTTTCGACGGCCAGGTCCACGGCGAGGGAGGACGGGGCGGAGACGGCGGCGAGAACGGGGATGCCGGCCATGACCGCCTTCTGGGCCAGTTCGAAGGAGGCCCGGCCCGACACCATCAGGACGGAGTCGGACAGCGGCAGCCGGTCCCGCTGCAGCGCCCGCCCGACGATCTTGTCGACGGCGTTGTGCCGGCCCACGTCCTCGCGTACGTCGACCAGTTCGCCGTCCATGGTGAACAGCGCGGCGGCGTGCAGGCCCCCGGTCCGGTCGAAGACGCGCTGGGCGTCCCGGAGCCGGCCGGGGAGGGCGAGGAGGGTGGCAGGGGTGAGGCGGGCCGGGGAGCCGCCGGGGGAGTCCAGGGGCCAGCGGGCGGTCGTACGGACCGCGTCGAGGCTGGCCTTGCCGCACAGGCCGCAGGAGGAGGTCGTGTAGACGTTGCGTTCGAGGGTGATGTCCGGGACGGGGACGCCGGGCGCGAGGCGGACGTCCACGACGTTGTAGGTGTTGGAGCCGGTGGCCGGCACCATGGGCAAGGCCGCGCCGGTGCCGCCGTTGGCGTCGTCGTCGATGTCGTCGTCTTTATCGTCGATGTCGCCTTCGGGGTCCTGCGGGGCGGTGGCCCCCGCACAGTAGACGATGTTCGCCAGGTCCCCGGCGCCTCCCAGGACGCCTTCGCTGACGAGGAACCCGGCGGCGAGCGCGAAGTCGTCACCCGGTGTGCGCATGGTGATGGCGAGCGGCCTGCCGCCGAGCCGGATCTCCAGCGGCTCCTCGGCGACCAGGGTGTCCGGGCGGGCGCTCACCGCGCCGTTCCGGATGCGGATGACGCGGCGTCGCTCGGTGACCCGTCCCATGTCTGATCAGTCCTGTCCGGTGATATACGTGCTGGTCGCCGTGGGCAACCCTTGAGGTAGAGGTTGTCATACGGATTTCCGCGCCCCGACGCTGGACGCACCGGGCTCAGGGCGTACGGATCTGGGCCGCAGGCGTACGGATTCGAGTTGCCCGCCGCGCCCTTCGACGCGGTGTGCGACATGGGCCGGGTGGCTTCCCGAGCCCCTTCTGCGGAAGGGCTTTCGGAGACGGTGGAACCGGGCTACGGTCCAGAAAATGTCACGGGCATGCCACGCAGGCACAGTCAGGGGCGCGCAGCGCGACGAGGGCACACCAAACACACTGAGCACGCCAAGCACGCCAAGCACGCCGAAACGTTCCTCCTCATCATCGACCCGCTTCGGGAGGCACGCGTGTACAGGAATCGGTCCGACGCGGCAGAGCCCCTTCCGCACGTACACCGGGAGCGGCACCTATACGTACACGGCGAACGTCACCGTCAAGGGCACTACCGGCCGGACCGTCGATGGCATCCGCGACGGTGACCGGATCACCCTCCGGCCTTATATCGTGGGCGGGGCAAGGGAGTTGACCGCACGGGGCGCCTCGGATGGATCCGGGAGCCCCGGAGATTCGTACGGGCGCGGCTGACGGCCGACCGGCCGACAGCGCCAAGGCGCCGGGAACCATCACCGACGCCATCGCGGACCCGGCGGTCCGGCCGCCCACCAGCAGCAGCACCACGCTCCACCCGAGGCAAGGGCACCGGCGCGCTGTACGCCGTGGACGGCTTCCCCGTGGACGGGGCTTCCCCTTCTCCACCGGGTGAGCGGGCCGCGCCCCCGCATCGGAACCGGAGCAAGCCACATCGGAGCGTGCGACCAGGGGGAGGGGGACGAGGTGTCCTTCCGTTTCGTCCGGAACGAGGAACAGCTTGCGGCTGAGGGGCGTGGGTTATGAACGGGCGGGGGAGGGAGGACCGTACCGGCGTCTGGCTGATCGGCGCGCGTGGGTCGGTCGCCACCACCGTGGTGGCCGGCTGTGCCGCAGTCGTCGCCGGGCTGCACCCGCCGACCGGCATGATCACCGAGACCGAGCCGTTCGCCGGTGTTCCGCTGCCGCCCCTGCCCTCGCTGGTCTTCGGCGGCCATGACACCGCATCGGACCCGCTGCCCAAACGGGCCGATGAACTGGCGGCGGGTGGCGTCCTGCCGTACGGGCTGCCGCGGGCCGTCCACGCCGAGCTGTCCGCGGCCGACGAATCGATTCGCCCGGGAGGCCCGCAGCCCGGCGAGACCCGCACCGACGAGGAACTGATCACCGCATTTGCCACTGACCTGCGCGCCTTCGTCCGCACCCACGCACTCACTCGCGCCGTCGTCATCAACGTCGCCTCGACGGAACCTGCCGCCTCGGCGGAACCTCCCACGTCGGCAGGACCGGCCGCGTTGGCGGGACCTCCCACGTCGGCGGGACCGGCCGCCTCAACAGAATCCGCAGGACCGTCCGCTCCCGCAGGACCCGTCGATGACCGCCTGCCACCGAGCTCCCTCTACGCGTACGCCGCCCTGCGCGCCGGCTGCCCGTACGTGAACTTCACCCCCTTCACCGGCCTGCACCACCCCCTCCTCCACCAGATGGCGATCTGCAGCGGCCTCCCGTACGCGGGCCGGGACGGGAAGACGGGACAGACCCTGTTGCGCTCCGTGCTCGCGCCGATGTTCGCCCAGCGCGCGCTGGCCGTACGGGCCTGGTCGGGCACCAATCTGCTCGGCGGCGGGGACGGTGCCGCCCTGACCGACCCGGCCGCCGCGACCGCCAAGAACGCCGGCAAGGCCCGCGTCCTGGCCGACACGCTCGGCGGACTGCCGCCCGGAGACGTACACATCGACAACGTCCCGGCCCTGGGCGACTGGAAGACCGCCTGGGACCACATCGCCTTCGAAGGGTTCCTCGGCAACCGCATGGTGCTCCAGACGACCTGGCAGGGCTGCGACTCGGCCCTGGCCGCACCCCTGGTCCTCGACCTGGCCCGCCTGGTCGCCGCCGCGCACGCCGCGGGCCTCTCGGGTCCGCTGCCCCTCGGCTTCTACTTCAAGGACCCGTACGGCGGCCCCTCCGCCCTCGCCGACCAGTACGCCGCCCTGCTCACCTTCGCCCACCACCTGCGAGCCCGCCCATGATCAACCGCCCACCCCACCCCCGCCCCACTTCCCCGGCCTCGCCCCCACCCCTACTCCCACCTCCACCTCTGCCCCCGCCTCTGCCTCCGCTCATCCGTCCGCCCGGGCCTGGGCCGAACTGCTGCGGGTGTCCGCGCTGTGCACCGTGCCCGGCGCTCAGCTCGCGGGAGCCGCCGCGGCCGGTCACCGCCCTGACCGGCGCACTCTCCTCGCCATCTGCTCGTCCCTGTGCCTGTACGAAGCCGGGATGGCCCTCAACGACTGGGCGGACCGCCACACCGACGCCGTCGAACGCCCCGACCGCCCGCTGCCCTCCGGCCGTATCGCACCGTCCGCGGCTCTCGGCGCAGCGACCGGACTGACCCTCGCGGGCCTCGCCCTGGCCCGTACGGCCGGCCGCCCCGCCTTCCTCAATGCCACCGCCCTCGCCACCACGGTATGGGCCTACGACCTCCACCTGAAGAACACCCCGGCGGGCCCGGCCGCCATGGCCTGCGCTCGCGCCCTGGACCTCCTCCAGGGAGCGACGACCGGTCGCCCGTCCCCGCGCGGGGCGTCACACCCCCGGCACACCCCGCGCGGGACATCGCACCCCTGGCACACCCCGCGCGCGGCGCTGCTCCCGGCACTGCCCTCGGCCGCACTGCTCGGCGCTCATACGTACGCGGTCACGACCGTCTCGCGCCGCGAGACACAGGGCAGCTCCTCCGCCCTGCCACTGACCGCCCTCGCCGCGATCACCGCCATCACCCGCACCCTCACCCCTCACATAGCCACCCCCCGAACCACCCCCCTCGAAACCACCGCCATCCGCCCGCCCACCGCCTCTACAAATCCCCCCTCACCCAATACACCCACCACCCCCATCGCACTCCGCACATCCGACACCACCCTGAACCCCGCCCACGCAGCCGTCTGTACGACCCTGAGTACCGCCATCTGCGCCACCGTCTACGCCGCCACCGCCGGGCGCCCACTGTTCCACGCGGCCCTGAACCCCTCCCCGTACCTGCTGCGCCGTGCCGTAGGCGGCGGCATCCGCGCCACGATCCCGCTGCAAGCGGCACTCAGCGCCCGCGCCGGAGCGCCGGGGAGAGCCACCGCGCTGCTCGCACTGCTTCCCCTCGCCCGCCGGCTGTCCCGGAAGGTCAGCCCGACATGACCCCCTCGACAGCCCCGTTACGCCAGTTGCGACTGGCTTACGGAACCAACGGCCTCACCGACCTCCGCCTGGACGACGCCCTCCGCCTCCTCGCCGACCTCGGCTACGACGGCGTGGCGCTGACCCTGGACCACATGCACCTGGACCCGCTCGCCCCCGGCCTGGCAGCCCGTACATCCCAAGTGGCGTGCACTCTCGCTGAGTTGCGGCTGTCGGTCGCCGTCGAGACCGGCGCCCGGTACGTCCTGAACCCGCTCCGCAAGCACCACCCCACCCTCCTGGAATCGGATCCGGACGCCCGCGCGTCCCGTATCGCACTGCTGCGCACCGCCGTACGCGTCGGCGCGGACCTCGGTGCGACCGCGGTCCACTGCTTCAGCGGCGTACGTCCGCCCGGCACCCCCGAGGACGCCGCCTGGCGCCGCCTCGCCGACTCCCTCAGCCCCGTACTCGACGCCGCCACCGCGGCCCACCTCCCGCTCGCCGTCGAACCCGAACCCGGACACCTCCTCCACGACCTGTCGGGGTTCCACCGGCTGCGCGGCGCCCTGGGCGACCCGGACCCGCACACCCTCGGCCTGACACTGGACATCGGCCACTGCCAGTGCCTGGAACCCGCCCCGCCCGCGGACTGCGTACGGGCCGCCGCGCCATGGCTGCGCCACGTCCAGATCGAGGACATGCGACGCGGCGTCCACGAACATCTGCCCTTCGGCGACGGAGAGATCGACTTCCCGCCGGTACTGGCCGCCCTCGCGGACGTCGGCTACCGGGGTCTCGTCAGCGTCGAACTGCCCCGCCACTCCCACGCGGGCCCCGAACTGGCCCGCACCTCCCTCTCCTTCCTACACCGATCCCACCCCTCCCGCCCCTCGACAACACCACCGCAAACGTCCCCACCCGCCCCCCTGGCAACGGACCGAACCACGCCGGACCGAACCGCGCCGGACGAAGCCGCGCCGGTCCGAAGTGCACCAAAAGGCACCCTGCCGAAAGGAACCCCGCCGGAAGGACCCCCGCCGGAAGGAGGAGAACAACCGAGATGCTGACTCCCGACGAGTGGATAACCCGACTCCACAAGGCACTTCGCGACCGCCTCAGTGGCGGCGCACGAGCCTGGCTGGACGAGGCACTGGCCGAAGCCGAACACGCCGCCACCCGTAACCACAACCACAGCGCCACCCCCACCCTCGCGACCAGGCCCGATACAACGACCGACCCCACCCCCAAGACTGACCTCACCCCCGTGACTGACCACACCCCCAAGACCGACCTAACTCCCGTGACCGACCCCGCTCCCACGACCGGTTCCGCCCCAGAGCCGACGGCCCCGGCCCCGACCCCCGACCCGCTCGCCGCCTACATCCCGCCGCCTGTATGGGAGATGCGCTTCGCCTCGGCCGGCCGGCACTGCACCCGCCGCGTCCCGCCGCACGCGACGGACCCGGAGGCCGCCGAGGCGGCCCGCATCCTCATCCTCCATACGGCCCGCGCCGACACCTCCACCGTCACCCGGCTCTACGAGCACGGCACCGCCGCCGAACGCCGCGCCGTGCTCATCGCCCTGCCCCACCTGGGACTCGGCCCGCACGCCCGCTCGCTCGTCGAGGACGCTCTGCGCACCAACGACACCCGGCTCGTGGCGGCAGCCGTCGGACCGTACGCGGCCCGCTACCTCGACGCCCACACCTGGCGGCACGCCGTACTCAAGTGCCTGTTCACCGGCGTACCGGTGGCGGCCGTCGCCGGACTGGCCGAACGCGCCCGCGGAGACGGCGAACTCGCCCGCATGCTCCGCGACTACGCCCGCGAGCGCACCGCCGCCGGCCGTGCCGTGCCCGACGACCTCCACCACGTCCTGGACCTCACCGCATCCGCACCCTCCTCCCGTGCCACATACTCCCCGCCTTCCTCGTACTCCCCGTCCTCCTCGCCTTCGCCCGCCACCGGGCCATCGGCAGCCCCCGGAAACCCGCCGCCTCGCCCACCAGCCGCCCCCGCACGCGAGGAGCCCTGATGCGCATCTTCGACCCGCACATCCACATGACCTCCCGCACCACCGACGACTACGAGGCCATGTACGCCGCGGGTGTACGAGCCGTTGTCGAACCCTCCTTCTGGCTCGGACAGCCCCGCACCTCGCCCGCCAGCTTCTTCGACTACTTCGACTCCCTCCTGGGCTGGGAACCCTTCCGCGCCGCCCAGCACGGCATCGCCCATCACTGCGCCCTGGCCCTCAACCCCAAGGAGGCCAACGACCTCCGCTGTACCCCCGTTCTCGACGCCCTGCCCCGCTACCTCGTAAAAGACTCCGTCGTCGCCGTCGGCGAGATCGGCTACGACTCCATGACCCCCGCCGAGGACGCCGCCCTGGCCGCGCAGCTCCAACTCGCCGTGGACCACGGCCTGCCGGCCCTCGTCCACACCCCCCACCGCGACAAGGCCGCGGGCCTGCGACGCACCCTTGACGTCCTGCGCGAATCCGCTCTTCCCCCGATCGTGTCGTGCTCGACCACCTCAACGAGACCACCGTAGAGCAGGCCACTGACAGTGGCTGCTGGCTGGGCTTTTCCGTCTACCCCGGCACGAAGATGGACCCCGGGCGCATGGTGCGGATCCTGCGGCTGCACGGTACGGAACGGGTGCTGATCAACTCCGCCGCCGACTGGGGCCGCAGCGACCCCCTCAAGACCCGCCACGTCGCGGACGCCATGCTCGCCGCCGGTTTCGGCGAGGACGACGTGGACCGCGTCCTGTGGCGAAACCCCGTCGCCTTCTATGGACAGAGCGGACGCCTCGACCCGTACCCCCACGACCCCGGCGCCCTGTACGAAGGCAACTCCATCCTCCGCGGCGGAGAGTGAACGTGCGCTTCCGGCACCTCGACGGATCCACCGTCCACCTCGCCTACTGCACCAACGTCCACCCTGCCGAGACCCTGGATGGCGTCCTGGCCCAGCTCCGGAACCACTGCGAACCCGTACGCCGGCGCCTGGGACGCGACCGCCTGGGCATCGGCCTGTGGCTGGCCCGCGACGCCGCCCGCGCCCTGAGCGCCGACTCGTCCGCACTGCGCCGGCTACGCCGGGAACTCGACACCCGGGGCCTGGAAGTCGTCACCCTCAACGGATTCCCCTACCAGGGATTCGGCGACCACCACGTCAAATACCGGGTCTACCGCCCGGACTGGACCGAACCCGCGCGACTGGACCACACCGTCACCCTCGCCCGGCTACTGACCGCGCTCCTCCCGGACGATGCTGCGGAAGGCACCATCTCCACCCTCCCGCTTGCCTGGCGCACCGACTTCGACCCCTCACGTGACGCCGCGGCCCGGCAGGACACCGCCCTCACCGCACTGCGCACCCTCACCGCACACCTGGACGCCCTGCACGAACGCACCGGCCGCAGCATCCGCGTCGGCCTGGAACCGGAACCCGGCTGCGTCATCGAAACCGTCGATGACGCGATCGCCCCACTGACCCTCCTCACCACCCCCACAGCGACACCACCCCTCACCCACCCAACCCCCACCCGCCCGACTCCCACCCACCCAACCCCCACCCACTCAACTTCCATCCACCCCACCACCCCCACACCCCGTATCGGCGTATGTCTGGACACCTGCCACCTCGCCACCTCCTTCGAAGATCCCCGCACCGCCCTCCACGCCCTTCACCGGGCTGCCGTCCCCGTCGTCAAGGCCCAGCTCTCCGTCGCCCTGCACGCCGAGCACCCGCACCGTACGGACGTACGCGCCGCCCTGAGCGCCTTCGTCGAACCCCGCTTCCTGCACCAGACCCGTACCCGTACGCCCCAAGGCACCCTGCTGGCCACCGACGACCTCAACGAGGCACTGTCCGCGACCCCGCCCCTGCCCCCGTCGCCGCCCCCGCCCGATGCCTCCACGGGCGGCCTGCCCCGCACCACCCCCTGGCGTGCGCACTTCCACATCCCCCTGCACACCCCGCCCGAGCCCCCGCTCACCTCCACCCTCACCGTCCTCCGAGAGGCCCTCGCCCTGCTCGTCGGCGGCCCGGCCGCCCTCACCCACCACCTCGAAGTAGAGACCTACACCTGGCAGGCCCTGCCGCCCGCGCTCCGCCCCCGCACCCCCGGCCGGCTGGCCGACGGCATCGCCGCGGAGCTCTCCCTCGCCCGCGACCTGCTGACCGATCTCGGCCTGCGGGAACTCCTCTGACACCTCGCCCCGCTGCCCACGTCACCCAGCCCGCCAAGGAGCACCGTGACCACAGCATCCGGAAATCCGCTCCCCGACCCACAGCCACAGCCAGAGCCACAGCCCGAGCCGGAGTCGGAGCCGGAGTCGGAGCCGGAGTCGGAGCCACGACCGCATCGGCTCCTCGTCCTCGACATCGTCGGCCTGACGCCGCGCCTCCTGGACCACATGCCCCACCTGAAAGCCTTGGCCGCCAAAGGCTCACAAGCACCCCTGGAAACCGTCTTCCCCGCCGTCACCTGCACCGTCCAGTCCACCTTCCTGACCGGTGTGCCGCCCGCCCGGCACGGCATCGTCGGCAACGGCTGGTACTTCCGTGACATCGGCGAAGTGCGTCTATGGCACCAGCACAACGCGCTCGTCGGCGGCGACAAGCTCTGGGACGCCGCCCGCCGCACTCACCCCGGCTATACGGTCGCCAACATCTGCTGGTGGTACGCGATGGGCGCCGACACCGACTGGACCGTCACCCCCCGTCCTGTCTATTACGCCGACGGCCGCAAAGAACCCGACTGCTACACCAGGCCACCCGGCCTCCACGACGAGCTCACCTCCCTCCTCGGCCCCTTCCCCCTCTTCTCCTACTGGGGCCCCACCGCCTCGATCCGCTCCTCCCGATGGATCACCGACGCCACCCGGCACATCCTGCGCACCCGCCGCCCCGACCTCACCCTCTCCTATCTCCCGCACCTCGACTACGACCTTCAGCGCTACGGGCCCGACGACCCCCGTGCCCACACCGCCGCAACCGACCTCGACACCGTCATCGCCCCGCTCCTCACCGACGCCCGCGCCACCGGAGCCACCGTCGTCGCCCTGTCGGAGTACGGCATCACACGCGTACACCGCCCGGTCGACATCAACCGCGCCCTGCGCCGGGCCGGCCTCCTGGAGGTACACACCCAGGACGGCATGGAATACCTCGACCCCACCGCCTCCCGGGCCTTCGCCGTGGCCGACCACCAGATCGCCCACGTCTACGTACGCCGTCCCGAAGACCTCGACGCCACCCGCAAGGCCCTGACCAGCCTCCCCGGCCTGGCCCAGCTCCTGGACGACAAGGGCAAAAAAGACCGATCCCTGGACCACCCCCGCTCCGGCGAACTCGTCGCCCTGGCCGAACCCGACGCCTGGTTCACGTACTACTACTGGCTCGACGACGCCCGCGCCCCCGACTTCGCCCCCCTCGTCGACATCCACCGCAAACCCGGCTACGACCCCGCCGAGCTCTTCATGAACCCCCGCGACCCCTACGTACGCCTACGGGCCGCCGCCGCGCTCGCCCGCAAGAAGACCGGCATGCGCTATCGCATGGCCGTCGTCCCACTCGACCCCGAGCCCGTACGCGGCAGCCACGGCCTGCTCCCACCCGACCCCGCCGACGGCCCCATGATCATCTGCTCCCCTCCCGGCCAACTCCCGTCCCCCCTAACCGCAACCGAAGTGAAGCCCCTACTCCTCCATCTTGCCCACCCCCACTGACAACCCCCCTGACCACCCCAAACCCCCTTCCACCCCCTCCCACCCCCACCCGCACCCCTACCCCCCATCCCCACCCATCCGACCTCCAAATCTCTACCTTCCGTAACCGTGCCGTCACCCCAGCTCCCCCCGCCCACGCGCCCGCCCTACCTGCACGCCCCCGCACAGACCACACGGCTTCGCCGGTTAGCCACCCCCTCCCGGCCGGGTAGTGTGCAGGCGATCACGCACCACCCGACCAGGATTGGCGAGAGAAATATGAGCGAGGGGACAGTCCCGCCCGCCGGCGACGCGACCTCCGTAGCGGACGAGGCGGCGCGCGAGCGTCTGCTCTATCTGCGCGGCAGCATCGACAACCTCGACGCCGCACTGGTGCACCTGCTCGCCGAGCGCTTCAAATGCACCCAGCAGGTCGGCGAGCTCAAGGCACGGCACAGCCTCCCGCCCGCCGACCCGGCCCGCGAGGCCACCCAGATCGCACGCCTGCGCCGACTGGCCGAGGACGCCAAGCTCGACCCCGCCTTCGCCGAGAAGTTCCTGAACTTCATCATCGACGAGGTCGTACGCCACCACAAAGCCATCGCCGACCGCTCCGCCCCCGACGACACCCCCGCTTCCTCCGCCCCATAAGCCCAACTTATGCCCTTCCGGGATACGCAGGTGAAAGCCACCCCGAAACCTTGGTATTGTTGTCCATGTCGCCGCGGGGAACGCCCCGCCAAGACAGACACCTAGTCCGGGTGGCGGAATGGCAGACGCGCTAGCTTGAGGTGCTAGTGCCCTTTATCGGGCGTGGGGGTTCAAGTCCCCCCTCGGACACAGACCATTTCCCCACGGTTTCTCTGGAACCGTGGGGTTTTGTCGTTGTTGGGGGTGTGTGAGCTGGGCGGGCTGGGAGTGATCTCGGCTCGTACGGTGGTCGTGCTGGGGTCGTAGGTCAGCTGCAGCCCGAGGTGCCGGTAGATCTCGGTTTTGTCCTCGGCCGCTGCTTCGCGGATGACGCCGATGAGATCGCTGATGGAGCGGACGAGGCCGGCGATCTCGTCGCGGGACATGCGCGCGCCCGCGCCCATGGTGGCGGTGCGCAGGTCGGCTTGGGCTCTGGCACGGGCCGCTTGGGTCTCGGCGAGCCACCGGGTGACGACGGCGGGGTCGGCTCCGGCTTCGAGGGCGGCGCGGTGGGTGGTGAGTTTGGCGTCGCACTCGGCGATGGTGGCGCGGGCTGCGGTGGCGGCTGCTTGGTTGATCTCGGGCACGTCTTCGGTGGCGGCCATCGAATCGATCGTGTCGTCCAGGCGGTGTGGGGCGAAGACCGTGCCGAGCCAGTCATCCAGCGGCGGGGTGATCCAGCTTTCGCGGAGGTAAACGTTGCGGGGGTGCAGGATGCGCTGGACCAGGGCGTATTCCTCGGGGAAGCGGCAGCGGTAGTAGGCCTCCCCGTGGGACCACTGGCCTTGCATGCGGCGGGTGCAGGAGCCGCAGGTGATCCGGCCGCGGAACAGGTACGGGTTGCGGGTGCGGTGCGTGGGGTGGGGAGCGCCTTGGGTGGCGCGGGTGTGGAGGAGGTCCTGGGCGGCGGCGAAGGTGTCGTCGTCGATCAGCGGGGTGTGCACGATGTGCCGGGAGACGATCCACTCTTCCTTGCCGTTCCAGCGCATCACGGTGGTATGGCCCAGGGTGACGTCCTGGATGTCGAGCAGGGTCTCGTGCTTGTGCTGCCGGTTCCAGACCTGGCGCCCGGTGTAGCGGGGGTTGCCGAGGATGGCGCGGACCGCGCTCTTGGCCCAGGCCCGGGTGTCCCGGTGGCGGTTGCGGGCCGGGTCGTGGGCGGACGGGCTGGGGATGCCGTCCCGGGTCAGGCCCTCGGCGATGGCGAAGATCCCCAGACCGCGGAGGAACTCGGTGAAGATACGCACGACGGTGTGGGCGGTGACCGGGTCCGGCTCCAGGCCGGACAGGCGCTTGCCCAGGGCCGCCTTGCCGGGGTTGGGGTGGGGGCCCAGGTCCACGAGCCGGTAGCCGTAGGGCGGTCGGCCGCCCAGGTAGCGGCCCTCGACAAGGGTCAGGGCGGCCATCGCCGCCCGCACGCGGATCTTGATGCGGTTGCGCTCGCCCTTGGACATGCCGCCGAACACGGACATGATCAGGTCGTGCGCCTCGTTGTCCGGGTCGATGGCACCGCCGACCTCCGGGACCCACAACGGGACGCCGAAGTGGGTGAAGAGCGGAAAGGTGTTGCCGAACTGGCTGCCGTAGAAGGCGCGCTGCGGCTCGCCGATCACGACCGCGTCGAAGCCGCGCTGCGGGTCGGCGAGCCGGGCCAGGAGGTCCACGGCGCGCGGACGGCGCTTCCACGGCAGCGTACGGGTCTGCCCGGTGTCGAAGTACTCGCTGACCACCGCGCCCCCGGCCGGCTCGATCAGGGCCCGGGCCCGGCCGAGCTGCCACTGCCGGGAGGCTTCGGGGTCCTGTTGGTCCTCGGTGGAGACCCGGCCGTAGAACCCGAACCGCAGACCGCGGCGCGCGCCCGGCGGGGCGGGGGTGGTTGCGCGGCGGGCGGGCAGCCAGGAAGGGAGATCATCGTGCGTCATCGGAGTGCACTTTCTGCTGGTGGTCGGCGTGGTCGTCCACCGATAGCCCGCGCTCGGGCAGAGCGGAAGTCCGCTCGGCATACCGCCGCACCCCTAGCCGCCCGGCGACCCACACGGGTCCGGCTGACGACCTAGGGGTGAGCGGTGACTCCGGAGGAGTACGAGCGGTGGATGATCCGCGACTGCGCACGCTGCGGCCGTCGGGCCCCGAAGTCCGCCGAGTGGTCAGACGGGCCGATCTGCGGGACCTGCTACGAACGGGCGATGCGAGTCCGCGGCCCCTGCCCCTATTGCGACACCGATCGGCTGCTGCCGGGGCAAGACACCGGTGGCGCACCGATCTGCCGGGACTGCTCGGGCATCGCCCGACTTCTTCTGTGATCGCTGCGTCTTCGAGGGACTCCTGCTCGGCGGACATCTCTGCGAACACTGCACCCTCACCGACACGCTCGCCCGCCTCCTCGACGACGGCACTAGGTCGTTTCCGATGGCTCTTGGACGGTGTCGCGAAGCCAGATGACGATGGCGGCGACGGTGAGGGCGCCGTTGAAGATGTGGTCGCGCTTGTCGAAATGAGTGGCCACCGCCCGGAACTGCTTCCACTTGCTCACGCAACGCTCGACGGCGTTTCGCTGCCGGTATTGGGCCGTGTCGAAGGCCGGTGGACGGCCGCCTGCCCGACCGCGGCGTCGACGGTTGTCCCGCTGGTCATCCGGCTCGGCGATGGTTGCCTTGATGCCTCGACGTCGCAGGTAGGCACGGTGGTCGCGGCTGGAGTACGCCTTGTCGCTACGGAGGCGGCCCGGTCGGCAGCGCGGGCGCCCCTGACCACTGCGCCCGATCAGCAGTCCGGCTAGCACCGAAGGGAGCATCCGGCTGTCGCCCCGCTGACCGGGCGTGGTCTGCCAGGCCAGCGGTCGGGCCCGGTCGTCGGCCAGCAGGTGGGTTTTGGTGGTCTTATGTCCTGAATATGAAAGGGAGTTGGTAGTAGGACAGCTTCTGGAAATGGTGCTGTGCGAGAGATGAAGGTCGGCCCTTCGGAGTCGCCCTGCGGGGTGCCCGCCGACGGTGTCGTCCTTCGGGGCGCTGTCGGCTCGTCCGGACAGGGCAGCGCGGGCGGCGGCGTAGGCGTCGATCGGGTCGGACTTGCCGGTGCGGCGGCGTTCGGCCTCAACGGGGCGGTTGACCTCGATGACCTGGTGCCCGAGAGAGCGGGCGGTGCGGGGGAAGCCTGCCCCGTAGGAGGAGGTGCCTTCCACGCCGATCGCGGTCACATGTCCGTGCGCGGTCAGGAAGGCCAGAGCCGCGGCGTATCCGGCGGCGGTGGTGGCGAACTCGGCGTCTGCGAGGTAGCCGCCGTTGTCGCTGATGACAACGACGTGGATGGTGTCGGCATAGGAGTCGACGCCGCCGAACACGCCCTGGTCCGCGGTGACCTCCGCGACCTCTGATGTCATGCTGATGATGCCTTCCAGCCGGAGGTGGGCACCGGCCGGGTGGCGCAGACAGGACATTGAGGGGGCTTCTGACCAAGCTCCTGTCAGGTCATGTTCCGCCCGGCCGGAGCCATGCGAGCAGGTTCCGGCGGCCGGACAGAACAACAGGAGGACAGCCCAGCAGGGCGTCAGTCAGTGCCCGAGCCACGACCACCGGAACCCGAGTATCAGGATCAATGTCAGTGCCGTCGTGTAGGAATCTACATGGCACATTGGCGGCCATCACCACGACTGTCGTATGGCAAGCATCGGCGGATCTGAGAGGGGACGCAGTGGGGAAATCTCAGCAGAAACGGAGAAATAAGCCCAGTCGGAGGGCCGGTTTAAAGTTTCCTGTCGGCTACGTGTTCGTGCACGGGGTCGGAAACCAGAGGCCAGGTACGGTCGTCGGCAGTTGGGGAAGCTCTGTCATCGACGCAATACGTCACGCCGAACAGTTCGACAACGTCGTCTGGAAGGCAAACCCGCTGGCGCCGCCCAGTACACAAGTTCCGCACCACTCAATAGCAGAATTTCACAAGGGTGTTGAGCCACCGCGCCAGGTACTGTTCGCCGAGGCGTTATGGTCGCAGGAATTTGCGGGCCTGGGGCGCCCCTCGCGGTTGAAATCCGCGGCATGGTTGCTGCTCCGGCTGCCATTCTTGTTTGTCCTTCTTGGTCCGGACCAGCGTGACCGGGCTTGGCTGACAGCACCTTCACCAGGGTGGCACGGAAGCCTGCGGAGCAGTCTCAACCCATTTTCGGTCCTGCATAGCCCCGCGACGGCCCCGCTGCTCCGTTTCTGCTGGCGTGTCACGATACTTCTGCTCCTGTTTGTGGGGCTCGCCAGCGTAATCGCGGCAGCGACGCTCTATCCCGTGGTTGCCGGCCTCGTCGTGGCCTTTCTTGTGGCCGTCGCTTTCTTCCTTGGTACACGTTGGAATGTGGCCTGGCACGTTCAGGTCGCGGCAACTGATCAGGAGAAGACACAGCATCTCATCGACCAGTTACGAAATCGTCTGCGTTGGATGGAGTCCCGGTGCGACAACGTCGTCATCGTCGCACACTCCCAGGGAGGTTTTCTCACTCATCAACTGCTCGCACAAGATACGTTGTCCAAGCACCCGAAGGTCGTACGGTTCGTCGGCGTCGGCTCAGGCCTCAAGCCCCTCTGGCTCCTGCGCGCTTTGTCCACCCACCGACTCACACCCGCATCCTGGGGTGTGATGGCAGGATTGCTGGCGGTCTCATTCGTCACTGCAGACTTCGCCTGGCGGGGCATCCCGGATGTCTTGCGCAGCGGCCTGCATGTCGTGTCAGACCTGCTCTCCATGCTCCTGGTCCCGCTGTCTCTACAGACCGGTGAGGCATTCGAATTATGGAGTGCAAGTGCAACGCATTCGATGAGCGACCTCTCCCTGACTGTTGCCAACTCCCTTGCCTATCCCGACACCTTCCATCTGATCACGCTGGCAATCGGCGCCACCGGCGCCTGGCAGATGAACGGTGAGATCTACCGTGCCCTGCAGAAGGAACCCTTGGCGCCGCTACAAAGGAAAGACTTCTGCTGGCGGGAGTACAGCAGCCAGCACGACATCGTGGGACGCATGTCAGAACCCCGACTGCCCAGGGACGTTGAGCAACCGCCGTTACCGGTCATCGGACATCCGTTGCGCGACCACACCCTGTACTTCAAGCCCGATGGCATGTTGCCCCGACGCCTGGCTGCTGACCTGATGGACGACCTCAAGGATGCCGGGCACGCGGGTTCACAGAATGCCATCGCGCAGCGGTGGACCAGCGCAGCCACTGACTACGAGCAGCTCCTTTCCGCCCAAGCCCAACGTCGCCGGGCTCTCCATGGCATGGTCTTCGCGCTCGGCGCGGTGCCCCTACTCACTCTCGTGGCCATCGTCACCGATTCGGTCCTTCTCGCCTTCGTCAGCTCTTGGATCCCTCTGACGGTGTTCGCACTTGTCACCGGTACGGTCTTCCGCTGGGCCGCGCGCCGAGGACATCGCCGAGCAGCAGAGGCATTCGCGGCCCGGCTGAGCGGCTTCGGGCCTCATCGAGCAGCGCGTGCCCGGATCGTTCTTCCGGGACACCGCTGGGTCCCGGCCAGCACCTCGTTGATCGCAGGCATTCTGGCACTGTTCGCCGGCCTGTGGTTCTGCATCCATCCAGTCGCGGGGAACCCTGCAAACCCTTGGCCACCCGGCTATCCAATGATGCTGCCACTGGGGGGCGGACTGCTCGTGATAACCACAGCCATCGCCGCTGGCTACCCCGTCGGCAAGCGCTATGGCCTCATCGCCCTGGCAATCTCCCTCGTCCCCCTGTTCCTGCCCATACGCCGTGCCTACCAACTGGGACTTGGCTGGGCAGCGGTGCCCGGACTCGAGTTGACGGCGGCAGTGACCGCCTGCACCTTGATCGCTCTATTCACCACACGCCGAGGAAAACGGTTCACGAAAACCCTAGAACTCGGACCACTTCAGGCCAACGCAACCCCCTGATGTCTCCGCTGCGCCATTCCTGCTGACCGCCGACACCCTCATCACTCTGCATCCTGGTCTCCTCCCTGTCGTCGCAGAACTGACTCCACCACACACCACAGGCTCGGCCAGGGTGATGGCCCGGACCTCTGCCGTTGCTGCCTCATCCACCCGAACACTCGAGTTCGTACACCTTGCGCGCACGGCGTTGGCATCCGTCCGGACGGGTCGAAGGTAACTGTGCTCGCTGAGGGGCAACAGCGCGGACGGAGAGGCCAGCTAATGGGCTGTGACCGTGTCATCGTGAAGCCTCGCCCGCCGGGACGGCCTGCTCGCGCATCGGCCGCAGCCGTCACGGAAGAGGAGAGTGGTCGCAACCACTTCCGCCAGCGTCATCAGGGCAGCAGCTGATAGCGGCTGAGGTAGCTGCCGCGGCCACGGGCTTGGATGGTCACCCTGGCGGGGGCTGGGAAGGATCATCCTTGGTTTGGCCAACTTCTCGCCACGCTCAATAGGGATTGCGGGCCGCAGACCTCAGTGTTGTTGGCATGATCGTAGTGGCGGGCTGGCCGACCAGCCAGAGGAAGGTAGTCCAGCCCTCGCTGCCCTGTACGGAGTGGTGAGTGCCCCCGAGGGCTGGCACTACATGCGGAAAACGTCATCGACCAGGCTAACCCGTCGCGTCGTTTCCCGTTCGGGTAGTCGCTTCCCCGCCGCTCGCGCGTTCGGTAACTTGGTGCACTGACTGCAGGCGTTCGGCAGATTCCTTGGCGCCGAATTCCATCAGTACCGTGCACAGGCGGTCGATGACGAACTGTTTAGCATCGGAAGCCAGTCCTTCGAAGAAGGACTCCAGGAGGCGAGAGGTCTGCACCCATTCGGCGCCGGGGGCGAACGTAGCCACTTGGCTGGCGATCTCACTGATGACGTTTTGGGTCTCTTTGGTAACCGCAGCTGGGTTCTCCAGCAACAGTTGCGCCAACGCGATGGTCGGGTCGTCCCGCAACAAGTCTCGGAAGTCGGTGTATTGGGTGATGCGGAGTTGTTGCTGTTCGTGAGCGGCACGGGCACCAGATATCCGATGTGCACGCGCCTGGGCATCGAGAAGGTCCTCCGGTCGGACATGGAGGTGCACCGACGCCCACTGCACACGTATGCCGGCGTCGGTCAATTCGGCTGGCATCCCCATCTGAGCGTTCGCGTGGTGTTCCAGCTCGACGTGATCAAGGATGGAGCACGCAGCAGCCAGTCGGCTGACCTGATTGATGACGTAGCATGCGGCCACTGCCGCGGGGTCATGGTGATGAATGCCCCTCGCTCTCATCCACAGGCCCTCGGTGCGGACGTCGAACCGGTAGCCGCCCTCCGCGCTCGCGACAGTGAAGGCGAGATCGATGGAACCGCTGCGGACGGACCGGGAGCGGCCCCTAAGCAACTGATGGGCCATCCTGGGGGCGCGGGCAGTGCGGGTCGGCAAGCCGTAGCCGGTTCAATAGGTCGGAGTGCAGCCTGCTGGGTCCTACTTCGTCGAGGTGATCCCCTTGGATCATCCAGTGTTCGGCCAGTCGCACCAGGTTTAAGAAGTGTTGGCCGCGGAGGTCGCCAGATCGTGTGTCGTGAACCGCGCGCACAAGGGTTGTCAATATAGATTCTGACGCGTCGTCATGGGTCGCAGCGACGTCTAAGAGACGTCCCGTAAATGATCACTTGGGGACAACGGCCAGAGGACGCCACCTTCTGTCAACCAGGGTTGACGCCACCATCCCGTCAACCTATGTTGACGGGATGGGGAATCAAGTGCTGCTTGCCTGGCTGCTGGACCTCTCTTCACCATCGCGTATCTCGTAGAAGGCGCCGGCCGTGTGGGCTATAGACCGCTCCGTCATCCCGTCAGTTCGCTCGCCCTCGGCCGTGCCGGGTGGGCTCAGACCCTCAACTTCCTCTTCGCGGGCTTGCTATCGCTGATCTTCGCCGTGGGCCTCTGGCGTGATGGGCCTTCCCGCTGGGGTGCCTTACTGATCGGCGCGTGGGCGGTCGGCCTGCTTGGCGCAGGTGTCTTCCGCACGGATCCGGTGAGCGGTTACCCAGTCGGCACCCCCGATCAGCTTCAGCACCCCACCCGCGTCGGGGCTCTGCATGACCTGTTCTCCCTCATCGGATTCCTCGCCCTTGCCGTAGCCTGTTTCGTCTTCGCCCTGTCCACCTCGCTGGGATGGGCCCTCTACTCGATCGCCAGCGGTGTACTCTTCGCAACCACGATGGCGCTGGCCAGTGCCGCGTTCAGCCAGCATCAACGTTGGGTGGATCTGGGCGGACTTATCCAGCGCGTCTCACTCATGATCGGCTGGACCTGGCAGACGCTGCTCGCCGTGCGCCTTCTGTAGACCTGACGGTCGTCTCATATCGCTGCTCACGGCAGAGATGATCTTTCCGTGGCTGGTGTGATCACGGTGTCGGAGCCGTCTTGGATAGGCCCCTTCACGGGGCTGAGCCTGCGATGCTTCACCAAGTTGGTGAGCGCACTGCGGCGCGAGGGCGCGGACACGGTCCGTAGAGGCCGGCCGTGGAGCCTTCCGCTGGAGGACCGAGTCCTGCTCGTGACAACCTACTGGCGCACGAACTTGACGATACGGCAGCTCGCTCCGCTGTTCGGCATCTCAAAGTCCGCAGCTGACCGGGTCATCGACCACCTCGGCCCCAGGCTCGCACTCCAGGCACGCAAGCGATTCCGCAAGGACGCCGTACTCATCGTGGACGGCACGCTCGTACCTACCCGGGACCACACCGTCGCCGAGCAGTCGAAGAATTACCGGTACTCCACCAACCATCAGGTCGTGATCGACGCCGACACCCGCCTGATCGTCATGGTCGGCTGACCGCTTCCCGGCAACCGCGCCGACTGCAAGGCATGGACGGAATCCGGCGCCAAGGCTGCCGTTGGCAGGACCACGACGATCGCGGACGGCGGCTATCCCGGCACAGGACTCGTCATGCCACATCGCCGACGCAAAGGCGAAGAGCTGCCCGACTGGAAGCAGGCACACAACAAGTCCCACAAACAGGTCGGGGCCCGCGTCGAGCATATCTTTGCCCGGATGAAGGGCTGGAAGATCCTGCGTGACTGCCGCCTCAAAGGTGACGGCGTCCACCACGCCATGCTCGGCATTGCCCGCCTGCACGACCTCGCCCTCGCCGGATAGGCGAGCATGCCGCGCCAGGGGGACTCGCGTCCAACCCGAGCCGAAGATCAATTGCGGGACAGCCCTTAGGCTCGCGCCCACCGAATGAAGCGTTACAGGGGGTACGCGATGGCGCACCTGCTCAGCCGGCAGGAACTGGAAGTAGAAGTCCAATACTATGCTTTCGCCTTCCAGGAGGCGGACGACGGGTTGGTGCCGATTCCGTTCCCGGATGACGCCGCACCGGACAACGATTTCCTTTCCTTCCATGAACGGAGGGTCGACGTCAGCAGTGGGGGGGGGGGCACACTCACACCGCCCTATTGCTTGCCGAGGTATGGGACGGCGCCCCACCCAAATCGGATGGCGAAGACTGGGAGGCCGAGGCCGAGGGTGAAATTGACTCCCCGACGGGAGAGCTGGCCATCTGGGAGATGATGGGGAATTCCGGAAATTACCTCGACCTCGGACGGCCTCGGACTCTCTGGCCGCATGCGGGCGCGGTGCTCGGGCCGTGAAGCCGTGCGTCGACTGGCCTGGGTTGATGTCCCCAGCGGAGTCGAGCGCTATCTCACGCAGTTCTGGCCTGCCGATTGAGTGCGGTGAGCCGGGTGGAGACCACATTCGTCCCCACCCGGCATGATGCCTTATTTTATGACCATGACGTATGCATCAACTTCTTCTCCGTCTGCGTTCCGGCCGCCCAGGATCCGTTTTTGCTGTCGAAGCCAGAGAGCATGACGCCGCCCGCTCTGTTGCCTCTCCAGGGATGGGTAGTGCGGAATAGTCACTCTTCGGAACGGAAGGCTCCCGTAAGGCTTGCACTGTTCCCCGATACGTGCTGACGAATGGCTATTCATCACATTCTCGGAGCCCCCAGATCACTATTCGGGTAATTTTTTCCCCAATATTTCTTGCGGATACTTATTGCGATGTTCCGATTGGCCCTGTAGCGCGATTCATCGCGCCCCAGCCGGCGCAGCGGCCGATCGCTCCCGAAGCCAGGAACATTTTTTCTGGCGCCGAATTTCGAGAAGTGATACTTGAAGCGGACTTTCCTATTGTTGGCGTTCGGAACGGTGCCCGGTATCGCGAGGAGAAACTTGGACTGACCGGCAGGGCGGCCGTTTCCTATCACTGACTGACTGTTGCACTCCCCCGGGGCCTCTTCGGTGGCCACCGAGTGCGGCGAACTCAGGCTGGTCGGTGATCTTCTTGATCATGTGCTGCCACAACTCGCTGGCGTAGGTCGTTGTCACATTGTTGGGGGATGAGGCCGAGTCGGCGGGTGATGGTCGCGGTCCGGTCGGCGGACAGGCCGCTGGTGAGAGCCATGGCGGCGAGAACGCGGATGCCAGCGCGGACGTCGGGCCAGCCGGCGTCCTGTCCGACGGTCCTGCACTGCCAGGCGGCCAGACTGGTTATCGCGTCAGGACTTCAAGAGCATCTTGAGCTGCCTCGATGACCCCGCTCCACAGAGGGGACGCTAGGAAGTGACTATCGGGACTCTGGCCACCGACAGTGTTAATGATCTCATCCAACCGGTCCGCGAGACGCCTCATCGCTTCCGCCTCGTCGGCACAGGACAGAGTGATGCCGATGGCTGCCACCGGATCGTCCAGCACGGCAGTATCGTCCAGGGAGTTGAGTGTCAGACTGAAATCATCGTAGTAGTCCGGGTGCGGGTACTGCTGTTCCATCCAAATCTTCTGCTGGTATTGCTGGTCGGCAAGATGCCGCACGGCGAAAATTACCCGCTCGCGCATTTCTGGGAACCGGATATCAATACCAGTCATGGCTTGTTCCATTCCTTCCACTTGACCCACTCATCGAGAGGAATGTGTGCTTCACGGGGGTCGTTTTCGATGCTGCCCGAGATCTGCTTTCCGTTCCGTCCGACAACTTTACCCCCCGAGTTGATCACCACGTGGTCGACCTGCTGGTATTTTTGAGGATTGTTCGGATTTCCCTTATCGATCCTGATGCCGTTACCCTTGCCGTCGTTCCAACGGTACCCGACTCCCTTACGAGTAACACTCTCATACCCCTTCAAAGACTCCGGCACCTTATGCCAGGCATCCTTGCGCAGCCATCCGTCGATCTTGCCGGTTGCCTTCTCCGCCTTCATGGCCTTGCTTAGCTCTTCGGCGGTAATGAATTTCTTGCCGGCCTTCATCCAGCGCAGCATGACGATCGAACCGATGAGGCGCTCGGGCCCGGAAAGCTCCTGCCCGGTCACCATGTCCTTGCCGTTGATACCTTCGCCTATCCCCTTGATGTCGCCTGCGATGGGGATGAAGTCCAGAATCCCAGACATGATCGTCTGCAGGACGGGACTCTCGTCACCCTTGGGGCCGCTACGGAGGTAGTCGTCGATTCCGGAGAGATCCAGGTCCCGGAAGAGGTGCTCAAAGATTTCCGGATGCTCGCGGGCGTCAATCGCTTTCATCTTGGCCAAATTTATTCTCAGCCCGGCCATTTGGCGATCAATTTCGCTCATTCCAGCATTAATGCTGGCATTCATCTGGTCCAGTTCCCGGTTCATCTGAGCCAGATCTTTGTTCATCTGGTCCAGTTCCCGGTTCATCCGAGTCAGATCTTTATTTGTCTGGTCAAGATCTTTGTTCAACCGGTCCAGATCTCTATTAGTCTGATCCATCAAGCCGCCGGGCCCGAAGATACTGCCCCAGTCAGAAGGAAGAGAAAACCCCTTGTCCAGGTTCTTGAAGGTCTTGTCCCATTCCGGTCCGCCGACGTTCAGGTCGCCGATTCCCTTTATGCCGTCAGCGACGGCCGCTACGCCTTTTGTGATCTCCGGAAGCCTGTCGAAGCCGCTGCGCAGCTCCTTACCGTAGGAAGCCCAGAAGTCGAGGTTGGCCAGACCGCGCTTCCTGGCCTCCTTGAGTTCGCCCGAGAGGCGGTGACGGAACTTCTGGTCCCTGAGTTTCGCCGGGTCGCCTGCGGCCTGTGAGAGGTCGCCCTGCAGCTTGATGAGCTGCTTACCGACCTCCTTCCTGTCGGCCAGGTATATGACGACTATCTGCGCATAGGCCAGCCAGGTCATCGTCTCCTTCGCCGTGGCCTCGGGCATGTATTCCACCCTCAGGCAATTCAGCTTGCCAAGGAAAGATGCGTCCTTTTTACAGTTGCCATTGGCGTTGACGCCTTTCAGCTCACCGATTTCCGCCTCGACTTCTCGCTTGAGACGGGCCAGGAGCTCCTTGTCTTCCAAGAGGACGAGCGGGTCACTCAGGATGCGCAGCACCTGCGAAGGGTTGCCGAGTACTGAGTCATCCTCGCCTCGGCCATGTGACACCTGATACAACAAGTGGAGGTAGTAGATCAAACCTGCAATCTGGGTTGCTTCGCCTTTGACACGGTCCAGCAGGCAAGTGATGCGGTTAGTGACCGGCTCCTTGGAGCATTCCTCGATGGAGTCACCTACTACATCATTTGCCTCACTTTTCATGCACTCGATTTTTTTGGAGGGCAGGAGTCCGTGACATGCTTTGAAGATTTTCGTGATTACCGGGTCTGAATCACCGGACTTAGGAGTGACGGCAAGTGCGGATGACATGCCGCCCGTGAGCAGCACGGAAAGCACCAGAACGAGCACCGTCATTCTGGTTGCGAGACGTCTTTTCATGATTCCTTGATCATCGTGATACGGTGTGGCGCGAATCCAGCGATAAGCAAGCCCCACGCGCCATCAGGTCCATAACAGTTGACAGGTGGAGCAAGACGGGCACACTTCCTGCAGCGGGGCAAGCGTGCTCGTGTCGCGCATAGAGCGACACTCTATGGGCTCCCCTCATCCATGATCAATCCCGCCTGATTCCATTCCACTGCTCAGGCTTCATCTGCTGGCCGACAGCACTTGGCCGCCCGTGCCCCCATCACCAATAAGCGCGCCGGTGCCGGCACCGTGCCTATCCGCCCGGAACTGGCCACCAGCACGATGTTCACAAACTCTGCTCCTGAGCCAGGCCAGTTGGACTAAGACTCCGGAAAAGACCTTCCCCTCCCCTTCCGTGCCCCAGGTGCAGGCCCCGGCCGCCCCTGCGTGGGAGGGTTTCCAGGAGAACGAGCCTGAGACCCAGGAAGCAGCCCGCGTGCTGGCCCGCCTGGAGGCCGTGGACGGCCGTCTCCGCCTCTTCCAGTCCCAGGCCAGGAGCTGGTCCCGTTGGCCGTTCAGTGGCTCCAGAACGGCGCCTCCGCCGTGGAGATCACGGACGCCGTGGTTCAGGGCCTCCCGGCCAAGGTATGGGCCCCGCCAAGCTGGTGGCCGACCGGCTGATTTGGCAGATTCCGGCCCCGCGTCGCCGCTGGGCAGAGTTCGCCGACTGCTCTGCTTGCTGCACTCCGCTCCAGGCCGGGCGGTCCGGTCTGCGCGCCATGTGCTCCGGGCGGGCCCTCCACCCGGACCTCCAGGCCCTGGCTGTCGATGACGCGCCGGACCCTGCCGTGGTCGCCCGTGCCGCTGAGATCCGCGCCACGATGCCGGCCCGCTGGGCCAGCGGCCGGTTCAGCTCCAGCAGCCGCCGGGTGATCTCGGCAGGATCCAGTTTCGGCCGGTGCGGGTGCAGGAGCGCCGTGGGCTGAGCGGGCTCGGTGGAGAAGGCCTGCGCACCTGGGCGTTTGCCCGCCCCTTGCTGAAGTCGATCGACACGCTGTGCGGGCCGTATTCGATGTCGTCCTCGTTCAGGGCGCTGACTTCCTCGGATGTGCGGCCGGTGGCCGCCATCAGCAGGACGCGGTACGGCTGGAGATCGCGATTGTGCAGGAACAGCTGGTGCACCAGGTGCCGTAGCAGCCTGCGCTTGCCGCTGCCGGGCGGAGCATCCGGCGGCAGCAGCGACCGAAGGGGCGCCGGCATGGCCTCCCACGTGGGCAGGTGCTGGCTGAGTTCAGTGACGGAACAGGCGTCGTGGGCGATGGCCCACAGCGGGTTCGCCGACTCCTGCCCTCCTCCCGCGGCGGGATCGCCGCCGCGGGCGACCAGGTCCCAGTCGGCCTGAATCCGTGCCTCGATGGCCAGGCGGTCGGCCCAGGCCGTCTTAACGATCTTCTTCTTGTCGGCGCGGGTGAACTCATCCAGCTCCGCCGTCTGCCCGCGGCGCAGGCCCAACGCCCCTTCGCCCCAGCTCGGAAGAGGCCCGGCGACCGGGCGGCCAGGGTGCTCGATCCGCCGTCCCACCAGGATGCGCAGCTTGCCGGCGAGCTAAGCCCGTATCCAGAAGTCTTGCGCGTATCGGAGGGCAAGACCGTGTGGGGCGGCAGGTGTTGACATGGCCCTCGCCGGGTGTTCGATCGAAGCGCCAGCATCGTCCGCCCACCCGGCGAGGTTGTGGTCAGTGTGCGCCCGCCCACCGTGTTCGCCAATGCGTCTGACGCCGAGCGTGAGCGATTACGGGACTTGCTGCGCGGCCGGGGCCGGACGGTGGTGCGGGCGGTGATGGTCCTGCTGTCTTTGCACGGCCTGTCACCGGCACAGATTGCCGTGCTGGTGGAGTACGACCCGGCCACGGTGCGCCGCTGGATCAGCCGCTTCAACGCCTGCGGGGCAGCGGGCCTGGCCGACCGGCCCCGCAGTGGACGGCCGAAGCTGGGCGGCCGGCGGCTGCCCACGCGGATCGCTGCACTGCTGGCGCGGCCGGGCCCCTGGACGGTCCCACGGCTGCATCGTTACCTGCACCGGCCGGTGATGAGCCGGCGCACGCTGTACCGGCGGGTGCGGCAGGTGGCCGTCTGGCGGCGGCCCAAGCTCGTCGCCCGCGGCGATCCGCGGCGCCCGGCTGTGATCGCCGCCATCACCCGCCGGTTGCGGCTGCTGCCGGCCGGAACGGTGGTGTGGGCGGCCGACGAGACTCATGTGCACCTGCGGTCCACCTGGACCACGTTCGCCCACCGTCCGCCCATCGCCACCCCGGGCAAGAACCGGCAGCTGACCGTGCTGGGCGCGCTGGAGGTGACCACCGGCGCCTTCCGCTACCGGCTCGGCCGCCGCCGTGCGGCCGACTTCCTGGCACTGCTCCAGCAGCTGGTGGCGGGCTTCCCGGCCGCCCCGGCCGTGGTGGTGCTGTGTGACAACGACCCCATCCACCACGCCCGCGTGGTCCGCGACTTCGTCGCCGCCCGCCCCGGCCTGCACCTGTGGTACGGAGCCCGCTACAGCCCGCACGACAACCCCATCGAGCGGATCTGGGGCGCGCTGAAGACGTTCATCGCGAACACCGCCACCACCTGGCCGGGCCGCCGACGACAGATCCACGCCTTCTTCCGTACCCACTCTCCCGACCAGCTCCTGACCACCGCCGCCCCTGGACCAGCCCCTGGTTCCCGAGCAGTTATCGACAGAACTTCTGGAATGGCGCTTAGCCGGTCCCCCATCGGGCTGCATCCGGCGGGGGCCGGTGGCCTGTGCGTATGGATTCAGCACTCCATGACCCACTTGTGGGAACCGCCGCTGTCGTTGGCCCAGGAGTCGGAGGCGACCTCTTGGCCGGGGCCGAGGCAGACCGTCCCGAGACCTACCTGGCCGGGGTTCTCGTAGACCTGGACGTGGTCCTTGATGCCCGGGCCAGAAACCGCATGGTTGGCCCAGGAGGAGTCCGCATCAGCGATCGGGGCCTCCCACTCGTCGTCGTCGCCGGACCAATTGACGCGCTGGCCTCCGAAGTTGGGGTATGTCCAGGCGCAGAATTCACCGCTGGGGCAGTTGGCTGCACCTGCCGGGCTGGCTGCGGCGAGGCCGCCTGTGAGGAGGAGCAGTGCTGTGGCGGCGACAGTGAGCAGCCTGTTTTTCATCATGAGGGGTCGTGGCCTTTCTGGTGAGGGGATGGCTGGGCCGCCAGCAGGCCGGCCGCGCGGTGCAGTGCGCGGTCGCGAAGCTGGCGGTAGGTGGTGATCTCTTTGCGGTGCGCGGCACGGATCTCAGCGAGTTGGGCAGGCTCCAGCCGGGCCCGCAGTTCGCCCAGGCCGCTGGCGCGTACACAGGGGGCGTCCTTGTCGGGGCAGGCGGCTCGGCGAGCGAGTGCCGCCCGGTATCTGGGGTCTTTGCCGAGCTGGACCTCTGCCTCGGGGCGCAGATTGTTGACGGTGACTTCAGCGCGGAACCAGCGGGCCTGGTCGCCGTAGAGGAAACGCTGTGCCTGGGCCAGGCAGCCGTCCGTGTGCGTGCGGACGGTATAGCCGGTGGCGAGGGTAAGCGACAGCTGAGCCGGGCCGGTACCGAAGAGCGCTTTCTCGTCCGGGGGAGGCCCGGCGGCGCCACGGGTCGTCATGCACCGGTCCACGAGCACCTGCTGGGCGGCCTTGATCAGGTCGCTGCGGCCCTGCTCCGAGGCGGGCAGCGTCGGCCGTGACTCCGCTGCGCAGCCTCCGGCAAGGACCATCGCCAGCACGGCCCCGACCGTCGTCCAGCCCACCGCCTGCGCCCGAGCAGTACTGATCGTCACACCAGTTCAAACGATCAACTACAGCCGAGGGCACGCCGTTGGGCTAAGCCCGGCGGGTTGCCTGGTATAGGCCGATACCTACTTGCCCGTGAGGATCCGTCGGACAGGCCCTTAGTACTCCAGCTGTAGGTCGTGATCTTCACGTCTGGGATGCGGCTTGCCGCCGGTAGTGACTGGTGCGTGATCGTGCCTGGTGGCGGCGGCGCCAGTCGGACCAGGCAAGCCGGTGGGCTGTGTCGCGGACGGGCCGGACGACGAGCGCGATGAACAGGCGGCAGATCTCGTTGCAGGTCAGCGGGATCAGGTCGTCCGGCGCAGGCCGGTGTGCGTGTTCGTCGGCGCGGACGACGGCGAGGAAGGTGTGGGCCAGCATTGTGAGGGTGACCCAGCGGGCCCACGAGGGGTAGCGGCGGACCTGGTGTGCATCCAGCCCGGCCAGTTCCTTCTCGCTTTGGAGGGTCTCCTGCACTCGCCATCTGGAACCCGTGACCTTGACCAGGGTGGCCGGGGATGCCGGCGTGGTGGAGTGACAGCGGTAGTAGGCGAGTTCACCCGTGCTGCGGTTGCGGCGGATCAGCAGCTGGTTGCGGCCCGGGGCCGGCTCGGTGAGGTCGATGACAGCCCGGGGGTAGAACCGCTGCCCCTTCGCGCCTCGTCGGGCCGGGAGCTTCTGCCAGGCTCGTTTGGGCACCTTCGCCGCCAGGGCATCGGCGCGGAAATTCCCCGCGCCGGTGGGCACTTCGGCCGAGCATGCCACCGCGAGGACATAGCCGATGCCGCGTTCCTCCGGAGTCGTACGGAGTTTCGGGTTGCCGCCGTAGACCTCCTCCCCGGTGACCCAGCCGACGTGTGTCCGGCGTCCAGGAATCGTTCGATCATCGTGCGGGCCAGTTCCGGTTTGGTCGCGAAGGCGGTGTCCTGGCCGAGTCCGGCTGCCCGGCAGCGGTCCGGGTCGCTCGTCCAGGAGCGCGGGATGTACAGCTCCCGGTCCACCGCCGCGTGTCCCCGGCTGCCGGCGTAGACGAGGTAGACGGCGACCTGGGAGTTCTCGATCCGTCCCGCCGTTCCGGTGTACTGGCGCTGGACGCCGACGGTGTGGGTGCCCTTCTTGACATCGCCGGTCTCGTCGACGACCAGCACCGCGGCATCGTCGTGGAGGTGCTCGACGACGTATTCGCGCACGTCGTCGCGGACGGCGTCGGCGTTCCAGACGGCCCGGCACAGCAGATGCTGCATGCCGTGCGGGGTGGTCTCCCCGGCCCATTCCGCGATGGTCCAGCAGTTTTTGCGCGGCAGGTCCGACAGCGGGCCGAGCACCAGCCGCCCGGCCCGCAGGCGGGGCTCGTAGCGGCTGAACCGGCCCACGATCTGGCTCATGGCCACCTCGAACGCTTCCCGCCATCGGGCGGGATCTCTGCTGTGGCCTGCGGCCACCGTCTCATCGTTAGTCCACACAACTCATGATGATCAACGGTGGCCGCGCCCCTGCGGTGTCTCCTGTCAGTCCCGGACGAGGCAGAACGGGTGACCTGCAGGATCCGCGAAGATGCGCCAACTCCGCCTCCTGTCCCCCGCATCGAGCAGTGAGGCACCCAGACTGAGAACCTCTTCCTGAGCTCGGTCCAGGTCCTTGACGCCCAGGCCGAGGTGGAACTGCTGAGGCCGAGCGGGATCCGGCCACCGTGATGGCTGATGGTCTTCCACTCGCTGGAAGGCCAGCACGAGCCCGTCGGTGTGGAGCGTCGCCCAGCCGTCGCCGAGCGACCACCGCGGATCCGGCTGGTTCACTACGCCGCCGAGAAGCGACTGGTAGAACCCGGACAGTGCAACGACATCGGCACAGTCCAACACCACACACTGCAGCTTGGCGATCATGAAGGGCAGCGTCTCACGACCCCTGATCACGATCTACAGCTGGAGTACTAGGTGCCACCAGCTTCGGAGGCCAGCTTGGCCGTGATGACCCGGTGTTAGCCCAAAGCATCCGCGACGACCGGGGCGGACATCTCCAGCACGTGCTGCCGGATCGCGACGGTGCGACCGACGGTGGTGTGTTGTCCCGGCTGTCCATCCAGCGGAACAGAAGTTCTGCGAGCGGTTTGGGAACGGGGGACAGCGGCTCTAGGATCCCTGATTTTGCGATCAGCACCAGGCGCTTGACCAGCAGTGATGAACAACGTGAGCAGCTACCGCCGCTGTCGTCGCCGGTGGTTGGTGAGCAGTTCTCGTTTCGAAGGCGCTCGAAGGCGTTACTTTGCGCGACACGGCGGTTGGTGCATGGATGCGGCCGCAACATGACGAGCTCGGTCTCGCGCTGCGCACCTGCCTGGAGGCACTGCATCCGCCAGTTCTTCCGAGCGATCCGCACGATAGTTGATTTCCCGCCACTTGCCAGCACGCCTGCCCTGTTGTCTCGCCTGCCGCTTGAGCCCCTGTGGCAGTGTGCGCCACACGTTTTCGCTTCAGCCGACCATGCGACGCCATGGGGACGCTACTGTCACTGGAACCACTCGTTTAACAGTGGCACCTGTTCCCCGCTGGACGTACGAGCGTTCGCTGGACCCTTGTCTCTTGTTGGTGCGCATGTGTCGGTGCGGCACTTCAGTGAAACAGCATAGCTTCGTGCCAGTAAATACGCATGATGATAGTAATACGAATCCTATTCCTCGTTTCTGTCTGGTTTTTTCGGCGTCGCAAAAAACCAGCCGGGAAACCTCAGTATGCCGGTTTTCCAATCTGGGAGAGTGAGGTATCGGAATGGGGCAGAAGCAGGTAGCGAAGTTCACCCTGGAGGTGAATTCCAAGCGGGTGCTGCCGGGCGCCGAGCGCAACGAGGTCTCCGCGGCGGGCGAGGGGCGGGTGGCCGGCACTGCGGCCTTCATCGTCTTCACCCACACCGGGCAGCCGCTGCCCGATGGCTCCGAGATCGCCACGGGAAATGGTTTCCTGCGGTCCAAGGAGGGCTGCGGCATCGCCTTCCTGCAGGGCATCGGCGGTTTCAGGTGCCAGGAGAACGAAACGCCTGCGCCACGGCAGGCGTGGCAGGGCGCGGTGGCCATCAAGAGTGAATCGCCGCAGTTCCGGAAGCTGAACGGTCGGGTCTTCTGGCTGGAGGTCCACCTGGACCTCGACGGCAACTCGGTGCACCGCTGGTTCGCCCTGGACCTGTGCGACGAGGACGAGGAAGAGGACGACTTCGGCCTCTGAGCCGGTCGTCGCACCGCTGTGGCGCTGTTCTCGGATCCGGGTCCGTTTCCGGGGGCGGTGCCACTGGCGGCTTGCCGTTGTGGTCTACGGCGTGGTGCCGGCATCGCTGCACCGAATTCGCCGTGTTGTGAAGCCGTTGAATTTCCGGATTCTGTGCGGGGAAGGGAAGGGCTGTAATGGCGACGTCTTTTTCGGACTACCCGATCGCGGTCGTGGGGGCCGGATGTCGTCTGCCCGGCAAGGTGCAGTCCCTTGCGGATTTGTGGCGGTTGCTGGCGGAGGAACAGTATGCGGTGCGCGAGGTGCCGCCGGACCGGTGGACACAGGCCGAACTGGCTGAACTCCCGGCACAGGTGCTGGCCCGAATGCGTCATGGCGGCTTTCTGGACGGGGACGTGTATGCGTTCGATGCGGCCGCGTTCGGGATGAATGAGCACGAGGCGCGGTTCGCCGATCCGCAGCACCGGCTGCTGTGGGAGGTGGTGTGGGAGGCGCTGGAACACGCCGGGATGCCACCGATGGGGCTGGCGGGGGCGCGGGTGGGGCAGTACTTCGGCTCCTACGCCAAGGACTACCTCCTGCGCACGCAGCGCGGGCCGACGGACTGTGACCCGTACACGTTCTTCACCGCCCTGGACAGCGTGGTCACCGGCCGGCTCGGTTTTCTGCTGGATGTGCGGGGTCCGGCCCTGCCCGTGGAGGGGGCGTGCGCCTCGTCGTTGATGGCGGTGCACGCGGCCTGCCAGGCCCTGCGGGCCGGGGAGGTGGAGGTGGCGCTGGCCGGGGGTACGCAACTGGCGCTGGGGCCGGAGCTGGTGGCCTCGTTCGCCCGCTGGGAGGGGTATTCGCCGACGGGGCAGTCGCGGCCGTTCGATGCGCAGGCGGACGGCTTCGTGCGGGCCGAGGGGTGCGGGGTGGTGGTGCTCAAGCGGCTCGCGGAGGCTCTGCGGGCCGGGGACCGGGTGCTGGCGGTGCTGCGGGGCTCGGCGGTGAACGTCAACGGCATGGGGACGCGTCTGACGGCCCCGTCGGCTGCGGCACAGGTGGAGGTGTACCGGACGGCGCTGGCGTGTGCGGGGGTGGACCCGGGGGATGTGGGCATGGTGGAGGCCCATGGCCCGGGGACGCCGGCCGGGGATCCGGTGGAGTTCGCGTCGGTGGCCGAGGTGTACGGGGCGGGCCGCGGCAGGTGTGCGCTGGGCTCGGTGAAGTCGAACATCGGGCACGCGGAGGCGGCCTCGGGGATGGCCGGGCTGCTGAAGGCGATCGCGGCGGTGCGGCACGGGGCGGTCCCGGCCACGTTGCACTTCACGCGGTGGAATCCGCTGATGGACCCGGACGGGACGCGGTTGTTCGTGCCGACCGCCATGGTGCCCTGGCCGGTCGCGGGTGCGGGGCGGCTGGCTGCGGTGTCGTCTTTCGGCGCCACTGGCAGCAACGGGCACGTCATCGTCGAAGCGCCCCCACAGCGTACGGCGCCCGTCTCCCGCCGTCGGGCGCCAGCCGATGCGCCCGCGCGCTCCGGTGCGGCGGGTGGTGCGGACAGCGAGGTCCGGGCGTTCTTGTTGTCCGGCCGCACGTATGGCGCGGTGCGTGAGTCCGCGGGGCGCCTGGCGCTCTGGCTGGAGGCCGACGGCGCCAACGCTTTGTTGGCGGATGTGGCCCACACGCTGGCGGTGCGTCGCTCACACTCCGTTTACCGGGCAGCCGTGACGGCCGGCGGCCGGGCGCAGTTGCTGGCGCGGCTGCGGGCCGTGCACGAGGGCCGGCCGGTGGACGGCGTGGCGCACGGGGAGCAGGTGCCGGGGGCCGGGGAGCGCGGGCCGGTGTGGGTGTTCGCCGGGCACGGCTCGCAGTGGGCCGGGATGTGCCGAGGTCTGCTGGATACGGATGCGGCCTTCACCGCCGCGATCGACGAGCTGGAGCCGCTGGTGGCGGCCGAGTCGGGTTTCTCGCTGCGTACCACGCTGACGGCCCGGCAGGTGGTGACCGGCTTCGACCGTGTCCAGCCCACGCTGTTCGCCGTGCAGATGGGCCTGGCGGCGATGTGGCGCTCTTGGGGCGTGGAGCCCGCCGCGATCATCGGCTACTCCATGGGCGAGGCCGCGGCCGCGGTCACCGCGGGGGCGTTGAGCGTGGCGGACGGGGTCGGTGTGATCTGCCGCCGCTCCCGGCTGATCCTGCGCACGGCGGGACAGGGGCTGATGGCCTCGGTGGCCCTGGGCCACCGTGAGGTCGAAGAGCGGCTCGCGCGGGAGAACGTGGTCGGGGTGTCGGTCGCGGTGATCACCGCCCCGCATCTGACGGTCATCGGCGGGGACGCGGCGCAGGTGCGCGCCCTGGCCGCACGCTGGGAGGCCCAGGGCATCGGGATCCGGCTGGTCAACGTGGATGTGGCCTCGCACACCGGGCACATGGACGCGCTCAAGACGGCACTCACCCAGGAACTGGCCGGCCTGCAGCCGAGCCCGGCCCGCGTCCCCTTTTACACCACGGCGCTGGACGACCCGCGCGAGGCGGCCGGCTTCGATGCCGCCTACTGGTTCGCCAACCAGCGTCGGCCGGTGCAGTTCGCGCAAGCCGTACGGGCGGCCTGGGACGACGGGTACCGGCTGTTCGTCGAACTCGGCCCGCACCCCCTGCTGAGCGGTGCCATCCCCGCCAGCGCCGGCGGCCCCGTCGCCGCCGTCGCGTCCCTGCTGCGCGACAGCGACGAGCGCAGCGCCTTCCTGGCGCAGCTCGCCGCCTTCCACACGGCCGGAGGGAACGTCGACTGGGCACGCCACTACGGAGACGGCCGGCTGGTGGACGCTCCGGCCACGACGTGGGAACGCCAGCACCTGTCGGTCCCGCCGTCGCGTCCCCGCGCGGCAGCAGGGGTGGCCGGACACCCGCTGGTGGGTCCGCACGTGGCGGACCCGGACACCGACGGCCGTCACCTGTGGCAGGCCCGGCTCGACCCCCAGCAGGTGCCCTGGCTGGCCGATCACACCTTCAACGGCGCCCCCGTGCTGTTCGCGACCGCCTACGCGGAGATGTGCGTACAGGCGGCCCTCGACCTCTTCGGCGGTGCGCCCGGGCACGTCCGTGTCACCGACTTGCACATCCACCGGGCGCTGGCGGTAGCGCGCCCGGTGACGGTGACCGCACACGCCACCCTTGCCCGCCCCGGCCGGGCCGAGTGGGCCGTGGAGACGGGCAACGCCCAGGACGGCCGCACCCACCACGCCACCGCCCGCCTTGAGCACCTGGACCTCAGCGCCCCGGCTTGGCAGGACGCGCCCGAACAGCCAGACCTCGATGCGCTGCGGGCCGCCCACCGCCACGCCATCGACACCGGCGCCTTTTACACCGACGTACGGGAGACGCTGGGCGTGCACTACGGCCCGGCCTTCCAGGGGCTGCGCTCGCTGCGGGCGCACGACGGGCCGGACGGCACCAGCGTCCTCGCCTCCTACAGCCTGCCCGACGCCGCCCGCCCGGCCTCACGGCACCTGCACTGCCACCCGGTCATCCTGGACACCGCCGGCCAGGCCGCGGTCGCGGCGTGGCGACACGCCACCGAGACGGCCGAAGGCGGCATCGTCGTCACCCGCATCGGCTGCCTGCGGCTGTACGGCGAGCTTCCGGCCACCGGCTGGCTGCACGCCCGCACCCACCAGGCGGGCCCGCGCTCGGCCCGCGCCACGGTCCGCATCCTGTCCCCGGGCGGAGTCGTGGCGGCCGAACTGGCCGGCATCGAACTGACCAGCGTGCCCACACGCCGCCCCGACGAACACCTCCAGACCCGGCTGCTGGGCCTTGACTGGAGCGAAACCCCCCTGCCCGCCGTCCCCGCGGACACCACCGGGCGCTGGCTGCTGGTCCACACCGGCAACGGGCGGCCCTTCGCCGAAACCCTGGCCGCCGCCCTGTCCGCCAGCGGCACCCGCGCCGGCCTCGCCCCAGCCGACGACACCCCCGCACTGCGACCGCCCCCGGGCGATGACCACCACCGGGTGACCGGTGTGGTCTTCGTGCCCGGCACCGCAGGGGCCGACGATGGCGACCAGGCGATCGCCCTGGCGCAAGAGCACGTCATCCGCCTCGTGCACCTGGCCCAGGTGCTCACCGCCGGGGACGACGGCGGGGGCCCGGTGCGGCTGTGGGCGCTGACCCGCAACGCCGAGACCACCGCGGCCGGCGAGATGCCCAACCTGGCTCAGGCCGGGCTACGCGGCGCCCTGCGCACCCTCGGCTACGAACACCCCCGGCTGACCCCCACCCTCCTCGACACCGACGCGCACACCTCGCCCAACCGCCTCGCCCGAGAACTCCTGACCTGCCCCGCCACCGAGGACCACATCGCCTACCGCAACGGACGGCGCCTGCTCGCCTGCCTGCGCCCCGCCCCCTTGACAGCCGGTGACCGGCGCCGCCGCACCGCCGACTTCACCCGCGAGCGCGCCGACCTCGCCGCCCGCACCCCCGGCGACCTGGACTCGCTCGAACTGATCGCTGTCCCCCGCCGGCCCCCGGGCCCGCGCGACGTCGAAATCCGGGTGCACGCCACCGGCCTGAACTTCTCCCATGTCCTGACCACGGCGGGCCACTACGCCCGCCCCGGACAGGACCCGCAACTGCAGACCGCCTTCGACTGCGCCGGCACCATCAGCGCCGTCGGATGCGAGGTCACCCACCTGCGCGAGGGCGAGCGGGTCGCCGCCTTCGCCGCGGCCCCCTACCTCGGCTCCTCCTACGTGACCGTGCGGGCCGACTGGCCTGTCCTGCCGGTCCCGGACGCCATGAGCCTGACGGACGCCGCCTGTCTGCCCATCGCCTACCTCACCGCCTGGCACGGCCTGCGCAACCTGGCCCGCCTCCAGGCCGGACAGCGCGTCCTGATCCACTGCGCCAGCGGCGGCATGGGCCTGGCGGCCGTCAACGTGGCCCGGCTGTGCGGGGCCGAGATCTGGGCCACCGCCGGCACCGAAGCCAAGCGCACCTACCTGCGCGGCCAGGGCATCGGCCAGGTGCTGGACTCCCGCACCCTGGACTTCGCCGACCACCTCCGCCAGGCCACCAACGGCCACGGCATCGACGTCGTCTGGAACTGCCTGGCGGGCCCCGCCCAGGCCGCCAGCCTGGACCTGCTCGTACCCGGCGGCCGCTTCATCGAGATCGGCAAGAAGGACGTCTACGACGGCACCCGCCTCAGCCTCGTCCCCTTCGGCCGCAACCTGTCCTTCCACACGCTCTACCTCACCCGCGACTGGCCCCAGCACCCCGAGCTGACCCGCACCGCAACCGAGGTCACCCAGGCCCTGGCCCAGGGCCTGCTGCCGCCCCTGCCCGTCACCGCCCACCCCGTCACCGACGCCGCCGACGCCTACCGCACCCTGGCCCAGGGCCGGCACACCGGCCGCCTCGCCCTGACCTGGCCCGCCCACGGCAGCGCCGAACTGCCCGTACGCCCCCAGGACGTGCCCCTGGTCCGCGACGACGGCAGCTACCTGATCACCGGCGGCCTCGGCGGCCTCGGCCTGCTCGCCGCCCGCTGGCTCACCGACCATTACGCCGGCACCGTCATCCTCACCTCACGCGACGCCCCCGACCCCCACACCGGGCAGCACATCGAAGAACTAAGGCAGCGCGGCACGCGTATCGAAGTCGTCCTCGGCGACATCGCCGCCCCCGGCACCGCCGAGCGCCTCGTACAGGCCGCCACCGCCACCGGCCACCGCCTCGCCGGCGTCCTGCACGCCGCCGCCGTCATCGAAGACGCCACCACCGAAACCCTCACCGACGACCTCATCCGCCGCGTCTGGCACCCCAAAACCACCGGCACCTGGCGCCTGCACCAGGCCACCGCCACACACGACCTCGACTGGTGGGTGGCCTACTCCTCCGCCGCCTCCACCCTCGGCAACGGCGGACAGACCGCCTACGCCGCCGCCAACGCCTGGCTGGAGGAGTTCACCTCCTGGCGCCGCGCCCAGGGCCTGCCGGCCACCTGCATCGCCTGGGGCCCCTGGGCCGACGTCGGCGCCGGAGCCTTCATGCAGGCCCGCGGCTACGAAATGATCGCCCCCGAAGAAGGCATGGCGGCCCTGCGCCACCTCCTGGCCCACGGCCGCCCCCGCACCACCTACACCCCCGCCGACTACCACCGCTGGCTGCAAGCCCACCCCACCGCCGACCGCCTCGCCTACTTCGCCCCCCTGCTCGGCACCACCGCACACGCCACCGACACCGGCCCCAACCTCTCCACCGCCCTCGCCCGGTGCACCACCCAGGCCGAACGCCACCACCTGCTCCAACAAGCCGTCATCACCCACACCGCCACCGTCCTGCACCACGACCCCGCCGCCCTGACCCCCGCCACCGCCTTCAACGCCATCGGCCTGGACTCCCTGATGTCCACCAGCCTGCGCAACAAGCTCGAACATGACACCGGACTACGCATCCCCCCCAGCGTGATGTGGGCCCAGCACAACCCCGCCGACCTCACCCACTACCTCCTCGAACAACTCCCCACCCCCGCCCACCAATGCACGGCACCGAACGGAAACACCCACACCTCCGCAGCCGGGACACCACCGCCCCCGAACGCCTCGGCCCCCACCACCGGACCCACCGGAACCGGCCTGCGGCCAGGAGCAGGAAGCCCGTCACGATGACCGCCGCTACGCCCGCACCGCTGACCCTGCAGGCCCTGGGCATCCCCGCCGTCCGGCACAACCCCTACCCCCTGTACCGGCAACTGCGCGAAACCGCACCCGTCCTGTGGGATCCCGTACGCCACCACTGGACCGTCACCCGCCACCACGAAGTCACCCAAGCACTGCGCTGCCCGGCCCTGCACGCCGTACCCCGCCGCCTCGGCCCCCGCACACCACCCACCCTGCGCCTGCTCAACACCGCCATGCTCGACTCCGACCCACCCGACCACACCCACCGGCGCCGCGCCTTCACCAAAGCCTTCACCCCGCGCCTGACCGCCGACCTCGCCCCCGCCATCACCCAGCACGTCGACACCCTCCTCAACCGCGTGCACGATCACGGCCGCATGGACCTCATCGAAGACCTGGCCGCCCCACTGCCCCTGCACACCATCGGCCAGATGCTCGGCGTACCACCGCAACAACGCACCCTCCTGCACGCCGGAGCACGCGGGTACGCCCGCCTGTGGGGCGGCGACGAAACAGACCAGACCACCGTCAGCCAAGCCGTCACCGACGTCACCAGGGCGATCGACTACTGCCGCGAACTGATCACCCAACGCCGCCACGCCCCCCGCTGCGACCTCATCAGCCGCCTGGCCTCACCAGCCGACCGGGCGAGCTCGCTCAGCGACGGCGAACTGGCCGCCAACCTCTTCATGGTCTTCACCGCAGGCCACTACACGACCACCGACTTCCTGGGAAACTCCGTCATCGCACTCGCTCACCACCCGCACCAATGGCAACAACTGTGCGCAGACCCAACACTGGCCCCGTCAGCCGTCACCGAACTGCTGCGCTACGAAGCCCCCGTCCAGTTCGTCATCCGCCTGGCCGCACAAGACCTCACCCTTGCCGACCAGCACATCACCACCGGCCAGCTCGTCGTCCTCCTGCTCGCCGCAGCCAACCGCGACCCCCGCGCCTTCCCCGATCCCGACCGCCTCGTCCTCACCCGCACCCCCAACCACCACCTCACCCTCGGCTTCGGCATCCACTCCTGCCTGGGAACAGCCCTGGCCCGGATACAAGGCGAGATCACCCTGAGCCGACTGGCCATCCGCATGCCTCGCCTCCGCCCGGCCGGCGACACCATCCATTGGAAGACCACCGCCGGACTCCGCGGACCTCTCCGCCTCCCCGTCCGCTGGGACTGACCACCGCTCCACGGCCGAGTGCCCGGGCTCCGTAAGGCGGGCCAGCGCGGTCAACCGTGCACGCCGCGTCGCCCCGCGTGGCTGGCATACGCGGGTCACGCCACCACACAGCCCAGCCGTCGCTGAACTCGCGGTCACGGTTGACACGCCGACCGCTCCAGGCGACGAACCGCAGCGCTACCCAGGCGGCAGGTTCACCAACCGTCCGGCGTCTTCGGATAGGCGCTAAGAGTCGGCAGGCCCAGCCGGATACTCTCCCGCTCCCGTCGGTTCCGCCCAAGGCGGTACACGAACCGATGCACACCGTTGTGCCGCTGATTGCGGGCCCCCACGGCCACCAGTGCCTCCCGCAGCCAGACCTTCGGGTCCACGCCGGCGCGAGGAACTGGCGCGCCCAGCCGAAGCAGCAGCTTCTCCGCATACTCGTGGCCCTGCTCCTGGCGGCGCACCTTCTGCGCCATGCGCTCGTTCAGCACAACACCGCGTTGGGCAGCAGCTTGACCGTCCGCGGTACCGCCCGGCCCATGTAGAGCGCGTTCGTGGCCTGGTAGATCGTGCCCACGTGCCCGGCAGTTACCAGGGTGCCGGAGGCATCTCTACGCGGCACGGGGTCGGCGAACGAGACGACCCCGCGTACACCGAGCACCAGGAGTTCGTCGAAGCAGCGGGCCAGGAACCAGCTTTCGGCGTTGGTCGGGACCTCGTCCACGAGGACGAACCGCGAGCACTCCAGGGACTCGATGTATGGCTGGAGGTCCGGGAGCGGCCTGGTCAGCACGGCGGCCGTCACCGGCACCCCGAACACGGCCACCCCGCACAGCTGCGGTTCGTTGGCACCGATGTCGTACAGCCCGAAGCGGAACCGCGCGGAGGGGAAGGACGCGGAGTAGTGGTGCCCCACCACAAACTCTTTCGCCGCGGTCTCGGGCAACGCCTCAACCGCGTACCGCCGAGCATCGAACCCGCCTTCGCTGACGTGGCGGAAGGAGTGTCGTCTGCCTCGCCACCCCTGACACCGATCGGAGGCGTTGGGGATCTCGGTCAAGTCGTCGAATGGAAGGGTGCCCTGGACGAGTTTCAAGGATCCGGAGCCCATCACCCTGATACCGTCATCGGCCAAGCGGCAACACGCGAGAACCGTCCGCAGAACCGGTGAGTCCCGCGGTGTCGGAGATTGTCCTGTCCGTGCGAGCGGAGGTGAGCCGACCACGGACGAACCCACAAGGACGCTCATGGCGTCCTGTCCGCGGAGCGGAGGTGAGTCGATCTCAACCTCCGCGTATCGGTGCGCGGCGGGCGCTGAGATCGGGCCCGGGCCGGCGGTGCACCTGCTGCGTCCTCGTGCGCCCGTGCGGTGCACCGTCGCGCTGAAGCGGTGTCATCTGCCAGGGGACATGAGACCAGGCCGTATGCGGCCGAGGCTGACGGGATGGGAATCGGCCGCGCGGGTCCTGGGTCGCGCAGCACGCGCACCCGGGCACGGAGTTCGTCGGCGAGCGGCTGTGGCAGTCGCATCGATGTACCAACCGCCGCATCACACAACGTGACTTCTTCGGGTGCCTCCGAAGCGACGATTGCTTACCAACCACCGACAACGACAGCAGCGTTCACTGCTCACGTTGTACAACACTTCTGGTCAAACGCCCGGTATTGCTCGCCAAGTGGGGGATCCCAGAATGACAGCCAGGCCCGCACCCTTCGTTCATTCAAGGAGCACACCCACCCCTATGGCATGGCCAGCGCCAATTCGGCGCTGAGCGATGTAATCCGTGGAGTATTGGTCCAAGTCCCCCCTCGGACACCAGCTGAGACCCCAGTTCATCTGGGGTTTTCTGCATTTCTGGGATGCGGCGTGACCAACCACGTGACCAACAGCTCAGAGATTTCCCAGGTCAGACCAGGGATGACAGGCCGAAGAGGCGGCACAGGGCCTCTTCTCCGTGGGTTCGCGAGGCGCGGGGCGCGGTGGCAGGAGTCTGTCCGCTTGCCGGGTCGTGCGCGGTGGGGGTGGTGGGGCGGGCGGCAGGCCGAGGACGACCTCGGGGGTACCGGTGAGCCGCTGCAGCCACAGGGCGACGGCGGCGATCAGCGCGGGCGGCCAGGTGACGCCGACGTCGCCGGCCGGATCGCGCAGCCGCTGCGTGTCGGGGCCGGCGAGGCGGGCGGTGCGGCGGGCCAGCGAGCGGGCCAGGGCGGGCTGCTTTCCGGAGAGACTGACCGGCTCGGGGCAGTCCTTGAGCCGGTCGATCCGGTAGGCCCGGTCGGCGCCGAACCGCTCCGAGCGGCGGTACTCGGCCGTCAGGTCCAGGAGTTCTGCGAGAGGTGCGAACGGGGTGGCGGGTACCGGCTCGCCGACCGTGAGCGCCGAGTACCCCTCTGCGGTGCGGCGGGCCACCATGTTGACGGTGAAGCCGTCGACCAGCAGGTGGTGGTAGCGGTGCAGCCAGAGGTGGCGGTCGTCGGCGAGCTTGAGCAGCGCGAAGAGGAAGAGCTGGTCGCGCTCGGTGTCCAGGGGCCGGGCGAAGTCCTCGGCCATCCAGGACCGGGCTGCCGCCCAGGGGTTGGGCTCGGCGCTGACGTCGACGACGTGCAGGGACCAGTCGAGGTCGCCGGCGGACACGATCCGGGCGACGGGTCCGTCCTCGGCCGGCAAGAACCGCAGCCGCAGTGTCTCGGCCTCGTCGACGACGCGGCGCAGCGCTTCCTCGAAGAGCGCCGCGTCGACCGGGCCGCTGATTTCCAGGAACTCACCCGTGTTGAAGATTGTGTTCTGCGGATTCATCTGCTGCGCGTACCAGACACTCGATTGGGCGGCGGTCAGCGGCAGCAGGGCACCCCGGGGGTCGGACACAGCCACTCACCCTCAATACATTGATGGAAATCATGGAGAAAGTCGCGTGGTCGAAGATTCCCGAATGCCACGGCCGCATCATGTCTAACAGCGCTCTTCGGTCACCGACAACGACGGTTGCAGAATGATGCCAACCCGGCGGGCCGGCAGCCGCGTCAGCGTCGGTGCATGACCGACGAGACGGAACCAGCACCAGCACCCACTCTCCTAGCCGTCACGCGCCGGACCGGTATTTCCGTGAACGGAATTGGTGGCGATGATGGCGCCGCGCGAGGAAGTGACGGTGCAATGGGCGGGGACGCCGTACCGGAGCCGTCCGGCGGCGATTTGCTGTACGGCGGAACGCGGTTCGCAGTCCGGCCCGGTGCGGGCGGATCGCCCGATGAGCGAGGTGCTGCGCGACTATGCGGAGCCGGGCCGCACGCAGGCCGTCTTCACTATGCGGTACGCCGACGGAATGATCGCCACGGAGACCCGCATGACCGCCACAGATGAGCGGACCCGGCGTGGCTCCGGGCAATACCGGCACCTGATCCGCACGCCGAGCGGAATTATCAGGATCGCCTTGCTGCCCGCCGTCGAACGCCGGGTCGATATTCCTCGGAAAGGGAAGTGCAGGCTATGCCTGGGCGGATCTGACGAGTTCGATGAACTGGCCTGCCGTGGAGTTGCGGTAGAAGTCCTGGGTGGTGACCTTCGGCAGGCCCTGTTCCCGCATCTGGCGCAGGATCCGGATCACCAGCAGGGAATTCCCGCCGAGTTCGAAGAAGTTGTCCTGTGCGGTGACGACGGCGTTGAGTTCGTGTCCCCACAGTTTCAGGATCTGGGCGGCCAGCGGATCGCCGTCACCGGCGGCCGGTGACGGCACCTCCGGAGCGCTGTCCTGGGCCGCGGCCACCGGCGCCGGTGCGGGCAGGGCGGCGGTGTCCACCTTGCCGTTGATGGTCAGCGGAATCGTCTCCAGCCGGGTGACCGACGCCGGGACCATGTAGGCGGGCAGTACGGCTCTGGCATGGGCGAGGACATCGGCGGTGCCGGCCGGACCGCGCAGCGTCACGTAGGCGTCGATTCGGGCGGTGGCCGCGTCGCCGGGCACGTCGTGCTGGAGGACGGTGGCCGCACCCGTGACCTCGGGGTGGCTGAGCAGCACGTTGCGGATCTCGTCCAGTTCGATGCGGTGGCCGCGCACCTTGACCTGGCTGTCCAGGCGGCCGAGGTGGTCCAGGCCACCGTCCGGGCGCAGCCGCCCGCGGTCGCCGCTGCGGTAGATGCGCCCGCCGCCGTGCGGGTCGGTGACGAAGCGTTCTGCGGTGAGTTCGGGCTGTCCGAGGTAACGGTCGGCGACACCGGCTCCGCCCACGCAGATCTCCCCTGCGGCGCCCACCGGCAGCACCCGGCCGCGGGGGTCGCGGACCGACACGGACCATCCCGGCAGCGCGCGGCCGACCCGGCGTCCGGTGGCGCGCACGTCGGCGGGGGTCACGGTGTGCGCAGTGACGTGCACAGTGGTCTCGGTGATGCCGAACATGTTCACCAGCCGGCAGGTGGTGTGGGAGTGCCGGGCGAACCACGGGGCGAGCATCCGTACGTCGAGCGGTTCACCGCCGAAGACCACCAGGCGGACGGCGAGGTCGGCGCCGGAGCGCCGGTCGGCCTCGATGAGCTGGGCGAAGGCCGACGGGGTCTGGCTGAGCACGGTGACCCGTTCGGCGGCCAGCAGCTCGTGGAACAGCTCGGTGTCGCGGGTCACCCAGTAGTCGACGACGACGAGCCGGCCGCCGGTGAGCAGGCAGCCCCAGATCTCCCACACCGAGAAGTCGAAGGCACTGGAGTGGAAGAGCGTCCACACGTCGTCGGTGCCGAGGCGGAAGTCCTCACGGGTTGCCTCGATCAGGGCGGCGACGTTGCGGTGCGGCACCACCACGCCCTTGGGCCGCCCGGTCGATCCCGAGGTGTAGATGACGTACGCCGCAGCGGTGGGGTCCTCGGTGCGCGGCGGCTGCGACGGCGCGCCGGCGCCCAGCTCGCGCAGCGCGGCGGGGGTGACCAGCCGTACTCCGTCGAGCCGGGGGAAGACGCCCTCGACGCCGACCACGACGGTGGCGCCCGCGTCGTCCACGGTGTACCGCAGGCGTTCCTCGGGGTAGCGCAGGTCCATCGGTACGTAGGCGCAGCCCGCCTTGAACACTCCGAGCAGGGTGACCACGAGGTCGGCGTCGCGTTCCAGGGCCACACCCACCATGGAACCGGGGGTGACACCGAGGGCGCGGAGGCCGGCGGCCGTGCGTTCGGCACGGGCGTCGAGCTCGGCATAGGTCAGGCTGGTGTCCTTGGCGGTGACGGCGACCGCGTCGGGCCGGGCGCGTGCCACCTCGGCGAACAGGCCGTCCACGGTCCGGTCGATGGCCTCGGGCTGTCCGATGGCGGGCGAGAGACCGAGCTGCAGCACACGCGCCGTCTCCTGCGGCGTCAGCAGTTCCACGGTGTCCAGGACGTCGTCCGGCCGGTCGGCCAACTGTGCCGCAACGTGCGCGACATGGGCGGCGAACCGCTCGGCGACGCAGGCGGCCAGGTGCCCGTGGTCGTGGTACAGGACTGCGGCGGCGGTGCCGTCGGGCCGGCGAGTGACGTGCAGCAATCCGGGGAGCACCGGCGCGAGGTACGGCACATGCCGCTGCCCCGGGCGGGCGTCCTCGACCAGGATGCCGATGCCGGACAGATGGTGCGGTGCGCCGGCCGGCTCGGCCACCCGCTCACGCCACGCCCGGACGTGGTCCGCGGCGCTCAGCGTTTCGTCGACCTGCTCGCCGGCGCCGTAGCGGGCGAGTACCAGCGCGACGGCCGCGAGGAGCAGCGCTTCGTCGGCGGGAACGCGGCCGTCGAACGGCACGGGCACCTCGCCGGTGTGTCCGGCCGCGGCCGGGACGCCCAGGCCCCATTCCGGAGCGGAAGGCCGGGGCCCTGCCGGACCGTCGGCGCTCCCGGCCCCGGTCCGGTCGACCAGCACGAGCGGGTCCGGCGTGCCGAAGGCGAGGTCGTGGCGGGCCACCAGCACCAGGTCGGCGTCGCCGTCGCGGTGCTGCAGCAGGACGGCACGCAGGCCGGGGCCGCCCGGCCGCAGCGGCCGGGCCGCCTCCCGGGCCACCCGCCGGCGAACGGCGCCCGGGTCGTCGGCACCCGGCGGCGGGGGCTCTTCCCACAGCCGCAGTCCGGCCAGCTCCGGCCGGCTCTCCGGGACGCCCGCGCGCAGGCGCCGCTCCAGTTCGGTGGCGTCGACAGGGCCCGGCATCCGGACCACCAGGCTGTGGCAGGACGCGGCCTGAGTTCGGGACATGGTCGGACTCCTGGGTACGAGACGGAAGGATGGTGAGCGGAGGGGAGCCCGGACGGGCCGTCCGTCAGCGGGCGCTGAAGCCGCCGTCGACGGTGAGGGTGGTTCCGGTGACCTGGCGGGAGTCGTCGCCGGCCAGCCAGAGGGCCGCCCCGGCGATGTCCTGCGGCTCGATCAGCGCGTTCATCGGCTGTGACTGGACGAAGATCTCTTCGTGTTCGTCGACGTCGACGTCGAGGGAACGGGCGATCTCCGCGAGCATCCGGCCCTCGTGCAGCGGGTCGTCCCGTACGGAGCCGGGACACAGCGCGTTGACCCGGACCCGGAACGGGGCGTAGTCGAGGGCGGCGGCCTTGGTCAGGCCGATCAGACCGTGCTTCGCGGCGACGTAGCCGGCGAAGTGGCGGTACCCGACGAGCCCGGCGGTGGAGGCGACATTGACGACACTGCCGGAGCGCTGCTCGATCATGGCCGGCACCAGGGCCTTGGTCATCCGCCAGGCGCCTGTGAGGTCGATGCCGACCATCAGCTCCCACTCGTCCTCGGCGATCTCGTGCACGGCCTTGCCCGAGGGGGCGGCGATGCCCGCGTTGTTGAGCAGCACGTCCACGGTGCCGAAGCGGTCCAGGGCGCGGGCGGCCACCTCGTCGACGGCCGTGGGGTCGCGGACGTCGGCGACGGCGGTGACCACGGCGGCGCCCTGCGCGCGGCACAGCTCGGCGGTGTGTTCGAGCTGGCTGCCGCTGCCCAGCGGATAGGGCACGCCGGGCAGGTCCCCGGCCACATCGACGAGGACCAGATCCGCTCCTTCGGCGGCGAACCGTACGGCGCAGGAACGGCCGAGGCCGCGGGCCGCGCCGGTGACCACGGCGACCTTGCCGGTCAGAAGCCCGGTGGAGGTGCCCGGGGGCGTGGCGGTGCTCATGACCGCGGGCCCGCGAGGGCTTCGGCGACCGCGCCGATCAGGGGCAGCGGGGAGTCGGTGAGGTACATGTGGCCGCCGGGCAGTTCGGTCGCGCGGAAAGCCGCACGGGTGGCCTGCCGCCACTCCTCGGCCTGCGCCCGGGTGACCAGGGTGTCGTCCGCGCCGCGCAGCGAGGTGACGGGGACGTCCAGGGGCTCGTCGGAGTCCGGTCCCTTGTAGTTCTCGTGCATCTCGACGTCCGCGCGCAGCACCGGCAGCAGCAGCTCGCGCATGTCGGGGTCGGCGAGCGCGTCGTGCTCGTATCCGGCGAACTCCTGGACGCGGGCCAGGAACTCGTCGTCACCCAGGCCGGTGGCGTGTCGGCTGCGGCCGGTCCAGGGCCCGGGCGAGCCGCTGACGAAGAGGTGGGTGAGGGCGACGTCGGCGGACCGCTGCAGGCGCCGGGCGAGTTCGAAGGCGAGCACCGCGCCCAGGCTGTGCCCGAACAGTGCGACCGGTCCGCCGCCGGCCTGCTCGGCGACCGTGCGGCTGAGGGCGTCGGCAGCCTCGGTCACGTCGTGGAACGGCTCCTCGATGAACAGTTCCTCCCGCCCGGGCAGTTGCAGCGGGACGATGCGCGGAGCGCCGTCGGGGAGGTCTCTCCAGGCGCGGTAGAAACCGGCGCCGCCTCCCGCGAAGGGGAGGCACAACAGGGAGTGGGTCATCAGTGGCATCGCTTTCTGGGAAAACGGCTTCCCGTCACCGGCCGTACGACGACGCGGCCGGTGCGCGGCCCGCCGCCGCCCCTGCCGGCAGCGGCTCATCCGCCACACTGTCATCGGTGGGCGGCCGGGGCAACAGGCGTTGCAGATAGCTGCCATGCCCGTCGCCGGTCCGGCACGGGCGGTCAGGCGGCGTCCATCGCGTCGGCGAGCGACTTGGGCCGCATGTCGGTCCAGTGCTCGTTGACGTGGCTGAGGGCGTCCTGCCGGTCGGTCTCGCCGTGCACGACGGTCCAGCCGGCCGGGACTTCGGCGAAGGCCGGCCACAGGGAATGCTGGTTCTCGTCGTTGGCGAGCACCAGGTAGCGGGCGTCGTCGTTCTCGAAGGGGTTGGTGGCCATGGTCGGTCGGTTCCTTTCGTGAGGGTGTGTGAGGGTGTGACGGACGGCGGTCGGGGCGCCGGTCACTTGACGCGGGCGCGGAGCTGCTCGACGAAGGCGGGCAGCCGGTCCACGCCCCAGTACTTGTCGAGTCCGGTGATGAAGAAGGGCACGCCGAAGACGCCGTCGCGGTGCAGGGAGTCCAGCGCGGTCAGTCCGCGCTCCCGGATCTCCGGGTCCTCGTGGGCCCGGGCGAGCACCTCCGGATCGATGCCGAGGGCGCGGCCGATGCGGCGCACCGTGCCGGGGTCGGAGATGTCCTCGCCGAGCTCCCAGCGCGCCCGGTAGGTCTCGGCGATGAACGCGCGCCCGGCACCGAGACCTTCGGCGGCCAGATACGCGAGGTGCGCCACCTCCCAGCGCGGCGCGGGGTCCACCGGCCAGACCATCTCCAGGTCGCGTGCACGGGCGAGGCGGCGCATGTCCTGCAGGATGTAGAGGTGCTTCTCCTTCGACATGGGGACGTACGGCAGCTTGACGTTGCCGCGCTCCGGTTCGTCCAGGGCCGGCTGGTCGGGCTCGCAGAACGGCAGCCACCCGATGCGGTCGGCGACGTCCGGATAGTGGTCCAGCAGGTCCCGGTAGGCCATCCAGGAATAGGGGCTGCGGAAGGAGAAGTACCAGCGCGGTCCGCGTCGTGCCATCACCGCCTCCAACTGTCGTGTGCGAGCGTGGTTCAGATCTTGTGTCGGGCTCAGATGGTGATGCCGCCGTCGATCTGCAGCACGGCGCCGGTGATGTACGCGGCCCGGTCCGAGACCAGAAAGGCGACCAGGTCGGCGACCTCTTCGGCGGTGCCCATGCGGCGCAGCGGAATGGCGGCGAGGGCTTCCTTGCGGGCGTGGTCGTTCATCTCGGCGACCATGTCCGTGTCGATGAAGCCGGGGGCGACCGCGCCACCACGTCCATGCCGACGACGCGCAGTTCGGGCCGCAGACCGGCGGTGTCCAGCCCGTGCTGGGCGAGGGAGAAGCTGTCCGCCGCGAGCACCCCGCCCTCCTTCTGGAACCGGCCCAGGTCGGCGTCGCTGCCCGGCACCGCGAGGACGACGCCGTCCTGGACCAGGAAGAGCAGGGCGGGCTGCCCGGTGATCACCTGGGTCACCGCGTCGCGCCGGAAACCGGTGTCCGCGGTCGCGCGCCCTGGCTCTCGATGAGCAGCAGCCGCGGAGCGCTGTTCTCCCAGTCGGTGCCGTTCACCACCTGCTCGGTCACGCCTTGGGCGCCTTGCCGTGCAGGGCGTTCAGGACGTGCTGGTCGAAGTTGACCAGCCTCCAGTCCCGGTGGTTCTCGATCAGGGCGTAGCCATGCACGATGCGCCCGGTGGCGGTCTTGACCAGCTTGCCGTCGCGCAGCACGTACCAGTCCATACGGGAGGTGTAGGTGAAGTCCTTGAAGACCTCCTCCACCGTGTAGGCGGTGTACAGGTCCTCCTCCATCAACGCCTCGTCGAGGACGCGGATGTCGGAGCGGGGCACCACGGGGATCCAGCGGCGATCGTCCAGCAGGGTCTTGATGGAGATGCCGCGGTCGGCGACGAAGCGGTCCTTGCCCTCCTCCATCAGCCTCAGGTAGCCGGACATCTGAATGCGCTCGGTGAAGTGGCAGTAGGGGTAGGGGATGTTCCACTTCCAGGCGTAGGCGTTCTGCCCGGCGGTCAGCGCGGCGAGGATCTCCTCCTCGGCCGGGGCCGTGCTGCCCTGCTCACGCTCCAGGTCGTCGCCGAGGCGGGCGACGGCGAACCGGGCGAGCTGCTCGGGCACCTCGCCGGCCGCCTCCAGGTAGGTGTCCATCCGCAGGGACACCCGGACCTTGGAGGTGACGGCCTTGTGGATCTCGCCGTCGCGCTCGAACTGGACGGTCACCTTGAACCCGAGGGTGGTGTCGCCGTCCTTGGCCCAGGGCACGACCTGTGCCTCGGCGACGTCGTTCATGTGCGCAGCCGATGGCGCCGAGCGCGCTGGCCGCGCCCATGGTGTGGCCGAGCATCGACTTCATGGAGACGGTGCGGGGCGGGGTGTCACCGAAGACCTGGCGGATGGCGCCCGCCTCGGTGATGTCGTTGGCCTTGGTGCCGGTGCCGTGTGCGGAGATGAGGTCCACCTCGTGCGGGGCGACGCCGGCGTTGTCCAGGGCGAGCCGCATGAGGCCGGCGACGCTGGCCTGGTCGGGCGCCACCTGGTGGTGGGCATCGCAGTTGAGGCCGTAGCCGAGCACCTCGGCGTAGATGGTGGCGCCTCGCTCCAGGGCGGTTTCGAGCCGCTCCAGGACCAGGACGCCGGCGCCCTCTCCGGTCAGGATGCCCTTGCGGTCGATGTCGAAGGGCTGGCAGCGGTCCGGGGCGATGGTGCCGAGCCGGTAGAAGCCGGTGAAGGTCTTGCGGCACATGGCGTCGGCGCCGCCGCAGAAGGCGAAGTCCGCCTCGCCGTAGCTGACGGCGTCGAAGCCGTAGCCGATGGCTTAGTTGCCCGCCGAGCAGGCGGTGGGGATGGTGAGCGCCTCCACGTCGCTCAGACCCAGCTCCTGGGCGATGGCCACCGACAGCCGCCCGGCCGGCACCCGCCGGGCGGCCACGGGGGCGAACGTGCCTGTGCCATGGACGAGTTCGTGCTCGACCAGTTGGTCGAGGTCGTAGCTCTTACCGTCGGTGGTGCCGATGGAGATCAGCCCGCGCCGGGCGCGCAGCCAGGTCAGGTCGAGTCCGGAGTCCTCAAGGGCCATCCGGGCAGCCGCCGTCGAGAACTGTGCGGCCCTGCCGAGCTGTTCCACGTCGAGCGTGCTGATCCAGTCCCGCAGGTCGAATTCCGTGATCTCGCACCCGTTCGCGTGGGTGAAGCCCTCGGTGTCGAACACCGTGATGGGCCGTGCACCACTGCGGCCCGCGCGGAGTCCCTGGAGGAACTCCTTCGCGCCGAGTCCGATGCTGGAGACCACCCCGAGTCCGGTGAGGACCACCCGGTGCCGCTCCGGCCGTATCCGGCCGAGGCCGCTCACTGCCGTCGTCATGCCAACCTCCCAGTCCGCGTGAGCGGTTCGACTACCAGCCGGCCGACTCCGCGACGACCTCGTAGACGCCCTTGAGGTTCACCATGCGAGGCAGTTCGCTCTGGTTGATGACGACCGCGAACTGCTTCTCCAGGGCGGCGAGGATCTCGATGGCGCGCAGCGAGTCGGCGTTGTGGGCCGCCTTCGACGATGTCCAGCAGGGCCGCCGCCTTGTCGAGTACACCGATCCCGCTGGACCGCCGAGGCGGGGTGGTGGCGCTCGCCACTGCGGTGCCAGCCGTGCGCGGATGTCCGCGACGAGCGTGCCGCGCTGCGCCGTCAGGTAGAAGTGGTCGCCGGGCAGCACGGTCAAGCCGAAGCCCTTGGGCGCCACGGCGGCCCAGCCGGCCATGTCGTGCGCGGCGATGTCCGGATCGCCGGCGCCGAGGTAACCGGCCACCGGGCAGTCCAGGGGGATGCCGGGCCGGGCGGTGTAGCGCGCGACCGCGGCGAAGTCGGCGCGGATCGCGGGAAACACCAGCTCACGCAGGTCGGTGTCGGCGAGCAGCGCGGCGTCGGTGCCGCCCAGGCGCTGTACCTCCGCGATCAGCGCGGTGTCGTCGGCGAGGGCTGCGGTGCTCGGGGTCAGCAGGTGCGGGGGCTTGCGGCAGGAGACCATCAGCAAATGGGGGGTCACCCGGTGGCGGGCCTGGAGCCGCAGCGCCAGTTCGTGGCCGACGGACGCGCCCATGCTGTGGCCGAAGACGGCCAGCGGGGTGTCCAGCAGGGGCGGCAGCTCGTCGGCGAGGGCGCCGGCGAGCTCCTCGACGGTGTCGCAGGGGTCCTCGGCGATGCGTTCCTGACGGCCCGGGTAGCGGGCGGCGAGTACCTCCACGTCGTCACCGAAGGCGCGCCCCCAGTCGTGGAAGAAGCGGGCCGAGCCGCCGGCGTGCGGCAGGCACAGGAGCCGCAGCCGGGGCGGCGCAGCGGTGGCGTGCCTGCGTAGCCAGATGCTTTTGGTGCCAAGTGCCATGTGCGTCGGTCTCCTTGTGGCGTGTCGGTGGTCAGTCCAGGGCACCCGGCACGTCCAGCGACACGACCTCGGTGTCCGGGGTGATCCGGCGGACCAGCCCGGCCAGGGTGCGGCCGGGCCCGAGCTCGACGAGGCGGGCACAGCCGAGCGGGCGGCCGACAAGGGTGTGCACGCTCTGCTCCCAGAGCACCGCGGAGGTGAGCTGGCGGGTGCCGAGTCCGGGCCCTGGAGCCCCGGCAGTTCGTGGCCGACGGCGACCGGGTGGCGGTGCTCGGGGTGCGCGAGGTGACCTCGGTGCGCGGCGTGTCGAAGACGTCCTCCATGCGGTCGAGTTCCGTCGTGTGATCGAGAGCTAGGACGCGGCATGTGCCGGCCTGCCCCGTCCTACCGGTCCGGACGCAGGACGGGACAACGTACTTCCCGCGCAAGGTCAGCGGACGACGACCGACGGGACGAGGTCGGTCGGGGCTGTTTCCAGTGGTCTTCGCCCGTGGTGTCTCGCAGGCGCGGTATCCGGGGGCCTGGGGCGTACGGCTCCAGGCCCCCGTGGGCGGTCAGCGATGCGAGCCGGTGGCTACTAGGGCGTCATCCGCTTGAACCAGGTGACCGGTTGGCCGGTGGCGGGTGACTGGATGAAAGCCTTCGCGGGTATGGCGATCAGGCGTTGCCCGTTTTCGATGGGGCCGCGGACGACGATGTAGCCGGTGTAGACGGCGCCGTTGCCGCGGGCTTCGATGGATGCCTGCTTCGTGCCCTCGGGTACGACCTTGATGGATGTCTCGTCGGTGCCGGTCACCTTACGGCTGTAGGTGGAGGCGTAGTTGTAGGTGAAATTGACTTCGCCTCCGATGTCGCTCTTGCCGTCGCCGATCTTGGGCGAGATCTTGCCGCCCAGTTGCCAGCCGGTCGTCTCGGTCTTTTCGTCCGTGACGGATGCCGAGACCTTCCGGATGAGTTCCTCGGCGCCCGCCACGGCGCCGCCGTTCTTCTTCACCGGGTATTTGTCCTTGGCGTCGGCGATCTTTCCGACGAAGAGGCACGGAGCCGCCTGCCCGAAGGCGCTGTGCTGCGGGTCCGTGTTCTTCATGTTGCAGTACTGCTGCGCGTTCTGGCCGCCGACGTCCGTGTCCTTGGTGTTCTTGCGGATGTCGGGGGACTGCGGCCTGCCCGCGTCGGGCCAGCCGTTGACCAGCTTCTTGGCGCTCTCCCGCAGCGGCTCGCTGTTCCCGCTGTTGTCGGCGTACTTCTGCGCCGCGGCCACGGCGTCCTTGAGCGCCTGGTCGGGGTCGTAGACCTTCTTCGCGTCGGCCAGGGTGATGTCCTGGTCCTCCAGCTTCGGATAGCCCATCGATGTTTCGGTGTCCGCGACAGGCGCCCACCTCTGCAACGAGGCTTGGATGTCTTCTTCCTTTTCGAAGATGTTCTCCTCGACCTTGGGCTTCTGGTTGCCGTCGGCCATGGCCGGCGACGCCATACCCAGCAGGGGTGCCGAGACCAGTGTGGCCGTGGCCAACAGCGCGGCGCTTCTGGTTCTGCGTGCGTGAGTTCTGCGCAGGGCGGAGGCAATATGTGCCATGAAGGTATCTCCCTTTCCTTTGGCAGTTGTTGAGCCGGTGGATTTTCCGGGACCCCTGCGACGCAGGTTTGACTCGCCGCGGGGGAGCTGTGCAAGGCAAGGCCGGCCCGGATGCTCCCGCAGGCCCCCGGGCTGTGCCGGGCGGGGCAGGTCGCGAGTGCGGTGCCCGATACGGGATGTACGGACGGGGAATGACGGCGGGCGCCGTGGAGTGGGGGGTGGGGTGGGGTGGTGCAGTGCGTGGGCCGGGCTGGACTTGCCGGTGAAGAGTGCCGTGGGCGCCGATATGGCGGGCACCGGGATGTGGCGGGCACCGGGATGTGGCGTAAAGCCGATTGCGCCTTTGTCGGGCACTGGAGAAGGGCCGGCCGGGTGTGAAGGGCCGGGGTGGGGCCAGGGGCCCTCTTCAGCCGGGCGGGGTGTTCCGGCTCATGGCGAGGGACCGTAGCGGATGATTATGAGAAGTGTTCTTACATATCAGTCGGGGGAGTGTGTCCGTGCGGCTCCCTGGTCGGCTTGTTCGGGACAGGGTCTGGCCTGGGGGTTCTGGCAAAATGATGGGGTTGTGGCTTCCGTGCCGTTCTGTTGAGCAAAGGGGCTCCTGCGTTGGCCAGGAAGATCATTCTTGACTGTGACCCGGGACACGACGACGCGATCGCGCTGTTGCTGGCCCATGGCAATCCCGAGGTCGAGCTGGTCGCCGTCACCACCGTGGTCGGGAACCAGACGCTGGAGAAGGTGACACGGAACGCGTTGGCTGTGGCGCGGGTCGGCGGGATCACCGGGGTGCCGTTCGCCGCCGGGTGTCCGCGGCCGTTGGTACGGGATGTCGTCACGGCGCCGGACATTCACGGGGAGAGTGGGCTGGACGGGCCGGTGCTGCCGGAGCCGACGCTCGCGCTGGACCGGCGGCACGCGGTGGATGTGATCATCGAGACGGTGATGTCCCATGGGCCGGGTGAGATCACGATCGTGCCGACGGCCGGGCTGACGAACATCGCGCTCGCGGTGCGCAAGGAGCCCCGGATCGTCACCCGTGTCCGTGAGGTCGTTCTGATGGGAGGCGGATATCATCGGGGCAACCGGACCGCGGTCGCCGAATTCAATATCGTCATCGACCCCGAGGCCGCCCATATCGTCTTCAACGAGAGCTGGCCGGTCACGATGGTCGGTCTCGATCTGACGCACCAGGCGCTGGCGACTCCCGACGTCATGGAGAGGATCGCCGCGCTGGGCACCGCGCCGGCCAGGTTCGTGTGCGAGCTGCTCGATTCCTACGGTGCCGCCTACCGGAAGGCGCAGGGGTTCGCGCATCCGCCCGTGCACGACCCGTGTGCGGTCGCGTACGTGATCGACCCGGATGTCATGACGGTGCGCAAGGCGCCCGTGGACATCGAACTCACCGGAGGACTGACGCTCGGCATGACCGTGACGGACTTCCGGCTGCCCGCCCCCGTCGACTGCCACACCCAGGTCGCGGTCGACCTCGACCATCACAGATTCTGGAATCTCGTGGTGGATGCACTTGAAAGACTCGGTGACATCGAGGAATGAACGTTTCCCATGACGTTTCCCATACCGACCGGCCCCCCACCGGGACGGACCGGCCCGCCGTCCGTGTGGGAGTGCTGGTCACCGCACTCCTGACGGCCTGCATCGCCTTCCAGCTCAATGCCAGCATGCTCTCTCCCGCGCTGAAGAGCATCGAGGACACTCTCGGCGCCAGCTCCGCGGAGATCGGGCTCACCCAGACCGCCTTCTTCACCTCGGCGGCCCTCTTCTCGCTCTTCCTGCCGCGGCTCGGTGACGTCATCGGCCGCCGCAAGGTGCTGGCCGGGATGCTGGCCCTGATGGCGGTGGGGTGTGTGGTGGCCGCGCTGGCGCAGAGCGTGCCCGTGCTCTTCGTCGGCCGGGTGATCCAGGGCGCGTCCGGCCCGACCGTACCGCTGTGCCTGATCATGCTGCGGGTGGAGGTCACCGAGCCGAAGCGGTACGGGACGCTGCTGGGCATGATCACGGCCGTCAACGGCGGCATCGCCGGCGTGGACTCGCTGGCCGGCGGGTTCCTCGCCGACAACCACGGGTTCCAGGCCGTCTTCTGGGCGATGGCCGTGGTGGCGGTCCTGGCCACCGTCCTGGTCGCCACCCTCACCCCGGAGACCAAGGTGCCCGGCGCCCACCGGATGGACTGGCCGGGCGTCGGCCTGCTGGTCGTCTCGGTCGGGTCGCTGCTCATCGCGCTGAACGAGGCCGGCAAGCTGGGCGGCGCGAACTGGACGCTGGTGGCCGTGCTGGTCGTGGTGGCCGCCATCGCCTTCGCCCTGTTCTGGCGTACGGAGGACCGCACCGCGCATCCGCTGGTCGCCACCCGCCATCTCAAGCAGCGGTCGACCTGGGCGATCCTGCTGACCACCACCCTCACCATGACCGGAGTCTTCGCCGTCATGAACGGGCTGGTCCCGGCCTTCGCCCAGGACGCGCGGGCCGGGCTCGGGATGAGTGCCGAGGCGTCCGCGTGGTGGACCCTGACGCCGTACGCGCTGGCCGGGCTCGCCATGGGGCCGCTCGCCGGCCGGCTCGCCGCGACCTTCGGGTACGGCCGCATCCTGCGGACGGGGCTCATCGGCGCCGCGGCGACCGTCGTCCTGATGATCCTCACCCTCCCGGCCCACTCCCGCGCCCTGCTGCTGGTGGCCTCGCTGCTGGTGGGCATCACCTACGCGGGCGTGGCGAACATCGTGCTCAACGGGCTGGGCATCGTGCTCTCGCCCAAGGAGAACCCCGGATTCCTGCCGGGTCTGAACGCCGGGGCGTTCAATCTCGGGGCCGGGCTGAGCTTCGCCGTGCTGTACGCGGTCAAGACCGCGGTGCTGCCCGAGGACCCGGCGTCGGCCGCCGGCTACACCACCGCCATGATCGCCGGAGTGGTCGTCATTGCCGCCGCCGTCGCGACGTCCTTCCTGATTCCCAAGCCGGTGGAGGCCGAGGAGCAGCACTGAGACCCGATCTCACCGTATGAGCAGGGCCGGAGCCCGGCCGTCCCACTGTGGGCGGCCGGGCTCCGGCCGTTGTGCGCCAGGGGCCGTGCGGTGCGGGCGTTCCCGTTCCGTACGCGGGAGATTCATGTCATGGCCATTGCTTCTTTCGCGGGGCTTGCCGATCCTCTTGGCACACTCCACTCGCTCCTGTCCCCCGCATCGACGCATCGAAGAGGTCACCCCACTCATGCCAGAACTCAACCGACGGCGGTTCGTCCAGCTCGCCGGCGGGACCGCGGCCTTCGCCATGCTGTCCAACAGCATCGAGCGGGCCGCCGCGATCCCCGCCCGGCGTCACTCGGGCAGCATCCAGGACGTCCAGCACATCGTCGTCCTGATGCAGGAGAACCGGTCCTTCGACCACTACTTCGGCTCGCTCAGGGGCGTACGGGGCTTCGGCGACCCGCGGCCCGTGACCCTGCCGAGCGGCAAGCCGGTCTGGCACCAGTCGGACGGGAGCAAGGAGGTCCTGCCGTTCCGCCCGGAGGCGGACAACCTGGGGATGCAGTTCCTCCAGGACCTCAACCACGACTGGGCCGGCACCCACAAAGCGGTCAACAAGGGCCGGTACGACCAGTGGATCCCCGCGAAGTCGGCCACGACGATGGCCTACCTGACGCGCGAGGACATCCCCTTCCACTACGCGCTCGCCGACGCCTTCACCGTCTGCGACGCCTACCACTGCTCCTTCCTCGGCTCCACCGACCCCAACCGCTACTACATGTGGTCGGGCTGTACGGGCAACGACGGCAGTGGCCGCGAGCCCGTCCTGGGCAACGAGGAGGCGGGGTACGACTGGACGACGTACCCCGAGCGGCTGGAGCGGGCCGGGGTGTCCTGGAAGATCTACCAGGACATCGGCGACGGGCTGGATGCCGCGGGGAAGTGGGGATGGATCAACGACGCGTACCGGGGCAACTACGGCGACAACTCGCTGCTGTACTTCAACAAGTACCGCAACGCCAAGCCCGGCGACCCCCTCTATGAGAAGGCCCGGACCGGCACGAACGCCAAGAAGGGCGATGGCCTCTTCGACATCCTGCGGGCCGACGTACAGACCGGCAAGCTTCCCAAGATCTCCTGGATCGCGGCTCCCGAAGCCTTCACCGAGCACCCCAACTGGCCCGCCAACTACGGGGCCTGGTACATCGCGCAGGTGCTGGACGCGCTGACCTCCGACCCCGAGGTCTGGAGCCGGACCGCCCTGTTCATCACCTACGACGAGAACGACGGGTTCTTCGACCACGTCGTACCGCCCTACCCGCCCTCCTCCGCCGCCCAGGGCCGCTCCACCGTGGACACCGCCCTGGAGCTCTACCCCGGCGGCCCGCGCTACGCCGCCGGGAACTACGGCCTGGGCCAGCGCGTCCCGATGCTGGTGGTCTCACCCTGGAGCACCGGCGGGTACGTGTGCTCCGAGGTCTTCGACCACACCTCGATCGTCCGGTTCATGGAGCGCCGCTTCGGCGTGCGCGAGCCCAACATCTCGCCGTGGCGACGTGCCGTCTGCGGCGACCTCACCTCGGCCTTCGACTTCGGCAGCAAGAGCACCCGGCCCGCGCACCTGCCGCCCACCGACGGCTACCGGCCGCCGGACCGCGACCGCCACCCGGACTACGTGCCCACCCCGCCCGCCGTCGGCCGGCTGCCCCGGCAGGAGCGCGGCGCGCGCCCGGCCCGGCCGCTGCCCTACGCGCCGTTCGTGGACGGCACCGGCACTCCCGGCACCGGGCGGTTCACCCTCACCTTCGGCAGCGGGCCGGGCGCCGGGGCGCACTTCTACGTCACCGCACCCAACCGTACGGACGGGCCGTGGACCTACACCACCGAGGCGGGCAAGCAGCTCTCGGACACCTGGAACACCGCCTACTCCCAGGGCGTGTACGACCTGACGGTGCACGGCCCGAACGGCTTCCTGCGGACGTTCAGAGGGCCCGGCAAGACCGCCGGCCCCGAGGTCACCGCCCGCCACAACGCCGGGACCGGACACCTGGACCTGGTCCTGACCAACGCGGGCGGCACCGCCTGCCGGCTCACGGTCGAGAACGCGTACGGCGGCAAGCCCGCGAAAATCACCGTACGGCCGGGGGCCCGGGTCACCCATACGGTGGATCTGCGCGCCTCCCGGCGCTGGTACGACGTGACCGTGGTGTCCGACACCGACCGAACGTTCCTGCGCCGGCTGGCCGGACACGTCGAGAACGGCACGGCCGGCACGAGCGATCCGGGGATCGCGACGGCCTGAGGTGGCCGAGGGACCGCCGGACCTCTGAGGCCGGGGACGGGCCGCCTGCTCGGCGGGCAGTAAGCGGGCAGGAAGCAGGCAGGAAGCAGGGCCGTGACGGAGAGGTGTCACGGCCCTGCGGGCACGGCCCCGGCGCACGATCCCGCTGTCCCGGCCCCGCGCCGGGGCCGTGCGGCCGTGGGCCGTGGTCTTCAGGTGACGCGCTGCCAGGCCAGAACGCGGCGGTGCAGCACGCCCTTGATGCGGGTCTCGGCGTACAGCGTCAGCCGGTCGCACTTGAGTACGGCCTCCCTGACCTGCTCGCTGCCGATCCAGTCCCGGCGCGGCGACACCAGGATCCGGTGCGCCACCGAGCGCCGGCCCACCAGCCGCCAGTGACCCAGATAGCCCATGTACGAGGCGGCACCGGCGCGGCTGCGGGAGGTCCGCATCATGTGCACGGACACCAGCCCGGAGGAGGTGTAGATCAACCGTCCGGTGGGGGAGGGGCCGAGCGGGCCCTCCTGCCGCGCCCCGTTGTGGTCGATCTCGTGGAAGGAGAGCAGGTGCCAGGAGCCGATCAGGTCGCGGGCGCAGACGCTGTGCGGTGCCGGTGCCGGTGCCGGTGCCGGTGCCGGTGCCGGTGCCTGGGACGGTGCCGGCGTACGGGACGGCGTCGGTGCCTGGGACGGTGCCGGCGCACCGGAGGGTGCCGGCGTACGGGGCGCTGCCGGGGTGTCGTCCCGGAGGTCAGTCCTCATCGAGGATCGCCACCACTCGCGTCCAGCCGGCCCCGGCGCCGCCGACGGCGACGGGGAAACAGGCGATGGTGTACCCGGTCGGTGCGGGCAGGGTCTCCAGATGGGCGAGCTTCTCCAACTGGAGGTACTCGCGGGTGCGGCCGTATATGTGCGCAGGCCACAGCACACTGTTGTCACCGGTGCGCCGGTACTCCTCGATCATCGCGTACATGGGGCGGTCCAGCCCCCAGGCGTCGATGCCGATGACCTTGACGCCGTGTTCGACCAGGTACGCCGTGCCTTCGCCGGTGAGCCCCGGGAACTTGGTGAGGTAGTCGGCGGTGCCCCACAGCTCGTCGGCGCCGGTCCACAGGAGCACCATGTCACCGGGGGCCAGGGTGTGGCCGGCGGCGGCCAGCGCCTCCTCCAGATGGCCGACCGTGATGCCCTCGCCCGGCGGGACGTGCCGCAGGTCCAGCCGCAGCCCGGGGCCGTAGCACCACTCCAGGGGCACCTGGTCGATGCTCTTGGCGGGCCGGCCGCCGCTGAGGGGCCCGTAGTGCAGCGGGGCGTCCATATGGGTGCCGGTATGGGTGGTCAGGGTGACGGTCTCGTTCGAGATGGCCATGCCGCCGGGGAAGTCCTGCGGGGACAGGCCCAGCACCGTGGCACCGGTGCGGTGGTCCAGCAGGTCCACGGTGACGGGGGTGGCCTCGCTGGGGGTGTGCCGGGTGACCACGCTCAGATCGATCAGGCGGGTCATGCGCCGGGCTCCGGGGCCGTGTGCGGCGTGGTGCCGACGGTACGGTTCTCCGCCTCGGTCTTGACGGCACCGAGGTCGGCGACGCTGTTGCGCTCGACGGCGGCCTTGATCAGCTCGTCGGCCTGCTCGTAGGTGAACTTGCCGGCGACCTTGCCGTCGACGGGGTCGCGGGGCTTGAAGTCATGCGTCAGGACGAGCTGGGTGGTCTTCTCATCGATGGGCAGGGCACGCCACTCGCCGCCCATGTAGCCCATCAGGGGAGCGTTTTCGAGCTGCCGGTAGGCGATGGTCCGGCGGGTGGTGTCGATGTCGCGGCGCGAGACCCAGGACTGGACCTCGCCGTTGACGTCCACCGTCAGCCGGCAGATCTGGTGCTCGGGCGACTCCTCCAGGATCACCACTTCCCGGGTCGGCGGGAAGATCCGGGCGTAGCCCTGGACGTCGACGATCACGTCCCAGACGGTGGCGGCCGGCGCGTTGACGGTCACGGTGTGTTCGGTGTGGTGCATGACGGCTCCTTGGTTGGCGGGGCTCAGGCCGAGCAGCTCCTCGTGGTTCGCGTACGCCGCGTCGTACTGGATGCGCGTCCTCCAGCGGGAGATGAACGCGTGGACGTGCGGCAGTTCGGAGAACTCGCGCAGCGTTTCGAGGTCCGGACAGGCGAACTGGGCGACCGCGTTCGCCGTGGTGCCCTTGGCGTGCTCGTCCACCGGCAGCCAGTGGTGCGGCCCGTACCCGAAGTGCGTGACGAGTCCGGAGTCCACCGCGATGTCCTTCAACTCCTGGAAGAACTGCTCCCGTTGACGGTTGTCGACCGTCTCGGCGAACCGGTAGATCAAGGTGTGGATGATCATGTATCCCCTCCGCAACGCTTTGGACCGTCCCCGAGGAGGCCGGGCCCGCACGCCACGACGAGGACGGCGCCAGGGTCCGCCGGGCGCCTGGGACTTCGCTGGGACGCCGGTCGTGGACCACATGGGGCGCGTACGGGTGACCGGGTGCGCGCGTCCGCGGCGGGCCGCCGGCCGGGCTGTTCCAGCGAGGACCAAGCGATCCACCAACGGGACCGGCCAGGCTGCCGCTCCGCCGGCCGTCCGACGCCACGGCGTCCGCCCGTACGTACGCACCTGCCGTTCCGCGTACGCACCGGCCGTCCGTACGTACGCATTTGAACGTCGATACCCGGCACCGGGAAGACCCGCACGAACTCCGCACGAGCCGAGGAGCGATTCAGGATGGACCTGGCAGCACACACGCTGTCGTCGGCAGCACGGGAGGTCGCGGTGGCCGCCGCCCAGGGCGCGGCCACCGCGGAGACCAACCGCAGACTCGACCCCGATGTGGTCAAGGCGCTGGCCGAGGCCGGTTTCGCCCGGCACTTCGTCCCGGTGCGGCACGGCGGGAGCCGGGGGACGTTCCTGGAGCTGAACCGGGCGGTGTCCGCGGTCGGCGAGGGCTGCACCGCCACCGCCTGGTGCGCGTCCCTGGCCGCCCATGTCTCCCGGTTCGCCGCGCACCTGCCGGCCGGCGGGCAGGACGAGGTCTGGGCACAGGGGCCGGACGCCTTCCTGGTGGCCTCCTTGACACCGCTGGGCACCGCGCAGCCCGTCCCCGGCGGCTACCGGCTCGCCGGTACCTGGCCGTTCGTCAGCGCCATCGACTACGCGGACTGGGCGCTGCTGGCCGCGATGGTGCCGCGGGAGGGCGAGGCGGAACCGGAGCCGCGGGTCTTCGCCGTACCGCGCGCGGCCTGGCGGACCGTGGACACCTGGCACAACGTGGGTATGGCCGCCACCGGCAGCCATACGGTGGTCGTCGAGGACGCGATGATCCCGCAGGCCCGTACGGTCGGCCGCCAGGACCTGTTCACCGGCCGCGCCGCCGACTCCGGCGCGCTGCGCCACGCCGTACCGATGCAGGCCACGACCATGATGTTCGCGACCCCGGCGCTGGGCGCCGCCAAGGGAGCGCTGACGGCCTGGCTCGGTCACATCACGCCCAAGATCCGGGCCGCGGCTGCCCGGCCCACACGGGCGCTGCCCGGCATGCCGACCTTCAACCGTACGTCGCAGGACGTGATCCTGGCCCGCAGCGCCACCGAGATCGACGCCGCGGAACTGCTGCTGGAGCGGGCCGCACGGACGGCGGACCGCGGCGGCCTGACCGCGCTGGAGACGATGCGCAACTGGCGGGACTGCGCGATGGCCACCGACATCCTGGTGGGAGTGGTCAACCGGCTCTTCCGCGGGGTCGGCACCACCGGCCAGTCCTCGGGGAACCCCATCCAGCGCTTCTGGCGGGACACCAACTCGGTGGCCGGGCACCAGGGGCTCCAGGTCGAGTCCGCGGCGACCGCGTACTCCTATCAGGCGATCGGGATCTGAACGGGTTCCGGGGGCGCGCACCGGGCGCGGGATCGCGGACCGGTTCCGTACGGCCACTTCCCAGGACTGAACAGGTGCAGTACGCACCACGTATTGGGCGTCGCGGTACGGGTCGCGTGCCGCACCGCAGGCGCACAGAGACGTACACGGACGTACAGAACCGGCACCGAAAGGGACGCGCATGACCAGAGACCGACGTACGGAGCAGTCATCCGCGGACGGCCCGGCCGCCCCCGATGTCTCCGACACCACCGGCACCGAACCCGTACCCGGATCCGCCGCAGTCGCCGGGGCCGAGGAGGCCAAGGAAACCGCCGGTCAGGACGCCTGGACGTATGTCGCCGGACGAGCGGCGGACCGGGCCCCGACCCTGGAGGACCAGACAGGCCAGGCCGTGGACCAGACGGGCGGGACGACGGGCGGATCGACGAGTGCGGCTGCCGACGCGGCGAGCGAAATGGCGGGCCATCGCGTCATCTGGGAGGACGACTTCTCCAAGGGCTTCCTCACCGAAGGGCCGCGAGCGCGGTGGATCTTCCTGCCGTTCGGGTCCGGCGTCGGCCTGGACGGTAAGGCGACCACCTCCCGGCGGGGGCTGCAGGTCGTCTCCGGCGGCACCAACTCCGTCAGCCACCAGCCGGCGTTCACCCTGACCCTCGGCCAGAACGACCCCAGCAAGCTCCCCGGCAACCTGGACCACGTCAAGTGGCTGGCCAACGTCAACGTGAAGTCCACCGGCGGGGTCCTCGGCTTCGACACCGCGCCGGGCAGTGAGGTCTCGTACGAGACCTGGATGTCCGGTGTCTCCTACGGCACCGACGGTCACCCGTTCGGGAACGCCGTGGACGACGCCCAGGACGACCTGCGGCTGGCCTCGATGGGCTTTTCCGCACAGGACCTGGAGAGCGGGGTCGCCTTCGACTTCTACCTCACCAACAAGTCGGTCTACGTCTTCTACGAGCGGCTGCCCAACAACCGCGCCCAGCTCGGCAACTACGCGGCCTTCCTCTACACCATCCCGGTCGCCCGCCGCTCACCACGCGACGAGCACCACTGCCGTATCTCCTACGACCGCTCACGCGGACTGGCGCGCTGGTTCCTGGACGGCAAGGAGGTCCTGCGGGTGGACCGGATCGGCCACCGGCTGGACTCCCGCCGCTTCATGATGCTCGACCACGGAGGCGTCGAGCAGACGGTGCAGCTCAAGCAACTGGAGCTGTCGCTCGGCCTGTTCACGACCCTGGACGGGGGACGGCCCGGCCGGGCCGGTTCCGGTCTGGTCCGGCTGACCACCGAGGCCGGCCACTACTTCGACCCGGCGGTCGGCGAGCCCACCCCGGAGCGCTTCCGCGATGAAGCCAGTGCGCCCGGCAGCCGTCTGTGGGGGCAGGGCGCCGGCCTGAACGTCCGCAGGGTACGGGTGACCAGGCGGCGGACCTCGGCCGGCTGAGCGGGCCGGGCCGAAGGGCGGCTCGCGCGGCACCGTCCACCGCACCGCCGCGCGAGCGCGCCGCCCCGCGCCGGGGCCGCACCGCTCTCCTGCGTACGCATCACGCCGGGGCCGCACCGCTCTCCTGCGTACGCATCACCGCTCTCGTACGTACGCGTTCCGTTCCTCGTACGCGCCCCCTTCCCGTTCCTCGTACGCGCCCCGCTTCCCGTTCGCCACCGCCTCCATGCCGTCTCCCCGCTGTCTTCATGCCGTACCCCCGCACCGACCCGGCCACCGAACAGACGGAGGACCCCCGTGAGTTACGACTTCGATCCCGAACTGGCGCCTTTCGCCCCGCGGATGCGGCCCCTGGACTACGCCGAGCCGGCCTCGGCGCGGGCCGTGCTGCGCCAGGTCATGGCCGCCCAGCCGGGCTATGAGGGCGCCTCCCGCGTACGGGTGGAGGACCGGACCCTGCCCGTGGCCGACGGGCCGGACCTGACCGTACGGATCTACCGGCCGGCGGCGCGGGGCGGTCCGCGGCCCGCCCTGATCTTTCCCCACTGGGGTGCCTTCGTCACCGGCGACCTGGACACCCCGCAGACCTTCGCCCTGCGGATCGCCGACCTCGTGGGCGCGGTGGTGGTGTCCCCGGACTACCGGCTGGCCCCGGAACACCCCTTCCCGGCGGGGCTGGAGGACTGCTACGCCGCCCTTGAGTGGACCGCCGGCCACGCGGCCGAACTGGGGGTCGACACCGACCGGATCGGACTGGCCGGGTTCAGCGCCGGCGGCGGGCTGGCCGCCGGGACCGCGCTGCTGGCCCGGGACCGCAACGGGCCGCGGGTGCGCTATTTGTACCTGCTCTTCCCGCAGCTCGACGACCGGCTGGAGACCCCCTCCGCCCGCTCCTTCGTGGACACGCCGATGCTCGACCGCGGCTGCCTGGAGCTGAGCTGGAAGCACTACCTCGGGGGCGCGCCCGCCTCCCCGTACGCCGCACCCGCCCGTGCCACGGACCTGTCGGGTCTGCCGCCGGCCTTCGTGGGGACGTGTGAGTACGACCCGCTGCGGGACGAGGGCATCATCTTCGCCCACCGGCTGGTCCAGGCGGGCCGCGGCACGCAGATGGCGCACTACCCGGGGACCTTCCACGCCTCCGTCGGCATCGCCCACGCGGCGGTGTCACGGCGGATGGTGGCCGACCAGATCGACGCCCTGCGCCGCGGACTGGGCAGCCGGGACGCATAGACGGCGCCCAGAACGGACAGCGCGGGCAGGACGGACGGGCGGCCCGCCGGCCGGGTACGGGAGCGGGTGCGCCGCCCCGTACCCGGCCGGTCTCAGGCCGCCAGCGCCCTGGCCCGCCGCAGCAGCAGCGTGTGTTCGGCCACGCGCTGCCCCAGGTGGGAGGCGGTGAGCAGGTCGGCCTTCTTCATCATCTCCGGCCCTTCCCGGCCCGGGCACTGCGCCATCGCGCCGAGCCAGCCGCCGATCCGGTTGAGGTCGGTCTCCTCCGTACCGGGCAGCAGGTCGAGGTTGACCCAGTACATGCCGTGCTGGGCGGCCAGTACGGTGAAGTACTGCAAGGTGTTGAGCTTGTCGCCGCTCATCGCGCCCGAAGTGGTGAAACCGGCCGCGATCTTGTCCTTCCACGCCTGGGCGCTCCACCGGCCCGCCGTGTCGTGGGCGAAGGTGTGGAAGGCGGGGCTGGCCGTGCCCATGTAGGTGGGCGATCCGAAGATGATGGCGTCCGCCGCGTCCAGGCGGCTCCAATCCTCCTCGGACACCTCCTCCACGGTGATCATCTCCACGGTGACCCCGGACACGGATGCCGCGCCCTCGTGTACCGCTTCGGCCAGCCTCGTCGTGTGCCCGTACCCGCTGTGATAGGCGATGACGACGGACGCCGAGATGTCGGACATGGATGTTCCTCTCACGTTGGTCAAGTGTCAGACACCTTCAGCGTCACAGCTCTTTCGGCGGATGCGTACTGCCCGTCCGGACAGTCACACCTAGCCGAAAGGCGAGTCACCGGGCGGCGGTGACGGGCGTCCTGGCCGTCAGCAGGTCGTGCTGGAGGATCTGGAGTTCGGGCGCGGGCTCGATGCCCAGCTCCACGTCCAGGGTGCGCCACAGGCTCCGGTACGCCTGGAGCGCCTCGGCCCGCCGGCCGCAACTGTGCAGCGCCTTGATGAGCTGGGCGTGCAGGCTCTCGTTGAGCGGGTTCTCGGCGACCAGCAGCCGGAGCCAGGGAATGATCTCCTGGTGCCGGCCCAGCCGCCGGCTGGCCTCGATGTGCAGCTCGTTGGCCGCGAACCGCAGCTCGTTGATGTACGTGAGATGGGCGTCCAGGACCGGGCCGGTCATCATGCCGGCGAGGACCGGGCCGCGCCACAGCCGGAACGCCTCGTCGAGGTGTTCCGCGGCCGTCTCGACGTGCCCGGCCTCCAGTGCCCTGCGCGCCTGCTGGACCAGGCGTTCGAAGACGGCGACGTCGATGGTGTCGGCGGGCACCCGGATGCTGTACCCGGCGGGCCGGGTGATGAGGATGTCACGGCCGCCGGGCACGGACGCGAAGATCTTGCGCCCGTGGTAGACGTACGTCTGAAGCGTGGTCAGAGCACTGCGCGGGACGTTTTCGCCCCACAGCTCCTCGATCAGAGAATCCACTCCGACCGTTTCCCCGTTCTGGATCAACAACAACCCGAGCAGTTGGCTGACTTTCGACCGGCTCAAAATGAGCGATCGGCCGTCGTCGGCCACCATCTCGAATTGGCCTAGCAGGTTGAATTTCATGGCGCTCCCCCTGATTGTCCATGACTCAGGCGAGAGTGATTCCACGGCTGTTCGGTGTGATCGCTCCTGAACAGATCGGCAGCTCGGCCGAATCCGTGTACCGTCGAACCCCCCGTACCTGGCGCTCCGTTCACCCGCCGTCGGGCAGGGTGAGACTCTTCCGGCGCCACTGGGAAGATATCGGAGGCATAGTGGTCTCCACCACCGGGAAAGCTGTGTCGGCCATCACACTAGCCGAATTACCGGGCGGTGAGTTAAACCTGCTGCTCCTATTGCTGGAGGAGTGGCGGTCAAGGAATGGAACGGCCCGGATCAATATCGGATCAATATCGGACCGGTGCCGAAGAATTCTGGTCGCCGTCCGGAATCGCGGACCACGCGTACGCATTACGGACGAGGGCTCCAGGTACGGGCACAGGGCACACGGCGCCGGGTACGGAGCGCAGGGTACGGGGCGCCGGGCGGGGGAGCCGGGTACGAGGGCGCCGTACGGCCATGGTGCCCGTACCCCCTCGGGACCCGATGGGGCCACGACAGCGAACCCCAAGTCCGCTCCCAGTGTTGTGCGAGCACCTGCCCGCACCCTCGGGCGGGAAGGCAGCCGGCCGGGACAGGACGCGGCACACCGGCCCCGTCGTCCCACCGAACCACTGCTCCACCGATCCGTAGGAGACACCTGTTATGACAGCTCTTGGCATCGACGACCTGCGCCGCATCCTCGTCGCCTGTGCCGGCGAGGAGGACGGCGTCGACCTGACCGGCGACATCCTCGATACGGCCTTCGAGGACCTGGGGTACGACTCGCTCGCCCTCATGGAGACGGCTGCCGCGATCCAGCAGGAGTACGGCGTCACCCTGCCGGACGAGGAGGTCGCCACGGCCCGCACCCCCCGCGCGCTGCTCGACCTGATCAACCTGGGCGACGGGGTCCCGCAGGCGAGCGGCTGACGGGGCGCGGCGAGATGGCGCAACCGGTCACCCATCGCACCGAGCACACCCTGACCGTCCGGGCCCCCGCCCGTACGCTCTACGGCCTGGTCGCCGACGTCACCCTGTGGCCGGCGGTCTTCGGGCGCACCGTCGCCGTCCGGCACCTCGAACGGGACCGGCGCACCGAGACGTTCGAGATCTGGACGGTCGTCGACGGCGAGGTCGCGCACTGGACCTCCCGCCGCGTCCTGGACCCCGGGCGCCTGTACGTGGGCTTCCGGCAGGAGCACCGCCAGGCACCGGCGTCGCTGGACGGCGGCTGGCACCTGCGCGCGCTGCCCGGCGGCAGGACCGAGGTGGTCCTGCGGCACCGCCTGCGTGCGGTGGAGGAGGAGTCCGCGCCGCTGCGGCGGCTGCGGGCCACCTTGCACCGCAGAGGTTCCGAGGCGCTCGCCGCGCTGGCCCGCGTCACCGAACAGCCGTACACCGTGGAGGAGATGGTCTTCTCCTTCACCGACACCTGGGAGCCGCACGCGACGGCGGCCGAGGCGTACGCCTTCGTGCGCGGCGCCGACCGCTGGGCGCAACGGCTCCCGCATGTGCGCCAGGTGCGGGTCGCAGAACCCGCTCCCGGGGTCCAGGACCTTCAGGCGCGGACCGTCACCGAGGACGGCAGCCCGCGCGCCACGCGGTCGCTGCGCGTGTGCCGGGCGCCGGGCTGGATCGCGGAGAAGCAACTGTCCGGCGCGCGGCTGGCGCTGGGACACAGTGCGACATGGTCGTTCACGGGCGGCGCCGGGTACGCCCGCGACCGCTCGCTGATCACCGTACGGCACACCGTGGCCGTCGATCCCGCAGCGGTCGCCGGCGAACTCGGCGGGCGCGCCACCTTGGCGGACGCCCGCGCCCTGCTGCGCGCGGAGCTGGGCGCCGCGAGCCGGGCGGTCGCGGCGGGCGTGGGGGCCGCCGCGACCGCCCGGGCCGGATAGCGGGCGGCGTCGGGGCCCCGGGCTCCCGGCTTGGTGAAAAGGGCATCAGGGGAGGGCGGGGGCCGTCACGCGCCGGAGCGCGGTGGCGGCCCCCGCCCTTGCCACCTCACACGACGGTGGCGGAGAACGCTCCCCGTCCGCTCACCACGGGATGCTCTCCTCCACCGAACCCTCCATGCTGCCACGGAAGGCACCGGTCGGCCCGTCCTTGTCCATCAGCGCCAGGCGTACGGGCACCTCGGCGCCCTCCTCCGGCGTCTGCGTGCCACGGCTGAACGGGGAGTCCGAGTTCAGGTCGGTGGCGACCAGCCCGGGGTTGGCCGCGTTCACCCGGATCCCCGCCTCGCGCAGCGCGTTGGCGTACACCAGGGTGATCGCGTTGAGCGCGGCCTTGGAGGAGCTGTAGGGGAGCAGCCCGCGGGTGGAGACCGGGTGGTCCCGGTCGCTGAGCAGGGTCAGCGAGCCCAGCGGGCTGGACATGTTCACCACCCGGCCGGCGGGGGACCGGCGCAGCAGCGGAATGCACGCCTGGGTCACCGCGACCGTACCGAACACATTGACCTCGAAGGCCGCCCGCATGTGGTCGGCGGTCACCTCCGGCACCGCGACGCCCCACTCCACCACGATTCCCGCGTTGTTGACGAGGACGTCCAGCCGGTCGCACTCCTGCGCGATGCGCCGGACGGCGGCGTCGACCTGGGACTGGTCGGTCACATCGAGCTGGAGGAAGCGCACATCACCGCCCTGCGCGGCGAGTTCGCCCGCGGCCTGCCGGCCGCGTTCCGCGTCCCGTGCCCCGAGGTAGACCGTCATGCCCTCGGCGGCCAGCCGCCGGGCGATCTGCTTGCCGATTCCCTTGTTGGCCCCGGTGACCAGCGCCACCTCGCCCTGGTGCCTGCCCTGTCCGTCAGTCATGGTGGAACCCCTGCTCAGTAGGTGCCGGAACCACGGCGCGGCTCCGGCGGATAGGTGAAACTCCGGCCCGGGCGCGTGGCGCCGGGCGTCCGGAGGAGACATCCGGGGCGGACTGTAACCTCGGGCCGGCCGCGACCGCGACCGTATTCGGTGCCGTGTACGGCGGTGTACGGCGATATCCAGCGGTGTACGGCGGCGCGGCGCAGGAAGTTCCCGCCGCGCGCCCTCGGAACGGCTCTCGGAACGACTCCCGGTCGGCGTCCGTGCCGGCATCCGGGCCCGTGCCTCAGCCCGTCCGCGCGCCCCGCGGTTCCGGCGGAGCGGACGAGGGCGCGTAGGCCCGCGGCAGCCCGGCCAGTACGGCAGCGGCCTCCTGGCCCCCGTACGCCGTCGTGAGCAGTTCACCCAGCCGCCCGGGCCCGGCGCGGTACGTCTGCGGGCCGACGGACGCCAGCGCGAGCGTGGCCAGCGCGGCTCCGGCCCGTGCGGCGCGTACGGCCGTCAGCCCGCCCGCCAGCCCCGCCAGATAGCCGGCGCGGAAGGCGTCACCGACGCCGGTCGGGTCGGTGGCGGTGGCGGCCGGTACGGCGGCGACCTCGATGCCCGGCTCGCCCTCCCGGTCGATGCGGCAGCCCTTCGCGCCCAGGGTGGTGATCCAGGTGCCGACCCGGCCGAGCACGTCCGCGCGGGTCCACCCGGCCTTGGCGAGCAGCAGCGCATTCTCGTACTCGTTGGTGAACAGATGGTCGGCACCGTCGACCAGTTCACGGATCGTCGCGCCGTCGGCGAGGGCGAGCTGCTGGGAGGGGTCGGCGGCGAAGCGCAGGCCCAGCGCCCGGCAGGCCCGGGTGTGCCGGAGCATGGCCCGCGGGTCGTCCGCGCCGACCAGGACGAACCCGGGGCGGTGCGCGCGGGCGAGCGCCGCCAGGTCGATGCCGGACGCCTCGGTCATGGCCCCGGGGTAGAAGGACGCGAGCTGGTTGCCGTCCGCGTCGGTGGTGCAGGTGAAGCGGGCGGTGGGCAGGGAGGACGAGACGCGCACCGGTGAGGTGTCCACGCCGTGCGCGCGCAGCCGCCGGCCGTGCTCCTGGAAGTCGCTGCCCACCGCCGCGACGAGCAGCGGGCGGTGGCCGAGCGAGGCGAGGCCGTAGGCGATGTTGGCCGCGACCCCGCCGGGCCGGATCTCCAGGGTGTCCACCAGGAACGACAGCGAGATGTGGTCGAGATGGTCCGGTACGAGCTGGTCCGCGAACCGGCCGGGGAACACCGAGAGATGGTCGGTGGCGACGGAGCCGGTGACGACGATTCTCCTCGCCTCGCCCCGCCGGACCGCGCCGTTTTGCGGCCCGCTCCCGCTCCGGCCCGCTCTCCCGTCCCGCCGCTCGCCCCCGTCCCCCGCCATGTCACAGTCCCGCGGCCGTGCGCAGCGCGTCGACGCGGTCGGTGCGCTCCCAGGTGAAGTCCGCCAGCTCGCGGCCGAAGTGGCCGTAGGCGGCGGTCTGTGCGTAGATCGGGCGCAGGAGGTCCAGATCGCGGATGATGGCGGCCGGTCGCAGGTCGAAGACCTCGGCGATGGCGTCCTCGATCTTCCGGACGTCGACGGTGGCGGTGCCGAAGGTCTCCACGAACAGGCCCACCGGGTCGGCCTTGCCGATCGCGTAGGCGACCTGGACCTCGCAGCGCCGCGCCAGTCCCGCCGCGACCACGTTCTTGGCGACCCAGCGCATCGCGTACGCGGCCGAACGGTCCACCTTGGAGGGGTCCTTGCCGGAGAAGGCGCCGCCGCCGTGCCGGGCCATGCCCCCGTACGTGTCCACGATGATCTTGCGGCCGGTCAGGCCCGCGTCCCCCATCGGACCGCCGATCTCGAAGCGGCCGGTGGGGTTGACCAGCAGCCGGTAGCCGTCGGTGTCCAGCTTCACCCCGTCGTGGAGTTCGGCGAGCACCGGCTCCACCACGAACTCCCTGATGTCCGGGGCGAGCAGCGTGTCCAGGTCGATGTCGGGGGCGTGCTGGGAGGAGACCACGACGGTGTCCAGGCGCACCGCCTGCTCCCCGTCGTACTCGATGGTGACCTGCGTCTTGCCGTCCGGGCGCAGATAGGGGATATCGCCGCCCCGGCGGACCTGGGAGAGCCGGTGGGAGAGCCGGTGGGCCAGGTGGATGGGCAGCGGCATCAGCTCGGGCGTCTCGTCGCACGCGTACCCGAACATCAGGCCCTGGTCGCCGGCGCCGCCGGTGTCCACGCCCAGCGCGATGTCGGGGGACTGCGCCCCGATCGCGATGGACACGCCGCAGGACGCGCCGTCGAAGCCCTTGTGGGACGAGCCGTAGCCGATGTCCAGGATCTTCTCCCGTACGAGCTGCGCGATCGGCACGTACGCCGAGGTGGCGACCTCGCCGGCCACCTGCACCAGGCCGGTGGTGATCAGTGTCTCCACGGCGACCCGCGAGGCCGGGTCCGCCTCCAGGAGCGCGTCGAGGATCGTGTCGCTGATCTGGTCAGCGATCTTGTCGGGGTGGCCCTCGGTCACGGATTCCGAGGTGAACAGACGACGGGACACAGCACTCCCCTGTGGTGCGATGGACGACAGGACCCGGACCGGTGCGCTCCGGGGCCACGGGACGGAAACCGGAGGAAACCGGGCCGATGACGTACGTGCCGGACGCGGCCCCGGCCGTGCGGCGGCACCGGGTGCGTCGGGCCCGCCCAGTGTCCTGACGGCGGGTCGAGCATCACTGGGGATCGGCCGGAACACGGCTGGTGCGCCGTGACCGGAACATGGCTGGTGGGCCCGTGGGCGACGCCGTACGGCCCGGAGCCGCGGCCACCGCCTCGACACGCGCGGACGGACCCGGCGGAGTCACCCGCCGGGTCCGTCTTCGATGCGGTGGCCCGGTTGTCGGCCGCCGGTCACCGGCCATCAGTCCCGGTCACCGGCCATCGGTTCCCGGTCACCGGCCGCCCTCAGACCGTGAGCACGATCTTCCCCGTCGTCGAACCCGAGCCGATCAGACGGTGCGCCCGCGCGGCGTCCGCCAGCGGCAGCCCGTGCGCGACATGGGAGCGCAGCTTCCCGGCGTCCACCAGCTCCGCCAGGGCCTCCAGGGCACAGTGGTCCGGCTCGGCGGTGACCCCGAAGAACCGCAGGCCGCGGTGGTCGGCCTGCTTGGCGAGGTCGGTGTTGCGCATCTCGACGATCGTGACCAGCACCCCGCCAGGCCGCAGGACGTCCAGCGAGCGGACGGCGGTCTCGCCGCCCACCGTGTCGACCACCACGTCCACGCCCCCGCCGGCCGCGTCCGCGAAGTCCACCGCACGGTAGTCGATCACCTCGTCCGCCCCCAGCTCGCGGACGAAGCCGTGCTTGGCCGCGCTGGCGGTCGCCAGGACCTCGGCACCGAGCGCCTTGGCGATCTGTACGGCCAGGTGGCCGACCCCGCCCCCGCCGCCGTGGACCAGCACCCGCTGACCGTCCTGGACCCGTGCCGCGTCGGCCAGGGCCTGCCAGGCGGTCAGCCCCGCCAGCGGCAGCCCGGCCGCCTGCACATGGCCGATGGTGGCGGGTTTGCGGGCCAGTTGCCGGGAGGGCGCGACGGTGTACTCCGCGTACCCGTTGGCGGCGAGCGGGATGTACGGCATGCCGTACACCTCATCGCCCGGGACGAACCGGGACACGCCCGGCGCGACCTCCTCGACCACACCGGATATGTCCCAGCCCACGGTGAACGGCGGCCTGCCCAGGAGGGGCAGGGCACCGGAGCGGACATGGGCGTCGATCGGGTTCACACCGGCGGCCCGGACCCGTACGAGCACTTCGTTCAGTGACGGCCGCGGGCGTGCCACCTCGGTCAGTTCCAGCACTTCGGGACCGCCGAAGGAGTACTGCGTGACCGCGCGCATGGTACTGGTCATAGGCCGTCCGCGGTCAGTTCTTCGAGGGTGGACCCCTCGGGGACGGCCTGGCCCACGTCCCAGTGCTCGGCCAGCCGGCCGTCCCGGATCCGCCAGATGTCGACCACGACCGAACCGGGCGCCGTCGGCGCGACCCTGGCGACGCTGTGCGTCCACACCTGGTCGCCCTCGGCGACCATGCGCACGACCGTGAGCGAGAACGCGGGGAAGGCCGCCTGCGCCGCCTCCCGGAAGCCCTCGACCGTACGGTCCCGGCCCACGCCGACCCCCGGGTGGTGGTTGGCGAAGTCCTCGGTCAGCAGCGCTCGCGCGCGGTCGTAGTCCTTCTCGTTGTAGAACCTGCGGATGAACTCGGTGACGAGTTCCTTGTTCGCCTTCAACGCGTCGGCGTCGGACGGCATCCGCTGCATCCTTTCCTCCGGGGCCACCGGTACGCGGGGCGCCGGGCGCTGCCTGACGCGCTCGGGTACCGGCGGCCCTTCCGGTACGGTGTCACTCCTTGATGCCGACCACGATCGAGTCGGGGCCGACCAGGTGCTCGGACCAGGTACGGCCGAAGCCCGCCTCGGCCATCCAGCCCTTGCAGTCGGCCGCGGTGTAGCCGAAGCCGACATCGGTCACGGCGAGCATATTCAGACTCATCAGGAGCCCGAAGGCGTTCTGGGAACGGTCGTCGTCGATGAGCGAGTCGTAGACGATCACCGCACCGCCCTTGGGCAGGGCCTGCCACGCCTTCTTCAGCAGCACCTTCTTGCGGTCCAGGTCCCAGTTGTGCAGGATGTGGCCGAAGGTGAACACATCGCTGGCGGGGAAGTCCTGGGTGAAGAAGTCGCCCCCGACGAACCGCAGCCGGTCCTGGAGCCCGTTGTCCGCCGCGTACTTGGTGAACGTCGGGGCCGCCGCCGGCAGGTCGAACCCGATGCCTTGCAGGTGCGGGTTGGCCAGCAGGACCTGGACGGCCAGGTCGCCCTGGGCGGTGCCCATGTCGGCCAGCGTCTTGTAGCCGCTCCAGTCCACCTGCGTGGCGATCCGGCAGTTGGCGCTGTGGCTCATGCCCGTCATCGACGCCAGGAATTCCTGGAGCCGCTGCTCGTCCGCGTACAGCGCGTCGTAGATGTACTCGTCGGTGTCGTTGGTCGCCTGGTCCTGCTGCTTGCCGGTGCGCAGCGCGTCGGTCAGGTTGCTCCAGATGGGGTACATCCGGGAGTTGGCCATCTCCAGCATGCTGCCCACGTGCAGGTAGGACTGCTTGCCGCGGTCCAGGTAGGCGGCGGCCTCCTCCGTGTTGTGGTAGACGCCGTCGACCCGGCGCAGCAGGCCCAGGGCCACCAGCGCGTCGAAGAAGTCCAGCGCGCCGCGCGGGTGGACGCCCACCCGCTCGCGCAGGGTCGCGGCATCGGCCGGGCCCTTGGCCAGTTCGGTGAACACGCCGAGTTCAACGGCGCTGAGCAGCGCCTTCGCGGAGAGGAAGGCCAGCCCGGTGTGCAGGATGCGGTCCGGGGACGCCTGTGACTCGAACTGGTTCGGGGACGGGGAAGGGGACGGGGACTTGCTCATGTGTGGCTCCTAGGTTGCCGGGATGGGTGGGTGGTCCGGCGGCGGCTCAGTTGCCGCCGTCGAACACCGCGCGGGTGTAGTTGCGGGCCGCGGGCTCGAACTGGAGCGCCTGATGGGTGGCGATGGAGTTGATGTCGCGCCAGAACCGCTGGAGCGGTCCGCCGTCGGCCTGGCCGCCGGTGCCCGCCGTACGGAAGATCCGGTTCGCCACCGTCGCCAGGACGTCCACGGCGAAGGCGCTGTCCCGCATGTTGCGGGCGATCAGGGCCGGGGGGAAACCGGCCTCGTCGTCGGCGGAGCGCGCGATCCGCTCCAACAGCAGCTCGACGGTGTCGATCTCGACGGCGGAGCGGGCCAGCACCATCTCGTACGTGGCCCGGTTGCCCGCCACTCCGGGCATGCCCGGCAGCGGCGGCGCGCTGCGGACCTTCTCGCCGAGGTAGCCGGACAGCAGCGCCAGGGCACCACGGGCCGCGCCGAGTGCCGGGGCGACGAAGGTCAGACCGTTGACGGCGGGCAGCGGCGCCACGCGGGAGACCGCCGGGTCCCCGGAAGGGCCGGCCGCGCGGCCGGCGAAGACCACGTCGCGGTCCACGATCCGCTCCGGCGGCACGTACACGTCCTCAAGGACGGCGGTGTTGCTGCCGGTGGCCTGCATGCCGACGCTGTACCAGGTGTCCTGCGCCTGCCAGGCCGAGCGCGGCACGATCACCAGCTTCATCCGCTGCTCGCCGCCCTGTCGGGCCTTGGCGCACACGATCAGCCAGTCGGCGAACTCGATGGCGCTCATGTACGGCCAGCGGCCGGTGACCCGCAGCCCGTCCCCCTCGGGGACGGCCTCGCCGAACGGCAGGACCGAGCAGACCACCGCCGCGTCCGGGCCCTGGCCCCACACCTCCCGCTGTCCCGCCAGGGGGAACAGGGGCAGGAACCGGGAGGTGTTGGCCAGCAGCGAGGCGCACCAGGCCGTCGCCGTGCATTCCTCGCCGACCGCCACGATCGCGGGCAGCAGCTCGCCGAAGGTGCCCTCGTTACCGCCGAACGCGGCCGGCACGAAGTGCCGCATGAAACCGGCCTCGCCCAGGCCCTTGAACACCTCGGCGTCGAGCTGCCGTTCGCCCGCCATGTCCGTGGCCAACCCGGCGCTGAGGCCGGCGACCTTCCGGGACGCCGTCAGCAGCGTGCCGCCGGTCGTACTCGGCTCGTCGCGGGATTTCTTCAGCGCCTCGCCGCTGGTATGCAGCGCGTTGGCGGTCTCATTCATTGCCGGTACCCCCGATGGTGGACATCTCGTATTCCGCCGGATCGACGGATCTGGTCAGCCGCCAGTACGTGTCGCCGGCGAACGGCCAGTTGGTCGCGGAACGGCCGCCCTGCGCGTACCAGCCGCTCACCTTCGACCACACCCACGCGCGGTCGCGGTTTCCCTCGTCCACCCACGCGTTGTACGTGTCGTACACCTCCTGGCGGACCTCCAGCGCGTCGTGGCCGGTGGCCAGCAGCAGCCGGATGGCGTCCAGGATGTAGGTGGTCGCGCATTCGGAGAAATAGACGATGCTGCCGCCCTGCCCGACGAGATTGGTGTTCGGGCCGTAGAGGCAGAAGAGATTGGGGAAGCGGGGGACGGTCATTCCGAGGTAGGCCCGTGGCGCGCCGTCCCAGAATTCATGGAGATCCGCCCCGCCGCGGCCGGTCACCTTCATCGGGGTCAGGAACCGGGACGCCTGGAATCCCGTGGCGTAGACGATGACGTCGACGTCGTACTCCTGATCGCCGGCGACCGGCCCACACGGCGTGATGCGCCGGATCGGTTCGGTCACCAGCCGCACGTCGTCCCGTTTGAGCGTGGCCAGCCAGCGCCCGTTGTCGCGCAGCACCCGCTTGGCGCCGACCGGGTAGCGCGGAATGACCAGGTCGCGCAGCTCGGGGGCGTCGGTGAGCTGCGCCTCCATGCCCTGGAGCAGGGAGGCCCGCAGCCGCTCGTTGAGGGCCGAGACCGCACGCTCGGTGGGCGGGTAGCCGTGGTCCACGACCCATCCGTCCAGAATTCCGCGCAGGCCCGGCGCGAGCAGCCAGAACCGGTACCACTGGGCGTAATAAGGAATGTGCTCGAAAAGCCATTTGGCGCTGTCCGGCACCGCGTCGTGATAGTGCGGGGTGGGCCGCATCCACGGCGGATTGCGCTGGAAGACCACCACTTCGGAGGCGGTCCCCGCCAGTTCCGGCACCAACTGGTAGGCGCTGGCGCCGGTACCGATCACCGCGACGCGCTTCCCGGTCAGGTCGACCGTATGGTCCCAGGCCGCCGTGTGGAACGCGGGCCCGCCGAATTCCGTACGTCCGGGGATGTCCGGCAGATTCGGCCGGTTGAGCTGTCCGACCGCGCTGATGACGGCACGGTGGCTGACGGTCGCGCATTCCCCGTCCGGGCCGTCGAGCGTCAGGTGCCACAGCGCCCGCTCCTCGTCCCAGCGCATGTCCCGGACTTCGGTGCCGAAGCGGATGCGGTCGCCGACGCCGGAATCCTTGGCGAAGGTCCGCAGGTATTCCAGGACCACGTCGTGCCGGCAGAAGTGGTCGGGCCAGTCGTGCTTGGGCGCGAAGGAATAGTTGTAGAGGTGGCTGGCGACGTCCGTACGGCATCCCGGATAGGTGTTCTCGAACCAGGTGCCGCCCAGTTCGGGGTTCTTCTCGTAGATCACGAAGGGCACGCCGGCCTGGGCCAGGCGGTAGCCGGCCAGCAGCCCGCTGAACCCGGAGCCGATGACGGCGACCTCGAAGTCGCTGCCGGGCCGGACCTGGGACCTGGTCCACCGGGGGGCCCTCGCGTCGTGGCAGGGCAGGACGATCTCCTCGGCGAGCAGGTCCAGCAGGTCCTCGGTGTCGGTGTCCATGGCCCAGGCCGTGATGGCGCGCAGCAGGTCCCGGTCGGGCGGGGGCGGAGGAGCGCCGGGGGAGGCGGGCGCGCCGGGGGAAGCGGGCGTGGCCTCTCCGGTTCCGGCCGTGCCCCCTTCTGCCCCGGCCGCACCCGGCTGCCCGTGGTCGCGCAGCCCGGCCAGTGCGGCCAGCGCGGCCTCGCGCACCTGCTCCTGCCGCTCGGCGCTCAGCCCGCCCTGCGGCGCGAACAGCCACCCCGGTGCCCGGACGTCCGTACGCAGCAGCGACACATCGCCGGTGAGGTGGACGGTGGTCATCAGCAGCGCGGGAATCTCCGCGCCCGCCAGATGCCGGCGCAGTGTCTCGTCGTCCGCGTCGATCTGCGGGACCGGCCTGCTGGGGGCCACGGCGGTCACCTCCGAAGGGTCGGCGGCAAGGTCCGGACGGTCGGTGGTCATGGCGCCGCGTCCAGTACGGCGAACCGGCGGTCGTAGTAGACGGCGGGCGGCCCGGCGTCGGCGATCCACTGGTCGACGACCTTGCCGACGAGGATGGTGTGGTCGCCCGCGTCGTGCCGCCGGTCCACGATGCACTCGACGGAGGCCAGCGCGTCGTCGACGACCATGCCGCCGCGCGGGTACGGACGAAGCCGCCGCCGGCGAACTTCTCCGCCCTGCGGTCGGCGAACCGCAGCGCGAGGTCCGCGTGGCGCTGCCGCAGGATGCTGACGGCGAACTCCGCGCTGCGTTCGAACGCCGGGAAGCACCGGGCGGACTTGGCCAGGCAGACCAGTACCAGCGGCGGGTCCAGGGAGACCGAGCAGAAGGAGCTGACGGTCAGCCCGTAGGGGTTCCCGGACTCGTCGCAGGTGGTGGCGATGGTCACGCCGCTGGGAAACCGGGCCATCACGTCCCTGAAGTCGTCAGCCATCCGATGCCTCCGGCAACGTGGGCGAGGGGTGGGAGGAGGGGTGCGGGGCCGGTGCGTCCGCGCCGTCCACCGCCCGTACGACGACCGCGGAGTTGAAGCCCCATTTGCCCCGCGCCAGCACCAGTGCCGTGGTCACCGGCCCCGGCCGCGGCGCCGTGCGCACCAGGTCGATCCGGTACTCCTCGGGCACCTGGGCCGTACCGCCGCTCGGCGGTATGACACCGTCCCGTATGGACAGCAGGGCGCACGCCACGTCCACCGGCCCGCCCCCGGAGTACAGCCGCCCGGTCAGGGCCTTGGGCGCGGTGACCGGCACCGCCTGCGGCCCGAACAGCCCGCTGATCACCGCCGCCTCCCGGCGGTCCAGCTCGGGTACGCCCGCGGCGTCGGCGAAGACCACATCGACGTCTCCGGCACTCACCCCCGCGTCGGCCAGGGCCTGTTCGACGGCCCGGCGCAGACCCGGCGGCCGGGGCGAGCCCGGGGGCGGGTCGAAGGTGCTCGCATAGCCCGCGATCTCCCCGTAGACCCGCTGCGCGCCACGGGAGCCGGCCGCCCGCGCGTCCTCCAGGACGAGGATCGCGCCGCCTTCCCCCGGGACGTACCCGGTCGCGCCGGCGTCGAAGGGCAGGTAGGCACGGCGCGGATCGGTGACCGTGCTCAGCCGTCCGCCGGCGATCTGCGACACCCAGCCCCACGGGTCCAGCGCCGAGTCGACGCCGCCGGTGACGACCATGGGCGTGCCGCGCCGTACGGTCCGGCGGGCGTGCCCCAGGGCGTCCAGCCCGCCCGCCTGCTCCGCGACCAGCGCGCTGCTGGGCCCGCGGAGCTTGTTGCGGATGGAGATCTGCCCGGTGTTGACGGCGTAGAACCAGGCGAAGGACTCATAGACGCTGACCGAGGCCGGCCCCTGCGACCAGAGCTTCTTGAACTCGCGGTGGGTGAACTCGAATCCGCCGGTGGCGTTGGAGGTGACCACGCCCATGTCGTAGTCCGTGAAGGCGTCCGGCTCGATCTTGGCGTCGGCCAGCGCCCAGTCCGCCGCCACCAGGGCGAAGCGGGTGGAGATGTCGGTCTGCGGCAGGAGCCGGCTGGGCAGGTGCTCGCCCGCCTCGAAGCGGGTGATCTGACCGGCCAGCCGCACCGGATAGCGGGAGACGTCGAAGCGCGTGACCGGGGCGATGCCGGTACGGCCCTCCAGGGTCGCCTCCCAGTAGGGCTCCAGGCCCAGGCCGTTGGGGGCCAGCAGGCCGATGCCGGTGACGTACGCCCTGGCCGCCGGGCCCGGCGTGCCGTCCGCCGTCCGGTCCCGTACGTCGTCCGTGATGCCGGCCGTCGCCCCGTCCGTGGTGCTGCCGTCCGTGCTGCCGTCCGTACCGTTGTCGCTCATGTGGTCCCTCGTGTGGTCCGTCATGCGGCGTCTCCCGTGGTCCGGCGCAGCACCATGGCGCTCTGGAACCCGCCGAACCCGCTGCCGACCGTCAGCACGTTGTGCAGCGGCTTGACCCGCGCGGTCAGCGGCACGTAGTCCAGGTCGCACTCCGGGTCGGCCTCCCGCAGGTTCGCCGTCGGCGGGATCACACCGTTCTTGATCGCCAGCGCGGAGGCGGCGATCTCGATCGACCCGATCGCGCCGAGGGAGTGCCCGACCATCGACTTGATGGAGCTGACCGGCGTGCGGTAGGCGTGGTCGCCCAGACTGCGCTTGTAGGCGGCCGTCTCGTGGCGGTCGTTCTGCTTGGTGCCCGAGCCGTGCGCGTTGATGTAGTCGATGGCCCTCGGCCCGACCCGGGCCTCGGCCAGCGCCGCGCGGATGGCCTCGGCCATCTCCCGGCCGTCGGGCTTCAGGCCGGTCATGTGGTACGCGTTGCAGCGCGTGGCGTACCCCGCGATCTCCGCGTACACGTGCGCGCCCCGCCGCTCGGCGTGCGCCCGGTCCTCCAGGACGAACATCGCCGCCCCTTCGGCGAGGACGAAACCGCTGCGCGACCCGTCGAACGGCCGTGAGGCGCTCTCCGGCTCGTCGTTGCGCGGCGTGGTCGCCTTGATGGCGTCGAAGCAGGCGACGACGATCGGGGTGATCGGGGTGTCCGAGGCCCCGGCCAGCATCACGTCCGCACTGCCCTCGCGGATCAACTGGCAGGCGTGTCCCACCGAGTCGATGCCCGAGGTGCAGCCGTTGGAGACCATGGTCACCGGTCCCTCGGCGGCGACGGTCCAGGCCACCTCGGCCGGCATCACGCTCGGCGCCAGGTAGTCGAACATGTGCGGGGACAGGCTGCCGTGGTCCACCAGCCAGTTCCGGCCGCTGTCGGACAGGACCAGGTACTCCTGCTCCAGGCTGGTCGCGGCGGCCACCGCGCTGCCCAGGCTCACCCCGACCCGGCCGGGGTCGAAGGACTCGAACTCCAGGCCGCTGTCGGCGATCGCGTCCCGCGCGCAGACCACGGCGAACTGCGAGGCCCGGTCCATCCGGCGGATCTCCAGCGGGGACAGCCCCTCGTGCACCGGGTCGAAGTCGGCCTCCCCGGCGATCTGCGACCGGTAGGGGGAGGGGTCGAACAAAGAGATGCGGCGGGTAGCGGTCCGGCCCGAGGCCAGCAGCTCCCAGAATTCCTTGACTCCGTTTCCTCCAGGGGTGCGTACCCCGATACCGGTGATCACCACTCGTCGCCGAGCCATCGTGTTCTTCTCCCCCGTCACCCTCACTCGCGAGCCGCTCAACGCGGCCTTCGCCGGCGGCGCGCGGCGCACACGGCACGCACGGTGCGCGCCGTGTGCAGGCGTGGTGCCACGCGCCGGACAAAGACGAGCAGCAGGTTCCACAACCCTGCTTGGAGGACGCTTGGAGGTCGGTCGGGGCCGCGCCGTCCACCGCCACGAGGCGTACGGAGCGTATGGACCGTACGAAGGAGGAGGGCTGAGGGACGCGATGAGGACGCGATGACGGGTGCGCCGTCGGGGACGCCGTCGGGGTGTTCCGTGGCCCGCGGCCCGAGGCCCCCGCCTTCCCGGTCAGGCGCCACTGCTCGTAAGGATGGTCGTACCTGGCCGGAAGACCGGTTAGAAGGCGGCAGGATTGCGACTATCATGCGTATATGGCGTATCGGGACTGGGGGGACCCGCGGCGCACTCTCGCTGTGGTGGAGAACCTGATGCGGGCCCCCCTGAAAGAGATTCTGTCCACGCTGTCGGGGGAAGTGTCCGACCTCGTGCAGCACAAGGCCCTGATCATGCTCACCGGCGACTGCCCCAAGTCGGCCACCTGGAGTCACGGTGAGGCCCCGCTGACCGAGAACATCACCACCGCCGAGATGGCGGCCCTGGCCACCCATGTCGACGTCGGCACGCCCTGGTTCGGCCGGGCGCGCCTCGCCGGTGCGCCGCGCCCGGTCCTGGCGATGGCGTCCGCGCCCCCCGGCTCCGCGGGCGCGCTGCTGGCCCTGGTCCCGCAGGACGGCACCGAGCCCGCGCCGGAAGTCCTCGCGCTGATCCAGCAGTTGTGGGACCTGGCCACCGTACGGGTGATCGCCCTGCTGCCGCAGGCGGTGCCGGTCGACCTGGCGACACCCTGGATGGCCAACAGCGAACGGGCCCGGGTCGTCGCCGACCTGACCGACGAGCACGCCGCCACCCTCACCACCCTCCTCGGCGTGCTGCGCACCCGTACGCTGGATGACACCGCCGCCCGCCGGACCGCCACCGACTACGCGGTCTCCGCGCTGATCGAGCTGCGGGCGGCCGGCGAGGACGGGCAACTGCCGCGCGAGGAGACGGTCCAGGACGCCTTCCGCAGGCTGTGCGACATGCTCGGGCTGCTCTCCCGGTACAGCAACGTGGCGCTGGAGTTCTCCACGCCCAACTCCCCGCAGCGGCTGATCCCCTCGGAGATCGCGCAGGTGGCGCGCACCACCGCCCGCGGCACCGTCCTGACCATGCTGGAGCAGGGCGGAGTCGGCCGGATCCGGGTGGGCTGGCAGACCGAGGACGCCGAACTGCGCACGACCGTCCGCGACGACGGACCGGGGACGCTGGCCCCGGAGGCGCTGGCCATGCACCGGCTCGCCGACCGGGTCGGCGCGCTCAACGGCGCGCTGGAGGTCGACGCGGTGCCCGACTGGGGCACGATCGTCACCGTACGGCTACCGCTGACGGCACCCGGCCGCCCGCGCGTCGACGACCCGCTGGGCAGCCTGAACCGGCGGGAACTGGACGTCCTGGAGCACCTGGTGCACGGCCACCGCAACCGGGCCATCGCCCAGCAGCTCCAGATCAGCGAGCACACCGTCAAGTTCCATGTCGCCAAGATCCTCAAAAAGCTCGACGTCGCCTCCCGCGGCGAGGCCGCCGCCCTGGCCCGCGCCGCCGGCTTCCCCGCCGCCCCCGCCCTCAACGGCCAGTTGTACTGACCTACGGTCCGCGTGCTCCGTCACGCCGGGAGGTTCCGGCGCGGGGCGTCCGGTTGCCTCCGGCAGTGGGACCAGGTCGCAGGGCGGAGGAGGGTCTGCGTGCGGCGCGTTCGTTGTCCGGCTCGGGTTTTCCGTCGGTGACGGCCGCTTGCCGGTGGTCGCGATAGCGGTGACCATGGTCATGCCATTCGTGTGGTATCCGTGCCCGCCCCGTGCCCGTGTTCGTCCGCCGCCCCCGCCGCGAAAGGGACCCGTCATGGCGCAGCGCCCCTCCGGTTCCTCCCGTAGATCCGTCCTCTCGGTGGCCGCGACGGCGACCGCTGCCGTCACGGCGGTCGCGGCGACGACGGCGGCCGGGGTGCCGTCCGGTGGACGGCGGGCCGGGGCTGGGAGCGGGGGAGCGGAACCGTCGCGGCGGGAGGGGAGCGGAGGTGCGCCCGTCACCGCACAGCGTCCGGACCCGGAGCTGTGTGCCCTGCTCGCGGAGATCGACCGCCGGCGCATCGAGACCACCGTGCGCCGGCTCGTCTCCTTCGGGACCCGGCACACGCTCTCCGCGCAGCACGATCCCGTACGGGGCATCGGGGCGGCCCGGGACTGGATATACGCGCAGATGACCCGGTACGCCGCCGCGTCCGGCGGGCGGATGACCGTCGAGCTCCAGTCCTACGTGCAGGAACCGGCCCCGAGGGTGCCGGTCGCCACCCGCATCACCAACGTCGTCGCCACACTGCGCGGCTCCCTGGCCCCCGACCGGCTGCACATCGTCTCCGGGCACTACGACTCGCGGGCGGGTGATGTCATGGACGCCACCAGTGACGCCCCCGGCGCCGACGACGACGCCTCGGGGGTCGCGGTGGTCCTGGAGCTGGCGCGGGTGATGGCCACCCGGCGGCCGGCCGCCACCCTCGTCCTCGCCGCCGTCGCGGGCGAGGAGCAGGGGCTGTACGGGGCGGCGCACCTGGCCGAGCGGTGCAAGGCCGCGGGCGCGGACGTCCAGGGCATGTTCACCAACGACATCGTCGGCAGTTCCACGGCCGAGGACGGCACCCGGGACCCGTACACCGTCCGTCTCTTCGCCGAGGGTGTGCCCACCGCCGAGACCCCCGAACAGGCCGCCGTGCGGCGCGCGGTCGGCGGCGAGAACGACGGGCCGTCCCGCCAGCTCGCGCGCTTCGTACGCGATGTCGCCGACAACGACGCCACCGGCATGCGCGTACGTGTCGTCCAGCGGCGCGACCGCTATCTGCGCGGCGGCGACCACATCCCCTTCCTGGAGCGCGGCTGGCCGGCGGTCCGCTTCACCGAGCCGGCCGAGGACTTCGCGCACCAGCACCAGGACGTACGGGTGGCCGGCGGCAAGAGCTACGGCGACCTGCCCGAGTTCTGCGACTTCGGCTACATCGCGCGGGTGGCCCGGGTGAACGCGGCGGCGCTGTGGTCCCAGGCGCAGGCTCCCCGTGCGCCCCGGAACGTCAAGATCCTCACCACCGCACCGGGGAACTCCACCGAGCTGACGTGGGAGCGGGTCACGGAGCCGGACGCGGCAGGGTATGAGGTGGTGTGGCGGGGGACGACCGAGCCGGAGTGGACGCATGTCGTCGAGGTCGGCGAGGTGACCCGGTACACCGTCGGGCTGTCCAAGGACAACGTCCTGTTCGGCGTCCGCGCGGTGGGCCGCCGCGGCCACCGCGGCCCGGTCGCCTTCCCGGCACCGCAGCGCTGAGCCGTGGCGGCGCGGGGAAGACGACCGGGGGTGCGGTGTTCGGGCCGGGCTCGGTGTTCGGACCGGGCGCGGTGTTCGGGCAGGCTCGGTGTTCGGGCAGGCTCGGTGTTTGGGCCGGGCCCGATGTTTGGGCCGGTCGGCGCAGTGCCGGGTACGCCGGGGCGGCGGTTTTCCGGCAGGGCCGGAATCGACCGGCGCTCCGTTTCGCCGGCCGCGGCGCCACCGCGCACGATGGCAGCGGACCGGCCGGGGCGCCGTACGGCCGCGATGCCGTACGGGCGCGGGCCGGCCCGTACCGACACCCGTACCCGACGTACCGACCAGGAGAATCGCGTGATCTTCATCGTCGTCAAGTTCCCCGTCCGTCCCGAGCGCAGCGGGGAGTGGCTCTCGCTCGTGGAGGACTTCACCACCGCGACGCGGCAGGAGCCGGGGAACGTCTTCTTCGAGTGGTCCAGGAGCGTCGAGGACCCTCACACCTTCGTGCTGATCGAGGCGTTCGCGTCCGGTGAGGCGGGAGAGGCCCATGTGAATTCCGAGCACTTCCAGACCGCCATGGCGTGGATGCCGGACGTGATCGCCGACACGCCCAAGATCATCAACACCGAGGTCCCGGACACCGACTGGGGCCCCATGGCGGAGCTGTCCCCGCGCGGCGTGTGACCTACCCGGGCGGCCCGGAGCCGGGCCGCCCGCCCGCCCGTCCGTCCGTCCACGGGCCGTGCCGGGTCTGCCCCGTGCCGGGACCGTTCCCGTGCGGTACCGGGAAGCCGGCAGGGACAGCCGCGAACCGGGGAACCCGGGAATCCGGAGAACCGGGAGCCGTGGAGCACAGCCGAGCACAGTCCGGGAAGAGCCGAGCACAGCCGAGGCAAAAGGACGTGAGTGAGCATGAGCTCGTGGACCGCATGGACAGCGCTGGCCGTCTACCTGGCCGGCGGGGCGACCGGCTTCGGCCTGCGGAGCTGGCTGCACTACCGCACCAGCGGCGGCGACAGCGGCCACCGCTTCGCCCGTACGGCCAACGGCATGCCGACCGGAACGGCGGCCGGCACCTCGGCGTGGTGGGCGCTGACACCGGCGGCCGTGGGGATCGTGCTCGGCGGGGTGTCGCCGGTGCTGGCCGGCACCGGCCTGCTGCCCCCGCTCGCGGCACTGGACGGGCCGCTGATCGCCGAGACCGGGCTGGTGGCGGCGCTGGCGGGGTTCGGCGGGGTGTTCGTCGCGCAGCAGGCGATGGGCGGCTCCTGGCGGCTGGGGGTCGACCCCGGTGAGCGTACGGAACTGGTCACCGGCGGGATCTTCGGCCTGGTCCGCAACCCCATCTACACCGCGCTGCTCCTCGCGATGGCGGGGATCACCGCGATGGTGCCGAACTGGACCCAACTGCTCGCGCTGAGCTGTCTGTTCGTCGGCGTCGAAGTCCAGGTGCGCGCCATCGAGGAGCCGTATCTCGCCCGCGCCCACGGGGCGGCGTACGCCCGCTACACCGCCGGCGTCGGCCGCTTTCTGCCCGGCGTCGGGCGTCGGCCCGTCGGCGCGCCCGTCTGCGAGCCGTCCCCCGCGCCGGACGACGCGGGCCGCGGCTGACGCGGCGGGCCGTACGGCGCGGCGGCCGGACGGCGCGGGCGGACGGCAGGTGCGGGCGGACAGCAGATGCGGGCGGAAACGATCCGGCATACGCGGACCGGCTCGGAGTGCCGAATGCCGGACGGGCCCTTGGCGGTGTACGGGGGCGCCTGACAGCATGCGTCCCGGGCGTTGTCAGGGCGCCTTACGGCGCCGCTGGGACGGCTCCTTCCCGGGACGGCCGCCGGACGCCCGATCCGGTCGCCTCCGGCCCGGTACGGCGACGTCCGGTCCCGTCCGGCGGCGTCCGGCCTCGTCCGGTCCATCGTCATGTTTTTTGGCCTCGTTTTTTGGCCTCGTTCCACTCGTTCACTTCGTTCGGCCTGGTGCGGCCCCGTGTGGCGCGGAAGGGTGTGGCAGTCGTTGAGCACACAGAGCACGGCGCTGGAGGAGCTGATCGAGCTGCTCGCCCCCGAGCGGATCGCCGAGGACGTCTTCCGGGGACGCTGTCCCAGGGAACGGGTACGGCAGGTGTACGGCGGGCAGGTGGCGGGCCAGGCCCTCGCGGCGGCCGGGGCCACGGTGCCCGCCGGCCGTACGGTGCACTCGCTGCACGCCTATTTCGTACGGCCCGGTGACCCGGCCGAGCCGGTCCTCTACGACGTCACCCGGCTGGGGGACGGGCACGCGGCCACCACCCGGTCGGTCTCGGCGGTCCAGCACGACCAGGTGATCTTCACGCTGTCGGCCTCCTTCCACCGGGCCGAGGCGGGACTGACCCACCAGGACCCGATGCCCCAGGTGCCGGACCCGGAGAGCCTGGCCACGTACGAGGAGCGGCTGGCCGAGGCGTTCGGCGGGCCGGTCGCGCCGCTGCGGCAGCCCTTCGACCTGCGGTTCGTCGGCCCGCTGAGCTTCGATGTGATGCGGGACCCGGCGCTGCGGGCGGACCGGAACCTGGTGTGGCTGCGGACCGACGGCACGCTGCCCGAAGCGGCCCCCGCCGATGCGGTCCTCCCCGACGCCGCCCTTCCGGACGATCCGCTGCTCGCCGGTCCGCCGCCCGTCGACCCGCGGTCCGTCGCTCCGCGGTCCAGCGGTCCGTCGTCCCGCACTCCGCCGTACGCCGGTCCGTCCTGCGGCGGCGGTGCGCGGCCCGCCGCCGCGGCACCTTTGCTGCACGAAATCCTGCTGACCTACATCTCCGACATCACCCTGCTCGACACGGTCGCGCTCTTCCACGGGCTGTCCTGGGGCCGCGGTCTGACCAGCGGCGTCAGCCTGGACCACGCGATGTGGTTCCACCAGCCGTTCCGGGCCGACCAGTGGCTGCTGTACGCGCAGGAGACGCCGGTGGCGCACGGCGGGCGGGGACTCGTACGCGGCCAGGTCTTCACCCGCGACGGGCGGCTGGTCGCATCCGTGGCCCAGGAGGGGCTGATCCGCGTGCCCCGCTCCGGCCGGACGCGGCGCACGGGCCCGCCGGCCACATGACAGGCCGCATCCCGACGGCCTGAACGGACCGCCGGCCACCGGTACGGAGGCTTCCGGCGTGAACCGCCGCCATTCTTGACGTGCTCAAGTCTGTCGGAAAACGACTGCCGGTCAGCCGCGTCCGTAATTCGAAGCCCACCACACTCATTCCGTCGCAGCAGTGATATCGCTTCACGCTGGCCCCAGGGGTTTCTTCGCATTCGCCACCGGCGCCCCCGGCGACCCGGTAGTGCACCAATTGCCGCCGTCAGGACGGCTCTTGACAAGGAAACCGGCGCCGGTATGGTCGTGGTCTGACTCAGTTACATGTGGAACGGTTTTTCGGACTGCCGCAGCGTTGCCCGCAGCGAAGAGTTCCATGACTTCCGCGATACGCGATGAGGAACCCCGGCGGCCCGGACCTGAGCAGCGACCATTCACCGACGCTGAGCGCAGCGTCGCGGCCCGAGCACGTCGACCTGAGCACGCCGAAGGAGACGACGGTAGTGGAAGCCGAGCGTATCGCGGTTGTCGGAGTCGGTTGCGCACTGCCCGGCAACGTATCGAGCCTGGACGACCTCTTCGCCACGTTCCGGGACGGCCGAGACTGCATCAGCGAAATCCCGCCCGACCGGTGGGACGTCGACGGGTTCTACGACCCCGACCCGCTGCGACCAGGCAAGACCTATGTCCGGCACGGCGGTTTCATCGACGGCGTGGACCGGTTCGACGCGGCGTTCTTCGGGATCTCCGACGTCGAGGCCCAGCGGATGGACCCCCAGCAGCGGCTGCTGCTGCAGACCGTGTGGCACGCCCTGGAGCACGGCGGGCAGAACCCCGAAGAGCTCAAGGGCACCGACACCGGCATGTTCCTGGCGTCGATGAACACCAACAACTACTCCCTGCTCAAAAGCACGCTGGAGGGTTTCGCCGGCATCAGCCCGTACGACGCGATGGCCGACGCGACCAGTATCAGCGCGGGCCGCATCGCGCATTTCCTCGGATTCGAGGGTCCTTGTTTCGCACTCGACACGGCGTGTTCCGGGGCGCTGGTCGCCGTTCACCTGGCCCGGCAGAGCATTCTTTCCGGGGAGTGCGATTCCGCCGTCGTCGCCGGGGTCAATCTGATCCTGAGCCCGGGAATTCACATCGCGTTCTCCAAAATAGGGCTGCTGTCCCGGGCCGGGCAGTGCCGGGCCTTCGACGCCGGCGCGGACGGTTACGTACGCAGCGAGGGCTGTGTGGCGATACTGCTGCGGCGCGAGTCGCTGGCCCTGGAGCGCGGCGACCGCATCCTGGCGAGCATCGTCGGCACCGCGATCAACCACGACGGCCGCACCCCGGCCCTGACCGCGCCCAACGGCCGGACCCAGGAGCAGGTGATGCGTGCCGCGCTCGGCCGCAACGACGTGGACCCCGCCCGCATCGGGTACGTGGAGGCGCACGGCACCGGGACACCGGTCGGCGACCCGATCGAGCTGAACGCCATCGCCAAGGTCTACGGCCGCACCCGGCCGCAGGACCGGCCCCTGTACGTGGGATCGGCGAAGAGCAACTTCGGCCACATCGAGGCCGGCGCGGGACTCCTCGGCCTGGTCAAGGCCGCCCTGTCCCTGGACCGCGAGGTCATCTTCCCCAGCGTCCACCTGGAGAGGCTCAACCCCCACATCGACCTGAGCGAGGCCGCGGTCGACGTACCGACCACGGCCGTGCCCTGGCCCCGTGGCGACCTGCCCCGGCTGGCCGGGGTCAACTCCTTCGGCTACAGCGGCACCAACGCCCACGCCATCCTCGGCGAGGCGCCCGCCGCGGCGCCCGCGACGGACGAACGCCCGCGCCCGTACGAACTGCTGGTGCTGTCCGCGAAGACACCGGAGAGCCTGGAGGAGGCCGCCGAACGCTGGGGCACCTTCCTCTCCCGCGCCGAGCCGCGGACCTTCCCCCACGCCGCGTTCACCGCCGCCACCGGCCGCGCTGCGCTGCGCTACCGCCTGGCCGTCCCGGGCGCCACCGGCACCGAGGTCGCCAACAACCTGCGGCTGTGGCGCACCCGTCGCAGCCCCGCGTCGGTCACCGACGGCCGGGCGCGCAAGAACGCCAAGGCCGCGTTCGTCTTCACCGGCCAGGGCTCCCAGTACGCCGGCATGTCGCACGGCCTCTATGAGAGCGAGCCGGTCTTCGCCGACGCGATCGACCGGTGCGCGGTGCTGATGGCCGCGGAACTCGGACAGCCCCTGCACGAGGTCCTTTTCGGCGAGCGTTCCGCGCAGGCGCTGGACACCACGCGCTACGTCCAGCCCGCCCTGTTCGCCGTGGAGTACGCGCTGTGCGAACTCCTCGCCTCCTGGGGGATCCGGCCCTCCATCGTCATCGGGCACAGCGTCGGGGAACTCGTCGCCGCGTGCGTCGGCGGGCTGCTCCCGCTGGAGGACGCGGCCCGCTTCAGCGTGCTGCGCGGCCGGCTCATGGGCGAACTGCCGCGCGACGGACGGATGCTGGCGGTCGCCGCCGACCAGGACACCGTACGGGAGTGGCTGACGGGCATGACCGACCGGGCCGCCGTCGCCGCCGTCAACGGCCCGCGCAGCCTGGTGGTCTCGGGCGCGGCCGAGGCGGTCGAGGAGATCGCCCGCCGCGCGCAGGAGTCCGGCACCCGTACGACGGAACTGAAGGTCTCGCACGCCTTCCACTCGCCGCTGATGGACCCGGTCCTGCCCGAACTCGAGAAGCGGGCCGCGACGTTCGGGCCGGGCCGTGCGGACATCCCCGTCGTCTCCAACGTCACCGGCGCGGTCATGACGGGCGAGGAGGGGCCGCAGTACTGGAGCACCCACGCCCGCAACCCGGTGCTCTTCCACGAGGGCATGCGTACGGTGCTGGAGGCCGGCTGCTCGGCCGTCGTGGAGGTCGGCCCGCACCCCGCGCTGTCACCGGTGATCGCGGGCGCGTTCGGCGTCACGGACGCCCGGCTCGTCCCCACCCTGCTGCGTGACCGGCAGGACGTGAAGAACCTGCTCGTCACCGCGGGCGCGCTGTTCACCACCGGCGCCCCCGTCGAACTGCCCCGGCTCTTCACGGACGCGCGCTACCGGCGGATCCCGGCCCCGCAGTACCCCTTCCGCGGCGACCGCTACTGGGTCGGCACAGGGGCGGAGAGCACGCGGGGCGCCGGCGGCACCGGTGTGGCCGAGCCCGAACGGATTCCCGTATGGGAGCCGGTGGAGACCGCCTGGCCCCCGGAAGAGACTCCGCAGGAGACCCTGGATCAGGACGCGGTCCGGTCCGTGGAGCCCACCGCGGACCAGGACGCGGAACAGCTCGCGGACCAGGACGCGGAACAGCCCCCGGCGCCGGAACCGCAGCCGGCCGCGGAGGAGCACGAGTTGATCGGACGGGCCGTACGGACCGGCGAGGGCCGCTGCGGCTTCCGGACGGAACTGAGCGCCGTGGTGCCCTGGACGGACCACCGCATCCTGGGGACCACCGTCTTCCCCGCCACCGGATACCTCGAAATGGTCCTGCGCGCCCACCGGGTCGCCGAGCAGGCCACCGGGGACGACGGCACGCGGCCGGTGGAACTGCGCGACGTGGACTTCGCCCGCCCGCTCTTCCTGGCGCCCGGCCGGACCACCGCGGTCGGCATCCGGCTCGACGCCCGCGACCCGCGAAGCGGCGGGCACCGGCGCTTCACCATCAATGGCGCGGAGGGCGGGGAGCAGGCGCCCCAGTACTGCCGCGGCACCATCGCACCGGCCGCACCGCACCCGCCTGCCACCGCCGCGCAGACCGGCGATCCGCAGGCCAACGGAGCGGGCGGCACCTGTCCCGACGCGCTGCGCACCAGGATCACCACCGGCATGGCCACCGGACGCTTCTACGGCGAACTGCGCAAGGTCGGCCTGGAGTACGGGGCGAGCTTCTCCACCGTCCGCGAACTGTGGATCGGCGAGGAGGAACAGGGCGAGGCACTGGGCCGGATCACCGCCGCGCCCGACGGCGCGCCCGGCGAGGGCCACCCCTTCCGGCTGGCGACGATGCTCGACGGCGCCCTGCACGTCACCGGCGCGGCCCTGACGACGCTGTCCTCGCGTGCCCTGGAAGGCGCCTACGTCCCCGTGGCGGTGCGGCGGATGACGCTGCGCGGCCCCTTCCCGGACCAGGTGTGGAGCCACGTACGGCTGCGCACCAACGACGCACGGACGGCGGCGCTGGCCACCGTGCGGATCAGTGACGACGAGGGCAACGTGCTGGCGGAGATGGAGGGCCTGGAGCTGCGGCACACCGTCTCCCTGACCGCCGGCAGCGCCCCGGCACCCGCCACGCAGGACCTGCGGACCAGGGCCCGCGACACCCGTAAGGAACTCGTCGGACGGCTGGCGCCGCTGCCCCGCGCCGAGCGCCTGGCCGTGGTGAGCGAATGGCTCACCGACGAGGTCCGCGACACCCTCGGGCAGGCGGCGGCCGAATTCGACCTGGACCTGGACGACCTCGATCCCTCGACCGCCCTACTGGAAATCGGCCTCGACTCCCTGATGATCACCGAATTGCAGCGGCGCATCCAGGAGAAACTCGACTTCCGCTTCGAGGCCATGGAAGCCCTGGACTACCAGAGCATCGAGGATCTCGCCGGCTATGTCCTGGACCGGGTGCTGGCCCCCGCCCTTGCCGGAACGACGGCATCCGCGGAGGTGTCCGCCACCTGACACCGGACAACCGGAACACGCGCCATGACGCATCCGGCGAACGTTCGCCGAGGGGAGTGCCACACCGTGTTAGATTCCGGCTTCGTCAACAGCTACATCGATTCGCACCTGGACAAACGTCAGGTCAACAAGATCCAGCACGGCTTTCCGTCGCCGCGCTACTGGACCGACCTGTCCGTCCCCGTCGAGGAGACCGGCGAGGACCGCCGCCGCATCCGGGCGGCCAAGAGGGATTCGTATGTGAACCTCTACGTCGGGGTGCCGTACTGCATCAAGACGGACCCGGGAAAGTGCGGATACTGCCTGTTCCCGGTGGAGGAATTCCAGGGCAACGCGGCCCTGGAGAACTACTACGGCTACGTGGAACGCGAGGCGGAGCTCTACCGCGAGGTGCTGGAGGGCGCGACGCTCGGCGCGGTCTATTTCGGCGGCGGCACCTCCAACCTGTACAAGGAACCGCTGTACCACAAGCTCATGGACATGGTGCGGGGCCTTTTCCCGGACATCGCCCCGCAGGTCGACATCACGCTCGAAGGCATTCCGCAGCTCTTCTCCCGCAAGAAGATGGCGGCGATCCGCGATTCGGGCATGAACCGGATCAGCATGGGCATCCAGCAGGTCAACGAGCGGCTGAACGCCCTCAGCGGTCGCAAGCAGACCACCCAGCACGTCATCCAGAGCCTGGAATGGGCCCGTGAACTGGGCCTGGCGGCCAATGTCGACCTGATCTTCGGCTGGCCCCAGCAGACCGTCGCCACGATGCTGGAGGACCTGGAGACACTGATCTCCTGGGACGTCTACGACATCACCCACTACGAACTGAACGTCGGCGGCCCGACCGACTTCGCGCTCAACCGCTTCCACGAACTGCCCTCCACCCTGAGCAATCTGGAGATGTACCGGCAGTCGCGGGACTTCCTCACCAGCCACGGCTACGAGCAGATCACCGCGTACAACTTCCGCAAGCCCGGCGACCCGAACTCCCGCCAGTACGAAGAAGGCGTCACCCGCCGCTTCGACGACATGGACACCGTCGGCCTCGGCTACGCCGCCATCACCTTCTTCGGCGACGCCATGCTGGAGGAGGGACGCTGCTGGTCCTTCATCAACCAGCGCAATCTGCGCCGCTACAAGGAAATGGTCGACGAGGGCCGCTTCCCCGTCGAGCGCGGATTCAGGCACTCGGCGCAGGACTGGCGGCTGTCGATGATCTTCCGGAACCTCTTCGGCCTCGAAGTCTCGCGCCCGGACTACCGCGAGGCGTTCGGCCTCGACGTGTACGAGGAGTTCCGGACCGTCTGGGACGCCCTGGGCGAGCGCGGCTTCGCCGAGGTCACCCCCGAGAAGATCACCCTCGTCGGTGACGGCCCGTTCTACACCCCCATGATCCAGGCGCTGCTGGCCGAGGAGCGCTACCGGGCGCTGCGCGAGCGCGAGGCCGCCGCCAAGAAGGCCGCCAGGGGACACGGCGTGAGCGTCGGCACCCCCCGGACCCGGTCCGCCGCCACCGCCTCGCCCGGCCCCGGGCCCGAGCCGGCCGGACAGACGGCCGTATGAGGAGCGTACGGTGACGGCGTTCACCCCACCCGACGCGGCCGGCGCCCACCTCAACGGCGCGGTTCCGCTGCCGCTGGCCGGCAAGCGGTTCGTGGTCACCGGCGGCTCGCGCGGCATCGGCGCCGCCGTCGTACGGCTGGCGCTGGCGCAAGGGGCGGAGGTCGCCTTCAGCTACCACCGCAGCGCCGAGGCGGCCCGCGCGCTGTGCCAGGAGATGCGGGCGGCGCACCCCGGTCAGCAGTGCATGGCGCTGCCCGCCCAGGTCGGCGACACCGCGGCCGTCGAGGAGTTCACGGCCGCCGCGCTGGAGTGCCTGGGCACCTTGGACGTACTGGTCAACAACGCCGGTGTGACACGGGACGCCACCTTCGCCCGGATGCGCCGCGAGGACTGGGACGAGGTCGTCGAGACCAACCTCGGCAGTATGTTCAACGTGACCAGACCGCTGGTGATGCCACTGGTCAAGCGCCGCGGCGGGGCGATCGTCAACCTCACCTCGGCGGTGGGCCTGCACGGCGCGCCCGGCCAGACCAGCTATGCCGCCTCCAAGGCCGGGATCATCGGCTTCACCAAGGCACTGGCCAAGGAGATCGGCGAGTTCGGGATCACGGTGAACGCCGTCGCCCCCGGCTTCATCGAGACCGACATGACGGCACAGATCCCGCCGGAGCGGATGGAGTACGTCAAGGCGCTGATCCCCGGCCACCGGCTGGGCACCGCCGAGGACGTGGCCCACCTGGTCTGCTTCCTGGCCTCCGACCACGCCCGTTACATCACCGGCCAGGTGATCGAGGTGTCCGGCGGCCTTCTCCTGTGAGCCGTTGAGCCGGTGAGTATGTGAGCCGTTGAGTATGTGCGCTTCCGGGCCGGCGGCCGTGCTGCCGCCGGCCCGGCTCAGCGTCCCGCCGCGGGTTGTTGTTACAGGACCCGCGGCGTACACGTGACCGGCAGATGGGCCAGGCCGCGCATCAGCCGCGTGTGCCGCCAGGGGAGTTCGGCCACCGGGCAGGCGAGCCGCAGGTCCGGGAGGCGGACCAGCAGCGCCTCGAAGGCGATACGGGCCTCCAGGCGGGCCAGCGGCGCGCCGAGGCAGTGGTGCGGCCCGTGCCCGAAGGACAGGTGCCCGCCCTCGCGGCCCGGCCGCAGCGCGTCCGGCTCGCAGAACCGCTCCGGGTCGCGGTTGGCCGCCCCGGGCATCACCAGCACCACGTCGCCCTCGGCGATCTCGGCGCCGCCGAGCGTCAGCGGTGCGACGGCGTACCGGAAGGTGGCGGTGGTCAGCGGCGCGTCGTAGCGCAGCAGTTCCTCCACGGCCGCGGGGATCAAGGAGGTGTCCGCGCGCAGCCGGGCACGCAGCGCGTCGTCCTGAAGGAGGGCGAGCATGCCGTTGCCGATGAGGTTGGTGGTGGTCTCGTGACCGGCGACGACCAGCAGCACCGCCAGGGAGACCAGCTCGTGCTCGCTGAGCCGGTCGTCCTCGTCGCGCGCGGCGATCAGGTCCGTCAGCAGGTCCGGGACGGCGGACGGCGCGGCGCGCCTGGCCGCTATCAGCGACGTCATGTAGTCGCTGATGGCGTGCGAGGCGGCGTCGGCGGCGGTGGTGTCGTCGTGGCCGGCCGCGAACAGGTCGTTGGACCAGCGACGCAGCGCCGTACGGTCCGCACGGGGCACCCCCAGCAGATCGCCGATGACCTCGATGGGCAGCGGCACGGCGAAGTCCTCGACCAGATCGCCGCCACCGCGCTCGGCGAGGGCCCGTACCAACTCGTCGGTCAGGGCGCTGATCCGCGGCTCCAGGCGCGCCACCGCCGCCGGGGTGAACGCCTTGACCGCCAGCCTGCGCAGCCGGGTGTGGTCGGGCGCATCGGTGGCGAGCATGGTGCGGCTCACCGCGGGCGCCAGGTTGCGGCGGGAGGGCTTGTCCGCGAAGTAGCGGCCGGTGTCCTTGGACAGCCGGGGGTCGGCCAGCGCGGTCCGGGCCTGCGCCCAGCCGGTGACGGCCCAGGTCGTGCCGTACGGACCGCTGCGGACGGGCTGCACCGGCCCGCGCTCGCGCAGCGCGGCGAGCACGGGATAGGGGTCGCGGAAGAACTCCGGCGTATCCATCGGGGTGCTGGGGCTGCTCACAGGTGATCTCACGCTCCGGTCGGGGGAGGGGACGGTACGGGGGCCGTGCCGGGGGCCCGCAGCGCGCGGGAGACCAGGCGCAGCCAGCGTGCCTCGTCGATCAGGTTGTTCAGCTCGGGGCGGGTGAGCGTGGCGTCCTGTGCGCTGACCGGATGGGCGGCGGGCCGGCCGCCGCGCCGGGCGTCCAGGGCCGCGGCCAGAACCGCCGCCTCCACCCCCGCCTCCAGCCGCCGCCCCTGGACGCCCTCGGCGCGCAGGGCGGCCTCGGCCGCGCGGCGCACCTCCTCGCTGCGGTGCGGGCGCAGCGCCAGGACGCCGTCCCGTATCTCGATCACCCGCCGGTACAGCCGGAACTCGGGGTCGGCCGCGGCGTAGCGGCCGTCGGTCGCGGTCAGCCGGATCTCCGGTACGGCGTCGGACAGCGCGGCCCACAGCGGGCGCACCCCGCGGTGCAGGTGCCACAGCCGGGCCCGGCGCCAGGGCCAGGCCAGCGCCGGGCCGATCGCCGGGAGCAGGATCCCGCTCACCACGATCAGGCTGCACGCGGCGGGCAGGCCGACGCTGAACGTGCAGGTCACCGGCGTCACCAGGGACGTACAGATCTGCTCGGCCGGCAGCCAGGCGGTGTCCGCCCACAGTGCGGCCACGTGCACGACCTTGTAGGCGATGTAGATCGTCCCCAGGCCGCAGCCGAAGGCGATGATCCGCAGGCCGTAGCGCAGGGCGGCGCGCGGGGCGTGCCGGGAGTAGCGCAGGGTCTGGCGCAGCAGGTCGACGATGGCGGCGCCCAGGTGCACGGTGAAGACCAGCACGTACACGTTCAGCAGCGGCTCGGTGCGGGGCAGCTCGCCGAAGGTGGGGGAGCCGGGGGCCTCGTTCCTGGGGGAGGCGAGGAAGAGCACCGCCAGCGCGCACACGGCGGCGGCCAGGGAGACCAGCCGGCGCCCAGCCTTGCGGTCCGCCTGCGGCGGCTCCTCGTTGAAGCGCAGCAGCAGGATCGATATGCAGGTGGCCGCCGCCAGGGTGGTGCAGTTGCCCAGCAGCCGGCCCAGCTTGGGGGTCACGTGGCTCAGGGCGTCACCGGCCAGCGGCGTGAGGAAGATCAGGGAGGCCGCCATCGCCGTGAGGAAGCCGCACAGCGCCCCCAGGCCCTGCGGGCGGGGCCGGCCGAGCAGCGGACGGGCCTTGTAGAGGGCCGCCAGCAGCAAGATGGCGGCGATGGACAGGAAGAGGGCGTTGACCATGTGTCGCTGTGTCGCTTTACCGTCGCTTGGGGGACCCGAAGACGCTGTCCATCCGGCTGAGGACCTCGGCCTGCTGGGACGTCGCCGGCCGGCGGGAGACAGTTCGGTCGGCGCGTTGCAGGATAAGGGAAGCGATCAGCTCGGCCTCCTGCTCCTCCACGTCGCTGTAGTGGCTGCGGCCGAGGACGGACTCCACCTCCCCGGTGTCCAGACCGGGCACCAGCGCCTGGGCCGTGTCACCGGAGAGCAGGTTGTAGTGGCCGCTGAGCATGTGCCCGACCTCGTGCAGCACGATGTGGTCGCGGTGCAGTGCGGTGGTGGCCTCGTCGTAGAAGATGTAGTCGGCCCGGGCGGTGGCGATCCACAGCCCGCAGGGCCCGGCCGGCGGGGTGACCTGGGGCTCCAGACGGATCGGCCGGCCACGCCGCTCGGCGAGGTGGCCGAGGAAGGCGCCCAGCTCGAAGGGGCGCGGAATGGGCAGGTCACGGAGGCGTGCCGAGCAATCGGCGAGCACACGGTCTCGACGCCGTGCGAACTTCATCACGCGCTCTCCTTCGGCCGGGGCCACGACAGGCACACGTGCCAGTCTCATACAGCGCCGCACGGCCCCTCCCAGGTGGGTGGTGTCGCACCCGATGTGATCATGGGCGGGGCCGCCCGGTACGCCGTGACCGGGGCGCTGCGGCGCGCGGTGACCGGGCGGTGATCAGGCCCTTGGTCAGGGCAGCGACCGGGTCTCCTCACCCGCGCCGTTCACCTCCGGCAGCCCTTCCAGCTTCCGCACCCGGTTGATCATTTCCAGCACCGCGCTACGGGACTCCTCCGACATGTCCATGAAGCGCGCCGCCATGGCGATGACACCGGCGTCCTGCATCGCGCCCAGCACGGCCGTGGGCCGCTCGGAGGTGCCGACGGCGCCGGCATCGGCCGGCTCGGGCTGGTCGTGGAAGTACGCGGCCGGCACCCCGAAGTACTCCGCCAGCGCCTCGATGTGCCGTTTGGTCGGGTTGTCCCGCTTGCCCTTGCGAAGCTGCCAGATGTAATTGCCGGAGATCACCTGCTCGCCGGCCTTGATGTTGATCTCCGTGGCCACGTCGTTGGCCGACAGCGGCCTGCCGCGCTCCCGGCTGCGTGCGTGGAAAAGCTGGTCAAGCTTCTCGGCCAGGCCGGCCGGCTCACGGCCCTCGTCCCCCATGCCCCCGCTCCCTTCAAGGCCATAAACGTCAGACTTCCACTGTAATGGAGCCGGTCGGTGAGGGTGTCGCGACCTCGACGGCCCGCCGATTCCGGTCCGGGGCCGCCTCATTCCTGATGAGAGGCGTGCGAGCGGGCTGGCAAGGAAGCGTTCAACCATCTATCCTCACATCTGAGTCAAAGACTCTGGTGTGAAAAAGGGAATGCCGTTCCCGCTCACGCGTCGTGGACCACCGCGGTCCGGCGCACGCGAAGGCGCGGCGGCGTCCCGGTCGGAGCGTCCACGGGGGGCGGTCCGGCCGGAACCCTTGAGCCGTACGGCCCTTGGAGCACGGGGCCGGCCGGCTCGGACCGGCACGGGGGTGTGGTCCGAGCCGGCCGGAGCTCTTCGGGAACGGCTCGACGTGCAAGGCGGCGCCCCCCCAATCAGGGGAGCGCCGCCTTTACGTTGTCAGCCGTGTCCGGGCCGGGCTCGCGTCCTGGCCGTGCCGGTCACTTCAGCGCGCTGCGCTGCTGCCACTGGTCCCAGCTCTCCTGCCAGACCTCCAGGCCGTTGCCGACCTCCGTCTTGTTCGGGTTGGAGGTGTTCTTGACCTCCACCGTCGAGCCGATCAGCAGGAAGTCGTAGATCCGCTTGGCGTCCGAGGTGGTCATGCCGAAGCAGCCGTGGCTGTTGTTGACCACGCCGATGGACTTGTTCCACGGCGCGGAGTGCAGGAAGGTGCCCGACGCCGTCAGGTGCGTGACCCACTTCGAGTCCAGCATCCACTGGTTGCCGTAGCCGATGGTCGCGGAGTCCATCGTCTCGGCGGCGTTCTTGCTGCGTACGGTGTGGATGCCGCCCCGGGTCGGAGCGCTCGGCGAGCCCGCCGAACCGCTGATCGTGCCGACGGCCTTGCCGTCCTCGTACATGGTCAGCTTGTGCGCGGTCACATCGATGACGGCCCGGCGGTCCTTGCCGATGGTGAAGCCGTAGTTGTAGTCCCGGGCGAACCAGCCGCCCGTGCCCGAGTCGATCCCCGACAGGGCGCCCTTGACGGTCACCTTGGTGCCGGTGGGCCAGTAGTCCTTGGGCCGCCAGTCGATCCGGTCCTTGCCCGAGTAGTCCTTGACCCAGCCCCAGGCGCCGGTCACCTGCGGCTGCGTGGTGACCTTGAGCGCCTTCTCGATGTCGGCGCGGCGGTCCTTGTCCACGGGGTTGTCGAAGAGGATCGAGATCGGCATGCCGGTCCCGACGGTCTGACCGTCCGTGGGGGTGTTGGTGAGCTTGTTGACCTTGCCGGCCTGCTCGGTGGTGAAGACCGACTTGGCGGAGGTCTCCTTGCCGCCGCCGGACTTCGCCTTGCTCTCCACGGTGTACGTGGCCCCCGGCCGGACGTTGCCGTCCGAGGTCCAGGAGGACCCGTTGCCGGTGAGCTTGCCGGAGAGCTTGCCGCCCTTGTCGTCCTTGACGTCGACCGAGGTGAGGCGGCCCCCGGAGACCTTCACGGATACCGCGGAGCCGAGCTTGACCGCCTTGTCACCGTTGGCCGGGGTGACGGTCACCTTCGCCGGCGGCTCCTCCTCCGCCTTCGATGACCCCGAGCCGGATCCCGCTCCGCACGCGGTCATCAGCGTGGCGCCCAGCAGAGCGGCTATCAACTGGGCAGGGCGTCGGCCTGGTCTGGCGTGCACGTAGATTTACCTCCAAAAACAACACGAAAGGTCCGTGGCGGAGGTCGGCCTTGTGACCGGCAAGACCCGTACATACATCCGCCGTACAAATTGACGGTCGAGATGCATCATCGGTTGCCCTGAGAAACGGTTATGTACGTCACTAACGGGCGATACGGCGGTGCCGGGGGACGCGTCCGCACGGCCGGATCCCGCTGAGCCCGTACGTCATCACCTGGCCCGTACGTCACGGGCCCGGCGCGTACGTCATGCCGGGGCCGTGCGTTTCCCCCTGGGAAGCCGTGGCGACGAAGATGTCTCCCGGATCAAGGAACGCCGACGCCCGGGAAGGACGTGAAGCAGGTGAGGACCCGGACGAGAGGCCCGGTGCGGGAGGTGGCGCACAGCAGCCGCGGGCCGCTGTCCCGATGGCCCGTCACCCTCGGCCTGGTGGTTCTGACGCCCCTGGTCCTGGCGGGCTGCGGATGGCTCGACCAGGGAGGACCGGGCCTGCTGATGGCCGGCGAGGGCTTCGGGCCGGGCCGGCACGTCACGCTGGTGGTGGACCCGGGGGACTGGCCGGCGACGAGGCTGAGCAACGACGTCCACGGCCTGTCGCCCGGCCAGGCGTGGACCTGCGGAGGGCTGCTCGCGGCCATGGAGGCATGCATCCTCTACGGCCGGCTGCGCCGTCGGCGACGCCCGGCTGCGCCGTCGGCGACGCCCGGCCTGACCGCGCCCCGCGGGGCGCCTCCTTCAAGGCCTCTGGGGTGGGGTGCCGCCGGGCTCCTCGGCGGCGTGGCCGGCCAGCACACAGGTGCGTTTGCGCTGGACGAACCAGTAGTACGTGAAGCCGCCGCCGGCGACCAGGCCGACGAACAGGAACGCGCCCCAGCGCAGGTACCAGTGCTGCGGGCCGGTGGCGTTGTAGACCTCCGGGCGCGGCCAGGCGAGGTTCACCGCCATCGCGGTGCCCCACAGCACGGCCAGGATGTTGACGGGCAGTCCGAAGACACCCAGCGAGAACTTCCCCCTGGCGGGCTCCCACTCGCCGCGCAGCCGCCGGACCAGCATCGGCGCGGTGACCATGAGATACGCCACGTAGATCATGATGATCGCGATGCTGGTGATCACCGAGAAGATCTGCGGCTGGTTGACGTTGAGCACCAGGATGCACACCGCGATGGCTCCGATGATCACCGCGGGAAGTACCGGGGTCTGGAACCGCGGGCTGACCCGGGCCAGCAGCGAGGCGGCCGGCAGATTGGTGTCCCGCGCCATGGCGAAGGCCAGCCGGATGCCGGCGGTGTGCACGGCCAGCGCGCAGACCGTGATCGCGATGACCACGCACCACAGCATGATCTGCCCCATGGCCGGCCCCAGCGTGCTGAGCACCACGTACTGGAGGCCGTCCGCGGACAGCCGCTCGTCGTGCAGATCGGGCGTGGCCAGCAGGGCGAACAGCAGGATCGTCCCGCCGATGAGGAACGAGGCGAACAGGGCGCGCAGGATCGCGCGCGGCGCGTTGCGGCCCGGGTCCTTGGACTCCTCGCCGAGGGAGGAGGCCGTGTCGAAGCCGTACATGACGTAGGCGGAGGCGAGCGAGGCGGTGAGGAACGCGCCGAGGTAGCCCAGCGACTCGCCGCGCGCCAGCCCGTAGGTGTCGGTCACCGCGCCCGGGCCGCGGGTGATGTGCGCGGCGAGCAGCACGATCAGCGCCAGCGCGGCGATCAGTTCGATCGCCACCCCGGCGGAGTTGATACGGGCCATCAGCTTGACCCCGAACGCGTTGACGAGGGTGGTGAAGACCACCAGTACGGTGCCGAGCAGCACGGCGTTGGCCGCCTGGTCCGTACTGCCGGAGCCGTCGCCGACGAACTGGAAGAAGCTGGAGATCTGCGGCAGCGTGACCTGGTAGGCCAGGGCCACGGCCGCCAGCGAGACCATCGTGGCGGTCGTCATCATCCAGCCGCCGAGCCATCCGACGTGCGGACCGCCGAGCTTCTTGGCCCAGTTGTAGACCGATCCCGCGACCGGATAACGGGCCGCCAGTTCGCAGAAGCACAGGGCCACCATGAGCTGGCCGACGAAGACCATCGGCCAGGACCACCAGTAGGCCGGGCCACCGTGGCTGACGCCGAAGTAGAAGAGCTGGAAGGTGCCGGTCAGGATCGAGATGTAGCTGATGCCGGCGGCGAAGGTGTGGAAGTTGCCGAGCGTGCGCTTGAGTTCGGGCTTGTAGCCCAGCTCCGCGAGCGAGTCGTCGTCGTCCTCGGGGGCGTCGAGGGCGTCCGGACCGGTTCCGGGCCCCTCCGGCTCCGGTCCCGGCCCCGATCCCGGGTCCTGCTTCCCGGTGCTCACTCGAACCACCGCTGCGGCACGGGCTCGGTGTTCCGCCAGATGTGCTTGGCCTCCTGGTACTCGGCCAGCCCGGCCGGCCCGAGCTCGCGGCCCACCCCCGACTGCTTCATGCCGCCCCACTCGGCCTGCGGCACGTACGGATGGAAGTCGTTGATCCATACGGTTCCGGCGCGCAGCCGCCCGGCGACCCGCCGCGCCCGCCCGCTGTCCTGCGTCCACACTGCACCGGCCAGGCCGTAGATGGTGTCGTTCGCGAGTGCGACGGCCTCGTTCTCGCCGCGGAACCGCTCCACGGTCAGCACCGGGCCGAAGGACTCGTCGTGCACGACGGACATGTTCGGGGTGCAGTCGTCCAGCACGGTCGGCAGGTAGAAGAAGCCGTCCTTGAGGGCCGGGTCGTCCGGCGGCGCCCCGCCGCAGCGCAGTACGGCGCCTTCGTCCAGTCCCGCCGCCACGTAGGCCGCGACCTTCGCCCGGTGCTCGGCGGAGATCAGCGGGCCGGTGCGCGCCTCCTCGTCGAAGGGACCGCCGAGCCTGATCCGCCGGGCCCGCGCCACCAGCTCGTCGACGAAGGCGTCGTGCAGCTCGTTGTCCACCAGCAGCCGGGCGCCGGCCGAACAGACCTGGCCGGAGTGCACGAACACCGCCATCAGCGCGTAGTCGACGGCGGCGTCGAACGCGGCGTCGGCGAAGACGATGTTGGGGTTCTTGCCGCCCAGTTCCAGGGCGATCTTCTTCACGGTGGGCGCGGCGGCGGCCATGATCCGCCGGCCGGTGGCCAGCCCGCCGGTGAAGGACACCAGGTCCACCCGTACGTCCTCGGTCAGCGGCGCCCCCACCGCGGCACCGGTGCCCAGCACCAGATTGGCGGCGCCGGGCGGCAGCCCCGCCTCCGTCAGCGCGCGCATCAGCAGGACCGCGGTGTGCGGCGTCAGCTCGCTGGGCTTGAGGACGAAGGTGTTGCCCGCGGCCAGCGCGGGAGCCACCTTCCACGCCGTCTGGAGCAGCGGGTAGTTCCAGGGCGTGATCAGCGCGCAGACGCCGACCGGCTCGTACACCACCCGGCTGTCGATCTTCGGACCCGCGGCGTCCACCACCCGGCCGCTGCCGCCACCGGCGGCCAGATGGCCGAAGTAGCGGAAGCAGTTGGCGATGTCGTCCATGTCGTACGCGCTCTCCACCAGCCGCTTCCCGGTGTCCAGGGACTCGGCGCGGGCGAAGGCGTCCTTGTCGCGCTCCAGCAGGGCGGCCACCCGCAGCAGCAGTCGGCCGCGCTCGGCGGGCGGGGTGGCGGGCCACGGCCCCCGGTCGAACGCCTCGCGGGCCGCGGCGAGTGCGGCGGCGGCGTCCTTGGGGCCGCCCTCGTCGACGACCGCGACCAGCGTGCCGTCCGCCGGACAGCGGATCTCCCGCACCTGTCCGTCCACCGCGGTGGTCCACCGGCCACCGATGAAAAGCTCCGGCATGGGGGTCTCCGGCCCCGGGCGGAGAGGCGTTCTCGCGCGTGAGCCGGCCTTACGCGTCGGCGCGTGAGCCGGCCTTACGCGTCGGGTGGGGCCGTCCGCCCGTACCTCCGGTGCCCCGCGGCGATCTCCGTACCGAGACTAAGGAGCGCTACAGGGGTCCGCACGACGTGATGGGCCACCCGGCCGTAACCCCGGCCGTACGGGTCCGCCCCGGAGCCGGTCCTGAGGCCGGCCTCAAGACGGATCGCGGGGCGGACCCGTACGGATCGCGCGGACCCCGGTGATCAGGCCGCCGCGTGCTCGGCCTGGAGACGCAACTGCTTCTTGTCGGGCTTGCCGGCGTCCGTCAGCGGCAACTGCTCGACGAAGGTGATCCGGGCCGGCTCGTACATCGCGCCCCGCTCCTGACGCACCATGGTCCGCAGGTCCTCCGCGTCCACCGTGCTGCCCGGGGCAGGTACGACCACGGCGTGCACCTGCTCCATGCGGTCGGCGTCCCGGGCCCCGAAGACGGCGCTCTGAAGTACCTGCGGGTGGGAGTTGAGCAGGTCCTCCAGCTCGGTGGTGTACACATGGCCGCCGACCACGACGATCATGTCCTTGAGCCGGTCGACGATGGTCAGGTAGTCCTCCTCGTCCAGGAACCCGATGTCCCCGGTGTGCAGCCAGCCGTCCTTGAGCACCTCGGCGGTCAGCTCGGGCTGCTTCCAGTAACCGTGCATGAGGGTCGCCGAACGTACGCAGATCTCCCCGTGCTCACCGCGCGGCAGGTCGCGGCCGGAGGCGTCGCGGATCGCCACCTCGACCGAGGGCAGCACCTTGCCCGCCGACCGCAGCCGGTCCGGGCGCTGGATGTCGTGGTCCTCGGCGGCGAGCAGGCTGATGCCGCCCGCCTCGTTCTGCCCGTAGAACTGGACCAGGACCGGGCCGAAGCGGCGTATCGCGTCGGCGATCCGGGCGGGCGAGGACTGGCAGCCGCCGTAGACGATCGCGCGCAGGCTCGAGGTGTCGGTGGTGGCGGCGTCCGGGTGGTCGGTGAGCTGGTACAGCAGCGGCGGCAGCAGGAACATGTGGGTGATGCGCTCGCGCTCGATCGCGGCGAGCACGGCGGCGGGGTCGAACTCGTCCAGGATCACCACACATCCCTCGTTGCCCAGGGTGACGTCGGCCATCATGCCGGCGGCGTGGGCGAGGGTGGTGCAGACCAGGAGCCTGCCGGGCTCCCCCTGGGCGCCGGAGCCCGGGAAGGCATCGGAGGCGGAGTGCGACGCGGACGTCTCGCCGGCCGGGGCGTCGGCGGGGGCGTCGGCCGGTTGTCCGGCCCGGGCCGCGCGATGCGCGCCGACCTGTTCGAAGGTGGTGCAGATGCCCTTCGGGTGGCCGGTGGTGCCGCCGGTGTGCCGGATGGCGCATACGTCCTGCGGCTGCGCCCGGCCGGCGAGCGGGTCGGCGGACTGCGCGGCGGCCAGCTCCAGCAGGTCCGTGCCCACCGCCGCCGGGCCCAGGGACAGTACGGTCGCCACCGGCGCCAGGCGGGTCACCTCGCGGGCACGCTCGGCGCAGCGAGGGTCGACGACCAGCGCGGCGGTCTCCACGTCGCGGACGATGGCGGCCTGCACCTCGGCCGACAGCTTGCTGTAGAGGTGGTTGACCCGGCAGCCCAGGAGGTTGGCGGCGTAGCGTACGGCGAGGACCTCGGGCCGGTTCTCACTCAGCAGGGTGACGCTCTGTCCGCGGTCGACGCCTTGGGCCAGCAGCGCCCGCGCCGTCCGGTACACCAGCGCGCGGAACTCACCGGCGGTGATGCGCCGCCCCTGGTGCACCAGCGCCTCCCGCTCGGGGGCGGCCCCCAAGGCGTCGAGGTTGTCCTCCACGTAGGTGCGGAAGTGCTGTGCGGTGACGGGCATGGGTGACTCCTCCTGCCCCCGGCGCGCTGCTCGCCGCCCGCCGGAGGTAATCGTGGCTCGGGCGTTGGCGTCCAGGACGTGAGGGCCCGTCACGCCGCTCGGCGGAGACCGGCGTTCATGACCTAGTTGGTTGCCCCAGACAACCATTACCCATGGTATCCGCGCTCGATCCGGGGCTCAAAGCGAGAGGGGCTCAAGGGGCGAGTGGTGTACGGAAGGCGTTCACATTCGGCCAATCGCCGAACTTCCGCGTACGCCGCCGGGGGAGCGCGGTACAGGCCCGGCGCGGGCGGTAAGAGGGGTACGCGTACCAGGCCGGCGCCCGGGGCGGCACCCCGGCCCACGGCGGGAGAATGGCCGATTCTCAAGGGAGTCCGTGTGCCGGGGTGTACGAGACGTACGGATCTGCGAGCCGTACGGGTCTACGAGACGTACGGGCCTGCAAGGCATGCGTGCCTGCGAGACGTACAGCCTCACGAGGCGTATGCGCCTACGTGGCGTGCGGGTCTACAAGGACGCACGGGCCGCGCCGGGCGCTGCTGCCTGCGGCGTATATCGCCTTACAGCGTGGATTTTTCCGGGTCGCCCATCGGAACGGCGTCGAGCACCGCGACATCCATCGGCTCGGCGAGCAGGTCGGAAACCCCGGCCGCGATCGCGGTCAGCGCGGCTCCACGGGAATGGGCGTCCAATGTGGCGGCGTCGGACCAGTTCTCCACGACGACCAGCCGGTCGGGGCCGGTGTGCACGGCGTACAGCAGGCAGCCGTTTTCCTTGTGGACGGCGGGCGAGTGCGCGCGGAAAACCTCCACCGCGGCATCGAGCTGTCCTGGCTTGGTTTTCAGCGTGGCGACAACGACCGGCATGCATTCCTCCGTCGGATCAAAGGGAGTTCATTGCCGAACCTACCCCAATGACCGAATGCGCAGGTGATTGCCGTCTGCCGCACCGCCTTCCGTCACTTGACCCACCTGCCGTACGCCGCTATGCGGACTTCGCCGGCCGGATGTCGGACAGGTGCGAGGTGGCGAGGTCCGACTGGACGGTGAGATAGGTGTAGTGGGGGTGGCCCGAGGGACCCCAGGTCAGCCGGACCTGCGTCCAGGCGTGGCCCATGCCGCTGTCCTCGTACGTGACGCGCCAGGCGCCGGGAGCCTTCCGCGCGTACAGCACACCGTCCGTCTTGTGCTGTTTCTCCCACTGCGTCAGACGGGCGTTCAGGTCGCGGGTGAGATAGTGCTCACGCAGCGCCTTGGCCAGCCGGCCGTGGCCCGCGTCGTGGACGGCGTCGATGTAGCTCCCGTAGAAGTCGGCGACCCGGTCGACGGCCGAGGCGGTGTTGCCGCCGCGCTCCTGACTGGCTGCGGGTGCATGACTCGCAGTGGGTGCGGCGTCCGAGGGCGCGGGATCAGGAGGCACGGGTTCCGCGGTGGCGGACGTGGTGACGGCCAGCGCCGCCAGGGCGGCGGCCACGGCGGCACGGCGGACCGTACGGGCTTGGAGCATGATGGCTCTCCTTTCTCTCGGGTGGCGGGTTGCCGCACGACGCGTGGATGAACCTGTCTCCCGGTGCCCGGCGGCCCGCGGGCGCCCGGCGGCTGTGCCGGCGTACGGCCCGGTGCCGGTGTACGGCCCCGGCCCGGCGTGCCCGGATCCGCACCCGCCCGCCCACCCGCGCCGGTGCGGTCCGATGTGTGCGTCAGTACGCTTTGTGCGCCCGCCTTCATACCCCGTAAGGAGAACGCCGTGGCCGATGACGTGGGTGCCCGACTGGCCGAACTCGACTTCGCCGGCGTCACGCCCCAGGAATTCGCCCGTATCGTCAAAGGGCTCTCCGGCAAGGAGATTTCCGAGCTGGCCCGCGGCGAACTGCGCGAACGGGTCCTCGGCGAGGTTTTCGGGCGAATGGACCGGCAGTTCCGCCCGGAGAACGCCGGTTCGCTGCGTGCCACGATCCGCTGGCGCATCACCGGCGAAAAAGAGGCCGTGTACGAAACCACCATTGCGGACGGTACCTGCACGGTCAGCGAAGGCCGCGGAAAGACGGAACCACGTCTGACGCTCGTCATGGGGGACCCGGCATTCCTCAAACTCGTCTCCGGCAACGGAAATCCGGTGACGATGTTCCTCACCCGCAAGATCAAGGCGACCGGCGACCTCGGCCTGGCCTCGTCCCTGAACCGCTATTTCGACATCCCCAGACCCTGAGGAGACGGTCGGTCACGGTCCCGAAATGCCGGAATCTCAATCGATGTGGGTCGACGTGCGCTCGGTCCGGATCGGCGCCGTCGTCGGCAACGTCCGCGGGGGCGATTAGAGTTCTGCGGCGGACCGAGAAGTGGTGGAACGAGGGGAGGGTGCGGGCATGCCGGACCGGTACGGGGCTGCGCCGCAGGCGCCCACGCCACCGACGGCCGGGCAGGACGGCGTGCACCCACGAGCCGGCCGGGCCGGGCAAGCCGTTCCGGCTGATCGGACCGATCAGACCGATCAGACCGATCAGACCGATCAGACCGATCAGGGCGATCAGCCGGTCGCGGTGTGGGAGGTGATGAAGCGGCATCCCCGGCACTTCCTCTTCTCCCTCTGGCCGCTGCGGTGTCTGGCGTATCTGCTCACCGGCACGCTGTCCGGCTTCGCCGTGCTGCTGTGGCTGATCGCGTCGGTCTTCGTCGGGCTGTGGCTCTCCGTCGTCGGCGTGGGCCTGCTGATACTGGCCGTCACGGCGGTGACGAGCGTTCCCCTCGCCGCGGTGGAGCGGCGGAGACTGCGGTGGGTCGAACCGGTGCCGCTGCCCGGCCCCCACGCTTCGCTGGCCGGCCAGAGGTTCTGGTTCCGGGTCCGTACGCGGCTGCGGGAGCGGGCGACCTGGCGTGAGCTGGGCTACTGCGTACTGTTCGGGCTGGTGTTCACCATGGCCGGCTACGGATTCCTGGCCATGCTGGTCTGCGCCGCCATCCTGGTGGCCACGCCGTTCATCGTCTGGGCGCTCGCCCCCGAGACCGTCATGATCATCCCGGGCCAGGCGATCCCCCACCCGCTGGCCGCGCTCCCGTGGACGGCCGCCGGGCTGGCCGGTCTTGTGATCTGCGCGTACGTGGCGGGCGCGATCACCGGCACGCAGGTGTGGACGGCGCGGCTGCTGCTGGCGGCCCGGGACCAGGACCTGGACCGCCGGGTCATCGAGCTCACGCGTTCCCGGGCCCGGCTGGCGGACGCCTTCGAGGCCGAGCGCCGCCGCATCGAACGCGATCTGCACGACGGCGCGCAACAGCAACTGGTCGCCCTGACCATGACGCTGGGGCTCGCCGAGATGGAACTGCGCGGCCAGGACTCGCCGGCCGTGGAACTGATCTCCAGGGCCCGCGGTGAGGCCCGCCGCGCCCTGGACCAGTTGCGTGATCTCGTACGCGGCATCCACCCCCAAGTGCTGACCGATCACGGGCTGGCCGCGGCGGTGACGGAGGTGGCGCTGCGCAACCCGGTCCCGGTGAAGGTGGACATCGACCTGCCGCACCGGCTGCCCGGCCCCGTGGAGACCATGGCGTATTTCGTGGTCACCGAGGCGCTGACCAATGCCTCCAAGCACAGCGGGTGTTCCCGGGTGAGCGTCGTGGGCCGGTACGCGGCCGGCCTGCTCACCGTGGTGATCACGGACGACGGGCGGGGCGGCGCGGACCCCGCGGCCGGGGCGGGCCTGCAAGGGCTGGCGGACCGGGTGGCGATAGTGAAAGGCAGGCTGACCGTGAAGAGTCCCGTGGGCGGACCGACCGAGCTGCGGCTGGAGGTGCCGTGCTCCGCGTAGTCCTGGCCGAGGACGCCGTACTGCTGCGTGCCGGACTCGTCGAACTCCTCACCCGGGGCGGGCACGAGGTCATCGCCGCGGTCGGCGACGCCGAGGCGCTGGCCCGCGCGGTGGACGAGGACCGCCCCGACGTCGTGATCACCGATGTCCGGATGCCGCCCGGCTTCCGCGACGAGGGACTGCGGGCCGCGCTGGCGCTGCGCGCCCGCCACGACCGGCTCCCGGTCCTGGTGCTGTCCCAGTACGTGGCCACCGCGTACGCGACCCAACTGCTCAGCGGTGGCGGCCCGGGCGGCCCGGGAACGGGCGGCCTCGGCTACCTCCTGAAGGACCGGGTCGGTGAGGTCGGAGAGTTCCTGGACGCGCTGAGCCGGGTCGCGGACGGGCAGACCGTCATCGATCCGGAGGTCGTACGGGTCCTGCTGCACCAGCAGTCGGCCGAACAGCCGCTGCGCCGGCTCACGCCCAGGGAGCGCGAGGTGCTGGCGCTGATGGCCGAGGGGCTGAACAACCAGTCGCTCGCCCAGCGGCTGGGCATCACCGAGGCGTCGGTGGTCAAGCACTGCGGCAACATCTTCATGAAACTGGACCTGGACCCCACCGAGGGCAACCGGCGGGTGCTCGCCGTCCTGGCGCATCTGCGCAACGGGAGCACGTGATCCGCGCGACGGGAGCACGTGATCCGGGCGGTGGGGGCGGCGCGCCGCGCGACCATGCAGCCGCCTACGGTCAGCTCCGGCTGCCGGATTCGGTGAGCCGGTCGGCCCCGGGAGTCAGGAGCGAGGCCAGGCGGTGGGCGGAGGCGTCCCACGACCACTCCTTCTCGACCCATCGCCGCCCGGCCGCCCCCATGGCGGCGCGGTCCGGCGACAGCAGTGTCCGCGTGATCGCCGCCGCCACGGCCCGGGTGTCCTGACCGTCGACGACGCTGCCGGTCACCCCGTCCAGTACGGCGTCGGGCGCGCCGCCGGAATTCCCGGCCACCACGGGCAGTCCACTGGCCGCGGCCTCCAGGAACACGATGCCCAGCCCCTCGGCCTCCAGTCCCGCTTTGCGTGTACGGCACGGCATGGCGAAGACGTCCGCCGCCGCGTAGTAGTCGGCCGTCGCGGCATGGTCCCGGCCACCGGCGAAGACGACCGAGCCGTCGGCGTACCTGCGGGCGAGGGCCCGCAGCCTGGGCTCGTCGGGGCCCTGGCCCACCAGCAGCAGCACCGCGTCCGGTACGGCCTGCCGGATCACCGGCAGGGCGCGGATCAAGGTGTCCTGCCCCTTCCTGGCGATCAGGCGTGACACGCACAGGACGGTCTGCTTGCCGCGGATCCCGAGGCGTTCTTGAAGAGCGCGTATCCGGGCGGCATCGCCGGAGCCGTCGTCACGGGGCCGGAACACCCGGGTGTCCACGCCCGGGACCAGACGGCTCAGGTGCGCCCGCGGCCCCAGCGCGGGGGCGATCCGGGAACGGGTGTACGCGCCGAGGTAGGTGACGGTGTCCACGCTCTCGCCCACCCGCCGCAGGAGCCGGCGGGCCCCGGGCGTACGCGCCCACCAGATCTCGTGGCCGTGCGTGGTGGCCACGATCCGTCGTACGCCGGCGCCGCGCAGGGCGGGCGCCATGGCCGCCAGGGGAGCCGCCGCACCGAACCAGACGCGGTCGCATCCGTACTCCCGCGCGAGCCCGGCCGCCCGCCGGGCGACCCGGCGGGTCGGCAGCAGGGTCCGTGAGGGATCGCGGATCACGGGGAAGGGCAGGGTGGCGTCGAACGCCTCCCCGCCGGGCTCGCTCGATGTGTACAGGACGACGTCCCCCGGCATACGGGTCGCCATGGCGTGCACGAAGGTCTCGATGCCGCCCTGCCGGGGCGGGAAGTCGTTGGTGATGACGAGGGTCGCGCTCATGAGGTCGTCGCTGCTTTCGGTTGCGAAACGGAACGGGACAGGGGAAGGGGACGGGGAAGGCGGCCGTGGCCGGTGGTGCGGGGCAGGTCCACGGGTCCGCTCCCCGGCGTACGGCGGCCGGCGGTGGCCAGGCGGGCCCACAGCGCCAGTACGACCGGCAGTGCGAGATAGCCGAAGCGTCCGGCGGGCGCCAGCGCGAAGCCCGCGCTCAGGCCGAGAGCGAGCCGGTCGGCCGCGGCCACGAGACCGGCCGGCGGCCGAAGGACGAGCCAGGCGGCGACCGCCAGCGCCGCCAGGGCCAGTGCGCCGACCGCCACGTACCAGCCCAAGGCGCCCTGCCCGGCCAGGAGCCGGCCCGGCAGCAGGCTGTCCGCCGGGGTCGGCACGGCGCCCCGGCCCGTGGGGAAGGCCAGTACCTGCTGGACCATCGCGCCGGGCGAGAGCAGCACGCCGGGCAGGACGAGTACGAGCGTTCCCGCCACCGTGACGCCCGCGCAGCGCAGCGCCGCCCGTACGCCGTGGGCGTGGCCGAGCAGGGCCACCGCCACCGCGAGCGCCGGCCAGGCGGTCCATTTCAGGGAGCAGGCCGCGGCGAGGACGAACCCGGCCGGCCCGGGGCGCCCGCACGCCGCGAGGGCGAGCGCGAGCACGCACAGCCCGGTCAGCGGAAGGTCCACCCCGCTGACGCACAGGGGCAGCGCCACCACGGGAGAGGCGACCAGGGCGGCCACGGCCGTTCCGTACGGCAGCCGCCCCCGGCCCGCATGCCCCGTGGGGTCCGGGCGGCGCAGCACCCTTCGGCCGTGGTGCAGGCAGAGGAGAAACACCGACGCGCACCAGATACGGGCGTCACCGACGAGCCGCGCCACCCAGCCGTCCTCGCCGAGCAGCGCCCGCGGTATGCCCAGCAGCGCCATGCCCGGCAGGTACGGCGTGTAGTCGTCCACCGTGCGGGGATCGGCCAGGTACGGGGTGACCTGATGCAGCGTCAGCAGTCCGGAGCGTTCGATCACCGTGACCTCGCTCTGCGCCCGGCCGGTCAGGACCAGGAACAGCAGCGGCAGGACGACGGCGCCGGCCAGGGCCAGGACCACCGAGGCAGTACGGGACCGCGCTGACGGCCGGCAGCGGGCGGCGATCGCGGCGCACCCGTATCCGGCCATGGCGCACAGTCCCCACACACGGTGCGTCTCCAGGGCGGAGAAGAAGAACATCCCCGCCGCCCACACCGCGGCCAGCAGCCAGCCGGCGGCCTGGAGCGGGCCTGGGCCCCACCGGCGGACGGCGGTGGCCATCAGGGAGGTGAGGGGCTTTTCGGCTCGTCGAATCAGCACCCTGCCATTGCAGCCGGGGCGGCCGGCAAGGTCATCACGGTCAGGTCGAGACCTGCCGTACCGGTTTTCCCTACCGGGCCGGCGCGCGCGGGCCCGCCGCGGGGCGACCGAAGACGTACATCAGGCCGCCCGCCTCACGTCACATCAGGCAACTGCCTCACGCCACATCAGGCGCCCGCCTCACGTCACATCAGGACATCAGGCGCCGTGTCACGCCGGGTCGGATCCGCCGAAAGCCGCCAGGAGCTGTTCGGCGGCCAGGGTGGCGGTGAGGGTGCCGGCGCGCAGACGGCGTTCCACCTCAGGGGTCAGGCGGCGGACCTCCTCGTGGTTCCGCAGGCGCGTCAGGAGCTGTTCGCGGACCATGGACCAGGTCCAGTCGACCTGCTGGTCGCGGCGTTTGCCGGCCAGGGCGCCGGTGGACTCCAGGAGCTTGCGGTGCTGTTCGATCCGTTCCCAGAGCGTTTCCAGGCCGGTGCCCTCGCGGGCGCTGCACGTCAGGACGGGCGGGGTCCAGACGGCGTCCGGGGGCTGGAGGAGGCGCAGGGCGCCGGAGAGTTCGCGGGCGGCGGAGCGGGCGTCCCGTTCGTGGGGGCCGTCCGCCTTGTTGACGGCGACCAGGTCGGCCAGTTCCAGTACGCCCTTCTTGATGCCCTGGAGCTGGTCGCCGGTGCGGGCCAGGGTGAGCAGCAGGAAGGTGTCGACCATGTTGGCCACGGCGGTCTCGGACTGGCCGACGCCCACGGTCTCGACGAGCACGACGTCGTACCCGGCGGCCTCCATGACGATGACGGACTCGCGGGTGGCCCGTGCCACCCCGCCCAGCGTCCCGGAGGTGGGGGAGGGGCGCACGAAGGCGGCCGGGTCGGTGGCCAGGCGTTCCATACGGGTCTTGTCGCCCAGGATGCTGCCGCCCGTACGGCTGGAGGACGGGTCCACGGCGAGTACCGCGACCCGGTGTCCGGCGCCGGTCAGCAGCGAGCCGAGCGCGTCGATGAAAGTCGACTTGCCGACTCCCGGCACGCCGCTGATGCCCACCCGGCGGGCCGTCCCGGAGTGCGGCAGCAGCTCGACCAGCAGCCGCTGGGCCGCCGCCCGGTGGTCGGCCCGGGTGGACTCCACCAGCGTGATGGCGCGCGCGATCCAGGAGCGGGAGCCCTCGCGCACGCCCGCGGCGTACCGGTCGATGTCGATCGTAGGAGGCATCAGGAGATCTCGGCTCTCGGTTCTCGCTCTCGGTGTCCCGGTTCCCGGCGTTCCGGTGCCCGGCGTTCCGGTCCTCCCCGGCTCACAGTTCGTGGCCGAGGGCCCGGGCGAGGTCCCTGACCAGGTCGTGGGCGGCGTCCGGGATGACCGTGCCGGGCGGGAAGACCGCGGCGGCCCCGGCGTCGCGCAGCGCCTGGACGTCCTGCGGCGGGATCACCCCGCCCACCACGATCGTGATGTCCTCCCGGCCCTCCTTGGCCAGTTCCTCACGCAGCGCCGGGACCAGCGTCAGATGGCCGGCCGCCAGCGAGGACACCCCGACGATGTGCACATCGGCCTCCACCGCCTGCCGGGCCACCTCCGCCGGGGTCTGGAACAGCGGGCCGACGTCCACGTCGAAGCCCAGGTCGGCGAAGGCGGTCGCGATGACCTTCTGCCCGCGGTCGTGGCCGTCCTGCCCCATCTTGGCCACCAGGATGCGCGGCCGGCGCCCCTCGGCGCGCTCGAACTCCTCCACCAGCGCGCGGGTGCGTTCGACCCCGGAGGAGGGGCCCGCTTCGTCTCGGTACACACCGGAGATCGTACGGATCTGCCCGGAGTGCCGCCCGTACACCGACTCCAGGGCGTCGGAGATCTCGCCCACGGTCGCCTTGGCGCGCGCCGCGTCCACGGCCAGCGCGAGCAGGTTGCCCGCCATGCCCCGGCCGGGGCCCGCCTCGGCCGCGGCGGTGAGCGCCCGCAGCGCGTCCCGGCAGGCCGCCTCGTCGCGCTCCGCGCGCAGCCGCCGCAGCTTGTCGATCTGCTGGGCGCGCACCGCGGAGTTGTCGACCTTCAGGACGTCGATCTCCTCGTCGCTGTCCACCCGGTACTTGTTCACGCCGATCAGCGCCTGCCGCCCGGAGTCGATCCGCGCCTGCGTACGGGCCGCGGCCTCCTCCACCCGCAGCTTGGGGATGCCCGCGTCGATGGCCTTGGCCATGCCGCCGGCCGCCTCGACCTCCTCGATGTGCTGCCAGGCCCGCCGCGCCAGGTCGTGGGTGAGCCGCTCGACGTACGCGCTGCCGCCCCACGGGTCGATGACCCGGCAGGTGCCCGACTCCTGCTGGAGGAAGAGCTGGGTGTTGCGGGCGATCCGGGCGGAGAAGTCGGTGGGCAGCGCCAGCGCCTCGTCCAGGGCGTTGGTGTGCAGCGACTGGGTGTGCCCCTGGGTCGCGGCCATCGCCTCCACACACGTACGCGTGACGTTGTTGAAGACGTCCTGCGCGGTCAGCGACCAGCCGGAGGTCTGCGAATGGGTGCGCAGGGACAGCGACTTGGGGTTCTTGGGGTCGAAGCGCTGCACCAGCCGGGCCCACAGCAGCCGGGCCGCCCGCAGCTTGGCGATCTCCATGAAGAAGTTCATGCCGATCGCCCAGAAGAAGGACAGCCGGGGCGCGAAGGCGTCCACGTCCATGCCCGCCGCCAGGCCCGCGCGCAGATACTCCACACCGTCCGCCAGCGTGTACGCCAGCTCCAGGTCGGCCGTCGCGCCGGCCTCCTGGATGTGGTAGCCGGAGATCGAGATGGAGTTGTAGCGGGGCATCTTCTTCGAGGTGTACTCGAAGATGTCGGAGATGATCCGCATGGAGGGCTGCGGCGGGTAGATGTAGGTGTTGCGGACCATGAACTCCTTGAGGATGTCGTTCTGGATGGTCCCGGCCAGCTTCTCGGGCGGTACGCCCTGCTCCTCCGCGGCGACGATGTACAGGGCGAGGACGGGCAGCACGGCGCCGTTCATCGTCATCGACACGGTCATCTTGTCCAGCGGGATGCCCTCGAAGAGCTGCCGCATGTCGTAGATGGAGTCGATGGCCACGCCCGCCATGCCCACATCACCCGTCACCCGCGGATGGTCGCTGTCGTAGCCGCGGTGGGTGGGCAGGTCGAAGGCGACCGACAGGCCCTTCTGCCCGGCCGCCAGGTTGCGCCGGTAGAAGGCGTTGGACTCCTCGGCGGTGGAGAAGCCCGCGTACTGCCGGATCGTCCAGGGCTGGTTGACGTACATCGTCGGGTACGGGCCGCGCAGGTACGGCGCGATACCCGGGTACGTCCCCAGGAAGTCCAGCCCCGCCAGGTCCTCCTGGGTGTAGAGCGGCTTGACGGCGATGCCCTCCGGCGTCTCCCAGGTCAGGTCCGCGACGCCCTTGCCGGTGGCCTGCTCGACGGCGGCCGTCCACTGCTCGGCGGACGCCTTGTTCCCCGGCGCCGGGCCCAGCTCGACGGTGCCGAAGTCGGGGATGGCGCCCGCTCCTCGCGTCGTGTCTCCCATCACGCCACCTCCATGACGTCCAGGGCCGAGGTGAGGACCTCGACCGCGTCGCACCCCGCGAAGACGAAACCGTCCACGCCGGCTCGTAGGTATTCCTCTTCGCGATCGCCCGGCCGGCCCGCGAGGTGGACCCGGAGCGCGCCGGCCTCCTTCAGCGCCGCCGCCACGGCCGCGGCCTGCTCGCCGTACACCGCGTCGGACGAGCACAGGCAGGCGATCCGCGCACCGCTGCGCGCGAACGCCCCGGCCACCGACTCCGCGTCCACCGGGGCGCCTTCGTGGACCGTCTCGATACCGCCCGCCTGGAAGAGGTTGGCGGCGAAGGCCAGACGCGCGGTGTGCGCGGACACCGGTCCCAGCGCGGCCAGGAACGCCTTGGGCCGGGCGCCGGTGTTCGCCAGGTACGCGTCCGAGCGGGCCCGCAGCGCCTCGAACGCCTCGTCCCGGCGCACCCGCGGCAGCCCGCCGCGCGGCCCGGCGGGCGCCGGGTCACGGTGTACGGGCGCCTCGGCCAGGTTCGGGAACTCGCTGACGCCGGTGACCGGCTCCCGGCGGTGCGCCAGGTCCCGGGAGCGCTTCTCCCAGGTGGCGGCCAGCCGTCCGGCGATCATTCCGGAGCGCAGTGCCGCGAGGTGCCCACCCGCCCGCTCGATCTCCTGGAACCACGCCCAGCCCGCGCGGGCCAGCTCGTCGGTGAGCCGCTCCACGTACCAGGAGCCGCCCGCCGGGTCGATCACCTTGGACAGGTGCGACTCCTCCAGCAGGACGGACTGGGTGTTGCGGGCGATCCGGCGGGCGAAGGCGTCCGGCAGGCCCAGCGCCGCGTCGAAGGGCAGGACCGTTACGGCGTCCGCGCCGCCCACGCCCGCCGACAGCCCGGCCACGGTCGTGCGCAGCATGTTCACCCACGGGTCGCGGCGGCTCATCATCACCGGGGACGTCACCGCGTGCTGGCGCTGCGCCGCGGCGGCGGCCGAGGCCCCGCACACCTCGGCGACCCGCGCCCACAGCCGCCGGGCCGCGCGCAGCTTGGCGATGGTCAGGAACTGGTCGGCGGTGGCCGCGTAACGGAACTCCAGTTGTCCGCAGGCCGCGTCGATGTCAAGGCCGGCCGTCGTCAGTTCCCGCAGATAGGTGACGCCGGTGGCCAGCGAGCACCCCAGCTCCTCGGCGGCCGAACCGCCCGCCTCGTGGTAGGGCAGCGCGTCCACGGCCAGCGCCCGCAGCCGGGGCGCGCCGGCGGCACAGCGCGCGGCCAGGCCGGCCGCCGTGGCGAGCTGCCCGCGCAGCTTGCTGTCGTCTCCCGTACGGGCCAGCAGGCCGACGGGGTCCGCGCCCAGACCGCCGGCGGCGTCGGACAGCACCACCCCCTGCTCGGCGAACAGCCGCAGCAGCTCCTCCGCGGCCTCGGCGAACCGGTCCCCGGCGTCCAGGACCACGCCCGCCAGGTCCAGGTACACCCCATCGAGTGCCTTGGCCAGCCCCTCGACGGGCACCCCGCCGTCACCGACGGCCAGCCACAAGGACGTGACGCCGTTCTCCAGGTCCGCCAGCACCGCCTCGTTGACGCGCCGGGGATCGGGGTCGGCGTGGCGCTGGCGTACGTCCCATCCGGAGACGGCGGTGCCCTCGGCGCGGCCGGCCCGTACGAACGGCGGGAAGCCGGGGAAACCGCCGTCGGCGGGCTGCTCCCCGGGCCGGTCCTGGGCCAGGTCCTCGGCCGTATAGAGCGGGCGGACGCGGATGCCGTCCTGGAGCGTGGTGGCGAGCGCGTCCTCGGCGGCGGCACCCGTGACGTCCGTTGCGCCCGACTTGCGCAGTACGCCTTCGACGAGGCGCTGCCACTGTTCGCGGTCCGCGGCCGGGAACGCGGCGGCCAGGGGAAGTTCGGAGGGCTGGGCGGTCATGGCAGCAGGCTAGGCGAACGGTCGTTAGCAGCAGCAGGGGCTACGGCTGTGACCTTGCCCTCTTTGACGCCCCCGGCGCGGCGACGGCTCCGCGCGGCGGGCCTCGGTACGTCCCGGGAGGTCTCGGTACGTCTCGGAGGTCTCGGGAAATCCGGGCGGTCGGCGGAACCCGCCGTCCGGATCGGCCGGACGAGTCGCCGATGGGGCGGGAACGGAGGTCTCGCCTCCGTGCAGGACTTGTGCTGGACTGCGCAGCACCATCCGTGAGCGACGACGAGGGGACCGCGATGCCTCTTGAGGGCGTGTACGAGCCGAGTCCGGCGCAGTGGGTGCGGGAACAGGTCGAGCTGTATGAGAGTTCGGGCGGCACGCGGGGGACGACGCTCTGGGACACGGGCCTGCCCGTCGTCATCCTCACGACGCGCGGTGCCAAGAGCGGCAGGCTCCGCAAGATCCCGCTGATGCGCGTGGAGCACGGGGGGCGGTACGCGGCCGTGGCCTCGAAGGGCGGCTTCCCGCGGCACCCGGTCTGGTACTTCAACCTCAAGTCCGACCCGCACGTGGAGCTCCAGGACGGCCCGGTGCGCCAGGACATGACGGCCCGTGAGGTGACCGGGGAGGAGAAGGCCGAGTGGTGGGAGCGTGCGGTCGCCGCGTTTCCGCCGTACGCCGAGTACCAGGGGAAGACCGATCGCGTGATCCCCGTCTTCGTGCTGGAACCGGGCACGTCGTAGGGACGGACCGGTCTCACGGGACCGTGTCCCCGCAAAGCGTGCTGAAGAAGGCCGGGTGAGACGGAGCGGCGCCCTCCGCACGGCCGTCGCCGGCCGCTTGCCCGGCCGCACCGCCACCGCGTCCGCACCCCGGCGTGTCACGGCTCCCGCGCTCCGGCGTGTCACGGCTCCCGCGCCCGGCGTGTCACGGCCCCCACGCCCGGCGTGCTGCGGGCGCGCCCCGCAGGTCCGGTTCTGTACGGTGGGCGCGCCGCCACCGTTGTCGAGGAGGGCCATGACCCAGCCCCGTACGAGGCGCATCGCCCTCGGGGCGGCGCTGCTGGCCCTGCTCGCCGGTGCGGTCGTGCTCCTGGTGCGCCCGGAGCCGGAGCCGGCGCGGTGCGCTGCCCGTACGGTCGCCTCCTGGTCCCCGGACACCCGCTTGACCGGCGAGTTCACCCGGTACGGCAACGACAACTCCCGCGTGGACGACTGGACCGGCGGGGACGGCACGCACTCGGTGCGGCTGCCGGACGGCCGTACGCTGTGGCTCTTCTCCGACACCTTCCTGGACCGCATCCAGCCGCCACCCAACCCGCAGGGCCGCCCCACCCCCTGGCGCACCGCGGACGCCGGCCACACCCCCGCCCTGATCCACAACTCGGCGGTCGTCATGAGCCCTTCGGGCACACTGGAACGCACCCTGACCGGTCCGGGCGCGGCCGGCCGCCCCGGGCCGCTCTTCCCCGACACGGCGGCCGGCTGGCGCTGGCCCGTACGCGCGAGCGTCGAACCGCGCCGCCCCGGCTCCCCGGAGCAGGTGGTGCGGGTCCTGCTGTGGAACCGCGCCCCCGGTCAGGGCCCCTGGGTCTTCGGCGTGCCGAGGATGACCGAGGTCGCCACGCTCTCCCTGCCGGACCTGCGGCTGGAGGGCATCGCGCCGGTGGTGGACCAGACAGCGGTGACGGACGCCGGCAAACGGGTCCTGTACGGCACCGCGGCCGTACAGGACGGCGGCTGGACGTACGTCTTCGGTGGCGACGACGGACCCGAGCGGGACGCCTCCAACGCCTTCGTGGCACGCGTACCCGCCGGAGAACTGGACGATCCGGGGGCGTGGCGGTTCTGGGGCGACGGCGCCTGGCACGAGGAACCGGCCCGGGCCACGCCCGTGCTGCGCGACGGCCAGGGACGCGGCGTCGGCAGCTCCTTCACCGTCGTACGCGACCACGGCACCTGGGTGCTGCTGACCATGGACGCCGCCGAGCCGGGCGGCGGGCTGTCCACCGTCACCGCCTACTGGGGTGCTCCGCGCGCGGTCCCTGGCACGGGCCGTCCGGCCGCATCACCCCGCCCCGGCCGGCCGGTCCCCCCGGGCAGCAGCGCGTCGCCCTGTACAACCCGCAGGCCCACCCGGAGTTCACCGACGACCGGGGCCTGCTGCTCAGCTACGACGTCAACTGGCTCGGCCCGCCGGGCACCCCGGCGGGCAACGAGGTCAACACCGACGTCGAGCTCTACCGTCCGCGCTTCCTGCGGCTGCGGCTGGGCCCCGCGGAACCGGCGCGCGAGGGCGCGTCGGCACCGGGCGCCCTGGGTATGCCGGGACACGGTGCCGTGGGCGCGCCGGTCCACGCCGCCGCGGGCGTGCCGGCCCGGCCGCGGGTCGTGCGCCGGTCCTCGCCCCGGGCGCCGCGGACCCGGATGCCCCGTACGCCGCGGACCCGGTCGCCCGGCCGGTCCCCGGCCCTGCCGCGCCCCCTCGCCGTGCCGCGCACCCTCGCCGTACCGCCGGCCGCCCTCAGCCCGTCTTCGGCCCGGACGCCAGCGAGCAGCGCAGCGAGAAGGTGTGCCCGGCCGGGTCGGCGTACAGCCGGACCTCACGCGGGCCGGTGTCGTCCTTGGTGTCCATCGGACGCGCCCCCAGGCCGACCACCTTCCGCTCCAGGGCGTCCATGTCCTCCTCGGTGACCAGCAGGTCCAGGTGGATCTGCTGCGAGCTGTCGGGGCGCGGCCAGCTCGGCGGGGTGGCGTTCAGATCGCGCCGGAAGGCCATGTGGATACCCGTACGGCCCACGACCTCCACCCGGTCGGCGCCCGCGCCGGGCCGCTCCTCGCCGTCGAGCAGCTCCCGGTAGAAGTCCGCCAGCTTCTCCGGTGCGGAGCAATCCAGCACGACCACCGCCGCTTTGACCAGTCCCATGACCTCTCCCCAGAGTCGCAGAGCCCCGCCGCCGCCCCCGTGGGGGCGGCACCGGAGCGCCTACCCGGACGGCCCGGGATCAGTCTCCTTCCGGGTTCCACAGCGGGAGTGTGAGGGCGGACGCGCGCCCCGGCTCATGGAAGACCTCGAAGCGCACACGGCGGCCGGCCACGGCCTCCCCGGCGGGTGCGCCGGTGCCGTGGTGACGCGCGAAGCGCGGGAAGGCGCCGCCCGCCACCTGGACCCGCAGGCGGTGCCCGGGCGCGAAACGGTAGCCGGTGGGATGCAGTTCCACCCGGGCCGCGGCCACGTTGTCGCCATCCGCCGCCGGGTGGCCGGGGCGCAGCCGCAGGATGCCGTCGGTGACGTTGCGGGACACCCCGGCACGGTCCACGTCACACAGCCGTACGAAGACATCGCCGTGCCCGGTGTCCGTACGGAGGTGGATCCGCGCCGACACCGGGCCGATCAGATCCAGGTGCCGGGGCAGCGGCCGGCTGGTGAAGACCAGCACGTCCGGGCGCCGTTCGACCGCCGTGTTGTCCTGCTGACCGCGTTCGGCGCATGCCGAGGCCAGCAGCGGGCCACCGGGCGAGGGCGTGGGGGAGGCGGGGTCGTAGCAGAAGGTGCCGGGCGAACAGGCGGGCGGCCGGGACCGGTCCAGCGCCCCGCCCGGGTGCAGATACAGCGCCGTGGGGACGGACCGGGCCGGCGGCCACCGGTCGAAGTCCAGCCAGCGGCCCGCCCGTTGCAGGTACAGGCGTACGGGCGGGCGCTGGAGCTGCGCCCGGTCGCCGTGCAACTGGGCGCTCAGCCAGGACACCTGGTCGGTGATCAGCGTGCGCAGGGCGCCGGCGTCGTGACCCCACGGGCCGATGGTGATCCGGGGACCGTGCCCGGCGTCCGCGAGCGCCGAGAAATCACGCAACTGCCCCGGGAGGAGCAGGTCCCACCAGCCGGTCACCATGCTGACCGGGGCGGTCAGCGACGCGGCGGCGGCACTGTGCCGGATCGGCGCCCAGAAACCGTCACCGGCTCCGGCGTGCGCGGTGACCGCACGCCAGAAGGGCTCGGGCCGCCCGATCGCGGTCAGGTCGGCGTCCCTCAGGGGCAGTCGGCGCAGTGCGCGCCGCAGCGTCCGGTCGTGCAGCGGCCGGGGCAGCAGCCCGCCGAGCGGGGCGCCGGCCTGCGTACCGATCAGCGCCGACCACACCAGCATGTCGTGCAGGGCCGGCGCGCCGCCCGGGTAGAAGGCGGCGGTGAAGTCGGAGGTGGTGGCGCCCAGGCACATCGCCGCCGGCGGCGGGTCGAGGTAGGGGCCGGCCGACCACTGGGTGTGCCCGAGGTAGCTGGCGCCCGCCATCGCCAGTCCGCCGTCGCACCACGGCTGGGCGCGCAGCCACGCCGCGCTCGCCAGACCGTCGTCCTTCTCCTGCCGGAAGGCGTGGAAGCCGCCGCCGGAGCCGAAGACACCGCGTACGTTCTGCACCACGACCTGGAAGCCGCGCCGGGCCAGGACGCCGGCGAACAGCCGTACGTCGGGCCGGTGCTTCCCGTACGGCGTGCGCATCAGGACCACCGGCAGCGGGCCGGCGCCGCGCGGACGGTGCCGGTCGGCGAGCTGCACCGTACCGTCCGGCATGGGAATGCGCAGGTCAAGGGTGTGCTCAAGGGTACGGAACAGGGGCTCGGGAAGGTCGAGCCAGCGGTCGATGAGGCGGCCGGGTACGCGGCCGGCCGCCATCCGGCCGATGGCCGCAGGTATGGTGCCGACCGGTGGGACCGTGCTGGACATGCCCTCCGCCATCGAGCCGTCCCTTCCTCGGCGGACGCGCGCGGACCTCAAGTCTGCGGTGGGAGCGCCCGCGCCGCATCACCGGCGGGGCGCCGCTCGCGCTATTCCTGCGAAGAGCCCGAACCCGGGTCCTCACCGGAAGCCGAGCCCGTGCCCGAACCCGACTCCGACCCCGGGTCCGGGGCCGCGGACGGGGAGTGGGTGGGTTTGAGCTGGATGACCGGGAAGGCGTTGTTGCCGCCGCACACCATGGGACCGGTGCTCGACCCCCCGCCCGTCACGGTCACGCTGACCTCCGCGGCCGGCTTGCCGCCCGGTACGTGCGCGTTGGCCGCCGTGCACACCAACTGGCTCAGCGCGGGGGTGCTGAGCATCTTCGCGTTCATGGGGACCCGGATCACGATCCGGCCGGCGTCGGCCTCCACGGTGACCTCCCCGGGGAACCTGGGCAGGACGTTGGAGAGCCCGCGCTGCCGCTCGGCGTCGTTGGGGCCGTCCATGAGCAACTGGACCGCCTCCTCCGCGTCGACCGGTGCCTTCGCGGGCCGGCTGGCGGGCCGCAGACCCGCCGGGCCCAGGAAGTACAACTGGACGTCGGGCGCGGGCTTGCCCGGCGCCTTGATCCCCTTGGCGGGCTCACCGGCGTCGATGACACCGGTCGGGGCGACGCCGCAGCCGGTGAGCGTGCCGACGAGCAGCCCGCCCGTCGCGAGCAGCCCCGCGGTGACCAGGCCGCCGCTCGCCGGCCGCCGCACCCGTGCGGAATTCACGCCGGCCTTTCTCATACCGTGCCCACTTCCTGTGCCGCCGCCCGCGACGGCTCGTCCGTGGACGGCACCCCGTCCGCCGCCGTACCGTCCCCCGCCGTACCGTCCGCCGCCCTGCCCCGGGCGCCGGCCGCGGTCCCGGCCCGCTTCGCGCTCCGCGCCGCCGTTGCCTCCCGTGCCGTCCGCGGTGCCCCCTCCGCGTCCCGCCCCGGGGCCTCGTACGCGTACGTGTCCTCCTCCATCGGCAGTTCCACCGTGAACCTCGCTCCGCCCTGCGGGCAGTTGGCCGCGCGTATCGTCCCGCCGTGCAGCCGTACGTTCTCCATGGCGATCGCCAGCCCCAGGCCGCTGCCCTCGGAACGGGCCCGCGCGGAGTCCGCCTTGTAGAAGCGGTCGAAGACGTGCGGGAGGACCTCGGGGTCGATGCCCGGCCCGTGGTCGGTGATCTCGATCAGCAGCCGTCCAGCGCCCGGCGCGGGGGTGTGCAGCACCACCCGTACCGGCTCGCCGCCGTGGTGCAGGGCGTTGCCCACGAGGTTGGCCACCACCACGTCCAGGCGGCGCGGATCGAGCCGGGCCCGTACACCCGGGGGCAGATCCGTCTCCACCCGGCCCTGCCACGCCCTGGCCTGAAGCGTCTTGCGGATGGTCTCGGCGACGTCCACCTCGTCCAGGTGGAGCGCCGCGGCGCCCGCGTCGAAGCGCGAGACCTCCATCAGGTCCTCGACCATGCGGGCCAGCTTGCCCGTCTCCTGACTGATCAGGCGTACGGCCGAGGCGGTGTCGGGGTCCAGGGAGTCGGCGTCCTCGTCCAGCACGTCCGTGACGGCGGTCATCGCGGCGAGCGGGGTCCGCAGTTCGTGCGAGACGTCGGCGGCGAAGCGCCGGGCGTTGGCCTCCATGCGGCGCAGGTCCGCCACGCTCTCCTCCAGCTTCGCCGCCATGTCGTTGAAGGTGCACGAGAGGTCGGCCAGCTCGTCGGAGCCCTTGACCTCCAGGCGGGTGTCCAGCTTGCCCTCGGCGATCCGCCCCGCGGCCTGCCGCAGACCCCGTACGGGCCGCAGCACCCCGCGGGCCGCGAGCAGTGCCGGGATCACCGACAGCGCCAGCACCGGGAGGGCGCCGCCCTGCGCGGCCCTGACCAGCGCCTCGACGTTGGCCTCCTCGGCGCGCAGCGGAAGCTGGGCGTAGACCGACAGGTCGGACGCCTTGCCGTCCTGCCCCTGGAGGACCGGCATACCGATCAGCAGCCAGGGGTCGCCGTGGCGGTCCACCCGCTGGAAGGCCGGTACGTGCCGCTTCTCGACCGACTCCTTCAGGGCCGCGGGCACCACGACCTCCCCGCGCAGCCAGCTCTCGCCGCTCTCCGGAATGCCCTTGTACTGCACGCGTACGTCCCAGTCCTGCGCCTTGCCTGACCGGTCGAGCTGGCGGGTGAACTCGTCCAGGTCCGCACGGGTGGGCGGCACGGCGAGATCGGGCGCGAGCGAGTTCACCTGCCCGCGCAGATCCTTGATCGCCGCGTCCTGGGACCGCTGGAGGATGGCGTTGCGGGCCTCGCGGTAGGTGAGGGCGGCGGTGGTCAGCGCGCTGACGGCGGAGACCAGCAGAAAGGCGACGACGAGCCGGGCCCGCAGGCCGCGCGGGAACCAGCGGGACAGGGCCAGGCGCCGGCCGCCCTTGGTGGAGTGCCGGGAGTCCTTTGTGGAGCCCCGGTCGGCCCGCTCCGCAGGACTGTCCTGATCCGCAGGACTGTCCTGATGCGTGGCATCGGCATGGTCCCCACGGTCGGTCCGGTCCGTAGGACTGGTCCGGTCCGCAGGGCCGGTGTGATCCGCCAGGGCGGTCCGGTGGCGCTTCACAGAGGTCCGAAGCGGTAGCCGAAACCGCGCACCGTCTGCACGTACCGGGGTGCGCGCGGGGTGTCCTCGATCTTCGTACGCAGCCGCATCACGCACGCGTCGACCAGCCGCGCGTCACCGTGATAGCTGTGCTCCCATACGTGTTCCAGCAACTGCTGGCGGCTGAACACCTGCCCGGGGGTGGCGGACAGGAACAGCAGCAGTTTCATCTCCGAGGGGGCCAGCGGCAGGTCCTCGCCCTTCTTGGTGACGACGAGTCCGGCGCGGTCTATGGCCAGTTGTCCGTACGTCTCCACCGGGGCCGGCCCGTGTTCGGCGGCGGGCTGGCCGTCGGCGGGCAGCGCCGTACGCCGCAGCACGGCCCGTATCCGCGCCTCCAGTACCTCGCCGCGGGCGGGTTTGACGATGTAGTCGTCCGCCCCGGCCTCCAGGCCGAGCACCACGTCGAGGTCGTCACCGCGGGCGGTGAGCATGATGATCGGGAGCTGGCGGTCGGCGCGGATGCGCCGGCAGACCTCGAAGCCGTCCTTGCCCGGGAGCATCAGGTCCAGCAGGACGATGTCGGGGCGGAAGACCGGCAGGGTCTCCAGGCCCTCCTCGCCGCTGGCGGCAGCCGCCACTTCGTGGCCGCGCCGCCGGAGCGCAAGACTGACTCCGTCCCGTACGGCGGCGTCGTCCTCGATGAGAAGTACTCGTGGCATGGGTTCAGTATCAATAAGTTTCATGATGGATCGGTAACAGGCGCATCCCGACCGGAATTCTTCGCATCTGTCGTAGTGCAAGACACTAAGCGTGTGAGCGTGAGCAGTGAAGCTCGCACGGCAGGGGCGGGCGCATGTGCTCGCACAGTAGTAGGGACGGGATGCAGATGGCACGGCGTGGCGGTATCGAGGGCGGCATCATCGGGGTGACCGCGGTGGCGGTGGTGTCGATGGCGGTGGCCGGGATACTGGCCTTCACCCAGTCCGACACCCCGGCCGACGCCGATGCCGGGAACGGGCACAAGCCCGAGCACGCACAGCGCCGGGCGCCGCAGGTCAAGGTCGACCCGGAGATCGAGCACGCCTCCGACCGGCCCGGCAAGAGCCTCAACATCACGATAGACGACGGCCCGGACCCGATCTGGACGCCGAAGGTCCTCCACGTGCTGGAGAAGAACGGCGTCAAGGCCACGTTCTGCATGATCGGTCCGCAGGCCCAGGCCAACCCCGACATGGTCAAGAAGGTCGTGGCCGCCGGCCACAAGCTCTGTGACCACACCATGGACCACAACACCGGCATGGACCACCGGCCGGAGAGCTACCAGGCCAAGCAGATCATCGACGCCCAGAAGATGATCGAGGCCGCGGCGGGCGGCGCGAAGGTCGAGTACTACCGGGCGCCCGGCGGCGCCTTCACGCCGTACAGCCGGCGGATCGCCGCGGACCGCGGCATGCGGCCCCTGGGCTGGAACGTGGACAGCAAGGACTTCGAGCGCGGCGGCGTCGAGTCGATCGTCAACACCGTGCAGCGTGAGATAACTCTCGGGCCGACCGTCCTCTTCCACGACGGCGGCGGCAACCGCGTGCAGACGGTCGAGGCGATGGAGCGGCTCCTGCCGTGGATGAAGCAGCAGGGGTACGGCTTCGGCTTCCCCCGGCGCTGAACCGGGCCGGGCCGACCCGGGGAGCCTGACGGGGGAAAGGCGGGGAGGGGCGCAGCGCCGGAGCGGGTGACCGGCCGCGCGTCCGCTCGGGCCGGAAGTCCGAGCGGACGCGCGGCCGGTCACGCCGCGCCGAAGAGCTGCGCCAGACCGCCGTCGACGTCCAGGTGCTGCTGCTCCCGGCCCTCGGGCACCGCGTCGTAGGACCGCTCCAGGAAGCGCTCGATGTCCGAGGTGCGCATCTGGACCATCGCCACGCCGTCCTCGACGTGGAACTCCAGGACCGTACGCCCCGATCCGAACGGCCGCACCCGTACATCGCCGCTCCCGCACGGCGCCCGCAGCCCCTCGGAGAGCAGCTCGCGGGCGAAGGCCCAGTCCACCGCGACGCCGTCCAGCGATATCTCCGGGGGGAAGGTGATACGGACGGCGAGCGGGTCGGCGGGGGCATAGCGCAGCACCGCGGGAACGGCATGCGGGCCGGGTGCGGTCGCGATCAGTCGGACCTGGACGGCTTGGTCGATGACACCCTGCATCGCGGCTGCTCCCTTGCGCTGTGGGTTGTGGGCACGCTCGTTCTGTAAGACGGTGTGCCCGCGCCGACCGTGCACGCGACAAGGGTGTGATCTATGTCATGCCGATGACCCATGAGGTTTCAGTGGCCGAAGAGGCCCATGAGCCGGTAAGAGATGCCGCCTCCGCCGCTCCTCCGCAGTGAAGTCCCTTGCGTCGAACCCCTACGCGAGGAACTCCTCCAGCATCCCGGGCGTCGCCGCGCAGGCCAGGGACGCCGCGTCGCCCACGGCCACATCCGGGACGCGGTAGCCCTCCTCGCCCGCCGCCACCGCCGCGGTGAGCGTGACCAGACCCGCCCGCCGGCCGAACGGCGAGCTGGAGAACGTCCAGGCCGCGATCGCCTCCCGCCGCAGCACGAGGGTGTCCCGGCTGAACGTGCCCGAGCGCACGAGCAGATACGGCCCCTCGATCGTGTGTCCCAGATTGCGGTACGCGTCCCGGGCCAGCCACAGGACGGCGAGCGTGGACAGCACGCCGTAGATCCAGGCGGCGTGCAGCAGTACGGGAGTCACGGCGGAACCGGGGCCCAGGGCGGCACCGAGAACAAGACCGAGCGCGAGGAGCGGTACACAGATCGGCACAACGGCGAAGAGCAGCCCGCGCATCCGGCGCCGGCGCAGCGCTACCCGGGGGTGTTTCCGTAGCCGCGGCGTGGGGAAGGGGGAGCGCAGCACCCCGGAGGCGACCCGCAGTGCCTCCGTACGCGGCGCGGGCGGCAGCAGCGCGCTGCGGCTGCGGTTCTCCTCGCGATCGCCCAGTCCGCCCGCCACGGCCTGTACGGTCGCTCCGCCGCCGGCCCGCAGCAGCAGCGGCTCGCGCAGCACCACCCCGCGCAGCCGGGCCCGTTCGACGGTGACGGAGCGGGTGGTGAACAGTCCGCGGCGCACCCGCAGCGTACGGTGATCGGTCCACTCCAGGCGGAAGTTCCACCAGTTCTCGACGTACAGGACGAGCGCCCCGGCCGAGCCGAGGGCGAGGACGGCCAGCAGCGCCGCCGGGACCGTCAGCCACAGCATGCTGTTGCCGAACTCGGTGAACGCGCGCTGCACGAAAGGCAGTTTCCACACCTCTACGCCCATGCCGTCCAGCACCCGGTAGAGCGACCCGGCCGCGACCAGGACGCCGCCCATGACCCAGAAGGTCAGCGGCGCGTACCGCAGCCAGCGCCAGTTGACGCGGGCCAGCACCGGGTCCTGGTCCGTGGCCCGGGCGCCGGCCCGGGCCAGCAGTTCGGCGCGCAGCCGCTCGGCGTCGGCGGCGGCCAGCGCCTCCAGGGACAGCTCGCCGCCACCGCCGCCCGCCGAGCCCGCGGTGCCGGCCCGCAGGACGGCGACGCCCAGCAGCCGGTGCAGCGGGGAGGCCGTCAGGTCGACCGTACGGATGCGGTGCAGGGGTACGCTGCGCACCCGCCGGGTCAGCAGCCCGGACCGTACGTCGAAGGAGTCGTGGGTGAGCCGGTAGGACGTACGGGACCAGCGCACCCACCCGATCCCGGTGACCACGGCGAAGGCGCCCGCCAGGCACGCCAGGGTGATCCAGGCCCCGGTGCCGATCCGGCCGCCGGTGGCCAGTGCGGTCAGGGCCAGCGACCCCAGCGGCGCCCCCATCCACCCGCAGTGCACCAGCAGCGTCCGCGCGTCCAGTCGCCGCCACTCCGCCCGACCGGGCACGTCCCCACTCCTCACGTCTGCGCCCCTCGCTTCCCCGCCGATCACGCGGCATCCCCCGGCACGGCCTGCGCGGCCTGTCCGACCCGCCGCGCCAGCTCCTCGGCGTCGGCGTCGGACAGCCCGGCGATCTTGATGTCACCGGCGGTGGACGCGGTGGTGACGGTGACCGTCGCCAGCCCGTACCGCCGCTGCAAAGGACCGCGCACGGTGTCCACCGTCTGCACCCGGGACAGCGGCGCGATCCGCCGCTTGTGCCAGAACCAGCCGCTCGCCGCGTACACTGCGCCGCTGCCCAGTTCCCAGGCGTGTACGGAGTACCGCCGGCGCGGCATGACGAAGAGGTACCCGAGCCCCGGCAGTACCAGCGTGACCATCAGCAACGGCCCGAGCCACGGCAGCGCGCCGGGGAAGAACAGCACGCTGAGCAGCGCCAGGACGACGGCGGTCAGCAGCATCGGCCCGCTGAGGGTCCAGAACGCCTGGGCGGTCCACCAGCGGCGGGCGCGGGGATCGACCCGGTGGCGGGGCGGTCGCAGGAGCGGCGGCGCGGCGTGCGCGGGCATGGTCGTCACCCGTTTTCAAGTCAAATGTATTGGGACGGCTGTAAGCTATAACAGTACGAGCGACTTGTAAAAACTGAGAGGCAGGAACGCCGGTGCCCAAGAAGGTGGACCACGAAGCCAGACGGCAGGAGATCGTCGACGCGCTGTGGCGCATCGCCGGCGCCCGTGGCCTGGACGGAGTGAGCCTGCGCGACGTCGCGGCCGAGGCGGACATCTCGCTCGGCCGGCTCCAGCACTACTTCCGCACCAAGGACGACATGCTGACCTTCGCCTGCCGGCGGGTCAGCCACCTCGCCGAAGAGCGCATCCGCCGGCACCTGGAGGGCCTGGCCGAAGCCCCCACCCCGTACACCATCCTGCGCACCTGCCTGACCGGGATGCTCCCCCTGGACGACAACAGCCGCACCGGCGCGCTCATCGGCGTCGCCCACTTCTCCCGCGCCGTCCACGACGAACGCCTCAGCGCCGAGGCCCGCGAGGGCATCCCCAATCTGGCCGCCTTCTTCGCCGACCAGCTCCGCATGGCCGCGACCCACGGCGACCTCACCCCCGGCCGCGACCCCGCCACCGAAGCCGAACTCCTGATCAGCCTGGTCGACGGCCTGGGCACCTACACCCTCCTGGGCGTCCACAGCCCCGAACGGGCCGTGGACCTTCTCGACGCGTATCTGGAGGGACTTTTCGAAAAGACGGAGAGCGACGGCGGGAAGGCCACGGAGGAGGCCAGGGAGCCCGTCGCCGGGTGAGCCGGACCACGAACCGCCCGGTCGGCCGGACGCGCCGGGGCCTCCCGGCGTTCGGGCGCCCCGGCCTCCGGGTGCTCCGGCCTCCCCGTCCCCGGGCTCTCAGCCCCGGAGGAAGGCGAGCACCGCCAGCACCCGGCGGTGGTCGTCCGGCGCCGGCGGCAGATCGAGCTTGTGCAGGATGTTCGCGATGTGCTTGGCCACCGCGGCCTCCGTGACGACCAGCGCGCGGGCCACGGCCACGTTCGAGCGGCCTTCCGCCATCAGCGCCGGCACCTCGCGCTCCCGCGGGGTCAGCCGGCCCAGCGGGTCACGGCGTTGCCGGGTGGGGTCAGGCCTGGCGGAGGAGGGCGGCGAGGTCGGCGTCGACGTCGAGGTGGTGGGGTTCGTGGCCGCGGGCGACCAGGGTGTAGGAGCGGGTCAGGAAGCGGTGCAGGTCGCGGCGGGTGAACTGGACCATGGCCAGTCCGCCTTCGGTGTGGAGTTCCATGACCGTGCGGTTCGGGCCGCACGGCCAGATTCGTACGTCACCGGCGCCCGACGGTGCGAGCAGCCCGTCCGCCAGCAGTTCGCGGCCGAAGGTCCAGGTCACTTCGGCGCCGTCCAGTGAGGCGACGGCCGGGAAGAGGATCTGTACGGCGAAGGGGTCGGTGCGTTCGTAGCGCAGGCGGGCCGGGATCGCCCGCGACCGGGGACGGTCGCGATCAGGCGTGCCTGGACGGCATGGTCGATGGCGTGGGGCATCGCCGGCTCCTTGCGTTCGGTGCGGATCCTGGCCTCTTCGTCCACTAGGACGGGGGACCCCGGGCGGCCGTGCACAGGAATGATGTGTGACGTGCGTCACTCGGGAAGTGGTTTCAGTTGCGGTAGTTCTCGACCTGGGTGGCGGGGCGCGGGGTGGCCTCGTCGGGGTTCTCGCCGAACTCCGCCTTCGCCCGGCGCTGGCGCAACAGGTCCCAGCAGCGGTCCAGTTCGCGTTCCAGCGCGGTGAGCCGCTCGCGTTCGGCCGTGCCGTCGGTCGCGCCGTCCGTGATCCGGGCGCGCAGTGCCTTCTCGTCCTCGACCATCGCCGTGATGCGGGAGAGGATCTCTTGCTGGTCCATGGGTGCCTCGGTGCTTTCGGTGCCCCGTACGGGCTCTCATCAGCACTGTAGGGAGGGCGGCGGGTCGCTGCCAGGCGGCGGGTGGCCTACCCGTCCCTGGACGGGGCCGGGCGGCTGGACTAGCTTCCAGCGGCATGAGGGGTGTGAGGAGCGCGAGGGGTGCGAGGGGTATGGGGAGTTTGACGAAGGTGGTGCGGGGGTGTCGGCGGCCTTGTGTGTGATGGCGGTCGGGGTCGGGACCGTGTCGCCGGCGGCGGCGGCGCGGCCGGGGGCGGTGGACGGGAGGGCGCCGGGCGCCGTCAAGGGCGGGTGGCGGCTCACCGACAGCGGGAGCGACGCGCGGCTGCGTGGACTGGCCGCCGTCAGCCGTTCGACCGCCTGGGTGGCGGGGACCAAGGGGACCGTGCTGCGTACGCGTGATGGCGGCCGGAGCTGGCGCGATGTCTCTCCGCCTGGTGCGCAGGGGCTGGAATTCCGTGACGTCGAGGCGTTCGACGCCCGGCACGCCGTCGTCCTGGCCATCGGGGAGGGTGAGGCGTCCCGTGTCTTCCGTACGCAGGACGCGGGCGCGACCTGGAGCGAGAGCTTCCGCAACACCGACCCGCGGGCGTTCTACGACTGCATGACCTTCTTCGACCGGCGGCACGGCATCGCGCTGAGCGATCCCGTCGAGGGGAGGTATCGCATCGTGTCCACCGCCGACGGCGGCCGTACCTGGCGCCTCCTGCCCGGCCGCGGCATGCCGGCCGCCCAGCCGGGTGAGGCGTCCTTCGCCGCCAGTGGTCAGTGCCTGGTCAGCTCCGGGCCGCGGGACGCCTGGATCGCCACCGGCGGCGCAGCCGCCTCCCGCGTCCTGCACTCCTCCGACCGCGGCCGTACGTGGACCGTCGCCGCCACCCCGGTCCCGGCGGGCGACCCGGCGCGCGGCGTCTTCGGCCTCGCCTTCCGCGACACCGCGCACGGCATCGCCGTCGGCGGCGACTACCGCCCCGGGCAGCCCTCGCCCCGGGCGGCGGCGGTCAGCGGGGACGGCGGCACTTCCTGGGCCGCGGCCACGGCGCCGCCGAAGGAATACCGCTCCGGGGTGGCCTGGCTGCCGCACTCGCGCCGGCTCGCCCTCGCCGTGGGACCCACCGGCAGCGACCTGACCTTCGACGGCGGGCGTACCTGGCACACCTTCGACACCGGCTCGTACGACACCGTCGACTGTGCCCCGGACCTCGGATGCTGGGCCGCGGGGGAGAAGGGGCGCATCGCCCGGCTGGGAGGATGAGGGAAGGCGAGGGATGCTGTGGCAGGCCGGGAGGCAGGTCGGTCCGGGGGCCGGTCAGTCCAGGAGGCTGCCGAGGCGGCCCTCCAGGACGACCAGCAACTCGCCCAGGTCTTCGGAGAGTTGGTCCCGCCGCTGGGTGTCGATGCCGCTCAGCAGCGTGGCCTCGTAACGCAACTGCTCGGGCAGCAGCCGGTCGATGATCTCGCGGCCCTCCTCGGTGAGGGAGAGGTGGGAGACGCGGCGGTCCCGCTCGTCGGGCCGCCGCGCCACCAGTCCGCGGGTCTCCAACTGCCGTACGCGCTTGGTGACCGCCGCTCCGGACGCGAAGGTCTCGCGGGCGATCCGGCCGGGCGTCAGCTCGCGGTCCATCCTCCGCAGCGTCCCGAGGATGTCGAATTCGGGGCGGGTCAGCCCCACGCGCCGCAGCGGGGCGTCGGCGGCCTGCTGCAGCAGCGCGGAGCAGCGGTTGAGCCGCCCGATCACCGCCATCGGGCCGGTGTCCAGCCCGGGATGGACCTGCTGCCACTGGCGCAGCACCCCGGCGACGATGTCCTCGGCCACGCGCACCTTCTTCCTTGGAATTCCTCGCGAAAACCGCCGTACGGGGCTAATTCTGCCCCGTGCCCGATACGGCGACCGGACGGGGCGGACCGGAATGCGGACCGGAGTCCGGTGACGGCGGGAGCGGCGGGCCGGCGGGGACGGCGGACAGGTGGCGGACGAGGCGGGCCAGGGTGCGGTGCCCCTCCTGCTCGGCGAGGGCGACGCGCTCCTCGGGGAGGGCGCGCTGCCACCACTCGCCGGCGGCCACCTCGACGGCTTCACGGAGTTCGAGGAGGCGGGCACAGAGGCGGTCGCGGGCCCAGTCCGTCTCCAGGGCGTCCGGGCGCGGGCCGCCGGGGGCGTGGCCCGCCTCCAGCAGCCGCAGCGCCGCGGCCTGTGCGACGGCGAGCCGCGTGAGCGCCGCTTCGACGCGGTCGCCGGCCCGGCGGTTGGTGACCAGAACGCAGCAGGCCAGGCCCACGGCCGCGCCCAGAACCGTATCCGTCCAGCGGTCGGTGATCAGGGTGCGGGCCGGCAGGTGACTGCCGAACTCGGTCAGCAGCAGCGCCATCGGAGTGACCCACACCGTGCCGAGCCAGTAGTTGCGGGTGATGCACGCCTCCGCGCCGAGCTGGCAGACCAGCGCCAGCAGGATCATCGCGAGCGGACCGGTGTGGATCAGCGGCAGCAGCGCGGTGAAGACCAGCAGGCCCAGGAAGTTGCCGAGGGTGCGCTGGAGCGCCCGCTGCCAGGAGAGGGTGGTGTTGGCCTGGTGGACCGAGGCGGCGGTGACCACGGCCCAGTACGGATGGCCGACACCGGCCGCCATCGAGCACCAGCCCGCCAGTACGCAGCTCACGGCGACACGTGCGCCGATGGGCAGCAGGGGGGATCCGGGGGCGAGCCGGGTGAGAACGGCGCGCAGGCCGCGGGGGTGGTCGGGAGCGGGGCGGCGAGGGGCTGCGTGCGCCGGGTCCGCGCCGGGTGCCGTGCTCGCGCCGTACGCAGCGTCCGCGCCGTACGTCTCGTCCATGCCGTACGCCGTGTCCGTGCCGTACGCGTCGGAGTGCCGAGCGGCGTGCTCGGCCGCGATGCCGGTGAGCTCGTCGGCCTGTGCCGCGGTCAGGGGCGCGGCCGGCATGCCGGGCAGCGGCCGGTTCCGTCGCAGGTCCCGGGCCCATGCCGCACAGCGGTCGGCGCGGCCCGCGTCCTCGGGGCCGGGGGCGTGCCGGACCGCGAGGGCCGATTCGGCGTGCAGGAGGAGACGGTCGAGGGCCGGGCGGACGGCGGGCCGGGCCGGCGCGGACGAGATGGCCGAGGCCGGGGACACGGCTCGGGCCGGGGTCAGGAAGAGCGTGTGCCAGGCGGCGTTGACGGCGGCGGCGGTCGCGTGCCGGGCGGGTGCCGCCTCGGAGGGATCCGTACGCAGCAGGGTGGCGGCGGCCTCCAGCGCGCGGGCGACCGCGATCCGCTGCGGACCGTGGGGCCTGATGAGCGCCGGGGCCATGCACACCAGCCAGGCGAACGCCCCGGCGGCGAGGGCGAGGGACAGATGGCAGGGGACCTGCCCGATCCGCTGCGGCACGAAGAAGGCCGAGGCGGCGATGAAGGTGAGGATCAGATTCCCCGGCGGCCCGATGCGGGTCGCGTCGCACATGACCTTGTGTACGGCGGCGGTCAAGGAGGCGAGGGCGACCAGGAACGCGGTGGAGGCCACGAGGGAGGCGGCGGTCAGCGCGACGCCCAGGCTCGCGACCATGCCGAGGATCACCCAGAGCAGGACGCGGGCCCGCGCGGCGTACGGGAGGCCGTGCGCGTACAGGGCACACATCGCCCCGGCGGACGTGTAGAGGATCAGGTCGAGGCGGCCGAGGGCGAGCAGGGTGAAGTCGGGGACGGCGAGGGCGGCCACCGCGCTGAGGGCAGGCTTGTGCCAGATGTCGACGGGTCGGCGCAGGCGGACGGTGCTTTTGACGGGCAGCGGCCGGACGCGCACACCGCGCGTGCGGGCGGTGGCCGGTGTGGCGTCCTTGGCGGCGGGTGTGGCGTGCTTCCCCATGGGCAAGATGTTAACAGGTGTTTTACTTGTGAAATGAATGTGAAGGGCTGGGCGCAGGTGCTCGGCTCGTCGCGGGGCCGGGTGGTGATCAGGGGACGGTGATCACAGGGCGGCGGGCGTGCCGAGTACGCGGGCCCGGCACTCGGACGGTGTGCCCCAGGCGGTGCGCAGGGCCCGCGCCTTCAGCAGCCACAGCGAGAGGTCCAGTTCCTGCGTGTAGCCGATCGCGCCGTGCAACTGGAGGGCGGCCCGCGCCGCCCCGTACGCCGCCTCGCCCGCCGCCACCTTCGCCGCCGCGATCTCACGGCCCGCCCCCGCCTCGTCGCCGGCCAGCGCCACGGCGGCGCCGTACACCAGCGGGCGGGCGAACTCCAGGGCCAGCAGGACGTCGGCGAGCCGGTGCCGCACCGCCTGGAACGAGCCGATGGGGACGCCGAACTGCGTGCGCCGCTTGACGTACGTCACCGTCTCGGCGAGCAGCCGGCGGCCGGCGCCGAGCGCCTGGGCGGCGGTCAGGAACGCCGCCGTGTCCGCGGCGTGCGCGGCGGCGCGCACGACGGCCGGGCCGCTCGCCACGTATGCGCCGGCCGTGACCGCTTCCCTTGCCGCTGCCGCTGCCGCTGCCGCTGCGCCCGCGCCGTCCGTGTGCGGGCGGGCGAGCCGCCGGGCCGGGTCGAGCGAGGGCTGTACGGGGCCGCTCGCGGTCGACGTCCACAGCGTGTCCCCGTCGCGGACGAAGGTCACGTCGGCCGTGTCCGCGTCCAGTGCGTACGGTCCGCGTGCCCGGTCCGCGTACGAGACGATCGCCTCGGCCGTCGCGATTCGCGGCAGCCACCGCGCGCCCGGACCCGACCCCGCCTCCGGGCGCGGTACCGGCCCCGTACCCGAATCCTGACCCCTTGCCGCGTCACCGAGCCGTGCCAGCAGCACGGCCGAGGCGGCGCACTCCACCACCGGCCCGGGAACCGCGTGCCACCCCAACTCCTCGTACGCGACGGCGAGTTCGACGGGCCGCAGGCCCACCCCTTGATACTCCTCCGGCACCGCGAGGGCGAACACCCCGGCCTCCGCGAGCCGCCGCCACACCCTCCGCCCCGGCTCGGAATCTCCCGCCGCCCACGCCCGTACGGCACCCGGCGTGTCCGCCGCGGCCAGCATCCGGCCGAGCACCCGCCCGAACTCCGCCTGCTCGGCCTCCAGGACGAACTTCACCGGCGACGCTCCTTGGGCAGGCCGAGCAGGCGTTCGGCGATGATGTCGCGCTGGATCTCGTTGGTGCCGGCGTAGAGCGTGCCGGCCAGCGCGAAGGTCCACCCCTCGGCCCAGCGGCCGTGGTCCGGCACCTCCCCGGCGGCATCGGCGAGTTCGCCCGCGGGGCCCAGCAGATCAAGGGCGGTCTCGTGGAGCCTGATGTCCAGTTCGGACCAGAAGACCTTGCCGAGGCTGGCGGCGGCAGCGCCGTCACCCCCGTGGCCGGTGCCGGGACGGTCCGGGCCGGCCGCCGCGGGGCGCGAGACCTGTGCGTAGGTGAAGAGCTGATAGGCGCGGGCGGCGATGACCGCGTCGGCGACCCGATCGCGTACGGCGCTGTCGCGGGGATCTGCCGCGGCGCGCCACAGGGCGGCGAGCCGGTCCGCGGCGGCCAGGAAGCGGCCGGGGGCGCGCAGGGTGGTCCCGCGCTCGTCCGCAGCCGTACTCATCGCGATCCGCCAGCCCTGACCCGGCTCCCCGATCACGTCCCGGTCCGGCACGAAGACGCCGTCGAGGAAGATCTCGGCGAAGGCCGGCCTGCCGTCGAGCCGGCCGATGGGACGTACGGTCACGCCCGGCGCGCGCAGATCGAACATCAGGTAGGTCAGGCCGTGGTGCGGCCGGTCCGCGGCCGGACCGCCGCGGAAGAGGCCGAAGGCCCGGTCGGCGAACGCGGCCCGCGAGGACCACGTCTTGTGCCCGTGCAGCAGCCAGCCGCCCCCGGTCCGTACGGCGGTGGAGCGCAGCGAGGCGAGGTCGGAGCCGGACTCGGGCTCCGACCAGGCCTGCGCCCAGACCGTCTCCCCGCTCGCCATCGGCGGCAGCAGCCGGGCGAGTTGCTCCTCGGTGCCGTGTGCGAAGAGGGTGGGGGCGAGCAGGCTGATGCCGTTCTGGCCGACCCGGCCGGGGGCACTCGCGGCGTGGTACTCCTCCTCGAAGATCAGCCGGCGGACAGGGGAGGCGCCCCGGCCCCCGTACTCCTCGGGCCAGGAGACGACCGACCAGCGGTCGGCGTACATCTCGCGCTCCCACTCCCGGTGGGCCGCGAAGCCCTCCTCGGTCTCCAGGGAGGGGAGGGGGACGGCGGGGACGTGGGCGGCGAGCCAGGCGCGGACCTGCGACCTGAAGTCCTCGTCCTGCGGGGTGTGTTCGAGGTCCATCGGTGCGCGTCCCCTTCCCGGGGCCCGGGTCGCGGGTCCCGTACTCCGGGCAGGTGAGTCCTCCAGGTTCCCTAACAAGTGTTTGGTAGGTTAGCGTACGGCCATGACGAGCGAGAAGCCCGCGCACGTCCCCGCGTCCGCCTCCGGGCGCGACCCCGGCCGCGTCCCCTCGTACGTCCCGGGGCACGGCCTCCTCAGCGGCCGGACCGCCGTCGTCACCGCCGCCGCGGGCGCCGGCATCGGCGCGGCGACCGCCCGCAGGCTGCTGGAAGAGGGCGCCCGTGTCGTCCTTTCCGACGCCCACACCCGCCGTCTGAAGGAGTACCAGGAGCGGCTGGCCGCGGAGTTCGGCGCCCGTGCCGTTGCCGCGCTGCCCTGCGACGTCACGGACGAGACGCAGATCGGCGCCCTCTTCGACCTCGCCGAGCGGCGGTACGGCCGGCTGGACGTCGTCGTGAACAACGCGGGACTGGGCGGTACCGCCGACCTGGTGGAGATGACCGACGAGCAGTGGACGAAGGTCCTGGACGTCACGCTGAACGGAACCTTCCGCTGCACCCGTGCCGCCCTGCGCCGCATGCGCGCCTCGGGCGGGGGCGGGGCCGTCGTCAACAACGCCTCCGTCGTGGGCTGGCGGGCCCAGCGCGGCCAGGCGCACTACGCCGCCGCCAAGGCCGGGGTGATGGCCCTGACCCGCTGCGCCGCCGTGGAGGCCGCCGCGTACGGGATCCGGGTCAACGCCGTGGCGCCGAGCCTGGCCGCGCACCTGCACCTGGCGAAGGTGACGAGCCGGGAACTGCTGACGGAGCTGACGGCGCGGGAGGCGTTCGGCCGGGCCGCCGAGCCGTGGGAGGTCGCCAACGTCATCGTCTTCCTGGCCAGCGACTACGCGTCGTACATGACCGGCGAGGTCGTCGCGGTCAGCAGTCAGCATGCGTAAGGACGCGGCGTGCCGCACGCCCGGGGACGCGCCCGGAGGGCGGGCGGGTGCGGGCGGCGACAATGGGCGGGTGCCAACCGAAAAGCCAGCCAAGAACCACCGGACCGGCGCCGACCGGACTTCCCGGACCCCCCGGACTTCCCAGTCCTCCCCGGCTCCTCAGACTTCCCGGGCTTCTCAAACTTCCCGGACCTCCCGGACGTCCAAGGCCGGCGGCGGGAAGAGCGCCGTCAATTCCTCACCGGAACGCCGGCGCGAACTCCTGGACACCGCGGCCGAGGTCTTCGCCGCCCAGGGCTACAACGCCACCACCGTCCGCCGGATCGCCGACGAGGCGGGCATGCTCGCGGGCAGCCTCTACTACCACTTCGACTCCAAGGAGTCGATCCTCGATGAAATCCTGAGCACTTTCCTGGACGAGCTGTGGGCCGGTTACGACGCGGTGCTCGCCGCCGGTCTCGGCCCCCGGCGCACCATCGAGGCCCTGGTCACCGAGTCCTTCCGGGAGATCGACCGGCACCGTGCCGCCGTCGCGATCTACCAGAAGGAGTCCCGGCACCTGTCCGCCCGGCCCCGCTTCGGCTATCTCGCCGACTCGCAGCGCAAGTTCGAGGCGGCGTGGCTGGGGACGCTGGAGCGGGGGGTGGCCGAGGGCGCCTTCCGCGCGGACCTGGACGTCCGGCTCACCTACCGCTTCGTACGCGACACCGTCTGGGTCGCCGCGAGCTGGTACCGGCCGGGCGGGCAGCACAGCCCGGAGGAGATCGCCCGCCAGTACCTGTCGATGGTGCTGGACGGGATCGCCGTACGGGAATGAGCCGGACGGGCTGAGCCGTACGGCAGCGAACCGTACGGGCCCGGGATATGCGGGCCCAGGACGTGCGGGCCCACCCAGGACGTGCGGGCCCGCGCGAGCGACAACAGAACAGCCCGGGGCAAGCCAGACAGGGAGGAGCGATCCATGTCCGTCGTGCCGGTCTCACCCGAGGCGTACATCGTCGAGGCGGTGCGTACGCCCGTCGGCAAGCGCAACGGCGGTCTGGCCGCCGTGCACCCGGCGGACCTCGGCGCGCATGTCCTCAAGGCGCTGATGGACCGTACGGGAGTGGACCCGGCGGCCGTCGAGGACGTGGTGATGGGCTGCGTGGACACGGTCGGGCCGCAGGCCGGGGACATCGCCCGGACCTGCTGGCTGGCGGCCGGGCTCCCCGAAGAGGTGCCGGGCGTCACCGTCGACCGGCAGTGCGGCTCCTCGCAGCAGGCGCTCCACTTCGCGGCGCAGGCGGTGCTGTCCGGGACGCAGGATCTGGTCGTCGCGGGCGGCACCCAGAACATGTCGATGGTCCCGATCGGCTTCGCCGCCCGCCGGGCCGCCGAACCGCTCGGCCTGACCGAAGGGCCCTTCGCGGGCAGCGCGGGCTGGCGGGCCCGCTACGGCGACCAGCCCGTCGACCAGTTCCGCGGTGCCGAACTGATCGCCGACAAATGGGGTATATCGCGCGAAGACATGGAAGCCTACGCGCTGACCTCGCACCGGCGGGCCGTGCGCGCCGTCGACGAGGGGCGTTTCACGCGGGAAGTGGTGCCCTACGGGGCGGTGACGGTGGACGAGGGCCCGCGGCGGGACACCTCCGCACGGAAAATGGCGGCCCTGGACCCGGTCCTGCCGGGCGGAGCGCTGACGGCCGCCGTCTCCTCCCAGGTCTCCGACGGCGCCTGCGCCCTGCTGCTGGCGAGCGCGCGCGCCGTACGGGACCACGGGCTGACACCGCGCGCCCGGGTCCACCACCTGTCCGTGCGCGGCGAGGACCCGATCCGGATGCTGACCGCGCCGATCCCCGCCACGGCGTACGCGCTGAAGAAGGCCGGGCTGACCATCGGCGCGATCGACCTGGTCGAGATCAACGAGGCGTTCGCGCCGGTGGTGCTGGCCTGGCTGAAGGAGACCGGCGCCGACCCGGAGCGGGTCAACGTCAACGGCGGCGCCATCGCCCTGGGGCATCCGCTCGGCGCGACCGGCGGCAGGCTGATGACGACGCTGCTGCACGAGCTGGAGCGTACGGGCGGGCGCTACGGGCTCCAGACGATGTGCGAGGGCGGCGGCCAGGCGAACGTCACCGTCATCGAGCGGCTGTGAGGGCGCGCGCCCGCCGGGGGCGCGGGCGCGTCACAACGACTCGCCAGGGGCAGGGGGGGAGACCGGGGCGGGCCCGGCGGATTCCGGGCCTCAGCAGGCCGTGTTCTTGACGTACAGCGCACGGGGGCCGCGGTCCGTCCCGTAGCCGACGGCCTTCGTCACACCCTGGTCGAGCCGTCCGTGCGGATCGGGCCGCCCGGGAACGACGATGACATAGCACGCCTTGCGCTGTGTGCACAGGTTCTTGAGCTGTACGTACCTTTTGTGATCCTTGGTGTAGTACTTCATCACCTTGACGCACTGCGGCGGCCGACTGGCAGCGGCTGCTTCGGCGGCCGTCACCAGCCCCAGCGAACCGCTGAGCGCCACCGCCGTGCCGACTATCGCAAGGCTCTTACGTATACGCATGTGATCTCCCCCGGCTGGAACCGTCCGTCACGTCCATGGGCCATTGTCCATCCCCGCAGGGCGGAAGCGGGCATCGGGTACCGGCCGAGGTGTCTCGTACGGCATATTCAGCCCACCGCCGGCCTGGCAGCCGGTAACCGGGCGAGTGTCCGGCACGCCTCCGCCATGATCCGGTCGACCAGCTCGGCACAGGTCGGCAGGTCCTCGATGACCCCCGCCACCTGCCCCGCCGCCATCACCCCCAGATCCGTACGCCCCTCCACCATCGCGGCCCGCAGCAGCATCGGCGCATTGGCGGCCATCAGCACCTGCCCCCACTTCATGCCCCGGCCACGCCGCATGGCCAGACCGTCACGGAGCATGCGCGGCCAGCTCATGCCGGTCCGCTTCCGGAAGGCGGCGGCATGGCGTACGGATCCCAGCAGCGCGCCCGGGCGGCCCGCGTGTTCCAAGGCGTCGACGAGATCGCTGCGCAGCATCCGGTGCGGCATGCCGTCGACCTTCTTGGTCACCACCACATCACGCACCGACGCCCGCAGGTAACACGCCTTGACCGCGTCCGGGACGGTGCTGTCGGAGGTGAGCAGGAAGCGGGTGCCCATGGCCACGCCCGCCGCGCCGTAGGCCAGGGCGGCCACCAGTCCGCGGCCGTCGTGGAAGCCGCCCGCCGCGACGACGGGGAGGTCCACCGCGTCCACGACCTGCGGCAGCAGGACCGTGGTGGCCACCTCACCGGTGTGCCCGCCGCCCTCGCCGCCCTGGACGAGGACCGCGTCGGCGCCCAGGGCCGCGACCTTCTCCGCGTGCCGGCGCGCGCCGACGGAGGGGAGCACCACCACGCCCGCGTCCTTGAGGCGGGCGATCAGTTCCCGGGAGGGCGCCAGGGCGAAGGAGGCCACCCGTACGCCTTCCTCGATGATCACGGCCACCCGCTCCGCGGCGTCCCCGGCGTCCGCGCGCAGATTCACCCCGAACGGCTCGGACGTACGGGACCTGACCTCGCGGACGGCGGCACGCAACTGGTCCACGGTCATGGTGGCGGAGGCCAGGATGCCCAGGGCGCCCGCGTTCGCCGAGGCCGAGACCAGGCGGGGGCCCGCCACCCAGCCCATGCCGGTCTGGACGAGGGGGTGGCGGACGCCGACCAGTTCGGTGAACGGCGTCGTGAGGCATGGGGTGGACGAGACGGATGTGGCGGGAGATATGGATGGGGCGGACGTGGGGGACGAGACGGACGGGGTGGGCGGCTGCCCGGACTCCGCGGACCCCGCGTGCCCGCTCATGTACGGACCTCGCGGTCGCGCAGGCCACCGGGGTCGATGGTCTCGCGGATCAGCCGGAGTTCGTCGGGGGTCGGCTCACGGGTGCGGGGAACCTCCGGCGGTACGCGCAGCGGGAACCCGGTGGCCTCACGCACCTGCCCGACCTCCACGCCCGGGTGCAGCGACCGCAGCCGCATCGTACGGTCGGGCGTCCGGAAGTCGAACACGCCGAGATCGCTGATGACCCGGTGGAGGTGGTGATAGCGGCTCGCGGCCCCGCCGGCCTGGGCCGCACGGTCGTAGCCGACACCGCAGACCATGTCGACACGGGCGACGAACGTCCTGGGGGAGTGCCGGGGGACCCAGTAACTCGTCGGGTTGTTGAGGGTGTTGACCGGTGCGCCGCGTACGCCGAGGAGCTGCCGCGCGGGTCGGCCCCAGTCCCCGATGCAGGAGATGTTCTGGTTGCCGTACCGGTCGATCTGGCTCGCACCCATCATGACGTGGCGGCGGCCGGTGGCCACCAGCGTCAGATGCTGCCGGTAGGGGAGCCAGCCCTCGGTCACCGACGCCCGGCCGCCCAGCGCCGGGACGTCACCGGCGAGCAGTGCCTCGCCGTCCGTCAGCAGCAGGTCGGGGGAGAAGGTGAGCCGGGCCAGCCGCGCTCCGATGGTGGGTACGGTGCCCATGGGGGCGGCGAGCACCTCGCCTGCCCCGCGCCACGCCTCGGCGCAGGCCACCACACAGACCTCCGCCCGGGTGGCGGCGCGCGCGGCGCTCATGCTCCCTCCCCGTGGGCCGCTGCTGGACGTACCTCGCGTGTGCGGAAGGCCGTGACCGCGGCCTGGTAGTCCCGCTCGTCGCCGGACAGGAAGCGCTCGGTGAAGCCCGCCCACGCCTCCGGGTCGCCGGCGGCCTGTGCGTACGCCTTCTGGAACGCCTCGTCCCGGCCGTAGTCCGGTACGCAGGAGGTGAAGTGCGCGCCGTTCGGCGCCTCGATGACGCCGCTGACGAACGGCCGCTTGACCAGCAGCGACTGAGGAGGGGCCGCCCGGGTCAGCGCCGCGCTGTCCACGATCCGCTCGCAGGAGAGATACGCCGCGTCCGCCGCCTCGCAGAACAGATCGTCGAAGTACGGGTCGGGGCCCAGGTACTGGCCGTTGCCCCGGGCGTCGGCGCGGTTGAGGTGGACCAGCGCGGCATCCAGGCGCAGCGCCGGGACGGCGGCCAGCTCCTCCCCGTCCGCGTACGGCGAGACCACCGTACGGATGTGGGGGTTGACCCGCATGACGTCCGATCCCAGGCCGGCCCGTACCGGCATGAAGGGGAGCCGCTGGGCCGCCGCGGTCAGGCCCCACAGGAACATCGCCTCGTCCAGCTCGGTCAGTTCCAGGGCGCCGCGCTGGCGGGCGGCGCGGAAGTGCGGCTCCAGGGGGATGGAGTCCAGCGTGACGAACGCGGTGACGAGCCGGCGGATCTTGCCGGCCGCCGCCAGCAGCCCGACGTCCGGGCCGCCGTAGGAGACGACGGTCAGGCCGGTGAGGTCCGAGCGGAGCAGGGCCCTGACGAGCGCCATCGGCTTGCGGCGGGAGCCCCAGCCGCCGATGCCGATGGTCATGCCGCTCGCCAGCCGGCCGACGGCCTCGTCGGCGGTCATGATCTTCCCGGACGTGTCCGTGGTGTTCGTGGTGTCAGTGGTGCCCGTGGTGCCCGTGTCGGTGGGACCGCCGCTCACTTGGGCTCCTTCGTCCGGTGGCGGGACAGGAAGGCGTCGCGGTGGCCGTCGGAGATGCCGCCGAGACCGGCCTCGTAGGTGAAACCCTGCTCGAAGCGGTAGCTGCGGCGTACGTCGACGGGATCGATGCCGTTGATGGCCTCCTTGGCCAGGCGCAGCAGCCGGCCGTCCTTGGCGGCGATCTCCCGGGCCAGCGCGCGGGCCGCGTCCAGGACCTCCGCGCGGGGCACCACCTTCCACACCGAGCCGTGCCGGTGGAGTTCGTGGGCGGTGACGGTGCGGGCCGTGTAGTACAGCGTGCGCATCAGGTGCACAGGGACGAGCCGGGCCAGGTGGGTGGCCGCGCCGAGTGCGCCACGGTCCAGCTCCGGCAGCCCGAACGTGGCGTCCTCGCTCGCCACGATCGCGTCCGCGTTGCCGACCAGGCCGATACCGCCGCCGAGGCAGAACCCGTGGACGGCGGCGACGACGGGCACCTCGCACTCGTACACGGCCGCGAACGCCTCGTGACACCCGCGATTGGCTCCTATGAGCGCGGAGTTGTCCGCCGCCCGCCGGATCTCCTTGATGTCCACCCCCGCGTTGAAGCCGCGGCCGGCGGCGGCGAGCACCACACAGCGGGTCGCGGGGTCGCGCCCGGCGGTACGGACGGCCTCGGCCAGGTCGTACCAGCCCTGTACCGGGAGCGCGTTGACGGGCGGGAAGTCGACGGTGACCAGCGCGATGCCGGCGTCGGGGGAGGGCGGGTCACGGCGCGAGGTGGAGACACCCATGAGCGGATCAGCTACCTTTCCACCAAACGTTTGTTAGGTGCTTCTCGTCGAGAAGGTAGCAGCGCGCGGTGCGCTGCGGGAGGTGGGGCGGCCTTGGCACTCACCATCGATCTGGCGGGGCGCGTCGCGCTGGTCACCGGCGGCACGCGCGGGGTCGGTGCGGGGATCGCGGGGGCGCTGCTGGCGGCGGGCGCGGAGGTCGTCATCTGCGCCCGCAGGCCACCGGAGCGGCCGGTGAGGGCGATAGGGGCGACGGGGGCGATAGGGGCGGCGGCATGGGGTGATCCGAGTGCCGGTGGTGTCAGTGGTTCCAGTCCTGCCGGTGGTGCTGGTGGGCGGACGGCGCGATTCGAGGCGGTGGATCTGCGGGATGCGGACGCGGTCGGCGCGCTCCTACGGCGCGTACGCGAGCAGTACGGCCGCCTGGACGTCCTCGTCAACAACGCGGGCGGTACCCCGTACCGGCTGCTCGCCGACTCCACGCCCCGACAGGCGGCGCGCGCCGTGGAGCTGAACCTCCTGACACCGCTCACCGCGTCCCTGGCCGCCCGCGAGATCATGGTCACCCAGCCGACCGGCGGCTCGATCATCATGATCGGCAGCGTGAGCGGGACCCGGCCCTCGCCCGGCACCGCCGCCTACGGGGCGGCGAAGGCGGGCCTGGAGAACCTGGCCCGCTCCATGGCTGTCGAGTGGGCCCCGGCCGTCCGGGTCAACACACTCGTCGTCGGCATGGTACGTACGGAGCAGGCGCATCTGCACTACGGCGACGCGGCGGGCATCGCGGCGGTCGCCCGCACCGTTCCGCTCGGGCGGCTCGCCGTCCCTGCCGACGTCGGGGCGGCCTGTGTCTTCCTCGCCGGGGACCTGTCGGGGTACGTGACCGGCGCCAGCCTGCTCGTCCACGGGGGCGGCGAACGCCCCGCCTTCCTCGGCGCCTCGACGGCCACCGCACGCGGGCCCGACCACGCGGCCGGACCGCGGACGGGGAGAAGCCGGGCGGACGACGGGCGGACGACAGGGAGGAGTGGAAATGACCGCGAGCGGAATCGGGCCGGGGAGCGGGAACGGGCCGGGAAGAGGGAACGGGCGGGAGAGCGGGATCTGTGACGGGAGGGTGGTTGTCGTCACCGGAGCGGGCCGTGGCCTGGGACGCGCCCATGCCTTCGCCTTCGCCGCCGAGGGTGCCGAGGTCGTCGTCAACGACCTCGGGGTGAACTCGGATGGCAGCGGCGGGAGCGCCGGACCCGTCGGCGCCGGCGGTCCGGCGGAGGAAGTGGCGGCCGGAATTCGTGCGGCAGGTGGTGCGGCGGTGGCGCACACCGGTGACATCGCGACGGAACAGGGCGCGGCCTCCCTGGTCGCCACGGCACTCCGTACGTACGGACGTCTGGACACCCTGGTCAACAACGCGGGATTCCTGCGCGACCGGATGCTGGTCAACATGGCGGAGGAGGAGTGGGACGCGGTGCTCCGCGTCCACCTCAAAGGGCATTTCCTGCCACTCAAACACGCCGCCGCGCACTGGCGGGCGGAGGCGAAGAGCGGGCGGATGCCGCGGGCCCGTGTCATCAACACCAGTTCCGGCGCGGGGCTGTCGGGCAGCGTCGGGCAGGGGAACTACTCCGCGGCCAAGGCGGGTGTCCTCGGGCTGACGCTGGTCGCCGCGGCCGAGCTGGGCCGCTACGGCGTGCAGGTCAATGCCATCGCCCCGGCCGCCCGCACCCGTATGACCGAACAGACCTTCGCCGAGGCGATGGCAGCGCCCGAGGACGGGACCTTCGACGCGATGGCCCCCGAGAACGTCTCCCCACTGGTCGTCTGGCTCGGCTCGGCCGGCTCCGAAGGGGTCACCGGCCGGGTCTTCGAGGCCGAGGGGGGCCGTATCACGGTGATGGAGGGCTGGCGGCCGGGGCCGACGGCGGACAAGGGTGCCCGCCGGACCGCGGCCGAGGCCGGTGAGACCGTACGCGAACTCCTCGCCGGCGCCGCGCCGCCGCAGCCGGTCCACGGAGTGCGGCCGGTCCACGGAGTGCGGCCGGCTACCGAGGGCCGGGCGCGGGAGCCGCTCACCCCGGTTCTCGCGCCGCGCAGCGACACCCCGCCCGGCAGCCAGAGGTGAGTACGGGCGTGAGCCGGTCCTCCTTCGTCCGTGCGGGGTCGGTGACCGCGTCGACCACGAACCGGAACACGCCGGAACACGCCGGAACACGCCGGAGCACGTCGGAACACGTCAGCGAAGGAGCCGGCCATCTCCCGTACCTGTCCCGTCACCGGAGCGGACCTGGCCACTCCTGAAGGGCGTACGGAACTGGTCGAGCGCCCCACGGAGTTGACCGGCGGCCAACTGGACGCCGTGATCGCCGCGCCGACGCCGCCGCGCGGGGCCAGCGGTACGGCGACCGGCTCGGTCCGGGCATGGCCGTGCGGCGGCATCGGCACGCCTGAGCCGAAGATCTCACGTGTCGCGGCATCGGCGAGCGGTCCCTCGGTCATGGGCGTCAGGACGATGCCGGGGGCGATGTCGTTGAGCGGGATGCCGACCGCGGCCCAGGCGTCGGTGACCGCGGTACGGCGTACCCTGGCTCGTCTCCGCCGGGAACACACACGTCACCGGGCAGATCACCTTCATCGACGGTGGCGCCGACGCCATGCTGCGCGGCGACGGCACATGGTGAGCCGACGTGACCCCGGGTGGATCAGGGCGGATCAGGGTGGACCCGGGGAATTCGGGGAATCCGGAGAATCCGGAGAATCCGGAGAATCCGGAGAATCCGGGTGACCCCATAGGCTCTGCCTATGCTTCTGTGGATCAACGGCCCCTTCGGCGGCGGCAAGACGCAGACCGCCTACGAACTCGGGCGGCGACTGCCCGGCAGCCTCATATGCGACCCCGAACACGTCGGCTTCGGCCTGCACCGCATGACCCCGCGGCCCCTACGGGGAGACTTCCAGGATCTCCCGGCCTGGCGGCAAGGCGTGTACGAGGTTCTGGACCTGACCCTCACCCGGCACGACGGCCCGGTCATCGCCCCGATGACCGTCGTGGAACCCTCCTACTTCCAGGAGACCGTCGGCCGGCTGCGCGAACGCGGCCATGACGTCCGGCACTTCACCCTGCTCGCCGACCGCCGAACCGTACTGCGGCGGCTGCGCGAGCGCGGCTTCGGGCGCGCCGTACAGCTCGTCGCGGGCAAGGACGCCCCGCTGCGCCGGGAGAGCTTCGCCGTGGCGAAACTCGACCTGTGCCTGGAGCGGCTGCGCCACCCGCGGTTCGCCGAGCACCTGGTGACCGATCACCTCACGATTCCGCAGGTCGCCGACCGCATCGCCGCCTCGGCCGGACTCACCCTCACCCCGGACACCGACACTCCTTTGCGGGGCCGCCTCCGCCGGGCCTGGACGGGGGTCAAACACATCCGCTTCGACTGACCCGCTCAGGCACCGGCGCGGGCTGCTCAGGCGCCGACGTACGCCGCGAGGTGCTCGCCGGTGAGGGTGGAGCGGGCGGCGACGAGGTCGGCGGGTGTGCCCTCGAAGACGATCCGGCCGCCGTCGTGGCCCGCGCCGGGCCCGAGGTCGATGATCCAGTCGGCGTGCGCCATGACCGCCTGGTGGTGTTCGACGACGATGACCGATTTGCCGGAGTCCACCAGCCGGTCGAGCAGACCGAGCAACTGCTCGACGTCGGCGAGGTGGAGGCCGGCGGTGGGCTCGTCCAGGATGTAGACGCCGCCCTTGTTGCCCATGTGGGTGGCCAGCTTGAGCCGCTGCCGCTCGCCGCCGGACAGTGTGGTGAGCGGCTGGCCCAGGGTGAGATAGCCGAGCCCGACGTCCATGAGCCTGCCCAGGACGCGGTGCGCGGCCGGGGTGCGCGCTTCACCGGCGCCGAAGAACTCCTCGGCCTCGGTCACCGACATCGCCAGCACCTCGCTGATGTCGCGCCCGCCGAGGCGGTACTCCAGCACCGCTGCCTGGTACCGCTTGCCTTCGCACTCCTCGCAGGTGGTGGCGACGCCGGCCATCATCGCCAGGTCGGTGTAGATGACACCGGCGCCGTTGCATTCGGGGCAGGCGCCCTCGGAGTTGGCGCTGAACAGGGCCGGCTTGACACCGTTGGCCTTCGCGAACGCCTTGCGGATCGGGTCCAGCAGCCCGGTGTACGTCGCCGGGTTGCTCCGTCGCGAGCCCTTGATCGGGGACTGGTCGACCGACACCACGCCCTTGTCGCAGGCTCCCGGCTGCTGGGGCAGCGACCCGTGCACGAGCGAACTCTTGCCGGAGCCGGCGACGCCGGTGACCACGACCAGCACCCCGAGCGGGATGTCGACGTCGACGTCGCGCAGGTTGTGCTCCTTCGCGCCACGGATCTCCAGGGTGCCGGCGGGGGTGCGTACGTTCTCCTTGAGCGACGCCCGGTCATCCAGATGGCGGCCGGTGATGGTCTCGCCGGCCCGCAGCCCCTCGACGGTGCCCTCGAAGCAGACGGTGCCGCCGGCCGTACCGGCGCCGGGTCCGAGGTCGACGACGTGATCGGCGATCGCGATCGTCTCCGGCTTGTGCTCCACGACCAGCACGGTGTTGCCCTTGTCCCGCAGCCGCAGCAGCAGGTTGTTCATCCGCTGGATGTCGTGGGGGTGCAGGCCGATGGTCGGCTCGTCGAAGACGTAGGTGGTGTCGGTGAGCGAGGAGCCGAGGTGGCGGATCATCTTGACGCGCTGCGCCTCGCCGCCGGACAGGGTGCCCGAGGGCCGGTCGAGCGAGAGATAGCCCAGGCCGATCTCCGTGAAGGAGTCGAGGGTCTGCTGGAGCGCCGTGAGCAGCGGTGCCACCGAGGGCTCGTCGAGGCCACGGACCCATGCGGCCAGGTCGCTGATCTGCATGGCGCACGCGTCGGCGATGCTGATCCCCTCGATCTTGGAGGACCGGGCCGCCTCGCTGAGCCGGGTGCCCGCGCACTCGGGGCAGGTGGTGAAGGTGACCGCCCGGTCCACGAACTCCCGGATGTGGGGCTGCAGCGCCTCCCGGTCCTTGGACAGGAACGACTTGTGGATCTTGGGAATCAGCCCCTCATAGGTCAGGTTCACCCCCTGGACCTTCACCTTGGTGGGCTCCCGGTGGAGGAAGTCCTGCATCTCCTTCTTGGTGTACTCGCGGATCGGCTTGTCCGGGTCCAAGAAGCCCGACTCGGCGTAGACCCGCACCGTCCAGAAGCTGTCCGACTTCCAGCCGGGAATGGTGAACGCGCCCTCGGCCAGCGACTTGGAGTCGTCGTAGAGCTGGGTGAGGTCGATGTCGGAGACCACGCCCCGGCCTTCGCAGCGCGTGCACATGCCGCCGGTGCGGTTGAAGGTCGCCTTGACCGCCTTCTTGTTGCCGCGCTCGACGGTGATCGCACCGCTCGCCCGGACGGAGGGGACGTTGAAGGCGAACGCGGCAGGTGAGCCGATGTGCGGAGTCCCGAGCCGGCTGAAGAGGATGCGCAGCATCGCGTTGGCGTCGGTGACGGTGCCGACCGTGGAGCGGGGATCGGCCCCCAGCCGCTGCTGGTCCACGATGATCGCGGTCGTCAGCCCGTCGAGTACGTCGACCTCGGGCCGCGCCGGCGTCGGCATGAAGCCCTGCACGAAGGCGCTGTAGGTCTCGTTGACCATCCGCTGCGACTCGGCGGCGATCGTGTTGAACACCAGCGAGCTCTTGCCCGAGCCGGAGACACCGGTGAACACCGTCAGTCGGCGCTTGGGAATCTCGACACTGACGTCCTTGAGGTTGTTCACGCGCGCGCCGTGCACCCGGATCATGTCGTGGCTGTCGGCGGCGTGCAGCGCGGGTGACTGCGTATCCGTCCTCGGGACCATGCTCATCGTGTCTCCATCTGCGGGGCGGGTCCGCCCCTGATCCAGCGCCTCCCGCCGTACGCGGCACCGTCGCGGTCCTGGAAGGCGGTCGCGGTGCCACGCTGCCGCGAGGCCAGGTCACGACACGTCCCGTACGTCCGGAGGGGGGTAGGTCGAGTGAATGGCGTGTTCAGCGCGGCAACTCTAGCCATGGCTCGATGCCCGATGCTTCTCCATTCCTGATCGGTTCCGACCACCTGCTGCCCCACACAGATCGGCGCCCCCGCCGGCGCGCTCCCGCCGACACCTCAGCCGCGCCCCCGCGGGCCGGCCCGCCGGTTTCCCGCGACCCGCCCGGCCCGCCTGCGCCCCCGCCGGTGCCCCCGCGTCACGGCCCGGATTCCCGGCGCTGCCCGGCTTCCGGCACGGCGGACGGTCCCGTTCCGGCACCGCCGGTTCCCGACACGGCCGCTTCCCGACACGGCCGCTTCCCGACACGGCCGCTTCCCGGCACGGCCGGTCCCGGCGAGGAGCGTCAGGCGTGGGGAAGCGAACGGGCGGCTATCACCCGCAGTCCGTGGTCGGCGAATTCCTGGCGGATCGCCTCCTCTGCCCGGTTGTCGGTGATGAAGGTGTCGAAGACATCCGCGCCCCCCACTCTTGCGAAGCAGCGCCGGCCGATCTTCGAGGAGTCCGCGACGACGACCGCGCGCCGGGACCGCTCGGCCATGAGGCGGTTGACGCGGGCCTCCGCCTCGTCGTGGACCGTGGCGCCCATCACCGGTTCGATGCCGTTGGCTCCGATGAAGGCGATGTCGACGGAGATCTGCTGGAGCACCAGCTCGCTGAACGGGCCGACCAGCTCGAACGACCGGGAGTGCGCCACCCCACCGGTCAGCACGATCTTGATCTGCGGACGGACCGCGAGCTCATTGGCGATGTTGAGGGAGTTGGTGACGATCGTCAGATGCGGCTGCGGGCCCTCCTCGGCGAAGTCCGGGCGGGTGGCCAGCACCCGCGCGATCTCCGTGGTGGTCGTGCCCCCGCTCAGCCCGACCACGTCCCCGCGCCCCACCAGCTTCGCCGCCTCCTGGGCCACCTCCTCCTTCTCCACCGCACGGTGGGAGTGCTTGTACCGGATGGGCAGGTCGTACGCCACCGAACTGAGCACCGCGCCGCCGCGGGTCCGCTTGAGCAACTGCTGCCCGGCCAGGGCGTCCATGTCGCGCCGCATCGTGGCGGCCGATACCTCAAGCTGGGTCGCTGCCTCCTCGACATCCACCCGGCCGCGTTCACCGAGCAGCTCAAGCAGGGCATTCAACCGTTCGTGGCGCTTCATGGCGCGAGCCTAATTCGTTTCCAGCGGTGCCGGTGACGCCCCCGAAACCAGGGGTGGCTCACCCGCGAGCGGGTGCCTGCGGGGCGTACTGGCCCGGCACGGTCGCCGGTGCCCCGAGCACGCCCAGCAACCGCGCCGCCTCCTGGGCCACCGCTTCCCGGGCGGGTTTGACGTACTTCCGGGAGTCGATGAGCTCGGGGTCCGCCCCCAGGGCGTCCCGTATGGAGCGGGTGAAGACGGAGACCAGGTGCGTCGAGATGTTGATCTTCGTCATACCGGCGGCGATGGCCCGGCACAGCTCCTCGTCGGGGACTCCGGAGGAACCGTGCAGCACCAGAGGCACCGGCAGTTTCTCGTGCAGAGCCGTGATCAGCTTCTTGTCCAGTACGGTCGTGCGCTCCCGCATCGCGTGCGAGGAGCCCACGGCCACGGCGAGGGCGTCCACGCCCGTGGCCCGTACGAATGCCAGCGCCTGGTCCGGGTCGGTCCGGGCGCCCGGCGCGTGGACGCCGTCCTTGCCGCCCACCTCGCCGAGTTCCGCCTCGACATACACCCCGCGCTCATGGCACCAGGAGGCCAGCTCCGCCGTGGCCGCGACATTTTCTTCGTACGCAAGCGCGGACGCGTCCACCATGACCGAGCTCACCCCGGCCCCGACGCCTTCGTGCACCAGATTCGCGTCGGTGATGTGGTCCAGGTGAACGGCCACCCGGGCGGTGGATGCCTCGGCGAGTGCCAGGGTGGCACGGGTGAGGGGCAGCAGGCTGCCGTGGTAGCGGACGCAGTTCTCGCTGATCTGCACGATGAGTGGGACGCCGCTGCGCTCGGCGGCGGTGACCAGCGCCTCGGCGGTTTCCAGGTGGATGACGTTGAACGCCACGGCACCGGCCCGCGCCTCGCGGGCGGCGTCGACGATCGACGAGGTGGGAACGAGGGGCATGGGGACCTGACTCCCTTGCGTACGGCGTGACGGTCGGTGGGGGAGGACGGGGGGACGGGGGAGTGCGCGGGCGCGGGGCCCGTTATCGGGCGGCCGGTGTATCGAGCAGGACCGAGCGGGTCAGGCTGCGGGGGTTGTCCGGGTCCAGGCCACGGGCGCGTGCGCGCTCCAGGGCGACACGCTGCACCAGGACCAGATCGGCCAGCGGGTCCCGGTCGTGGTGCACGAACTGCGCGCCCGTACGGGCCACATCGGCCTCCAGACCCTCCGGAGCCTGCCCGAACAGCCAGGTGACACGGCCGGGCGCGGCTATGGAGATCGGGCCGTGGCGGTACTCCATCGCAGGGTAGGACTCCGTCCAACTCTGCGACGCCTCCCGCATTTTCAGGGCCGCCTCGCTGGCCAGGCCCACGGTCCAGCCCGTACCGAGGAAGGAGAACTGCTCGGCGTCCACCCACTGCGGCTCGACGGGGACGGACAGCGCCTGACGTGCGTCACGCACCGCTCCGGTCACGTCCTCGCCGAGGTGGGCGCGCAGCAGCGTGAGCGCCGTGGTCGCGAATCTGGTCTGCACCACGGACCTCTCGTCGGCGAAGGGCAGCGTGACCGTGTCGTCGGAGAGCTCCGTGGCCGGTGTGTCCGGATCACCGAGGACCGTCACGGTCGGTATGCGCCCCTTGACGTCGCTCAGCAGGCGCAGCACCTCGGTCGTGGTGCCCGAGCGCGTGATCGCCAGGACGACGTCGTACCCCCGGTCGCCGCCGAGGAACGCCTCGGACGCGGCGAACGCGTCCGTCACCCCCTGCCCGGCGGCCTCGCGCAGCGCGGCGTAGGACTGCGCCATGAACCAGGAGGTGCCGCAGCCGACGACGGCGACGCGCTGCCCCGGCTCGGGCAGCGGGCTCCTCCCGGCGCCGATCCGTGCCGCCTCCAGCCAGGTCTCCGGCTGACTGCTCAGCTCCTGCTCCATGTACGACATCCCGCTCATGGCCGGCCCTCCCGCGCTGATAGTCCTTCTGATTGTTTGTGCAATGTCTGTCCCGTCTGCGAGCAACACTACGCAACAAGCCGCCGCCGATCCATCGCTCGGAAGAGTGAATCCGGGGCAGGCGAGAGCTGGGAAGTCGCGACACCTTGCGCCTTTTCTCAGGTATCTGTGGCCTGTTGTGCAAGGAAACGGATCCACGAGAGGGGAAGACGACTGTTGACACCTGATTGAAAAGCGCCGAATACTCGCATGATCAGTCATGCAGCAAGGCCGCACCGCCGCACGAAGGACTCGTCATGTCCACTGCAACGCTCTCCTCGCAGCATCCCCCGCTCCCTCCCCGTCCCCGCGCGGCCCCGCACCGTACGGGCCGGCTCTTCGCCCTCACCGGCGCGGTCGTGGGCGTCATCTACGGCTACGACACCGGCAGCATCTCCGGCGCCCTGGTGTTCCTGAGCAAGGACTTCCAGCTCACCGAAGCGGAAAAAGGGCTGGTCAACAGCATCCTGGTGGGCGGCTCGATTCTGGGCGCGCTGATCGGCGGAAAGCTGGCCGACGCCCTCGGCCGCAAGGCCGCGATGCTGATCGTCGCCGGCTCGTACACGGTCTTCGTCGCCCTCTCGGCGTGCGCGCCCAACGTCGTCGTGCTCGACGCGGTCCGCTTCCTGCTCGGCGTCGCCATCGGCATCTCGATCGTCGCGGCCCCGCTCTACATCGCCGAGTCGACCCCGGCACGCACCCGCGGGGCCTGCGTGGCCGCGTACCAGGTCGCCACGGTCGCGGGCATCGCCCTGACGTACTTCGTCAACTGGGGCCTGTCCGACGGCGGACACTGGCGCTGGATGCTGGGACTGTCCGCGATCCCCGCCGCTCTCGTACTGATCCCGCTCTTCCGGCTGCCCGACACCCCGCGCTGGTACGTCCTCAAGGGCCGTACCGACAAAGCCGTCGAGGTCATGGCGATGACGGACCCCGACGCGGACCCGCGGGCGGAGACCGAAGCGGTACGCGCGGCGCTCGCGCGGGAGAGCGGCGGGACGGTGCGCTCACTGCTGGGCAAGCCGTACGGCCGCGCCGCGCTCTTCGTCGTCGGCCTCGGGTTCTTCTGCCAGATCACCGGCATCAACGCCGTGACGTACTACAGTCCGCAGATCTTCGAGGAGATGGGCTTCACCGGAGACGGGCAGAACTTCCTGCTGCCGTCCTTCGTCCAACTGGCCTCATTGGCGGCCACGGTCGCGGCCATCCTCATCATCGACCGGCTCGGCCGCCGCGTGGTGCTCCTGTCGGGCATCGCCACCATGGTCGCGATGCTCGCCGTCCTGACCGCCGTCTTCGCCTCCGGTGAGCTGCGCGGCGCCACGACCTGGATCGGGTTCGGCGCGGTCCTGCTGTTCACCGCGGCCTTCAACTTCGGCTTCGGCTCCTTGATCTGGGTCTACGCGAGCGAGGCCTTCCCCGCCCGGCTGCGCTCCACCGGCGCGTCGGTGATGCTCACCGCGGACCTCGTCGCCAATCTCCTGGTCGCCCAGTTCTTCCCCTCTTTGATGGCCCGGGCCGGCGCGGCATGGACCTTCGGCGGGCTCGGGGTGCTGGCGCTGGGCGCGCTCGTCTTCGCCGCGCTCACCGCCCCGGAGACCAAGGGGCGCCAGCTCGAAGAAATACAGGGCTACTGGCGCAACGGCGGCCGGTGGCCCGCCACCACGCCCTCGGGGGCGGAGGCGGCGGCGGACGTCTGAGCCGTACGCGCCGGTGGGAGGCCCCGTGGGGGCGCGGGGCTCCCGGCGCGGCCGGCCGGACGTTATGCGGGCAGTTCCTCCCGGTAGCCGTCGAGCGCCGGTGCCGTGGTGGTCGCCACGAACTCGGTGATCCGGTACTCGCACACCCCCTCGATCACGAAGGGGTCCTCGGCCACGATCTTCTCCGCCGTCGCGCGGTCGCGGACCGAGGCGATGATGACGCCGCCGTCACGCGGCACCTTACGGCCCGCGGCCAGGAAGTCACCCGCGGCGTAGTGCTCTTTCAGCCAGACCGCATGGCGCGGCAGCAGCGCGTCGATGCGCTCAAGGGGGGCGGTGTAGGCCAATTCTAGTACGAACATGCGTGCCATGTTATGCCGCGTTACGGCCGTGTCCGGAGTGCCCCCTGTGGTGACACGCCGCCCTCTATACATCCCATCTATACGATGTGTGTATAGTTGGTGGAGTTGTCGGTCGTTCTCCGAAGGCGGTGGATGACGCGGGGGAGCCGGGTCGTTCGACTTGGGAGAACAGCGCGCGCATGCAGACCTGCCGGACAACAGCGCGCTCCCATCCAAGAGAAAGATGCTCATGCTGAAACCAACGGGAACCAGGCGGAAGAGGGTGCTGGCCGCACTGGTGGCCGCCGTCTTCCTGACGCTGTCCGCCGGCGGCTGCGCCTCGTTCGACGTGACGTCGCCGCACGACGCCAGAGAAGAGGCGTCCGCCGATGCCAAGGGCGGCACCGGTCCCGTCGACTGTGCCAAGGCCAAATGTGTCGCGCTGACCTTCGACGCCGGTCCCAGTGAGAACACCCCCCGGCTGCTGGACATACTGAAGAAGGAGAAGGCGCACGCGACCTTCTTCATGCTCGGCGAGAACCACGTCGTCAAGCGTCCGGCCGATGTCCGCCGCATCGCGGCCGAGGGCCACGAACTGGCCAATCACACCTGGTCGCACGAGATCCTGACCGACCTGGAGCCGGATCAGATCCGCAAGGAACTGGTCCGCACCCAGGACGCCATCGCCAAGATCACCGGCAAGAAGCCCACGCTGATGCGCCCGCCGCAGGGCAAGACGGACAGGACCGTGTCGGACGTGAGCCGCGACCTGGGCCTCTCGCAGGTCCTGTGGAGCGTCACCGCCAAGGACTACGAGACCAACGACTCCGCGCTCATCCAGAAGCGGGTGCTGGAGCAGACCGAGCGGGACGGCATCATCCTGCTGCACGACATCTACAAGGGGACGGTGCCCGCCGTACCGGGAATCCTCAAGGAGCTGAAGAAGCGCGGCTACACCATCGTGACCGTGTCCCAGTTGATGGCGCCGGCCAAGCTCCAGCCAGGCATGGTGTACCGGCCCTGACGGGTCGGCCTCCCCGGCCTCTCGCCGGCTTCGCGCCGTGCCGAGAGGCCGGTTCATGACCGTGACACGTGTTCGATAACGTGACCCCACCATGGATGACTCCGGAACGATCTCCCGCGACGACGAGCTGAGCCACTGGCCCACCGACGAGTCCGGGGCCCGCGCGGTCCAGGACCGGCTGCGCCCGCATGTACGACTGGACGAGGCCGGCCCGGAACCGGGCTTCGACGGCACGGTCGTCGGAGTGGACGTCGCCTATGACGACGCGCGTGACGTGGTGGCCGCCGCGGCCGTCGCCCTGGACGCCCGTACGCTCGCGGTCCTCGACCAGGCCACCGCCGTGGGAAGGATCTCCTTCCCGTACGTCCCCGGTCTGCTCGCCTTCCGGGAGATCCCCACCGTGCTCGCCGCCCTGGACCGGCTGACCCGCACACCGGATCTGGTGGTCTGCGACGGCTACGGACAGGCCCACCCCCGCCGCTTCGGACTGGCCAGCCACCTCGGTGTGCTCACCGGCCTGCCGACGATCGGGGTCGCCAAGAACCCCTTCACCTTCACGTACGAGCCTCCCGGCGAGGAACGCGGTGCCACCTCGCCGCTCCTGGACCGTACCGTTGCCGACTCCCTCCCGGCCGACGGCTCTCACCCGGCCGACGGCTCCCTCCCGTCCGACGGCTCCCTCCCGTCCGACGGCGCCGGGCCCCTGCCGGACCGGGGCGCGGACCCCCGTCCGCAGGAGCAGGAGGTCGGGCGGGCCCTGCGCACCCAAAGGGGCGTCAAACCCGTCTTCGTCTCCGTAGGACACCGTGTCAGCCTGGACCGGGCCTGTGCGCACACGCTCCGGCTCACGCCCAAGTACCGGCTCCCGGAGACCACCAGGGCCGCCGACGCGCTGTGCCGCCGGGCGCTGGAGAGCGCCTGAGGGTAGGGCAGGGCAGCGCAGCGCGGCAGCGGCCCGCTCTCAGCTCTCCTCCACCACCCGGAACCCCACCCCCGCCTGCCGCAGCCGCGCCGTCAGCGCCTCCCCCATGGCCACCGCCGGCGTCACCTGCCCCGAGGTCGCGGGAAGGTCGTCGAAGGCCAGGCACAGCGCCGACTCCGCGAGCATCTTGGCCGTCTCGTCGTATCCCGGGTCGCCGCCGCGCACCTCGGTGACCACCTGCCGGCCGCCGCCCCGGCCGACGAAGCGCACGGCGAACCAGCTTCTGGCCCGCCGCTGCGGGCCCGGCCCCTGCCCGGGAGCGAGCCGGGAGGACAGCAGGCGCCGCGCGGGCGGCACCTGGGCGAGGGCGAACGCCGTGCCCGCCCCGAGCACCGCCCCCACGGCCACCGGCAGCCGCTTGACCCCCGCGTAATGGCGATAACGGAAGTCGGGCCCGTAGCGTTCCAGGGCAGCCGCCGAGCGCGCGACCATCTGTGGGTCCAGGGTCGGCAGCGGCACGCCCCACACTCCCGTGGCACCGCTTCTGACGGGGACGCCCAGCGAGGCCCGTACGGTACGGCCGTCCGGCCGCGGTTCCGTACGCCGTCGCTCGCGGGCCGCCCGCACCATCCCCAGCGGGCGTGCGGCGCTGGTCAGCGCCGACGCCAGGGTGCCACCGGAGATCGCCCCGTGGGACCGTACGAATCCGTCGACGCGCAGCGGTACGCCCTGGGGCAGGTGCTCCACCGTGAACCGCACCCCCAGGTCGTGCGGGACGACGTCGAAGCCGCAGGCGTGCATGAGACGCGCTCCTGAACGGCGGGCCGTCGCGTCGTACCGCAGATACATCCGGTCGACGAATTCGGGTTCGCCGCTGATGTCGGCGTAGTCCGTGCCGGCCTCGGCGCAGGCGGCCACCAGTGGCTCCCCATAGGTGAGATACGGGCCCACGGTCGTGGCCACGACCCGGGCATCCGCGGCCAGAGCCCGGACAGCGGCGTGGTCGGTGATGTCGGCCTGCAACAGAGGCAGGGCGGCGCAGCCCGGAGCGATCTCCGTCAGGCGTTCGCGCAGGCGCTCCAGTTTCGCCGTGCTGCGTCCGGCGAGTGCCCAGCGGCAGTCCTCGGGCGCGTGCGCGGCCAGGTACTCGGCGGCAAGTGCCCCGGCGAAGCCGGTCGCGCCGAAGAGGACGAGGTCATAAGGGCGTTCCGCCATGTCCTGCCGTACTGTCATGCGCTGCGCACATCCTCTCGCATCGTCATCAGGACGGTCGTCACGGATGTGTCTATCACCGATGTGGCTGCCGCCGACATGCGGCCGATGGCTCCTGACCGGCCGTCAATCACCGTCCCGCCCGGCGTGATCTCTTGACACTCTTTCGTCGCTGGGCCAAATTCACGGCGTACGCAGGACGTCCCATGTCCGGGTTGTGCATGTGATGTCCTCTATGTCACTCACTCGTGCCCCTTGCGCCACAGAGGTGACCGAGGCCGCTCATGTCACGGCCATTGCGGCAAAGGCATCCCGTCACGGCTGTTCCGGCGGACCCGGCCCGTACGGCAGAAAGCTGGTCCTCGATGCCCCTCCCCGCACCCCTGACCGGCGTCGTCCCGCCGCTGTGCACCCCCCTCACCGCCGACGGGCAGGTCGACACCCGCTCCCTGGCGGCACTGGCCGAGCGGCTCATCGGCGCCGGGGCGCGCGGCCTGTTCGTCCTGGGCTCCAGTGGTGAGGCCGCCTACCTCTCCGACGCCCAGCGCCGTACCGTCATCGAGACGGCCGTCGGCGCCGCGGCGGGGCGGCTGCCCGTACTGGCCGGAGTCATCGACATGACGACCGCCCGCGTCCTGGACCACGCCCGCACGGCCCGGGAACTGGGCGCCGACGGGATCGTGGCGACCGCGCCCTTCTACACGCGCACCCACCCCACAGAGATCGCCGGCCACTTCACCCGGCTGCGGGAGGGAGCCGGCCTGCCCCTCTTCGCGTACGACATCCCGATGGCCGTGCACACCAAGCTGCCCGCCTCCACGGTGCTCGACCTGGCCGCGAGCGGCGTATTGTCCGGCCTGAAGGACAGCAGCGGTGACGACGGCACCCTGCGCCGTCTGCTCGTCCGCGTCCGCGCCCGGCACCCGCGGTTCTCCGTGCTCACCGGTTCGGAGCTCTCCGGGGACGGCGCCCTGCTGGCCGGTGCGCGCGGCATCGTGCCCGGCCTGGGCAACGTCGATCCGCACGGCTACGTACGGCTCTACGAGCACGCGCGGGCCGGCCGCTGGCGCGAGGCCGCCGCCGAGCAGGACCGCCTCGCCGCCCTCTTCGCCATTACGGAGGCCGGTGACGCAGCCTCGATGGGCCGCAGCTCCTGCGCACTCGGCGCCTTCAAGGCAGCCCTCCACCTCATGGGTGTCATCGACTGTCCGGCCACCGCGCCCCCGCAACTGCCGCTCGGCACGCCCGCCGTACGGACCGTCCGCACGCTTCTGAAGGAGGCGGGGCTTCTATGAGTACGCGGGGCCCCAGGGGCAGCCCGGATGTCCCGCGTGACCCGCGTGATGTGACGCCCCGGAAGGCCCGCTGGTACCGCGAGGTGACGGCCCGGCAGTGGAAGGCGATGTTCGCCGCGTGGATCGGCTACCTCCTGGACGGCTTCGACTTCGTCCTCATCACCCTCGTACTGACCGAGATCGCCGACGACTTCGGTCTGAGCACGGTCACCGCCGCCTCCCTGGTGTCCGGCGCGTTCATCACGCGGTGGCTGGGCGGCGCCGTCCTGGGCGCGCTGGGCGACCGGTACGGCCGCAAGGCCGCCATGATCACCAGCATCCTCCTGTACTCGCTCGGCACCTTCGCCTGCGGATTCGCCTGGGGGTACACCAGCCTGTTCGTGGCCCGCCTGGTGATCGGCACGGGGATGGCCGGGGAGTACAGCGCCGGCGCCACGTACGTGCTGGAGAGCTGGCCACCCCGTATGCGCAACCGGGCCTCCGGCTTCCTGATATCCGGGTACGCGGGCGGCACGGTCCTGGCGGCCGAGCTGTACAAGTGGGTGGTGCCGCACTGGGGCTGGCGCTGGATGTTCTGGATCGGGGGGCTGCCGGTCTTCGTCGCCCTATGGGTGCGCCGCTCCCTGCCGGAAGCCGGCGACTGGGAAGCCGAGACGGCAGGCACCGCCGAGCGGCCCCACCCCTTGCGGCCACTGCTGGCCACACGCCTGCGCCGCAGGCTCAACACGGCCCTGGCCCTCCTCGCCCTCGCCGCTCTCTTCTGCGTCTTCACGCCCGTCGGCGCGGGAGCCGTCCCGTGGCTGTCCGTCCTGGCCGCCCTGTGCCTGACCGCGTTCGCCGTACAGCTCGGCGGCCGGCGCCGATGGGTGCTGTACGTGTCCTTGATGGCGACCGTCTTTTGCGCCTTCCTCTATAGCTGGCCCATCCAGGCGCTGCTGCCGACGTATCTGAAGACGGAGCTGGGATACACGCCCTCTCAAGTGACGGACGTGATGTTCTACGCGGGCTTCGGCACCATGGCGGGCTGCTGGCTCGCGGGCTTCGCGGGAGACCGGCTGGGGACCCGCCGTGCGTACGCCTGCACCCTGCTGGCCTCCCTGGCCTTCGTCTTCCCGGTCTTCGCCGTCCGGCACAGCCTGCTGTGGCTCGGTGTGCTGATCTTCGTGCTGCTCGCCCTCAGTCAGGGCATCTCCGGCATCCTGCCCAAGTACATCGCCGGTCACTTCTCCACCACGGACCGCGCGGCGTCACTCGGGTTCGTCTACAACGTCGGGGCGCTGGGCGGGGCGGTGGCGCCCGTCCTCGGCGCCCGCCTCGCCGAGGGCATGCCGCTGGGCCGGGCGCTGGCCGTCCTCACCTTCGTGCTGACCCTGGTCGTGGTCGTCCTGGTCGGCGGGGACGTTCCGCGGCGGCTGGCCCGTCTGCTGGACCGCGACACGCCGGGGGACCAGCTCGTACCCGTTACCGGCGACGCCTGTGGCGACGTGCGTACGTGACGCCTCGGGGCACGCGCACAAGTGACGGCGCGTCAGTACGGGCGCACCCCGGCCGGTGACCGGGCCTTACTCCGTACGGTCCGCCTGCCGCCCCAGGACCACCCCGCGTACGCCGTCCAGTTCGGAGAGCTCCTCCACCAGCGGATGCGCAGATCCCGGGCCTTCCAGAGCGAGCAGGACCTCGGCCGGCACCCGCCCCCGGTCCCCGTCGTCGTATCCGGATCCGTCCCCGGACCCGGGCTCCACCTGGACGTCGGTCACCCGGAAGCCGCTGCGGGTGCACGTCTCCAGCATTCGGCCGAGGAGACCGCTGTGGCTTCGATAGGTCAGACGCAGTTCGATCCGTCCCTCGGCCGGTGCGGGCAGGACCCGTTCGGTGAGCTTGGGGAAGCCGCGCACGATCAGGAAGTGGACCGCCGTCGCGCCGAGGGCCAGCAGGGGCAGGCCGCCCCCGCAGGCCATGCCGATGGCGCAGGTCAGCCAGATCGTGGCAGCCGTCGTCAGCCCGCGGACCGCGTCCTTCTTGACGAAGATCAGTCCGCCGCCGATGAAGCCGATGCCGGAGACGATCTGCGCGGCGACGCGGGAGGGGTCCAGGGCGACGCCGTCCGTACCCAGGAGCGCGCCGAAGCCGTGTACGGACACCTCCATGAACAGCGCGCTGCCCACACCCACCAGAGTGTGCGTCCGCAACCCGGCGCTCTTCTGCTGTACCTCCCGCTCCAGCCCGATGAGCGAGGAGAGCAGCAGCGCGATGGCCAGCTCGGCGAACTGACGCATCCCCTGGCCGTTGTGGAAGTCGAACAAGGGGGCAGTGAGGTACGTGTGCGACATGCGCCTATTGTCCCTCCGCTCCGGCCCGCCCGGGCGGCGCGGCACCCGCGTCGGGGCCGTTGTCAGTGGTCGCCGCTAACGTCGTTGCGGCAGGGGGAAATGGGTCGCGCGAGCGGTGCGGCGCGCGGGAAACGGAGGAGGGGCGATGGCGGCGGGGGACCGGGTGATCGCGAGGTGTGCGCGGCGCGGCGCGTACGGGACTGCGGCGGACGGGCTCATGGCGTACGGGCTCGGGGTCATGGCGTACGGGCGAGCAGCCGTCGTCCGTACGGGTCTTGGGCCGTCCGCCACTTGCCCCGGGGGGCTTGTGGAAAGTGGAACGCGTTCTTAACATCGCGAGTGTTACATCAGTTGTGTCACAGCGGCCGGAGCACAGGGGGCTCGATGGCAGGGACAGGGCACGGTCCGCTGAGCGGGGTGCGGGTGGTCGAGCTCGCCGGCATCGGGCCCGGCCCGTTCGCAGCGATGCTCCTGGCCGACCTCGGAGCCGATGTCGTACGGGTGGACCGGCCCGGCGGGGCGGGGCTGCGCATCGACCCGGCGCACGACGTCACCAACCGCAACAAGCGTTCCGTCCTGGTGGACCTGAAGTCCAAGGAGGGGCCCGGCCGCGTACTGGAGCTCGTCGAGCGCGCCGACGTGCTGATCGAGGGCTACCGCCCCGGCGTCGCCGAACGTCTCGGTGTCGGCCCCGAGGAATGCCTGGCCCGTAACCCCCGGCTCGTCTACGGGCGGATGACGGGGTGGGGGCAGGAAGGCCCGCTCGCCGACACCGCGGGACACGACATCGGCTACATCGCCGTCACCGGCGCACTGGGGATGATCGGTTCCCCGGACGGCCCGCCCGCCTTCCCCGCCAACCTCCTCGGGGACTACGCGGGCGGCTCCCTCTACCTCGTCGTCGGCATCCTCGCGGCCCTCCAGTACGCCCGCGCGGAAGGCGGCAGCGGCCAGGTGGTGGACGCCGCGATCGTCGACGGCACGGCCCATCTGACCGCGATGATCCACGGCATGCTGGCGGCCGGCGGCTGGCAGGACCGGCGCGGCGCCAACCTCCTGGACGGCGGTGCGCCCTTCTACGGTACGTACGAGACCGCCGACGGCGGCCACATGACGGTGGGCGCGCTGGAGAAGCGGTTCTACACCGAGTTCGTCCGGCTGCTGGGCATCCAGGACACGGCGCCCGACCGGGAGGACCCGGCCGCCTGGGGGGAGCTGCGCGAAGCCGTGGCCGCGGCGTTCAGGACCCGTACGCGCCAGGAGTGGACAGCCGTCTTCGAGGGGTCCGACGCCTGCGTCGCCCCGGTGCTCTCCCTCCGGGAGGCGCCCGGGCATCCGCATCTCGCCGCCCGGGGCACCTTCGTCGAGCACGCGGGCGTCCTGCAGCCCGCGCCCGCGCCGCGCTTCTCCCGCACCCCGGGCGCGGTACGGCGTCCGCCCGCCCTCCCCGGCGCGGACGCCGAGGAGGTGGCCCGCGACTGGCAGCTCACCGACGGCGCCACGAGTAGGGCCGGCCTCAAGACCCCGCCGCCGGGGGCGTCCACGCCACCACGACCGTCTTCGTCGTCCGCCGCGTCCCCTTCCCCGTCGTCCGCTCCGTCCCCGTCGTCCGTGCCGTCGCGCCCGTCGCCGTCGCGCCCGGCCACGCCGCAGGGAACCGGTCCCAGGAGGCCCCGCACATGACCGCGCCATCGATCGCGCAGATGAAGCGCCGGATCTTCACCGAGGACCACGAAGCCTTCCGCGGGACCGTGCGCGCCTTCCTGGCCAAAGAGGTGACGCCGCACTACGAGCAGTGGGAGAAGGACGGCATCGTCAGCCGGGACGCCTGGCGGGCGGCCGGCAGACAGGGGCTGCTGGGCCTGGCCGTGCCGCAGGAGTACGGGGGCGGGGGCGAGGCGGACTTCCGCTACAGCGCCGTACTGGCCGAGGAGTTCACCCGGGCCGGCGCCGCCGGGCTCGCCGTCGGCCTGCACAACGACGTCATCGGCCCGTATCTGACCGAGCTGGCGACCGAGGAGCAAAAGCGCCGCTGGCTGCCCGGATTCTGCAGCGGTGAGATCATCACGGCCATCGCGATGACCGAACCGGGCGCCGGCTCCGACCTCCAGGGCATCCGCACCACCGCCGAGGACCGCGGTGACCACTGGCTCCTGAACGGTTCCAAGACCTTCATCTCCAACGGCATCCTCGCCGACCTCGTCATCGTCGTCGCCAGGACGACCCCGGAAGGCGGCGCGCACGGCCTGAGCCTGCTCGTCGTCGAGCGCGGTATGGAGGGCTTCGAACGGGGCCGCAACCTGGACAAGATCGGCCAGAAGGCCCAGGACACCGCCGAACTGTTCTTCCACGACGTCCGCGTGCCCAAGGAGAACCTCCTCGGCGAGCTGAACGGCGCCTTCGTCCACCTGATGACCAACCTCGCGCAGGAGCGGATGGGCATCGCCGTGGCCGGGATCGCCGCCGCCGAGTACCTGCTGGAGATCACCACCCGGTACGTCAAAGAGCGTGAGGCGTTCGGACGGCCGCTGGCCAAGCTCCAGCACATCCGCTTCGAAATGGCCGAGATGGCCACCGAATGCGCCGTCACCCGCGCGTTCCTGGACCGCTGCATCCTGGACCACTCCCGCGGCGAGCTGGAAGCGGTACACGCCTCGATGGCCAAGTGGTGGGCCACCGAGCTGCAAAAACGCGTGGCCGACCGCTGTCTGCAACTCCACGGCGGCTATGGCTACATGACCGAGTACCGCGTCGCCAGGGCATTCACCGACGGCCGCATACAGACCATCTACGGAGGCACGACCGAGATCATGAAGGAGATCATCGGCCGCTCCCTCCTCGCCTGACCGGGCGCCCCGGCCCACCGCCCGCCGACGGCCCGGCCCCGCCGGGACCCCTGACGGCCCCCGCCCGACCCGTAGCCATGTGAAAGGCAGCCTGTCTTGAGTACCGAAGCGTATGTGTACGACGCGATCCGCACCCCTCGTGGCCGCGGCAAAGCCAACGGCGCGCTGCACGGCACCAAGCCCGTCGACCTCGTCGTCGGCCTCATCCACGAGCTGCGCCGGCGCTTCCCGGACCTGGACCCGGCCGCCGTCGACGACATCGTGCTCGGCGTGGTGAGCCCCGTCGGCGACCAGGGATCGGACATCGCCAAGGTCGCGGCCATCGCGGCCGGGCTGCCCGACACGGTCGCCGGCGTCCAGGAGAACCGCTTTTGTGCCTCCGGCCTGGAGGCCGTGAACCTTGCCGCCGCCAAGGTCCGTTCCGGGTGGGAGGACCTGGTCCTGGCGGGCGGCGTCGAGTCGATGTCCCGCGTCCCGATGGCCTCCGACGGCGGTGCCTGGGCGATGGACCCGATGACCAACTTCGCGACGAACTTCGTCCCCCAGGGCATCGGCGCCGACCTCATCGCCACCATAGAGGGATTCAGCCGGCACGACGTGGACTCCTACGCCGCCCTCTCCCAGGAACGGGCCGCCCAGGCGTGGAAGGAGGGCCGCTTCGACCGCTCCGTGGTGCCCGTACGCGACCGCAACGGCCTGGTCGTCCTGGACCGCGACGAACACATCCGGCCCGGTACCACCCCCGAGACCCTCGCCGCGCTCAAGCCGTCCTTCGCCACGATCGGCGAGGCCGGCGGGTTCGACGCCGTCGCGCTGCAGAAGTACCACTGGGTCGAGAAGATCGACCACGTCCACCACGCGGGCAACTCCTCCGGGATCGTGGACGGCTCGGCGCTGGTGGCCATCGGCAACGCCGCGGTCGGCGAGCGCTACGGCCTCACCCCCAGGGCCCGCATCCTGGCGGCGGCCGTCTCCGGAGCCGACCCCACCATCATGCTCACCGGCCCCGCCCCCGCCTGCCGCAAGGCGCTCGCCAAGGCGGGACTGGGTATCGAGGACATCGACCTGGTGGAGATGAACGAGGCGTTCGCGGCCGTCGTGCTGCGCTTCGCCAAGGACATGGGCCTGCCGCTGGAGAAGGTCAACGTCAACGGCGGCGCCATCGCCATGGGCCACCCCCTCGGCGCCACCGGCGCGATGCTGCTGGGCACCCTCGTCGACGAACTGGAGCGCCAGGACAAGCGGTACGGCCTGGTCACCCTGTGCGTCGGCGGCGGCATGGGCATCGCCACCGTCATCGAACGCCTCTGACCGCCCGTCCCACCCCCTTACGGAGAAGCCACAGTGAGCCAGTCCACCACCATCCGCTGGGAACAGGACGAGACCGGCGTCGTCACCCTCGTCCTGGACGACCCGGGCCAGTCGGCCAACACCATGAACCAGGCGTTCAAGACCTCCCTGACGGCGGTCGCCGACCGGCTGGAGGCCGAGCGGGACAGCGTGCGGGGCGTCGTCTTCACCTCCGCCAAGACATCCTTCTTCGCCGGGGGCGACCTGCGCGAGCTGATCGCCGTCACCCCCGAGAACGCCCAGCAGGTGTTCGAGACGGGCATGGGCATCAAACGCGACCTGCGGCGCATCGAGACCTTCGGCAAGCCCGTCGTGGCCGCCATCAACGGCGCGGCGCTGGGCGGCGGTTACGAGATCGCGCTCGCCTGCCACCACCGCGTCGCCCTGGACGCCCCGGCCACCAGGATCGGCCTGCCCGAGGTGACGCTGGGCCTGCTTCCCGCGGCCGGCGGCGTCGCCCGTACGGTCCGGCTGCTGGGCATCACCGACGCGCTGCTGAAGGTGCTCCTCCAGGGCACCCAGTACAGCGCCGTCCGCGCGCAGGAGGCGGGCCTGATCCACGAGGTCGCGGCCACCCCCGAGGACCTGCTCGCCAAGGCCCGCGCGTTCATCGACGCCCACCCCGAATCTCGGCAGCCCTGGGACGACAAGGGCTACCGCATCCCTGGCGGCACCCCCGCCCAGCCGAAGTTCGCGGCCAACCTCCCGGCCTTCCCCGCCAACTTGAAGAAGCAGCTCAACGGCGCCCCGTACCCGGCCCCGCGCAACATCCTGGCCGCCGCCGTCGAGGGCTCCCAGGTGGACTTCGAGACCGCGCAGACCATCGAGGCGCGCTACTTCGTGGAGCTGGTCACCGGCCAGACCTCCAAGAACATGATCCAGGCGTTCTTCTTCGACCTCCAGGCCGTCAACTCCGGCGCCAGCCGGCCCAAGGACATCGCGCCACGCCAGGTCCGCAAGGCCGTCGTCCTGGGCGCGGGCATGATGGGCGCGGGCATCGCCTACGCCTGTGCCAAGGCGGGCATCGACGTCGTCCTGAAGGACGTGTCCCTGGAAGCCGCCCAGAGGGGCAAGGCGTATTCCGAGGGGCTGCTCGACAAGGCCCTGGCCAAGGGGCGTACGACACAGCGCAAGCGGGACGAACTGCTCGCCCGTATCACCCCCACCGCCGACCCGCGGGACGCCGCGGGCTGTGACGCCGTCATCGAGGCGGTCTTCGAGGACACCGCCCTCAAGCACAAGGTCTTCCAGGAGATCCAGGACATCGTCGCCCCCGACGCCCTCCTGTGCTCCAACACCTCCACCCTCCCCATCACGGGTCTGGCCGAAGGCGTCGAGCGCGAGCGGGACTTCATCGGCCTGCACTTCTTCTCGCCCGTCGACAAGATGCCGCTGGTGGAGATCATCAAGGGGGAGAAGACCGGCGCCGAGGCCCTGGCCCGGGCCTTCGACCTGGTACGGCAGATCCGTAAGACCCCCATAGTCGTCAACGACTCACGCGGCTTCTTCACCTCCCGCGTCATCGGCCACTTCATCAACGAGGGCGTGGCGATGGTCGCGGAGGGCGTCGAGCCGGCCTCCGTCGAGCAGGCCGCCGCCCAGGCCGGCTACCCGGCCAAGGTCCTGTCCCTGATGGACGAGCTGACCCTCACCCTCCCGCGCAAGATCCGCCAGGAGACCCGGCGGGCCGTCGAGGCGGCCGGCGGCACCTGGCAGGAGCACCCGGCCGACGCGGTCATCGACCGCATGGTGGACGAATTCGGGCGCCCCGGCCGCAGCGGGGGCGCGGGCTTCTACGAGTACGGGCCGGACGGCAAACGGGCCGGACTGTGGCCCGGCCTGCGGGAGCACTTCACCAAGGAGGACGTCTCGGTCCCCTTCCGGGACATGCAGGAGCGGATGCTCTTCGCGGAGGCGCTGGACACCGTCCGCTGCTTCGAGGAAGGCGTGCTGACCTCGGTCGCCGACGCCAACATCGGCTCGGTCCTCGGCATCGGCTTCCCGGGCTGGACCGGCGGCGTCATCCAGTACATCAACGGTTACGACGGTGGTCTGCCCGGATTCGTGTCCCGCGCGCGGGAACTCCAGGCGGCGTACGGAGACCGCTTCGCGCCCCCGGCGCTGCTCGTGGAGAAGGCCGAGCGGGGGAGAGGTTCACGGACGCCTGACCAAGGAGCCGAGGAACGGCCGGAGCGGGAGAGGCGCGGCGTGGAAGGGAGAAGCGGAAAACCGCCCTACTTGCCGTCCTTCCCGCCCGCGCCGTCCTTCCCGCCTGCCTCATCCGTCCCGTCCGTGCCGCCCCGGCCGCCCGTGCCCAGCCACTCCCGCAGTTCCTCCTTCATCGACCGCTGGAACGCCGTGACCAGTGCCTGGACCACCATCGGCTGCATGTGCGCGGACAGCGACCGCATCCGCGCCACCTCCTGCGCATCCGGCGCGACGTCCTGGTAGGGCTCCCACACCTCGTCCTTGAAGAGCCGGCTCAGTTCCCGTGCCGCCGAGCGGGTGTGCTCGATGACGACCGTACGGGCGGCCAGGATCGTCTCCAGGGCGATCGGGACGTCCAGCAGCCGGGTCCCCAGATGCAGCAGGCCCGGGTCCACCTGGAAGACGTCCGGGTCCGGGGTCCGTACGAGCACGTTCATCGCGGCGAGACGGTCCAGGTCCTCCTCGGTCAGCTCCCGGCCGACCCGCCGCCGGAGCTGCTCGCGCGTCGCGTCCTGCGCGTCGTCCGGTATCCAGCCGGCCACCAGTGCCCGGTGGATGGCCAGGTCCTGGGCGCTGAGGTCCGGCGGGAGCCGGTCCAGGTAGCGCTCGATGGCGGCCAGCGTCATGCCCTGGTGCTGAAGCTCCTCGATCAGCGCGAGGCGGGAGAGGTGGCCGGGCCCGTAGAGACCGACCCGCCGTGGGCCGATCTCGGGCGGCGGCAGCAGTCCGCGCGTGCTGTAGAAGCGGATCGTACGGACGGTGACACCGGCCCGGGCGGCCAGTTCGTCCACGGTCAGGTGCGGATCTCCGGTGGGGCCGGCGGGGCCTGTGGCGTCGGCGGCGGGCTCGCTCATGTTCAACAGTATTGCTGTCTCACCACTGGTGTGAAACCCGTGTGAGGCGCTTCGGTGCCACGCGTACCGCTGTGAGCAGGGGTAATACCCGTGGCTGGAAAGCGACCATGATGCGGTGCAGGTTACACCTATGTATCTTTCCGGCGAATCCGGACAGAACATCAGAAGTGATCATGGTTTGTGATCCAGCACACAGACGGCCGGGCGCTTCTCGGGGAAGGTGTGCCGTCGGCCGGCCTGCGGGACCCGCGAGGTTCGGCCACGGCTCCATCGCCTGCGGAAAGCGAGTTGAACAAGCTGTGAGCACGGAAACCGTCCAGGAAGACGCCTACAGGCCGCCGGGCGGGGGGAAGGCGCCGGCCGCGCAGGACGCGGGTGACGCCGGATACAGCAAGGGCCTCAAGGGCCGGCACGTCAACATGATCGCGATCGGCGGGGCGATCGGTACCGGTCTGTTCCTCGGGGCGGGTGGCCGCCTCCACTCCGCCGGACCCGCCCTCGCCATCGCCTACGCGGTCTGCGGACTCTTCGCGTTCTTCGTCGTACGGGCCCTGGGCGAGCTCGTACTGCACCGCCCGTCCTCGGGCTCCTTCGTCTCCTACGCCCGTGAGTTCCTGGGCGAGAAGGGCGCGTACGTCGCCGGCTGGATGTACGTCGTGAACTGGTCCACGACCGGTATCGCCGACATCACGGCCATCGCGATGTACACGCACTACTGGAGCCTGTTCACCAGCATCCCGCAGTGGGTGATGGCGCTCGTCGCGCTCGCGGTCGTACTGACCGTCAACCTGATCTCGGTGAAGATCTTCGGTGAGCTGGAGTTCTGGTTCGCGATCATCAAGGTCGCGGCGCTGGTCGTCTTCATGTTCATCGGCATCTTCCTGCTGGCCACGCACCACCCGGTCGGCGGCCACACACCAGGGCTGAACCTGCTCACCGACAGCGGGGCATCTTCCCGCAGGGCCTGCTGCCGGTCGTGATCGTGCTCCAGGGCGTGGTCTTCGCCTACTCCGCCGTCGAGCTGGTGGGTGTGACCGCGGGTGAGACCAGCGAGCCGGAGAAGGTCGTGCCCAAGGCCGTCAACTCCATCATGTGGCGGGTGGGCGTCTTCTACGTCGGGTCGGTCATCCTGCTCGCGATGCTGCTGCCGTGGAACAAGTACGACGCCGGCGAGAGCCCCTTCGTCACCGTGCTCTCCCACGTCGGTGTGCCGGCCGCCGGTGACGTGATGAACCTGGTCGTGCTGACCGCGGCCATGTCCAGCCTGAACTCCGGCCTCTACTCGACCGGCCGCATCCTGCGCTCGATGTCGATGGCGGGATCGGCGCCGAAGTTCGCCGGGCTGATGAACCGCAACCAGGTACCGTACGGCGGCATCATGCTCACCTCCGCGGTGTGCGTGCTGGGTGTGGGACTCAACGCGGTCCTGCCCGACGACGCGTTCGAGATCGTGCTGAACATCGCGGCGCTGGGCATCATCAGCACCTGGTGCACGATCATGGTCTGCCACATGGTGTTCGTGCGGCGGACGAAGGAAGGGGCGCTGACGCGGCCACGGTTCCGGCTGCCGGGCACCCCCGTCACCGACATCGCCACCATCGTCTTCCTGCTCGGCGTGATCGTCCTGATGTGGTTCGACAAGGGCGTGGGCCGGCACACCGTGATGCTGGTGCCGGTCCTCGGTGCCGCCCTGGTCGCCGGCTGGTTCGCGGTACGTGGCCGGGTGAACCGGATCGCGAAGGAGCGCGAGGCCGCACGGGCGGCTGCGGGACCGTCCGCCGAATAGGCGGCGCACCGCCGCGAGGGGCGGCGTATCCTCCGGCGACCGCCGGATCGTGAGCAGCGGCCGTACACGCAGTCAGGCGCGTGTACGGCCGCTTTGCGCATGGCGCGGGCAGGTGGCGGGGAGCGCCGGGAGGGGCTGCCCGGCCGATTGTCAGTGCCTGGCGCTAGCGTGACTGTCATGACTGAGATCACGTACGTCAAGGGGGACGCCACCGCGCCGCGGGGCAAGGGCGTCAAGGTGATCGCCCATGTCTGCAACGACCTGGGCGGCTGGGGCAAGGGCTTCGTGCTGGCCCTCTCGCGTCGCTGGCCGGAGCCGGAGGCCGCCTACCGCCGCTGGTACCGCGAGCGCGCGCACAACGACTTCGGGCTGGGCGCCGTCCAGTTCGTCCAGGTGGGCCTCCATCTGTGGATCGCCAACATCATCGGGCAGCGGGGGATACGTACGGGGAGCAAGGGCGTGCCGGTGCGCTACGAGGCGATCGACGCCGGGCTCGCCCGGGTGGCGGACCGGGCCGCCGAGTTGGGGGCCTCGGTCCATATGCCGCGCATAGGCTGCGGGCTGGCGGGCGGCACATGGACCCGGGTGGAGCCGCTGATATCCGAGCGGCTCGTACGGCGCGGCATACCGGTGACGGTCTACGACGTGTGAGCCAAGGCGCGTCCACAAGGCCCAGGACGCGGGCGGCGGCTACCGCTTCCCCGCTCCGCCCGCCTTCCCCGCGTCTCCCGTCACCATCGGCTCGCCCTTCTTCCCGGTCTCTCCTGCCCCTTCCGTTTTCCCCGGCCGCTGACCGGCGGCCGGGGAAAACGCCGGGCCGCCCGGCGCGCCGGTCCCCGCCTCGGCCGCGCGGCGGATGAAGCCCGTCAACACCGTGACCAGGCAGGTGAGCCCGACCGAGACCACGGTCGCCCACATCGTGGCGCGGGCGTAATCGGCGGTACCGGACGCGGTACCGGCCACACCGAAGAAGACCGCGCCGATCACCGCGACCCCGGCGGCGCCGCCGAACTGCTGGGAGGTGGTCAGCACACCGGCTCCCAGGCCGGCCTGCCGGGGGCGGACCTTGACGAGCGAGGCACCGATGAGCTGCGGCAGGGTCAGTCCGTTGCCCACCCCCGCCACGGCCATGGCCAGGGCGATCCACGGCAGCGCGGCCCGGTCCGGCTGGAAGTGGAGCAAAAGCGTCAGGGCGGTGAGACCACAGACCGTGATGGCGGAGCCGACTTGGAGGACACGTAGACCGAAGCGGTTCACCAGACCGCGACTGAGCAGCGAGGCGGCGGCGAAGAGCGCGCCGGTCGGCGCGAAGGCCAGCCCGGCCTGGAAGGGAGCCAGTCCGAACCCGCCCTGGAGCAGCAGCGTCAGGGTGAACATCACGCCCGCCCAGTAGGCCATGAACGTCCCGCCGGTCAACGCCCCGGCCAGGAAGGAGCCTTCACGGAACAGCGTCAGATCCAGTACGGGGTCGCCGCCGCGGGCGGCCAGCCTGCGCTGCCACCACAAGGTGGCTGCCCCCACCGGCAGGGCGGCGGCCAGGCAGACCCAGGTCCAGGCGGGCCAGCCCTCGGTACGGCCCATGGCGAGCGGCACCAGCACCAGACCGAGCGCCGTGGCGATACCGGCGGCGCCGAGCAGGTCCAGCCGGGCCCGGTGTCCGGGACGCACGGCGGGCAGGAACCGCAGGGAGAGGAGGGCCGCGACGGCGGCGACCGGCACATTGATCAGGAAGATGACGCGCCAGCCGAGCCCGAGGATGTTCGCGTCGAGCATCAGCCCGCCCAGGACCTGTCCGCAGATGGAGGCCAGGCCACCGGTCACGCCGTACCACGCCATCGCGCGGCCCCGGCTGTGCACGGGAACCGTAGCGGTGATCACGGCTAGTACCTGCGGCACCATCACGGCGCCGGCGAAGCCCTGGAGCAGGCGGGCACCGACAAGCTGCCCCGGATTCTGGGCGAGGCCGCAAAGGAGGGAGGCGAGTGCGAAGGACAGCAGGCCGAGGATGAAGGTGCGCCGGTAACCGAAGAGGTCGCCGAGCCGACCGCCGGTGATCATGCCGCTCGCGTAGGCGAAGGCATAACCACCGACGATCAGTTCCAGTGCCGAGGGGCCGGCGTGCAGCTCATGGACGAAGGAAGGGGCGGCGACGTTCACCACGAAGAAGTCGAACTGCGCCATGAACCACGCGGACAGCAGCACGGCGAGCAGCGGTCCGAGTCGGGTGGGGGTGATGCGGGCGCGGCGGGCGCCCGACGGTCGGCGGGTATATCGCTCACCCCAGCATCCTGGACCAGCCACGTCCGGGAATGCAAGTGGTGATTGTCGCTGTCACCCCTTACAAGCCTGCCCTTGGGGGTAGGGCGGGGGCGGGGTCAGCCGGCCGTCACCGGGTAGTGGTCGGAGAGGTTGGTGTAGGTGTAGTCCTTGCCCCAACTGGACACCGTCCAGGGCGCGGACTGCTCCTTGACCACGTGGTTGTTCCAGGAGGCGGGGCGGGCGTGACCCCGGCGGTGCAGGATGTAATCCAAATCCTCGCGAGGGTCGGAGGGGTACCGGTCCCTGGCTATGGAGTTGTCCTGGGTGTCGAAGGAGTACGGGTGCCCCGTACGGGAGTCGGCGGGCGCGAGGTCGGCGTCGGCGAGCATCGCGGCGTACTCCGTGCTGCGGGAGTCGATGTTGAAGTCGCCGGCCACCATGACCTCTTCGCCTGCCGGGATGTTCTTGGCGTCCAGGAAGGCGTCCATCTCCTTGAGCTGCTTGGCGCGGATCGCCGCTGCCTGTCCCGTACCGCAGCCCGAGTCGGTGGACTGGGTGTGGGTCCCCACGACATGCACCTTCGTCCCGTCGACGTTCAGCACCGCGTAGACGAAGCCCTTGTTGGAGTAGGAGTCCGAACCGCAGGCGTCCTTGTAGACGTACTGCTCCTTGCGGAGGATCGGCCACTTGCTCAGGACCGTGACGCCGCCGTCCTCCGGCGTCATGGCGGAGTACGCGCCCCCGGTGGCGTCCCAGCCGCCCTTGCCGCGCCCCATCACCGGGGTCTGGTACGGATACTGCGCCGAGGCGTTGGACATCAGCGTCTGCGAGGCGGAGTTGTCGAACGCCTTCTGGAGGACGACGACGTCCTGGCCCCGGAAGAAGTCCGCGGCGGCGATGGCCTTGGCGCGGTGCTCCTGGCCCCAGTTCGGGTAGAGGGCCTTGTTGAAGAGGAAGGTGTTGTACGTGAGCACCTTCAGGGCAGGCGCGGTGGCCGTCCTCGCGGCGGCCGTCGCGGGGCGGAGCCCGTACGGGACGCGGCCGGTGCGGCGGGCGCCGCGGCGACCAGCGTGGCGGCGGCGAGTGCGGTGACGAGCGCGGCCGTCTGGGCGCGGCGCGGCATGGAGTGCGGCACTGAAACTCCCGGTGAGGATGTGCTGAGGGGAATGATCACCGCACATCAAAGCAGCCGGGGTTACTTATGAACATCCTTTGCGCGTCCGGAAGATGGACGGCAAACAGCGCTTCTCCGCTGTTCCGCCATGCCCGCCGCACCGCCGCACCGCCGCACCGCCGCACCATCGCGCCTTTGGGCCGTTGCGGTTCTTCCGGGGAAACGCGCAGGCCCGTCGCACCGCCCTGGGGGAGGCGGTGCGACGGGCCTCGGTGTGATCGCCCGGATCAGTGCTCGTGGATGTGGTTCGTGGCCTGGATCTGCTTCCAGGACCTGGGCTGTACGGGCTTGCCGGCCGGGGCAGATCCTGTGCGGATCGACGCCTTCTTCGCCGCCGGCGCCGCGGGCTTGGACGGCTGGAACAGCCAGGTGTCGAAGAGCTCGGCCAGCGGCTTGCCCGACACCCGCTCCGCGAACTTCACGAAGTCGTTCACCGAGGCGTTGCCGTACTTCTTCTCCGTAGGCCAGGACTTGAGGATCTGGAAGAACTTCGTGTCACCGACCTTGTTGCGCAGCGCCTGGAGGGCCAGCGCGCCACGGTCGTACACCGCGATGTCGAACTGGTTGTCCGGACCCGGGTCGCCCGGCTTGACCTTCCAGAACGGGTCGTCGGCCGGGTGCTGGGCGTACACGTAGTCGGCCAGCTCCTGGCCCGTGCCCTCGCCCTCCTTCTCCGACCACAGCCACTGGCTGTAGCGGGCGAAGCCCTCGTTGACCCAGATGTCCTTCCAGTCCTTGACGGACACGCTGTCGCCGTACCACTGGTGTGCCAGCTCGTGCACCACCACGGAGACGTTCGCTCCGTTGTCGAACGCCTTCTTCCCGTAGAACGGACGGGTCTGGGTCTCCAGAGCGTATCCGGCCGGCACGTTCGGGACGTACCCGCCCACCGAGTTGAAGGGGTAGGGGCCGAAGACGGTCTGCAGCCACTCGGTGATCTCGGTGGTGCGCTCCAGGCTCGCCCGCGCCGAGCCCTCGTTCGCGCCGAGGTCCTTGCTGTAGGCGGTGATGACCGGCAGACCGTCGGCGGTGGTGTCCTTGACGACGTCGAACTTGCCGACGGCCAGGGTCGTCAGGTACGGCGCCTGCGGCTTGTCCGAACGCCAGTTGTAGCGCGTCCAGCCCAGCTTGGAGGACTGCCCGAGCAGCACGCCGTTGCTCAGCGCCTGGTTGCCGTCCGGCACCGAGACGGAGATGTCGTACGTGGCCTTGTCGGTGGGGTGGTCGTTGCTGGGGAACCACCACACCGCGGAGTCCGGCTCCTGCGCCACCACACCGCCGTCGGGCGTACGGGCCCAGGCGGTGTAGCCGTCTATCTTCACCTCGGAGGGCTTGCCCGCGTAGCGCACGACGACGCTGATCTGCCTGCCCTTCTCCAGCGGCGCGGCGGGAGTGACCTCCAGCTCGTGCTTGCCGGAGGTGGCGAACGACGCCTTCTTGCCGTTGACCCGGATCTCGCTGACCTTCAGCGCGAAGTCGAGGTTGAAGCGGGAGAGGTCCTGGGTGGTCCTGGCGAGCAGCGTCGCCGTGCCCTCCAGGAGGTCCGTCTTCGGCTGGTACTTGAGCCGCAGGTCGTAGTGGGAAACGTCGTATCCGCCGTTTCCGCTCTCGGGGTAGTAGGTGTCGCCCACACCCGGAGCGCCGGGTGTGCCGTCGGCCGCGGATGCCGGGATCGCCAGCAGCAGACTGAGCGCGGCGGCGCCCGGGACGAGGAGTCTGTGACGCACGGGTCCTCCAACTCGAAGGGAAAGTCGATCTCTTCAGACCCTATGTACTCGTCCGTGGCCCGTCATGTCCATGGCTGCACCTGACACATGACCGTCATCCGGCCGACACGCGTGGCCCGGCACCGCCCGGACCGTCCGTATATGAGGTTGGTTGTGCGTTCCACCGGCACCGCCGGGTGCGTCCGAGCTCATCCGGCCCCGCCTCACGCATCACGCGCGCGCTCATACGTACACTCACGTCCCCTTACGCACGGGAGTGCGACCGCGCTACCGTCCGCCCCGTGAGGACACCTGTGCGAGTCATCAAGGAGGAAGCCCCCTCGTGACACTCCGCCCCCGTCGTCTCGCCCTCGTGGCTGTCGCCGCCGCGCTGGCCGTCACGCTGCCGGTCCCGCCCGCCGGAGCGACCGGCCCGAACGCTGCCCGCACCGCGTCCGCCGACGCCTCCCGCACCGCTTCCACCCACGCCTCCCGCACCGGCCCCTCCGGCGTTCCGCGGACCGGCTTCGAGACCAGCCACGGTGCCCGCTGGACCACCCAGGACCAGGAGCGGGACTTCCTCGCGGCCGTCGACCGGGCGAGCGATCGCGTACGGACCGAGCGCATCGGGACGACCGTACGGGGCCGCCCGTTACGGCTCGTACGGATCGGCGCCCCGGCCCCCAAAAGTGTCCCCGAGGTGCGGCGCGGCAACTCCGTCCTGCTGATCTGCTCACAGCACGGCGATGAGCCGTCGGGGCGCGAAGCCTGTCTGTCCACCGTCCGTGACCTCGCCTTCGCCGAGGACCCGGCGACCCGCCGCTTCCTGGAGCGGACGAGCGTGCTGGTCGTGCCGACCGCCAACCCGGACGGACGGGCCGCCGGCACCCGCGGCAACGCCGACGGCGTGGACGTCAACCGCGACCACCTCGCGCTGAAGACCGCCGAGGGCCGGGCGATGGCCGCCGTCATCCGCGACCACCGCCCCGATGTCATCTACGACCTGCACGAATACGGTGCCACGACCCCGTACTACATGAAGGACGTACTCGCGCTGTGGCCACGGAACCTGAACACGGCGGGCCCGGTGCACCACGAGTCCGCCGTACTCTCCGAGGACTACGTGCGGGCCACCGCGCGCCGGGCGGGGTTCAGCACCGGCGTGTACGGCATATGGACCGACCCGGTGACCGGCGATCCCATGAAGCAGGTGGCGGGTGACGGGCAGGAGCGGATCCTGCGGAACACCGCGGGGGTGAAGAACTCCCTCGGCGTCCTCGTCGAGACCCGCGTCGACGCGCTCACGGACGCGGAGAAGGCCGATCCGGCGCTGAACAACCGCCGCCGTGTCGGCTCACAACTCGCGGGGCTCAAGGGCCTGTTTTCCTTTGCCGAGCGGCACCGGGCCCGCGTGGAGATCGCGACGACGGCCGCACGGCTGGCCGGGTTCGCCGACCGCGGGCCGGTCTACCTCGGCGGCGCGGACAACGAACCGCCCGCCGCTGAGAAGGTCCTCAAGAACCCGCCGTGCGCCTACCGCCTGGACGCCGCGCAGTTGGCGCAGGTCGGGGACGAGTTGCGGCTGCACGGGGTGACCTGGCGCCAGGACGGAGCGGGCGCCGTGGTCCCGCTGCGCCAGTCGATGCGCGCTCTGGTGCCGCTGCTGCTGGACGGGCGGGCGCAGTCCCCGCTGACGGCGGCGGCCCCGGTGGAACACTGCCGGGCGCCGGGCGCCGGCCGGTGAGCCGTGGGCGCCGTGGACGATGTGGGGCCCGTGTCGCGCACGCCGTCCACGGCGCCCACAGCGTCCATGGCGCCCGGTCATGTCCGCTCCGCGCCCCGTTGCGCGACCGTGGCTCCGCCCCGTCCTTCGCCCCCGTTTCCGTACCTGCCTATGACTCCTTCCCTGCGCCGGCCTGAGGCTCCGCCCCCGTACCCGCCTAAGACTCCGCCCCCGTCTCCCGCAGGATGCGCGCGACCTCCTCGGCGCAGCCCCACGACACCGTCACACCCGCGCCGCCGTGCCCGTAGTTGTGCACGCACAGCGCCCCGTTCGGCAGCCGCTCCGCCTCCAGCCGTACGGCGGAGCGCGCCGGACGCAGTCCCACCCGGTGCTCCAGGACCCGGGCGTGCGCCAGTTTGGGATGGATGCGCGCACAGCGTTCGACGATCGCCTCCGCGACCGCGGGGGAGGGCTCGCGGGACCAGGCGTGCTCCTGCGCCGTGCCGCCGAGCACCACCCCGTACGGCTGCGGCAGGATGTACGTCGTGGCGCTCGCGCCGGAGTGCGCGGCCACGAACCACTCCTCGACGCCCGGGTTCTCCACGATCACCAACTGCCCTTGTACGGGGTGTACGCGCACGTCGGGGACGAGTTCGCGGGCGCCCAGCCCGGAGCAGTTCACGACCGTGCCGGCCATCCGGCCCGCCTCTTCCAGCGAGCTGACCGGCCGGCGCTCGACCGTCCCGCCCGCAGCGGCCAGCCGCCGTTCCAGGTAAGCCAGGTGGACGGGCATGGTCACCAGCGGCGTACGCGCCCGCCAGCCCGAGCCGTACCCCTCGGGCAGTTCGTCGGTGCGGGCCCGCCGCAGCCCCGGAACCGCCGCGCGCCATGCGTCCGGGTTCCAGCCACCGGCGTCCGTCATGATCCCGGAGGCCAGGCGCACGCCGGTCTCCGCCGACCGCCGCGCCAGCTCCCCGAAGACGTGGAAGGAACGCACGGACCACTCCACCGCTCGCTCCTCGGGCTGGATGCGGTAGGGCCAGCACAGCCCGCCGGCCACTGCCGATGTCGTCCCGCCGGCCGGATCGCGGGTCAGGACCCGCACCCGTCGTCCGCTCTCCGCCAGCGTGACGGCGGCCGTCAGTCCGATCACGCCGCCACCGACCACAATCACATCGCTCGTCATGTCTGGACGCTATCCCGTACCTCACGCGCAGGCGAGAGCCGTGAACGGGAGCTACGGGCGGCAGCCGGGAACGGGCGCCGCGGGGGTGGCCGGGCGCGGTGCCGCGGGGGCGCGGTGACCGAGCGGCCGGTCAACCACATCGGGGCGTACGCCCGTTGGGGTCAAGAGCGCGGAGCGGCGGGACGGTGGCGAGCAGGGTGGGACGCCGGGGAACGGCGGGAGGCGATGTCCGCCGGCGGGCGCATATCGGCTTCCGCGTGGGGATACTCAGGACATGTCTGAGGAATACGCGACGTTCGGGCTGGCGCCGGCCATGCGCGCCGGTGGCGTGCTCTCCGGCGGCGCGTACCAAGTCCACCGGGACTTCCTGGACTTCATCATCGACGGCAGACCGCTGCTGCTGCGCCTGGCCGACCTGGACGCGGTCTCGCCGCTCGCCTCCGACCTCGGCCCTTCCCTGTTCACCGCCCATGTGCGACGGCTGCTGCTGGAGTCCCGTGCGCCGCTTCCCGGGGGCGTTATGTGATCTACGGGTGCCCGGAGTGCACGGGGCTGGAATGCGGCGCGGTCACCGCCGTCATCGAGCGGAGCGGCGGGGGTGGTGCGCAGGGCGAAGGCGGCGAAGACGGAGAAGACGGAGAAGACGGCGAAGTGATCGTGTGGCGGGACTTCGCCTGGCAGACGGACGAGACGGTGGACCTCGGGCTCAACGGCTACACCGGGATCGGCCCCTTCCGCTTCCGCGGCGCGCAGTACCGGGCCGCGCTGGAACGGCTGCTGTCCGCCGACGGCGAGCACGCCGCGGCGGCCACCACCCGCCGGGTGCTGCTGATCGGACGGCGGGTCGCGGTACCGGCCAGGCTGGCCGCCGCGCTGCGCGGGATCGGCATCGGCGCGGAGATCGTCCGCGACGCCGACGGCGTATCCCCCGAGGAGCTGCGGTCCTACGGAGCGGTGGCTTTCGCACGCGAGATAGGGGAAGGGGAACGGGCCGCCGTACGGGACACCTTCCTGGCCGCCGGGTCGGGAGCCGTCTTCGTGGACGGCCTGGCGCCGGTCGTCCCGCTGCTCCTCGCCCAGATCGAGCAGGCGCTGGACCGCTCTCCCGAGGACCAGCGACGGCTGCTGCGGCTGACGGCCGTCCCCGGGGAGGCCGTGGTCGCGGTCGCCGCACCCTGCCGGGTCCGGCTCATGGTGTACCGCACCGACCGGCTCCTGCGGTCCCGGTCGAAGGGCATCGAGCTGTTCGACGGCCGGCTGGAGCCCGGGGCGCACCGGCTGGTGGTGGACGAGCGGGCGACGGGAGGCCGGGCGTTCCTGGTGGCTCGTACGAACGGGGGAGTGCTGGTCACGGCGGTGTCCGGGGGCTGAGGGCCATGGGCGGGGGCGCAGGCCCAGACGGTAGGGGTCCCGAGGGGTACGGGTCCGAGACGTACGGGTCCCAGAGGTACGGGTCCGGCCCGGCCCATGGCCGGACGCGCTGCCGGCATTCCTGACCCGATCTTGATGTCCGGGTAACCCTCCCGCAAGGATCAGGACAAAACCGGACCGTAGGCTGGTGGCAGCACCGTAGGCCGATGACGCTCCGCGGGTACCTCTGTCCCTTCTGTCACTTCTCTCGCTTTTGTTATTCCCGCTGTCGTTTCCGCCGCTTCCGTCATCCCGGTCGCATACGTCCTCGGTTGCCTGTTCCTAAGGAGGCCCATGCCCCGCGCCCTGCGCGCCGTGCCCGCCTGGCTCGCCCACCCGCTCCGCTGGCAGCGGCTGCCCGTCCCCTGGGTGGCGGTGGCCCGCGGCGCGCTGTGTGCCGGGCCGCTGCTGGCGGCGGGCATCGCCCTGGACCGCCCGGCCGCCGGTGTGCTGGCCGGGCTGGGCTCCATGCTCGCGGGCGTCAACGACCGGCCCGGCACCCGCAGGACCGGTGTGGTGCACATCGGGCTGCCCGCCCTCGCCTCCGCGCTGGGCATGCTGACGGGCGCCTCGCTGCGGGCGGCGGGTGTGCAGTGGGGCCTGCTCCCGGCGCTGTTCGTGGTCGGGTTCCTCTCCGGTGCGGGCAGCGTCGCCGGGCCCGTACGGTCCAACGCGGGCGTGCAGATGCTGGCCGCCACCATCCTGGGCGCGGGCATGCCGCTGTCCGGCGCGCCCTGGACCAAGGCTCTGTGTCTGCTCGCCGGGTGCCTGTGGCTCCTGCTGCTGCGGCTGGTGCTGCACCCGCCCCGCCCGGCCGGCGGGCCGCTGAGCGGGGAGCGGGCCGCCGTCGCCACCGTCTTCGACGCCCTCGCGGACGCGCTGGAAGCCGTCGGCGGGCCCGGCGCGGAGCCCGCCCGGCGCCGCCTCACCGCCGCCTTGGACCGCGCCGACGAGGCCCTGCGGCTGCGCCGGCTGCTGCGCCGGACGCCCCGTACGGAGGAGCGCCTGCTCAGGGAGCGGCTGGCCGCCGCCACGGCGCTGTGCGAGGCCGGCATCGCCCTGCTGTGGGAGGCCCGGCCGCTGCCCGCGCGGACCGCCGAGGGCCCGCGGGCCCTGGCCCGGTCCCTGCGTACCGGCGAGCCGCCGGGCCGGCTGCCGTCCCCGAGGGCCACCTCGGCCGCCCGCGAAGCCTTCGACCGTGCCCTCCTGGACGCCGCGGTCGTCTTCGCCCGCACCGGGCCCGCCGCCGGGGCGACCGCCACGGCAACGGGCCCGGCCCCCTCGAACGGCTCCGCACCCGCTCCCGCCGGTACTGCCACCGGCACTCCCACCGGCACCCCCGCCGACACCGCCACCGACGAGGCAGCACGGTCCGGCCGTACCGGACAGGCGGCTGCGACCGGACGGTCCGACCGTACCGGGCACACCACCAGCGCCGTACGGAACGCCATACGGAACGCCATGCGCCTGATGAGGGCGGTGGTCAGCCCCCGCACCCGCCCCGGCCGGCAGGTGTTCGGGCCCGCCGGCCGCGAATACGGCCTGCGGGTCGCCGTCTGCGTCGCCGCCAGCACGGCCGTGGCCCTCCTGCTGCGCCCCGACCACTGGTACTGGCTCCCCGCCACCGCCACCTTCCTCGTCAAACCGGACCTGGGTCCCCTTTTCTCCCGTACGGTCAACCGCTTCGCCGGCACCGCCGCCGGGGTCCTGGTCTTCGCCGGGGCGGGCGCGCTGCTGGGCGGGGCCTGGTGGTGGCCCGCGCTGGCGGCCGGGGCGGGCGGCGCGCTGCTGCCGTTCGCCACCCGTCACTTCGCGCTCCAGACCGTCGCGATCACGGTCATGGTGCTGTCGTTCGTCCATGTCAGCGGTGACCCGCAGGCCGCGTTCGAGCGGATCGTGGACACGTCCATCGCCTGCGGCATCGTGCTCGTCGTCGGCCATCTGCCCAGGCTGGCCGACCCGCGCCGCCGTGTGGGCCAGCGGGTCACGGCCGCGCTGCGCCGCACCGAGAGCTATCTGCGTACGGTGCTCGAAACCGGGCCGGGGCAGGACCCCGCGGCGCGGCTGCCGCTGCGCCGGGCCGCCTACCGGGCGCTGGGGGAGGCCCGGGCGGCGGCCGAGACCGCGGCGGCCGAGCTGCTCGCCGTCCGCGACCGCAACCCCGACTGGACGGCCGTCGTCACCGCCGCGGAACGCATCGTCGACGCGGCGACCGCGTGCGCCGTACGCCTGGAGCACGGTGCGCGCCGCCCGAGCCCCGAGGACGCCCGCCGGCTGTGCCGGGCGCTGTCCTCGATGGCCGACGCGCTGGAGGACCCCCGCCGGCGCGGCGCCGGCGCGGCGTCCGGGCCCGCCCCCGCACTGCGCCCCGTACCGGACTGCGCCACTCTCACCGACGTGGCGGCGGAACTGGAGCGCCTGCGGGGGTACGCGGGCGCGGCCTGAGCGTTCGGTGGTGGCGCATTCCGTTCCGTCCGGACCGATTGATCCGGCCATGTCCGGGCAAAGACCGGACGCGATCGGACAGGGTCGGTCACGATCCCGTCGTACGACAGAAAATGACAGCTCTGTGGAGCTGTTTGTCGCTTACCGCACGTCGCAAGCACACACAGGAACCGAGCCCGCCCCCCTCGCCGCACCGGGAGCACTCCTGCGCCCCTCGGCCCCCGAACGTACCTGTGCTCACCTGCGCCTCGACCGGCTCACCGCCCCCGCCCGTCCACGGCGTACCAGGACATGATGACGCGAATTGCCACTCCCGGGGGAGCGCGGCGCGCATACGCTCGCGGCAAGAGAACTCGCACGCAGTGGACCAAGAGAACGCGCACGACAGTGGACAACGGGGGCAAGCGTGGGGTGCTTCGCGTGGTTGCGATCGTCGGGAGGGGACGGAGAGGACAGGAGAGACCGGCGAAGCGCCGGTGAGGTGCTGCACCGCGCGGGCGCGTACCGATTACCACCGACCTGGCGGGACCTGGCCGTCACGGTCGTGCTGCTCTACGGCGTGTTCACGGTCTTCCCCGCGGGTACCGGACTCCTCGGCCGGCAGACCGCCCTGGACGACGGCTCGCCCGTGGTCGGCCCGGTCGACGTCCTCCTCCAGCTCCTCGTCTCCGCGATGGCCCTGCCGGTCTACATGGGCCTGGCCGCACGCTGCCGGGAGTCCCGCTCGCCCGCCTGGCGCAGACGCTGCGCGCTGCTGGCCGGCGCCGGGTTGCTGCTGCTCACCGCGGCCGTACCGGTGGTGGGAGTGGCCGCACTGTGTTTCCTGGGCGGTGGTGTGCTGCGGGAGCGCAGGGCGCTGGGGCGCCCCCGGCCGGCCGCGCCGCCGCCCGCCGAACCGGGCTTGGTGACCGAGGCCCGGCAGGAGGAGCGCAGCCGGCTCCGGCGCGACCTGCACGACGGCCTGGGCCCGGCACTGGCTGGAATCCGGCTTCAACTGGAGACCGCCCAGGCCCGGTTGCAGCGGGAACCGGACGCGCGGCGGCTGGTGGCCGCCGCCGCGGCACAGACCGCGCAGGCCGTACAGGAGGTCCACCGGGTGATCGACGGGCTGCGCCCCGCCGACCTGGAGGAGGACGAACTCCCCGGCGCCCTGCGCAGACTGGCGCGCCGGATGCGCAACACCTCGGTGGCCATCGCCGTCCGTACCCCCGAGCGGCCCGCCCGGATCGCGCCGGTGACCGAGGTGGCCGCGTACCGCATCGCCGCCGAGGCCGTGACCAACGCCATCCGGCACGCCGACGCCGACCGGATCGAGATGCGGCTCACCACGGGTGAGGAAACCGTGGTGCTGGATGTCATCGACGACGGCGTGGGACTGCACCCGGGCAGCCCGCGCCACTACGCGGTGGGCGTGACGTCCATGGCCCGGCGCGCCGCGGACGTCGGCGGACGGTGTGTGGTGGCCTCCCGCCGGGGCCCGAGTCCGGGGACCGTCGTCCACGCCGAACTGCCCCGGAGCCCGCGGTGACCATACGGGCGTTCCTTGTCGACGACCATCCGCTCTTCCTGACAGGGGTGCGGGTCGCGCTCCAGGACGCGGGCGTGGCCGTGGCCGGTGAGGCACACAGCGGCGAGGAGGCGCTGAAGCAGTTGCGTGCGACCGGTGCGCGCATCGACGTGGTCCTGGTGGACGTCCAGCTCCCCGGCTGTTCGGGCATCGAGGTGGCCCGCGCCATCACCTCCGGCGGCGCGCCGGAGGGCCACCGTCCGCGGGTGCTGATGGTCTCCATGTCCCAGGACGACGACGTGGTCGTGGCGGCGCTGCGGGCCGGGGCGCACGGCTACACCCTCAAGAGCGCCCCGAGGGAGGAACTGCTGCGGGCCGTACGGATCGTGGCCGACGGCGGCGCGGTGTTCAGCCCGTCGGTGGCCGGCCGGCTGGCCACGTACGTCTCCATGGGGCGCGACCTGCCGGGCCGCGCGGCCTTCCCCGAACTGACCGACCGGCAGCGCCAGATCCTCGATCTGCTCGCCCGGGGGTATGACAACCGGCGCATCGCCCGGGAACTGGTGCTGTCGGAGAAGACGGTCCGCAACCACCTCTCCCACGTGTTCACCCGGCTGCGGGTCAACGACCGTACGCTGGCGGCGGTACGGGCCCGCGACGCCGGACTGGGAACCTGAACGGCGCAGCGTACCCCCGGCGCCGAACCGGGCGGGTATGGCGAGGTCTTCATCGGACCGTACCGCGTCGGGAGCGTGCCGCGAGCGCCGCACGGCCGCCGTTCCGGCCCCGGAGAACGACAGGAACACGACCGGCCGGTCACGGCATGATGCCGCGGATGAACACGATGGGCGAGGTGCCGGACCACGGTCCCCAAAAAGCGCCGGAGCGTCTTCGGCCGCCCCGATTTCCGCCTGCTCTGGTGCGGCGAGACCGTGAGCGGGCTGGGCAACGGCATCACCGTGGTGGGCCTGCCGCTGATCGCGGTCCAGGTGCTGGACGCCGGCTCCACCGCCGTCGGCCTGATCTCCGCGGCGGTGTGGCTGCCCTGGCTGCTGGTCGGACTGCCGGTGGGCGCATGGGTGGACCGGATGCGCAAACGGCCACTGATGATCGCGTGCGATCTGGTGGCCGCCACGGCGCTGCTCAGCATTCCCCTGGCCACGTGGCGCGGCGCGCTCGCCCTCCCGCAGGTGATCGTCGTCGCACTGGTCTGTGGTACCTCGGCGGTGTGCTTCAACACCGCTTACCACGCCTACATCCGGATCGTGCTCGACGGCCGCGACCTGCTGGAGGGCAACGCCGAACTGCAGGGCGGCGAGGCCGCCACGCAGGTCGCCGGGCCGGGGGTGGCCGGAGCGCTCACCCAGGCGCTCGGCGCGGTCGCCGGGCTCGTGGCCGACGCGGTGACGTTCCTGGTCTCCGCGGTCTGCCTCCGGCGGATCCGGGCGGTCGAGCCGGACCCCGCTCCCGACGGGGAACGCGACCTCCTGCGGCGGCAGATCCTCCAAGGGCTCCGCTTCGTGGGCCGGGACCGGTACCTGCGGTGGATGGTCACCTGGGGTGCCGTGATCAACATGGCGCTGATGGGCTGCCAGGCGGGCCAGGTCGTGTTCCTGGTACGTACCGTCGGGCTGGACCCGGCCACGGTCGGGCTGCTGCTGTTCGTGACGGGCGCCCTCGTCGTCGGGACCGGCGTTTCCGTGGCCGATGTGGTGGTCGGCACCTTCCGGCAGACCTACTGCCCGCCGCACATGCTCGGGCGGGTGGTGGCGACGGCCATGACTGCCAACCACAGCACCATCCCGCTCGGGTCCCTGCTCGGCGGCGTGCTCGGTGACGCGGTCGGGTGCCGCAGGACCATGTGGATCATGACGGGTGTCATCGCGCTCTCCTGGCTCGTCCTGGCCGTGGGCCCGCTGCGTCACGAGCGTGACCTGCCGCGGACCCGCGCACCGGAACAGGTGCGGCGCAGACGGGAAGGGGAGCGGAGCGCCGCCTGAGCGGGCTGCCCGGCCGGGCCGGGGCCGGGTCAGTCCCCGGGGCCTTCGGGCCGCATTCCGGAGCGTGGACGGGCCGCGGTGACCAGGCCCGTCTCGTAGGCGGCGATGACGAGTTGGGCCCGGTCCCGGGCGCCGAGCTTGCCCAGCAGATGCCCCACGTGTGTCTTGACCGTCGCGGGGCTGACGTGCAGATGGCCGGCGATCTCGGCGTTGGACAGGCCGCGGGCGATGAGCGTGAGCACCTCGCGTTCGCGGTCGGTGGTGCCCGCCAGTTCCCGGGACGGCCGCTGGGCCGGCTCGGGCCGGCCGGCGAACTCCGCGATCAGCCGGCGGGTCACGCTCGGCGCCAGCAGCCCCTCGCCGGAGGCGACCACCCGGACCGCGGTGAGCAGGTCGGCGGGCGGGGTGTCCTTGAGCAGGAAGCCGCTGGCCCCGGCGCGCAGCGCCCCGTACACATACGCGTCCAGGTCGAACATCGTCAGGATGAGCACGCGGGTGGCGGCCGTGGCGGGCGACCCGCAGATCGCCCGGGTCGCCTCGATGCCGTTCATCTCCGGCATCCGGACGTCCATCAGCACCACGTCCGGGCGCTCGCGGGCGGCCAGTTCGGCGGCCTGCGCGCCGGTCGCCGCCTCACCGACGACGGTCAGCCCGGGCTCGGCCTCCAGCAGGACGCGGAAACTGCCGCGCAGCAGCGCCTGGTCGTCGGCGACGAGCACGCGGATCTGGTCGCTCACACTGCTTCCTTGTCGGATCGCCGGTCCCCTTCGCCGGATGCCCCGCCGCTTTCCCCATCGGCTTCCCCATCGGTGTGGCCGTCGGTTCTCCCGGCGGGCCGGACGGTGGATTCGTAGGGTATACGGGCCCGTACGCGGTAGCCGCCGTCGGACAGGGGCCCGGCGGTGAAGCTCCCGCCGTACACCGCGACCCGCTCCCGCATGCCGATCAGGCCGTGGCCGCCGCAGAGTTGGCCCTCGCCCGCCTCGCCGTCCCCCAAGGGCGCGGCACGCCTCTCGGCGGGCACGGCGCGTCCCTCGTCGCGCACCTCGATCCGTACGTCGCGGCCGTCGGCCGTCACGGCCACCCGGCAGTGCGTCGGAGCGGCGTGCCTGACCACGTTCGTCAGGGCCTCCTGCACTATCCGGTAGACGGTCAGCGCCACCCCGTCCGGCAGCGAGGCGACGCCGCGCACCTCCCGCCGGACGGTGATGCCCGCCAGTCGGGCCCGGTCGATGAGCCGGTCCAGGTCGGTGGCCCCGGGTGCCGGGGCCAGGCCCGCGTCCGCGTCGCCCTCCTCCGTACGCCAGGCGTCCAGCAGATACCGCATCTCGCGCAGCGCGCCGCGGCCGATGTCCTCGATGACCCGCAGCGCGTCGTACGCCTCCTGCGGGCGGGCCCGCCCGACATGGTTGGCCACCGCGGCCTTGACCGTGATCAGCCCCATGCTGTGGGTGACGATGTCGTGCATCTCGCGGGCGATGCGCAGGCGCTCCTCGGCCACCGCCAGCTCGGCGAACTCCCGTGCCGCGCGCTGCGCGTAGGCACGCCGGTCCCGCACCGCCCGCCCCACGGTCCACGCCCCGCCCAGCACGGCACAGCCCACCAGCGCGGTGCCCGGGGCCTGGTTCCACATGCCGCGGGTGCCCGCGAGGGTGCACAGGAGGAGCAGGGCCGTGCTCAGGCCCCCGATGACCCGGGTCGGCACGGACCGGGGCCGGGACCCGGTGAGCGCGACGGTGTAGAGCGCGAACGCCGCGGCGGTGAAGGGGTCACGTACGGCGCCCAGGGCCAGGCCCAGGACGGACAGCGTCAGGACGAGGGCGAAGACGGGCAGCGGCCACAGCCGGCGCACCGCGCACGGCAGGCCGGTCCCCGCGGCGATCAGGCACACCGCCCACAAAGGCAGGTCCGGCGCGGCGTCGGCGGGGCTCCCCCGCCCGTACAGAAGCATCAGTGGAACGGTCGCGAAGAGCAGCGCCGCCAGCCCGTCGAGCACGACCAGTTGGCCGCGGCCCAGCGGCTGGACCAGCACCGGGCGCGGGGCGGGTTCGGACATGCCCCGAGCGTATCCGGCCCGGCCCGCGCCCGCGTCCGCCCACGGGTGGTCATCCGAGGGGCTGATCCCGTACGCCGCGGGCGGCCGTCCGTCAGCCCGGGGGCCGAGGCCGGAACTCGCCGGACGCTCCGACGCGCCGCGGTGCCCGGCGGCGGGAGCCTTGCGGGGTGATCGATGTCAAGAACCTCACCAAACGCTACGGGCGGACCGTGGCCGTGGACGGGCTGTCCTTCCAGGTGCTGCCGGGCCGGGTAACCGGCTTCCTGGGGCCCAATGGCGCGGGCAAGTCCACCACCATGCGCGTCATGCTGGGTCTGGACCGGCCGGATCAGGGGCAGGTCCTGATCGACGGCCGGCGTTACGACGGGCTGCGGGAGCCGCTGCGGCACATCGGCGCGCTGCTGGAGGCCAAGTCCGTGCACGGCGGCCGGAGCGCCTACCACCACCTGCTGTGGCTCGCCCGTACCAACCGGATCCCCCGGCGGCGCATCGCCGAGGTCATCGAGCTGGTCGGGCTGGAGAGCGCGGCCGGCAAGCGCGCCGGAGGCTTCTCGCTGGGCATGAGCCAGCGGCTGGGCATCGCCGCGGCCCTCCTGGGGGACCCGCGGATCCTGCTGCTGGACGAGCCGGTCAACGGACTGGACCCCGAAGGCATCCTGTGGATACGGAACCTGATGAAGCAACTGGCGGGGGAGGGGCGCACCGTCTTCGTCTCCAGCCACCTCATGAGTGAGATGGCGATCACCGCCGACCACCTCATCGTCATCGGGCAGGGCCGGCTGCTGGCCGACACCAGCATGAGTTCCTTCATCGAGCGCAACTCCCGTACGAGCGTCCGGGTCCGTACCCCCGACCCCGAGCGGATGCACAAGGTGCTCACCGCGCGGGGCATCGACGTCGAGCGGGCGGCGGACGGCACGCTGGAAGCGGTGGGGGCCGCTCCCTCGGAGGTCGGCGAACTGGCCGCCGCCAACGGGCTGACCGTCCACGAGGTCAGCGCGCGGACCGCCTCGCTGGAGGAGGCGTTCATGCGGCTGACGGCACCGGCCGTGGAGTACCACGCCGGGCCCGCCCGGGAGGGGAAAGCACATGAGCACGGCAGCCGCCAGGGCGGTCCTCTCCGCCGAACTGATCAAGATCCGTACGGTGCGCTCCACCCTGTGGACGCCCCTGCTGACGTTCGTCATCAGCGTGGGCATCAGCCTGGTCTTCGCCATGGCCTTCCACGACCGCTTCTCCGCCATGCCACCGGACCAGCAGCGCTCCTTCGACCCGGTCATGGCCGGGTTCTACGGCCTGACCTTCGGCCAGCTCATGCTGGTGGCGTTCGGCGTGCTGACCGTCAGCTCCGAGTACACCACCGGAATGATCCGCGCCTCGCTGGCCGCGGTACCCCGCCGGGGAGCGTTCTACGCCGCCAAGACACTGGCCGGCACGCTCGTGGCCGCCGCGGTATCCGTCCTGACCACCGTCGTCACGTTCTTCACCGCACAGAGCACCCTCGGCCCGCACGGCGTCTCCCTCGGGGACCCCGGGGTGCTGCGCGCGACGCTCGGCACCTGCCTCTACATGACGCTGATCTGTGCCTTCTCCATAGGCGTGGCCACCATGCTGCGCAGCTCCGTCCTCTCCCTGGGCATATTGATCCCCCTGTTCTTCATCGTCTCCCCGGTCCTGGCCAACATCCCGGCCCTGAGAGCGGTCGCCCAGTACCTGCCCGACCAGGCGGGACTGCAGATCATGCGGGTGGTCCCGAGGACCACCGACCTCGGCCATGACATGGGCCCGCTGGCCGGACTGTTGGTCCTGGTGGGCTGGACCGCCGCGTCCCTCCTCGGCGGATACCTCCTGCTGCGCCGCCGCGACGCCTGACCCCTGAGCCCCCGGGTCCCGGTCTCCCCCTCCGGGACCCGGGATCGGGGCATGTGGCCCGGGACCGGGGACGGGACCCGGACGGGACGGGACGCTCATGTGCCCGGGGCGACGGGCCGCTTACCTTCGAGGAGTTCACGGCGCACGGACCGCTGCCGGACCTCGCGGCGGCGGTCCGTGCCCACAACCCATATCAAGGGATGGTGAGCACCATGGCGGAATTCGAGACGGTATATGAGCCCCCCACGCTGGTCGAGATCGGCGACTTCGCCGACCTGACCCTCGGCATCTGGGGCTGCCCGCACGACTGGTTCGGTCTCAGCACGCCGTTCGCCTGCTGATACCCGGGTGCGGGGGCCGATGCCACGCGGCCCCCGCACCGCCCGGGCATCCGCCTCCCCGACCTCACAGGGCAGTACAGCCGGCGCGCAGCATCTCCGCTGAGGCGCGGCACCCTTCGGTGCGGGCTGTGTAACGGGGGCCCGCGTCCGTCACGTGCGACGGGCGCGCGAGAACGTACGGAAGATCCACCACGCCCCGCCGGCCGAAGCCGAAGAGCCCTGAGCCCCGAGCCCGAAGAAGGAGCCATGGAATTTCTGGTGCTCCCGGACAGCCCGGCGGCCGACGGCATCGCCGAGGCGGCCCGGCAGGCCGCGGGCCGTGATGCCGCGCGGTCTCCGGCCCGGACTCCGTCCCCGGCCCGGACCCCGTCCCTGACCCGGACCCTCACCCATGCCTCCGGGCGGCCCTGGCTGCTGGGTGACTGGACGGATGAGGAACTGACGCTGGTCACCGCGGGCCCCCGCCGGCTGGCGCTGCTCGGCACCACCCGCCTGGACGCCGGCACCGCGCGGCGTGCCCTTGCCGCCGCGCGGACCCCGCACGACCTGGACGCCGTGGCCCGCACCCTGCCGGGCGTCTTCCACCTGGCGGCCTCGATGGACGGCCGGACCCGTACGCAGGGCACCCTGTCCACCTACCGGCAGGTCTTCCACACGCGGGTCGCGGGCGTCACGGTGGCCGCCGCCTCCCCGGCGCCCCTGACCGCCCTCACCGGGGCGCGTACCGACGACGCCACCCTCGCGGTACGGCTGCTGGCCCCGCTGATCCCCTGGCCGCTGAGCATGCGCTCCGTCTGGACCGGGATCGATCAGCTCCCGCTGGGCAGTTGGCTGCACACCGACGCGGACGGGCGCTCGCGCACCGTGCGCTGGTGGCAGCCGCCCGAGCCGGACGCGACACCGAGGCAGGCGGCGCAGGCGGTGCGCGCGGCGCTGCTGGACGCCCTGTCGGTACGGGCCGGCCGGCACGGCACCCTCAGCGCCGACCTGTCCGGCGGCATGGACTCCACCAGCCTGTGCTTCCTGGCCGACACCTGCGGTGCCGACCTGATCACCCACCACTGGAAGCCGCTGGACCCGGCCAACGACGACGCGCACTGGGCCGCACAGGCCGCCGCGCACCTGCCGCGTGCCCGCCACCACGTCGTACCGGCGCGCTCCGGCCCGACCTGGTACGAGGCCCCGCCGCGCCCCGACGAGGCCCGCGCCGCCACCGAGGGCCCCTTCACCTGGAACCGCAACCGGCTGCACATGGAACAGGTCGCCCGTACCGTCGCGGCCGACGGCTCCGGCCTGCATCTGATCGGCGTCGGCGGCGACGAGCTGTTCATCACGCTGCCCACCTACCTGTGGTCGCTGGCGCGCGCCCACCCGCTGCGCAGCCTGCCCGTCGTCCACCGCTGCCGGGCCGCCAACCGCTGGCCGCTGCGCGCCACCGTCAAAGAACTCCTGCACTCCGGCACCTTCGCCCGCTCGCTGGCCGTCACCGCGGACACCCTGGCCGACCCGCTGCGCCGCCCCACCGACGTACGCCTGCGCTGGGGAGCCGAACCGCGGATGCCGGCCTGGGCCACCCGCGACGCCGTCGAGGCGGTGCGCTCGCTGCTGTACGAGGGCGCCGCAGCCGGGCAGCCGCCGCTGGCACCGGGCCGCGCCCAGCACCAGATCCTGGAGAACGTGCTGTTCGGCGGCGCCAACGTGCGGCAGATGGACGCGGCCATGGCCCGGTTCGGTGTGCGCTGGCAGGCGCCGTTCCTGGACGACCGGGTGGTCGAGGCGGCGCTGACCATCCGGATCGAGGACCGCTTCCGGCGCGGCAGCTACAAGCCGGTGCTGGCCGCGGCCATGCGCGGCATCGTCCCGCAGCCGGTGCTGGACCGCCGCACCAAAGGGGACTTCGGTGCCGAGGCGTACGAAGGGCTGCAGCGCAACCAGCGGGCGCTGCTGGAGTGGTGCCAGGACCTGCGGCTGGCCGCGCGGGGGCTGGTCGACGCCCCCGCGCTGCGCGCCGCGCTGCTGCGGCCCGGCCAGGAGACCTACCAGCTCGCCCCGTACGAGCACACCCTCGCCTGCGAGAGCTGGCTGCGTTCGCCCGCCGGGGCGCCCGCCCCGGCCGTCCTCGCGACAGGAGACCCACGATGACCCTCACCCTGCCCTCCCACGTCAGCGCCACCGACGTGGAGGACGAACTGGTCCTGCTCAACGAGCGGGACGGCCGCTACTGGCACCTGAACCGGACCGGCGCGAAGATCCTGCGGCTGCTGCTGGCCGGCCACTCGCCCGAAGAGAGCGCCCGCCTGCTGACCCGCGACTGCCCGGACGCCGCCGAGCGCGCCCTGGCCGACGTACGGGCCCTGCTGGAGTCGCTGCGCGCCTCGCGTCTGGTCAAGCCGTCATGACCGTCCCGGTCGTCTCCGAACTGCCCGTACGGCTGAGCCGGCGGCGGCAGATCACCGCCCGGTGCGCCGTGGCAGCGGCCCGTGCCCTGATCCTGCTCCCGCCGCACCGCCTGGGACAGGTGCTGCGCGCCCTGCGCCACGGCGCCCGCCCGGCCCGCGCGGACCGGACGCTGAGCGCCCGGCAGGCCGTGGTCTCGGTCAGCGCCCGCTGCGCCGGACAGGGCTGTCTGCAGCGGTCGGTGGCCACGGCGCTGCTGTGCCGGCTGCGCGGCACCTGGCCCGACTGGTGCACGGGCGTGCGGACCCGGCCCTTCCGCGCCCACGCGTGGGTGGAGGCGCAGGGCGCGGCGGTCGGCGAGAGCGAGGACATGGCCCTCTACCACGTCACCATGAGCGTGCGGCACCCGCGTACGGGCCCGCGGCAGCCTCGTACGGGCACGTCACAGCCCCGTACGGACCCATCGCAGCCGCGTCAGGAGCACCGCCCATGAGCGCCGGCACCGCGAGCGCCCCGGCCGTCCGCACCGAGGAACTGACCAAGTTCTACGGTACCCACGAAGCCGTCACCGCACTGGACCTGACCGTGCCCGCGGGCATCACCTTCGGCTTCCTCGGCCCCAACGGCGCGGGCAAGAGCACCACCATCGGCATGCTGACGACGGTGCTGCGCCCCACCTACGGCCGGGCCGAGGTGGCCGGGTACGACGTGGCGCGCGCACCCGACCGGGTGCGCCGCCGGATCGGGCTGGTCTTCCAGGAGTCCACCCTGGACGCGGACCTGACCGCCGAGGAGAACCTGCGCTTCCAGGCCGACCTGTACGGCGTCCCCAGGGACCGGGCCCGCCGGGCCGTCGGCGAACTGCTGGAACTCGTCGACCTGGCGCCGCGCAAGGACACCCCGGTCCGTACGTTCTCCGGCGGCATGCGACGGCGGCTGGAGATCGCCCGCGGCCTGCTGCACACCCCGCGCGTGCTGTTCCTGGACGAACCCACCACCGGCCTGGACCCGCAGACCCGTACGGCGATCTGGGAGCATCTGCACCGGCTGCGCCGCGAGCAGGAGACCACCCTGTTCCTGACGACGCATCAGCTCGAAGAGGCCGAGAACTGCGACCGGATCGCCGTCATCGACCACGGCGAACTCGTCGTCCAGGGCTCCCCGGCGGAGCTGAAGGCGGTGATCGGCGCCGATCTGGTCACCCTGCGCACCGGCGACGACCGGGCGGCGGCACAGGCGGTGGGCGACCGCTTCGGCCTGGACGCCACCACCGGCCCGCACGGGGTCGAACTGCGTACGGCGGACGGGGCGGCCTTCGTCCCGCGACTGTGCGCCGAACTCGCCGTACCCGTCCACTCGGTGACCGTGACGCCGCCCACGCTGGACGACGTCTTCCTGCACTACACCGGCCGCACGATCCGGGAGGCCGAGGGCGGCGGGCCGATGCTGCTCCCGGGCCCGGTGATGAGGAGGTAGAGCATGGCCCGCACCCGAACGCCGGCCGGGACCGGGGAGGGACGGCCGGGCGGCGGCACGGCCGTGACCCCGGCGGACCCGGCGGACCCGACGGACCCGATGAGCGCGGTGAATCCGACGAACCCGACGGACCCGGTGAACCTGACGAAAACGCCGGACGGGCCGAACGCCCCGCCCCCGGTCCGCGAGCGCGGCGCGGAGGAAAGCCGGGAGCGTCCGGCCGCCGCCCTCGCCCGGGACCTGCGGACCGTACGTGTCCTGTGGCGGCGGGAGATGATCAGGTTCGGGCGGAACCGGCTGCGGATCGCCATGGGACTGCTGACCCCGCTGATGTTCCTGTTCATCCTGGGCACCGGGCTGAACGCGGCGCTGGGCAGCGGCGGTACGGCCTTCCAGGACTACCGCGCCTACCTCTTCCCCGGCGTCCTGGTGATGTCCGTACAGGCCCCCGCCCTGGCCGTCGGGTCCTCGATCGTCTGGGACCGCCAGGCGGGATTCCTGCGCCAGATGCTGGTGGCGCCCGTGCGCCGCAGTGCGCTGCTGGCCGGAACGTCCCTGGGCGGCGCCACCTCGGGCGCCTGCTACGGCGCGCTGGTCCTGGCGCTGGCCGGCTCCGTCGGCATCCCCTACCACCCGCGTCTGCTGCTGGCCCTGCTCGAACTCGCGCTGATCGCCTTCGCATTCACCGCCCTGGGCGTGGTCGCGGCGGTGTGCATCAAGCGGATCGAGACCTTCCAGATCGCGGTGAGCCTGGCCATGGGACCGTTGCTGTTCCTGTCCGGCGCGATGTTCGCGGTCGGCGGGCTGCCCGGCTGGCTGGGCATCGTGGTCCGGCTCAACCCGGTCACGTACGGGGTGGACGCGCTGCGCCGTACGCTGCCGGGCAACCTGGACCTGGGCGGTACGGCGAAGGGGCCGCAGTGGGGCGAGTGGACCCCGCCGGTCCTGCTGGAGGCGGGCGGGGTGCTGCTGCTGGCCCTGTTCGCCCTGGCGGTGGCGACCCGCCGCTTCTCGCGCGCCGACTGACCGGGCCGCCGGCCGGCCGGGCCATCGACCGACCCGGCCGCCGACCGACCGGCCCGCCGGGGCCGGGGCACGGAAAGCGCGGGGAGCCGGCGGCCGTCGGGCGGTGACGCCGGCTCCCCGCGTGAACTACAGGTCCCTACAGGCCCCTACAGGTCCCTGGGATAGGGCAGCGACTGGAAGTCCTGGTCGAGCTGCCGGGTGCCGCGGGGCAGCCGGCGTACGGCCTGCTCGGCCACCATCCGCCGGGGCAGCGGCGGATTGACCCGCCCCTCGGCGGGTTTGGCCAGCGACTGCAGGGCCCACGCGAAGGCGATCAGCGGCGCGATCCGCGCCCAGCGTTCCCGCGCGATGCCCAGGAACATCATCGACCGCAGGTACACGTACCAGACGTGGTAGCCGATGGGCGGCTCGCCGTTGGGGCCGTAGCCCATGGTGTGTACGGGGGTGGCCGGGTCCTCGCTGCGCGGGTCGTAGAGCACGCCCTCGCCGAAGTACCCGAACGCCGCCGTCAGACGCGGGTCGCCCGGGCCGTAGACCGTCTCCTCGTAGACGTGCAACTGGACCCGCGAGAGCACCTCCATGGGCTGCTTGACCGGTGTCACGAACGCGGTGAAGTTGCGCGGGTACTCAGGCGTCCGCACCATCTCCAGCCACCTGTCGCGCAGCGGCAGTTCGATGCCGCCGCCCAGGTAGCTGCCGATCGCGTTGTAGGCGTCCCGAACTTCCTGGGAGGGGTGGTAGAAGGTCAACTGGTCGAGCAGGTACCACATCTCGTTGGCTCTGCGGTCGCCGTGCATGCCCGGGACCGGTGGCAGGTCCGGGCCGCTGCCACGGCCGGCGGCTGTTGCGGCACCGGCGCCCGTGCCGGCCCCCGTACCGGCGCCGGAGGCGGGGCCGGCTGCCGCGGTGGCGGCCCAGCCCGTCTGTCCGGCGCCCACGGCCGCCGTGGCGGCGAGCGCGGTACGCAGTACGTGCCGTCGGCCCCATTCTCGCGGCATGGTTCTTCCCCTTACGTCGGGAACATCACCACGGGCCCCGTGGCCCCGGTCGCCAACACCGTAGGAGGTCCCGTGTCCCGGGCGCTTGGGCGTACGGTCACGCCCTTGTCCCGGCCCGTGTCCCGGCCGCACCCGGGGCGAGGGGCCGGTGGAGGGGAGCCGCGAGGCGGGGTACACGAAGGGGCGGCCCGCCGTCCGGCCGGCCGCCCCTTCGCCGTCAGCGCCCGTCGCGCTCCTTGCCCAAAAGGCCCGCCCGGCGCAGCGCGTCGGCCATCGCGCCGTTGGCCGGCGCGGCGTCCCGGCCGCCCCGGCGGTCCCCGCCCCGCTGCCGGTCACCGCCCTGCCGGCCGTCGCCCGCCCGGCCGCCGCCCTGGCGCTGCCGGGGCGCACCGCCCCGCCGCTCGCCGCGCTCGCCGGACCTGCCCCGCTCGCCCCTCTCCTTGCGCTCGCCGCCGTCGCCCGGCTCGTCCTCCAGCCGCAGCGTCAGCGAGATCCGCTTGCGCGGGATGTCGACGTCCATGACCTTGACCCGTACGACGTCCCCGGACTTCACCACGTCCCGCGGGTCCTTGACGAAGTTCTTGGACATCGCGGAGACATGGACCAGGCCGTCCTGGTGGACCCCGATGTCCACGAACGCCCCGAAGGCGGCGACATTGGTCACCACACCCTCCAGCATCATCCCCGGCCGCAGGTCACCGATCTTCTCCACGCCCTCCTTGAAGGTGGCCGTCCTGAACTCCGGCCGCGGGTCGCGCCCCGGCTTCTCCAGCTCCTGGAGGATGTCGGTGACCGTCGGCAGTCCGAAGGAGTCGTCGACGAAGTCGGCGGGCTTCAGGGCGCGCAGCACCGTCGTGTTGCCGATCAGCGAGGCGACCTCGGTACCGGCCGCCTTCACCATCCGGCGCACCACCGGGTACGCCTCCGGGTGCACGCTGGAGGCGTCCAGCGGGTCCTCACCGTCGCGGATGCGCAGGAAGCCCGCGCACTGCTCGTACGCCTTGGGGCCCAGCCGCGGCACGTCCTTGAGGGCCTTGCGGGCGCGGAAGGGGCCGTTGGCGTCCCGGTGGGCGACGATGTTCTCGGCCAGCCCGGAGCTGATCCCCGACACCCGCGACAGAAGCGGCGCGGAGGCGGTGTTGACGTCCACCCCGACCCCGTTGACGCAGTCCTCGACCACGGCGTCCAGGGACCGCGAGAGCTTCACCTCGGACAGGTCGTGCTGGTATTGGCCCACCCCGATCGACTTGGGGTCGATCTTGACGAGTTCGGCCAGCGGATCCTGGAGCCGGCGCGCGATGGACACCGCGCCCCGCAGCGACACGTCCAGCTCCGGCAGCTCCTGGGAGGCGAAGGCGGAGGCGGAGTACACCGAGGCGCCCGCCTCGGAGACCATCACCTTCGTCAGCTTCAGCTCCGGGTGCGCCGCGATCAGGTCGGCCGCCAGCTTGTCGGTCTCCCGGGACGCCGTACCGTTCCCGATCGCGATCAGCTCGACGCCGTGCTCGCGCGCGAGACGGGCCAGCGTCGCCAGGGACGCGTCCCACTTCTGCTGCGGCACATGCGGGTAGATCGTCTCGGTGGCGGCCACCTTGCCGGTCGCGTCCACCACGGCGACCTTGACGCCCGTACGGAAACCGGGGTCCAGGCCCATCGTCGCGCGGGTGCCGGCCGGCGCCGCCAGCAGCAGGTCGCGCAGGTTGGACGCGAAGACGCGTACGGCCTCGTCCTCGGCGGCCTGCCGGATGCGCAGCCGCACATCGATGCCGAGGTGGACCAGTACGCGGGTACGCCAGGCCCAGCGCACGGTGTCCAGCAGCCACCGGTCGCCCGGCCGGCCGCGGTCGGTGATCCCGAAGCGGTGGGCGATGGCCCGCTCGTACGCGCTGGGGCCCTCGACGGCCTCCGACGGCGCCTGCGGCTCCATCGAGAGGTCCAGGACCTCCTCCTTCTCGCCGCGCAGCATCGCCAGCACCCGGTGCGAGGGCAGCTCGGTGAACGGCTCGGCGAAGTCGAAGTAGTCCGCGAACTTCGCGCCCGCCTCCTCCTTGCCCTCGCGCACCTTGGCCACGACCTGCCCGTGCGTCCACATGCGCTCGCGCAGCTCACCGATCAGGTCCGCGTCCTCGCTGAACTTCTCGGTGAGGATCGCCCGCGCGCCTTCCAGGGCGGCGGCCGGGTCGGCGACGCCCTTGTCCGCGTCCACGAACGCCGCCGCCGCGGCGGCCGGCTCCACGGACGGGTCGCTCAGCAGGCCCTCGGCCAACGGCTCCAGGCCCGCCTCCCGCGCGATCTGCGCCTTCGTCCGCCGCTTGGGCTTGTAGGGCAGGTAGATGTCCTCCAGCCGGGCCTTGGAGTCCGCCTCGCGCAGCCGCGCCTCCAGGGCGGCGTCCAGCTTCCCCTGGGACCGTACGGACTCCAGGATCGCGGTGCGCCGCTCCTCCAGCTCCCGCAGATAGCGCAGCCGCTCCTCAAGGGCGCGCAACTGCGCGTCGTCGAGCATCTCGGTCGCTTCCTTGCGGTAGCGGGCGATGAACGGCACGGTCGAGCCGCCGTCGAGCAGTTCGACGGCGGCCTTCACCTGCCGTTCTCTGACGCCGAGCTCCTCGGCGATCCTCGCTTCGATGGATCCGGTGGTTCCTGTGGACCCGATGGACTCGGTGGATGCCGTCACGTTGATCCTGACCCGCCTTCCAGCGCTTGCTTGAGCCTGCATTGTGCAGGTTGGCGGGCCGGGCTGTCGCGTGCCGCCGTCCGGAGCGGCGAGGTGTGAGAAGCGGCACTCGCCCGCGGCCGGCGGGCCCACTCCGGGACGCCGCGCCGGACAGGCGGGCCGGAGAGGCGGGCCGGCAGCTCCCGGGGCGGCCGGGGCCAAACCTTCCGGGACCGGCGCGCCCGGCCGCACAGGCGCTCAGCCCTTGCCGAACATTTCCGCCGGGAAGGCCCCCGCCGCGAGCGCGGCCGTGGTGAAGGCGGTCGCCAGCTCGGTGAGCCGGGCCACGCCCTCGGCGCCCAGGTACTCGTACGGGCCCCGGTCCAGCCGGTCCGTGGTCTCCTCCAGGCTCCGGCGCAGCTCGGTCCCCGCCGCCGTCAACTCGCCCTCCTCGTCCAGCAGACCGCGCAGCAGCAGCCGGTCCTTGGCCGCCTCCCACTGCGTCGCGGACCAGCCACGGGTCCGCTGTACGGCCTTCGGGCTCATGCCGCGGCCGGTGGCGGTGTGGGTCACCAGCGCCTCCAGCCCGTCCAGTTCCGCGTCCAGCAGCGCCATCAGGTGCCCGTCGCCGCGGTGTTCGCGCAGCAGCGTGGCCGCGTGCCAGAACGCGAGATGCGGGGCATCGGGCACCGGCAGGTCGGCGTGGGCCGCATACAGCGGCCGGGCGGGCCGGGAGCAGCCCTGCGCCGCGCGCAGCGCCAGTTCGGCCGCCTCGGCCATTTCCGGGCTTTCCACGACGGCGTCCCCGAGCAGCCGGCGCAAGGTGGCGTCGGCGGCCCGCAGCCGTGCGGCCAGCACGTCCTGGGGCGTGACCACCGACCAGGTATGGGGCAGGTGGCGGGCTATCAGGTCGTGGCTGAAGTTGTAGAAGGTGGCGGTGACGGTGCCCGGGCCCACCGCGCCCATGGCCGCGGCCCGGCCGACGAAGTAGGCGGCACTGGGGTCCTGGACGCCGAGCCCGGCCAGCTCGGCCGGGAACTCCGGCGCGAAGTAGACCGACGAGTGAAGGGGATTGATCACGTTGTGACAGCGGCGGCCGGCGCGCTCGGGAAGCGTGGTCGTGAAGGTCATGCCCGGCAGGTTACCGACCCGTCGGTATGGCCGTGAGAGCAGGTCCGGCCCACTCTGCGTACGATCCGGCCGCGCACGGTCGCCCGGGGTCACGGTCGCATGCCCATGGCCGTAAAGGTGGGGTTTTCGTCATTGCTGTCAATTGCCGCCGGGACTGAGCGCCGACCAGGATGACGGCATGGAACAGCGCGACGTGCTGGTCGTCCTCTTCGAGGGCGTCCAGAGTCTTGATGTGACCGGCCCGGTCGAGGTGTTCACGGGGGCCTCGCGGTGCGTCCCCGGCTCCTACCGGGTCCGTACCGCCACCCTTGACGGCGGCCCGGTCCGTACCTCCAGCGACCTGACCCTGGCCCCGGACCTCTCGCTGGCGGACGCCGGGGCGCCGGACATCCTCCTGATGCCGGGCGGGCGCGGCACCCGCGCCCCGGACCCGCGGCTGGTCGCCTGGCTGCGCGAGCACGCGCCGCACGCCCGGCGCAAGGTGTCGGTGTGCACCGGGGCGTTCCTGTTCGCCGCGGCCGGACTGCTGGACGGACGGCGCGCTACGACCCACTGGACGCGCTGTGCGGCCCTGGCCGAGAACTTCCCCGCCGTGCGCGTCGACCCGGACCCGATCTACGTACGGGACGGCGACGTGGCCACCTCCGCGGGCGTCACGGCCGGCATCGACCTGGCCCTGGCCCTGGTGGAGGAGGACCTGGGCCGGGACACGGCCCTGGCCGTCGCCCGTCACCTCGTGGTCTTCCTGCGCCGGCCCGGCAACCAGCGGCAGTTCTCCGTCCAGCTCGCCGCGCAGACCGCCGAACGCCGCCCGCTGCGCGACGTACAGCAGTGGATCACCGAGAACCCGGCCGCCGACCTGTCCGTCGAGGCCCTGGCACAGCGCGCGAGCCTCTCGCCGCGCCACTTCGCCCGTGCCTTTCGCGCGGAGGTCGGCATGACGCCGGGCCGCTACGTCGACCGGGTACGTATCGAGGCCGCCCGCCGCCTCCTGGAGGACACCGCCGACGGCGTCGAGGAGATCTCCCGCCGCTGCGGCTACGGCACGCCGGAATCGATGCGCCGGGCGTTCGTACGGACCCTGGGCGCGGCGCCCGCCGAGTACCGCCGGCGCTTCCGGACCGTACCGGTGGGGCTGCCGTCCGCTCCGCTCGCCTCCACGTACCGGCGCTGACCGCTTTCCCGACCGTACCTTCCGTCCCTTCCGTCTCTTCCGTTTCTCTCGTCCCTCTGATCGACAGGAGTTACCGTGCAGATCGCGATCCTGCTCTTCGACCGCTTCACGACTCTGGACGCCGTGGGCCCGTACGAAACCCTCGCCCGCATCCCCGGCGCCGAGGTGGTCCTGGTGGGCGAGCGCACCGGACCGTACCGCAACGAACTGGGCACGCTGGGGCTGGTCGCCGACGCCGAGCTGTCCGAGGTGAGCGCCCCGGACATCCTCGTCGTGCCCGGCGGCCCCGGGCAGAACGAGCAGATGGAGGACGGCCCGCTGCACGAGTGGATCCGCGCCGTGGACGCCGGCACCACCTGGACCACCTCCGTGTGCACCGGCTCGCTGATCCTGGCCGCCACGGGCCTGCTCAAGGGCCGCCGCGCCACCTCCCACTGGATGGCGCTGGACCTGCTGGCCACCTACGGCGCCGAGCCGACCGGCGAACGCGTCGTCTTCGACGGCAAGTACGTCACCGCGGCCGGTATCTCCTCCGGCATCGACATGGGTCTGGCCCTGGTGGGGCGGGTGGCCGGCGACTTCCGCGCCCAGTGCGTCCAGCTCGGCATCGAGTACGACCCGCAGCCGCCGTACAACGCGGGCTCGCCGCGGACCGCTCCCCCCGAGGTGACGGCGGCGCTGCGGGAGCACAGCCGCTTCTTCCTGAAGGACTGACACCTCAGTCCGAAGGGCCGCCCCCGCCGGCCCCGCTGCCTCCGCCGGACCCGCCGCCCCCACCGGCCCCGCTGCCTCCGCCGCTCCCGGGCGCGCCCTCGCTGTTCCCGGGCGCGCCCTCGCCCGGCGCGTCCAGCTCCTCCTGCCACAACAGCTCCGTCAGCCGCCCGATCCCGGCGGCCAGATGGCGCCGGTAGGTCGTCATCGGCAGCCGCAGCAGCTCGGCGGCGCGCGCCTGCGTACCGGCCGGCCGCAGATAGGTGTGGTGCAGCGCCCGGAAGCCGCGCCGGTCCTGCGGGGACGCCTCCAGCGCGGCGGCTGCCGCCCGTACCGCCTCCCGCAGGGCCGTGGCCCGCTCCCGCGGCCCGGCCCGCCGCGCACACCGCGCCGTGACCAGCCGGGTCCCCAGCAGCGGCGAGTCCCGCAGCCCGTCCGCCCGGGCCAGCCCGCGCAGCGCCTCCCGTACGGCGTGTGCGAACGCCTCCCGGTCCAGGACGCGCAGCGGCTCCGGGGCGGGTGGGGGCGGCACGGCGAGCGGGTCCTGGGCCCGTTCGCGTTCGATGAGCATCGTCAGCCACGCCGGACCCGGCACCCGCCGCCAGTCGTGGACGAACATCCCGAACCGGCGCCCGCCCGAGGTGAAGTCGGCCGCGGGCAGCCGTGCGAAGTCGACATAGGCACAGCCCGCCTCCCAGAACTCCGGGTCGGCGAACGGCAGCAGCGTCAGCGCGGGCCGGTGCCCGGTCAGGTAGTGGTGGGTCAGCCGCAGTGTGATCAGGGTCTGAACGGGCGAGACCGCCTGGTACTCGTCGCGGCTCATCCAGAACCGCACCAGCAGCGCCGTCTCGCCCTCCCGCAGCTCCCCGTGGCGCGCCAGCCAGTCGCAGGCCGTGCGGACCGCCGGGTCCGCCGGCGCCCCCGGCGGCTCGGTGCCGGTCAGCTCGATCAGCGTGTAGAACCCCGCGGCCACCCCGTCGGGGCCCCGTACGGTGTGGGTGCGCGCCTGGGGGAGCACCGACCAGTCCTGTACCAGCCGCGCCGCCGCGCTCCCCTCGTGGATCGCGGCGATCGCACACGCCTGGATCAGCTCGCCGCCGCTCACCGGCAGCGGCGAGACGCTCAGCCGGTCCAGGTGGGCCGCGCCCGCCGCGCCGCGCGTCACCGGGTCCAGCAGCGGCCCGACCACCGGGCTGTCCCGGTGCAGATAGGCGAAGTCCGCCAGGACCGCGCGCTGCCGGGCCCGGTCGTCGTCCTCGGTGAACAGCCGCTGGTAGTACGCGCCGGCCCGGCGGTGCAGCAGCGCCCGCCGCTCGGGGTGACGCCACCTCAGCTCCGCGTCCAGCACATCCCGTACCAGGTCATGGGGGTGGATGCCGCGCGGCCCGCACTCCATGGCGGACAGCGCGCGCAGCCAGTCGAAGTACGGCCGGGCGTCACCGGTCTCCAGGAGGGCGGCGAGCAGCGGCTCGGTGGTCTCCAGCACCTGCGCGCAGGATTCCAGCGCGGCCCGGTGCAGCGGTGTGGGCACCGCCTCCAGCAGCCCGGCCAGCAGCGCCTGGACGATCTGCGGCGAGCGGTCGGGCGGCACCGGCTCGCCGCCGTGCGCGGTGACGTCCGCGACCAGCGCGAGCGCCAGCGGATGGCCGCGGGTGAAGGCCAGGCCCGCGTCCCGGGCGTGCTCCGGCACCCCGCGGCGGGCCAGCAGCTCACGGCTGTCCGCCTCGTCCAGCGGGCCGACCGGCACCGGGTGCAGCAGGCCCCGCCAGGCCGGGTCCAGCCGCCAGGACAGCGGGGGCGCCACCCGCCCGGCCAGCGCGACCAGGGCGCGTCCGGGCAGGTGGGCCAGCAGTTCGCGGTGGAAGGTGCGCAGGGCGTCGGTGGCGCCGGGCGCGCCGTCCAGGCCGTCTATGAGCAGCACCGGGTCGGGACGGTCGGGTATGCGGGCGGTCATCTCCGGCTCGTCGGGGCGCAGTTCGCTCGCATGCAGATGTACGGGGGGCCGCCCGGCGCGGCCGGCGAGCTGCGCGAAGTGGTGCAGCAGCGCCGTCTTGCCGATGCCGCCCGGCCCGTACACGTACACCACCGCGCCCCGTCCGGCGGCCAGCAGGGCCGAGAAGTCCGCGGACTCCCGGCGGCGGCCGACGAATCCCTGTTCGCGCGCCGTCGCGAGCCGGTCACCCAACCGGTCGCCCACCGTCCAAGTATCGCGCCGGGGCGGCCGGAACGGATCCCGATCGGATACGGAACGGGCCAAGAACGGTCTGCGTTGCGGACAGTCGCCGCCCCTACCTTCAGGGGGTGCCGACCACGTACGGCCACTTCCGACCAGTTATCACCTGAATATCACCAAGTTACGACCAATGCCGTGACCGAGGTATGCCCGAGGGGGACGAGAAAGATGAACCGTAGGAACCATATGAATCATAGGAACCGGATGAATCGCGGGAAGATCACCGTGCCGGGTGCCGTGTTCGCCGCGGCGTCGGCCGCCGGGCTCGCCGTGCTGTGCGCCGCGGGCCCGGCGTCCGCCTCGCAGTTCTACGGGGGCACCCTGCACCCCGGAGAGCAGCGCTGCGTCCAGCAGCACGCCGACCACAAGGTGCGCGTCGACGGCCGGGCGACCGGCCAGGGAGCGAAATTCAAGGTCCAGTACCAGAACGTCACCGTGCCCGGCACCGGCAGCCCCGGGCTGGTCACCTCCTACGCCGTCGAACTGCGCGACACCTGGGGCAACTTCCCGGGGGCCGGTGACTACGTCGCCTGTGCCACCAACAACGGCACCGCCGACACCAATGTGCGCCTGACCCTCCAGACGGACGGGGAGTTCACCTGACGGGGGTGGTGAACTCCACCGACGGAGGGGCGGTCCGCCCGCCGTACGGGACGAGGTGACGGTTCGCGCCGGCCGCCCGGCTTCCTTCAGGAGCCGGCCGACCAGGAGAACCGTGGCGTCCTGCGCTCCAGGAAAGCGGCGACACCCTCGGCGGTGTCGCCGCTGCGGCGCGCCTGCGCCTCCCAGTACGCGACCCGGGCCGCGTCCGCCCTGCCGTCCCCGTCCGCCACGCTGTCCGCCGTACCGTCGCCCGCCCCCGCACCGTCTGCCGCCTCCGTGCCGTCCCCCTCCGCCATGCCGTTCACGAACTCCTTGGCCGCCGCCTGCGTGAGCTGCGACCGGCTCGCCAGGACGGCCGCCAGCCGCGCCACCCGCCCGGCCAGCCCGCCCTCCGGCAGCACCTCGTCCACCAGGCCCGTCCGCAGCGCCCGGGTGCAGTCGATCAACTCGCCCGTGAACAGCAGGTACTTGGCGGCCGACGGCCCCACGAGCCGGGCCAGCCGCCGGGTGGCCGTGGGCGGGTAGACGATGCCCAGCTTCGCCGGCGTCACCCCGAACAGCGCTCCCTCCTCCGCGAGCCGCAGGTCACAGGCGACCGCGAGCTGGCAGCCGCCGCCCACGCAGGTCCCCTGGACCGCCGCCACCGTCGGCTTGGGGAACGCGGCCAGCGCCTCCTCGGCCGCCGTCGCGAGCCCCTTGGACTCCTGCGCCGACCCCCGCAGCGACCCGATGTCCGCGCCCGCGCAGAAGGTCTTGTCCGCGCCGGTCAGCACCAGGACCCGTACGGAACGGTCGGCCGCCAGGCGCTCCAGCAGCGGCGGCAGCTCGCGCCACATCCCGTTCGTCATCGCGTTCCGCTTGGCGGGGTTGCTGATCGTGACGGTCGCTGTCCCGTCGCTGACATGCGTCCAAAGGCCCGGTTCCATGCCCGGATCGTTCCATGCCCGGATCGTGGAGCGGTACGCGCGAGCGGCCGTGCTCCGGGCGGCGGCCGGGCGACCGCGCCTTGTACGGCAGAGCGACGGCACCCCGTACGGTGCGGCCACCACGTCCCAGACGGCGGGACGACCGCGCCCCGGGCACGGGGATATCCACGCGACCGCCTCCCGGGCCGCCGGATACGATCGGTGGCCTGATGTCTGCCACCCTCGTCGCCAAAGACCTCGCCGCCGGCCACGGCGAGCGCGTCCTGTTCTCCGGCCTCGATCTCGTCGTCGCTCCCGGGGACGTCATCGGCCTCGTCGGGGCCAACGGCGCGGGCAAGTCCACGCTGCTGCGCCTGCTGGCCGGCCTGGACACGCCGGAGGGCGGCAAGCTCGCCCTCAGCCCGCCCACCGCCACCGTCGGCCACCTCCCGCAGGAGCCCGACCGCCGCCCGGGGGAGTCCGTACGGGCCTTCCTCGCCCGCCGCACCGGCGTGAGCGCCGCCCAGCTCGCCCTGGACGAGGCCACCCGGGCGCTGGTCGAGGAGGAGCCGGGCGCCGATGACGCCTACGCGCTCGCCCTGGAGCGCTGGCTCGCCCTGGGCGCCGCCGACCTGGACGAACGCGCCGAGGAGACCGCCGGTCAACTCGGCCTGGCCGTCGGCCTCGACCAGCCGATGACCTCACTGTCCGGCGGCCAGGCCGCCCGTGCCTCGCTCGCCTCGCTGCTGCTCTCCCGCTACGACGTCTTCCTCCTGGACGAGCCCACCAACGACCTCGACCTGGACGGCCTGGACCGGCTGGAGGCGTTCGTGAGGGGCCTGCGCGCCGGGACCGTCCTGGTCAGCCACGACCGCGAGTTCCTGACCCGTACGGTCAACCGCGTCCTGGAACTGGACCTGGCCCAGCAGCAGGTCAACACCTACGGCGGCGGCTACGCGTCCTACCTGGAGGAGCGCGAGCGGGCCCGGCGGCACGCCCGCGAGGAGTACGAGGAGTACGCCGACACCAGGGCCGCCCTGGAACGGCGCGCCCACACCCAGCGCAACTGGATGGAGAAGGGCGTCAAGAACGCCCGCCGCAAGGCCACCGACCACGACAAGGTGGGCCGCAACGCGCGGGTGGAGGCCACCGAGAAGCAGGCCGCCAAGGCCCGGCAGACCCAGCGTCTGATCGAGCGCCTGGAGGTCGTCGAGGAGCCGCGCAAGGAGTGGGAGCTGCGGATGGAGATCGCCGCCGCGCCCCGTTCGGGCGCGGTCGTGGCCACCTTGAGCGGCGCCGAGGCCCGGCGCGGGGACTTCCGCCTCGGCCCGGTGGACCTCCAGATCGACTGGGCGGACCGGGTCGCCGTCACCGGCCCCAACGGCTCGGGCAAGTCCACGCTGCTGGCCGCCCTCCTGGGCCGGCTCCCGCTGGACGCGGGCCGGGCGTATCTGGGGTCCGGTGTGGTGGTCGGCGAGGTCGACCAGGCCAGGGGGCTGTTCGTCGGTGACGAACCGCTGCTGGACGCCTTCCGCCGGTCGGTCCCGGACCTGGCTCCGGCCGACGTACGGACCCTCCTGGCCAAGTTCGGACTCAAGGCGGCCCATGTGCTGCGCCCGGCCGGCACCCTCTCGCCGGGGGAGCGCACCCGCGCCGCGCTCGCCCTCCTCCAGGGCCGCGGGGTCAACCTGCTGGTCCTGGACGAGCCGACCAACCACCTCGACCTGCCCGCGATCGAGCAGCTCGAATCGGCGCTGGCCTCGTACGAGGGGACGCTGCTGCTGGTCACCCACGACCGGCGGATGCTGGAGGCGGTCCACCTCACGCGGCGCTTCGAGGTCGAGGCGGGCCGGGTGACCGAGCGGACCGCGTGAGCGGGAAGGGCCGGGTGAGCGGGCGGGCCGGGCGGTCGCCGGGGAAGCGATTTGTCTTCGGAGCCGCGGACCCCGTACGGTGGACGTACCGACGCGGGGTGGAGCAGCTCGGTAGCTCGCTGGGCTCATAACCCAGAGGTCGCAGGTTCAAATCCTGTCCCCGCTACTCATACAGCAGGGCCCGGTGCCAAGGCACCGGGCCCTGCTGGCGTGTGACACCGGCACCGCGCCTTGATTGTCGCGGGACGCCCGGTCCGCTCCGCTCGCCCTGCTGACACCCCGGAACAGGGGTATACCGGGACAACAGGGACCGAGCGAGGAGGTGCCGGATGTTCGGTGGAGACAGCCGCCGCAAGGACCGCGGGGCCCCGTCCCCGCAGGAGTCGGCGAACCGGCTGGGCCGCGGCTTCTCCGGGCTCGCGGCGCTCGGTGTGATCCTGGTGCTGGCCGGACTGGTCGGCCTGGTGTACGTCTGGGCGGCGACGCTCACCACGATGCTGCTCTTCGGCTGGCTGCTGCTGGTCGGCGGCCTGGTCGGGCTGCTGCACGCCGTCCAGTCGCGCGGCTCGAACTTCCTGTGGCTCGCGGTGATCGTGGCGGCCGTGAACATCGCGGCGGGCGTGGTCGTGCTGCGCCGGCCGGACGTCACCGCCGAGGCCCTGACGATGTTCGCCGCCCTGCTCTTCCTGACCGGCGGCATCTTCCGGCTCGTGGGCGGTGCGATCGTAGGGGGTCCGCAGGCCGGCTGGACGCTGGTGCAGGGCGCCTTCGGCATCCTGCTGGGTGTCCTGGTGCTCGCCGACTGGCCGCACAGCAGTCTGTACGTCATCGGGTGCTTCTTCTCCCTGGCGCTGCTCTTCGACGGCCTGGGGCTGCTCGCGCTGGGGATCGGCGGACGCCGGGTGGTGGGCATGGTGGCCGGGGCGGCGGCACCGCCCCCGTCGGCACCGTCCGCCGCACGGGCGTCCCCCGATGCGTATCCGTCCGGCAGGCCCGGTTCCGTCACGCGAGGACAGTCCTTGCACAAGAAACAAAAAGACCAGAACCAGTCACAGGGCTGATGCCCGGCGAGAGAAACAGATCAGAAGACGTCGATAGGCGGCGACTTGTTATCAGTATGCCGGTCCGGACCAGCCCGTTCCCAACACTCGACGTGTGAGGATGCCCCCTGGACCCCCGGCCGAGCCCCCCGAAGACCTGGCTTCTCCGCTCGCGCACGAAGGTGTCCGGCGGTTCACCGTCCCGGCACTGGAGTCGTCGGTGCCGCGCGCCCGGCACGCGGTCCGGGACCTCCTGAAGCGCCGGCGCGTCCCGGCTGCCGACAGCATCAAGGACAGCCTGCTGCTGATCGTCTCCGAACTGGTCACCAACGCCGTACAGCACGCCGCGCTGCTCTCCCCGGAGATCGTCCTGGAGATCACCGTCGGGGCGAACTGGGTGCGTGTGGCGGTCGAGGACAACCACCCCTACCGGCCCAAGGCACTCCAAGCGAACGAGGAGGACATAGGCGGCCGGGGGCTGTGGCTGGTGAAGATGCTCACCGTCGAGGCGGGCGGCAAGTGCGACGTGGAGCACACGGTGAGCGGCGGCAAGGCGGTATGGGCCGAACTGCCGCTCACCCCGGTCCCTACCAGCCCGCCGCCTCACCTGTGAGCTCGCGGACCGCCGGCCGCGCCGCGTCCAGCACCGTCATGAACCACGCCGAGAACGGCGCCAGGGCGTGTCGCTCCGCCAGCTCACCAGGGGTCACGAACGCGATCTCCCCGACCTCCCGCGGGTCGGGCGCGGGCTCCTGCCGTACGAGCCCCACGAACAGGTGGTTGTACTCCTGCTCGACCAGCCCGGACACCGGGTCCGGGTGGTTGTAGCGCACCGTCCCCGCCTCACCGAGCAGCGCGGGCGCGATCCCCAGCTCCTCCGCGGTCCGCCGGGCGGCGGCCACGAACGGCGGCTCGCCGGGGTAGGGATGACCGCAGCAGGTGTTGGACCAGACGCCGGGGGAGTGGTACTTCTCCGCCGCCCGGCGCTGGAGCAGCAGCCGCCCCTTCCCGTCGAAGAGGAAGACCGAGAACGCCCGGTGCAACTGCCCCGGTGGCTGGTGGGCCGCCAGCTTCTCCGCGGTGCCGATCGTCGCGCCGTCCTCGTCGACCAGCTCCAGCAAGATCGGCTCGGCGGTGCCGTCCGGTGTGCTCGCCGCCGCGCTCCCGGCGGTCTGTCCGTTGGCAGGTGTGATCGGCATGCCCATCCTTGTCGTCGGTCTTCGGCGTCAAGTCTGCCTCAGCTTTCACCGCATCAGTGGCAGAGCTCGTCTCTCGTCAGTGGCACAGCTGTGCCTCGTGCGCCGCATGGCCGTGCGGTTCGAGCTGGAAGGTGCAGTGTGCGACGTCGAAGTGGTCGCCCAGGCAGCTTTGGAGGTCGTGCAGCAGCTTCTCGTGGGCGGCAAAGTCCCAGACGTCCCGGCCGACCACCACGTGCGCGGAGAGCACCGGCATGCCGGAGGTGATCGTCCAGGCGTGCAGGTCGTGCAGGCCCACGACGCCGGGCAGGGCCAGGATGTGCGCCCTGACCTCCGCCATGTCCACGTCCTTCGGTGCGGCCTCCAGCAGGACGTCCAGGGACTCCCGGAACATCTTCCAGGTCCGCGGCACGATCATCAGGCCGATGACGACGGAGGCGACCGGGTCGGCCGCCGTCCAGCCCGTCAGCGCGATGACCAGCGCCGCGACGATCACCGCGACCGAACCCAGCGCGTCCGCCGTGACCTCCAGGAACGCGCCCCGCACGTTGAGGCTGTCGTGCTGCCCGCGCATCAGCAGCGCCAGCGAGGCGAGGTTCGCGGCCAGACCGAGGCCACCGAAGAGCAGCGTCGGACCGCCCGGCACCTCGACCGGCTCGAAGAACCGCGGAACCGCCGTGATCAGGACATAGCCGCCCACACCGAACAGCAGCAGCGCATTGGCCACCGCCGCGACGATCTCCGCCCGCGCCAGACCGAAGGTGCGCCGCTGGGAGGGCGGGCGGGCGGCGAAGCGGACGGCCACCAGCGCCATCGTCAGGCCAACCACGTCCGTGGCCATGTGGCCGGCGTCCGCGAGCAGCGCCAGCGACCCGGTCAGCAGGCTCCCGAGCAGCTCGGCGACCATCACCGTCGCGGTCAGTGCCAGCGCGCCCCGCAGCCGCCCCCGGTGGGCGGCGGTCGCGGTGCCTCGCGCACCGGGCCGTGCGCCGGGGGAGTGTCCGTGGTCGTGCCCTGGGCCCATGCCGTACGCCTTCCACGTCGCCGTACCGGCCACCGCCCACCGGCCGCCGGTGCCTGGCGGGAGGCCGGACGGATCAGCCGTCCCCTAGCAGTGAACTACGGGCCGGGGGTGTGCGCAATGCGGTGGTGAACCCCGTTATTGCCGCCCTGACCTGCGGAAACGCCGGTCCGTACAAACGTCGGAGAAGGGCGGTCCGGCTCCGGTCGGGTGCGGAACGTCCGCCTCCGGGGCTCTCGTACGGGCCGCCGGAGCCTGTCCCGTCTCATGCGGACATGGCTGGATCCCCCACCCTGCTCGAATCGGTACGGGACGCTGCCTACCGCGACATAACCGGCATCCCACTCGGAGGCCAGTTGTTCCGGAGCCTCCCGATCCACCATGATGATCGCGGCAGGCGCAGCCGCCGGTCACCCGATCGGGCGGTGAATGCGCGGTGAACGGCCGCATCCGGCGATCCGATAGCCTCTGCCGACGTGCCACCCCTCCATACGGGAGCAGAGGTGTGCTACGCCCGCTGCCCGGGTAGTCCGTTCCGAATGCGGACCGGCCGACGCGGCTTTGCCAGCTTCCAAGGAGTGAGTTCGTCTGTCGACCGCCATCCTCACCGGTCCGCCGGTCGCCGGGTCGCCACTCGAAGGCGACCTGCGCGCGCTGGGCTTCGACGTCCGGCACGCCGACGGGCCCGACGCCACCGCCGACGTCCTGGCCACGGTCCCCGCCCACGAGCGCGTGGCCCTGGTCGACCCCCGCTTCGTGGGCCACGTCCACGCGCTGCGGCTGGCGCTGACCGACCCCCGCTTCCCCGCCGCCGCGGTCACCGGCGCCCTCACGGCGCAGCCCGAGGCGCGCCCCGCGCTCGCCCGCGCCGCCGCGTCCGTCCCGGCCGGCCCGGGCAGCGCCGCGTACACCGACGTGCTGCCCGACACCCTCGCCGACGCCCTGGAGGCCGAGGGCGGTGCCCCGCACCGCGTGGAGCTGGGCACGCTGGTGGCCGCGGTCCCCACCACGCCCGCCGAACGGGAGCGGGCCCAGGAGGCCGTCGCCGCCGTCGACGAGGAGGCCGTACGGCTGCGTACGGCCGTGAAGTCCCGGGACGGCTTCTTCACCACCTTCTTCATCAGCCCCTACTCCCGCTACCTCGCCCGCTGGTGCGCGCGCCGCGGCCTGACCCCCAACCAGGTCACCACCGCCTCCCTGCTCACCGCGCTGATCGCGGCGGGCTGCGCGGCCACCGGCAGCCGCGGCGGCTTCGTCGCGGCCGGCGTGCTGCTGCTCCTGTCCTTCGTCCTGGACTGCACCGACGGGCAGCTCGCCCGCTACTCCCTGCAGTACTCCACGCTGGGCGCCTGGCTGGACGCGACCTTCGACCGCGCCAAGGAGTACGCGTACTACGCGGGCCTGGCGCTGGGCGCCGCGCGCGGCGGGGACGACGTATGGGCGCTGGCCCTGGGCGCGATGGTCCTCCAGACCTGCCGCCACGTCGTGGACTTCGCCTTCAACGAGGCCAACCACGACGCCACCGCCAACACCAGCCCCACCGCCGCCCTCTCGGGGCGCCTGGACAGCGTCGGATGGACCGTCTGGGTCCGCCGGATGATCGTGCTGCCCATCGGCGAGCGCTGGGCGATGATCGCCGTCCTGACTGCCCTGACCACCCCGCGCGTCGTCTTCTGCGCCCTGCTCATCGGCTGCGCCCTGGCCGCCTGCTACACCACCGCCGGACGGGTGCTGCGCTCCGTGACACGCCGCGCCCGCCGCACCGACCGGGCCGCCCGCGCGCTGGCCGACCTCGCCGACTCCGGCCCGGCGGCCGAACTGGTCGCCGAGGGCCCCGCGGCGCGCGGAACGATGACCGCGCCCCTGATGGCCTTCGCGGGCCTGGCCTTCTTGATGGTCCAGCTCTTCTGGCGGCCCACCCCCGGCACCTGGTGGCCCGTCCTGGGCGCGGCCGTGTACGCGCTCTTCGCAGGCGTCGCCGTCGCCCGCCCCCTCAAGGGCCCCCTGGACTGGCTGGTGCCGCCGCTGTTCCGCGTCGCCGAATACGTCACGATTCTGGTCCTGGCCGCCCGCTCGGAGGTGCCCGGAGCGCTGCCCGCGGCGTTCGGGCTGGTCGCGGCGGTCGCCTACCATCACTACGACACGGTCTACCGCATCCGTGGCGGCAGCGGTGCGCCCCCGCGGTGGCTGGTGAGGGCGACCGGCGGACACGAGGGACGGACCCTGGTGGTCGCGGTCCTCGCCGCCCTGCTGCACTCCACAGATTTCACAATCGCGCTGACGGTCCTCGCGGGGGCCCTGGCGCTGCTGGTGCTCATCGAGAGCATCCGCTTCTGGGTGTCCTCCGGAGCACCCGCCGTACACGATGAAGGAGAACCCGCATGATCGGCCTCGTGCTGGCAGCCGGCGCCGGACGGCGTCTGCGCCCCTACACCGACACCCTGCCCAAGGCACTGGTGCCGGTCGACGGCGACACGACCATCCTGGACCTGACGCTCGGCAACTTCGCCGAGATCGGCCTGACCGAGGTCGCGATCATCGTCGGCTACCGCAAGGAGGCCGTGTACGAGCGCAAGGCCGCGCTGGAGGCGAAGTACGGCCTCAAGCTCACCCTCATCGACAACGACAAGGCCGAGGAGTGGAACAACGCCTACTCCCTGTGGTGCGGCCGTGACGCCCTCAAGCACGACGTGATCCTCGCCAATGGCGACACCGTGCACCCGGTCTCCGTCGAGAAGACCCTGCTCGCCGCCCGCGGCGACGGCAAGAAGATCATCCTCGCGCTCGACACGGTCAAGACCCTGGCCGAGGAGGAGATGAAGGTCGTCGTGGACCCCGACAAGGGCGTCCAGAAGATCACCAAGCTCATGGACCCGGCCGAGGCCACCGGTGAGTACATCGGCGTCACCCTCATCGAGGGCGAGGCCGCCGAGGAGCTGGCCGACGCCCTGAAGACCACCTTCGAGCGCGACCCCGACCTGTACTACGAGGACGGCTACCAGGAGCTGGTCAACCGCGGCTTCAAGGTCGACGTGGCGCCGATCGGCGACGTCAAGTGGGTCGAGATCGACAACCACGACGACCTCGCCAAGGGCCGGGAGATCGCGTGCCAGTACTGACGAGGCTCATCCCCTCGCCGGTCGTCGTCGACATCCGGGCCGGGGCGCTGGAGGATCTGGGCACCATCCTGTCCGATCAGCGCATCGCTCCGACCGGACGGCTCGCCTTCGCCATCAGCGGCGGCTCGGGCGTCGCGCTGCGCGACCGGTTCGCCCCCGCCCTGCCCGGCGCGGACTGGTTCACGGGCGCGGACGGCACCATCGACGGCGCGGTCCGCCTCGCCGACTCGATCAAGAAGGGTGGCCGCTACGACGCGGTGGTCGCCCTCGGCGGCGGCAAGATCGTCGACTGCGCGAAGTACGCCGCCGCGCGGGTCGGGCTGCCACTGGTCGCGGTCGCCACCAACCTCGCCAACGACGGCCTGTGCTCGCCGGTCGCCACGCTGGACAACGACGCGGGCCGCGGCTCGTACGGCGTGCCGAACCCGATCGGGATCGTCATCGACCTCGATGTGATCCGCCAGGCGCCGCCGGAGTACGTCCGGGCCGGCATCGGCGACGTGGTCTGCAAGATCTCGGCGGTCGCGGACTGGGAGCTGTCCAACCGCGAGACCGGCGAGAAGATCGACGGCCTCGCCGCCGCCATGGCCCGCCAGGCCGCCGAGGCGGTCCTGCGCCACCCCGGGACCATCGCCGACGACGCCTTCCTGACCACCCTCGCCGAGGCGCTGGTCCTGTGCGGCATCTCGATGTCGGTCGCGGGCGACAGCCGCCCCGCGTCGGGCGCCTGCCACGAGATCAGCCACGCCTTCGACCTGCTCTTCCCCAAGCGCAACGCGCCGCACGGGGACCAGTGCGGATTCGGCGGCATCTTCGCCACGTTCCTGCGCGGCGACGTGGAGACGGCCGGGATCATGGCGGACACCCTGCGCCGCCATGCCTGCCCGGTGCTCCCGGGGGAGATGGGCTTCAGCCGGCAGGACCTCTACGAGGCCGTCGCGTTCGCCCCGCAGACCCGCCCGGGCCGCTACACGATCCTTGAACATCTCAACCTGTCCACCGACCAGATCAGGGACGCATACGCCGACTATGCAAAAGCCATCGGTAGCTGAGCTCCGCCCGGTTGTTCACCCCCCGGGGGTGAAGGACCGGCGCAGCGGCGAACACTGGGCCGGCCGGCTCTACATGCGCGAGGTCTCCCTGCGCATCGACCGGTACCTGGTGAACACCAGGATCACTCCCAACCAGCTCACCTACCTGATGACCGTCTTCGGCGTCCTTGCGACCCCGGCCCTGCTGGTGCCGGGGATCTGGGGGGCCGCGCTCGGTGTGCTGATGGTCCAGCTCTACCTGCTGCTGGACTGTGTCGACGGCGAGGTGGCCCGCTGGAAGAAGCAGTTCTCGCTCGGCGGGGTGTACCTGGACCGGGTCGGTGCCTACCTGACCGACGCCGCCGTGCTGGTCGGCTTCGGCCTGCGCGCCGCCGACCTGTGGGGCTCCGGGCGGATCGACTGGCTGTGGGCCTTCCTGGGCACCCTCGCCGCCCTCGGCGCGATCCTGATCAAGGCCGAGACCGACCTGGTCGGCGTGGCCCGGCACCAGGGCGGACTGCCGCCGGTAAAGGAAGCGGCGTCCGAGCCGCGCTCGTCCGGCATGGCGCTGGCCCGCAGGGCCGCCGCGGCGCTGAAGTTCCACCGGCTGATCCTCGGGATCGAGGCGTCACTGCTGATCCTGGTCCTGGCCGTGGTCGACACCGTACGGGGGGACCTGTTCTTCTCCCGGCTCGGTGTCGCCGTCCTGGCGGGCATCGCGCTCCTCCAGACGCTGCTCCACCTCGTGTCCATCCTCGCCTCCAGCAGGCTCAAGTGACGGAGGTCCCCATGAAGCTCGGCGCGGTCGTCCTGACCATGGGCAACCGCCCGGAGGAGCTGCGTGCCCTGCTGGACTCGGTCGCCAAGCAGGACGGCGATCCGATCGAGGTCGTGGTCGTGGGCAACGGTTCACCGCTGCCGCCGCTGCCCGAGGGCGTACGGACCGTGGAGCTCCCGGAGAACGTCGGGATCCCGGCCGGACGCAACGTCGGCATCGAAGCCTTCGGGCCCGGTGGCCGCGAGGTGGACGCCCTGCTCTTCCTGGACGACGACGGGCTGCTGTCCCGGACGGACACCGCCGAACTGTGCCGGCAGGCGTTCACCCGCGACAAGAAGCTGGGCATCATCAGCTTCCGCATCGCGGACCCGGAGACGGGGCAGACGCAGCGCCGGCACGTGCCGCGGCTGCGCGCCTCGGACCCGCTGCGCTCCTCCCGCGTCACGACCTTCCTCGGCGGTGCCAACGCGGTCCGTACGGCGGTCTTCCAGGAGGTCGGCGGGCTGCCCGGCGACTTCTTCTACGCCCATGAGGAGACCGATCTGGCCTGGCGTGCCCTGGACGCCGGCTGGATGATCGACTACCGGTCCGACATGGTGCTGCTGCACCCCACGCACGCCCCCAGCCGGCACGCGGTCTACCACCGCATGGTGGCCCGCAACCGTGTCTGGCTGGCCCGCCGCAATCTCCCGGCCCTTCTTGTTCCGGTCTATCTCGGTGTCTGGTTCCTGCTCACCCTCGCCCGGCGTCCCTCGCGGCCCGCGCTGCGTGCCTGGCTGGGCGGCTTCAGGGAAGGCTGGGCGGCTCCCTGCGGCCCCAGGCGTCCCATGAAGTGGCGTACCGTTTGGCGCCTGACCCGACTGGGCCGCCCTCCCGTCATCTGACAAGCTCGTATCTGAGAGCATCAGGCGCGATCCGGGGCACGGCCCCGGCAGCGCACCTTGAGGACGAAAGTGTCAACTGTGAGCGAGACTACGCACGACAGTGCGGTCGCCATGAGTGCCCCGCCATCACCCGACGACGGGCTGTCGCCGGCCCAGCTTGCCCAGAAGTACGGCCTGTCGCAGAGCGGGGCCCGCCCCAGCCTGCCGCAGTACATCGGGCAGCTCTGGGAGCGCCGGCACTTCATCTCCGCCTTCTCCAGCGCCAAGCTGACGGCTCAGTACAGCCAGGCGAAGCTGGGCCAGGTCTGGCAGGTGGTGACGCCGCTGCTGAACGCGCTCATCTACTACCTCATCTTCGGACTGCTGATCGGTACCCGCAACGGGGTCCCGGACTTCGTGCCCTTCCTGGTCACCGGCGTCTTCATCTTCACCTTCACCCAGAGTTCGGTGATGGCCGGCACGAGGGCGATCTCGGGCAACCTGGGCCTGGTGCGCGCGCTGCACTTCCCGCGCGCCTGCCTGCCCATCTCTTTCTGCCTGATGCAGCTCAAGCAACTGCTGTTCTCGATGGTCGTGCTGATCGCCATCCTGCTGGGCTTCGGTCAGCTCCCGACCTGGTCCTGGCTGCTGGCGATCCCGGCCCTGCTGCTGCAGTTCGTCTTCAACACCGGCCTGGCGATGGTCATGGCGCGCCTGGGCAGCAAGACGCCGGACCTGGCGCAGCTCATGCCGTTCATCATGCGGACGTGGATGTACGCGTCCGGCGTGATGTTCAGCATCGACAAGATCACCGAGGGCAAGGACATCCCCGGGTTCGTCACCGTCCTCCTGGACTGGAACCCGGCCGCGGTCTTCATCGACCTGATGCGCTTCGCGCTCATCGACAGCTTCAAGGCGAGCCAGCTCCCGACGCACGCCTGGGCGCTCGCCCTGGGCTGGGCGGCCGTGGTCGGCATCGCGGGCTTCGTGTATTTCTGGAAGGCTGAGGAGCGCTACGGCCGTGGCTGAGCAGCAGGACAACGTCAAGGCTCCGGGCGGCGCGCCGGCGGACGCCCGGGTCCCGACCGTGATCGCGGATGATCTGCACATCGTGTACCGGGTGTACGGGGCGGGTGCGGGCAAGGGCGGGGCGACCGCGGCGCTGCGGCGGATCATCCGGCGCAAGCCGGCGGCGGGGGTGCGGGAGGTGCACGCGGTGCGCGGGGTGTCCTTCACCGCCTACCGGGGGCAGTCGATCGGGCTGATCGGATCCAACGGGTCGGGGAAGTCCACGCTGCTCAAGGCGGTGGCGGGGCTGCTGCCGGCCGAGCGCGGCCGGGTCTACACCCATGGGCAGCCGTCGCTGCTGGGGGTCAACGCGGCGCTGATGAACGACCTGACGGGGGAGAAGAACGTGATCCTGGGCGGGCTGGCGATGGGCATGTCCCGCGACCAGGTCCGGGAGCGGTTCCAGGGGATCGTGGACTTCTCCGGCATCAACGAGAAGGGCGACTTCATCTCGCTGCCGATGCGCACCTACTCCTCCGGGATGGCGGCCCGGCTGCGGTTTTCCATCGCGGCGGCCAAGGACCACGACGTGCTGATGATCGACGAGGCGCTGGCCACCGGTGACCGGGCCTTCCAGAAGCGCTCCGAGGCACGCATCCGCGAGCTGCGCAAGGAGGCGGGCACGGTCTTCCTGGTCAGCCACAACAACAAGTCGATCAGGGACACCTGCGACCGGGTGCTGTGGCTGGAGAAGGGCGAACTCCTCATGGACGGCCCGACCGACGAAGTGATCAAGGCGTACGAGAAGGAAACGGGCAAGTAGTCCCCGCCGAGCGCCCCACGGCCCCCACGAGTCCGCTCGTGGGGGCCGTTGATCGTTAACAAATGGTCAACTCCTTCATCATGCGGAACAGTTAGGGGAGGGTTGGATGTTGACCGGATCGTTGCTTCACGGTTCGGCACCCCCTCGGTCGCTGATGAGATGTACGGCGTAAGCTGTACGGGTACTGAACAGCACAAGTGGCACAAGTCGGGCAATACTCATCCGCGTGGACGGCGAGGGGCCCGGCCGGACAGGTCGGGGCCTGCGGCGTGTCCGAAATGGGATGTTTTAGCTTGGCGGTGTAGAACGGGAGTCGTGACGGCAATGGCTACTGGACCTATCCGGCTCCCCCATGCGCCGGGCAGCCTCCGGTGAGCCGGAAAACGGAGCAGGCGCGCGGCGCCGTCATCCGGAGGGCGGTGGCAGTGAAGGGGCGGGCGGACGCGCAGTCGCGTACCGTGCTGGACAAGGCCGCGCACGAGAACTTCCCGGTGGCCCCCTTCTTCCTGCCCCGCGCCTGGCGCACCGACCTGATGGCCGTCTACGGCTTCGCCCGGCTCGTGGACGACATCGGTGACGGGGACCTGGCGCCCGGCGGCGGCGACGCCGTGCTCCTGGGGCTGGACCGGGCACAGGCGGATGACCGCCTCGCGCTGCTCGACGCGCTGGAGGCCGACCTCCACCGGGTCTTCAGCGACCGCGCCCCCGGCCCCGGCCACCCGCTCATGCGCCGTCTGGGCCCCACCGTCCGCCGCTGCGGCCTGACCCCCGAGCCCTTCCTCGGCCTGATCGAGGCCAACCGGCAGGACCAGCGCGTACGTCGGTACGCCACCTACGCCGAGCTGCTCGCGTACTGTGAACTGTCCGCCAACCCCGTCGGCCGCCTCGTGCTGGGCGTCACCGGCACCACGACGCCCGAGCGCGTACGGCACTCCGACGCCATCTGCACCGCGCTCCAGATCATCGAACACCTCCAGGACGTCGCCGAGGACCTCGGCCGGGACCGGGTCTACCTCCCCGCCGAGGACCTCAAGCGCTTCGACGTCACCGAGGCCGACCTGGCTGCTCCCAGCGGCAGCGCCGAGGTACGCGCACTGATCGCGTACGAGGCGGAACGCGCCCACGAGCTGCTGAATGAAGGCACACCGCTGGTGGGTAGCGTCCACGGCAGGCTCAGGCTCCTGCTCGCCGGATTCGTGGCCGGCGGACGCGCCGCACTCCAGGCGGTCGCCGCCGCCGACCACGACGTACTCCCTGGACCGCCCAAGGCGACCAAGCTCGCACTGCTGCGCGAGGTCGGGGCGACACTGCGAAGAGAGGGGTGAGTAGGACGGTGGAGGCTACCGCACACGCGTCCGCGCCGGTGCTCGCTGCGTACCGCTACTGCGAGGCCGTGACCGGGCAGCAGGCCCGTAACTTCGCCTATGGCATCCGGCTGCTGCCGACCGAGAAGCGGCAGGCCATGTCGGCGCTCTACGCCTTTTCGCGCCGGGTCGACGACATCGGCGACGGGACGCTGGACCCCGCCGCCAAGCAGCGGCGGCTGGAGGACAACCGGGCCCTGCTCGCCCGCATCCGGGGCGGCGAGGTCCAGGAGGACGACACCGATCCCGTGGCGGTCGCGCTGGCCGACGCGGCCCGGCGCTTCCCGCTGCCGCTCGGTGGCCTGGACGAACTCATCGACGGCGTCCTGATGGACGTACGCGGCCAGACGTATGAGACCTGGGAGGACCTGAAGGTCTACTGCCGCTGTGTGGCCGGGGCCATCGGACGGCTCTCCCTGGGCGTCTTCGGCACCGTACCCGGCGCACGCGACACACAACGCGCCTCCGAGTACGCCGATACGCTGGGGCTCGCTCTCCAACTCACCAATATCCTCAGAGATGTTCGCGAGGACGCGGGCAACGGCCGTACCTACCTCCCCACCGACGACCTCGCCAAGTTCGGCTGCTCGGCCGGCTTCAACGGTCCCCTCCCGCCGCCCGGGTCGGACTTCACCGGCCTGGTCCACTTCGAAGTCCGCCGCGCCCGCGCCCTGTTCGCCGAGGGCTTCCGGCTGCTGCCCATGCTGGACCGGCGCAGCGGCGCCTGCGTGGCCGCCATGGCCGGCATCTACCACCGGCTGCTGGCGCGGATCGCCGCCGATCCGCAGGCCGTACTGCGCGGCCGGGTCTCGCTGCCCGGCCGCGAGAAGGCGTTCGTCGCCGTACGCGGCCTGTCGGGACTGGACGCACGGGCCGTCGGCCGCCGGTGCGGCGGCGGCCCGTCCATCAGGAGGCGCGGATGACGAGCCGGGAAGCGGACGGCGGCGAGGAGCCCGCTTCATGGCGGCGGGCAACCGTCCGCCAGGGTGTTGCGTCCCTGACAGCAGTAATCAGGGAGGGCGAATGACATCGGAGAAGATGCGGCCCGACCGGCACGATGCACAGCGAGCAGGCCGTCCCCAAGGGGCGGCTGCGGTGGTCATTGGGGGCGGTCTCGCGGGCATCACGGCAGCGCTGGCGCTGGCCGACGCGGGAGCACGGGTCACCCTCGTCGAGGGCCGGCCGCGCCTGGGCGGGCTGGTCTTCTCCTTCCGCCGGCAGTGCACGGCGGGAGAACTGAGCATCGACAACGGCCAGCACGTCTACCTGCGGTGCTGTACCGCCTACTCCTGGTTCCTGGACCGGGTCCAGGGCCGCCACCTGGTCCCCCTCCAGGACCGCATGGACGTACCGGTGCTGGACGCGGACCGGATGAAGCTGGGGCGGCTGCGGCGCACCGCGCTGCCCGTACCGCTGCACCTGGCCAGGAGCCTGGCGACCTACCCCCATCTGTCCCTCGCCGAGCGGGCCGGCGTGGGCCGCGCGGCGCTGGCCCTGAAGTCCCTGGACCCGGCCGACCCCGCCCTGGACGGCGTGGACTTCGCGACCTGGCTGCGCCGGCACGGCCAGTCGCCCCGTACGATCGAGGCCCTGTGGGACCTGGTCGGCGTCGCCACCCTCAACGCCACGGCTCCCAACGCCTCGATGGGCCTGGCCGCCAAGGTCTTCAAGACCGGACTGCTCAGCGACCCGGGCGCCGCCGACATCGGCTGGTCACGGGCCCCCCTCGGCGAGGTGCACGACACCCTCGCCCGCACCGCCCTGGACAAAGCGGGCGTTCGGACCGAACTGCGTACCCGCGCCACCGCCGTCTCCCCTGCCCAGGACGGCACCTGGCGGGTGACGGTGAGCAACGGGCCGCACGGCCGGGCCGAACTGGACGCGGACACCGTCGTCCTCGCGCTGCCCCAGCGCGAGACCCATGCCCTGCTGCCCGACGGCAGCCTGGACCACCAGGACCGGCTGCTGGACATCGGCACCGCGCCGATCCTCAACCTCCACATCATCTACGACCGCAAGGTGCTGCGCCGCCCCTTCTTCGCGGCCCTCGGCTCGCCGGTCCAGTGGGTCTTCGACCGCACCGACGCCTCCGGCCTGGCCGGCCTGCCCGGCGGCAAGGGCTGCCAGTACCTGGCCGTCTCCCAGTCCGCGGCCCAGGACGAGATCGACCGGCCCGTCGCCGCACTGCGCGAGCGCTACCTGCCCGAACTGGCGCGGCTGCTGCCCGCCGCCCGCGGCGCCGAGGTCCGCGACTTCTTCGTCACCCGTGAACGCACCGCCACGTTCGCGCCCGCCCCGGGCGTCGGCAGGCTCCGCCCCGCCGCCCGCACCAAGAACCCCGGCCTGTACCTGGCCGGTGCGTGGACCGCCACCGGGTGGCCCGCGACCATGGAAAGCGCCGTGCGCAGCGGTCTGGCCGCCGCCCGCGAGGCGCTCACCGGACTCGGCTTCCCCCAGGGCCAGTTGCCCCAGGAGGTGGCATGACCACGAGCACGACCACGAGCACGACCGCTCGCACGAGCACGAGCATCGGAAACAGAGGAGAAACCGTGACCCCGGCTTCCCCAGCTATCGACACCGAGAGCGTTGCCGCGCTGCTGGAGCGCGGGCGCACGCTCGCCACTCCCGTGCTGCGTGCCGCCGTGAACCGGCTCGCTCCTCCCATGGACACCGTCGCCGCCTACCACTTCGGCTGGATCGACGCCGAGGGCCGCCCGGCCGCGGGCGACGGAGGCAAGGCCGTACGCCCCGCACTGGCGCTGCTGTCGGCGCAGGCCGCTGGAGCGCCCCCCGAGGTGGGCATCCCCGGCGCCGTCGCCGTGGAACTGGTGCACAACTTCTCGCTGCTGCACGACGACCTGATGGACGGCGACGAGCAGCGCCGGCACCGCGACACGGTGTGGAAGGTGCACGGGCCCGCGCAGGCCATCCTCGTCGGCGACGCGCTCTTCGCGCTCGCCGGCGAAATACTGCTGGAACTGGGAACGGTCGAGGCGGGCCGGGCCACCCGCCGGCTCACCCGCGCCACCCGCAAGCTGATCGACGGCCAGGCCCAGGACATCTCCTACGAGCACCGCGAGCGGGTCACCGTCGAGGAGTGCCTGGAGATGGAGGGCAACAAGACGGGCGCGCTGCTGGCCTGCGCGGTCTCCATCGGCGCCGTCCTGGGCGGCGCCGACGACCACACCGCCGACACCCTGGAGAAGTACGGCTACCACCTCGGTCTCGCCTTCCAGGCCGTCGATGACCTCCTGGGCATCTGGGGCGACCCGGACGCCACCGGCAAGCAGACCTGGAGCGATCTGCGCCAGCGCAAGAAGTCACTGCCGGTCGTCGCGGCGCTGGCCGCCTCCGGCCCCGCCTCCGAGCGGCTCGCCGCCATCCTCGCCGCCGACGCCGGCAAGAGCGAGACGGAGATCGCCGACTTCACCGAGGAGGAGTTCGCCTCCCGCGCGGCCCTCATCGAGGAGGCCGGCGGCCGGAAGTGGACCTCCCAGGAGGCCCGCCGCCAGCACGCCACGGCCATCGCCGCGCTGGACGAGGTCGACATGCCCGAACAGGTCCGCGCGCAGCTCGTCGCGCTCGCGGACTTCGTCGTCGTACGAGAGAGATGATCGCCATCGACCCCATCTAGTGCGCAGTCGCCGGCCGGTGCCCGGCCCCCGGTCGCGGGCCGGGGTGCCCAGGGCACCGGCCGACGGAGACCCCATGCACGCTTGACAGTTCACTGCAGAAGGGGAAGCCATGACAGCGACGACCGACGGAAGCACCGGGGCGCTGCCGCCCCGGGCCCCTTCGGCCAGCGATGCCACCGCTGAGACAACTGAACACCTCACCGACGCGGCGGACGCGGCAGAGGCGACGAAGACGGTGACGGCGGCCGACGCGGCGCAAGCCGACAAGTCCGAGAAGCCTAAGAAGCCTGAAAAGGCTGAGGAGTCCCAGAAGCCCGCAAAGGACGGGAACGCCGCGAGCGCCGAGGACACCGCCACCACCGGGCCCCAGGACACGATGGCCGCCGCCCGGCACGCCACCGCCCGGGCCACCGACTTCCTGCTGTCGATCCAGGACACCGCCGGCTGGTGGAAGGGCGACCTGGAGACCAACGTCACCATGGACGCCGAGGACCTGATGCTACGTCAGTTCCTGGGCATCCAGGACGCCCGCACCACCGAGGCCGCGGCCCGCTACATCCGCGGCCAGCAGGGCACGGACGGCACCTGGGCCACCTTCTACGGCGGGCCCGGCGAGCTGTCCACCACCATCGAGGCGTACGTCGCCCTGCGGCTGGCCGGGGACCGCCCCGAGGACCCGCACATGGCCCGGGCCTCGGCCTGGATCCGCGAGCAGGGCGGCATCGCCGCCTCCCGCGTCTTCACCCGCATCTGGCTGGCCCTGTTCGGCTGGTGGAAGTGGGAGCACCTGCCCGAACTGCCGCCGGAACTGATCTACTTCCCCAAGTGGTTCCCGCTGAACATCTACGACTTCGGGTGCTGGGCGCGGCAGACCATCGTGCCGCTGACGATCGTCTCGGCCAAGCGGCCCGTACGGCCCGCGCCGTTCGCCCTGGAGGAGCTGCACACCGACCCGCGTCACCCCAACCCCTCCCGCCCGCTCGCCCCGGCCACCACCTGGGACGGCGTCTTCCAGCGGCTGGACAAGGCGCTGCACCTCTACCACAAGGTCGCGCTGCGCAGGCCGCGCCGTGCGGCCATGCGCGCGGCGGCCCGCTGGATCATCGAGCGCCAGGAGAACGACGGCTGCTGGGGCGGCATCCAGCCACCGGCCGTCTACTCGGTCATCGCACTCCACCTGCTCGGGTACGACCTGGACCACCCCGTGCTGCGGGCCGGCCTGGAGTCGCTGGACCGTTTCGCCGTATGGCGCAAGGACGGCCCGGACGGCGCCCCCGTCCGCATGATCGAGGCGTGCCAGTCCCCGGTGTGGGACACCTGCCTGGCCACCATCGCGCTGGCCGACGCCGGACTGCCCGCCGACCACCCGCAGTTGGTCAAGGCGGCCGACTGGATGCTCGCCGAGGAGATCGCCCGCCCCGGCGACTGGGCGGTCCGCAGGCCGCAGCTCGCCGCCGGCGGCTGGGCGTTCGAGTTCGAGAACGACAACTACCCGGACATCGACGACACCGCCGAGGTCATCCTGGCCCTGCGGCGCGTCAAACACCCCGATCCACGGCGGATGGAGGACGCCGTACGGCGCGCCGCGCGCTGGAGCGTGGGCATGCAGTCCAAGAACGGCGCCTGGGCGGCCTTCGACGCCGACAACACCAGCCCGTTCCCCAACCGGCTGCCGTTCTGCGACTTCGGCGAGGTCATCGACCCGCCCTCCGCCGACGTCACCGCCCACATGGTGGAGATGCTCGCCGACCTCGGCCGGGCCCACGACCCCGTCACCCGCCGCGGCATCCGGTGGCTGCTGGCCGAACAGGAGCCGGACGGCTCGTGGTTCGGACGCTGGGGCACCAACTACCTCTACGGCACGGGATCGGTGCTGCCCGCGCTGGCCGCCGCCGGCATCCCCGCCTCGCACCCCGCCGTACGCCGCGCCGTCGACTGGCTGAAAAAGGTCCAGAACCAGGACGGCGGCTGGGGCGAGGACCAGCGCTCCTACAAGGACAGGGCGTGGGCGGGCCGCGGCGCCTCCACCGCCTCGCAGACCGCGTGGGCCCTGATGGCGCTGCTCGCGGCCGGCGAGCGGGACAGCGAGGCCGTACGGCGCGGAGTGCGCTGGCTGGCCACAACCCAGCGCGCGGACGGATCCTGGGACGAGCCGTACTTCACCGGCACCGGTTTCCCCTGGGACTTCTCCATCAACTACCACCTCTACCGACAGGTCTTCCCGCTCACAGCCTTGGGCCGCTACGTCAACGGCGGGCCCGCCGCCGCTCCCGTGGGGGCCTGATGAAGCCCCTGCACGCGGACGACACCGGCCGGACGCCCCCCGAGGGCGCTCCGGTCCCGCTGCTGGTCGCCTGCGCGCTGGGGATCGAGAAGTTCGCGCTGCGCGGCGCCGACCGGGACGCCGTCGGCACTCCCGTCGTCACCCTGCGTACGGGCATGGGACCGCACGCCGCCGAGCGCGCCCTGACCAGGGCGCTGCGCGCCGGTTTCGGCACCGAACGGTCCCCGGTGATCGCCACCGGCTTCTGCGCCGGCCTCGTCCCCGGGATGCGCCCCGGGGACCTGGTCGTCGCCGATGCCACCCGCGACCACCGGCCGGACACCACGGACGTCGTCTGCCGGGACAACGGCCCGCTGCTACGGGCCCTGGCGGCACGCGGCGCGCGGGTGCACACCGGTCTGCTGCGCGGCAGCGACCACGTCGTACGCGGCGCCGAGCGCGCCGCACTGCACGCCCAGGGAGCCGTCGCGGTGGACATGGAATCCGCCGCGACCCTCCGCGCCGCGACCCTGGCCGAAGATCGTCCGGTTGCGGCCGTACGCGTCGTGGTGGACGCTCCCGAACATGAGCTGGTCAGGATCGGAACGCTGCGCGGGGGCATATCGGCTTTCCGTGTGCTGCGCTCCGTCCTCCCCGTCTTTTTCGAATGGCACCGTTCTTTGTCGCTCCCCAGGAGGTGAGCCAGATGGCCATGCCCATCCGACAGTCCATCAGGGTCGGTACTTATCTCTTTGAACAGAAAATGCTCCGCAGGCGCGAGAAGTTCCCGCTCATCGTCGAACTCGAACCGCTTTTCGCCTGCAACCTCAAGTGCGAAGGATGCGGTAAGATCCAGCATCCCGCCGGGGTGCTCAAACAGCGCATGCCGGTCGCGCAGGCGGTCGGCGCGGTGCTGGAGTCCGGCGCGCCGATGGTCTCCATCGCGGGCGGCGAGCCCCTGATGCACCCGCAGATCGACGAGATCGTGCGGCAACTGGTCGCCCGGCGCAAATACGTCTTCCTGTGCACCAACGCCATGTTGCTGCGCAAGAAGATGGACAAGTTCCGGCCGTCGCCGTACTTCGCCTTCGCCGTGCACATCGACGGGATGCGCGAACGCCACGACGAGTCCGTCGCCAAGGAAGGCGTCTTCGACGAGGCGGTGGCGGCCATCAGAGAAGCCAAGCGGCGCGGCTTCCGGGTGACCACCAACTCCACCTTCTTCAACACCGACACCCCGCAGACCATCATCGAGGTGCTGAACTTCCTCAACGACGACCTCAAGGTCGACGAGATGATGCTCTCGCCCGCCTACGCCTACGAGAAGGCGCCCGACCAGGAGCACTTCCTGGGCGTCGAGCAGACCCGCGAGCTGTTCAGGAAGGCGTTCGCCGGCGGCAACCGGCGCCGCTGGCGGCTCAACCACAGCCCGCTCTTCCTGGACTTCCTGGAAGGCAAGGCGGACTTCCCGTGCACCGCCTGGGCGATCCCCAACTACTCGCTCTTCGGCTGGCAGCGCCCCTGCTACCTGATGAGCGACGGGTACGTCCCCACGTACCGGCAGCTCATCGAGGAGACCGACTGGGAGAAGTACGGCCGCGGCAAGGACCCGCGCTGCGCCAACTGCATGGCGCACTGCGGCTACGAGCCCACCGCCGTCCTGGCCACCATGGGCTCCCTGAAGGAGTCGCTGCGGGCCGCCCGGGAAACCGTCGCGGGAAACCGCGGGTGACGTGATGAACGGTGGTGAGCCTCCCGGAGCGGCCAGGACACGTCCCACGGCACGCCCCGGGAGAAGCACAGCACCGGGACTGCCCCAGGACCCGGCCCGGACCGCCACGCCGCGACGCGCGTCGCGGCCGATCCGGGTCGGGCCGGTGGCGGTCGGCGCAGACGCGCCGGTGCCGGCGCGGTCGATGACGACGACGCGGACCTCGGACATTGATTTCCAGCCGGAGTACGTCTTCGCGGCGATCGACGCGGGCCGTGCGGCGGTGCGGGTGAATCCAACGGCGGCAGGCGCCCCCGACGCCACCGTCGGCTGAACCACAGAAGGGGGACCGAGCATGGCGATGCTGGAACACATCCGGGAACCGGGCGACCTCAAGGCGCTCCCCGAAGAGGCTCTCGGCGAACTGGCCGGGGAAATCAGGCAGTTCCTGGTGAACGCCGTGGCCCGCACCGGCGGTCACCTCGGCCCCAACCTGGGCGTGGTCGAACTGACCATCGCCCTGCACCGGGTCTTCGACTCACCCGCCGACCGCATCCTGTGGGACACCGGACACCAGGCCTACGTCCACAAGCTGCTCACCGGCCGCCAGGACTTCTCCAAACTCCGCGGCAAGGGCGGCCTGTCCGGCTATCCCTCCCGCGCCGAGTCCGAACACGACGTCATCGAGAACTCCCACGCCTCCACCGTCCTGGGCTGGGCCGACGGCCTGGCCAAGGCCAACCGGATACGCGGCAGCGCCGACCATGTCGTCGCCGTCATCGGTGACGGCGCGCTGACCGGCGGCATGGCCTGGGAGGCCCTGAACAACATCGCCGCCGCCAAGGACCGCCCGCTGATCATCGTCGTCAACGACAACGAGCGCTCCTACGCGCCCACCATCGGCGGCCTGGCCAACCACCTCGCCACCCTCCGTACCACCGACGGCTACGAACGCTTCCTGGCCTGGGGCAAGGACCTGCTGCAACGTACCCCCGTGGTCGGACAACCACTGTACGAGTCGCTGCACGGCGCCAAGAAAGGCTTCAAGGACGCCTTCGCACCCCAGGGCATGTTCGAGGACCTGGGCCTGAAGTACGTCGGCCCCATCGACGGCCACGACATCGCGGCCGTCGAATCCGCGCTGCGCCGCGCCGCCCGCTTCCACGGCCCCGTACTGGTCCACTGCCTCACCGAGAAGGGCCGCGGCTACCGGCCGGCCCTGGAGGACGAGGCAGACCGCTTCCACACCGTCGGCGCCATGGACCCGCTGACCTGCGAGCCCGCCGCCCCGCCCGGCCCACCCTCCTGGACTGCCGTCTTCGGCGAGGAAATGGTCCGGATCGGCGCCGAGCGCCCGGACGTCGTCGCCGTCACCGCCGCGATGCTGCGGCCCGTGGGACTGGGCCCCTTCGCCGACGCCTTCCCCGACCGGATCTGGGACGTGGGCATCGCCGAACAGCACGCCGCGGTCTGCGCGGCGGGCCTTGCCACCGGCGGCCTCCACCCGGTCGTCGCCGTGTACGCCACCTTCCTCAACCGCGCCTTCGACCAGGTCCTGATGGACGTCGCACTGCACAAGTGCGGCGTCACCTTCGTTCTGGACCGGGCCGGTGTCACCGGCACGGACGGGCCCAGCCACAACGGCATGTGGGACCTGTCGGTCCTCGGTGTCGTCCCCGGCCTGCGCATCGCCGCACCACGCGACGCCGAGCAACTGCGGGCCCAGTTGCGCGAGGCGGTCGGCATCGACGACGCGCCGACCGTACTGCGCTTCCCCAAGGAGTCGGTGGGCCCGCCGATCCCCGCCCTGGAACGAGTCGGCGGCGTGGACGTACTGGCACGGGCCGCCGGCGAAGACGTCCTGCTGATCGCGGTCGGGGCGATGGCACCGGTCTGCCTGGAGGCCGCCGACCTCCTGACCTCACGCGGCATCGGTACGACGGTCATCGACCCCCGCTGGGTCAAGCCGGTCGACGCCGCAATACCCGAACTCGCCGCCCGGCACACCACGGTGGCCGTGGTCGAGGACAACAGCCGCACCGGCGGCGTGGGCTGGGCGGTGGGCCAGGCCCTGCGCGACGCCGGAGTGGATCTTCCGCTGCGCACCTTCGGCATCCCCGAACAGTTCCTCGCCCACGCCAAGCGCGGCGAGGTACTGGCCGACATAGGACTCACCCCGGCCGAGATCGCCGGCCGGATCAGCGCCACGCTCGCCCGTCGCCCGTAACCCCTCGTCCGTGACCCGCCGCCCGTAACCCGTGAGGAGAACACCCCGTGACCGCATTCAACCTGCGCAAGCTGCTGGCCGAGCGGGGGGAGGAGCGCTACGACCTGCACGCCCGGTACGTCAACCACCAGCTCCCACGGATGCTGCACACCATCGGCTTCGACAAGACCTACGTACGGGCCGAAGGCGCCTACTTCTGGGACGACCGGGGACAGGACTACCTGGACATGCTCGCGGGCTTCGGCGTCATGGGCCTGGGCCGCCACGACCCGGTCGTACGACAGGCCCTCCACGACGTCCTGGACGCCGACCTCCCCGACCTGACCCGCTTCGACTGCCAGCCCCTACCGGGCCTCCTGGCCGAGAAACTTTTGTCCTACACCCCCCACCTGGATCGCGTCTTCTTCGGCAACAGCGGCACCGAAGCCGTGGAGACCGCCTTGAAGTTCGCCCGCTACGCCACCGGCAAACCACGCGTCCTGTACTGCACCCACGCCTTCCACGGCCTGACCACCGGCTCCCTGTCGGTCAACGGCGAAAGCGGCTTCCGCGACGGCTTCGCCCCCCTCCTGCCCGACACCGCCATCCAGATGGGCGACCTGGCCGCACTGGAACGCGAACTCAAGCGCGGCGACGTGGCCGGCTTCGTCGTCGAACCCATCCAGGGCAAGGGCGTCCACCCCACCCCGCCCGGCTTCCTGCGCGCCGCCCAGGAACTGCTCCACAAACACAAGGCGCTCCTGATCGCCGACGAGGTACAGACCGGCCTCGGCCGCACCGGCGACTTCTTCGCCTACCAGCACGAGGGCGGCGTCGAACCGGACCTGGTGTGCGTGGCCAAGTCCCTCTCCGGCGGCTACATCCCGGTAGGCGCAACCCTCGGCAAAGACTGGATCTTCAAAAAGGTCTACTCCTCCATGGACCGCGTCCTGGTCCACTCCGCCAGCTTCGGCTCCAACGCCCAGGCCATGGCGGCCGGCCTGGCCGTCCTGTCCGTCATGGAAGACGAAGAGATCACCGCCCGCGCCCGCCACACCGGCGACCTCCTGCGCACCCGGCTCGCCGCCCTCATCGACAAGTACGAGCTGCTGCACGACGTACGCGGCCGGGGCCTGATGATCGGCATCGAGTTCGGCAAACCCAAGTCCCTGGGCCTGCGCAGCCGCTGGACCATGCTCCAGGCCGCCCGCAAGGGCCTCTTCGCCCAAATGGTCGTCGTCCCCCTCCTCCAGCGCCACCACATCCTCACCCAGGTCTCCGGCGACCACCTGGAAGTCATCAAACTGATCCCCCCCTTGATCATCGGCGAAAAGGAAGTCGACCGCTTCGTCAACGCCTTCACCGCAGTCATGGACGACGCCCACGGAGGCGGCGGCCTGATGTGGGACTTCGGCCGGACTCTCCTGAAGTCGCTGCCGGCGAGGTCTTGAGGCTGAGGTGTGGGTGTATGCGGGGTGCGGGGGCGACCGAGGGATTAGCCCCGCATGCGCGGGGACCACCGGCCGAGCTTGACGCCGACTTCCCAGACTCGGGGGCCACCCCCGCACGCGCGGGGACCACCAGCTCGACACCGCCGCCGTCTTCGCCGCCGTGGGACCACCCCCGCACGCGTGGGGACCACGCAAGGTTGCTCAGTCCGCCGCCCGCCAGGGTGGGACCACCCCCGCACGCGCGGGGACCACGACGCCCGTGTCTACCGCATCCGGAGACAGGCGGGACCACCCCCGCACGCGCGGGGACCACTACGACAGCTGGGACGCCTACTGCAACGCCGAGGGACCACCCCCGCACGCGCGGGGACCACACGGGGTCGCCGTAGGTGGTGTGGACGGCGCCGGGACCACCCCCGCACGCGCGGGGACCACTCGTGCTGGGGCTTGGTGACGGTCAGAGAACCGGGACCACCCCCGCACGCGCGGGGACCACGGCACATGTGTATAGGCGTTCCTGAACGTCTCGGGACCACCCCCGCACGCGCGGGGACCACGGAGGTCCAGGTCCTGCAGGCCGCCGCCCGCCGCAAGGGACCACCCCCGCACGCGCGGGGACCACAGGCCGTGAGCAGCGGCTTTGTCAGGTGGGGCGGTGGATTTTGCTTACTTCTTGCGACTCCGGCAAAACGGGCGTTCGTTCTGGCGTCGGGTAGGTGCGCTGTACTTGGAAGGCCATGCTGATCCGTTATCGTCGGTCGGACTCCCGCTGTTGTGCGGGGTGTTCGGCGCGACCGGTCGACGCCGATCGAGACCGGTTGGATTGATGTTTGATGGGGGAAGTGTGGTTGCGGCGGTGACGGTGCGGGCGGTCAATGGTATGACCGCGCGGTGGGTGCGGGACATAAAGGGGGAGCGGGGGACGGTTCTTACCGCGGCCGGGGTCTGGCCGTTGCTGGCGTTGCTTGCGGGGCCGGCGGGCGGGGCGGCCCGGGAGGAGTTGCAAGGGGCTCTGGGGATCGGCGCGGACGGCGCGGTGGCGGCCGGGCGTGAGTTGTTGGAGAGTCTGCGGGCGCAGCCGGGAATTGATGCGGCCGTGGGGGTGTGGAGCCGGCGGGATCTGCCGCTGCGTCCGCTGTGGCGTATGGCGCTGCCGGTGGGGGCTCATGAAGTGTTCAGCGGGGAGCGGGAGGGTGATCAGCGGGCACTGGATGCCTGGGCCGCCCGGAACACCGACGGGCTGATCGAGAGGATGCCGGTCGTTGTCGACGACGACACCCGGATGCTGTTGGCCAGTGCTCTGCTGGTGCGGACGACTTGGCGTGAGCCGTTTGACGAAACGTTTCTCGAAGCCGCCGCCGGGCCGTGGGCCGGGCAGACGGCCGCCGGGCTCGTGCGTTATCAGGACCTCGGGGAAGAACTGGCCGTGCTGCACACACCGGACGGTCCGGTGACCTCGTTGCGGGTCGACGGGGACAACGGGATCGACGTCCGGCTGGTGTTGGGCCCGGAGGGCTGTGCGCCCGGTGCGGTACTCGCGGCGGGGGTGGCGGACGTCGAGGGCGTGGCTGAGCGGACGCCGGGACAGGCGCTGCCGGACGGTCCGTACGCTCCGGGAGTCACCGTACGGACCGTACCGAGCTGGAGCACCACGCCCCGACTGGCCACCTGCGTCCCGTCGTTCACGGTGAGCGCGGAGCACGATCTGCTGGAGCGGGCGGAACTGTTCGGGCTCAAGACGGCACAGGACGAGCGGACGGGTCATTTCCCGGGCATCAGCGACGAGCCGCTGGCGGTCTCGCAGGCGCGGCAGAGCGCCACCGCCACCTTCGGCCCGCTGGGCTTCCGTGCCGCGGCGGTCACCGCCATCCCTGCGACGGCGGGCGCGGCTCCCATGGAGCCGCCGTACCAGGCGAAAATTCACCAGGTCGTCTTCGACCGGCCGTTCGGCTTCCTGGCGGTGCACCGTGCGTCCGGGCTCGTACTGGCGGCGGGGTGGGTCGCCGAACCGGAAGTACGGGTCGGCATGTGGTGACCCGCCGCCGAGCGGAGGCAAGATCGGCGGCGTCAGGGAGCGCCGGCGCCGGCGGTCACTGCGAGGTCAGGAGCTGATCGCGCAGCCGCTCACGGGTCTCGGGCGTCAGCTTCAGGCCCCGGGAGAGGTACGCCTCGACCGATCCCCAGGTCGTGGTGATGGCGTCGAACGCGGCGGCCAGGTACTCGGCGCGGGCGTCGAAGAGCGGCGCGAGCAGTTCCATGACCTCCGGCGACATGCCGACGGCGGAGCTGTCGGAGCGGCGCACCTTGTAGCGGCGGTGGGCGGCGTTGGACTCCAGGTAGTCGGCCTCGATGGCCTCCCGTTCGACGCCGACCGCCAGCAGGGTCACGGCGATGGACAGGCCCGCGCGGTCCTTGCCGGCCGCGCAGTGCATCAGCGCGGGGACGCTGTCCTGCGCGAGTGCGTGGAGTACACGGCTGTGGTCGGCGGTACGGGTGGTGATGATGTGGCGGTACGTTTCCGCCATACGGCGCGCGGCCTTGCCGTCACCCAGCGCCGTACGCAGATGCCCCAGCTCGCCGTCGCGCACCATCGCCCAGAACTCGGCGCCGTCGGCCGGGTCCGTGAGCGGGATGTTGACATTGCGTACACCGGGAAGAGTGACGTCGGGGCCCTCCAGCTTGATGTCCGCGAGGTTGCGGAAGTCAAAGACGGTGTGGAGTCCCAGCCGGGAGAGGAACTCGGCGTCCGCCTCGGTGGCGTGCGCGAGGTGACCGCTGCGGAAGAGCCGGCCGTGACGTACCCGTCGTCCGTCCACGGTCGGCAGCCCGCCCACATCCCGGAAGTTGCGCACCTCGGCGAGATCGGAGTCGGTGAACGGGATCGAGGGCGTCTGCTGCGTCACGGACTCTCCTTGGTGTCTCCTGGCCGACGCTGCTCGTCGGCGAGGCGGGGCACCTCTGACGATACGACATGTGACCAATGCGTCATCGGCTCCTTGCGTGGGGATACGTCGCAGGTCCGATGCCCGCAGACGGCTGCATGACGGAGGGCGGCCGGATGCCGGTTGATCAACGGGCATCCTTGATCGATTGTTATTCCGACTTGAGAAGAATTTGACCAGGTGGCATTAATCACCTCCCGTCAACCCCTGGTTACGGTGGCGTAAGTCACTTCTGGGGGTGAAGTATGTCCTCACGTGGCAGACGATTCGAAGAACATGCGCAACGGCGCGAACGGCGCCATCGGGTCGTACGCAGCCGTCGGGGACAGCTTCACCGAGGGGGTCGGGGATCCCGGCCGTGACGGGGCGTACATCGGTTGGGCGGACCGGCTGGCGGTTCTCCTGTCGGACCAGCGGGCGGAGGGCGACTTCCGTTACGCGAACCTCGCGGTCCGCGGGCGGCTGCTGGACCAGATCGTCGAGGAGCAGGTGCCCCGGGCCAAGGAGCTCGGCCCGGACCTGGTGACGTTCTGTGCCGGCGGCAACGACATCCTGCGGCCCGGCTCGGACCCCGACGCCGTCGCCGAGCGGTACGAGGCGGCCGTCGCCGACCTGCGCGAGTCGGTGGACACGGTGCTGGTGTGCACCGGCTTCGACACCCGTGACGTGCCGCTGCTCAAGCACCTGCGGGGCAAGATCGCGACGTACACCGCACACGTCCGGGCCATCGCCGACCGGCACGGCTGCCCGGTGCTGGACCTGTGGTCCTTGAAGTCCGTACAGGACCGGCGGGCCTGGAGCGAGGACCGGCTGCACCTGTCGCCCGACGGCCACACCCGGGTCGCGCTGCGCGCCGGGCAGGTGCTGGGCCTCCAGGTTCCCGCGGACCCGGACCAGGCGTGGCCGCCGGAGGCGGAGCGTTCGGCGGCGGCTGCCCGCCGGGAGACCATCCACTGGGCGCGGGAGCACCTCGTGCCGTGGATCGGGCGGCGGCTGCGCGGCGAGTCCTCGGGGGACCACGTGGAGCCCAAGCGGCCCGACCTGCTGCCTCTGTAGGCGCCCGGTCGCTCCCGTCCCCCCTGGAGGGGAACGACGCCCTCTGTAGGGGAGAAGCGCTCGTCAGCCGCTGCACCGGTCCCGGCCGGAATCGGTGCAGCGGCTTTCGGCTGTCCGGGGCCGGTCACCCGCGATCAGAGGTGGTCGTTCCTCCCGCTCGCCCCGCTCCCTCCGTACGCCATATCGGCCCAGACGACGAAGCCGCGGCCGGCGCCGTCGGCCCGTACGCCCCAGTTCTCGGACAGCGCGCCCACGAGGAACAGCCCCCGGCCACACTCCTTGTCCACGCTGCCGGGCTGGATGTGCGGGGTGGACGTGCCCCGCCCCTGATCGGTGATCTCCACCCGCAGCCGGGCCCCGTTGAGCGTCAGCTCGCAGCCGACGCTCTGACTTTCGGTGTGGCGCACGGCGTTGGTGAACAGCTCCGATACCACCAACTCGACGTCGTCGCGGACCTGTTGGGCCGCACCCCACTCCTTCAGTACCGCCAGCACGCGTCTGCGTGCCTCGGGGACGGAGGTGCGTCGCGCCGGCAAGTGGAACGCGTCCTGAAGGCGCTCGGCGACGAAGCCGCCACAGCGCTCTAACGAGGGAGCGTTGTTGGAGGAAGCCACTCCGCAACTATGTGCGATGTTGGTCACCATTGGCAAGGATCAATCTGCAATTTGCAGAAACGTAAGCACACTCTGTTCGTGTTGCGGCTGTCGTGTCACACTGCTGATCAAGCAAGCCGGTTGGAGGGGAGGAGGGGCAGTGGCGGATGCACGCGCGGGTGGCGCTCCGACCGTCCTGCGGGTGGTGCTCGGCAAGCGGCTCCAGGACCTGCGCGAAAAAGCGGGACTGTCCTACGCACAGGCCGCCGCCGCCCTCGATGTCACCCATGCCACGGTCCGGCGCATGGAGAAGGCCGAGGTCGGCCTGAAGATCCCGTACGTCGAGAAACTGCTGGCGACGTACGGTGTCCAGGACCGGCAGGAGATCGACGGCTTCCTCTCGCTCGCCCGCGAAGCCAACCGGCCCGGCTGGTGGCACCACTTCCGGGACGTCCTGCCGGAGTGGTTCAGCGCGTTCGTCAGCCTGGAGAGCGAGGCCAGCCTCATCCGGGCCTACCAACCCCACTACGTGCCGGGCCTGTTGCAGACCGAGGCGTACGCCCGTGCCGTGCTGCGGGCCGGCATGCCGCACGCCCCGCAGGAGGACATCGACCGCGGCGTCGCGCTGCGCATGGAACGGCAGGCGCTGCTCACCCGTGACAACGCGCCGATGCTGTGGGTCGTCATGGACGAAACGGTCTTCCGGCGCCCCATAGGAGGGCCCGCGGTCATGCGCGAACAGATCGCGCGGCTGGCCGAGGCCACGGCCATGCCCAACGTACGGTTGCAGATCATCCCCTTCGCCGCCGGCCCGCACCCCGCGATGTACGGACCCTTCCACATCTTCCGGTTCCCCATTCCGGAGCTGCCGGACATCGCGTACTCGGAAAGCCTCGTCGGCGCCGTGTACTTCGACCAGCGCGAGGACGTCTCACAGTTCCTGGAAGCCCTGGACCGTATGTGCGCGCAGGCCGCGCCGGCACAGACCACCGAAGCCCTTCTGAGCGGCTTTCGCAAGGAGATCTGAACCATGGATCGCAGGAGCATCTACAACGGCATGCCCGCCGGGGAGCTGGGCAGCGAAGGCTGGCACAAGCCCTGGAGCGGCGGGAACGGCGGCGAGTGCGTGGAGGCCATGAAACTGGGGGACGGACGGGTGGCGCTGCGCCAGTCCACCGACCCCGAGGGCCCGGCCCTGATCTACACCCACCGCGAGATCAAGAGCTTCATCGAGGGCGCGAAGGCCGGCGAGGCCGACTTCCTGATCACCGCGGCACCGTGCAGGTGCGGCGAACGCAGGACGGCGTGAGAGGCGCGGGCGGGGGAGGGGACGGGGTGAGAGACGACGAGGTGAGGAGGGATGGCGGCATGGAGGACGGCGGCGTGCGCGACGGCGGCGTGAGGGAGGACGGCGGTGTGAAGGGCGACGGCATCAGAGGTGGCGGCATGAAGGAAGAAGACTTCTCGGACTTCTCGCAGGGCGCGGTCAGCTCCTGGAACGAGGACGGCGCGCGGCAGCCGCAGGGCTTCACGGCCGACGAGATAGACACCGCCACACCGCACCCCGCGCGGATGTACGACTACTACCTCGGCGGCTGGGACAACTACGAGGTCGACCGCCAGGCCGCGGAGCGCGTCATCCAAGTGCACCCGCAGGTGCGCGTCAGTGCCCGCGCCAACCGCGCCTTCCTGCGCCGGGCCGTGCGCGAGCTGGTCAAGGACGGCATCGAGCAGATCATCGACATCGGTACCGGCATCCCGACCTCGCCCAACACCCACGAGGTCGCCCACGAGACCAACCCGGACGTACGGGTCGTCTACGTCGACAACGACCCGATCGTCGCCACCCACGCGGGCGCGCGGCTGACCAATACGGAACACACCGGATTCATTCTCGGCGATGTACGCGACCCGAAGGCCGTTCTTGACCACCCGACGGTCCGGGAACTGATCGACTTCGACCGTCCGGTCGCGCTGCTGCTGGTGGCCGTACTGCACTTCGTCCGTGACGAGGAGGACCCGGCCGGGATCGTCGCCACCCTGGCGGAGGCGCTGCCCACGGGCAGCCGGCTGGTGCTCTCGCACGCCACCGGTGAGCCGTACGAGGCGTACGAGCAGGGCCGTACGGACGAGGAGGCGCGCGACGGCGTCCTGGACGTCTACAAGAACGCCACCGCCACCCTCAACCTGCGCACCAAAGCGGAGATCGAGCCGCTGTTCGGGCCGTTCACGCTGATGGAACCCGGGGTCGTACGAGTGCCGCTGTGGCGCCCGGACGAGCCGGTGCCCACCGCCGAGGAACTCAACAACATCATCTTCTACGGCGGCGTGGGCACGAAGAACTGAGCACCGGCACGAAGAACCACGAAGAACTGAGCCCCGGCCCGGAGAACCGAGGCCGGTACCGAGGACCGGACCGAGGGAGGCGCGGTGGGGGAGCCGTCGGCCAGGGGACGGCAGGACGCGGTGGTGATCGGCGGCGGGCTCGCCGGGATGCTCGCCCTGACCGCGCTGCTCGGCCACGTGGACAGCGTCACCGTCGTCGAACGCGACCGTTACCCCACGGGGCACACCTTCCGTAAAGGCGTCCCGCAGGCGCGTCACCTGCACATCCTCCTCAGCGGTGGCCAGCAGGCGCTGGACCGCCTGCTCCCCGGCACGGTCCAGGCACTGACCGCGGCCGGGGCGCGGCGGCTGTACCTGCCGCGTGACCTGCTCACCCGTATGCCCACGGGCTGGCAGCGCCGGTTCGACGAACGCCGTCACACCTGCGTGAGCGTCACCAGGCCCGTGCTGGACGGCGTCGTACGGGACCGCGCGCTACGGGCCGCCGCCGGGTCGCCGACCCGCGTCGAGGTGCTGGAAGCCACCGAAGCCATCGGCCTGACCGGTGACGCACGTCAGGTCACCGGCGTCCGCGTACGGTCCCGCGGCTCCGTGGCGGCCGGTGCCCCGGCGGAGCGCGAACTGCCGGCCACGCTCGTCGTGGACGCCTCCGGACGCGGCTCCCGGGCACCTCAGTGGTACGCGGCCCTGGGCCTGCCCGCCCCACGAGAAGTGACCGTGGACTCCGGAATCGCCTACGCCACCCGGATGTTCCGCCCGCGCGACCCCGCCGCCGCGCCGGACGCGGGCGTCAACGTCCCCGGCCGCCCCGACTGCCCGCGCGGCGCCGCGTACCTCCCCGTCGAGGACGGCACCTGGCTGCTCACCCTCTCCGGCGTACGCGGTCACCACCCGCCGACCGACGAGGACGCCTTCGCACGCTTCACCACCACGCTCGGCGACCCGTATGTCCACCGGCTGCTGGCGGACGCCGAACCCGTCTCGCCCGTCCACGGCTTCCGCGACACCAGCAACCGCCGCCGTCACTTCGAGCGTCCCGGCGCCCTCCCCGAGGGACTGGTCGTGCTCGGCGACGCACACTGCACCTTCAACCCCGTCTACGGGCAGGGCATGTCGGTCGCCGCACTCGGCGCGTACGCCCTGCGCACCGCCCTGGAAGCCGCCGGCGGTCCGTATCCGGGCTTCGCCGGGAACGCGCAACGTGCCGTGGCCCGCGCCACGGACCCGGCCTGGCTCGCGGCCGTCGGCGCCGACCGCCCGTACGTGGACGCCGACCGGACCAAAGCGGGCCTCGGCGAGCGGCTGAGCACGTGGTACGTGGACCGGCTCACCGCCCGTGCGGCCATCGACCCGGTCGTCGGCGCGGCGTTCCGCGACGTCTTCTGCCTCACCGCCCCGCCCGCGCGCCTGGCGGCCCCGCGGATCGCCCTGCGCACGCTGCTGCTGCCACGAAAACCGGCGCTGCCGTCCCCGCCGCTGACCGTTGAACCCGTACGGGGCGACACCGCTGATCTTGTGTCCTAGAGTCGGCCCATGGTGGATGTGAGCAAAGAGACCCCGGATGTGACCGAACAGCGGCTGCGCCAGGTCCTGGCCATCGCAGAACTCAAGGTGCACGACGGCACCTGGTGTTACGAGGAAACGCCCCTGCACGCCCCGCCGACCCTGACGCCACGGACACTCGCGGTGGTGCGGGACGAGGACTCCTGGAGCGCCCTGGTTCCCTACACAGACGACGGTCCGGCGGACAGGGAACGCTTCGGCCTGTTCTCCTTCCACTTCCCCTCCGGCGTGGACAACAGCGGCTTCGTCGGGTGGCTGGCCACCCACCTCAAACACCGGCTGGGAACCGGGGTCTTCGTGGTCTGCGGCAGCAACCGGGACCGCGGCGGCATCTACGACTACTGGGGCTGCCCGGCCCACCTCCTCCCCGACGCCGTAGCCACCGTCAAATCCCTGCGCGCCAACGCCCCCGCCGACATCGGCCTCGACGCCGGTATCGACGTCGGCATCAACGCCGAGGCGGACGTCACAGCCAACGCCACCGGCTGAACGCCGCGTCCCGGACTGGCCCGACCTGCTCCCGGCTTCTCCCTTCCGGCCGGGAGCAGCTCGCCCTCCTCCCTGACCGCTTCCTCCCTGACCGCCTCCGCCCATACCGCGCTATTCCGTTGAGCGAACTCGCCGTCACCTGTTAACGTGCTGATCGTGTCCAGCCCTGAATCCGACAGAAGCTGACCGCCGGTCGTCCGGTGGTCTTCTCGCTGATCTGTTGACCCACCGACCCCGCGACGCCTCTGTGCCGCCGCGATACTGGGTACCCATCACCACGGCGTGACGACGACCGCCTTCCTTCCCGTCGGGGCATAACGCGAGCGGGCACCTACCTGCCGCCCATGGGCATCTCTCCCACCACAGACCTGTTTCCACCACGGACACCATTTCCGTCACGGATACGGCTTCTGTCTCACGGACCAGCTCCCATGCGCCGGCCCAGCCGTGCCCCGTACGCCGACGACCGCGCGTACCCCATCACCGCAGGCCACTTGCCACCTTCCGCGTGCCGACGTACCTCCTGACCGACGCGCCCGGCCCCGGACGATCAACTCGCCCCCCTCCCGGTTTCCTTCCCCCCGCCCCCGCCCCCCTCCCCGCCCCCACCTCACCCCGCACTACCTCACTCCGTCCCGCCCCCTCCCCTCCCCGCCTCCGCCCCACCACCTCACCCCCGCACTACCTCGCTCCGTTCCGCCTCTCCCCGCCCCGCCACCGCCCTGACTCGCCCCCGCCCCACCCCGCCCCGCCACTAATCCGCCCCGCTACCACCCCGTTCCGGTGCCTCTTCGGCTTTCTCGATGGGGTGCGGTGCGGCCTCTTCTTCTTTTTCCTCTTCTCTTTCTCTTCGTCTCTCTTCCTGGAGCGTTCGTCTCATGCCATTCGCCGTTTACATGCTCGGGCTGGCGGTGTTCGCCCAGAGCACCTCGGAGTTCATGCTTTCCGGCCTGGTGCCTGCCATCGCCGGCGACCTACACGTCTCGATCGGCGATGCCGGGTTGCTGACCTCGGCGTTTGCCGTCGGGATGGTCATAGGCGGGCCGCTGCTGGCGGTCCTGACGCTGCGCTGGTCCCGGCGGCGGGCGCTGGTGGCGTTTCTGCTGGTGTTCGTCCTGGTCCATGTCCTCGGGGCTCTCACCTCCAACTACGGCGTACTGCTGGTCACACGGGTGGTCGGGGCGCTCGCCAACGCCGGTTTCTGGGCGGTGGCCGCGGGGGCGGCCGTCGGTATGGTCCCGGCCGACGCCAGGGCGCGTGCGATGTCGATCGTGGTCGGCGGAACCACGCTGGCCTGTGTGGCGGGCGTCCCCGGCGGCGCGTTGCTGGGGCAGCAGTACGGGTGGCGGTCGGCGTTCTGGGCGGTCGCGGTACTGGCCGCCGCCTCCGTCGTCGCCGTCCTCCTGTCCCTCCCGGACGATCGGCCCGAGACCTCCGGTACGAGCGTCCGTAGCGAGCTGCGGGCGCTGGCGAACCGGGAGCTGTTCGTCGCGTACGCCATGAACGCGCTGGTGCAGGGCGGTACTTTCTGCACCTTCACCTTCCTGGCACCGCTGCTGACCGACGTCACCGGATTCGGCGCGGGCCGGGTGCCGGTGATGCTGGTGCTCTTCGGCGTGGGCGCCTTCACCGGTATCACCATCGGAGGCCGGGTCGCCGACGCCCGCCCGTTCACGGTCCTGTTCTGCGGTATGACGGCACTCACCCTCGGCTGGTCCCTACTGGCCCTGACGGCCGGCAATCCCGTCATGGTCGTCCTCCTCGTCTTCATCCAGGGCTTCCTCGCCTTCGGTGCCGCCCCTGCGCTCACCTCCCGTACCTTCTCTCTGGCCGGCAACGCCCCCACTCTCGCGGGCGGGTTCATGACGGCCGCCTTCAACATCGGCAACATCGCAGGCCCCTGGTTCGGAGCCGTGGTCATCGAGGCCGGGCTCGGTTTCCGCGCTCCGGCATGGGTCAGCGCCGTGATGACGGCCGGAGCGCTGGCCACGGTCGTCCTGGCGTTCACCCTCCACCGGCGCAAGGCTGAGAAGAATCACCACGCCCCGGTTCCGGTGCGTACCCCGTAACGGTGGTGAGCGAGGTCCCCTCCGTTCGTTGGTTGTTCGGGTGAAGTCCTGCTCGGCTCATCGGCCGCTGCCGGGCAGGAACAGGCTCAGCGCGCCGGTCACCAGGGGCGCCAGGATGCCGAGTGCCGGTTTCAGCACCTTCATCAGGGACAGGTCCAGATGGAGGAAGGTCATCAGCCGGCCGCGCCGCGCCAGCCACTCGTCGTTCAGACCGTCCGGCTCGGGAATGCCTACCGCCGCTGCCAGCAGCCGCGCGGCGACCGACCGCCACAGGAGCACCACCGGCAGAAAGACCAGGGCGAACATCACGCTGAAGAACGCGCCGTAGAGCAGGACGGAGGAGGCGGGAAACCGCTGCTCGGGTATGCCGTAGGCGAGCAGGGCGTTGCGCAGCGCACCCACGTCCACCACCGCGGTCGAGATGATCAGGCTGCCGCCCGTCAGGAAGCGCATGGCGTCCCGCCATGCCCGGTCCAGTTCCCGCAGGGCGTCCGGCGGTGGCGGCGTCCCGGGCTCCTTCGGTATCCGGGCGCTCAGGCGCAGCAGCTTCGCCTGTATGTCCCACAGCCCGACCGCCCCGGGCAGCGCCGCCAGCATGCCCAGGCCCAGCAGCAGCGGCATCCGCCATCGCACCCCGTCCAGCGGCACAGGCGTACTCCCGGACCGGGTGAAGAAGCGCAGGATCGTGAAGACCGCCACTGCCAGTATGGCCGTGCCTGTCAGAAGGATGGCCAGTGCCGTGGGGCGCGGGCGGTCGGCCGGGTGGCGCCAGCGTTCCCGTATGGCGTACGTCATGGCCCAGGCGACCGCGGCGTACAGCGCGATGGAGGCGCCGACCAGGGCACTCCACAGGTCGAATTCCAGCAGCGAGGTGAAGGCGCGGGCCCGCGGGGACTCGGCGGACCGGAAACGCCCCACGAATCCCGTGCCGAGCGCGCCGATGGCCAGCAGGCCGAGCGTGACCCCGGGAGGCGCGAGCACCAGCCAACCCCGGGGCCGCGCTCCGCGCGTCGCCGCCCCGTCAATGGGCGCTGTGGTCGTGCTCGCGTCCGAGGCGTCCCGGTCCGTGGCGGTGACCGCCGTGCCTATGTCCGTGCCGTGCCGGGCGGACGGGCCGCCAGGGGATTTGGGGGCCGTACGGATCGGCTGCCCGGCCGGCCCGCCGGGCGACCGCCCGCTGATCGGCTGGGAGTCCGGCTCCAGGGCCGACTTGTCCACCGGCCCCGCGGACGACTTCCCGATCTGCTCCTCGAACGGTTTTCCCGCCGGTTTTCCCGTCGGCTGCGCGACCGGCTGTGCGACCGGTCGTGTGGCCGTCGTCACCGGATTCCTGAAGCGCCACATCCCCCAACACCCCCGATAGTTCTTGCATCCCCCGACCCCGCTGACTCAACTCTTCCGCTGGCCCGCCACCCCGAACCCCGCCGGAACCCCGAGACGTCCCTGAGGCTTCCCTGACCTTCGGTCGGGGTCGATCGAACGTGCCCAGCCCCAGCCCCCAGCCCCGGCGCCCGGCCGCCCAGCGGCCCGGCCGGGGCCACGGTCCGTGCGTGCGGCGTCTGGCACGAAGGTAGGGGCGTTCGCGGACCGTGGACAGGGCCGGCGCGCCCCTGGCGGCGTGCGGGGGAACGCTGTGGCGGGTCGCGCGGTCCGGGGCTGAGGGTGAGGGTGAAGGTGTGTTGTGTCCGGGTGTCGCGGCTTCGGCAGGCGGCGCCGCGTCCCGGGCGCGAGACCGCCGGGCCGGCCGGTCCCACCGGCCCCCCGGAACCCGCCGTCACCGCGGTCCGTTCAACTCGCGACTGCCCCGACCTTGGAGGTGCCGTGACCGGTTCCCGACCCCGACCTGCGCGTTCGGCCGCGCCACATCTCACACCGGGCTCCACACCGGACTCCACACCGGGCTTTGCACCGGATTCCGCGCCGGGCTCCTCGCCACGCCCCGCCACGGCCCCGGCGGCGCGCTCCTCGTCGCGCTACATCCCGCGCCTCCCGGCCCGTCTGCCCTCCGGTCTTTCCTCGCTCGCCGCCCTGCGGCCCGCGACCTTCGGCGCGCTGCCCACGGGCGAGCGGATGGCGAGGATAAGGCGCTCACCACAATTCGTGGACGGGCAGTTCCGCAACCCCGTGCCGACCCGGCAGCTTCTGCCCGGGGCAGCGGTGCCGGTCATCCGTACGCAGCTCAATCGCGAGGGCCGCCGGCGCAGGGCACCGGTCGGCAAGATTCCCGTACACCGGCCGACCGAGGCCGACTGGGGCCGGCCGCCCGCCTCCGGGCTGCGGCTCACCTGGATGGGCCATGCGAGCGTACTCGCCGAGATCGACGGGCGACGGGTGCTCTTCGACCCGGTCTGGGGCGAACGCTGCTCGCCGTTCACCTGGGCCGGGCCCAAGCGTATGCACCCGGTGCCCATCGGGCTTCATGAGCTGGCGCCGGTGGATGTCGTGGTGATTTCCCACGACCATTACGACCACCTGGACATGCCGACCGTCCAGCGGCTGATCCCCACCGGAGCGGCCTTCGTCGTGCCGCTCGGCATCGGCGCCGACTTGGAGTTCTGGGGCGTACCCGCCGAGCGGATCACGGAACTGGACTGGAACGAGTCCACCCGCGTGAGCGGACTGGCGCTGACCGCCACGCCTGCGCAGCACTTCTGCGGGCGCGGGCTGCGCGGCCCGCAGCACACCCTGTGGGCCTCCTGGGTGGTGGCCGGCCCCGAGCACCGGATCTACCACAGCGGCGACACCGGTTACTTCGCCGGGTTCGCCGAGATCGGTGCCGAACACGGGCCGTTCGACGCGACGATGATCCAGATCGGTGCGTACAGCGAGGAGTTCTGGCCGGACGTCCACATGACGCCGGAGCAGGGGCTGCGGACGCACATCGACCTGTCGGGCGGCAGCCCTGCAGGGACGCTGCTGCCGATCCACTGGGGGACGTTCGATCTGGCGCCGCACCCGTGGGTCGAGCCCATCGAGCGAACGGTCGTGGCGGCCCGCGCGGAGGGCGCGAAGGTGGCCACGCCGCCGCCCGGCCGGCCTTTCGAGCCCGCCGACGAGCAGGTCGTGGAGCCCTGGTGGCGGGCGATCGCCCTGCCGCCCGTCCACGGCTGGCCGAGCTGGCCGCCCGCGGGCACCGCCGCACCGGATTCCTCCCGCCAGGCACCGACCCCCTCGGCGTAGAGGCGAGCCGGCCGGCCCGTTCGGTGCGCGTACGCCGTCCTGCACGCGCACGCGCCCGCGGTCCTGCACGCGCCCGCGGTCCGGGCAGCCACGTGAGCCACATGAGCCACATGAGCAACGTGGTCCTCCGGTACGCGGACGCGGTCCGGCGTCCATGCGCGGTGCGGCATCCAAGCGCGGTCCGGCACACATACGCGGCTGGGTACGCATACATGGTCCCGTGAGCGGGTATCCACTCGCACCTGTAGAGGGTGCCCACCCGCGTCCTACGAGCGGGCACCCCGCGCGTCCTGTGGTCAGGCACGGACTCGCGCCTCGTAAAGCGGGTTCCGTATAGGGATTCGGATAGATACGCACGGCCGTACGAGGGAGGCACCCCAAGAAGGTGGCGCGGGGTAGCGAAACCTGAAGTGAGCCCGAACCACCCCCCGGCAACAACTAGCGTGCGTGCTCCGCGAACTGCCGACGGCCGATCCGGAGAGCGCCGATGCCTGCTGCATTCCCCCAGGGGGCCAAGACGTCCCAGGAGTACCAGAGGCCCCAGGAGGCCCTGGACTCACAGGGGGTGGCCCCCGTATCCACGTCGTCCGCCAGGCGGCGGGACCGTGAGGGCGGGCGGCACGGCCGGGCCCCCTTCCCCGAGTCGGCCGCCGATTCGGCGATACGGACCCGCCTGGTGCGGCTCGCCGCCGTCCCGTCGCTACTGGTCGCCGTGACCTGCTCGGCCGCCACCGCCTTCGTCACCCGGGCCGGCGGCGTGGAGGTGGCGGCCCGCGAATGGGCGGTGCTGCTCGTCGCCGGCGCGCTGGTCTGCGGCATCGTGATGGTGGCCGGCGCCGCCGCCAACGCCGAGGCCCGCGCCGCCGTCACCCGCTACGCCCGACTGCGCCAGGTCTGTGCCCGCAGTCAGTCCGACCTCTACGACCTGCTGCACCGGGTACGGCAGGGCGAATGGCTCCAGCACCGCGACCCCGTACCCCCTCAGACTCAGACGTCCTCCGGCGACGGCGACACCCTGGACCTGCTCGCCGATGAAGTGGCCGCCGCCGGCCGGGCCGCCGAGGTCGCCGTCATCGACGCGGTGGCCATCGCGCGCAGCAACGCCAGCGGCAGTGAGCAGAAGGTCGAGGTCTTCGTCAACCTCGCCCGGCGCCTCCAGTCCCTCGTGCACCGCGAGATCGAGCTGCTGGACGAACTGGAGAACCAGGTCGAGGACCCCGACCTGCTCAAGGGCCTCTTCCACGTCGACCACCTGGCCACCCGCATCCGCCGGCACGCCGAGAACCTCGCCGTCCTCGGCGGCGCCATCTCGCGCCGCCAGTGGAGCCGTCCGGTGACCATGACCGAGGTGCTGCGCTCCTCCATCGCCGAGGTCGAGCAGTACCCGCGCGTCAAGCTCGTACCGCCGATCGAGGGAACGCTGCGCGGCCACGCCGTCGCCGACGTCATCCACCTCCTGGCCGAACTCGTCGAGAACGCCTCGGTCTATTCCGCCCCGCACACCCACGTCCTGCTGCGCGCGCAGCTCGTGACGGCCGGCCTCGCCGTGGAGGTCGAGGACCGCGGGCTGGGCATGTCCATGGAGGATCAGGCGCGGATGAACGCGCTGCTCGCCGACCCCGAACACGTCGACGTGGCAGAGCTGCTGAGCGACGGCCGGATCGGGCTCTTCGTGGTCTCCTCGCTCGCCCGGCGGCACGGCATCGTGGTCCGTCTGCAGAGCAACATCTACGGCGGCGTCCAAGCCGTCCTGGTCCTGCCGACGGGGCTGCTCGGCGCGGAGGGGGAGGAAACGGGAGAGTTCGAGGAGGACGGGGCCGGTGCCGCCGAACCGGCGGACGCCGGGCCGCGGCCGGTCTCCGTGGAGGAGTACCGCGCCGCACAGGCGGGCCGGACAGCCCTCGGCGCCGCCACCACCACCGCCTCCGCCCCGGCCGCCCCCGCCGTCTTCCCGGCGGACCCGTCGCACCGACGGCCCGTACGCGGGTCTCAGGGGGCCGAACCCCTCGACGCGGGTACGGGCCTGCCGTCGCCGTCCCTGCCGACGTCCCCCATGGTCACCCGAGCTCCGGCCGGTTCCGCTCCGACGGGTCCCGGCCCGGCCGGTTCCCCTTCAGCCGGTTCCGCTTCGGCCGGTTCTGCCGGAGCCACCGATTCCGCCGTGTCCGCCGGCCCTGTCCCGTACGGCTCACGCGGCGAGGGAGGTCTACGCGGCGAGGACGGTTTGCCGGGAGCAGACGGCTATGTCCCCGCGGCCGGCGCCCAGCCGGGCGGCCCGCACCTGTCCGGCACGTACCCGGGCGGACTGTACGAGGCCGCGGGACAGCCGGGTGACGCACGGGTGGCCGGCCAGCGTCCGGCGGACTCCCCTCCCGCCGAGCGGCCCGGATCCCGGCGGCACGCCGCCGGCAGCCGCCCGCCCGCCCGAGTGCCCGAGGCACGGCCGGCCCCGTCCGCCGAAGCCCGTGACCTCCCGTCCGACCCGGCGATGCGTACACCGTCCGACCCCGCGATGCGTACACCGTCCGACGACTCCTTGACGCGTACGCCGTCCGCCCCCACCCAGCACGACCCGGGGCCGGTCCTGCTGCCGCCCCCGCCGCCCGCCGCCCCGGACGACGGCGCCCGCCCGCGCCTGCCGCGCCGCCGTAAGCAGGAACACCTCGTCCCGCAGTTGCGCGGCGACCCGATCCTGCCGTCCGCGCGCCGCGATCCGGGTGCCGGCCCCGAGCCCGAGCACGACCCCAATCTGATGGCCGCGTTCCGGCGCGGCATCAGCCTCGCCGACGACAGCTACGACCCCGCTCTCTCCGCCGCCACCGCTGCGACCTCCGGAACCACCGGAACCACCGGAACCACCGGCCACGGTGACGGCGCGAGCACCGCCCCGCACACGACCGGCCCCGGCGGCATCCGGCCCCCTATGACCCCGCGTACGACATCGAATACGGCAGCGGCTACGACACCGACGCGCCGCGCCCTCTAGGAGACGACCACAACCATGGTGAGTGATGTGCACGCCAAGGCCCGCCCGCCGCTCAAGACAGGTTCCTCGACGGACCTCTCCTGGCTGCTGACCGGACTCGTCCAGCGGGTTCCGCACGCCACCAGCGCGCTCCTGCTGTCCTGCGACGGCCTGGTCAAGGCCGCCCACGGCTTCGACCCGGACAGCGCCGACCACATGGCCGCCCTCTCCTCCGGCCTGTACTCCCTGGCCCGCAGCGCAGGGGTGCGCTTCGGTGACGGGGACGAGGTCCTCCAGGTCGTCGTGGAACTGGAGTCCACCTTCCTGTTCGTCTCCACGGCGGGATCGGGTGCCTGCCTGGCCGTACTGGCCGGCCGGGAGGCCGATGTGGCGGTCCTGGGTTACGAAATGGGCATGCTGGTCAAGAGCGTACGGCCGTATCTGGGGACCCCGGCACGAAAACAGACACCGGCGGGCGGGCGCTGACCATGGTGGGCGCACGCCGCCGGCGGCAGGGCCGGGACGCCCTGTGGCTCGACGACGAGGCGGGCCGCCTGGTCCGCCCGTACACCGTCAGCAACGGCCGTACCCGTCCGACGGCCCACTTCGACCTGCTGACCATGGTGATGGCCACCGGCAAGCGGCCCGTGACCTGTCAGGGGCCGGACTACGCCAAGGTGCTGGGGCTGTGCGGAGGCCCGGTCTCGGTCGCGGAGATCGCCGCGCACATACATCTGCCCGCCGTGATCACCAAGGTGCTCCTCGCCGACCTCGTGGAGTGCGGGGCGCTCACCGCGCAGGCGCCCGTACCGGCCTCGACAAGCCCCGCGGCACGTACCGACCGAGCTCTCTTGGAAGCGGTGCTGGATGGACTTCGCAAACGGTTGTGACCCCCTCTCACCAGGCTTCCGGCCGAGCTCCGGGCGGGGCTCGCGGCCGGAGCCGGTGCCGTGTGGCGCCCCCTTTCCCCTCGCACTGAAGATCCTGGTCGCCGGGGGTTCGGGGTCGGCAAGACGACCTTCGTCGGGGCGGTGAGCGAGATCGAGCCGCTCAGTACGGAAGAACTGCTCACCCAGATCAGCGTCGGTACGGACGACCTGGCGGGCATCGAGGACAAGAGCACCACCACCGTCGCCATGGACTTCGGCCGCATCACCCTCGGCCGGGAGCACGTCCTCTACCTCTTCGGCACGCCGGGCCAGCAGCGCTTCTGGTTCATGTGGGACGAACTGTCCAGCGGCGCGCTCGGCGCCGTCGTCCTCGCCGACACCCGCCGCCTGGACCAGTGCTTCGCCGCCGTCGACTTCTTCGAACGCCGGGGCATCGGCTTCGTCGTCGCCGTCAACGAGTTCGACGGCTCCTACCGGTACGAACCCGCCGAGGTGCGCACCGCCATAGACCTGCCGGCCCATGTCCCGGTCGTGCTCTGCGACGCCCGGCAGTGCAGCTCCTCCACCCACGTCCTGGTCAGTCTGGTCCAGCACCTCCTCACGCCCGCCCTCGTCACCACCCCGGAGCTGCCATGAACCGCCCCGTTTCCCGCACGCCATATGTGTCCTACGACCCGACGCGTCATCTCCTGCTCACTCCCCAGGACGACGAGGCCCCGGCGCGGGTCGCCCGGCTGCGTGTCCTGGGCATCGGGGAGGCCCCGCTGCCCGCCTTCGATGCGTTCGCGCGCAAACTGGCCCGTACGACCGAGGCGCCGTACGCCATGGTCAACTTCATCGACGAGCACCGGCAGTACTTCGCCGGGCTCTACACCCCGGCGAGCGACCAGGCGCCCGTGGAACTCGGGCCCGCGCCGCCGAGCGCCCAGCCGGGCGGGTGATGGCCCGCGACCACGGGTACTGCCCGCATGTCATCGTGCGGCGCAAGGCGCTCGTCCTGGAGGACGTCTGCGACTACCCGCGGTTCGCGGGCAATCCGGTCGTCGACGAGATCGGCATCCGCTCCTATCTGGGCGCGCCGCTGATCGACCGTACGGGTACGGCGCTGGGCACCGTATGCGTCGTCGATCTGGAGCCCCGCCCCTGGGGACGGGAAGGGCTGGACACCATCAAGACGATGGCGGCGGAACTGGTCGAACAGATCCACTGCATGGAGCGGCGGCTGACGTCGGAAGAGCCGTGAACCGAAAGACCTGATGTAGGCAGAGCTCTGACGAAGGAAGAGCCCTGGCGACGGAAGAGGACTGAAGACCACTCCTTCGGCCCGTTCCTGTTCCGGCTCGGATCACGGGGTGGAGACCTTGTGGACGGTGGTGTCGTCGGGGTCCAGCCGTCGCCCGTCCTGCGACAGTACTTCCAGTGCGCGCAGGCGGCGTCCCTGCCGGCGGTCGACCAACTGTGAGTGCGGCTCGCCGGGGCGAAGAAGTTCTCCTCGCCCCACTGCCGCAGTGCCACGATCACGGGGAAGAGCGCCTTGCCCTTGGGAGTCAGTACGTACTCGCGGTAGGCGCTGCCGTCCGAGGCGGGGACGGATTCCAGGACACCGCCGGCGACCAGGGTGCGCAGTCGCGCGGTGAGGATGTTCTTCGCCACGCCGAGGCTGCGCTGGAACTCCCCGAAGCGCCGGCTTCCGTCGAAGGCGTCCCGCACGATCAGCAGGGACCACCAGTCGCCGATCGCGTCCACCGACCGGGCGACGGGGCATTCGCTGTCGTTGAAGCGCGTCCTGGTCACCATGGCGTCCCTCACTCTCGCGTGGTTGCAACATGCTACCAGGGAAGCTACCGTCCCGGGTGGTAGCAAGTTGAAACCAGATATTGGAGGAGTGCTGATGCCCGGCAACGGTGAGGCCGTGACACCACAGACCGAGGCCCCGAACGCGGTGGGTTCCGCGTTCGTCCTCTCCCGCGGCGTCGTCATGCTGTTCGCGGTCGCCTGCGGGGCCGCGGTGGCCAACGTCTACTTCTCCCAGCCGCTCCTGGTGACCATGGGCCACGACCTCGCCATGAGCCCGGCACTCGTCGGCAGCGTGGTCACCCTCACGCAGGTCGGATACGGGCTGGGACTCTTCTTCCTCGTGCCGCTGGGCGACGTGGCCGACCGCAGACGGCTCGTCGTGGCCCAGTTGCTGCTCCTGGTGCTGGCGCTGGCCGTGGTGGCCGCCGCCCGCACGGCGGCGGTCCTGCTCGTGGGCATGGCCGCGACAGGACTTCTCGCGGTCGTCACCCAGACGCTGGTGGCCTTCGCCGCATCACTGGCCCCTCCCGCCGAGCGCGGACGGGTCGTCGGCCGGGTGACCGGCGGCGTGGTCATCGGGATCCTGCTCGCCCGTACCGCGTCCGGCCTCATGGCCGATCTCGCGGGCTGGCGCTCGGTCTACCTCGCCTCGGCGTTGCTCACCGCCCTGCTCGCCCTGGTCCTGTACCGGGTGCTGCCACGCCACAGCGCCGCCCCGCCGGCCACCCTGCGCTACGGACAGCTCCTGCGCTCCACGGTCACCCTGTTCGCACGGGAGCGGCTGCTGAGGCTCCGGGCCCTGTTCGGCCTGCTGATCTTCGCCGCCTTCAGCACCCTGTGGAGCAGCGTCGCGCTGCCGCTCAGCCAGGCCCCGTACTTCCTGTCCCACAGCGCGATCGGGGCGCTGGGGCTGATCGGTGCCGCCGGCGCCCTGGCCGCGAACGTGGCGGGCCGCCTGAACGACCGAGGGCTCTCCCGGCGGACCACCGGCACGGCCCTGGCGCTGCTCGCCGTCTCGTGGCTGCCCCTGGCCTTCACCCGCAGCTCGCTCGCGGCGCTGATCGTCGGGGTGATCCTCCTCGACCTCGCCGTGCAGGCGGTCCACGTCACCAATCAGACACTGATCTACGCGCTGCACCCGGAGGCGGGCAGCCGGCTGATCGGCGGGTACATGGTCTTCTACTCGATCGGCAGCGCCACCGGCGCCATCGCCGCGACCTCCCTGTACACGGTGGCCGGCTGGGGTGCCGTGTGCGCGCTGGGCGCCGCGTTCAGTTGCCTCGGGCTCCTGCTGTGGGCGTTGACGCGACACGGCGCCCCGGACCCCGCAGCCAGGGTGACCTCCGGCAGCGAAGTCCGGGCGCTCCCGCCGGACAGCGACTGACGGAGGTGCCGCGGACCCGAGGGGCCGGTCCGGTGGTGGCACGGTTCTCGCCGGGTTCCTGTCGCTGCTCCTTCTCCTAGCTCATCCGGCGGGCGCGAGGCGGATGTGCTCCTTGGGCCGTTCGGCGCGCTGTGCGGGCAGCTCGGGACCCGGTGTGTCCGTACGGGCGCCTTCCTGCACCTCCGCTCCCGCCTCCGCCCGCTCGGCCGGTTCCAGCCGCAGGAGTTTCGACAGGCGGCCGGACCACTGGCCCTTCGCCGTGCCCAGCGCCACCTCCCCCAGCCGCAGCAACTGGATGTCGGAGGTGCCGGCGGGGGCGAAGATGTGGTGGGCGTCCCGCAGATAGCGCTCCACCGGACGGTCGGTGAGCAGCCCGCACGCGGCGTGCACCTCCATGGAGTCCCGGGCCGACTCCAGCGCCATCTCCACATTGATCAGCTTGGCGTTCATCAACTCCGCGTCGCATGTCGCCCCTTGATCGAGGAGGTGCACCGCGTGATAGGCCGCGAGTCGTCCCGTGAGCAGCCGCGACTGGATCCGTCCGAGTTTGAGCTTGATATTGCTCAGGTCGGCCAGCGGCTTGCCGTAGCGCTGCCGTTCCGCGCAGAACCTGGCCGTCTCGTCCAGCACCGCCTGATGGATGCCCAGCGACACCGCGGTCAGGTTGGGCCGCCCGTACAGGACGCTGGAGGAGTACGCCACGGAGAGTCCCTGGCCCTCCTTGCCGAGCAGGTTCGCCGCGGGGACGCGGCAGTCGTCGAAGTACAGCTCGCCGAAACTGAAGCCGTGCAGGCCCATCGCCGCCTGCTGCCGTCCCACGTGCAGGCCCGGACGGCCGGACTCCACGAGGAACGCCGACAGGCCCCTGGACCCCTCGCCGGTCCGTACCACCACGCCGTGCAGATCGCCGACATGGCTGTTGCCGACGTAGACCTTGCGGCCGTTGAGTATGTAGTCCGCACCGTCGCGGACGGCGGTGCTGGTCATGCCCAGGACATGCCCGCCCGACTGCGGTTCGGTGACCGCGATGGTCGGCAGGCACTCGCCCGCGGCGATCGCGGGCAGCCAGGTCTTCTTCTGCTCCTCGCTGCCGAAGTGAATGATCTTGGCGACACCGAGCTGGGACGCCTGCACCATGGCCCCCATCGCGGCGCTCACCCGTGACAGCTCCTCGATGATGACCGTCTTGGCCAGGTGACCGGCCCCCATGCCCCCGTAGGAGCGGTGCACGGTCGCGCCGATCCAGCCCTGAAGGGCGATCAGCCGCGAAAGGTCGTGGCAAACGGAACGGGACGCCTCCATCTCGGCTATACGGGGACGCACTTCGCGTTCGGCGAAAGCCTGGACCCGGCGCCGGAGTGCTTCATGCTGCTGGTCCGTGAAGTAGTGACGCAAGGCGAACCCTCCTCCGTGGATACCGCTGCTCGTCCCCGGCTGTCGGTCGGGCAGCGATCGTTCCGGTCCTGCGGTCGCCGGTCTCACCCTATCCGTACGGTCGTTGTGCGCTTACCCCGTGCAATACCCGTTGGCATACCTGCTGCACGGCGCACAAAACACCAACTCCTCGCATAAACGCTCCCGGACCGGAGCGCGGTCTGATCGTTCACCACTTCTGTCGTCCGGTGCGCGGAGCGGGTGCGATATGAGGTGAGTGAGCGCGGTGCCTGCGGGGGAGGTGGTCCCAAAATGGCCCGGAGCGTACGGACTTGGCGGGACAGCCGCCCGAAGAGGGAGGGTGGCGTGGGGTGGCGCGGCACGGGCCGCCGACCGGCCCGCGGCCCGTGCCCAACCACCGCCCGAGGAGGCGTGGATGACCGTTGACCTGCCCGACCTGCGGCTGGGAGTTCTCGGCTTCGGCCAGCGCGGCCCCCTCGCGCTCACCGCGCACCGCCCCGGTCGCGGCGCCCGCGTCGTGGCCCTGGCCGATCCCGACCCGGACGCACGCGCCCACGCCGCCCGGTGCCTCCCCGGCGCCACGGTCCTGGCCGATCACCGCGCGCTGCTCCGTCGCGCGGACATCGACGCGCTGCTCGTCCTCACCCCCGACCACACCCACGCCGACCTTTCCTGCCAGGCTTTGCGCACCGGGCGACCGGTATTCGTCGAAAAGCCACTGGAAATCTCCACGAACCGGTGCGACACGATCCTGCGCACCGCCCGAGAGACCGGCACCCGGCTCTACGTCGGGCACAACATGCGTCATATGCCCGTCGTACGGCTCATGCGCGCCCTGATCGCGCGCGGCGACATCGGCGCGGTCAAGACCGTGTGGGTACGCCACTTCGTCGCCCACGGAGGCGACTTCTACTTCAAGGACTGGCACGCCGAACGCCGTTGCACCAACGGCCTGCTGCTGCAGAAGGGCGTCCACGACCTCGATGTGCTGCACTGGCTGGCCGGCGGCTACACACAGCAGGTCCAGGCGTTCGGCGACCTGATGGTGTACGGGGAGCAGGGCACCCGGCGCGGGCCCGGCGAGGCCCGGCAGCAGGACCGGCCCGCCGACGAGGGCCGCTGGCCGCCGGCCAGGCAACGCGGGCTGAACCCGGTCATCGACGTCGAGGACGTCTCCCTGGTCAACCTGAGACTGGACAACGGGGTGCTGGCGGCCTATCAGCAGTGCCACTTCAGCCCCGACTACTGGCGCAACTACACCGTCATCGGCGACGCCGGCCGCCTGGAGAACTTCGGTGACGGGCCCGGCGGCGTGGTGAAGGTGTGGAACGCGCGGCGGTCCGGTTACCGGGCGGACGCCGACGCGGTGCACCGGGTGCCGAATCCGTACGCGTACCCGTACCCGTACCCGTACGCCGGAGCGGGAGGAGCGGACGCGCGGCGGGACGCGGAGGCCGGGAGCGGGGAGGACGGAGGCAGGAAGGGCATGGAGGCCGGGAGCGGGGAGGACGGGGAGGACCACGGTGGTGCGGACCCCCTCCTGATGGACGAGTTCCTGCGCTTCGCCCGCGAAGGGGGCCCCACCGACACCTCACCCGTCGCCGCCCGCATGGCCGTGGCCGCCGCCGACCGGGCCACCGCCTCCCTGCGCGACGGCGGGACCCCGCACGAGGTCCCGCCCCTGGATCCCGCTCTCCTCACCTACTTCGAGCGGGGCCAGACCTGAACCGCCACCGCGGGATCGCCACCGAGGCCTTGGAGCGGCTCAGTGCCCGGCGTCGCAGCAGGACTCCCGGCGGTGCTGCCGCCCCACCTCCAGCCAGTCCTCGTCCGCGTGCGCCCGCAGTGCCGGGGAGGAGGGCGCGGGGAAGGAGGCGACCAGGTCCTTCTGCTCGTACAGCCGCCCGCCGCGCAGCACCGCCGCCGTACGGACCAGGGAGGAGAAGTCGCTGAACGGGTCACCGTCGATGATCGTCAGGTCGGCGAGCTTGCCCGTCTCCAGCGTCCCGAGGTCCTCCTGTGCGCCGAAGACCCGCGCGGGCAGCACCGTCGCCGTCCGCAGCGCCTGCGCGGCACTCAGCCCGTACCGGTGCAGGGCCCGCAGGCACAGGTGGAGGTGGAGGCCGACCGGGGTCAGCGGCTGGTCGGTGCCCAGGGCGACGAGCCCGCCGCCGCGCAGCACCCTGCGGTAGACCCCGATCTCCGTCTCCATGTCGGAGAGCTGGGCAGGGGTGGGCCGGTGGCCCGCGTTCTCCCGTACGAGCGCGACGTCCCAGGGCGGCATCAGGGTCCGTACGCGCGGGTCGTCGGCCAGGCCCGGGTCCTCGCCCAGCAGCGCGGCGGCGGAGAAGGGGGTGGCGACGAGGTGGAAGTCGGTGGCGGTGTAGATCTCCTCGACGTCCTGGTAGGCGTGCCCGGAGGCGGAGACGGCGTGCCCGTACTCCAGCCGCTGGGTGGCCTGCAAATGGGTGGTCAGGTCCTGGCCGAGCTGGACGCCGGGGGTCAGGAGATGGCTGCCGGAGCGTACGCCCAGCCGCTGGTGGGCGAAGCGGGCGGCCTCCGCCATGACCCAGCCCGGCGCGCGGACGTAGGTCTTGACGAAGTCCCAGTCCAGGGCGGCCCCGCGGGCCAGCGAGCGGCGCAGCCCCTCAGGGGTGCGGTGGGCGCGGCCCATGCTGTACGCCACCCGCCCGCCGTCCAGCAGTTCGCCGCAGGTCAGCAGCCGTGGGCCGGCCAGCGCACCGTCGGTGACCGCCTCGCGTACCCGGGCCTGCTCATAGGAGAAGCCGCCGAAGGAGACGGTCGTGGTGATGCCGTAGGCGAGCTGGAGCGCGGTCTGCCGGCCACCGTAGGTGACGTGCCAGGGGTGGGTGTGGGAGTCCCACAGCCCGGGGATCACCGTGCGTGTGGCGGCGTCGACGCGCCGGGCGGCGCCCCGCCGGGCGCGGTGCGGCTCGACGGCGGCGATCCGCCCGTCCCGCACGACCACGTCGACGTCCTCGCGGACCTCCTCGCCCGTGCCGTCCCAGAACCGGCCGGCGTGCACGACCGTGTCCTGTGTGCGCGAGCGGCGGTGGTCCAGCGCGACCGGGACCGTACGGGCCGCCGTGCCGTCCACGCCGATCAGACGCAGCCGCCCGTCGGACAGGTAGAGCAGCGAACGGGAGTCGGCGGACCAGGAGGGGTGGTCGGCGCTCTCGTCGGTCAGGCGGCGCGGCGCGCCGTCGGGGGTCCCGTCGGGCCGTACGGGCAGCAGCCACAGCGCGGACTCGGCGATCAGCGCCAGATGGCGGCCGTCCGGGGACCACACCGGGCCGGAGTCGTAGCGGTCGGAGATCGAGACGTGGGGCGCGACGGCGTGCAGACGGGCGGTTCCGGTGCGAGTGTCGAGGACGCGGATGAGGTTGTAGCCCTCACGGAAGCGCCGGTTGAGCCGGTTGCGGTCACAGAACGCCACATAGCGGCCGTCGGGGGACCAGCTCGGGCGGCCCGGCAGCCCGCCGGCGCCCAGGGGCGCGGCCAGGACCGTCTCCTTGCCGTCGGCCAGGGTCCGTACCACGAGATTTCCGGACATGTCGAGTGCGGCCAGTCGCTCACCATCGGGGGAGAGCGCCGGCTGCACCCGCCCCCCGGTCGCCAGCACGGTCTCCTCGCCGGAGGCCACATCCCGGCGGCGTACGGCGAAAAGCCCGTCACGGTCGTCCGCGTACAGCAGGAAACGGCCGTCCCGGGACCAGCTCGGCCCGAGCACATAACGGGTCGGACGGGCCCGGACGATCTGCCGCGGCGCGCCGCCGCCCGAAGTGGGCGCCAGCCACAGGGCGTTGAGGGCGGCGAAGGCCACCTGCCGGCCGTCGGGGGACAGCGCGGGCAGATGCACCCCGCGCACCGGCCGCACCCCGGCCCGTTCGAAACCGTAGTCCTTGACCTCGTAGCGCGGACGGTTCAGCTCCAGCTCCGCGTCGAAGGGGATCGTCTCCGCCTTCTCGGGGGCGCTGGGCCGCAGCACCTGGAAACGGCCGCCGACCGTCAGCAGCAGCTCCTCCGGCGAGATCCAGCGCGGCGGTACGGGCATCACATCGCCCTCGACCGGCACCGCGGCGCCGTCCACGACCAGGGTGCAGGTGGGCCCGGGGAAGTCGGTGATCCGCAGATAGGCCAGCCGGCCGGTGCCGGCGCCCCTGCCAGGAGCGGGCGGCGCCAGGGCCGGGGCCATGACCTGCGCGGCGGCGGTCTCGGTGTGCTCGACGCGCACCTCGCCGCCGCCGTCGGCCTGCACGGAGGCGACCGTACGGGAGAGCAGCGCGGTCCCGGCCACCCGGCCCCGTACGAACACCAGCCGTGCGCCGTCCGGCGACCACGACGGGTCGAAGTCCTCCCAGGCGCCGTCCTGATGGGGCCCCTGCTGTCCGGGAAGGCCCGTGATCCGCGTCAGCTTCCCGGTCCGCAGGTCCAGGACCCAGATGCGGTACGGGCTGCCGGTCACCGGATCGCCCTCGCGCTCCGAGGCGAAGGCCAGCCGGCTGCCGTCGGGGGACCAGGCCGGGCCGCGGTCGTCCCAGGGACCGTCGGTGACCTGCCGCAGGCCGGAGCCGTCGGGGCGCAGCGTCCACAGGTGGAAGTTGCCGCCGCGGTAGGCGCAGACGGCCAGCCGGCTGCCGTCGGGGGAGAAGACGGGGCGGGTGGGCTCCAGGTCGGGCGGGGTCAGCGCGCGGGCGTCACCGCCCTCGCGGGGGAAGGACCACAGCACGTTCTGGACCTCGGCGACCAGCCGGTCACCGGCGGGGGAGAGGGTCGCCGAGCCGTTGGTGGCCTCGGTGAAGGAGAGCGTGGGGTGCGAGGTACGGGCGCGGGTGGCCGCGGGAGCCGTGGCGGCCGTGGCCACCCCTCCCGGCAGGCCCGCCAGCCCCGCAGCGGCGGCGGCCGTGGCCGTGCCCTGCAGGAACCTGCGCCGCGAGAGGGGGCCGGAGTGGGGGGAAGGGAGTTCGGATCTGTCGGTGGTCTCCAACGGTCCTCCTGCGACGGGCGGTTACGTGGATGCAGCAACGAGAGATACGGGAGCAACGGACGAGCCGCCTGATCGTGTCATGAGTCGTGGCCGTGGGGTCAACCCCGTTTTCCGCACGTCTCTTGGCGTCTCATGGGCCACCGGGGAAGAGTGGGCGCCGACCGCGGGCGGATCCGGATCCCGCGCCCCGTCCCCGACCGTCAGGAGGCGACGTCATGCAGGCCACGCGGCAGGAATACCACCAGGCCCCGGACGGCGCACGCATCGCCACGTACACCTGGTTCCCCGCTTCCGGCCGGCCGCGCGCGCTCGTACAGATCGCCCACGGCGCCGCCGAGCACGCCCGCCGCTACGACCGCTTCGCCCGCTTCCTGGCCGGCCACGGCTACGCCGTCCTGGCCTGCGATCACCGCGGCCACGGCCGCACCGCGCCCTCGACGGGCGGTCTGGGCATCGTCGGCGAGGACGCCTGGCGCGCGATCGTCACCGACCTCAAGAGGATCGGTGACCAGGCCGCCGGTGCCCACCCCGGCGTCCCCCTGGTGCTCCTGGGCCACAGCCTGGGCTCCATGCTGGCCCGTGACTACGCCCAGGAGTACGGGGCCGACCTGGCCGGCCTGGTCCTCATCGGCACCTTCCGTACGCTGGTCGGAGCGGAGATCGAAAGCTCCCTCGCCGAACTGGAGGCACAGGTCGCCGAGCGGGGCCGCACCGCGCCCAGCGACTTCCTCCCGCGCCTGTTCGGCTCCTTCAACGACCGCCATCCTTACCGCACCGGTTTCGAATGGCTCTCCCGGGACCCGCGGGAGGTGGACCGCTACGTCGCGGACCGGGAGTGCGGCTTTCCCTTCTGCACGGGGCTGGTGCTGGACTGGGTACGGGCGGTCCGCAAGGTCAACGACCCGCGCAACCTGGCCCGCGTCCCGCGCGGCCTGCCCGTCCACATCGCCGTCGGCGACCAGGACCCCTGCAACCAGCGACTGACACAGGTGCACGAACTCCTGGAGGACTTCCGCTACCTCGGCACCCGCGACCTGACCTGGAAGGCGTACGAGGGCGCCCGCCACGAACTCCTCAACGAGACCAACCGCGACGAAGTCCACGACGATCTCCTGGGATGGCTGCGCGACCACCTGTGAGACGCCGTCGACCGCCCCCACCGTCGCCGTCGGAGGCCCGCACCGCCGTCGTCAGCCGCCGCACCGCCGTCGCCGCGTCCTACCCCAGGAAGGCGGTGATCCGCTCGCGCAGCGACCGCGCGTCCAGGCCCTGCCCGGCCAGGTACTCGTCGATCTGTCCGTAACGGCGCAGCTCGCGCCGTCCGACGCCGATTCCCAGCACCCGGTGCGGCACATCCGCCAGCGCGTCGTTGGCGAAGGAGGTGGACGTCCCCGCCAGGTACGGCTCGACGATCACGATGTCGGTCGTCCCGGCGGCCCCGGTCGCGGCCCGCAGCGTCTCCCCGTCGAAGGGCCGTACGGTCGTCGCGTACAGCACGCTCACATCCAGCCCTTCCGTGGCGGCCAGCACCTCCTCCAGCATCGGCCCGACCGCCACGACGACCGCGTCGCGGCCCTCGCGCAGGGTCAGGAAGCGGGCGCCGTCCACCGGCCGCGGTGCCTGGTTGACCTGCACCGACAGGCGTACGTAGACCTTGTCGTCACCGGCCGCGGCGGCGTGCCGCAGCAGCGTCTCGGCCTCGTCCGGGTGGCCGGGTACATGTACGGTCCAGCCGTCGAGGGTGTCCATCAGCGCCACGTCACCGGGCGCCATATGGGTGAAGCCGCCCGCCGGCCAGTCGTAGGAGCCGCCCGCGCTCACCAGCACCCCGCCCACCCCCTGGTGGCCGAAGTCCAGCTTCACCTGTTCGAAGGGCCGCTCCACCAGGAAACTGGCGAAGGTGTGCAGGATGGGGCGCAGCCCGGTCAGGGCCAGTCCGCCGCCCACCCCGACCAGCAGTTGTTCCCTGATCCCGACGTTCACCACCCTCTCCGGATGCTTTTCCCGGGCCTCGGCGAAGCCGTCCTTGCCGATCTCGGCGAGGACGAGGGCCAGTCGCGGGTCCTCGTCCAGCAGACGGGAGGTGACCGAGGCGAAACGCTCACGCATGGTGTCCATGAGAAGACCTCTCCAACAAGCTGTGTGACTGCGTATCCATGTATGTGTCTGTGGTGTCCTGCGTCCGGATGGCCAAGCGGTGTGCCGGACGGCCGTACGGCCCTCGGCGCTTCCTGGATCTCGGCCGTCCTTGGGCTCGGCCGTCCTCGGCCTCAGCCCTTCCCGGCCTCAGCCGTTCTTGGGCTCCACCCGGGCGACCACCGCGTGCGGCCGGCCTTCGTGCGGCGCGGTGAACGCCTCGTACAGCGCCTGGTGATCACGGCCGTCCACCGTCACCGCGGACCACCCCGCGGCCTCGAAGTGCGAGGCGATGCCGCCGTACCAGCCGTGGGTGGCGGAGGTGTTGTCGATGACCAGCGTGTGCAGCCGGTGCAGGCCCGCGGCGCCTGCGTAGGCGATGGCCTCGTGGTTGCTGCCCTCGTCCAGTTCGGCGTCGCCGATCAGCACCCACACCGCCGGGTCGTCCAGACCCTGCGCGCGCAGCCCCAGCGCGGTCCCCACGGCCAGCGGCAGACCGTGCCCGAGCGAGCCGCTGCCGATCTCCACGCCCGGCACCAGTTGACGGTCGGGGTGGTGCCCCAGAGGGGAGTCGTACGAGCCGAAGCCCGGCAGCCACTCGACGGGGAAGAAGCCCTTGGCGGCGAGCACCGCGTAGTACGCCATCGGGCCGTGCCCCTTGGAGAGCAGAAAGCGGTCCCGCTCCTGGTCCTCGACGGTCGCGGGGGAGACCCGCAGCACCCGGTCGTACAGGACCCACAGGGCGTCGAGGGTGGAGGTGGCCGCCGGGCCGTGCTTCTCGTCACCGGTCATCAGCCCCATGAGCCGGGTCAGTTCGCCGTAACCGGACCCGCCGCCGGGTCCGGTTACGGGTATGGACTCCGCCGCACCCGTGGCCGGTCCCGTCATCGCACTCACTGCCGTGTTCGTGGTCGCGTTTGTCATGGCAGAGAGCCTGCAACTTCAAGTGCACTTGATGTCAAGCGCTAACCTCCAGGGCATGACCTCGCCACGCGACCGCCTTCCGATCGGCGAACTTGCCGCCCGCAGCGGACTGGCCACCTCCGCACTGCGCTACTACGAGGAACTGGGCCTGATCCAAGCCGAACGCACCTCGGGCAGCCGGCGCCGCTTCCCCCGCGCCACCCTCCGCAGGGTCGCCTTCATCCGCGCCGCCCGGACCGTCGGCCTCTCCTTGGAGGAGGCCCGTACGGCGCTGGCCGCCCTCCCGCAGGACCGTGCGCCCAACGCCGCCGAGTGGAACTCCGTGGCCCGGGCCTGGACCGGGCGCATCGACGAGCAGATCGCCGAACTCCAGCAACTGCGGCGCCGGCTGACGGGGTGCATCGGCTGCGGCTGCCTGAGCCTGCGCAAATGCGCCCTCTACAACCCCGGCGACATCGCCTCCGCCAAGGGAGCCGGCGCCCGCTACCTCCTCGGTGACAGCAGCCCTGAGCAGCCGACCGGCACGCCAAGCCCTTCCAAAACAGGCAAGAGCCGTAAAAACGAGCGAAGCGGGCGAACCGGCGACGGGCCGTAGCCGCTCACACCTGCCCCGGCTTGAAGACGTCCTGCTCGATGAGCAGCTTGTCGATGCGTGCCTTGTCCACCCGGTTCGTCACCTCCTGGACCTCCTGACGGTCCCGTATGCACTTGGCCAGCGTGAACGCCGACGACACCACGAAGATCAGCCCCAGCGCGAGAAACCCCCGCTCCCAGGGGCCCACGGGCAGCTTGACGATCCCGGTCAGCAGCGCCGCCAGGGACAGTCCGAACGAGATCGCCGCCTGCGCGAAGAAGGCCGTGGTCGTCGGCCGCTGAATCGATGGAGTGGTCATGCCCGCAGCGTCGCGCCCTCCCGGTGCCCGCGCATGAGTACGCGTACTCATCCCGCCGTGGCCCGCCACGGCCCTCCGCCGCCGCCCTCCCGGCTCCCGTCCGCCGCCCTCCCGGCACCCGCCCCGGCCGGTCCCCGGCCGGAAATGGCGGCAGCCACCCTCTGACATGCGGTATTGTTCTCGTGCACGGCCAGCCGGGGGAAAACCCCGGACCGGACGGGCATCGGGACGTGGCGCAGCTTGGTAGCGCACTTGACTGGGGGTCAAGGGGTCGCAGGTTCAAATCCTGTCGTCCCGACAGTGAATCCGCCCTCTGGGCCGGGAGAAATCCTGGCTCAGAGGGCGGATGTCGTTGTTCCCGGGGGTATGCGCGGATGCGGACGCGGGCGCGGTATGCCCGTCGGCGTGTTTTCCGGCGAGGGCGTCGCGAAGGGGAGCCCGGCGAGCGGGGCGGGGCGGGTCAGGGGTGTTTTGCGGGGGTGGCCAGGTCCTGGTGTTTGTCGGTGATGTCTCGGCGGCCGGTGTTCCGGGACTGGTCCAGGGCGGCGATGTCCGGGTGGTGGAGGTCGAAGGCCGGGGATTCCGAGTGGATGGCGGGGAGGGTGACGAAATTGTGGCGCGGGGGCGGGCAGGAAGTGGCCCATTCCAGGGATCGGGCGTAGCCCCAGGGGTCGTCCACGGAGACCTTCGGGGCGTATTTGGCGGTCTTCCATACGTTGTAGAGGAAGGGCAGGGTGGACGCGCCCAGCAGGAAGGCGCCGATGCTGGAGACGGTGTTGAGGGCGGTGAAATCGTCGGCGGCCAGGTAGTCGGCGTAGCGGCGGGGCATGCCTTGCGCGCCGAGCCAGTGCTGGACGAGGAAGGTGGTGTGGAAGCCGGTGAAGAGGGTCCAGAAGTGGATTTTCCCCAGGCGTTCGTCGAGCATCTTGCCGGTGAACTTGGGCCACCAGAAGTGAAATCCGCCGAACATCGCGAAGACGACGGTGCCGAAGACGACGTAGTGGAAGTGGGCGACGACGAAATAGGTGTCGCTGACGTGGAAGTCCATGGGGGGTGAGGCCAGGACGACGCCGGTCAGGCCGCCGAAGAGGAAGGTGACCAGGAAGCCTACCGACCACAGCATCGGGGTTTCGAAGGAGAGGCTGCCGTTCCACATCGTTCCGATCCAGTTGAAGAATTTCACGCCGGTCGGCACGGCGATGAGGAAGGACATGAAGGAGAAGAAGGGCAGCAGGACCGCGCCGGTGACGAACATGTGGTGTGCCCATACGGTGATGGACAGGCCGGTGATCGCGATGGTGGCGCCGATGAGGCCGACGTAGCCGAAGACCGGCTTGCGGGCGAAGACCGGGATGATCTCGCTGACCACGCCGAAGAACGGCAGCGCGATGATGTAGACCTCGGGATGGCCGAAGAACCAGAAGAGGTGCTGCCACAGGAACGCCCCGCCGTTGGCGGGGTCGAAGACGTGGGCACCGAATTTCCGGTCCGCCTCCAGTGCGAACAAGGTGGCGGCCAGTACCGGGAAGGCCATCAGGACCAGCACACTGGTCAGCAGGATGTTCCAGGTGAAGATCGGCATACGGAACATCGTCATGCCCGGGGCCCGCAGGCAGATGATCGTGGTGATGAAATTGACCGCACCGAGAATCGTGCCGAATCCCGACAGGGCCAGGCCCATTGCCCACATGTCGCCGCCGGTGCCGGGAGTGTGCGTGCCGCCGGACAGTGGCGTGTAGGCGAACCAGCCGAAGCCCGCCGCGCCTTGCGGGGTGAGGAGGGAACCCGCGGCGATCAGCGAGCCGAGGAGATAGAGCCAGTAGGCGAGCATGTTCAGCCGGGGAAAAGCCACGTCCGGCGAACCGATCTGGAGGGGCATGACGGCGTTGGCGAATCCGGCGAACAAGGGCGTGGCGAACATCAGCATCATGATCGTGCCGTGCATCGTGAACGCCTGGTTGTACTGCTCGTTGGAAATGAGCTGAGTTCCCGGCCGGGCCAGTTCCGCCCGCATCGTCAGCGCCAGTACTCCGCCGAGGAGGAAAAAGGCGAAGGAAGTGATCATGTAAAGCGAGCCGATCTTTTTGTGGTCGGTGGTCGTCAGCCACGCCACCACCACCGCGCCCCGCTTTTGGCGGCGCGGTTTTTCCTCCCGTACCACCTGTGGTTCTCGCGTCCGCGCCGTCACGGCGCCACATCCCTTCCCTGCCGGTTCTCCCGTCACCTCCTCTAGCTACTGCCACGGCCCGCCCGGGGCCCGGGTTGCGCCATTGGTGGGCGCGTTGCGGGAGGGACCGGGACGCGGGGCCGATGCGCGGGCCGGTCGGCCGGGGCGAGGACCGGGGCGGTACCAGGTCAACCACTGGTTAAGACCGGGAGGCAGAACTGACGGGCCCTCACGGTCTGTATTGGGGCTGGTGCAGTGCGTTCCCGGCGTGACAGGATGCGTGCTGCGGTTCCGGCGGCCTTAACTGTTCGTTGGGACCGGACAGGTGTCGCCGGGAGCCGGAGGGCAGTAGTGATGAACGTGGGGGCGAGAGCCGTCCGCAGGAGACGCGCAGCGTGCTCGCGGAACGGCTCAACCACCTCTTCGCCAACATGCACCCGCCGGGGGCCCCGTACACCAACGCCCACGTGGCCCAGGAGATCACCCGGGGAACCGAGGAGTACGGCGGGGCCCGCGTCACCGAGCAGTACCTGTCGATGCTGCGCAACGGCCGCCGCACCAATCCCAGCCCCGAACTGCTGCGCGCGCTGGCCAAGTTCTTCGCGGTGCCCGTCGGCTACCTGCTGGGCGACCTGCCGCAGTCGCAGGCCGAGCGGGTGGAGGAGGAGGTCCGCTTCCTCGCCGCCATGCGTGACCAGCGCGTACGGGCCATCGCGCTGCGTTCGGTCGGACTGCCGCCCGAGGTGCAGGACAGCCTGACGACGATCATCTCCCAGTTCCGGCAGCAGATGAACCTGCCGGCCGACCCACCGGCCCCGGGCCGTGGGGAGCACAGGGGAGAGCACCGTGCGGACGAGTGAGGACGGCCGGCTCTTCTTCTCCTGGCGGCACAGCGGCGACAAGGACGGTGCGGACATGCGAGTCGGGCGGATACGCAGACGGTGCAGACAGCTCATCAAGGAGCTCTCGCTGCCCGCCTCGACCGATCTGCGGGGAATGTGCGACGCGGTGGCGGCCCGCGTCGGCTGCCCCGTCCGCATGGTGCCGATGAGCCTGGGCGGCGCGGTCTCCGGGATGACGGCCCGTACGGACGGCGGCTACTGGATCTTCTACGAGCTCAGGACGTCCCCGTGGCACCAGGCCCACATCGTCCTGCACGAACTCGGTCACCTGCTGCTGGGCCACGACCAGGACCCGCGGCTCACCGAAGAGGCGCTGCGGGTGTGGACGCCGTCGGTCGACGTGCCCACGGCGCTGAGCCGGATGGGCCTGACCATGGGATTCGCCCGGCACCACGGCTATGACAACCTCGCCGAGCGGGAGACGGAGGTGCTGGGCACGCTGCTCATGGAGCACCTGGTGCCCTCGGCCGCGGACCGCGAACCGCCTCTGGAGGGGGAGGCGGCGGAGCTGGCCGCCGCGCTGGGGCCCGCGCTGCGGCACGTACGGCCCACGGCGGACGGTGGCGAGGGCGACGGCGGCGAGAGCGGTGGGGGATCGCGTGTTTGACCTGGTGTATCTGTCCTTCGGGGCGGTGGCCTGGGCGATCGTCGCCTACAAGGCCCGCGCCTGGTTCCGCGACCGGGCCAACGCCGACCTCGGGCTGACCTGTGTGATGACCGCCGGCGTCGCGACGGTCTTCCTCTTCTCCGCGCCCAGCCTCTACCGCTGGTTCGACCGCCTGGTGGGTGTGGCGAATCTCGCCATGGTCTTCCTGTACTCCTCCGTCGTGGTCTTCGCCGCGGGCGCCCTGGTCCTGCTGCTGCGCTGGACGGGCGGCGAGGGCGAGGCGGCCCGGGCCCGTACCCGCGTACGGACCCGTACGGTCCTGGCGGCCGTGACCGTCCTGTGGGCGGTGGCGGTCACCGGCTTCGCCGTCGGCCGCCCCGACGCGGTGGAGCACCCCCGGGACTTCAGCACCGCCTATACCGGATCACCCGGCGTCATGACGTTCCTGGTGCTGTATCTGGCCATTTTCGGATCGAGCCTGGCGGGCCTGGGCACCCTGTGCCCCCGGTACGCCACCCGGCTCGGCCCGTCCTGGCTCGCCCGGGGCCTGCGCGTACTGGCGGCCGGCTGCTGGCTGGGCCTGGCGTACTGCGCCTGCAAACTCATCGGGTTCGTCCTGTCCTGGACGGGCCACGAGGCGCTGTGGCTCTCCAACGGCGTGGCCCCGATCAGCGCGTCGGTCGCGGCGATCCTGGTCCTCGCCGGGTTCGCACTGCCCGCCGCCGGCCCCCGGGTGGCAGCCTGGCGCAGACTGCGGCGCCTGAACCCGCTGTGGCGGGCGGTGACCGCCGACGCCCCGAGGTGACGATGGAACGCGCGCCGTGGTCGGGGCGGTGGCCGCTGGCCGACCTCCAGTGGCGGGCCAACCGGCAGATGGCGGAGATCCGGGACGTACAGCGCGGCATCCGGTGTTATGTGGAGTCCGACGCCGTCGACATCGCACGGGAACGCGGACGGGCGGTCGCCCTGGACGAGCGGCAGTTGGCGGCCGTCGCGGAGGCCGCCGCCCTGCGCCGCGGCCTGGAGAACCGTGCGCGCGGGTACGTCCCCGTGCCCGCCGCCGACAGCGTCGTGGTGCCCGCGGGCGCCGAACCGGCAGGTCTGGCCGACGAGTACGAACATCTGACGCTGGTCGCGGACGTCTACCGGTCACCGCTGACCGAGACGGTGCTCGCCGAACTGCGGCAGCGCAGCCGCGCCGGGCGGCGCTGAGGACGCGCCGCGTGGACGGGGTGGCCCGGTACGGGGGTCCGGGCTGCCCGTGGGACGGGGCGGTACCGGTCCGTACGCCGGTGCCGTCCCGCCCCGCCCCGCCCTGCCTCGTACGGTGGTGCCGCTGCTTCGCCTCGTACGCCGGTGCCGCCGCTTCGGCGCGTACGTCGTACCGATCCGTAACCGGTCCTGGCGCCACCCCGCAAGCCCGTCACCCACCCACCCCGCCCGGCAGTTGGAGCGCCCGCCGCGTCTAGAGTCGTGATCCATGCAGAACTCCACCCCGCCCGGCACCGACGCGCCGCTCGCGCCGACCGACACCACCCCCCTCCTGGACGACCCGTACGCCGCCTACGCGGCGCTGCGCGAGGCCGGGCCCGTGCACCGGATCACCGGCCCCGACGGACACCCCGCCTGGCTGGTCACCCGTTACGACGACGTACGCCGGGCGCTGGCCGATCCGCGGCTCTCCCTGGACAAGCGCAACGCCCTCCCGGGCGGCTACCGGGGCTTCTCGCTGCCCCCGGCCCTGGACGCCAACCTGCTCAACATGGACCCGCCGGACCACACCCGGATACGCCGGCTGGTGGCGAAGGCGTTCACGCCGCGGCGGGTCGAGGCGCTGCGTGAGCCCGTACGGCGGCTCGCCGAGGAACTGCTGGACGCGATCGAGCCGAACGGCCGGGCCGATCTGATCTCCGCCTACGCCGCCCCGCTGTCGATCATCGTGATCTGCGACCTCCTGGGTGTCGCCGAGCGTGACCGGGTCGACTTCCGGGCCTGGTCCGACGCGCTGATCACGCCGGATCCCAGTCGGCCGCACCTGATGAAGGAGGCGATCGTGGCCATGATGGGCTACTTCACCGGCCTCATCGCGGCCAAGCGCGCGGAGCCCGGTGACGATCTGCTCTCCGACCTGATCGCGGTCCGCGGCGAGGCGGGGGAGCGCGGTGACGCGTCGGGCGACGGCGGGAGTGCGACCGGCGCGACCGGCGCGACCGGTGCGGACCGGCTGTCCGAGGACGAGCTGACCTCGTTGGCCTTCCTCCTCCTCTTCGCCGGGTACGAGAACACCACCCACCTCATCGGCAACTCCGTCCTCGCCCTGCTGGACCACCCCGACCAGCTCCGCGAGATGCGTGGGAATCCGGCCGAACTCGGCCCGGCCGTCGAGGAGTTCGCCCGTTTCGACGGTCCCTCCGCGCTGGCGATCCGGCGGTTCCCGCTCAAGGACGTGGAGATCGGCGGCGTACGGATTCCGGCAGGGGAGAGCGTGCTGCTCTCGCTGACCTCCGCCAATCACGACCCGGACCGCTTCGACGCCCCGCAGAAGCTGGACCCCGCCCGCGAGGTCTCCGGTCACCTCATGTTCGGGCACGGCATCCACTACTGCCTGGGCGCGCCACTGGCCCGGATGGAGACCGAGACCGCCCTCGCCGCGCTCATCAGCCGGTTCGCGGGGCTGCGGCTGGAGGTGCCGCGCGCGGAACTGCGGCATCGGCGGACGATCCGCGCACGTGGCCTGATCTCGCTCCCCGTGGCCTGGTAATCCAGAAGCGAACAAGTTTTTGAGGCATAACCGTTCCCGCGTGCGGTACAAAAGGTCGTGAGACCCGTCCGGTGTGCATCCCCCGTCGCACCGGGCGGGTCGCTCCGTTCCGGTGCCCCGCGCCCCCTCTTCCTTCCTTCCGCACCCTTCCTCCACCGTCTGGCGTAGGTCCCTGAGCGAGTGGCGCCGGGCGTACCTAGCGTTGAGCGCATGGCATATGACGCCCTGTGGGCCAGGAAAGCCGGTGTGCTGGCGACCGTCGCCGCGGCCGGGCTGATGACGACCGGTACGGCGCTCGCGCCCATACCGGCGGCGGCCCGCCCGCACACCGCGGCGGTGGTGACCGTCCCCGGGGCCCCGGCGCTGCCCGATGCGTCCCTGACGGCCCAGTCGTGGGCCGTGATGGACGTCGAGACGGGACGGACCATGGCGGGCCGGGACATGCACCGGCGGCTCGCGCCGGCCAGCACCCTCAAGACCCTGTTCGCCGTCACCGTGCTGCCGAAGTTCCCGCAGACCACCGTCCACCGGGTGGCCGCCGCGGACCTGGCGGGCATCGGGGCGGGCAGCAGCGTGGTCGGCGTACAGGAAGGCAAGCAGTACAAGGTCGCCGACCTGTGGCGCGGCGTCTTCCTGCGCTCCGGCAACGACGCGGTACGCGTACTGGCGTCGATGAACGGCGGCTGGGCCGCCACCGCCAAGGAGATGCAGGCCAAGGCGCGGGCGCTGGGAGCCGGTGACACCCAGGTGAAGTCCCCGGACGGCTATGACACGCCCGGCCAGGTGTCCTCGGCGTACGACCTGAACCTGTTCGGCCGCGCCGGGCTGGCCAACGCCGACTTCGCGCGCTACTGCGGCACCGCGTCGGCGCAGTTCCCCGGCGACGGCGGGAGCACGACCGAGATCCAGAACACCAACCGGATGCTCAGCGGCACCGACGGGGTGCCGCGCTACCCGGGGATCATCGGGGTGAAGAACGGCTACACCACCAACGCGGGCAACACCCTGGTCGCCGCCGCCCGGCGGAACGGGCACACGATCCTGGTCACCGTGATGAACCCGCGGTCGGGGGTGCCCAACGCCGTCTACAGCGAGGCGCGTTCCCTGCTGGACTGGGGCTTCTCCGCCGTGGGCAGCCCCCAGTCGGGACAGGCCGGCGCGCCGGCCGGCCGCGGCTTTCACGCCGGCCCCGGCGGGGACGGGGCGGCCGGGCTGCCGCCGGTCACCGCCGAGGTGGGGGAGAGCGCTCCGCTGTCGGGCGGCGCGCTGTGGGCGGGCGGCGGTGCCGTACTGTTCACGGCGGGGACGACGCTGGCCTGGCGGCGGCGGTCGCGGGCCCGGCCGCGCGGGCGCGGAGCGGGTTCCGGCGCGGGTTCCGGTGCCGGCGCCGGTGTCGTACGGGGGCCGGGCGGGCCGCGGTAGCACCGAGTAGCATCACTCGACGGGTCACGGTCACGGCCGGCTCGGGCCGCGGGCGGTGAGTCGGGTACCGCGGACAGTCCACAAAACGGCGGGGATGGGGACGGCGTGAGCGAACCGGCGACGACGTGCAACTCGATCGGCGGCGGTGCCCGCGTCGAGACGGCCATCATGACGGGCGTCGTACATCACCTGACGGTCAATCAGTTCCAGGGTGAGGCAGCGGCGTACATCCCCGCCGCGGTACCGCGCCAGGCGCTGCCACCGACCGAAAGCTTCACCAACCGCGGTCCCGAACGGCGTACCGTCGTCCGCGGCACCGAAGCCGGCCCGCGCCGCCACCGGCCGCTGGTCATCAACATCAGCGGTGCCGGCGGCATCGGCAAGACGGAACTCGGCAGGATGTGCGCCCATGACCTCGGGCCGCGGTACCCGGACGGCACCTTATGCGTGGAGTTCGGCCGGTGGCGCAGGGACGGCCTGGTCGAGATCGGTGACGTCCTGGCGTACCTGCTCGAAGGGCTGGGGGTGGACCGCCGGGTGATCCCGGCCACGGCCGCGGGCCGGGCCGCCCTCTACACCTCCCGTACCGCCGGCCGCCGGCTGCTGCTCGTCCTGGACGACGCCCGCGAGGCGGACGACCTGACGTCGCTGATGCCCGCGTCGGCGCAGAGCGTCGTGCTGGTGCTCAGTCATCACCGGCTCACCGAACTGTTCGACGAGGCCGTGATCCCGGTCCCGCTGGGCCCGCTGGGGCCCGAGCACTCCCGGCATCTGCTGTCCGCGCTGGTGTCGGAGGACCGGATGGCCCGGGAACCGGAAGCCGCGGCGGAGCTGGTGCGGCTGTGCGCCGGGATGCCGGGCGCGCTGCGCGCCGCGGGCCGTCGGCTCCGCGAGCGTCCGCACCGGCCGGTCTCCCTCCTGGTGGACGAGTTGCGCGAGGCCGCCAACCGGCTGGACGGGTTCGCCTCGCGGGGCAGGAACGTGATGGAAGCGCTGTGGGACGGGGTGTACGAGGAACTGCCGCCCACGGCGGCGCGGCTGTACCGGCTGCTGGCCGGTCACCCGGGCCCGGACTGCACGGTGGCCTCGGCGGCTGCGCTGCTCGGGCCGGATGCGGGCGACGCGGAGGAGGCGCTGGAGGAACTGGTGCGCGCCGGCCTGCTGGAGTGTGCACGCTCCGCATCCCGCTCCCACTCCGGCTCCCCCTCCCGTTCGCAGGGGTCCTCCTCCCGTTCGTTGGACGATCGTGTCCGTGACCGCTACTTCTTCCTGGAGCTGCTGCGGCTGCACGCCGAGCGGCGAGCGGCGGAAGACGGACCGGACGACGGTCCCGGCGACGGTCCGGGTGACGGCACGGGCGACGGCGCGCAGGACGGGCCGGCCGCCGGTTGGCTGCGGGTGGCCAGGTGGTACGGCCGGCAGGCGGCCCGCGCCGAGCGGGTGATCAAGCCCGACCGGCTGCGGATCGCCGCCCTGCCGCCGGTGCACGCGGCGCCCGGGCCCGACCTCGACTTCCGCGGCGCCGCGGCGGCCACCGACTGGCTGGAGCGGGAGCGGCACGCCCTGTTCGACTGTGCGGAGCGGGCGGCCCAGGACGGCCAGGTGGACCTGGCCTGCTCCCTGGCCGAGTCCCTGGACATCCTGTTCGAGAGCCACCGCCACTACGACGATTCCGCGCGGGTGCTGCGGGCGGTGATCGAGGCGGTCGTGCGGTCCGGGCACCGGGACGCCGAGGCGTGGATGCGCTGCCTTTACGCGCGGGTGCTGTGGGAGCTGGAGCGTTACGACCGGGCGGCGGAACAGATCGAGGGCGCCTTCGCCGCCGTACGGGGCTCGGCCAACCGGCGCCTGGAAGCCGCGGTGTGGGAGCGGGCCGGCAAACTGCACCGGGAGCGCGGCGAGCCGGACCGCGCCGAGGAGCACTTCCGGCGGGCACTGGCCCTCAACGAGGAGATCGGCAACCGGCGCGGCGAGATGATTCAGCTCTACCTCATCGCGGGCCTGCGGACCCGTTCCGGAGCCGCGGCGGAGGCCGTGGTCCTGCTGGACCGGGCGGCTGCCATCGCCCGGGGCGAGAGCACGGGTACGGACGACGCCGGCAGGGACGGGGCCGGCAGGGACGGCACCGGTACCCCGCCCGACGAACGGATGCAGGGCCGGATCGCCCATGCGGCCGGTCTGGCCAGGCTGGCGCTGGGGGAGCGGGAGGCGGCGCGGGAATGCCTTCGTACGGCGCTGGAGGTGGCGCTGCGGCGCGGCGCGGACTTCGATGAGGCGCTGACCCGTGAGGCACTGGCGGAACTGGCACGGGACCCGGCCGAAGCCGCGGAGCACCGGGCCCGGGCCCGGCAGATCTACGCGGCGGCGGCCGGGATGGTCGTGCCGGACCAAGGGCAGGGCGGCCCGGGCGGCACCGGCGAGGCGGGCGGGACGTCGGCCGGGGCGGGCGGGAACGCGGGCTCAGGGGGATGAGGCGGGCTCCGGCCCGGCGGGCAGGACCTGGAGCGTACGGCTGCCGCAGACCACCGCGAACGGCGCCGTGAGGCCGTCGGCGTCCGTCGCGCGCAGCCATTCGTAGAGCGCGGAGGCGACCAGCGCACCGTCCACGGCATCCACCGGACCGCCGTCGGCGCGCCGATCACCGCCGTCGTCGCGAACACCGTCGCTGTCGCGAGCACCGTCGTCATCGCGGTCGAACCGCACCGCGACGGGCGGCCGGTCCCGGCGGAAGAGGGTCAGCCGGCCGCGCTCGTCCCCGCTCGCCACCGCGCGGCAGGACGGGTGGGCGGCGAACAGCCCGGCGGCGCGCCCGGGTTCCGCCTCGGCCCCGGACGCCGGCCACGGCGCGGCGCGGCTCAGCAGCACCGCCGCGTTCTGCGCGGCACGCAGGTCCTCGCCGCCGTCCGCGTCGGCGACCAGATGCGTCCGCGTGCCGCCGCCCCGCCGCCCCCGCCGGGCGGCCAGGACACCGGCGTACCGGACGGCGGTGTATCGGACGGCGGCTCGCAGTCGCGCGGTGCCAACTCCCGTACGGAGACGGGGAAGCGCTCCAGGCGGACGGTGCCGGGCGTGACCCGCGCCCGTACGAGCAGTGCCGAGGCCGTCTCCCGCGCGGGGCGGGGCACGGGCGGCGCCGGCGGCACGGCCTCGCCCGGCGGCTCGCTCAGCTCCAGCATCCCGTACAGCAGCGTACGCAGCGCCCCCGTCGAGCCGCCCACCAGCGAAAAGGCCCGGTCGCAGGCGCGTTGCAGACTGCCCGGCTTGTGGTCGGCGACGACGCCTTCCACCTGGCCGCGCAGGGGGAGCGCCGGGTCGAGCCGGGGCGCCAGGGCCGCGAGGTCGGTGAGCGGGCTGCCCGCCACCACCTCGCCGTCCCCGGTGCCGGTCAGCAGCACCGGCCGGTCCAGGGCGGCGGCGTACAGCGCGAGAGAACCGTGATCGGCCACCACACAGTCGGCGGCGACCAGCGCGGCGCGCCAGCCCTCCTCGGGCGGCAGCAGCACCAGCCCCGCGGCCAGTTCACCGGCGAGCCAGTGGCGTATCTGCCACTCGCCGTGCCGCGCCCAGACGTTGGGGTGCAGCACCAGCGCCACGCGGTGGTCGTCGTACGGCAGCTCCGCGAGCAGCCGGCCCGGAAGATCGGTCAGCACGCCGTACAAGGAGCGCGGGCCCCAGGTGGAGGCGACCACGGTCAGCCGCCGGCCGGGCCGTACGCCGAACGCCGCCCGGTACCGCTCCCGCCACCGCACCCCGGCGAGCATCCGGTCCAGACACGGGTCGCCGATGATCCGCGCCCGGGGGAGCGCCTTGGGGCAGGCGGTGGCGAGCCGCGTCATCTGGTCCGGGTGGGCCAGGCCGATGGCGGCGGCGGTGACCCGGCCCCGGTGCTCCAACTGGCGGGCGGACAGGCCCGAGGCGTCCGGTTCGTCGCCGGAGCCGCGCCGGCCGCCCGCCAGCCGCTTGTTGAAACCGGCGCCGTGCGGGACCAGGACCAGCGGTGCGCGCAGACGGTGCAGGGGGCCGTTGGGGCTGGCGGCCAGGGCCAGGTTGAAACGGGTGCGCACGGCCTGGGACCACGGGAGGTGTACGGTGCCGAGCCGGTCGAGGGCGGCGGGCAGCCGGCCGCCGAAGTCCGAGCCGGGGACGACGGTGAAGGCCAGCTCGACGCGCGGGTCACCGGCGAAGACCGGCAGGACGTCGAGTATGCGGTGCAGTGTCGTCTCGGTGCGGACGGCGACCAGGACGGTGCGGTGGCTGCGTATGGTGGCGGACCGGTCGAGCGGGCGGCCACGGGGCGGTCGCGGACTCACCTCGGGGGCCGGGCCCGCCGCGGCGCGCACGCGTCAGCCGGTGTCCGGTGTCCGGTGTCCGGTGTCCGGTGTCCGGTGTCCGGTGTAACAAGGGTCTGATTGTAGTGGTGCGTGCGTATCGGCCGCGCCGTTATCGCGATTTCGCCCGCACGGCATCCCCGCGCCGACCGAACCCCTGGCAAAACGTACCCTCCCCGACCCTTTCCGGCCGCTTTCCTTGCCTTCCCCTGCCTTCCCGCGCCTTCGCTTCCGACCGCGCGGCGACCGCGCGGCGTGATGCTACCCCTCGCCCGGCGCTCCGCCGCCCACGGGATGCCGGCCGGCGGCCTCGGTGCGCAGGAGCCGGGGAGCATTCCCGGCGGCCGACACCGGGCCGCCCGGTCCCTGCGAACCACCCGGAGCGCCCGAGCCGCCCGGACCGCCCAGCCGTCCCGCCAAGTGCCGCGCCCAGCCCGTCAGCCCCGCGATGTCGATGCCGTACGGACCGGCCTCCCCGTACGGACCGGCCTCCCCATCCGGACCGGCGTCCCCGTACGGAGCGATGGCGTCGGCCCCCCTGAGCAGCAGCGCCGCCCCGCCGGCCGCGTTGCCCGGGCGGCATGCGTCAGGCCCACGGCGAGCTGGGCCAGCCCGCGCCACAGTTGCCGCTCGGGTTCCGAAGCCGCCTTCCAGGCGTCCTCCAGGACTTCGTGCGCATGGAAGGGCATCCCCGCGTCGAGCAGCCGCTGCGCTTCGGCGAGCGACTGTGCCGGGGTGCGCGGCACGCCTTCGGGCTGCCGGGCGACGCCCGGAGCGCCGTACGGCAGCGGACGGCCCAGACCGTCGCGCGGCCGGGCGTTGCGGGCCCGCCCCTGCGGGTCACGGTCCCGCCGACGCCGCGTACCCGCTCCGCCCCCGGACCGTCCTGCCCGTTGTCGCGGTCCGGGCCGTTCTGCCCGTTGTCGCGGCTGCTGTCGCGTTGCGTTGCGTCCACCCCTCGATTGTGCGCCGGGGCGCGGACGCTCAGCACGCCGGCACCGGCGAGGAGCCGCCCGGCACCCGCAGGGACGCGGCACCGGAGCCTCCGGCCCGCACACCGACCGGACCGGCTCGCGGATTCCGTACAGCGCGCCGGTGGACCAACGACGCTGTTCTGTATGGCCCGGCCGTTGACCCGGTTCGGGAAAATGTGAAGTCCCGTCTGCAGCAGGCAGATTTCGATGAGCGGAATAGTACATGCCGGGGGTTGCGAGCGTATCCTGCTTCCCGATGCGTGACTCTGAGCCGCAGCCGTCGGAGGGTGCCGGATCATTCCGCTCCGTGCGCCTCGAGGTAGGGGGAATCTCGATGAATGCGCAATCTCTGTTGCATGAATTACGTGACACCGAATACTTGGACGGAATCGATGTGGGTGCCTATCTCGATCTGACCCGCGAGCAGCACCCACAGCTGTACGCGGAACTCGACTTCGGCCGGGACGGCGCCCGGGAGGCCTTGAAGTCACTGGCCCAGGTGTTCAACGAGTTCGAGACCGACGACCGGGAGAACGGCCGTGGGGATTCCTATCGTCGAGCTCAGAAGCACATCGCCGTCCGGATGACGGGAATCCGTCGGCTTTTCGAGCTGGCCGGTGGGGTGAAGGACGTGCGGGACCTGTCTCCCACATGGCGCACGCTGGACCTGCTCGCGGGCGACGGGCTGCTCACACGCGCCCTGCGGGTGCTGGCGCCGCAGGTGCGCGACGGGGTGATCAGCAGCGACATCGCGCGCACGATGGTGACCGCGGCGCTGAGCGCGGGCCTGCCCGCGATCCGGCAGGACGCCCGGTTCCTCTTCATGCGGGACGCCGCCATGGACGCCGTCATCCTGGCCTACGGAAGCCACCACGTGCCGTCGGACGACCGCACCACGGTGTTCCTGGAGGCCGCGCGGGTGCTGAGGCCGGGCGGGCGGTTCGTCGTCCACGACTTCGAAGAGGGCTCGCCCTCGGCGCGCTGGTTCTCCGAAGCCGTCCACCGGCACTCCGCGGCCGGCCACCCCTATCGGCACTTCACGGCGGAAGAGCTGCGCGAGGGCTTCGGTGCGGCCGGGCTCCGCGACATTCGCGTCCACCGTGTCTACGACCCCTTCATCATGGGGGCGGCCACACGCGAGGACGCCGTCGGGGAACTCGCCGATTACCTGCACGACATGTACGGCCTGTGCGGTCTCGACCACGGCGACGCGACACGGGAATCGGTGCGGGCGCGGGTGTGGCAACTCTGCGAGGAATGTTTCCGCTTCGGCCCCGACGATGGTGGCGCCGACCGCACCGACGCGTGGCTACGAACTCCCGCCGTCCACCGAGTGGGTGGACAGTGGGTCGCGGAGATTCCACGCATCGCGCTCGTCGGAGTGGGCGAGAAATAACCCTCCGATCGCACGCAGGGAAAGCAAAGAAAAGTCTGGACAGGAAAGCAGGGGGACTCGGAAGATGTGTGGAATTGCCGTGGAATTACGGTCACATACGCCGGGAGAAGTGACCGTCGCGCGTATCGAGAAAATGCTCGCGGAGATCGTGCACCGCGGCAATCCGGAGAACTCGGGCGGGGTCCGCGGGCTGCCGGGAGCGGCTCTGGGCTGCAACCGGCTGGCCATCGTGGACCGGGAGTCTGCGGTCCAGCCGATGTGCGACAGCACCGGCAACCTGTGGGTCGCGTTCAACGGGGAGATCTACAACCACGCCGCCCTGCGACGCGAACTGCGCCGCCTCGGCCACACCGTCCGTACCGGCTCGGACACCGAGGTCCTGCTGCACGGATACCGGGAGTGGGGCCATGACCTGCCCGCACGTCTGGACGGCATGTTCGCCTTCGTGGTGTACGACGTCGCCCGACGCCAATTCTTCGCGGCCCGCGACCGGTTCGGGGTCAAGCCGCTCTACCGGGCCACGGACGGCGACGCGGAGTACTTCGCGTCGGAGATGAAGTGCTTCCTCCCCTTCGGACTGACGCCCGAGGTCTTCCCGCCCGGCCACTGGACGGACGGCAGCACCACGGTCCGCTACCACGAGGAGCCCGAACGGCCACCGACCGGGACGGACAGCACGCTGGTCGCGGACTTCGGGCACCTGCTGGACGAGGCCGTTCGTAAACGGGTGAACACGGATCTGCCGATCGGCGTCATCTACAGCGGCGGTCTGGACAGTGCCTCCGTGCTGGCCCTGGCGGCACGGCACCATCCCGACGTCACCGCCATTTCGGTCGGCTTTCCCGGCTCGCCCGATCTCGCGTTCGCCATCAGGTCCTGCGCGGACCTCGGCATCCGCCACGTGGTGCGGTACCTGACCCTCGACGGTCTGGTGCGGGATCTGCCCAAGCGGGTCCGGGAGGCCGAGACGTTCGAAACGGTCGACATCATGGACGCCTCCGTCATGGCACCCGCCTTCGAGGTCGCCGCCGAACTCGGTCTCAGGGTCGCCCTGGTAGGCGATGGGAGCGACGAACTGCTGGCCGGCTACGACCTCTTCCGGGAGCACCCCGACCCGGTGGAACTCATGCGGTACCGGGTCGGGAACCTGCACCGTACCGATCTGCAGCGGGTCGACCGGGTGTCGATGCACCGCACCGTCGAGGCCCGGGTGCCCTTCCTGGACCGCGACCTCGCCGATTTCGCCTGGTGGCTGCCGATGGACGTCAAGTACCGCGACGGCACCGAGAAATGGATCCTGCGGGAAGCCATGGACGGCATCCTCCCGCCGTACCTCGCCCGACGTCCCAAGATCCGGATGCCCGAAGGCACCGGCCTGCTCTACCAGTTGCTGGAGCACGTCAAGGGGCAGTGGCCCGGCCGTGCCCCCGGCCGGGACCCGGAGCTGCGGCGCCGGATCGGCCTGGACCAGCCGGACGCCGCGTACCTCCTGGAGCTGTATCTGGACCAGGGCTATCCGCCGCCCCGCAGCCGTCATAAGCGGCCCGGCTGGGACTTCGCCCCCCACGGCTACTTCACCTTCCCGGGCGCCCGGGGCCGGTGAACCGGTTCCGGCACCTGCCGAGGAAGCCCGCCGAGGAAGCCGGTTGAGGAAGCTGGACGAGGAAGCACGAAGAGGAAAGGGACGACCACATGGGGGATTCAACGGTGCTGCTGGTGTACGCCCGGGGCGGGCCGCCACCGAGCGATGCCATACCGAAGGTCGCGGCCACCACGGACCGCCTTCACCTGCTGCTCCTGGACCCACTGCCGCTCCCGGCGGTCGCCCCGGCGGCCCGGTGCTGCACCTCGGTCACCGACCTCACCGTCGGCCGCCCGGAACCGGGTGAACTGATCGACACGATCGTCGCCCTGGCCCGCCGCACCGCGGCTGACGCGGTGCTGACCTTCTCGGAGTTCGCGCTGCTCGCCGTCGCGGAGGCCGCCGAGCGGCTCGGCCTGCGCGGACCCGGCCCGGGTGCGACCAGGGCCCGCAGCAAGCGCCTCATGCGGCGCGCCTGGGCGGACGCGGGCCTGCCCGTACCCCGCTTCCGCTACGTCGACTCGCTCACCGACCTGGAACGGGCCTGGGCCGAACTGGACCCGCCCGTGCTGCTGAAGTCGGCGTGGGGCGCCGGGTCGATCGGCCAGACCGTACTGGAACGGAGGACTCAACTGGCCGGTGCGTGGAGCCACATGCTCGGGGCGCTGACGGCGGCGAGGGCCCGTGGCATGAGCGAGCTGAAGGCCGGCGAGGCCGGCCACGAACTCATCGTGGAAGAACTCATCCCGGCCACCACCGAGTCCTGGTACGACGGATCCGGCTACGGCGACTACCTCAGCGTCGAGGGAATGGTCGTCGACGGCGTCCACCACCCGGTGTGCGTCACCGGGAGGCTGCCTACGGCGCCGGACTTCACCGAACTGGGGAACATGGCACCCTGCGTGCTTCCCGAGGCACTTCAGCACACGGTGTCCGACCTGTCGCGGCGGGCGGTCGACGCCCTCGGCCTGGGGACCTGCGGTACCCACACCGAGATCAAACTGATGGCGGACCGCCGTCTGTGCCTGCTGGAGACCGCGGCCCGGTTCGGCGGCCTGCTGCTCACCCAGCAGATCGAGGCCATCTACGGTGTGGACCTGGTCGGTGCGCTCACCCGGGCGCACCTCGGACAGGACCCGGGCCTGCCGGACGGCCTGCTGACCGGCCCCGGCCGCTGCGCGGCCGGCTCGGTCAACGTCCTTGCGACCGACGCCCGGGGCCGGCCGTGGACGACCCGGCCGGTCTTCGTCCCCGAGGCGGTGGACTGGGACCGCCTGTTGTCCCCCGGCAGCAGGATCCGGGTGGCACCCGATTTCACGGTCCCCTCCGGTACCCTGCTGCACCATTACCGGACCGGCCACGGTTCCCTGAACCTGGCGGGTGTCCTCCTGCTCACGGCGCCCACCCCCCAGGTTCTGCTGCGCGATGCCTACACGGTCCTCAACGGTCTCGAAAAGGCCCTGGCGGGCGCCGCCCTCGCTCATGACTGACCGGCCCCGGCCGCACACCACGCCGGGCCGCCGTGCCCCCGGTCCTTCGCGCGCCGGGGTCACGACGACCTGGCGCGAGGCCCCGCCCGCGGCCCGCGCCCTGATCGGCGGCATGTTCGTCAGCCGGCTCGGCGGGTTCGTCCAGGTGTTCATCGTCCTCTACCTGACCGGCCTGGGGTTCTCCGCGACGCAGGTGAGCCTGACGCTCGCCGCGTACGGCACGGGCTCGGTGGTGGGAGTCCTCGCGGGCGGCCGGCTGTGCGATCACATCGGCGGGCACGCCACCATCGTCGGGTCCATGGTGGTGTGCTCGGCGCTGCTGCCCGCTGTTCCGTACACGAGCAACTTCACCGTGCTGCTGCTCGTCCTCGCCCTCCAGGCAGCCGCCGGGCAGGCCTACCGCCCGGCCGCGGCCGACCTGCTGAGCCGGATGCTGCCGGCCGACCGGCACGTCATGATCTTCGCGATGTACCGCTTGGCGATCAACCTCGGCGCCGCGGCGGCCCCGCTGCTGGGCGCGGTACTCATCGCCCAATCGTATGAACTCCTGTTCTTCACGGAGGCGGCCGTCGGCCTGGTCTACGCGGCCGTCGTCGCCCGTTGCGTGCCCAGGCAAGGACGCCGGGAACCAGCGGCCCGTGCCCGCCCGGGCCCGCGCGCACGCGGCTACCGTCCGCTCCTCGCCGACCGCCGCTATCTGCTCCTGCTGTTCGCGATGCTCATCAGCACCCTGGTCTACGTCCAGTACCTATCCGCCCTGCCGCTCGCCGTACACGACCAGGGCCTGTCCACCACGGTCTACGCGGTGCTCATCACGGTCAACGGGCTCACCGTCGTCGCCTTCGAACTCCCGGTCACCCGCTTCACCCAGCGGTGCCGCGTGCGGCCGGTGGCCGCCGTGGGAACGGCACTGACCTGCCTGGGGATGACGCTGTACGGACCGTCCTGGGGCATCGCCGGACTGGTGGTCGCGACCCTGATGTGGTCCTTCGGGGAAGCCGTGTCGGCTCCTACCCTGTTCCTGGCCTACCCGGCCAGGGCGGGCCCGCCGGATCTGCGGGGCCGCTATCTGGGCGCGGCGAGTGCGATGTACGGCCTCGGAGCCACCGCGGGCCCGGTTCTCGCGGTCGCCGGCTGGAACCTGCTCGGCCGTTCCCTGTGGTGGTGGTCGGCCGTCGCCGGGCTGATGGCCGTACCCGCCGCATGGGCAGGTGTACGGCCCGGCGCACACGGCGACGGCTCACGTCCGGCCGTCGGCCCCTGAACCGGCCGACCGGAACCGTTCGGCCGAGGCTGCCGCGCAGGGCGTCGGCTTGGCGCCCGGTGCGGAACAGCCCGTGCTTGGTGCGCATTCATTGCGCATCCTCGACCTGGGTGTCGTAGAAGCAGAAGTGGTCCTTGATCCCCGCCACTTCGGGTTTCGGCTCGGGATAGGCCCACGCCACGTCCTCCGGGCCGCCGGGCAGCGACCAGTAGGAGGCGTCGCCCTTGAAGGGGCAGTGGGTGCGGGTCGGTGAGGGGGTCAGCAGCTCGGTGCGTACGTCCTCGGGCGGGAGGTAGTAGCGCACGGGCAGCCCGGTCTCGTGCAGCAGCAGCGGGCGACGGCTCTCGGCCAGCACCTGCCCGTCCCGCTCCACGCGGACATGCGCGCTGCCCTGCTCAACGGTGATGCGGTGTCCCAACGGGGGCATGTCCGTTCCTTTCGTCCTGGCGAAGTGGCGGTCATGATAGGCCGCCGGGCCCCTTCCGGCGACCGGGCGCCGGACCGCTCCGCCTTCACGGCGGTCCTCCGGCCAAGGACAGCCCGAAGTCATGATGAATGTGGCAAAGTGACGATATGGCTGACCGGGGAGCGAAGCCGCCCGCCGCGTCGCCGCCGGACGACTGGCCCGCTCACCCGGACCTGATGCTGGCCCTCAACGGCATGGGCGGCTTCGACTGGGACCTCGACAGCGGGCTCCTGCACATGGACGACTCCGCTCTCAAGGTCTTCGACCTGACGCCGGAGGAGTACGACTCCCGCCCGGCGACCCTGTCCTGCCGTCTGCCGCCGGACGAGGGGGCCCGCCTGGACGCCCTGGTCTCTCGCGCCCTGAAGGACGGCAGCACCTCCTACGGCGGCTCCTTCCGTATCCGGCTGCGGGACGGCACGCCGCGCCGGGTCCACACCCGCGCCAGCATCCGCCGCGACGGCACCGGCCGCCCGCACCGCATCATCGGCGTCATACAGGACGCCGACCAGGAATACGACCAGGAGTATGGCCAAGAATCCGATCATGAGCACGGCCAGGAACACGAGCACGGAGACGACCGGGCCGCGCGTCTCCCGGCGGTCGTCGAGGAGGCCCCGCGCCACACCGGCGTCGTAGAACGCACCACGGCCGCCCTGGCCCATGCCCGCACCGTCCACGACGTCATCGCCGTGCTCGGCGACGCCCAGGGACTGAGCAGGCTGGGCGCGCAGAACGTGATCGTCGGCCTGGTCGAGGCGGGCCGCATCCGCCTGGTCTCCGAAGGCCGGGCGGGCAGCTTCGTCCCTGACCACGAGCTGACCCGCGTCGATGACGAGTTCCCGATGAGCGAAGTGGTACGCACCCTCGCCCCGCGCTTCGTCCGCTCCCGCCAGGAGTTCGCCACCCACTACCCCCGGCTGTGGCCGCACGTCGAGCCCCTGGACATCGGCTCCGCCGCGTATCTGCCGCTGATCGCCCAGGCCCGGCCCATCGGCGTGATCGGCCTCTTCTACCAGGACGAGCACCCCTTCGGCGCCCAGGAACGCAGCCTGCTCATCGCGCTGGGCTCCGGCATCGCGCAGAGTCTGGCCCGCGCCATGCTCTACGACCAGGAGCACGACCTCGCCGAGGGCCTCCAGCAGGCGATGCTGCCCCGCCGTATCCCGGGCGTCCCCGGCGCCCAGATCGCGGTCCGCTACCACTCCGCGCGCCTCGGCCGGGACATCGGCGGCGACTGGTACGACGTGATCCCGCTGCCCGCCGGAAGGGTCGCGGCGGTCATCGGAGACGTACAGGGCCACGACACCCAGGCCGCGGCCGTCATGGGGCAACTGAGAATCGTGCTGCGCGCCTACGCCACCGAGGGCCACGCGCCCGCCACCGTCATGGCCCGCGCCTCCGCCTTCCTGCGTGAACTGGACACCGACCGCTTCGCCACCTGCACCTACGCCGACGCCGACCTGACCACCGGCGCCGTACGGTTCGTACGGGCCGGGCACATCGACCCGCTGCTGCGCCACGCCGAAGGCATCTGCCGCCGGCTGCCGGTGGCCGGCGGACTGCCTCTGGGACTCTCCGCCGAGTTCGCCCATCTGGACTACCCGGTCACCACCGTCCACCTCACGGCCGGTGACACCCTGCTGCTGTTCACCGACGGCCTGGTGGAACAGCCCGGCACCGACCTGGACGACGGGATGCGGCAGCTCGCCAGGGAAGTACGGGAAGGCCCGCAGGACGTCCAGCGGCTGGCCGACCGGCTGTGCGAGTCGGCGGCGCAGCGGTCCGCCGGGGACGACATGGCCCTGCTGCTCCTGCGCCGCAGCGGCACACCCCCGCGGCCGGCCACCGGGCGCTTCCAGCAGCAGGTGGCACCCGCCGACCCCGAGGCGCTCTCCGCCGCCCGCCAGATGGTCCGCACGGCCGTACGGTCCTGGGGCGCCCGGGAACGGTCCGAGGAGATCGAACTGGTCGCCCACGAACTGATCACCAACGCACTGCTGCACACCGACGGGGCGGCCACGGTGGCGGTCAGCATGCCGCCCGGCGCCGAGCGGCGGCTGCGCCTGGAGGTCGAGGACTGCTCCAGCACCCTGCCCCGGCGCCGGGAGCCGGGCGAGGCGGGGGTGTCGGGGCGCGGGATGCTGCTGGTGGACCGGCTGGCCGATGTGTGGGGTGTGGAGCCACGCGGCACCGGAAAGTGCGTATGGTGCGAGTTCGCCTGCCCGTGACGGGGTGACTGGTGCCCGTGACGGGGTGGCTGCCCGGGAGCGGGACGGGCCTGCGTGTACGGGCTCCGAAGAACCGGCCAACTGCCGGTGACCATACCGCCGCTGGTGCGGACGGTGATAGAGGTAGAGGGTGCAGAGGGTGCAACAGCACCACAGCACACCACCGCAACGCACTACTGAGACACACCACCACCGCACCGCACGAGAACGGCATCGGGCGTCGGGGGCCGGGCCGGGCGCACCCCGGCGCCGGCCGCCGGCACGGCGAAGTGAGGACGAGCGCTATGGGATCGGGGCCTGCCGAGCAGGAGGACCACGCCCGCCGGGCGACGGCGCGGCTGGACGCCGAGGGCGTCCGGACCATCGCCCTGACCTGGGTCGACAACGCGGGCATCGTACGCGTCAAGACCGTCCCGACGCCGCGTCTGGCGCAGGTCGTCCACAGCGGCGTCGGCATGTCGCCCATCTTCGATGTGTACACCTCCGACGACATCGTCGCGGCCTCCGCGCACCTGGGCGGCCCCGACGGCGACCTGCGCCTGTTCCCCGACCTGGACCGGCTCACCGTGCTCGCCGCGCAGCCCGGCTGGGCCTGGGCGCCGGTCGACCGCTACGACCAGCTCGGCACCCCGCACCCCGCCTGCCAGCGGCAGTTCGCGCGCCGGATGGCGGACCGGGCCGCCGCCGAGGGCCTGGAGATGCGGATGGGGTTCGAGACCGAGTGGGTGGTCGTGCGCGACCCGGCCGCCGTGGCGCCCGGCGGGTTCGCAGGGGCCGGGGGCGTGGGCGGGCCCGCATGGCCGGACGGCACCGGCGGGGCCGCCGTCCCCGGTTCCTCCGAAGTGCTGCACTACCCCTGCGCCGGTCCCGCGTACGGCATGACCCGCGTGGTGGAACTCTCCGACTACCTCCGCGATGTCGCCGAGGCGCTGGCCGTACAGGGCATCGAAGTGCTCCAGCTCCACCCCGAATACTCCCCTGGCCAGTTCGAGATCTCCACCGCCCCCGCCGACCCCGTACGGGCCGCCGACGACCTGGTCCTGGTGCGCGAGACCATCCGGGCCGTCTCCCAACGCCACGGTCTGCGGGCCTGCTTCGCCCCCACGGCCGTGGCCGGACAGGTCGGCAACGGCTGCCATCTCCACCTGAGCCTGCGGCGCGAGGGCCGCAGCCTGCACCGTGACCCGGACGCGCGGTGGGGACTGGCGCCCGACGCCGTACGGTTCCTCGGCGGCATCCTGGACTCGCTGCCCGCGCTGCTCGCCGTCGGCGCTCCCTCACCCGCCAGTTACCTGCGGCTGGTGCCCTCGCAGTGGGCAGGCGCGTACCGGTGCTGGGGCGTGGAGAACCGGGAGGCCGCCCTGCGCCTGGTCACCGGCTCCCCCGCCGACCCGGAAGGCGGCAACGCCGAGATCAAGTGCTTCGACGCGGCTGCCAATCCCTATCTCCTCATCGGCACGGTCATCGCCGCCGGACTGCACGGCATCACCTCCGGCGGACAGCTCCCGCCTCCGGTCACCGGCGACCCGGGCGCCCTGGGCGTACGGGAGCGTGCCCGGCGCGGCATCACCCGGCTGCCCGTCTCGCTCACCGAGGCCGCCGACCACCTGGAAGGGGCCGCGCCACTTCTCGAGGCGCTGGGGGAGGTGCTGTACGGCGCCGTCATGGCCGTACGAAGGGCGGAGGCCGCGCAGTTCGCCGAGAGCGACCCCGAGGAGATCACCGCCGCGTTCCGCTGGCGGTACTGATGCCCGGACACCCGCCCACTCCCGCCCCGGAATCATCCCTCCTGTCCCTCACGTCTCTCTCGCCCCTCCCGCCCCTGGTGGATCACCACTGCCACGGCGTGCTCCGGGGCGAGCCGGACCGCGCCACGTTCGAGGCGCTGCTCACCGAATCGGATCGCCCGCCCGCCGCCGGAACGTCCTTCTTCGACACCCAGACCGGGTTCGCCGTCCGCCGCTGGTGCCCGCCGCTGCTCGGGCTGCCGGCCCACTGTCCGCCCGAGGACTACCTCGCCCGCCGGCGCGAACTGGGCCCGGCACGCACCCGTGAACTCCTGCTGCGCGCCACCGGCATCGGTACCTACCTCCTGGACACCGGCCTGCCCGGCGACCTCACCGGGGTGGCGGAGACGGCCGAGGCCGGCGGCGCCGCCGGCCACGAGGTCGTCCGCCTGGAATGGCTGGCGGAACGCCTGGGACGGCGCATGGCGGACGGCATGCGGCCAACGGGGGAGGGCCGGGCAGCCCCGGTCACAGCGCCAGCTCCAGTCACAGCGCCAGCCCCGGCATCAGCCCCAGCCACGGCCGCGGCGGAGTTCACGGCCGCCCTCGCCGACGCCGTACGGGACGCGGCGCGCGACGCCGTAGCGTTCAAGTCGGTGGCCGCCTACCGCCACGGGCTGGCCCTGGCCCCCGAACCACCCGCCCCCGACGCCGTCCTGACCGCCGCCCGCACCTGGCTCGCCGCCGGCGCCCCGCGGCTGACCGACCCCGTACTCCTGCGTCACCTCCTGTGGCTGGCCGTCGCCACCGGCCGCCCCCTCCAACTGCACACCGGCTTCGGCGATCCCGACCTGCGTCTGGACCACGCCGACCCGGCGCTGCTCACCGGCTTCGTACGGGCCACCGCCGACACCGGCACCGACCTGGTCCTGCTGCACTGCTACCCGTACCACCGACAGGCCGCCTACCTGGCGAACGTCTTCCCGCACGTCTACGCCGACATCGGCCTGACCCTGACCCACACCGGCCCGCGCGCCGCATCCGTACTCGCCGAGTTCCTCGAACTCGCCCCCTTCGGCAAGCTGCTGTTCTCCACCGACGCCTACGGCCTGCCCGAGCTGTACGTCGTGGGCAGCGCCCTGTTCCGTACGGCCCTGGACGCCGTCCTGACCGGATGGGCCCGCTCCGGCGCCTGGTCCACCGCCGACGCCGGCCGCGTCGCGGCCCTGATCGCCGCCGGCAACTCCCGCCGTGTGTACGACCTGCCGGAACCCTGACCGCCCGGCCCCCTTCACCGACGGCAGCCACCGCACCCCCACCCACCGGGCGCCGGTCCCCGGTAAGGACCACCACGTACTCTTGTGCTTTACTGCCCCGTGCCTCCTGCCATATCCACTCCCCTTCCACACCCACCCACCCGGCCCCCACTGCGGTCCCGCATCTTCGCCGACATCACCCCCCTGCGCAGCTCCGTGCACTACCGGCGCCTGTGGTTCGGCAACACCATCTCCTGGGTGGGGCAGCAGATGACCGCCCTGGCGGTCTCGTTGCAGGTCTACGCCATCACCGGGTCGACCTTCTCCGTCGGGCTGGTCGGCCTGTGCTCGCTGGTCCCGCTGATCGTCTTCGGGCTGTACGGCGGCGCCGTAGCCGACACCGTCGACCGCCGCAAGCTGGGCCTGGCCAGCGCCGCGGGCGCGACCTCGATGTCGGTGGTGCTGGCCGCCGCCGCGCTCGCGGGCTTCCACCAGGTCTGGCTGCTCTACACGGTCGTCGCCCTCCAGGCCGTCTGCTTCGCCATGAACTCGCCGGCCCGCAGTTCGATGATCCCGCGGCTGCTGCCCGCCGAGCAGTTGCCCGCGGCCAACGCCCTCGGCTCCCTCACCAGCAACCTCGGCCTGATGGGCGGCCCCATGCTGGGCGGCGTCATCGTGGGCCTGTGGGGCTACCAGGCCGCGTACCTGATCGACGTCCTCGCCTTCACCGCCTCGCTGTACGCGATGTGGCGGCTGCCGTCCATGCGGCCCGACCAGGAGGAGGGCGCACGCAAGCGGGCCTCCGTCCTGGACGGCCTGCGCTTCCTGGCCACCCGCCCCAACGTACGCATGACCTTCTTCACCGACCTCGCGGCCATGGTGCTGGCCCAGCCGCGGGCCCTGTTCCCCGCGGTCGCCGCACTGTGGTTCGGCGGCGACGCCAAAACGGTGGGTCTGCTCGTCGCGGCCCCGGCCGTCGGCGCCGTACTGGGCGGCCTGTTCTCCGGCTGGCTCGGCGGCATCCGGCGGCACGGCCTGGCCATCCTGCTGTCCGTCGCGGCCTGGGGTGCGGCCGTCGCCGCCTTCGGACTGGCCCACCACCTGTGGCTGGGCCTGTTCTTCCTGGCCGTCGCCGGGTGCGCCGACACCGTCTCGATGGTCTTCCGCAGCACCATGCTCCAGGCCGCGACACCGGACCACATGCGCGGACGCCTCCAGGGCGTCTTCATCGTGGTGGTCGCGGGCGGACCGCGCCTGGGCGACTTCCTCACCGGCTCCGCGGCCGACCTGACCTCCCCCACGACGGCGATCATCGCCGGCGGCCTGGCCTGCGTCCTGACCGTTACCCTCCTGGGTCTGACCTCCCGCGGCTTCCTCCGCTACGACGCCCGCGACCCCCAGCCGTAACGACCGGCCCGGCCGGCACCACAACCGTCGCGGCCGGCCGGCCTCACGGCGAAGGAACGGTTCCTTTCGCGGCGCAGGTGAGGTCCGCGGCGGGCAGCGTTCCTGCGCGCAGGTAGGCGTTGACGGCCCGGTCGGCGCAGGGGACCGCCGTCCTGCCCTCGGCGCCGCGTCCGTACACGCCGTGCGAGCGGATGTCCGCGGTGATCAGGCGCGAGCCCGTGAGCTTGCGGTGCAGTGCCAGGGCACCTTCGTACGGGACGTTGTTGTCCTGCCGGGCCTGGAGCATCAGGACGGGCACCTTGTTGCCGATACGGGTGGCGGGCTCGCGGGGCTCGGTCTCCCAGAACGCGCAGGGCGCCGTCATGTCGTTGACGAGCGGGCCGAACACGGGCTGGCCGGCACGGCTGCGGACGATGTTCTTCCAGTACGTCTCCGGGTCCTTGGGCCAGCCGCCCGCGGGCCAGCCCCGGTCGCCGCACATGAAGACGGCCCCGCCGGTCATCATGTCCCCGAGCTCCGGCGAGTTGAGGAGCTCCAGCATCGCGGCGAGTTCGGGGTTCGGCTCGACCGGCTCGCCCGCCGCCGCGTCGGTCAGGGTGCGTACCGTACGGGCGAGGGCCGGGTCGTTCTCCTGGTGCTGGACGAACTGCCGCAGGAACAGGCGCAGCAGGGGCGCGCCCAGCCGGGTGCCGCCGATGGCGACGGGCCGGCGCCCGGCGCCGTCGAGGAGTGTCTGTACGGTGGCGCGCACCTGGGGGGCGGTGCGGCCGAGTCCGTAGGTGTCCGCGTGCCGGGCGGTCCACGTCGCCCACGCGTCGAGTCCTTCCTCAAGCGGCTTGCCCGCCCGGCGGAAGAGCTCGTACTGGGTGGCGTCGGGGTCGGTGGAGGAGTCGAGGATCACGCGGTCGGCCCGGCGCGGGAACATCTGGGTGTAGAGGGCTCCCAGGTCGGCGCCGTAGGAGACCCCGTAGTACGACAGCTTGTCCTCGCCCAGGGCGGCGCGGATCGCGTCCATGTCACGGGCGACGTTGCGGGAGGAGGCGTGCGGGAGCAGCGCCGCGTTCTCGCCGTGGGCGAAGCAGCGCCGGGCCGTCTCCCGGGCGCGCCGCACCGTGTCCTCGAAGTCCCGGCGGGGGAGGTCACTTGGCGGGGCGGGTCCGGCGGCGTGGCCGGACCGCAGGTGAGGGGGGTGCTTGCGCCCAGGAAGCGCGGGTCGAAGCCGATCAGGTCGTACCGGTCCGCCACGTCCTTCAGCGTCTGCCGCAGCCCCAGGGTGGTGGACAGGCCGGGACCGCCGGGGCCACCGGGGTTGGACAGCAGGATGCCGCGCCGGTGTGCCCGGTCCTTGGCCTTGACGCGGGAGACCGCGAGCCGGATGGTACGGCCGCCGGGGTGGGCGTGATCCAGGGGGACGGTCACCTCGGCGCACTCGGCTCCCGCCTCGTTCAGCTCCTGCTGGGCCGCCGGGCAGGGTCCCCATCGCAGAGTGTCCGACGGGCTGGGCCGGGCCGTCGCGGGGGCCGTGCCCGCGACCAGCCCGGCCAGGGCGAGCCCGGCCGCGAGCAGGGGTTTGACGCGCATGTTTCTCCTGGGGGAAGCAACGACGGTCGTGACCTGACGACATTAGGGGAAACCCGGGAGAGGGGACATGGGGTCAGCGGGACAGTGGATGCGGGGATTGCCCCATGGCGGACGGCCATCCGGCTTCGTACGGTGGGACGTTGGGCATCCGAGGTGGCGGATTGAGCATCCCTGGCGGCGGGTTGAGTACCCCGAGCGGCGGGCGGCCGGTCTCCAGGTACGGCCGGGCTGCTCGCGTACGGGCGACCGCCTGCGTACGACCAACTGCCTGCGTACGGCCAACTGCCCGCTGTCGTCCCTGTACCGGCCGGTCGGCGCCTCCGCCCCCGTCAGCGTCCCTGCCCCGGCCAGTGCCACTCCGCGACCTCCGGAAGGTCGGTGCCGTGCTCGCGGACCCATCGGTGGTGGCGGTGGCGCGCGTCCGCCATGGCCTGGCGGATGCCGGCAGCCTGCACCGCCAGGCCCGGCACCCGGTCGATGACGTCCATGACCAGCCGGTAGCGGTCCAGGTCGTTGCGGACGACCATGTCGAAGGGGGTGGTCGTGGTGCCCATCTCCTTGTAGCCGCGGACGTGCAGGTTCGGGTGGACGGCCCGGCGGTAGGCCAGTCGGTGGATCAGCCACGGATAGCCGTGGTACGCGAAGACGACCGGCGTGTCCGGGGGGAGCAGGGCGTCGAACTCGTGGTCCGCCATCCCGTGCGGATGCTCCTCCCGGGGCAGCAGTCGCGTCATGTCCACGATGTTCACCACCCGTACGGCCAGATCCGGCAGGTGTCTGCGCAGCAGGGACGCGGCGGCCAGCGTCTCCTGGGTCGGTACGTCACCGGCGCAGGCCAGGACGGCCTGCGGCCCGTGCCCGGCCCGTTCGGTGCCCGCCCACTCCCAGATCCCCGCGCCGCGCGCACAGTGGGCCCGTGCCTGGTCGACGGTCAGCCAGTCGAAGCACGGCTGCTTGCCCGCCACCACCACATTGACCACGTCGCGGGTGCGCAGTACGTGGTCGGCCACGCACAGCAGGGTGTTGGCGTCCGGCGGCAGATAGACCCGTACCGCGTCCGGGCTCTTGTTGAGGATGTGGTCGACGAAGCCCGGGTCCTGGTGGGAGAAGCCGTTGTGGTCCTGCCGCCACACGTGCGAGGTGAGCAGGTAGTTCAGTGCCGGAACCGGCGCCCGCCAGGGGATGCGGTGCGCCGTGCGGATCCACTTCACGTGCTGCGCGGCCATACTCGCCACGATGTGCGCGAACGCCTCGTAGGAGGAGAACAGGCCGTGCCGGCCGGTCAGCACATAGCCCTCCAGCCAGCCCTGGCACAGGTGCTCGGAGAGCACTTCCATGACCCGGCCGTGCCGCCCCAGGTGCTCGTCGGTGGGCAGACCGGCCGCCTGCCACGCCTTGTCCGTGGTCTCGTACACGTCCTGGAGGCGGTTGGAGGCGGTCTCGTCCGGCCCGAACAGCCGGAAGTCACGGCGGTCGGCGGTACGGTCCATCAGGTCACGCAGCAGACCGCCCAGCACGCGGGTCGGCTCGTGCGAGGTGGCACCGGGCTCGTCGACGGGCACGGCGTAGTGCACCGGGTCGGGCAGCGGCAGCGTACGGGCCAGCCGGCCGCCGTTGGCGTACGGGGAGGCGCTCAGCCGGCGCTCGCCCCGGGGCACCTGCGCCAGGACGTGCGGCCGTGGGCGCCCGTCCTCGTCGAAGAGTTCCCCGGGCGCGTACGAGCGCAGCCAGCGCTCCAGTTGCCGCCGGTGCCCGGCGTTCTCCCGGACACCGGCCAGCGGCACCTGATGGGCCCGCCAGGTGCCCTCGACCGGTACGCCGTCCACCTCGTCGGGGCCCGTCCAGCCCTTGGGAGTACGCAGCACGATCACCGGCCAGCGGGGGCGGGTGTCCGCGCCGTCCTGGCGGGCGGCCCGCTGCGCGGCGTGGATACGGTCCACGGCGGTGTCCATGGCGGCGGCCATCGCACGGTGCACCCGGGCGGGGTCGTCACCGGTGACGTACAGGGGGTCGTGCCCGTAACCGCGCAGCAGCGCGTCCAGTTCCTCGTCGGTCAGCCGGGCGAGCACCGCCGGATTGGCGATCTTGTAGCCGTTCAGGTGCAGGATCGGCAGGACGGCCCCGTCGTGCACCGGGTCCAGGAACTTGTTGGCGTGCCAGGACGCGGCCAGCGGACCGGTCTCCGCCTCGCCGTCCCCGATCACGCACGCGACCAGCAGATCCGGGTGGTCCAGCGCGGCCCCGTAGGCGTGCGCCAGCGAATAGCCCAGCTCACCGCCCTCGTGGAAGGAGCCGGGCGCGTCGGGCGCGGCGTGGCTGGGCACCCCGCCGGGGAAGGAGAACTGCCGGAACAGCCGCGCCATGCCCGCGCCGTCCCGCGACAGGTCGGGGTCCAGCTCCTGGTACGTACCGTCCAGCCAGGCACCGGCGAAGACGGACGGTCCGCCGTGGCCCGGCCCCCACACGCACACCGCGTCCTGCCCCCGGGTGCTGATCACCCGGTTGAGGTGGGTGTGGACCAGGTTGAGGCCGGGGCAGGTTCCCCAGTGGCCGAGCAGCCGGGGCTTGATGTGCTCGGGGCGCAGCTCCTCGGTGAGCAGGGGATTCCCGGTCAGATAGATCTGTCCGGCGGCGAGGTAGTTCAGCGCCCTCCAGTGCGCGTCGAGAGTGTGCAGGTCACTGTCCGACAGGTCGCTGCCGGTCACGTTGCTGCCGGTCACGTCGCTGTTGGCCAGGTCGTTGTCGGTCAGGTCGCTGTCGGTCAGGTCACGGCTGGTCAGCGGCTCGGGCGACTCCATAGGGCCCTCCGTCGGGAAACGGTGATCAGGGAGCGCCTCTCCACCGTACGGGGCCTCATGCGTACCTGCCTTCCCATGGCTCCCGTCTTCCGCGACCGGCCGCACGGCACCGTGGCGCCTCGCACGGTTCCCTCGCCACAGCACCGGCGTGCGGGCGGGGAATTGGCCGCCGGCGATGTCAGAGGCGGCCGGTAGCCTCGGGCACCATGGGAATCAAGATCGATGTGGTGGTGGACTACCCGGTCGACGATGAGGTGGAGAGGGTGCTCGGGCTGGCCGAGGCGGTCGGCGAGCCCGTCACCGTCACGTTCCGGTGGGAAGGGCGTCAGGCGGCGGAACACGCGGTGCTGGTGCCCGCGGCCACGCTGGCGCTCTGGGAGCACTGGGCCCCCACCGCCTATACGGCGAGTGACGCCGGGGAGGGAGAGCGGGGTGCGGCGGAGGAGCCGGAACTGGCTCACCCGGTGGAATGGGGCGCGTTCACGCTCTTTCGTCGTCGCACAGGAGGGCGCACGGCGGTGGCCCGCGAAGGCGTGGTGGTCGCCGAGCTGCTGAACCCGGACGAGGCGCACTGGCTCCAGGAGAAGGCCCGTGATGTCCGCCAGGGCTTCATGGATCCGAAGCAGAAGGCGGCGTTCGAGGAATTCCTCGCCCGGCAGGCATCCCTTGATGAGCAGTGATGTGAGCAGTGACGCGCAGTGCTGTGATGCGCAGTGCTGTGACGCGCAGTGCAGTGATGCGCCGGCTCATGCTTCGCGGCTTCGTCGTTGATCTCCGGGCTCCGGTCCGGTCACGGCCTGCGGGACGCCGTCGACGTACGAGGGACTTCTTCGGCGTACGGCTGGAGGCGGCGCGGTGCCCGATGCGGCAGGACCGGGGCGGAACCGGCCGGAAAAGGCGGCGGCGCGCAATCCACCGTGCGCGGGTGCCGTAGAGAGGCGAAACTCGGGTACGGGGGCCGGAGGACCATCAGCCACCGACCTTTCTCAGGAGGCACACCGTGGAGCCACAGACGATGACGTGCCGCACGCCCGGACCGGACCGCGACCCCACGCCGCCGGTACCGACCCCGCCGCCGGGACCCGGCGGCCCGGAGCCCGGCCCGGTCCCGGGTCCGACGCCGGGACCCACGCCCCTGCCGCCCGATCCCGTGCCGCCGGACCCCGTGCCGCGTCCTCCGGGCCCGGACCCGGTGCCCGAGCCGTCGCCCGCCCCCGGCCCGCTGACCTGAGCGGACCGCCGCCGGGGCACGGGTCCCGGACGCACGGTTCCGTACGGGCGGACGCCGGTTCCGTACGGCCGGTTCCGCACGGGCGGTTCCGTACGGCGGCGACGGCCGTGTCCCCGGCCGGCCCGGGGGCACGGCCCGGCCGCTCCTGCGTACACCCCCATAACGCGCATTACCTCCCTACCCACCTTCCTGTCCCGCCTCATCGAGGAGGTGTCCCTCCCATGGCCATCGCCACGGTCAACCCGGCCACCGGCGAAACCCTCCAGACCTTCGACCCGATCGACGCGGGCGAGATCGAAGACCGCCTGGTCCGGGCCGAGCAGGCGTTCCAGGAATACCGCGGCACGTCCTTCGCCCGGCGCGCCCAACTGCTGCGCCACGCCGCCGACCTGCTGGAGGCCGAGCAGGACGCCATCGCCCGCACCGTGACCACCGAGATGGGCAAGCCGCTGGCGGCGGCCCGCGCGGAGGCCGCCAAATGCGTCAAGGCGATGCGCTGGTACGCCGGGCACGCCGAGGAACTGCTCGCCGACGAGCACCCGTCGGCCGAGGACGTCAAGGACTCCGGAGCCGCCCGCGCCTATGTGCGCTACCGCCCCCTGGGTCCCGTCCTGGCCGTCATGCCCTGGAACTTCCCCCTGTGGCAGGTCATCCGCTTCGCCGCCCCTGCTCTGATGGCCGGCAACACCGGTCTGCTCAAGCACGCCTCGAACGTCCCGCAGACCGCGCTCTACTTGGAAGACCTCTTCCACCGGGCGGGCTATCCGGGGGGCTGCTTCCAGACCCTGCTGATCGGCTCCGGCGCCATCGAGGGCATCCTGCGCGACCCGCGGGTCGTGGCGGCCACGCTGACCGGCAGTGAGCCCGCGGGCCGGTCGGTGGCCTCCGTCGCCGGGGACGAGGTGAAGAAGACGGTGCTGGAACTGGGCGGCAGCGACCCGTACATCGTGCTGCCCTCCGCCGATCTGGAGCGGGCCGTCGGCACGGCCGTCACCGCGCGCGTACAGAACAACGGCCAGTCCTGCATCGCCGCCAAACGCTTCATCGTCCACCAGGACGTCTACGACGACTTCGCCGCACGGTTCACGGAGCGGATGGCGGCCCTGAAGGTCGGTGACCCGATGGCGGACACCACCGACATCGGGCCGCTCGCCAGCGAGCAGGGCCGCTGTGACCTGGAGGAACTGGTCGAGGACGCGCTCGGGCACGGCGCGACCGCGCTGTGCGGCGGCCGACGGCCGCCGCGGCCGGAACAGGGCTGGTTCTACGAGCCGACCGTGCTGTCCGACGTCACCGCGCAGATGCGCATCCACCGCGAGGAAGCGTTCGGGCCGGTGGCCACCCTCTACCGGGCCACGGACCTCGACGAGGCCGTGGCGATCGCCAACGACACTCCCTTCGGCCTCAGTTCCAACGCCTGGACGCGGGAGGAGTCCGAACAGGAGCGCCTGGTACAGGACCTGGAGGCCGGCGGGGTCTTCTTCAACGGGATGACGGCCTCGCACCCCGCGCTGCCGTTCGGCGGCGTCAAGCGCTCGGGGTACGGGCGCGAACTCGCCGGGCACGGCATCCGCGAATTCTGCAACGCCACGACCGTGTGGTACGGCGCGGACGGCTGAGGGTCCCGGCAGCGGGAGCGGTCCCCGGCCGGCAGCGGGAGCGGTCCCCGTCCGGTGGCGAGCACCTGGCCACCGGCGGTCACTCCGCCCCGGTGGGCTTGCGTTCCTCCTCCGGGGCGTCGAACTCGCACCACAGGGCCTTGCCCGACCCGCGCGGCTCCGCGCCCCAGCGGTCGGAGAGGGCCTCGACGAGCATCAGTCCCCGTCCGGAGGTGGCGGTTTCGCCGGGGTCGCGGCGCCGCGGCATCTGGCTGGACCGGTCCTCCACCTCCAGCCGGATGCGGCGCGGCGGGCCCGGAGACAGTTCCATGCACACCTGGGCGCCGCTGTCGGTGTGGGTGAGCGCGTTGGTGATCAGTTCGGTGGCGGCGATCTCGATGTCGTACGCCAGGGCGCCGGCCCGCCACTGGTCCAGGGCCCGGCGCAGCGCGCAGCGGACCTCCGCCGCACCGCCCGGGTCCGCCTGGTGGACGCGCAGGCGCAGCCGCGGGGTCGTGGTGGTCCCCGGGCACGGCAGCCGGCGCAGCAGCAGGAGCGCCATGTCGTCGTCGGAGCCCGGCTTCGCCCACAGTGTGTCCGAGAGCTGGTCGGCGAGGGATTCCAGGTCCGCCGGTCCCTCCCGTACGGCGGCGCCGAGCGCTTCGATGCCGGCCGAGATGTCCTGGCCCGGCTGTTCGACCAGGCCGTCGGTGCACAGCAGCAGAGTGGAGTCCGGCTCCAGGAAGAGCTGGGTCTCGGGGAAGTGGTCGTGGCCGAAGGCGGTGGCCAGCCCCAGCGGCAGACCGCCGCGGACCGGGGGCCAGTCGACGTGGCCGGCCGCGTCACCGATCAGCGGGCCGAGGTGACCGGCCCGGGCCACGTACAGGGCACCGGACTCCAGGTCCGCCTGGATGTACGTACAGGTCGCGAAGCGGTTCGTCTCCAGGTCGGCCAGGAAACGCGAGGCCCGTACGAGGACGGTCTCGGGGGTGTGTCCCTCGGTGGCGTACGCCCGCAGCGCGATGCGCAACTGGCCCATCACGGCGGCGGCATGGGTGTCATGTCCCTGCACATCGCCCACCACCAGGCCGGTCCTGCCCTGTGGCAGCGGGATCACGTCGTACCAGTCACCGCCGATGTCCCGGCCGGTGCGCGCGGCGTGGTAGCGGACGGCGACCTCGGCCCCGGAGATGTCCGGCACCCGGCGCGGCAGCATCGCCGCCTGGAGGCCCGTGGCGAACTCCCGTTCCTGGTCGAAGAGCATCGCCCGCTGCAAGGACTGGGCCACCACACCGGCCAGCGCCAGCGCGAGGTTGCGGTCCTCCGCCGAGTGCGCCTTGGGCTCGACGTGCAGCAGGGCCAGCGCCCCTATGACCCGGTCCTGTGCCACCAGAGGCAGGATCGCCGCGCTGCCCAGCGGGATCCGGTCCGTGTACGGGCGCAGCCGCGGGTAGCGCGCGATCAGCTCGGCGCGCGAGGCCAGGAAGCAGGGGCGGCGGGTGAGGACGGCGTTGGCCAGCGGCAGCGACGTGTCCAGCCGGGAGTGCATCAGCTCCTCCGGCGCCTCGCCGAGCAGGCCCGTGGCCGCGATGACGTCGAAGCGCCCCTTGTCGACCAGGCCCAGGATCAGCGCGTCCGCGCCGAAGCGCCGGGCGCCGCCGGGGCCGGCCAGCACCCGCGTCACGTCCTCGACCGACAGCGCGCGGGCCAGCGCGGCGGTGGTCTGCTGGACCATGACGGTCTGCCGCTGCCGGTTTTCCTGGAGCGAGCGCAGCAGCGCCGAGTCGGCCAGCTCCGTCGTCGCCTCCCGGACGATCCCGATGATCCGGTAGGACCGGCCGTGTTCGTCGGCGAGGATCCTGCCCTGGGAGTGGGTCCACCGCGGGGTCCCGTCACGGCAGTGGACGCGGAAGTACGCGCCGTAGGTGGCCGCGCCCTCCTGGAGGGCCTGGGTGACGGCCGCGTCCAGCCGGTACGCCTCCTCGGGCGGCATCCGCGCGGCCAGCGACATCGGCGACCCGTCGTACTCCTCCGGCCGCAGGTCGAAGACCTCCAGACCGTTGGGGTCCAGCTCCATGATCCCCCGGTCGAGGTCCCAGTCGAAGGTGCCCGTCCGGTTGAGTGCGAGCCGCTCCCGCAGGCCGATGTGGTCCAGGCCCGCCGCCCCGGGGACGTCCCGTTGCTCGTTCGGGGCGCCCGGTGGCGTGCCGTGCCGTCCGCGCGGCGTCACCTCCCGCACCCCCGGTGTGCCGGGGGGCACGGGCGGGGGCCGGGAGCAGGGCACGGCGGCAGGGCGGCCCCGGCCGGCGGCGGCACCGGGACGGCGCGGGACGCCGTCCTCGGTCGCGGGCCGCCGGCCGGGCACCGCCTCAACCGGGAAACGGCCATGCGCCCACCATAGGCCGGGGCCCCCACCTGCGCATTTTCGCCGGCCGCCGGCTGTTGCCGTTGCCATGGCTGCTGCCCGGCGGCTGGTCCCTCCGCCCGTCTGCCCGCCCGTTCGTCGAACGCTGCTTGTCGTCTGACGTCTGACGTCTGACGTCTGACGTCTGACGCCTGACGACACCTGTCGGCCGTCGGCTGCCGCCCTACGTGAGGGCCCCGGCAGCCGCCGCGACCGGGGTGGTGGTCCGGGTGCGATGGGCCAGGACGGCCTTGCGGGTCGCGATGTCGACCGTATAGGCGTCGATGGTCAGGGCCTGCGGCCCGGCTTTGAGCACCATGAAGCCGTGGCGGGAGAAGTCCTGCCAGGCGGCCGGGTGGCCGAAGTGGGCCCGGCCGTCGCCCGTCTTGGCGGCGGCGCCGCACACGATCTGCCGGGTACCGCCCGTACGGGCCGTGGGCTCAAGGACCTGCAGGGTGTGGTCGTGGCCCGACAGGATCAGGTCGGCGCGTCCGCAGACCACCTCCTCGTACAGCTCCTTGAGGTGGACTCCGCTGGTGTAGTGCCCGATCACGAAGCCGTCGTAGGCCCCCGCGCTGCCGTGCCGGCCGTTGTTCAGGTAGGGGTGGTGGCCCAGCACCACCTTCCAGCGGGCCCGCGAGCCCTTGAGGGCGGCGTCCAGCCAGGCGCGCTGCTCGCGCATGTACGGGCCGTTCCAGCGGTAGTGCGGGTCGGTCTGTACGACGGTGGAGGCGACCGGGTTGGTGTCGAGGGCGAAGAACTCCACGAGCGGCTCCTGCCCGCCCGTACGGCCCGCGCTGCCGGGGCTCGTCGCGGGGAGCGCGAGGTTGTAGTAGCGGGCCGGCATGTACCAGCGGCGGGAGGACGCGGCGTAGGCGACCTCCCGGTCACCGCGCGAGGGATCGCCGCCGCTGCCGGGTATCAGACCCGAACAGTCGTGGTTGCCCAGGACCATCAGCCAGGGGACGTCGATCCCGTCGTTGGGCTTCTCGAACTTCTCCTGGAACTCCGGGTCCCGGTCCGACTCGGGGCCGTTCTCGTAGATGTTGTCGCCGAGGCCGACGGCCAGGGACACCCCTTCGGCGCGGCAGACCTCCCGGGCCGCGGCGGCCACCGCGTACTGCGCCTGGTCTCCCGTCCCGGCGTCCCCGGTGACCAGGACGGCGAACTCCCCCGAAGCGCCGGGCGCGGCGGGGAGCGGGAAGCCGTGGGCGCCGCCCGCGCGGGGAGCGGCGACCGCCGGTGTCCGTGCTCCGTACGGCAGTACGGCCAGCGCCGCGCCCGCCACCGCACCGCCCAGCAGGGTCCGCCGCCCGACCGCGCCCGCGTACGGGGCGCGTGCCGGACCCGGGGTGGCTGCTTCGCGCGCGAAGGCGCCCTCCGGCAGACCCGGTCCGCCGGCCCGCAGCCACTGTTCCTCGGTCATGTCCGCCCGCGGCGGTGTCAGTTCGTCCTCGCACATGGCTGGTTTCTCTCATGATCGGCCAGGCACGTGGTGACGAACTGATGAACGAGCTGTGGACGTATGGCGGCTTCGGGGCGCGGTGGTACGGCCGGGGGAGGGGTGCGGTGCGGCCGGCGGCCCCGTACGTCCGGCGGGTCTCAGCCGGCCAGCCGCCGCAGCGTCCGGCCGCAGTGGCGCGCGTACCAGCGCTGGAGGAAGGGGACCACCGGGCCGGCCAACCGGGTGTACCAGACGGCCGGGCGGCTGAAGGCGGTGACGGTGAACCGGACCGAGCCGTCCGCCCGCAGTTCGACCATGAACGCCTCCTCGCCGCACTCAGGGTGACCCTGCACAGTGCCGTACGCGAAACCCGTGCGCTGCGGTCCGTACGTGGCCGACACGACCCGGCACGGTGCGGCCAGCCGGACGGGCCCGATGCCCAGGGAGACCTCGACCGCCACACCCGGTTCGGCGCGCGGCGCGGAGGCGCTGATCCCCACGCCCGACGCGCGGTGCATCCGGAATGTGGTGACCGCCTCGCCCGCGGCCTCGAAGACCTTCCGGCCGTGGCCGATCAGGACTTCTTCGTGCAGGTGGTGGTAGCCGGGCGGCAGCGGGGAGCGGGCGGTGGCGCCTTCCTCGGGGTAGCTCAGGGGGGTGGCGGTGCGATCGGGGCCGTTCATGCGGCTGTCCTGCCTTTCGGTGCGGAGCCGGGTGTGGGGGCGGTTGCGGAGCCGGGTGCGGGGGCGGTGGGCGGGGTGTGGTCCGGTCCGGCGGACGGCCGGCCGGCGGAGTGCTGGATACGGCCCCAGGCGAGCAGCGCGCACAGCGCGAAGCCGAGGGCGTTGCCCAGTCCATGGGTGGCGGCCATCCACCCCAGGGTGGGGTGTGGCAGGCCGGTGGCCTCGCCGAGCGCCCAGCTCAGGGCGAGCAGCATGGTCGCCACAAGGACGGCCGCGCTGACGCCGAGCAGCGCCCGGGTCGTGCGGTCCGGGACGGTGCCCCGGACATCGCGCCAGGTGAGCAGGCCGACCAGCCACATACCGGCGGTCAGGACGAGAGCCCCGGCCAGTTCGGCCCAGTCGTCGACGAAGTAGCCGAGGAGGACGAGCAGGGTGCCCGCAGGGACGCTGAGCGCGGCGAGCCGGCCGCTGCGCCGTCCGGTGGCGTGGCAGACCAGCCCGGCCGTCAGCGCGGCGGCGAAGCCGGCGAAGTGGAAGTGCGGCACGGTCAGCGACAGGATACGCAGATCGAAGCCGCACAGCCGGTGTCCGGCGCGTTCGGCCACCAGGGCGGTTCCGGCGACGGCCGGGGTCACCAGGGCGGTGAGTACCGCGATCTCCCGGGGCGCCAGGGAACGCGTACGGATCAGGCGGTACGGCGCGTGCAGCGCGAGCAGGAGCGTGGCCGCGGCGTACGCTCCGGCGAGCGTGGCGGCCAGTGGCCCGCGCGGCAGCCACAGGGCGGTGCTTCCGGCGACGGCGGCCAGGGGCCAGATCCGCCGGACGCGGCGCAGCGGGCCGGGGCGTGGGCCGTCGATCAGGGCCAGGCCCATCGGCACCACGGCGAACATTCCCAGCATGACGATGAGATTCACCAGTACGGTCACGGCTTCCCGGCCTTCCCGCCGCTCCGGCGCCCGCCACCGCACGCTTCCCCGACGACCTGTGGCCGGTCGGTCAGGTGGTGCGGCGGGCGTGCTGCCCTGCGGCGTTCTGAACGTGTTCAACTGCCGACACGGACAGTACGCCGTGAATTGAACGCGTTCAACAGTGGGGGTGCGGAAGTGGGGAGAGGGCTGGTGCGGATGCGGATGCGGGTCCGGGCGGCGGGATGGAGTGGCGGAGCGGGGGCGGTGTGGTGGAGTGCGGGCGGGGCGGCGCTCAGAGGTCCATGGACCCGTGGCGGCCGGCGCCCGCCGCGAAGCGGGCCGCGCCGGTGAGCGAGTCGTGCAGGGACTCCGTGCCGTGGCGGTATTCGGCGGCCATCGCCGCCTCCTCCGGCTGTCCCTCCTGATCCAGTACGGAGGCGCGGTCACCGCGCAGACACCTCTGCGGGAAGCGGGCGAGCGCGGCGGCCAGCCGCTGGGCCTCCGCGCGGGCCCGGCCGCGCGGCACCACACGGTTGACCAGGCCCATTCCCAGGGCCTCGGGCGCCGCCACCGGCCGCCCGGTCAGGATCATGTCCATGGCGCGGCCGGTGCCGATGAGCCGGGGCAGCCGCACCGTACCCCCGTCCATCAGCGGCACTCCCCAGCGGCGGCAGAACACCCCGAAGACCGCGTCCTCCTCGGCGACCCGCAGGTCGCACCACAGTGCCAGCTCCAGTCCGCCGGCGACCGCGTGTCCGCTGACCGCGGCGATCACCGGTTTGCTCAGCCGCATCCTGGTCGGACCCATCGGCCCGTCGCCGTCCGCGGCGACCCGGCTGCCGCGCCCGGTGCCGACCGCCTTGAGGTCGGCGCCCGAGCAGAACGTCCCGCCCGCGCCCCACAGGACGGCCGCACTCGCCCCGTCGTCCGCCTCGAACTCCCGGAAGGCATCGGCGAGTTCCTCGGCCGTCGGCCGGTCCACGGCGTTGCGGACGGCGGGCCGGTGGAGGACCACCGTCGTCACCGGCCCCGAGCGTTCGACGCGTACCGTCATCCGCCTATCCCGTTCCGTCGGGGCGCGCCGCCGTTCCGCCGGGCCGTCGCGCGCCGGACCGCCCGCCGTCCGTCGGCACTTCGCGCGTCCCGCCGGACGGCAGCCCGTGGAACATCACCTCAGCAGGCTTCGCGCCCTCCGGCAAGACATCGCGCCGTGCTCCTTGCGCGACGCGCTCCCCCCTGCCGTGCCCGTCCTTGCCCACCGGGGGCCTCCCTCGGCCTCTCCTTGCCGCCCTTGGTCCCCGGGCATCAGCCCTCGGAGGTCTTGGGCCGTGCGCGCTCCAGGATCGACGTCAGGTCGGCGGTGACGGGCAGCGTGCCGTAGGCGTGCCCCCACTCCCCGCCGAGCCGCGTGGCACAGAAGGCGTCGGCGACGGCCGGGGGCTGTGCCGTACGAGCAGGGAGCCCTGGAGCGCCAGCGCCATCCGCTCCGCCAGGGAGCGTGCCGTGAGCTGGGCCCGCTCCGGGTCGGCCGGGGTGCCGGACAGCGTCGCACGCAACCCGGCGACGGCCGCGTCCAGCCGCCGGTCGGCGCCCGCCGCCGCGTCCACCTCGGCGAAGAAGGCGTCCAGCGTGGCCGGTTCCTTGCCCAGTGCGCGCAGCACGTCCAGCGCCGCCACGTTTCCCGAGCCCTCCCAGACGGACAGCAGCGGCGCCTCGCGGTACAGCCGCGGCATCCCCGACTCCTCGATGTAGCCGTTGCCGCCCAGGCATTCCAGTGCCTCGGCGGCATGGCCGCTGCCCCGCTTGCACACCCAGTACTTGCCGGCCGCCAGCGCGATCCTGCGCAGCGCGGCAGCACCCGCGTCCCCGGCCTGCGCCCCGTCCACGACCGCCGCCAGCCGCATGGCCAGCACCGTCGCGGCCTCGGACTCCACCGCGAGGTCGGCCAGGACCGCGCGCATCAGCGGCTGTTCGTCCAGCATTCGCCCGAACGCCCGCCGGTGGGCCGTGTGGTGCAGGGCCTGCCGCAGTCCCGCCCGCATCCCGGCGGCCGTACCGATCACACAGTCCAGCCGGGTCAGGTTCACCATCTCCACGATGGTCGGCACGCCGCGCCCCGGCTCACCCACCGGCCACACCACCGCCCCGTCGTACTCGATCTCCGCGGAGGCGTTCGAGCGGTTCCCCAACTTCTCCTTCAGGCGCATCAGATGCATCCCGTTGCGGCTGCCGTCGGGCAGCACCCGCGGGAGCAGGAAGCAGCTCAGCCCCTCGTCCGTCTGGGCCAGCACCAGGAACACATCGCTCATGGGGGCGGAGGTGAACCACTTGTGGCCGGTGATCCGGTACGTGCCGTCACCGGCCGGTACCGCCCGCGTGGTGTTGGCGTGTACGTCCGAGCCGCCCTGTTTCTCCGTCATCGACATGCCGGCGATCAGACCCGCCTTGGTCAGCGGGGGCCGCAGGCCGTAGTCGTACGTACGGGAGGCGAGCAGCGGCTCGTACTGCGCGGCGAGGGCGGGGGCGGCCCGCAGTGCGGGCACCGCGGCGTACGTCATGGAGACGGGGCAGCCGTGCCCCGGCTCGGCCTGCGACCACACGTAGAACTTCGCGGCGCGGACGAGGTGGGCGCCGGGGCGGGCCTCGGCCCAGGGCGCGGCGTGCAGGCCGTGCTCCACCGCCGCCGTCATCAACTGGTGCCAGGCCGGGTCGAATTCGACCTCGTCGACGCGGTGGCCGAAGCGGTCGTGGGTACGCAGCCGGGGCGGGTGCTCCTCCGCTGCCCTGGCCTGCTCCTGCACCGTGTCCGTACCGGCGAGCGCGCCGAGTTCGCGCACCTCCCGCTCGCCCCATCCGGCGCCGTGGCGGCGCAGTGCCTCCAGCAGGGCCGGGTCGTCCGCCGTGCTGAAACCGGTCAACGGCGGTGCCTGGTTCAGGACTTCATGAGTGGCGGTCATGGCATCGACGTTACAGAGATCCGACGCGCGTGAGAAGACTGTAATGGCGAGATGATGGGCCCGGATAGGATTCCGTGCCGGTGGCAGTTCCGGGGGCGGTTCCGGTTCCGGTCGCGGTTCCGGGGCGGGAGCGGACCTCGACACGGATTCGGAGGGGCGCGGATGCGCGGGAGTGCGGGCGAGGCCGATGCCGGGCGTCTGGTGCTGCGGCCCCTCACGGCCCGTTCGATCGTGCTCAGCACCCTCCTCGGCCACCACCCGCCCCGGCTTCCCGCCCGGGCCCTGGTACGGGTCGGCGAGCTGTTCGGCGTCGCCGAGGGCACCGTACGCGTCGCGCTCTCCCGGATGGTCGCCGCCGGGGACCTGCGGCAGGACGACGGCTCGTACGCGCTGACCGCCCGGCTCCTGGAGCGCCAGGCCCGGCAGGACGAGAGCCGTTTCCCCACGACGCGCCCGTGGACGGGGGAGTGGGAGATCGCCGTGGTCACCGCCGAGCGCCGGGCGGCTGCCGAGCGCACCGCGCTGCGCCGGGCCATGGCGGATCTGCGGCTGGCCGAACTGCGCGAGGGCACCTGGCTGCGGCCCGCCAACCTGCCGCGGACGCGCCCGGGCGTCGTCACCGCGCAGTGCACCTGGCTCACCGGCGCCCCGGACGGCGACCCCGGCGCGCTGGCCCGCGGCCTGTGGGACCTGAAGGGCTGGGCGCGGCGGGCGCGGGCGCTGCTGGCCGCGCTGGAGCGGGCGGGCTCCCTGGCCGAGCGCTTCACGGTCTCGGCGGCGGCGCTGCGCCACCTCCTCGCGGATCCGCTGCTGCCGGAGCTGCTGCTGCCGCCCGGCTGGCCGGGCACCGAACTCCGCTACCGGTACGGGGCGTTCGAGTCGGAGCTGGGGGACGTGCTGCGGCAGTACGTGACGCCTGGGGTGTGACGATGTAACGGCGTTACGGGGTTACGGAGTGCATGGGCCGTTCGGCTCTCCCTCCGGGACCGCGGCCCTCGTATTCCCCGGCCCCTTCCGTTCCGGTTCCGTTCCGGTTCCGCTCCGGACCGGTGGATCCTCCGAGCGGGGGCGCATCTGCCAGGTGCTCACTAAGAGATCAATTGCAGATGAGAGGGCATCTGGCCTACGGTGCCGCACATGCAGTCCTACACCATCGGTCAGGCGGCGCGTCTGCTCGGCGTCAGCCCCGACACGGCCCGCCGCTGGGCGGACGCCGGCAAGGTCCCCACCTACCGGGACGAGGCCGGCCGCCGGCTGATCGACGGCCGCGACCTGGCCGCCTTCTCCACCGAGCTGGCCCGGAGCAGCGGCGGCGAGGAGGACCCCTCCTACACCTCGGCCCGCAACGCCTTCCCCGGCATCGTCACGGCGATCAAGCTCGGCGACGTCGCGGCCCAGGTGGAGATACAGGCCGGGCCGCACCGGCTGGTCTCCCTGCTGACCCGGGAAGCGGTCGAGGAACTGGGCCTGGAGGTCGGGGTGCGGGCCACCGCCCGTGTGAAGTCGACCAATGTCCATGTCGACCGGCTCTGAAGCGTCCGCACCCCGGCGATCCGCCCGCCGTCCCCCACCCGATTCCGTATCCGCCCTGGTACCTGCCCTGTCTGCCCTGCCCACACCGCCTGTCTCACCCGCCCTGCCTGTCCTCCCCGTCCCCCAGGAGCCGACCATGCGCCGCGTCCCCGCCCGTACCTCCGCCGCCTCCCCCCGGTCCGCCGTCCCTTCCTCCGGCCGGCGCCGTGCCGCGGCGGCCGTGCTGGCGGTCGCGCTGATCGTCCCGCTCGCCGCCGCCTGCGGTGGTGAGGACAAGAGCGGCGCACAGGGGAAGGGCGAGAGCGGCGGTACCCGGACCACGATCAAGGTGCTCGCCGCGGCCTCCCTCACCAACGTCTTCGCCAAGGCGGGCGCCGCGTACGAGAAGGACCACCCCGGCACCACCGTGAAGTTCTCCTTCGCCGGCTCACAGCAGCTCGCCGCGCAGGTCAACCAGGATTTCCCCGCGGACGCCCTGGTCACCGCGGACACCAAGACCATGGACGGGCTCAAGGGCAAGACGTCCGCACCGGCCGTCATCGCCAGAAACCGGCTGGTGATCGCCACGGCCGACGGCAACCCGAAGAAGATCAAGGCGCTCAAGGACCTGGCGGACAAGAAGCTCAAGGTGGTGCTCGCCGCACCGGCCGTTCCCGTGGGCCGCTACAGCAAGAAGGTCCTGGACAAGCAAGGCATCGAGGTCCAGCCGGTCTCCCAGGAGCAGGACGTGCGCGGGGTGCTGAGCAAGGTCGAGCTGGGCGAGGCCGACGCGGGCATCGTGTACGCCACCGACGCCATGACCGCCCCCGGCAAGGTCGACGCCGTGGCGATCCCCGACGACCAGAACGCCGTCGCCCAGTACCCGGCGGCCACCTTGAAGGTCTCCCAGCACACCAAGGAGGCCGACGCGTTCGTCAAGTGGCTCAGTGGCGCGCAGGGGCAGCGGATCCTGCGCGACGCCGGGTTCCAGAAGCCCTGATGGCGGGCGCGCGCGCCCCTTGGCGCAGCCACGCGGCCGGCTCCGGGCGGGGCCGGAGCACCGCGCCCGAGGACGGCCGGGAGCCTGGCCGGGAGCCGTCCGCCGGCCACGGCGGTCAGGGCCGGCCGGACCACGGCCCCGGCCACGGAACCGGGCGGGAGCAGGGCGGCCGGCCGCTGTCCGCCCGCCGGCGCAAGGCCGTCCCCGGCCGGCGGGCCCCCCTGACCCTGGCCGTGCCCGCCGCCCTGGCCGTGCTGTTCCTGCTGGTGCCGCTGGCGGGCATCCTGGCCCGTACGTCCTGGGGCGACCTCGGGACGCACCTGACCGCGCCCGAGGTCACCCAGGCGCTGCGGATCTCGCTGGTGGTGTCCCTGTGGGCGCTGGGCCTCTCCCTGGTCCTGGGCGTGCCCCTGGCGTGGCTGCTGGCGCGCGTGGACTTCCCCGGCAAGTCCTTCGTACGCTCCCTGGTCCTGCTGCCCATGGTGCTGCCGCCGACCGTCGGCGGGGTGGCGCTGCTGCTCGGCTTCGGGCGCCGCGGGCTGCTCGGCGGCTGGCTGGAGGACCACTTCGGCGTCCAGTTCCCCTTCCACACCTCCGGCGCGGTGCTCGCCGCGACCTTCGTCTCGATGCCGTTCCTGGTCATCAGCCTGGAAGGCGCGCTGGCCGGGCTGCACTCCCGCTACGAGGAGACCGCCGCTTCGCTGGGAGCCTCGCCGCTGCGGGTCTTCCGTACGGTCACGCTGCCGATGGTCGCCCCCGGCCTGGCCGCCGGAGCGGCGCTCACCTGGGCCCGCGCCCTGGGCGAGTTCGGGGCCACGATCACCTTCGCCGGAAACCTGCCGGGCGTCACCCAGACCCTGCCCCTCCAGGTCTATCTGCTGCTCCAGGACAGCCCCGAGGCTGCCACCTCCCTCTCCCTGCTGCTCCTGGCCATCGCCATGGCGGTGCTCACCGCGCTGCGCGGCCGGTGGTCGGGCGGCGGGGCGGGCGGCGCCACGGCACGGGGGCGCGCCGGTGGCGGCACCCGGCGGACGGTCTTGGGCGCTGTGGGCGGCAGGGGTGGTACGGGCGGTGCGCCGGGCGGGCCGGCCGGAGGGGCACGGGCGGCGCGGGGAGCGGCGCGCCGTACGACGTCGAGGGGGCATCAACACACGACGGACCGGCCGGGACCACGGCAGGCACCCCGGGCGGGCCGGACGGGACCGCGGCCGTCGGGGAGTCCGCCACCGGCCGCGGCCCGAGCGCCGGTTCGTGCGGCCCCGGCCCCCTGCGTCACCCCGGCCCCCGCCACCCCAGCCTCGGCGCGGCCGGCGGTCCGGGACAGGCACCCGGGCCCGGCGATGCGCCCCCGGACGCCCGCTGGCCGCTGCGTGCCCGCATCACCGGCTTCACCCGCCTCACCCTGCACGCCGACCCGGGCACCACCATCGCGGTCGTGGGGCCCAACGGCGCCGGGAAGACCACGCTCCTGCGCGCGCTGCTCGGCCTCACCCCCCGGGCGCACGCCGAACTCACCCTCGGCGACCGGGAGGTCACCGCGCTGCCCCCGCACCGCCGCGGTGTCGCCTGGGTCCCCCAGGACGGCGCGCTCTTCCCCCACCTGACGGCGCTGGGCAACACCGCGTACGGGCTGCGCGCCCACGGCGTGCCCCGGGCCGAGGCCAGGCGGACGGCGGGGGAGTGGCTGGACCGGCTGGGCGTCGGGCATCTCGCGCACCGCAGGCCCGCCCAGCTCTCCGGCGGCCAGGCCGGCCGGGTCGCGCTGGCCCGCGCGCTGGCCGTACGCCCCCGCCTGCTGCTGCTCGACGAGCCGCTGGCGGCGCTCGACCAGAGCACCCGGGCCGAGGTACGCCACACCCTGCGCCGCCACCTCGCCGGGTTCGGCGGCGTCTGCCTGATGGTCACCCACGACCCGGTCGAGGCGGTCTCGCTCGCCGGGCGGGTGCTGGTCCTCGAAGACGGCCGCCGGCTCCAGGACGCGCCGCCCGCCGAGGTCTCCCGGCACCCGCGCTCGCCGTGGGTGGCCCGGATGCTCGGCCGGAACGCCTGGCCCGGCACGGCGACCCGCGAGGGGCTCCAACTCCCGGGCGGGGGGAGGCTGGTGGCTGCCGAGCCGCTGGCCGAGGGAACCGAGGCGCTGGCGGTCATCGGGCCGGAGGCCGTGTCCGTGCACCGCGAGCGGCCCTCGGGCAGTCCGCGCAACGTCTGGCCCGGGCACATCCGGGAGATCGCCGGGCTCGGCAGCCGGCTGCGGCTGCTCATCGGCTCGCGGGAGGTTCCCGACCTCGCCGCGGAGATCACTCCGCAGGCGGCGGCGGAACTCGGGCTGGCCGAGGGCGGCGCCGTATGGATCAGTGTGAAGGCGACCGAGGTCACGCTCGTGCCGGTCTGAGGCGGACCCGCTCCGGCCCCCACAGCATAGGTACCTAGGTACCTATGCTGTGGGGCTGCCGGGACTCAAGAGGCGGACCGGGCCGGGTGGGGCCGCCATCCCGGACCGCTGCGCCGTGGTGTGGGGCCCGTGCGCGGTCCGTGCGCACTCCCGCCGCACCCGGGCCGTGTACGGCCGATGCGCTCGGTGGACATCCCCGCCGACGGCCCGTGATCACCGTACGGCGGCCGGCGCGTGCTCCTTTGCGGGGCCGGTGCGCCCCTGCCGTGCGCACCACCGGCCGACCCGGCGGTATTCCCCACGGATTCGGCGGGCCGGGGGCAGAACGGAAAGGCGAGGCGCTCCCGTGCGCTCTGCCCGGGGAATACGCGGCCGTGGTTGCCTTTTGAGTGTCGGAAATCCACGACACCTTACGGACCGGCACGCCTGAACGGGTGAAAGTCCGCGGGGGTCACGTTTCCTGAATGGCCGCCAGGAAACTGTGCGGCGAGCGACGGGAGCAATTCAATGGGACTTCCTCACGAAACAGAATCAATTGTCCGCGGTGACAACCGGAACAACGGGCTGCGCGCCTTCGCGGCGGCCGTCGTCCTGCTGGCGGCCGGCACCCTGAACGTGGCGGCCGGCGAGCGGGCCGAGGCCCAGGCCGGAGCGGTGTGGGACCGCCTCGCCGCGTGCGAGAGCGGCGGCAACTGGCACATCGACACCGGCAACGGCTTCTCGGGCGGGCTGCAGTTCAGCCACGCCACCTGGCGCGCTTACGGCGGTGCCCGCTACGCGGCGCGTGCGGCCAGGGCCACCAGGGGACAGCAAGTCCGGGTGGCGGAACGGGTGCTGGCCCGTCAGGGGTGGGGGGCGTGGCCCGCCTGCTCGGCCCGGCTGGGCCTGCGCTCGGGCTCCTCCCGCGCCGCTGCGCCGCAGCCGCGCGCACCGCGTGCCCACACGCCGCGCAGGACCGCGCCACGCATCGCCGTGCCGCAGGCCGGCCCGCTCGCGCACCGCGCCGCGCCCCAGCAGCCCCAACAGCCGCTCCGGCAGCCGCGGCACCGGGCACCGCACCCCGCGGCGGGCCCGGCCTGGCACGGCGGCGCCTTCGTCGTCGTACGGTCCGGTGACACGCTCAGCGGCATCGCGTACGCCCACGGCCTGGACTGGGCGGAGTTCTACCGGGTCAACCGCCGGGCGGTCGGGGCCGATCCGGACCTCATCTTCCCCGGCGTACGCCTCTACCTGGTCAGGCATTCCACCGGGAACTGAGCGCATACGGCGCGGCTGCGTACCTTCCGTACGACACGGGAACACGGACACGCAGCCGCGCCGCTCGCATGCCCCGGACGGGGAAGACCCGCCCGGCCGCATGCGGGGGGGGGAAAAGGTGCGGTGGAGATACGGCGGGTGGCTGCGAACCGGTTGCCAGGGCCTGCGAACCGGCCGCGGCGGCTGCGAGCCGACTGCCGGGGCGTGCGAGCCGACTGCCTGGGCCCGCGAACCGGCCGCGAATCCGTCGCGGAATCCGGTGAATTGTCGGCGGGAATCCACGGACCCTATTCGGTGAATACGGCGAATTCCACGGATCAGCAGGGAAGTACGCACACCGGCACCGGAGCGGCGAACGGCTCGCCCACCCGCCGCAGTTCGCCCGAGCCCGTGTTCACCGAGAAGACCGTCACCGTCCCCGACTTCTGATTCGCCGCGAAGAGCAGCCGGCCGTCCGGCGAGAAAGCGATATGGCGCGGGAAGTCACCACCGACCGGCACGGTGTCCAGCAGGCACAGCCGCGCCCCGCCCGCTTCGACGGCGAACCGTGTGAGGCTGTTGTGCCCGCGGTTGGCCAGAAAGGCGAAGGCCCCGTCGGCGGTGACGAGGAACTGCGCCGGATAGCTGGTACCGGGGCCCGTACCGGTGGGCTGCGCGGCACCCGGCGTCAGCCGCCCGGTGAAAGGGTCGTACGCACACACCACGACCGTGTTGTCCACCTCGTTGGCCAGATAGGCGTATCTCCCGCAGGGGTGGAAGGTGAGGTGGCGCGGGCCCGCGCCGGGCCGCAGCGTCGCGTGGGAGACCTCGCGCAGGGTGCCGGCGGCCGGGTCCAGCCGGTAGGTGTAGACCGTGTCGTTGCCCAGGTCGACGGCGAGGACATGACCGCCGTCCGGTGTGGTGAGGATCTGGTGGGCGTGCGGGCCGCTCTGTCCGGGGCCGGGCGGTGGCCGGTGGTGGGTGACCAGGTCCGTACGTTCACCCGGTGCGCCGTCGCCGTACACGGGGTGCACGGCGACGCTGCCGGAGAGGTAGTTGGCGCTCAGCAGCCACCGCCCACCGGGGTGGACGGACAGGTGGCACGGCCCGGCCCCGCCGGTGGAGCGGGAGCCGAGCACCCGGTGCCGGCCGTCCGCGCGCAGCGCGACGGCGGTCACCGTCCCCCGCCGCTGTTCGCCGACCGCGTAGAGCCTGCGGCGGCAGGGGGACAGGGCCAGGTAGGAGGGGTCGGCGAGGCCGGTCACGACGCCGGTGGCGGTGATCTCCCCGCTCTCCGGGTCGTACGCCGCCAGCCCGATGCCCGTACCGCCGCCCGGGGCGGAGGTGTACGTCCCCAGGAACAGCGGGCGTGCGCGGCGCCCGGGAGGCGCGGGGCGCGCGGGTGGGGCCGGACCGAGCCGGTGGGGGCCGGCCCCGGGCTGCCGCCACCGATGTCCCCGGCCGCTGCCGCGCTGCCCACTCCTGACACCCCTGCCGCCCCGGCCACTCCCGCCACGATCGCCGTGACGAAGCGGCGGCGATCCGGCCCGGTCCGTGCTGCTGCGCTGTCCATGCCCCACCTCACGAATGAGCCGGTACCTCGAACGGTGCCCGCGAACGGTGCCCTCGGATGATGCCCGCGAACGGGGCCGAAGAACGAGACCCGCGAACCGCGTCCCCGACAGCGCCCCGGGCCGCCCCCTCGGACGGTGATCCCGCCCCGTCAGCAGGGCGGGGCCCGTCCGCCCGCGTGCGGGCGAAAGACCCGCCCCGGCGCGCGCTTCACCAGGTCACCGGGCGTATACCGAAGGACGGAGTCCCCGTACATCCCGATGATGACCACCCCCCTCACACGTAGCACCGCAGTCGTACGGCACAACCCATACGCGGACTGATTCGCCCGCACCCCGTCCCCTCGTAGCTTGTGGATCAAGCACGTGAACGACGGACCGGGAGGCCGCGAATACATGTACGGCAAGGCATTCGCTCCGGAATACCAGGGCGAGCTCGCGTCCGCGCTGGGTGTGAACTCCTCGTACGAAGAGGTCCTGGCGACGGCCCGCCGGGCCCGCCGGGAGGCGGCCTCGGAACTGGAGCGCGCCCGTGCCGCGCTCGCGGTCGCCGAGGCCGCCCGGCGCCTCGGCCGGGTGAGCGAGGCGGGCACGGCCTGGCGCGAGAGCTACCGGGCCGCGCGCCGCGCCGGTGACCGGGGCGCCATGGCCTGGGCGCTGTGGAGCGGCGGCACCCTCGCCCGCCAGTGCGGCGGCCTCGCCCTCGCCCGCCGGCTGCTGGGCCATGCCGTCACCCTCGCGGACCGGGGCGGCGACCGCCTCGCGCACGGCTACGCCCTGGCGGGCCTGGCCGAGACCGGCCGTATCCAGGGCGACTACGAGGCCGTCGCCGCACTCCACGACCGGCTCCTGGAACAGGCGCGGGCACACGGCGAGACCCGGCACATGGTCTGGGCGATGTCCGGCATCGCCCAGATGCACCGCAACACCGGCGCGTACGACAAGGCCCTCGAACTGTTCGAGGAGTCCGCGCGGATCGCGGCCGACGGGGACGACGCCCGTGGACGCGCCTGGTCGCTGCGCGGCATAGCCGACATCCTCTCCCTCCAGGGACACGTGGACCGGGCGCTGTCCCTCTTGAGCGAGGCCGAGGCCATATGCCGCCGGATGGACCTGGCCGGCGCCCTGGCCTACAACCACAAGATGCGGGGCAACGTCCTGCACCGCGCCGGCCGCCACGAGGAGGCCCTGCGCACCTACGCCGGGGCGCTGGCGGAGTTCGAGGCGATGCAGGAGCCGCGCGGCAGCGCCCTGTCCCGCCTGGGCCTGGTCAAATGCCGCTCCAGGCTGGGCCGCCCGCACCACGAGACGCTCGCCGAACTCGACGCCCTGGAGCGCGACTTCCGGCGCATCGGGCTGCGCCAGGCCCAGGACGCCGTCATCGCCTTCCGTGCGGAACTCGGGCGGTCGGCGGCAGGAACTCACGTACCTCGGTGCGATGCCACCACGCCCCGGTCTCCCGCAGTTCCCGCCACGTCGTGAAGCGGTAGAGGAAGACCCGGGCCCGCACCTGGGCGGGCGGCACGTCGGGGAAGGGGTTGTGGCGCAGCAGCCGCAGCGTCGCCGGGTCGTTCTCCAGCAGCCGCTCCACGAACGGGCCGAACCAGGTCCGGGCGTAGGCCGGTGAGAGCGCCGCGAACCACATCATCCAGTCCAGGCGCAGATGGTACGGGGCGTACTGGCGCGGCAGCCGCCGTACGTCCCCCGGCTTGCCCCGGAACCCGTACTCGTGCCAGACCGTCGCCGGCGTCACCACGGCGTCCTCCGTGCCCTCCACCACGATCTCCCGGCGGCTGCGGGTGACGCTGCCGAACGCGCCGTAGGAGTTGACCAGGCGCAGCGGGTCAAAGGAGGTGTTCATGCGCTGCTGACGGGACAGGAGGTTCAGGGCCGGACGGTAGCTGAGGACGGCGACCAGGACGGTGACGGCCACGACCAGCACCTCGAACCACACCGGGGGCCCGGCGACCGAGGAGGGACGTACCGGGTCCGAGAAGCCCAGCAGGCCCGGCAGGTCCACGGCCGAGGCCGCCAGGACGATCGTCAGCCAGTTCAGCCAGGCGAAGTTGCCCGACAGGACCAGCCAGAGCTGGGTGACGACGACGGCCAGCGCGGCCCAGCCCGCCACCGGCTGCGGGGTGAACAGCAGCAGGGGGAAGACGAGTTGGGCCACGTGGTTGGCGGCCACCTCCACGCGGTGCAGAGGTTTGGGCAGATGGTGGAAGAACCAGCTCAGCGGCCCGGGCATCGGCTGGGTCTCGTGGTGGTAGTACAGACAGGTCAGATCCCGCCAGCAGCGGTCGCCGCGCATCTTGATCAGGCCCGCGCCGAACTCCACCCGGAACAGCAGCCAGCGCAGCAGCCACATCACCAGCACCGGCGGCCCGGTGTCCGCGTTGCCGAGGAACACCGCCAGGAAACCGGTCTCCAGCAGCAGCGACTCCCAGCCGAAGCCGTACCACGTCTGCCCGACGTTGACGACCGACAGATACATCACCCACAGGGCCGCCCACATCACCATCGCGGCCCACAGCGGTACGGCGTCGGCCGCGCCCCCGGCGACGGCCGCCGCCAGCAGGGCCCCCGCCCACGACCACGCGCCGAAGAGGCGGTCGCTGTAGCGCAGGTGGAAGACGCTGGGGGCCTTGCGGAACGGCACCCGGCGTACGAAAAGGGGCACCGGCAGCATCCCCCGTTCGCCGATCAGCGCGCGGAACTGCCGCGCTGCCGCCACGAACGCGACGACGTAGACCACGGCCAGCGCCCTTTGGAAGACCAGCCGGCTCAGCCAGTAATCGGAATTCGTGAACCACTCCACCTGCCCATCCCTAACACCGACAGCGTCTGCGCGCCGCCCGGGCACGCGGCACGGGGCCGTACGGCGGGGGCCGTGAGGCCGTACGGCGGGCCGCGGGGACCGCGAGGCGGCGGTACGGCGCGGGCCGTGGAGAGCCACGGGAACCGCGCCGAAGATGTCCCGGGCGCGCGCTACGGGCAGGCTGGAAGCATGCCCGAGCTGCCCGAAGTCCAAGCCCTGCGGGAATTCCTGGCCGAGCACGCCGTGGGCCGGGTACTGGTGCGTGCCTACCCGGTGGCCGTCAGCGTCCTTAAGACCTACGATCCGCCGCTGACCGCGCTGGAGGGGGAAACCGTCACCGCGGCCGGCCGGCACGGCAAGTTCCTCGACCTGACGGTCGGCGGCGCGCATCTGGTGATCCATCTGGGCCGGGCCGGCTGGCTGCGCTGGCAGGACATGCTGCCCGAGGCGCCGCCCCGGCCCGGCAAGGGGCCGCTGGCCCTGCGCGTCCGATTGGGGGACGACTCCGGTACGGATGCGGGTATGGGTACGGGGGGTACGGATTCAGGTACGGGCACAGGGGATGCGGGTGGCCGGCCCGGCTTCGACCTCACCGAAGCCGGTACGCAAAAGCGGCTGGCCGTCTACTGCGTCCGCAGCCCCACCGAGGTCCCCGGCATCGCCCGCCTGGGCCCCGATCCGCTCGCCGCGGACTTCACCGAGGAGTCCTTCGCAGCGCTCCTTGAGGGGGACCGGCGCCGGATCAAGGGCGTGCTGCGCGACCAGAGCGTGCTGGCCGGCATCGGCAACGCCTACTCCGACGAGATCCTGCACGCGGCCCGTATGTCCCCTTCAAACCGGCCGCCGGACTGAGCCGTGCGGAGACGGCGCGGCTGTATACGGCCGTACGGGACACCCTCGGGGCGGCGGTGGAGCGCTCGCGCGGACTCGCGGCGGGTCGGCTGAAGCAGGAGAAGAAGAGCGGGCTGCGGGTGCACGGGCGTACGGGGCAGCCGTGCCCGGTGTGCGGCGATGTGATCCGGGAGGTCTCCTTCAGCGACTCCTCCCTCCAGTACTGCCCCACCTGCCAGACCGGCAGCAGGCTCCTGGCCGACCGCCGGATGTCCCGTCTGCTGAAGTAGCCGGAGCGGGTGCGGCGGACGCAGGCCGGGACGACCGGCCCCGTCACCCACAAGGCCGGGTACGGCCCCGGTCGTGGCGGCTCGGGCCGTACGGACGGCGGACGCCCCTGGTGGGCGGAATCTGTGGTTCTTCGCAAGTTGGTTACAGTCGCCACTCCCGCCGGTAAACGCCGAGCGGGGGACGAGGGGTGTCGTTAGTCTGGTGGGCGACGGACACCTGTCTGGGAGATGCCAACACCCTTGGCCCGTCGCGGGAAACGCCGCAAACCCTGGCTGACATCCCGGTTTGTGAAGATGGCGCCACCGCGTCGGAAATGTCCCTTGGTGAAGGAGTGCGTGGTGGCATTGGAGAAGGCGCAGCACAAACAGCCCCGGCTGAAGAGAGCCGAGCGGCCCGGCCGGATCAAGGAAGTCCGCAACCTGGAGGTCCTGGGGCGCTGTGTCCCGGTCCGCCTCGCCGGATGCGAGGAGGAGCCGGGGGAGCCGCACATCTTCCGCGGCGTCGACTGACCGGGCACGCCGGCCGAGGCGGTCCGCCGCACGGCCGAGGCGCTTTGCCGCAGGGCGGTGACCGTGCGCCGGCCGGGCCCGCAGCGGCCACCGGCGCACGCCCGCGGTCCGCCGCACCTCGCGGTGCCGCACGCGCCGCACCTCACCACGCCGTGCGACCGGGCCCGGACTCCGGCAGTGCTCTCAGGGCCGGCGCCCCAGCAGGCACAGCAGCCGGGTGAGGTCGTCGGCGCCGGGCGGCGGCTCGACGGGAGCGGCGAACAGTCCGGACTTCTCCAGCCCGTCCGCGTACGGTTCCACCTCGCGCAGCGCCGCCGTCGCCAGCTCGGGCGGCAGCTCCTCCTCGGCCCCGATCGCGCGGGACAGGTCCCAGGCGTGCACGACCGCGTCGGACATCATCTGCGAGCAGTACGGACCCGCCGGCCCGGGGCCTGAGGACAGGTGCACCGTCCGGTCCAGCGCGCCGGGTTCACGGAAGGCCACCACGGCTTCCGCCGCCGCGCGGTCCCAGGCGCCGACCGGATCGTCACCCAGGTGGTCGCCGTCGAACGCGTCACCCACCTCCTCTATGGTGGCGCCGTCCCGGACCAGCCGCGGCACCCACAACTGCTCGACGGTGAGGTGGTTCACCAGGTCGCGCACCGACCACTCGGAGCAGGGCGTCGGGGCGTCCCACTGGTCGGGCCGTACGGCGTGCACCCGCGCCCCGAACAGGGAGATCGCCTCGCCGTGCGCGCTGAGAATTTCCTCATGACCGCGGATCCGGCCGGCCCGGTCCCCACTGTTGTGACGGCCGTCGGCCCCGTGGCTGTTCGTGTCATCGCTCATGTCTCCCGAGGATAGGAGCGGGCACCGACAACGCCACCGCGACGCACGGAGCCACGGCCCCGGCCGTCGTCACCGGGAGGGGAGCCCGGAAGGAGAGCCCGGAAGGGGAGCGAACCGCCAGGAGGCGGGCGAACCGAAGGCGGCAGCCGCGCGCTCACGCTCCGCACGGGGGAGCGCGCACCGGCGCCGTGTCCATTCGGCTCATCCTGCCCACGAAAGAGGGAAAGCGACGGCTCCGGGGCCGGAATGTGGCCATACCTCCCGCTTTTCTGGACTGTCAGTGACAGCGGGTAATCTGCTGATCATGTTGAGAATGGTGGGGGCCGGGCGCAGCTTCGGTGAGCGTGCGGCACTGTGTCCGGTTGATCTCGAGGTTCCCGCGGGGACGTGTGTCGCGCTGCTGGGCCGCAACGGCTCCGGCAAGTCGACGCTGCTGCGCCTGGCCTGCGGCCGTGACCGGCCCACCACCGGGACCGTCGAATGGGACGGGTCCCCGATGACGGAGGACGACCCGCGGTTGCGCCGCCGGATCGCCGTCGTCGGCGACACCCTGTCCTGCTACCCGGACCTGACCGTCCGCCAGCACCTCGAACTGGTCGCGATCGGACACGGCGTGCCCGACGCCGACGCCCGCGTCCAAGAGGCGCTGGAGCGGCAGCGGCTCACCGGCCGTCAGGACGCCCGCCCCGGCGCCCTGTCCTCCGGCCAGCTCCAGTCCATGCTGCTCGCCGCCGCCCTGCTGCGCCCGCGCGACCTGCTGATCCTGGACGAGCCGGAGCAGCGGCTGGACCCCGCGGCCCGGCGGCGGCTGCGGGATGTGCTCCGTGCCGAGACCGAGCGCGGCACGACCGTCCTGTTCGCCACCCATCACCAGGAACTGGCGCGCGAGGCCGCCGACCGGGTGCTGGTGCTGGAGGACGGCGTGGTGATCGCCGACGGCAGTCCCGAACAGGCCCTGGCGAGGGTCGAGCTGTGAACGGCCCGGGAGTACGTAAGGAACAGACCGTGCCACCGGCCGCGGAAGGCGCCGCCGGGGCAGTTGCCACCGCGCCTTCTGCCGCCACGCCTTCTGCCAACGTATCTGCCGCCACCGCACCTGCCGCCGCCGTGAGCACCCGGGACACCCTGGCGTGGCTGCGGCGGCAGCGAGGTGACGGCCGGGCCGCCAAGGCCCTGTACGCCGTCTACCTCTGCGTGATCTTCATCGCGGGCTGGTACGGCCTGTTCGCCTTCGGCCTGTCCATGAAGCTCCGCGAAGGCCGCCCGCTCGCCGGGCACGCCGAGCGCATCCTGCACGCCTTCCCCTGTGCCGCGGTCCTCCTGGGCGTGGCCGCGTTCCTCCTGGCAGCCCGGGACGCCCTGTGGCGCGGGCCGGTCACCCCGCCCCGCGGACACCGACTGGCTGCTCGCCCTGCCCATACGGCGCGGGCCGCTGGTCCTGCCGTGGTTCGCACTCTCCCTCGGGGCGGCGCTGCTGGCGGCGCTCATGGCCGGGTTCCTGGGCGCGCTGCTGCTGACGGCGGCCGGGCTCGGCGAACTGGGACCGCTGGCCGCGGCCTGCTGCGTCCCGGCCGGCTGCCTGGCGGTGATCGCCACGGTCGGCGCCGCCGTCGTCGTACGGTCCGGGCGGGCCGCCCGCAGGGTCCGCCGCGCCACCCCGCTCGTACTCATACTCCTGACGGCGCTGGCCGCACAGGGGGGTCTGGCGGCCACCGGACGGCGGCTGCCGTGGCTGGAGAGCGCCGAACTGTGGCTGGGGCCCTGGGGCTGGGCCGCGCAGCCGGCGCTCGCCGCGGCCGGCGGCCCGGCACCGTACTGGCCGCTCGCCCTGGCCCTGCTGGCCGTCGCGACCCTGGCCGCCGCACTGTCCGCCGTCCGTGTGGTGACCACGATTCCGGCCGCCGAACTGCGGGCGCGGTCCCGGGCGTCGGGCGGGGTGGCCACCGGCCTGATGATGATGAACGCCCGCGCGGCCCGGCTGACGGCGGCCGGGGCGGCGCGGTCCGGCGAGCCGGGGATCACCGCCCGCTGGTGCGCCCGGCTGCGCCCGCCCCGTACGCCCGCTCTGCTGATTCCCTGGCGGGACGCCCTCGCCCTGCTCGCCGAGCCCAAACGGCCGGGCCTGGCCCTGCTGCTGACGGTGACGACGGGCGGCATCGCGGCCCTCGGCACGGCCGTGCGGGGCGGCGCGACGTACGGGCTGACCGCGCTGGGCGCGGCCCTCGGCTGCATGGCGGCTGCCCAGCTCCTGGAGCCCGCACGGCTGGACGCCGACGACCGGCACCGCGCGTCCTGGTCCCCGAGGCCGCCGGAGCGCAACGCCTTGGCGCACGCCATCACCCCCACCCTGGTCCTGCTGTTCCTGGGCACCCTGATATCCCTGCCCGCCGTGGCCGGGCACGGGCCGCGGGTGCTGCTGTACGGCGCCGCGACCGCACCCGTACTGGTCGCGAGCGGGCTGCTGAGCGCCTATCGCGCCCCGGTACCGCTGTGGGTGCTGGCCAGCGGCGCGGAGGTGGCGCCGCTGGTGGTGGCGGTCTGGTACGGCGCGGGCCCGGTGCTGGCCGTGCTGGGCGTGACCGGGATGCTCGGGGGAGGGCCGGGCTGGGGCAGCCTCGCCGGGTGCTGGGTGCTGGCCGCGCTGATGCTGGGACTGCTGTGGCTGCGCGTCCGCCGCTCGGCGCGCCGCTGACGGCCGCCCGCCTGCCTCGGCCCGTACGGATACGGAGGCGCGGTGACGTCGCTTCCGTATCCGTACGGGCGTGGATGCCGGCGCTCCGGGCACGGGTTGTGGGTGACGGCGCTCCGGTCACGGTGCCATGAGTGTCGGTGCTTCCGTCACACCGTTCCGCCACCGTGGTCCGGTTGCGTGGCCCGCTCACGGCGGGCCGGTGTGATCCGGGGCGGTCCGGAGCGGTCCGGGGCGGTTCCGGTGTGATCCGGCGCGGTCGGCTGACGGCGGCTCTCTGGAAATCGGACGGATGCGCCTGTTCAATGGGGCCCGAGCCGTAATCGCGCCGTAATCGTGCTGTGCGCACGCGCTTGGAGGCCGCATGGACGTCGCCCCCGTACCCGCCGCGATCCGTTCGGCCGGGTTCGAGCGCTCGTACCCAGACTTCTTCGAACGCGCCGCGCGCATCGCGACCGGCCTGCGCGACCTGGGGGTGGAGCCCGGCGACCGGATCGCGGTCGTGCTGCGCAACGAGCCCGCCTACCTGGAGATCACCGCCGCCGCGGCCCTGATCGGAGCCTCGGCGGTCCCCGTCAACTGGCACTTCAAGAACGACGATCTGCGCCATGTGCTCGCCGACAGCGCGAGCAGGGTGGTCTTCGCCCACACCGACCTGCTGCCCGGCGTGGCCGCCGTACTGCCGGAAGGCGCCCGGCTGATCGAGGCCCCGGTCCCCGCCGAGATCGCCGATGCCTGCGGCTTCCCGCCCCCGTCGCCCACCGGCGGCCACCCGCTCCTGGACACCTGGCTCGCCGGCCACGCTCCGCTGGCCGAGGCCGCCGCCGAGCGCCCGCCGACCATCATCTACAGCTCCGGAACCACCGGCCGCCCCAAAGGAGTGCTGCGCGAACCGGTCAGCGCCGAGCAACTGGCCGCGGCGGTGGAGAAGTTCCTCGAACACTTCGCGATCCGTCCCGGCGGCAGCACCCTGATCCCGGCGCCGCTCTACCACGCCTCGCCCAGCCAGCACGCCGTACTGGCCCTGGCCGCCGGACTCGACATCACCCTCATGCCGCGCTTCGACGCGCAGGAGTTCCTGCGGCTCATCGAGCGCCACCGCATCGAGCAGGCGCAGGTCGTGCCCACCATGTTCGTCCGCCTGCTGCGGCTGCCCAAGGAGGTGCGCGAAGGGTATGACATCTCCTCCCTCACCTCGGTCGTGCACGCTGCCGCCCCCTGCCCGCCCCACATCAAGCACGCCATGATCGACTGGCTGGGCCCCATCCTGCGCGAGTACTACGGAGGCAGCGAGACAGGCCCGGTGACCTGGTGCGACAGCCGGCAGTGGCTGGAGCACCCGGGAACCGTCGGCCGCGCCGAAGGGACGTGCGGGGTGGCGGTCCTGGGCCCGGATGGCACCGTACTGCCGCCCGGGGAGACCGGCGACATCTACCTCAAGCCCTCCGACGACTGGCCGGGGTTCAGCTACCTCGGCGACCCGGCCAAGCGGACCGCGATGGAATCCGCGCACCTGCCCGGATACGTCACGGTCGGGGACGTCGGCCATCTCGACGCGGACGGCTACCTCTACCTCAGCGACCGCCGCGACGACATGGTGATCTCCGGTGGGGTCAACATCTACCCGGCGGAGATCGAAGGCTGTCTGCTGTCCCTGACGGGGGTGCGGGACGCGGCCGTCTTCGGCATCCCCGACCAGGAGTTCGGCGAGTCGCTGGCCGCGCACATCCAGCCGGAGAACGGCGCGGCGCTGACCGCCGAGGACGTACGTGCCCATGTCGCGGGGCGGCTGGCGTCGTACAAGGTACCCAGGACGGTGGTCTTCGAGGAGAGCCTGCCGCGTGACGACTCCGGCAAGCTCTTCCGGCGGCGGCTGCGCGACCCGTACTGGGTGGGCCACGGCAGCAACATCTGACCGGATCGCGCCCAGGAACGGGGCAGCCCAGGAGCGGGGACCGGACGGGGACGGGGACCGGCCGGGACGGGCCTGCACGGTGACGGGCGCGACCGACCGGCCGGCCGCGCCCGTCTGCCCGGTGTCCACCTGCGTCGGCCGGTGCCTGGCCGTGTCCACCGGGTTCGTCCGGCACGTGTCACATGCGCGTACGAGCGGGTGTCAGACCTCGCCGCGCCAGGCGCCGGTCTCCGTGCCGTAGGACTCGATGTACTCCTTGAAGCGTTCGAGGTCGCCCTTGACCTGCCGGCGGACGAATCCGAGCTTGTCGCCGACGGTCTCGGCGAGCCCCTCGGGGACGAACTCCATCTGGAGCATCACCTTGGTCCTGGCCTCGTCCAGGCGGTGGAAGGTGACCACACCGGACTGCTCGGCCTCGCCGGCGACGGTGGTCCAGGCGATCCGTTCGTCGGGGAGCTGCTCGGTGATCCGCGCGTCGAACTCCCGGGTCACACCGTCGACCTTGGTGACCCAGTGCGTCAGCGTGTCGGAGCGCTGCTCGATCCGCTCGACCCCCTCCATGAAGTGCGGGAACTCCTCGAACTGCGTCCACTGGTTGTAAGCCGTCCGCACCGGCACGGCGACCTCGACGGACTCTTCCACCTGCGACATCTGCGGGACACTCCTTCGCGTGGGCGCGCTGCCCGGCGGTCGCCGGACAACGGGAACAGGCGTTCCCGGTCGGCCGGATACCCGCGCCGCGTTCGGTCATGGCCCCCGCCCGGCCGCCGACGTCTGCCGGAACACTTCCGGCCAGGCAGGGCGACGCATCCCCGGGCGGGCTCCCCGGCGGGCTCCCGGTCGTCCACTTGGACCGCCCATCGGACCCCCTCCTCGGAGGGCCTGCTCCTCGGACCCATGCCTCGGACCCATGCTTGGACCCATGCCTCGGACCTGCTCCTCAGACCGCCGTGAAACGAGCCTTGTACAGGCTGGACCCGGGCAGCGTCTCCGTGCCGCCGGGGGCGGCCAGGCTGATCGTGGAGCTGCACCACGTACAGACGTGGCCCGCCTGCGGACTCACGGTCAGGATGCGCCCCGTATAGGGGTCGTCGCTGACACTTTTGACCTGGGGGCGGTCCACCTCCGGTGCCTGGTCGTACGGTACGAAGGCGCCCCGGCCGGCTGAGAACTGGTGGACGTGCTTGCCGGTGGTCACCCACATGCGGTCCTTGTCCCGTATGACGGTGGCCAGGTCGTGGCCGCCGGGGTCGGGCAGCGGCACGGCGAAGACCTCGGTGAGCGTGGGGAGGCCGGCGGCGGTGCCGACGGACAGGGCGACCAGTCGGTCCCGGCCCAGGGCCCAGAGCCGGCCGCCTGCCGCGTCCTGCCAGCGGAGCCCGTGCGCGCCGGGGAGCCGGTACTCGGCGTGCTCCGTACGGCGCGGACCGGCGGAGGCGGCGTAGACCCGTACGAACCCCGCCGTGCTGCCGGCCACCGCGACATCGCCGTTGGGCAGCAGCTCCGCGGAGTGGAGGTTGGCACGCGGGACGGCGGCGGCCCAGTGGACGGCGCCGCCCGGATGGGCGACGACGGCGGCGAAACCCTCCGAGGCGCACATCACCACGTGGTCCTGGCCGCGCAGTACCCGGAACTTCGCCTCCGACACATTGCGCCAGGTGAGGTCGGGACGCAGCGGCGCCAGGGCGGCGTCCGCGCCGGGCGCCCAGGTCCATACGGGGGAGAGGGTGGCGAGCGCGGCCAGGAGGGAGGTGCCCTCCTTGTGCCGTGCGGCGCGGGTGGCCGGGTCCAGGAGCAGCACCCTGCTGGTGGCCTGGTCGGCGGCGATGATCAGGCTGCGTTTGGCGGGGGAGACGGCCGCGGGATCCGGCGGTACGGGCACGGAAGGCGCGGCGCGGGCGGTGGCGGACGCGGCGGGTGTGGCGGATGCGGGCAGTGCAGCGGATGCGGCGGATGTGGCGGGGGCGGCGGCGACGGTCAGGAGCGCGGATGCCGCCGTACGCAGGGCGGTGCGGCGGGTGGGCGGGCCGCAAGAACTGACGGGCACGGTCGGGGTCCTTCACGGGGGGGCGGGGCGAGGCGGGAGACGGCTGCGGCGCCGTTCCGGGCCGGAGCGGACGGGCCGTTCGACGGGCCGATTCTCGACGCCGCGGCCCGGACACGCCGGTGTGACACGCCCGCCCGTCACACCCCGCCCGTTACGCCCATCCCGCACTGCGGGATGCGCAACCCGGTACCGGCCCGTGCCGGTGCCCGCCCGCGTCGGCCCCGCCGGGGTGCGGCACCCCGGCGCCCCCGCGTCGGTCGCCCCGGGATACGGCCCCGGCGCCCGCCCGCAACGGATCCCGCGTCAGTTCTGCCACAACCGCCTGAGCACGTCGTTCACCACGTCCGGGCGCTCCTGGTGCGGCAGGTGGCCGGCACCCTCGACACGTACGTGCCGGGCGCCGATCAGCTCCGCGACGGTCTCCCCGCACGCGGCCAGCGCCTCCCCGACGAACTCTCTGTAGGCGGGGTGCGCGCGCTCCCACGTCCCGTTGACCACGACCTTGGGCCACTCGGCCGAGGCGATCGGACCGAGCGGAACCTCCGCGTCCCACGAGGGCCGTTCGGCCATCGCGGACCGCACCGCGCGCAGCACGCGCGGGGTCGGTTCCGGTACCGGCAGGCCGAACGGCTCGGCGGATGCCCGCAGGTACTCCTCGGGATCGGTCCGCGCCGCCGGCCCGTTCCCGGCCGCCGCGCGCAGCCGGTCCAGCGCCGCCGCCACGACCGGGTTCCCGGCCGCCACGCGCAGCGCGGACGGCTCGATCAGGGTCAGGGAGTGCACGGCCCGCGGCCGGTCCGCCGCGGCGAGCAGCGCCACCACTCCTCCGTAGGAGTGGCCCACCAAGTGGGCGCCGTTCCCCAGGAGTTCGACGACGTCCTGTGCGTCGACCGCGTAGTCGCCGCGTTCCGTGTCGGGGCTGTCGCCGAAGCCGCGCCGGTCGGCCACCTCCAGCCGGAACTGGTCGGCCAGCGGGCGCTGGGCCGCGAAGCACTCCGTTCCCCAGGTCATCGTGCCGTGCACCAGCACCGCCCGCGGGGCACCGGGCGTCGACTCGTCCCAGACCGTCACATGAATCGGCTGAATCGGCCGACTCGGCTCTCGGTTCATGACGTCACTCTAGAGGCCGGTGGCCCCTCAGGCCCCGAAGTCCCGCGCACGCACCGCCCTTTGCGCCTGTCATGGTCTGCGCGCGCCCCGTCGTGCGCGGGCGTGAGGGGCGCGATACGGCGCACCGCCCGCCGCTTGCGGTCCACGGTCCGGGGCGGCCCTGGGCGTTCCTGGGCGTTCCTGGGCGGCGCGGGTCAGCGCGGGTCGGCGCGCGGGCCGGAATCCGGCGAGGTGCTGCTCACCGCTCACCGCTCACAGCCCGGCGAGGTCCGCCAGTATGCGCGCCCGCGCCAACTCCTCCTCGCCGCCCGGTACGTCATCGTGGTCGGCACACCACAAGGCGTTCTCCACGACGCGCGCCACCGCCCAGGACAGCAGCCGCGCGGGATCCTCGCCCACCGCCTCGGCCAGCAGCCCGAACCGCTCGCGGAGCACGGGGCGCGGACGCTCGTACCCGAACGGCTCGTCGACCTGCTCCAGCAGCGGCCACGGGTCGTAACCCGGGTCGCCGACCATGGGTTTGGGGTCGATGGCCAGCCAGGGGCGACGCCGCGCCGACAGGATGTTGCCGGGGTTGAAGTCGCCGTGCACCACCACCTCGCGGCCGGCCGTGCCCGGCAGCTTGCGCAGGAGGTCCGCGCCCAGCGCGACCAGTCCGGGGTCGTAGCCGGGCCGCAGGCGCAGCATCCGCTCCTGGAGGGCATCGGCCCACTCGGCACACACATCGGCCACCCGTTCCAGTTCGCCGTCGGCCGGTACCGGCGCGGCCCACAGCTCGCGCAGCAGCCCGGCGGCCGACAGCAGCAGCCCGGCGGGTTCCGCGCAGGTGCCTTCCGGAGCGTCCTTCGATGAGCCGTCCAGTACGTCTTCCAGTGAGACGCCCGGGTCACAGCGCTCCATCAGCAGCGCGTACCGCTCGCGGTCGGCGCGGAGCAGCCGTACCGCGCCCCGCCCGTCCCACGCGCGCAGCCCGGTGGCCTCCCCGGCGGCCTCACGGTGCGGCCAGGTCACCTTCAGTACGGCCGGGCCGCCGCCGGGCAGTTCGGCGGGCGCCACCCAGGAGCAACTGCCGCCGTACAGGGGCGCGCCGAGCCGTAGATCCCACTCCTGCCGCACGTCCCGGACGATCCCCGGCAGCCGGTCCAGCCACGCGCGACCGGGGGCGTGCCGCCCCATCTCCTGGAAGACCGGCAGGTCGGGCGGAAAGAGGGCGTCGTCCTTCTCCCGAGGTGTCATCCGAGCAGCCTAACCGGGCACGCGAAGCCGCCCCCGGGGCTGTCCGGGCGATATCAGGGGCCTGATCCCTCTTCATGTGATTATCGTGGGATTGCGGGTGTTATGCCTCGCTCATGAACGTGCACAGACGGTACGGGGCGGCTGCCCTGCTCGTCGCGCTGGCCGTGGGCTGCGGCTTCTTGGACGACGCCCCGTACGGCGGCGGCCGGGGCACCGGGGCGGACCGCCACCTCGCCGGCCCGGCGACACCCCGGCCCGCCGCACGCCCTGAATCCCCTCCGGCACACTCCGCACACCCCGCACACCCTGCGCACACTGAATCCCCTCCGGCGCACCCCGGCGCGAAGCCGTTCACCCTCGTCGCCTCGGGTGACGTCATCGCCTCCTACCCCTCCGTACTGGACACCGCACGCCAGGACGCGGGCGGCTCCGGTTACGAGTACCGGCGGATCCTGGCCGGTGTGCGGCCCGTCATCGAACACGCCGGCCTGGCGGTCTGTCACCTGGAGACGCCCCTGGGCCCGCCCGGCGGCCCTTTCACCGGATATCCCGTCTTCAAGGCCCCGCCGCAGGTCGCCGACGCGCTGCGGGCCACCGGCTACGACTCCTGCTCCACCGCCTCCAACCACACCCTGGACGACGGTGAGGAAGGCGTCCGGCGCACCCTGGACGTCCTGGACCAGGCGGGTCTGCGGCACGTGGGCTCGGCCCGCGACGCCGCCGAGGCGGCCCGGCCCGCGATGCTCACGGCGCCCGGCGGCGCGCGGGTCGCCCAGCTCTCGTACACCTATGGGACCAACGGTGTCCCGCTGCCCGACGGCAAGCCCTGGACCGTCAATCCGATCGACGCGCGGCGGATCGTCGCGGACGCGCGGGCCGCCCGCCGGGCCGGCGCCGACATCGTCCTGGTCAGCCCCCACTGGGGGACGGAGTACCAGACGGCGCCCGACGAGCAGCAGCTCTCGGTCGCCCGGGCGATCACCGCCGCGCGCACCGCCGGCCGGCCCGACATCGACCTGGTCATCGGCACCCACGCGCACACTCCGCAGCCGTACGAGAAGGTCAACGGCACCTGGGTCGTCTACGGCATGGGCGACCAGATCGCCGGGATCATGGAGAGCGAGCGCGGCAACTGGGGCACCATCGCCCGCTTCCGCTTCGCGCCGCCCGAAGGGGAGGGACGGCGCTGGCGGGTGACCAGCGCCGAGTACATCCCGCAGCTCTCCGACCACGGGCCGCCGCTGCGGATGGTCGACCTCACCGCCACTCGTCGTTTCCCGGACGTGCGCGAGGAGATCCGCGAGGCCGTCCTGAGCCGTGGCGCGGCCCGTGACGGGCTCACCGAGGGCCGCTGACCGCGAGCCGCACGCCCGGTGAGTCGCCGAGCACGCCCCGGTGAGTCGCCGAGTGCACCCCGGCGCGCCATCGGGCGCGCCCCGCCTGCCGCGTGCCGGGGCGGCGTACCCGTACGGCGGTCCGCCCGATGTGAAACCCTGGTCGGAGCCTGGACGGGCGGCGACAGTGACACAGCGGCAGAGCGACAAAGCGACAGAGGAACACAGGAGAGGGCGGTACGGCGGTGAGTGAGAATGCGGCTGTACGGCCCCGTAATCCGCGCGGACAGGGGGAGCGCCTGCGGGAGGAGCTGCTGAGGGCCACCGAACGCCTCCTGGAGGAGGTCGGCAGCGAGGACGCCCTGTCGCTGCGGGCCGTGGCGCGCGAGGCGGGCGTCGCCGCCCCCAGCATCTACCGTCATTTTTCCGACAAGACCGAGCTGGTCTGGGCCACGCTGGAGGTCAGCTACGAGCGGCTGGCGCGGGCCATGGCGGAGGCGGACGCCGAGGCCGCCGCGCAGACGGCCGCCGGGACCGGTAGCGCTGACAGCAGCCCCGGGCAGCCCCGGCAGCCCCGGCAGCCCCGGCAGCCCCGGCAGCCCCGGCAGCCCCGAGAGCCCCGGCAGCCCCGGCAGCTCCACGAGCGGCCAGGACAGCGGTACGGGCACGGGCGGCGGCGACCCGGTGGCACGGCTGCGGGCACAACTGCGCGCCTACTGCCGGTACGCCGTCGGCCACCCCGCCAAGTACCGCCTGCTGTACGAGACCCGGCAGACCCCGGTCGGGCCCGAGCGACTGGCCGGCCACCCGGCCGGGCTGCTGGTGCGGAGCCTGCACGACGCCCTGACGGCGTGCGAGGAGGCAGGCTGGACGGTGCGCGGATCCCGTACGGAGGCGCCGTACGTCCTGTGGTCGGCGGTGCATGGCCGGGTCATGCTCTGGCAGGTCATGCCCAGCCGCAAGGACACCAGCCGGCTGGACCGCTTCGTGGACGAGCTGCTGAACCTCCTCCTCGACCGCTGAGCCGCTCACCCGGCCCTCCGGACGCCCCCCGGGCTCCCGGCCACCCCGCCCCCTCGCCGTACCCCTCCCCACACCGATCGTCCCGATCACTGCGTACGCGCGGGAAATCGGTTGCCCGACACGGCGGACGGCTGCTGTACTCCCGGGCAACAGCCGATCGACCAAGGAGCCCGTATGCGCACGACGTTCATGTCCCACCGGGAAGGATTCGCCCCCTATTCAGAGGACATGACGCTTCGTGCGAACGCTCAACCTGGGAATTCTGGCCCATGTCGACGCAGGTAAGACGAGCCTGACCGAGCGGCTGCTGTACGCCGCCGGTGTCATCGACGAGATCGGCCGGGTCGACCACGGAAACACCCGTACCGATTTCCTCGCGCTGGAACGGCAGCGCGGGATCACCATCAAATCCGCCGTCGTCTCATTCGTCGTCGACGACGTCACGGTCAATCTCCTGGACACGCCAGGCCACCCCGATTTCATCGCCGAGGTGGAACGGGTGCTCAGCGTGCTGGACGGCGCCGTCCTGGTCGTCTCCGCCGTGGAAGGCGTACAGGCGCAGACCCGCGTACTGATGCGGACGCTGCGGCGGCTGCGCATTCCCACCCTCGTTTTCGTCAACAAGGTCGACCGGGGCGGCGCACGGCCGGAGAACGTGCTGCGCGCGATATCGGAGAAGCTGACCCCGGCGATCGTCCCCATGGGAACGGTCGCTGCCGCGGGTACGCCGGAAGCGGTCTGTACGCCGCGCACCGCCGCCGACGCCGGCTTCGTCTCACGGCTGGCCGATCTGCTCACCGAGCACAACGACGAGCTGCTGGCCGCGTATGTGGAGGACGAGACGGCGGTCTCCTACGGGCGGCTCCGCGGCGAACTGGCCGCCCAGACCCGGCGGGCGTGGGTGCATCCGGTGTACTTCGGGTCGGCCATGACGGGCGCCGGCGTGGACGCGCTGGTCGCCGGCATCACGGAGCTGCTGCCGGCGGCGGAGGGCGATGCGGACGGACCGGTGTCGGGCACCGTCTTCAAGGTGGAACGCGGCCCGGCCGGGGAGAAGATCGCCTACGTACGGATGCACTCCGGGACGGTACGGACGCGCGACCGACTGCGCATCCACCGGGACGGCACGAACGGCGTGAATGCCGTGAACAGCGCATACAGCACGGACACCACGGACACCACGGACGATACGGGCAAAGTCACCGCGATCAGCGTCTTCGACCGCGGCTCGGACGTGCGCGGTCCCTCGGTCACCGCGGGGCGGATCGGCAAGCTCTGGGGGCTGGGCGGTATCCGGATCGGCGACGCGGTCGGCGACGCGCCGACGGTTCCCGTACGCCGCCATTTCTCCCCGCCGACCCTGGAAACGGTCGTCGTCCCCTGCCGTACGGCCGACAAAGGCGCCCTGCACACCGCGCTCACCCAACTCGCCGAACAGGACCCGCTGATCAACCTGCGGCAGGACCCGGCGCGTCAGGAAATCGCCGTCTCGCTTTACGGGGAGGTGCAGAAGGAAGTCATCCAGGCCACACTCGCGGACGAATTCGGAATCGACGTCACTTTCCGGGGGACGACGACCATCTGCATCGAGCGGCCGGCCGGCAGGGGAGCGGCGGTCGAGTTCATCGACAAGGACCCCAATCCGTTCCTCGCCACGGTGGGACTGCGTATCGAACCGGCGCCGGCCGGCGGAGGAGTGGAATTCAAGCTGGGTGTGGAACTGGGAGCGATGCCGTTCTCGTTCTTCAAGGCGGTGGAGGAGACGGTGCGCGCGACGCTGACGCAAGGACTGCGCGGCTGGCAGGTCACCGACTGCGTGGTCACCATGACGCACTGCGGCTACTGGCCCCGGCAGAGCCATTCCCACGCCGTCTTCGACAAAAGCATGTCGAGTACGGCCGGGGACTTCCGCAACCTGACGCCGCTGGTGCTGATGAGCGCGCTGCGACAGGCCGACACCCAGGTGTACGAGCCGCTGCACCGCTTCCGCATCGACCTGCCCGCCGACACGCTCGGGCCGGTCCTGCCCGTACTGGCACGGCTGCGCGGCGTACCCCGTACCCCGGAACTGCGGGGTGCGGCAGGTGTGATCGAGGGCGAGATCCCGGCGGCGCGGGTGCGTGAACTGGAGCAGCGGCTCCCCGGACTGACCCGGGGCGAGGGCGTGCTGGAATCCGCCTTCGACCGCTACCGGCCAGTCGTCGGCGCCGTCCCCGACCGGCCGCGCTCCGACGACAACCCGCTCGACCGCGAGGAGTACCTGCTGCGCGTGGCCCGGCGGGTCGCCGTGGGCCAGGGGGGCGTGTAAGGGCTTACGCGCGCCGTTACGCGCGCCCAGTAATGCTACAGAAGTTGCCTTTGGCGGCCGGCGGGTGCAGACTGGAGCAAGCAGATGCGAGAGAGACCGATTGGTTCACGGGGGGCGTCATGCAGTGCACACAAAACAATCATTCCCATGGTTCCTGTCTGCCGGTGATCCGGGAGTTCACCGTCGCGGACGAGCGGTCCGGTCCGTACGGCATCACGGCCGGCGGTGACGGCGCGCTGTGGATCACTCTGGTCCACGGCGGCGGGATCGCGCGGCTCACCGTCGACGGCGAGGTCACCACGTACGACCTGGGCGCACCCGAATCCGGACCGTCGGTCATCACGCCGGGCCCCGACGGGGCGCTGTGGTTCACCCGCACCGCGGACCACCGGATCGGGAGGATCACCACCGGGGGCACGTGCGCGGAATTCGCGGTGCCGACGCCAGGGGCCGGCCCCTTCGGGATAGCGGCCGGTGGTGACGGCGCGCTGTGGTTCACCGAACTGAACGCCGACCGGATCGGCCGGATCAGCACCGACGGGGAAGTCACGGAGTTCCCGCTGCCCGTCGAGGGAGCCTTCCCCTCGATGATCGCGGAGGGTCCCGACGGGGCGCTGTGGTTCACCCTCAACCAGGCCGACGCGATCGGCCGGATAAGCCTCGACGGCGAGATCGCCCTCCATGAACTGCCCACCGCCGGCGCCGCACCGGTGGGTATCACCCGGGGCGCCGATGACGCACTGTGGTTCGTCGAGATCGGGGCAGGGCAGATAGGCCGGATAACCATGGACGGCCGGGTCCGGGAATTCCCGTTGCCCGACCGTGCGGCCAGGCCCCATGCGATCGTGTCCGGCCCTGACGAGGGCTGCTGGTTCACCGAGTGGGGAGCCAACCGCATCGGGCACATCACACCGTCGGGCGAGATCACCGGGTACGACCTGCCGGTGCCCTCCTCCGAGCCGCACGGCATCACGGTGGGCCCGGACGGCGCGACCTGGGCCGCACTGGAAACGGGCAGCGCCGTACGCCTGGCCGCCTGACCCTGTCGGCGCACGACCCGTACGGCGGGCGCGACCCGTACGGTCTGTGCGGTCCATACGGCCCCTCGGCCGCCGAAGGTCACGAAAGGACGTGAGCAACGAGCAGGGCAGGGGCGGATTCACGGATCGGCTGCACGAATCGGATGTTTGGACGCGTCAATCTGTGCGTCGTTGGTCACGGTCGTGCCGGGAGTCCGTGGGTGTACAGGTCGCGTGAGTGGGTCTTGGAGCGGACCCGCCGGGATCGTCGGCTGGATCCGACGTGTCGGGGCGGACGCCGGCTCAGCGGTCCAAGATGTCGCGGAACACGGTGGCAAAGGCGCTCGCGTCTCCCGTTCCGTTGAAGCGGAAGAAGCCTCCTGACGTGCCTCAACTGCTGGGACGCCAAGACCCCGGACCGCGATGGCGCCACCAGTGCAGCACCGTGCGGTCATCGGGCCATGGGGCGTCCCTTTCGCCCCGGCGCTCGAAGACGTCACGCTTGAGGTCGATGGGTCACCAGTGCGGATCCAAAGGCTCGTCGTCCCGAGGCGGCCGGACCTTGGCCACGAATCGTTCCTCAGATGCGCCGAATTGCTTGAAGTTCGCTTGGGCCTCGGCCAAGGAGGGCCTGTTGGCTCCGTCGGTCCAGTCGGGCCCCGGAGATTTTCCTCGATGACCGGCTCGACTCGCTCGACCGGTGGTGCCGGAAGTACTTCGCCTTCCTGGCCCCGGACACCCGGGCGGAACTGGACACGTGGATCGGGCTCCTGCGGCACGGCACTTCCCGCCGCAGGCCACGGGCCCGCTCCACGGTCGTCACCCTGCTCAGGCTCGTCCTGCCGTTCCTCGCCGAGTACGGCGCAAAGTACACAACCCCCCTGCGGCAGGGCATGCGAGATGACCTCGCCACCTGGCTGCCCAACCGGCCGCACCGGGCCTATGAAGCCAGTGTCCTGCGGTCGCTGTTCGGAACACTCAATGCCGAGCGGCTGATCTTCAGCAACCCGATGCGCGGCATCAAACGCGGCCGTTGGCCCAACAGCACCAACCCGCACCTGCTGAGCAGCCGGAACACGGCCACCACCACGACAGCCGTCGCGACCTTCTGGGTGGACAAGCTCGTCCGGCCGCTGCCCGTGGGCCTCGACCGGCTGAGGCAGGGCCGCATCCTGGAAGAAGCCCTCGCCGGCGGCGCGGACCCCCTCCACCTCGCACATGTCTTCTGCCTCGGCGCCAAGACCAGCCTCCGCTACACGACCGCAGTCGCCGCCGCGGCTGCCGAAAAGGAACCGCGCGCCTGCTGAGCTGGAACTTTATGGGCGGCGTGCCCAGAACAGGGCATGCCCGCTGTCGCCCTCAGGGACGAAGTCCTCCCGTTCAACCGTCATGCCGGTCTGTTCGATCCACTCGCGGTTGGTGGCAGCATCCGCATGGCTCCACCACATAGGGGCGCCGCCCCCGAGCCAGTTCTCCTCGGTTCCGGTCCACTCGCCGTGTCCCGTGGTGGCCACGAAACAGCCTCCCGGGCGGAGCCACCCAGCAATCTTCCGCAGCAGGGGCGGCTGCTCAGCCAGTGGAATATGGATCAGCGCGAAGAAGGAGACGATGGCGTCGAAGGACGCGGCGCCGAAGGAGACAGCTGTGGCATCGGCATGGATGAACTCTGCCTGAGGCACCCGCTCGCGGGCCCGGCGGATCTGCACCTCGCTGATGTCTATGCCGGTGACCCGGTAGCCGGCGGCGGCCAGAGCGCGTGCGACCGGCACCCCGCTGCCGCAGCCCAGGTCCAGCACCGTCCCACCGGCCGGGATCCGCTGGCAGAGGTCACCAAGCAGTGACCGGTACTTCGTCTCGGCGCCGTACGCCTCGTCGTAACGCAAGGAGACGGCGTCGTACCCACGTCGGACCAGGTCCTTCGGATCTGTGATGTCCACGGTCGAGACGCTAGCCAGTGCTCCCAGTCGAGGCGAACGAATATCTCGGCACAAGCTGAACCGGAGTGCCCATACAGGCAGCCTGCCAGCCTGGACCCGTGGGTTCGCCACGAAGACCTCTCAGAATCGCGAACCCGCGGAGGTTCTCGTTTTCGCCGTTCTACTGCACCCCTGGCGAGGAAGGGTGCGGCTTCGAGCGGCAACGGCCGTTGCTGCGGCCGTTGCCGGACGAGCCCGGCGGGGAGAGGGGGCGAAGGTCATCTCGCTGCTCACCCGGCGACTGCCGCCGGACCTGCGGGCCGGGTGGCCGGACATGAGTAAGTACGACCGGTTGCTGACGCCGGTGAGGAACCCCACGACAGCCGCGCAGAAGGGCGCGAGTGCGTGTTCGTCGGCAGTCTCAGATCCCCGTCCGGGGCGGAAGAAGGCCGCCCGCTGGTGCTGATCGGTGACTCCGGCGCCGGCGAATCCCGTCTGCTGACCGGGATCGGTACGGCGGTCGCCGAGGCCGGGCTCAGCATCCGCCACACCACCATGTCCGCGCTGGTCAACTAGCTCGCCGAGGCGGACGCGGCCCGTCGGCTGTCCTCAGTCATCGCTCGCTACAGCAAAGTCGACCTTCTCTGTCTGGATGAATTCGGCTCTTCTCGGTGCCGGGCCGTGCCGGGCTGTCTCATGGTTTCGGCGCTGCCGCTGTGCCTGGAGGTGGCGGGCCCGTGGGGGCGGGGCGGCGGGGGCTGGTGAGCGGTCGTCAGCTTGTTGTGTGGGGGACATTTGTGGCTGCGTCGGGGCGCTTTGGGGCAGCGGTGGCGGCTTGGGGGTTCGTGTGGGTGACCCCCCTTATTCGGCGGGGGGTAACGCATGTAAGTTTACGAGCGTTAGGCGAGCGTCCGACTCATGGCCGCACGCTCCTGCCCGCGTGCTCGCAAGGAACGACATGACACTCACACCTACCTCCACCCCCACCTCCGCTCCCGCGCCGCTGCCCGTCCAGCCGCCCAGCGGCTGTCCTTTCGACCCGCCCGCCGAGTTCGGCCGGCTGCGTACCGAGGAACCGCTCTCGAAGATCTCGCTGCCGGACGGGAGCTGGGCCTGGCTCGCGACCCGCTACGCCGACATCCGCGCGATCCTGGGTGACACCCGCTTCAGCTCCGACACCACCCGCGCCGGATACCCGCTCAGCGGTATGACCGGCGGCGCGTCCACCGAGCACCGTGGCTTCATCCGCATGGACCCGCCCGAGCACACCCGGCTGCGGCGCATGGTCACCCGGGAGTTCATGGTCAAGCGCGTCGAGGCGCTGCGCCCGCAGATCCAGCGACTGACCGACGAGCTGTGTGACGCGATGGAGAAGCGCGTCGCGGACAGCGGGGCGGCGGACAGCGGGGCGGCGGACGGCGCGGCGGCGGGCGGCCGGGAGGTGGATCTGATCGAGGCGCTGGCCCTGCCGGTGCCCTCGCTCGTCATCAGTCTGCTGCTCGGCGTCCCCTATGACGACCACGAGCTGTTCCAGCGGCTCACCGGAACCCTGCTCTCCCGTACGGTCGCCGACGACGAGCGTGAGAGCGCCCGCGGCGAACTGCGCGAGTACCTCCACCGGTTGGTGTATGCCAAGGAAGCCGCGCCCGGTGACGACATCCTCAGCCGTCTGATCACCGAGCAGCAGCACGCGGGCGAGATCACCCACGACGACGTGGTCGCCTTCGCGGCGCTGCTGCTCATCGCCGGTCACGAGACCACCGCCAACATGATCGGGCTGAGCGCGCTCACCCTGATGCGCGACAAGGAGACGGCCGAGCGGCTGCGTCAGGACCCGGGTCTGATCCGTGGCGCCGTGGAGGAACTGCTGCGTTTCCACAGCATCATCCGCAACGGGCCGCGCCGCGCCGCGACCGAGGACGTCGAGATCGGCGGGCAGCTCATCCGGGCGGGCGAAGGCGTCGTGGTGGCCGTGCCGTCCGCCAACCGTGACGAGAGCGTCTTCCCCGACGCCGGCCGCCTGGACGTCTGCCGGCCCAACGCCCAGCACCACGTCGCCTTCGGTTACGGCATCCACCAGTGCCTGGGCCAGGCCCTGGCCCGGGTGGAACTCCAGGTCGTCATCGCCACGCTGCTGCGCCGCTTCCCGGACATGCGGCCCGCCGTGCCGGTCGAGGAGATCCCCTTCCGTACCGACATGGCGATCTATGGTTGCCACGCACTGCCCGTCACCTGGTGATCAACGGCCTCACACGCCGCACCCACCACAAAGACCACGCCCACCACACCCCCCGATCCCACCCCACCGGAGCTTGCTGCCATGAAGATCACCCTTGACGCCGACAAGTGCTGCGCCGCGGGCCAGTGCGTACTGATCGCCCCCGACGTCTTCGACCAGCGTGACGAGGACGGCGTCGTGGTCCTGCTGGACGCGGCGCCGCCCGCCGACCAGCACGACGCGGTCCGCGAGGCCGCCGCCATCTGCCCCGCGGCCGTCATCGAGGTCCACGAGTGACCCCGCAGCGCATAGCCGTCGTAGGTGCCTCGGCGGCGGGACTGGCCACCGCCGAGGCCCTGCGCCGGCTCGGCTGGACCGGCGCGCTGACCCTGATCGGCGAGGAGCCGCACCCGCCGTACGACCGGCCGCCGCTGTCCAAGCAGTTGCTCGGCGGCGACTGGGAGGCCGACCGCCTCACCCTGCGCGCCCCCGACGCGCTGGCAGGGCTCGGCCTGGACCTGCGGCTGGGCGAACGGGCCACCGCCGTGGACACCGCCGCCCGGTACGTCGAGCTGGCCGGCGGCGCCCGCGTGGACTACGACGCCCTCGTGGTGGCCACCGGCGCCCGCGCCCGGCGGCTGCCGGGCAGCGAGGGCATCGCCGGGGTGCATGTGCTGCGCACCCTGGAGGACGCCCTCGCGCTGCGCGCCGAACTGGCGGCCACCCCGCACCTCCTCGTGGTCGGCGGCGGCTTCATCGGTGCCGAGGCCGCCGCCGTCGCCCGCCGGCTGGGCTGCCGGGTGACTTTGGTGACCGGCTCCCCGTATCCGATGGCCGATGTCCTCGGTCCCCGCCTGGGCGCGCTGCTCGCCCAGGTCCACGCCGGGCACGGCGTACGGATCGAGGCGGGCGCCCGTGCCGAACGCGTCCTGACCCACGGTGGCCGGGCCACCGGCGTCGCGCTGAGCGACGGCCGCACCCTGGAGGCCGACGCCGTGCTGGTGGGCATCGGTGCCCGGCCCAACACCGAATGGCTGGCCGGCAGTGGCCTGCCGCTCGGCGACGGGATCGAGTGCGACGCGACCCTCCACGCCGGTCACGGTGTCTGGGCCGCGGGTGATGTGGCGTCCTGGCCGGATCCGGCGAGCGGCGCCCGGCTCCGGGTCGAACACCGCACCAACTCCGCGGAACAGGGCCTGGCCGTCGCCCGCAACATCCTCGCCGGGCCGGGCGAGGCCAAGCCCTTCACCACCGTGCCGTACGTCTGGTCCGACCAGTACGACCTGAAGATCCAGATCTACGGGCTCACCCGCGGTGCCGACCAGGTACGGATCGTCGACGGCGACCCGGAACAGCGGGAGTTCACCGCGCTGTACGGCAGGAACGGGCAGGTGTGCGGCGCCGTCGGCGTCAACATGGTCCGTCCGCTGCGCGCCCTGCGCGCCCTCGTCGCCGCCCGCGCCCCGTGGGCCCAGGCCACCGCGGGGGCCCGGTGACGGAGGGCTCACGGCCCCTGCCCCTCGGATCCTGACCCGCCGGCCCGGTCCGCAAGGCCCTGGTCCGCCAGGCTCCGGACCGCAAGGTCCCGAGCCGGAAGGTCCTGAGCCGCAAGGCCCGCCCGGCGCCCGAGCCGGCGCCCGGCCCGGCGGACCGGTCCGCCCGTGCCCGATCATGGGGGGTATGACCGACTCGTACGTACGGGTGCGCGGCGCCCGTGAGCACAACCTCCGCAGTGTCGACGTGGACATCCCGAGGGACGCGCTGGTCGCGTTCACCGGGGTGTCCGGGTCGGGCAAGTCCTCGCTCGCCTTCGGCACCCTCTACGCCGAGGCCCAGCGCCGCTACTTCGAGTCGGTGGCCCCCTATGCGAGGCGGCTGATCCACCAGGTCGGCGCCCCCAAGGTGGCCGAGATCACCGGGCTGCCGCCCGCCGTCGCGCTGGAGCAGCGGCGCTCCACCCCCACCGCCCGCTCCTCCGTCGGCACCGTCACCACGCTCTCCAACACCCTGCGCATGCTCTTCTCCCGGGCCGGCACCTACCCCGAGGGCGCGGCCGGACGGCTGGACTCCGACGCCTTCTCCCCCAACACCGCCGCCGGGGCCTGCCCCGAATGCCACGGCCTGGGCCGTGTCCACCGCGTCACCGAGGACTCCCTGGTCCCCGACCCGTCCCTGACCATCCGCGAAGGCGCCGTCGCCGCCTGGCCCGGCGCCTGGCAGGGCAAGAACCTCCGCGACATCCTCGCCACCCTCGGACACCCCCTGGACACGCCCTGGCGGGAGCTGCCCCGGGCCGACCGCGAGTGGATCCTGTTCACCGACGAACAGCCCGTCGTCACCGTCCACCCCGTACGCGAGGCCGGGCGTATCCAGCGCCCCTACAAGGGCCAGTACATGAGCGCCAAGCGCTACGTACTGCACACCTTCGCCGACTCCAAGAGCGAGACGCTGCGCAAACGCGTGCAGCGCTTCATGGTCTCGGCCCGCTGCCCGGCCTGCGACGGGCGGCGGCTGCGCGCCGAGGCGCTGGCCGTCACCTTCCAGGGCCATGACATCGCGGAGCTGGCGGCCCTGCCGCTGAGCACCCTGGCGGACGTGCTGCGCCCCACGGCGGAACGGACCGGCGACCAGGCGCCGGGCGTCGCCCCGGCGCTGGCCCGCGACCTGGTGGCCCGTATCGACGTCCTCACCGAACTGGGCCTGGGCTATCTGGCCATGGACCGCCCCTCGCCCACCCTCTCCGCGGGCGAACTCCAGCGGCTGCGGCTGGCCACCCAACTGCGCTCGGGGCTCTTCGGCGTCCTCTACGTCCTGGACGAGCCCTCGGCCGGGCTGCACCCCGCCGACACCGAGGCGCTGCTGACCGTCCTGGAGCGCCTCAAGGCCGCCGGGAACTCCCTGTTCGTCGTCGAGCACGACATGGACGTGGTGCGGCACGCCGACTGGATCGTGGACGTCGGGCCGCGCGCCGGGGAGCACGGCGGGCGGGTCCTGCACAGCGGGCCCGTCGCGGATCTTTCGGCCGTCCCCGAATCCGTCACCCGGTGCTTCCTGTTCGCCACCGGTGAGGACGGCGGGGAGCAGGGAACGCCCACGGCCCCCGTCACTGCCCCCGTCACGTCACGCGCATCCGTCACCTCACAGGCATCGGCCACCCCACAGGCATCGGCCACCTCGCGGGCTTTGGCGCCGGCCGGCGGCGACCGGCCCCGTACCCCCAGCGGCGTGCTGTCCCTCCACGGCATCACCCTCCACAACCTCCGTGGCCTGGACGCCGAGTTCCCCCTCGGCGTCTTCACGGCCGTCACCGGTGTCTCCGGCTCCGGCAAGTCCACCCTGGTCACCCGGGCCCTGGCCGACGCCGTGGCCGGTCACCTGGGTACGCCGCCCGGCGCGGACCCCGGCGAAGACGCCGGTACGGCTCCCGGCAGCGACCCCGGCACCGACGGCGTACGGATGGCGGACGCGGCGGACCACGCGCCGCCACTGGCCGGGGCCAAGGGGCTGGAGGCGATCGACCGGCTCGTACGGGTCGACCAGAAGCCCATCGGCCGCACGCCGCGCTCCAACCTCGCGACGTACACGGGGCTGTTCGACGCCGTACGCAAGGTCTTCGCCGCCACCGACGAGGCCCGCGCCCGCGGCTACAACGCCGGCCGCTTCTCCTTCAACGTCTCCACCGGCCGCTGCGAGACCTGCCAGGGCGAGGGCTTCGTCGCCGTCGAACTGCTCTTCCTGCCCGGTACGTACGCCCCCTGCGCCGCCTGCCACGGCGCCCGCTACAACCCGGACACCCTCGACGTCACCTACCGGGGCCGCAACATCGCCGAGGTGCTGGCCATGACGGTGGAGGAGGCCGAGGGGTTCCTCGCCGACGTCCCGGCCGCCGTGCGCAGCCTGCGCACCCTGCGCGAGGTGGGCCTGGGCTATCTGCGGCTGGGGCAGCCCGCCACCGAACTGTCCGGCGGCGAGGCCCAGCGCATCAAGCTCGCCACCGAACTCCAGCGCTCGCACCGCGGCCACACCCTCTACCTCCTGGACGAGCCCACCACCGGCCTCCACCCGGCGGACACCGAGGTCCTGCTGCGGCAGTTGCACGGGCTGGTGGACGCGGGGAACACCGTCGTGGTCGTCGAGCACGACATGGGGGTGGTCGCGGGCGCCGACCACGTCATCGACCTGGGGCCGGGCGGCGGTGCGGCGGGCGGCCGGATCGTGGCCGCCGGCACCCCCGCCGAGGTGGCCGCCTGCCCCCACGGCCGTACCGCTCCCTACCTGGCCCGACGCCTGTCCCGCGGAGCCCGCACGGCCGCTGCCGACGGGACCGGCTCGGCGGTCGGTTAATGTACCCGGGTCAGCTCCGCCGATCAGCGGCACAGCACTATGAAGGGGGCATCTCCCGTGGCAGACATCGAGGCGGCCAAGGCAGCGTTCGACCGGCTGGACGCGAACAAGGACGGTCTGGTCACCGCGGACGAGTTCCGGCGGGCGATGGCCGAGATGGGTGACCCGTACGTCACCGGGCCCGTCGCGGAGGCCGTCATCAAGGCCAAGGACACGAACTCCGACGGACTGCTCTCCTTCGACGAGTTCTGGCAGGCGCTCCAGCGCTGAGCACCCCTCGCGCCGGCGTGCCGGCGCCGCCCCCACGCCGCCGTCCCGTCCGGCGGCGGGAGTCCGCTCCCGCCGCCGGACGGCAGGGGGCCCGTGCCCGGGGCGCGCGCCGTCGCTACCGGCGGCCGTCCGCGCCGTGCGCCGCCCCGGCGCGCGGACCGCCGCGGGCCAGCGCGGAGTGGCGGTAGGAGTACCCGAAGTAGACGCCCAGGCCGATCACGAACCACACCGCGAAGCGGACCCAGGTCTGCCACTCCAGGAACGTGATCAGCCAGATCGAGAAGACCACACCGAGCGCGGGCACCACCGGCACACCGGGGCAGCGGAACGTACGCGGCAGATCGGGCCGCCGGTAGCGCAGCGCGATCACCGCCACGCACACCACGACGAACGCCAGCAGGATGCCGATGTTCGTCAGCTCCGCGGCCTGACCGATCGGCAGGAAGCCGGCGATGACGGCCGAGGCGGCACCCACGATCCAGGTCACCCGGGTCGGCACGTGCCGGGTGGGGTGGGTCTTGGCGAACCACGTCGGCAGCAGACCGTCCCGGCTCATGGAGAACCACACCCGGGTCACGCCGAGCATGAAGGTGAACATCACGGTGAGGATGCCGATGATCGCGCCGACCGCGATGACATCGGCCAGGCTGCCCAGCCCCACCGACTTGAACGCCGTGGAGAAGCCGCTCTCCGGGTCGATGTCCTGGTAGCCCTGCATGCCGGTCAGCACCAGGCAGGCCAGCACGTACAGCACCATCGAGATCGCCAGCGAGTACAGGATCGCCTTGGGCATGTGCCGCTGGGCGTCCTTGGACTCCTCGGCGGCGGTGCTCATCGCGTCGTACCCGAAGACGGCGAAGAAGACGGTGGCCGCGCCCGTGAACGCGCCGCTGACGCCGAAGGGGAAGAACGGCGTGTAGTTGCCGGTCCTGACGTGGAAGAAGCCGACGCCGATGACCAGCAGGACCACCAGGACCTTCAGTCCCACCACGACCGTCTCGAAGCGTGCCGCGTTCTTGATGCCCAGCGTCAGCAGGTACGCGATGAGCAGGCACAGCACCGCCGCGAACAGATCCACCCGGTGGCCGGCGCCGGTGCCCGGCGCCCCCAGCATCCAGGCGGGCAGCTCCAGGCCCATTTCGCCGAGCAGGAAGCTGAAGTAGCCGGAGATGCCGATCGCGACCACCGCGACGATCGCGGTGTATTCCAGCAGCAGGTCCCAGCCGATGAACCAGCCCGCGAACTCGCCCAGCACCGCGTACCCGTAGGTGTACGCCGAGCCCGCCTTGGGGATGAGCCCGGCGAACTCGGCGTAGGAGAAGGCCGCCGCGGCACTGGCCACGCCCGCGATCAGGAAGGAGATCAGGACGGCCGGCCCGGCCTTCCCGTTGGCGACCGTACCGGCGAGGGTGAAGATGCCCGCGCCGATGATGCCGCCGACGCCGATGGCGGTGAGCTGCCACAGCCCCAGCGACCGGTTGAGCTGTTCGGTCGCGCCGCCTTCCGTCTCCTGGATGTGTTCGATCGGTTTACGGCGCAATACGCCCTGTCCCGCGCGCAGACCCATGCCCCGTCCTCTCCGGACTCGTGGTTGACCGACGGCCGGTCATCATGGCCCTTCGAAGGGGGCGGCGGAAGGCGACTCCCTGGTACGGGCCGGGCAAGCCGGCTCCCGGTACGGCCTCAAGGGGTGGGTCAGCCCGCGTCCTCCAGGCGGAAGCCGACCTTCAGACCCACCTGGTAGTGCTCGATCTCGCCGTCGACGATGTGACCGCGCACCTGCACCACTTCGAACCAGTCGAGGTTGCGCAGGGTCTGCGCGGCCCGCTTGATGCCGTTGCGGATCGCGGTGTCGACGCTCTCCTGGGACGTACCCACGATCTCGGTCACCCGGTACGTGCGGTCGGTCACGGTCATCTCCCTCGTCGGGCGGCATACCTCTTCCCCCCACCGTGCCCCAGACCCGGCCGCCCCACCAGCGGAACGGCCCGCGGCGCCGCCCGGCCCGACGGGTCCCGGTCAGGTGCGGCCGAGGTCCGCCGGGCCTACGGGACCACCGTCACCGGCCAGCGGCCGGCCTTGACCAGGCGGACCGCCACCGACCCCATGATGCGGTGCCCCGCCGACTCCGAGGCGCCCACCACCACCGCGTCCGCCTTCAGCTCGTCGGCCATCCGCACCATCCCGCCGTACGGGTCCCCGCGCAGCGTATGGAACTCCCAGCGCACGTGATGGGTGCCGTACGAGCGCTCCGTCGCCGCGCGCATCTGTGCCATCAGCTCCTCGGCGACCTCGTCCGCGGCGTCCACGACCGGCGCGCCCATGACCGCGCCGGCCGGCAGCACCGGCTGGACGTAGACCAGCGCGAGCAGCGACCCCTGGCGGCGGGCCAGCCCCGCGGCGTAGGCGGCGGCCCGCCACGAGGAGTCCGAGCCGTCGACCCCGACGACGATCACCTTCGGTCCGTCCGTACCGCGCTCGAAGGGCGCGGGCGTCTTGTCCTCCACGCAAAGGAGGTTATCCGCCCGCGCCCCCCGGTGATCTCCCGGGCCGGGGTGCCCCGCGGCCCTTCACGCGGCCCGGCCGCGGCCCCTCACGAATCCGCGCCGGTGCCGCGCTCCGGGAGCACCGGCCGCCACGGCGCGAAGGCGCTCGCGCCGCGCGGCAGCATCGCGGCCAGCTCCGGGCAGTGCCGCAGGATGACGGAGCTCATGCCGCCCTTGGCGACCCAGTCCATGCCCAGCGGCGTGTACAGTTCCGGCCGGAAGTCGACGGTCAGGAACCGGTCGGACTGGATCCGCCGGGTCGCCATCAGGATGAAGATCCTGAAGGCGGTGTCGCTGAAGCCGAAGCCCTTGGGCGGGTTCTCGGCGAACAGCCCGACCATGGTGTCGACCTCGTCGACGTTGCGGTAGACCTCCTTGAGCCGGGTGACCGTCTCGGGATCGCCGGAGATGTCCTCGAAGCGGCTCACCCGCTGCTTGTGCAGCCCGGCCCGGAAGTCGTTGTAGCGCGGTACGCCGCGCCGCCTGGTCCGTACCAGATCGACCACCGAGAGGTCGATGATCTCGCCGTCCCGCTCGAAGTGGGTCAGCGACCGCGGGTAGTTGCGCAGGGTGATCGCGCCGGGATGGGCGATGCCGAAGGAGTACAGGGAGTCCGCCAGCCCGGTCTTGCGGGCCACCGCCTCGGCCGCCACACCCTGGATGTCGTGGAAGGACACCGTCTCCAGGCGCTGCCCGAAGTGGTGCTCCCGCAGCTCGTAGTCGTCCGGGATCAGCGGGTGCATGCGGTAGACGGTGACGAAGTCCTCGGTCAGCGAGTACGGCACGTCGTGGTGGTCGGGCAGGGTCCTGGGGATGCCGGTCAGCGCATGCGACTCCACCAGCCACAGGCCCAGCTTGGTCAGCCAGTTGTCCGGCGGGCCCTCCCAGTTGGTGCGCAGGCCGACGTCGATGGCCTTGGTGGCCAGGATCGCCGGGGTCCACTCCACCGTGTGGATCTTGGCGATCAGGGCGGAGACCACCAGCCGCGCGGTGTGGTAGATCCGGTCCTCGCTCATCGAGGGGTACTCGGCGCGCAGCGCGTCGCACAGGGCGTTGTGCTCGCGCGCGAAGAGGGTGTGCATCACGCTCAGGCCCAGCCACCAGTTCTCGCTGAACCCGGTCAGCGGGATACCGTCGGCGCCGATCGGCAGATGGCCGTCCTCCAGGCGCAGCTTGGCGCCGCCGTCCGGCTCGCGCAGCGAACGCGCGGTGCGCTCGTCGCCGCCGTACACCTCCGAGCCGTCCCACCACGGCGAGGTGGTGTTGGTGAACAGCAGCGGCGGCTTGCCGGGCTGCTCCACGCCGATGTTCTCCGCGAACCGCATCACCTCCTCCGACGGTCCGCCGGGGGTGTTCTGCCAGGTCGTGCCGGGCGGCAGCGGCACCTCGACGGACCGGCCGCCGACCGGGTGGCGCCGGTGGTTGACCCAGTCGTGCACCTGGAACTGGATCCAGGCCGCGGCCAGGATGTTCAGGGAGGTCGCGGGCACGAACGCCTCGCGGTGCAGCAGCCGGCGGGCGGTGGTGACCGGGTTGGGCACGTCGAAGAGGTCGGGCCGGTAGACGGGGGCGAGGTTGCGGCCGAAGGTCGAGCCGATCGCGCCCATGTGCGGCACGGACAGATCGGTGGAGGAGCCGTCGTAGGTACGGGCCGTGCGGGCCGCCTCGTCCACCGTCTCCGGCACCGGTACGGCCTTCGGCGGGGCCTCGGGGATCTCGGTGTCGATGAGGTTGAAGCGGCGCAGCGCCTGGCGCAGCGCGACCAGGTTGAGCAGGCTCAGGTTCAGCGGCAGCCGGTGCCAGGGCACGTACCGGTTGACGAATCGGAAGGCGGCCCGCACCGGCACGCCGATCAGCGCGTTGCGTACGGGTTCCTCGGTACGGAAGCGGGTGCCCAGGCGGTGCGCGGCGCTCGCCTGGTAGGCGGCCTTGCGGGCGCGGTTGAGGTTGCCCAGCGGACGGAACTCCTCGGTGGTGTGCCACGGGTTGAACGCCAACTGCTCGATACGGCGCGCCGCCGAGCGGGCCTGCGCGGAGGTCAGGTCCTGGCGCGGCACGGTCAGCCGGGCGACGGTCAGCACCGGCGCGTCCGATTCGCGCCAGTTGGCCGCACCGTCCTCCACCGGGGTCCGCCGCTGGTCGGTGAAGCGCTGGACGCACAGGTCGAAGGCGACGTCCTCGGTGGCCAGCCGTTCCGTCAGCTCGTGCCGCAGGTGGTCGGGGTCGCGCTTGTCCGGGCGCGGCGCGGGCGAGCCGCCGGGCGCCGGCCGGAACTGGTAGCGCACCGGTCCCGCCTCGCCCCACAGGATCGCGCCCCGGCTCCAGTACGTCTCGCGGGCCAGCGACCCGACCACGTGCCGGGAGGCCGCCTGCACGTTCTTGCGCATCCGCGCCGCGGTGTTCCAGCCCACCGCCAGCGGCAGCTTCACCAGCAGCCCGAACGCCTTCTGGACCGGGTTGACGGCCCCCGCCATGGCCTTGGCGAACGCCACGAACTCCCGCGCGTCGCGGGCGTGGGAGACCGGGAAATTGGTTGCCAGCAGGTCGTGGTTCTCCTCCCCGGAGACCTCCACGCGTACGGCGATGCCGCGCAGGTCCGGTGTGCTGTCACTCTGGGCCGTGCCGCCGGCGTTGGAGAGCCGCAGGAGCGCCGGGTACTCCGCGCCGGGCCGCGCGTACCCGGTGGTCAGCGCCGCCGGCAGATCGTCGGCGAAGCGCAGCCGGGCGTTCTCCACCCCCAGCGCGGCCTTGGCGTGGAAGGCCCGCTGGACGCCCGGGGCCCCGGCGGCCTCCTTGTTCTTGAGCTGCACCCGCATCAGTTCGCGTGCCAGCTTCTCGAAGACCACTCGCTCCGCTTCGGGACTTCCGCCTTCGTACGTCTCGTACTGCGCGTAGTTCACGGTGTCGGCCATGGCTGGGCGTCCTGTCCTACGAGAAGAAGGACGCCTGACGCTACTCGGCCCCCTGCCCGGTTCCAGGGGTGGTTTCGGGCGGATTCATGGATCTGTAGGAGGAGTGTCGGGTGGGGCGTACGAGGCGCGTCGGGCCTGCGTCGGGCGCCCGTGCGGGCCGTTCAGACGGGGGCCGGGGCCAGGCGGTGGGGGACAGGACGCCCAGCACGTACGCCTTGGCCACCAGGGCGGTGCGGCCCTGCACCCGCCAGCGGCGGGCGAGCCGGCCGAGGTGATAATTGACGCCGTCGGTGGTCATGCCCAGCGACTTGCCGATGGCCGCCGTGGTCGTGCCGGCCGCGGCCAGGGCCAGGATGCGGGCCTCCACGGGGCTGGCCAGGCCCCGGGCGGACGGCTGCGGGACCTCCTCTCCCGCGCGCAGCACGGCGAGCAGGGCGGGCGGGGTGACGGAGGGGTCGCCGACCGGATCGACCGTCAGCTCACCCGTACGCTCGGCCCCGTCCGTGCCCGCCCGCCAGCGGACCTCGACGGGGTAGCGGGACCTGCGGCCCAGCCGCAGCGCCTCGGTCAGCCGCTCGAACTGGGCGATCGCCGTGGGACGGAAGAGGTCCAGGAGGTTACGGCCGCGCAGTTGGCCCGGGGCGGTGCCCCACTCCGCCGCCATGGCCGGGTTGGCAACGAGCACCACGCCGTCGGCCCGGCACACCGCCGTGGGCAGCGGTATCCGGTCCAGGAGAATGAGGAAGTAGTTGCGCCAGGGACCGGCTTCGTACGGGGCGGCCGGGTTGCCGGCGTCGTCGGTGGTTCCCTGGTCCATTGCTCCTTCTCCGGTCCGTCCGCAAGGGTGCTCGGCGAAAAATCACTGCACAATCATGCAGTTGCCCGGCGCGGGCCCGTACACCGGGCCGGTCACGCTGGAGGAATGACCGACACGATCCCGTTCCACGCCGACGAGCGCGCCGGCGACCGCCCCGCCGCCACGGCCTCACGGACCGGCGCGACCGCTGCCACCGCCGCGACCGCCGTGTCCGCCGAGGTCGTCGAGGACACCGGGGACGGCGGCATGCCGGTGGTCGACATCTCGGCGACCGGCCCGACCGCCACCCCGCTCCAGCAGGCCATGGAGATCACCCGCCGGCACGGCCCCGTCTTCCGGCGGGTGCTGCACGGCCGCTCCTCGGTCATGGTCTCCTCCCTGGAGCTGGTGACGGAGCTGGCCGACGAGGAGCGCTTCGCCAAGGGCATCGCGCCCGCGCTGGAGAACGTCCGGGAGTTCGCCGGTGACGGACTGTTCACCGCGTACAACGAGGAGCCGAACTGGGCCCGGGCGCACGACATCCTCATGCCCGCCTTCGCGCTGGGCTCGATGCGTACGTACCACCCGGCGATGCTGAAGGTGGCCCGCCGGGTCATCGCGAGCTGGGACCGGCGGGCCGCCGACGGCACCCCCGTCGACGTCCCCGAGGACATGACACGGATGACGCTGGACACGATCGGTCTGGCCGGTTTCGGCTTCGACTTCGAGTCCTTCAGCCGCGACACCCCCCATCCCTTCGTGGACGCCATGGTGCGCTGCCTGGAGTGGAGCATGACCCGACTGGCCCGCACCCCCGGCGTGGACCACTCCGAGCGGGACGAGGCGTTCCGGGCGGACGCCGACTACCTCGCCTCCGTCGTGGACGAGGTCATCGCCGCCCGGCAGGGCAGTAGCGGAACGGGCCCCGACGGCCGTACGGCCCCGGCCGAGGACCTGCTCGGCCTGATGCTGGACGCCCCGCACCCCGAGGACGGCGAGAAGCTGGACGCGGCCAACATCCGCAACCAGGTCATCACCTTCCTGATCGCCGGCCACGAGACGACCTCCGGCGCCCTGTCCTTCGCCCTGTACCACCTGCTCAAGGACCCGGTCGCGCTGCGGATGGCGCAGCGCGAGGCCGACGAGCTGTGGGGCGACGAGCCCGACCCCGACCCCTCCTTCGAGGACATCGGACGGCTGCCCTTCACCCGCCAGGTGCTCAACGAGGCGCTGCGCCTGTGGCCCACCGCCGCGGCCTTCAGCCGCCAGGCCCGCCACGACACGCTCCTCGGCGGCCGGTACCCGCTGCGCGCGGGCGAGCTGGTCACCGTTCTGACGCCGATGCTGCACCGCGACCCCGCCTGGGGCGACAACCCCGAGCTGTTCGACCCGGCGCGGTTCGCCCCCGAGGCGGAGGCGGCCCGCTCCCCGCACGCGTACAAGCCCTTCGGAACGGGGGAACGCGCCTGCATCGGGCGGCAGTTCGCGCTGCACGAGGCGACGATGCTGCTGGCGATGCTGGTGCACCGCTACCGGCTGATCGACCACGCCGACTACCGGCTGCGCGTCAAGGAGACCCTCACCCTCAAGCCGGACGGCTTCACCCTCACCCTGGCCGCCCGCACCCCTGAGGACCGGGCGGCGGCACGTGCCGCGCTGGCTGTGCTCCCCGGCGGCGGCGACAAGGCCCCGCAGGACACCGCGCGGGACGGCGAGCTGCCCAGCCGCGCCCGGCAGGGCACCGGCCTGCTGCTCCTGCACGGCACCAACTACGGCACCTGCCGGGAGTTCGCCGAGCGGCTGGCCGAGGAGGCCGGTGAGCTGGGCTTCACCGCCGAGGTGGCGCCGCTGGACGCCGCGGCCGGCGCGCTGCCCGCCGACCGCCCCGTCGTCCTGGTCGCCGCCTCCTACAACGGGCAGCCGACCGACGACGCGGCCGGATTCGTGCGCTGGATCCAGGGCGCGCAGGAAGGGACCGCGGCAGGCGTCGCGTACGCGGTGCTGGGCGTCGGCGACCGCAACTGGGCCGCCACCTACCAGCGCGTGCCGACCCTGCTCGACGACCGGCTCGCCGCCCTGGGCGGGGAGCGGCTGCTGCCGCGCGCCGAGGCCGACGCCTCGGGCGATCTGTCCGGGACCGTACGAAAGTTCACCGCCCACCTGCGGACCGCCCTGCTCGCCCGGTACGGCGACCCCGCGAGCACCGGCGCGAGTGGTACGGAGCCCGCCGGGCCCGCGCAGGAGACGTACAGCGTCACCGAGATCACCGGCGGGCCGCTGGACGCGCTCGCCGCCCGGCACGGCCTGACGCCCATGACCGTCACCGAGGCATACGACCTCACCGCCCCCGGTCACCCGCGCACCAAGCGCTTCCTGCGCCTGGCCCTGCCCGACGGCGTGACCTACCGCACCGCCGACCACCTCGCGGTGCTGCCCGTCAACGCCCCGGCGGCCGTCGAGCGGGCCGCCCGGGTACTGGGCGTGGACCTCGATGCCGTACTGGCGCTGCGCGCCCACCGCCCCGGCCGCGACACCCTGCCCGTCGACCGGCCGCTGACCGTACGGGAACTCCTGGCCCACCACCTGGAGCTGGGGGCGCGCCCGACACCCGCACAGGCCGCGCTGCTGGCCGCGCACAACCCCTGCCCGCCCGAGCGCGCGGCCCTGGAGAACCTCGCCGAGGACGACCCGCGGACCGTCCTGGACCTCATCGAGGAGCACCCGGCGCTGCGCGGGGCGCTGCCCTGGACGGCCGTGCTGGACCTGCTGCCGCCGATGCGCGTCCGGCACTACTCCGTGTCCTCCTCGCCCGCCGCCGACCCCCGGCACGCCGACCTGATGGTCTCCCTGCTGCCCGGCGGCACCGGCTCGGGCCATCTGCACGCGCTGCGGCCCGGGGACACGGTCCTGGCCCGCGTCCAGCCCTGCCGTGAGGCGTTCCGTATCGACCCCGCCGACCCGACCCCGGTGATCATGGTCGCGGCCGGCACCGGACTGGCGCCCTTCCGCGGCGCGGTCGCCGACCGCGTCGCCGCCGGCCGGCCCGCCCCCGCGCTGCTCTTCTTCGGCTGCGACGCGCCCGACGCGGACTATCTGCACGCGGCGGAGCTGAAGGCCGCCGAGGCGGCGGGCGCGGTGGGGCTGCGGCCGGCCTTCAGCGTCCGTCCCGAGGAGGGCCGCCGCTACGTCCAGCACCGGATCGCCGCCGCGGCCGACGAGGTGTGGCCGCTGCTCCAGGCCGGGGCGCGGGTGTACGTGTGCGGGGACGGCAGCCGGATGGCGCCGGGCGTACGGGAGGCGTTCCAGGAGCTGTACGCCGCACGGACCGGCGCCTCGCGGGAAGAGGCGCGGTCCTGGCTGGACGGGCTGACCGCGGCGGGCCGCTACGTGGAGGACGTCTACGCGGCCGGCTGACCGCCTCCGGCCGGCCGGCCGGTCGTCCCGGCCGCGCCGGCCACCCCGGTCCGGCTGCCTGGTACGTACGTGTACGCGGCGGCCGGACCGGCCCGGGAGCGGGTGCCCGGCCCGCTCCCCAGGACCGGGACGCCGGCCTCGCACACCCCTGGGCTCCCGTCCGCCGCGCGGGTTGCGCCCGCGTCCCGCCGCTGCCGCGCGAGGTCTGGCTCCCCTCGCCCTACGGCGTCAAGGTGGACGGGTGCGGCCCCGCGGCCGTGCCCGTCCACCTCGTCCGGAGGGCCGGGAGGTCCGACAGGGGGGAGCGTCATGACCCACGCCCTGATCATCGGAGGCGGCATCGCCGGCGCGGTGACCGCGATGGCCTTGCGCAAGGCGGGGATCGACTCGGAGATCTTCGAGGCGTACCCCACCGGCGCGGACGACGTCGGGGCCTTCCTCGTCGTCTTCGCCAACGGCCTGGAGGCGCTGCGGGTGATCGACGCGCAGCGGCCGGTCGTGGAGCACTCCTTCCCCGCCGAGCGGGTGGAGTTCTTCAACAGCGCCGGCAAGCGGCTCGGCGAACGCCCCATCGCGGGCAGCGGAGGCGGGGGAGAAGGCGAAGGGGACGACGGACGGCGGGGGACGAGCGGCACCGGTCCCCGTACGCTGCGCCGCGCCACCCTCTACCGGGTCCTGCACGACCAGGCCCGCGACCGCGGCATCCCCCTGCACCACGGCAAGCGGCTGATCGCCGCCGAGACCGTCGGCACCGGCCGGGTCGTGGCCTCCTTCGCCGACGGCGGCCGTGCCGAGGGCGACGTCCTGATCGGCGCGGACGGCATCCACTCGGTGACCCGCAAGCTCATCGACCCGGCCGCGCCGCGCCCCCGCTACACCGGGCAGAACACCGTCTGCGGCTACACCCGGGACGCCAAGACCCTGCCCGCGGCCCGCACCTACACCATGATCTACGGCAGGCGTGCCTTCTTCGGGTGCACCCTCGCCCCGGACGGCGAGGTGTGGTGGTTCGCCAACGCGCCCGGCCGCGAACTGTCCCGGGCGGAATTGGCCGCCGTCGCCCCCGACCAGTGGCGCCACCGTGTCGCCGCCCTCTTCGAGGAGGACCACACCCCGGCCGCCGCCGTCGTCCGCTCCACCGGCGAGGCGATCACCGGCTCCAACGCCTACGACATCGCCTCCACACCGAACTGGTCCACCGACACCATGGTCATCATCGGGGACGCCGCGCACGCCGCCGCCCCCAACGCCGCCCAGGGCGCCTCGATGGCGATCGAGGACGGCATCGTGCTGGCCAAGTGCCTGCGCGACCACCCCCGCGCGCGGGACGCCTTCGCAGCGTATGAGGAGCTGCGCCGCGAGCGGGTGGAGCGGGTTGTGGCGGCCAGCGCGGAGATGGTCCGGCACGCGGCGCCCGGACCCGTGCGCCGGGTCGTCAGGGACGCCGTACTGCCGCGCCGCATCGAGCGCCGGGAAGCCGGCGCCGGAGCCGACGACTGGCTGACCGGGTACCGCATCGAGTGGTGAACCGGGTACCGCATCCAACGCGTCCCATGTCCAGCGCATCCCATGGTGCACCGGCCGGGCGCCGGACCGGTGCGGGCGCGCCCGGAATCCGGGCTGTTCGGCCGGCAATCCGGGCTATTCGTCGGGCGCCGTACGCTCCCGCGTCCCCGGAAGGTGGACGACCACCAGCGCCACCCCCGCCAGGAGGAAGTTGCGGGCGGCGGCCTCCAGGCCGTTCCAGCTCTTGGACTGCCACATCGCGAACCACTCGCCGCCCACCGCGATGAAGCCCGCGCCGAAGAGCAGCAGCACCATCAGCAGCCCGGCGGTGGCCGCCCGCCGGGCTCGGGCGAAGCCGCCGCGGCGCCGCAGTCCCCCTGCCCACAGCGCGGTCGCCGCGATCAGGACGAGCGCGGCGGCCGTCTCCCAGAGGATGATCAGGACGTACGCGATGTCCTGGACCACGGGTGACTCGATGGCCCGCCACATCAGGTCCGGGTCCTTGAACGTGGTGTCCATCGCCAGGACGTGCCGTACGAACTCCCGGTTGGTACCGAAGTCGGTGATGTTGCCGAAGGCGACCAGCGTCATGTAGAGCGCGAGCGTCGCGGTGAGCACGGCCGCCGCGAGCGGCAGCGCCACAAGGGACGTCGCGGCCGGTGTCCGTGGTCTTCGCGGTGTCCGTACCGGTGCGAAACGATACTTCCGGGTCATGCCGCCTCCCCTGTGGTCCGGGACAACTCACGGTAGAGGCAGGGAAGTTGCGGCGGAAGGGCGTGCTTCCGGCGGCCCCGGCGAAGGATGACGCCGCCGACGGTCCCCGGAGCGGGACCCGCGCGGGGTACGGCGTCAGCCGGTGCGGGCGGCCAGCGCCACCAAGGAGGTACGCGGCGGTACCACGCACACGTCACCCGTCTTGAGGGTGGCGGCGGGGGCGGGCGCGCCGTCCGGTGCCGTGGTGTCCACGACGACCTCGTAGACCGCGCCCGCCCGGCCCGGCACCACGAAGCTTGCAGGCCCGGTGTCCGCGTTGAGCAGGGCCAGCAGGTCCGCGTCCGGCACGGCGCTCCCGTCCCCCGCCAGCAGCATCCCCAGGAACCGGTGCGCCGGATCCTGCCAGCGGGCCGGTGTCATGACCCGGCCGTCCCGGTCGTACCAGGCGACGTCCGGAGGGGAACCTGCGCCGGTGAGGAAAGTGGTGCGCCGGAGCACCGGGTGGTCGCGCTGCAGCGCCACCACGCGGCGCACGAAAGCGGTCAACGGGGTCGGCGCGGACCAGTCGTACCAGCTCAAAGGGTTGTCCTGGCAGTACGCGTTGTTGTTGCCTCCCTGGGTGCGCCCCAGTTCGTCGCCCCCCTGGAGCATGGTGCAGCCCTGGGAGATCAGCAGGGTCAGCAGCAGGTTGCGGCGCTGCCGTTCGCGGACCGCGGTGACGGCGGGGTCGGTGGTGGGGCCCTCGACCCCGTAGTTGGCGCTGCGGTTGTCCTCCGTGCCGTCGCGGTTGTTCTCGCCGTTGGCCTCGTTGTGCTTGCGCGCGTAGGTGACCAGGTCGGTCAGGGTCATGCCGTCGTGACAGGTGACGAAGTTGACCGAGGCGTCCGGGCCGCGGCGCCCGGGCGCGTACAGGTCCGAGGAGCCGGCCAGCCGGCTGGCGAGGTCGCCGGTGGCCGCCGCGCCGCGCCAGAAATCGCGCACCGTGTCGCGGTAGCGGTCGTTCCACTCGTTCCAGCCCGCCGGGAAGCGGCCGGCCTGGTAGCTGTCGGGCGCGCCCACGTCCCACGGCTCGGCGATCAGCTTGACGCGGTTGAGCACCGGGTCCTGGTAGAGCAGGTCGAAGAAGGCGGAGAGCCGGTCGACGTAACCGTACTGCCGGGCGAGGGAGGCGGCGAGGTCGAAGCGGAAGCCGTCGACGTGCATCTCGGTGACCCAGTAGCGCAGCGAGTCCATGATCAGGCGCAGTACTTCCGGGCGGCCCGCGTTGAGGGTGTTGCGGGTGCCGGTGGTGTCCACGTAGCGGGACGGGTCGGCGGGGTCCAGCCGGTAGTAGATCTCGTTGGCCAGACCGCGCAGCGACAGCGCCGGATCGTCCGGCGGGCCCTCGGCGGTGTGGTTGTAGACGACGTCCAGGACGACTTCGATGCCCGCCGCGTGCAGTGCGCGGACCATCTCCTTGAAGCCGGTGAGCTGCCCGCCGTCGTGACCGGACGCACTGTAGGCGGCGTGCGGGGCGAAGAAGCCGATGGTGGAGTAGCCCCAGTAGTTGACCAGCCCGCGGTCCAGCAGGAACTGCTCGGACAGGAACTGGTGCACCGGCATCAGCTCGACCGTCGTTACGCCCAGTTCGCTCAAGTGGCGCAGCACCGCCGGGTGCGCCACCCCCGCGTAGGTGCCCCTGATCTCCGGCGGCACCTCGGGATGGGCGGCGGTCAGCCCCTTGACGTGCGTCTCGTACAGGACGGTGCGGGACCACGGGTGGCGCGGCGGGCTGTCCGTCCCCCAGTCGAAGGCGGTGTCGGCGACGAGGCTGACCAGCGACCGTTCCCCCAGCGGCTTCATCACCTTGGCGTACGGGTCCAGCAGCACCACGGACGGATCGAAGCGCAGGCCGCGCCGGGGCTCGTTCGGGCCGTGGGCGCGGTAGCCGTAGGCCAGACCCGGCCGCGCGTCAGGGACGTGGGCGTGCCAGATGTCGCAGTCCACGGACATCGGCACCCGCCGCTCACCCCCTCGCCGAACAGGCACAGTTCGACCGCGCCGCCGTACGCGCCGGCCGAGGAGTGGACGGCGAAGGAGGTGCCCCGGCCGTCCCAGTGGGCGCCGAGCCGGTAGGGGTCGCCGGGCAGGCTCGCGGGAGTCGTCATCAGTCGTCACCGCCGGGTCCGTGGTATCCGCCGAGTCAGTCGTCACCGTCAGGATCAGTCGTAACCGCCGAACATGAAGAGGGAGGCGCGCTGGTCGGCCGGGTTCATCAGCCCGTGCAGATTGCCGCCCTTGAGGAACGCCAGGTGCCCGGCCGGCAGCCGGCGGATCTCGAAGGAGCGCACGCGGGTCCCGGAGTCGGCCCAGTCACCGATCACCATCAGCCCGTCGCCCTCCAGCATCAAGAAGACCTCCTGGTTGTCGCGGTGGCGGTGCAGGCCGATGCCGCAGGCCGGGTCCAGGACGTGCAGGTCCATGTAGTTCACGGCGAAGAACGGCTCGCCGTCACCGCTGGAGTGCCCCTTGTTCCCGTACGCGTCCAGGTTGTACGGCTCCAGGGCGCGCCGCAGTTCGCCGCTGCCCGCCCAGCGCCCGTAGTCGCTGAAGAGCGTGCGGTACTCCAGGAACCCGACGCCGCCGTGCGGATTGCCGCTCGTACCGACGCTGAGGTAGTTCTCCCAGCCGCGCAGCCGCATCTCGAAGCCCAGGCGCACCGAGCCCGACGGCGGATCGGCCGAGCCCGCGCCGTCCGGGCTCGCCGTCCAGCGCAGGTCGATGTAGCAGGGCAGGACGGGGTGCAGGGCGTGCCGGGGCGAGATCTGCCGCAGGTCCTGGTCGCTCATCCGGTCGCGGGCGAAGTCCTGGGCGAGTCCGGTGACGATGTCCGGGCGCGGCTGGAGCAGCCCGCTGTCCAGGGCGGCCCTGCCGCGCTCGCCCAGCAGGTCGCGCAGCCCGTCACCGACCCGGCCCCACAACTCGACGGTGTAGAAGTCGGTTTCCTCGTCGTAGGGGACCCGGACCGGCAGCGGCGTACTGCCCTGTACGGAGACCACACACCCGATCGCGTCCCCGAGCTGTCCCGCCTCCCGCCACAGCGCGGAGTCCGGGCCGCCGCGGTAGGACAACTGGAGGAAGGGGCCGCGCCAGTCGCCGACCGAGGCCCAGCCGCGTACCGCCCGGGTGTCGCCGAGCCGGAAGTCGCGCACGTTCTGCTTCTGGAAGTCGGTCTTGTCGTCCTGGTGCTCCGGGTCGAGCTGATCCTGGTTCGGGGCGGCGGGCCCGTACAGCTCCAGGGAGCGCAGCGGGAAGAGGTACTGGAGGGAGGCGGGGTCATACAGTTCGCGCTCGGCGGCCGTACGGGAACGCTCGACCAGGCCCAGCAGCTTCAGCAGGGGGTTGTCCGCCGCGTAGTCCGGTGGTTTGCCGGGGTCGACGCGGAAGACCGAGTCGGTGTGCACGATCTTGGGCATCGCTGGACCGCCTCAGATGGTGGGTGTCGGTGGGTGTCAGGTCGTGTGGTACAGGAACGCGACGAACTTCAGGGGCGCGTCGTTCGGGTTGCGGATGCCGTGCACCCCGCCGCTCTTGGTGTAGATGACGCTGCCCGGCTTGACCGGCAGCTCACGGCACTTGACCGGCCCGACACCGAAGACCGGCCGCTCCACCAGCGGATAGTTCGCGGTGGTCGGGTCGTCCCCGTCGCTCATGTACGCGATGCCGGTGCCCGAGACGACGTAGTACAGCTCCTCGGAGCCGATGTGCCGGTGGGTGCCCTCCACCGCGCCCGGCGGGACCGTCACCTCGTGGAAGAAGACCAGGTCGCTGCCGAGCTCCCGCTGGAAGAGCCAGCGCATCTGGACGATGTTGTCCTCCCGGCGCTCCGGGTTGCCCTCGTCGCTCATGGCGTTGCGGTAGTTGACGGGCGCCAGCGCCGAGGCGTCGGGGATGAAGAAGCCGCGCTGGAAGTCCAGCAGGTAGTTGCTGTCGGCGACGGTGTTCTGCGGTGAGCTGGGTTCCGGCGTACGCGGTTCCTGGTGCGAGCGCAGATAGGCGTTGTCCCACTGCGGGTTGCCCAGCTTCTGCCCCGTCGGGTAAAGGACGCCGTCCTCGCGGAAGGCCATCGCCACCTCGGTCACCGACCCCAGCAGCGGGGAGAGCTGCGGCACCCGCGTGATCGGCGCGTCCCGCCCCATCAGGGGCAGCACACGGTGGTCGTGGGTGGTGCCGTCCGGCGGCTCCAGGGTCTGCCAGATCTCGGCCGCGTACGCGCCGATCACCGGGTCCCAGTGCAGGGTGACGATCGCCTCGGCGGACTGCGCCGGGTCCTCCCCGGTGACCTTCAGCCACGCCTTCGTACGGGGCCCCAGCCGCCGCCCGAACTCCCGCGCCTGCTCCACCAGCCGGATGCCGGAGTACTCGATGCGCAGCATGGGGCAGAGCTTGCTGCCGGCCAGGAAGACGTCGCCCTTGATGGCGGTGCCGTCCGCGGAGCCGCGTACCTCCGAGACGTAGTAGCGGTAGCGGGAGGAGCGGGTGGCGTTGAGGTAGCGGGCATGGTAGATGCGGTCGGGGTAGAAGACGACGCGGAAGATCTCGTTCTCGGGGTGGGTGTAGATCTGGTCGAAACGGCTGTCCATGTCACGGCCTCCTGGGCGGCGTCCTCACGGCTTCTGGAGCCGGCCGAGCAGCACGTCGCCGACGCGGAAGGAATTGGCCTCGATGGTCAGCGTCGGGTTGGCGCTGCCGGAGGTCGGCATGAACGCGCCGTCGGTGACGTAGAGATTGTCGAAGTTCCAGGCCCGGCAGTCCGGGTCCAGGACGGAGTCGCCCGGCTGCGACCCGAACCGGGCGCCGCCCAGGACGTGGTTGGCGATCCGTACCACCGAGCCTCCGACCGACCCCGAGCTGACGTCGCGCACGTCCCCGCCGTGCACCAGGATCTGCCGGCACTGCTCGGCGAGGGTGTCCATCAGGGCCCGGTCGTGCGGGTGCCAGGTCTTGATGATGTACGCGACCGGGCGGCCCCACTTGTCCTTGACGGTGGGGTGCAGCTCGATGCGGTTGGAACGCTGCGGCACCTGGTTGGCCATGAACGCAACCGACAGCCGGCGGCCGAAACTGTCCTCCAGGTAGTCCTCGAAGCCGTCGCCCACCAGGCCGGTGTCGTAGAGGTAGCCCTTCCACATGTTGTCCATGTCCATGGCGTGCCAGGTGCGGGCCAGGGAGATGGGCAGCGCGCCGTCGGAGGTGTTGTTGTAGATCACCCCGCCCGCCCACAGGCCCTGCGCGCGGAACCACTCCGGGCGCGCGCAGTGGTCGGTGGCCCAGTCCGAGTCCAGCGTCTTGGACTTGTCCGCGCGGGTGGGCACGATGCACTGCGCCCCGCCGAAGCAGTGCGTCAGGAAGTAACTCCCCAGCAGGCCGCCCGCGTTGATCCGCTGGTCGAAGGCCGCGTCCAGCGCGGCGGACAGCTTCAGCAGCCGCACCGACTCGATCGCCGAGCACGCCACGACCACGGTGCCCGCGGCGATCGTACGGGCCCGGCCGCCCGGGTCCCGGTAGTGCACCCGGGTCACCCGCGGGCCGTCCGCCTCCAGATGCGTCACGGTGCAGTTGGCCCGCAGGTCCAGCCCGCCCGTCCCGTCGGTGAGCAGCGGAGCCAGCAGCGAGACCCAGGTGTTTGACTTCAGCCCCAGCGGGTCGCCGTAGCGGTTGACGAACGCCGTCTTGATGCTGTCGGTGTCGGCGGGGACCGTACGGCCGCTGGGGGCGTGGTCGCGGGTGATCACGGCCAGCGGGGTGCGGTAGCGGCGCATGCCCAGCGCGTCCATGCCGGCCGCCGCGTACGCGCTGATGGCGTTGGGCTCCAGCGGCGGCTGGTAGTGGTCCTCGGAGGGCACCTTCGCCTGCCCCTCCCAGGTCCCGTTGATGCCGACCAGGCGCTCGGCCCGGCTGTAGTACGGCTCCAGCACGGCGTACTCCAGCGGCCAGTCGCGGGCCTCACGGCGCACCTCGCCGCCCGGGTCGTCACGCAGGTCCGTACGCGAGGCGTTGAGGGTGGCCAGCCGCAGGTCCTCCGGTGTGAAGCGGGGCGAGACCCCGCCGTACAACTGGGTGCCGCCGCCCACCACCTGGGCGGTGTAGCCCTCGATGGTGACCCGGTCCTGTCCGTCGCTGTCGCGGTAGACGTGCGGCTCGTCGTTCAGGTCCGGCTCGACATGACTGGAGTAGTACGGCTCACCGGTGTTGGCCACGCCCTGGACGGTGATCCGCTTCTCCGAGCCGGTGGCGAAGGACTCGTCGCGCTTGAAGTCCGAGAGCCCCGTGGGACTCTGCGCCTGGGTGCGCAGCAGCGGGCCCTTCTCCAGCATCACCACGCGGTGGCCGGCCTTGACGAGCGTGTGGGTGAGCGGTGCGCCGCCCGCGCCGCTGCCGATGACGACGATCGGGGCACTCTCCTCGGAGGCCATCTCTCCCCCTCAGCCGCGGTAGTCGGTGTTGTGGCCCAGCGGCGACTCCAGCGCCCGCCGCCAGTCGAAGAGGGTGCGGTCCCCGGCGTCCCTGAAGCGGCTCTCCAGGTACATCCAGCCCGCCGCCCCGGAATTCCCGCCGTACTTGGGGTGGACGAACGCGCCGGTCATCGCGTGCCGCCTCAGCAGCAACAGGAAGAAACGCGGGCTTCCGTAACGGGAGTAGTCCCAGCCGTCGACCTTTTCGGTCTCCATCTGCGCGTAAAGATCCGCGTACATTTCGGGGGGCGCGGACGCCGGGTCGAGACTGCCGAAGCGGTACCGCAGTATTTCCCCGATGATTTTGAGGCAGATGTGGTAGTCGTCGGCGTTGTGCTGTTCCTGGCGGGCCACGAGCTTGTCGATGTAGTTGACCGTGCCGACCTCGTCGTCCAGTTGATAGGCGAGCGGGAATTCCTCCTCGCGGCTCGCCCGGTCCAAGGACTCGTACACGCCGCGCAGGAACCGCCGGTTCTCCTCCAGCCGGAACGGCAGCAGATGGCGCACCAGCCGGCCCAGCAGATCACGCTCGGCCCGGCTGAAGGTCAGCGGTACCGCGCAGCCGTCGGTGAAGAAGCGGGACCAGGTCTCGCCGTTGTCCAGGACGGTGCGCTGCGGATTGACGGGGTCCAGGCCGAAGGTGCCGTCCACCGCGAACTTGTAGGTGTGCACCTGCCCCTTGGGCACGCGCACGGTCGCGGCGTAGAAACCGGTCGGCTCCCCCGCGAAGACCAGCGGGCGCAGCGGCACGGGGGAGTGCAGCGGGCCGAAGGTGCCCAGCACGGACACCGAGGAGGGGGTCCGCCGCCGCCCGTCGTGGACGAACGTCACGTCGTTGTACGGATAGGAACTCGCGGCCGACACCCCGTCCCAGTGGGCGTCGACCACCGGGAACCGCCAGGCCTCGCAGATTGCCGCGCGGGCGTCCCCGGGCGGGTACTGGCCGAAGTCGTGACGCGGGTCGGCGCTGTCCCGGGCGAGATATTTCGTGCAGTGATTCAGAACGTACTGATCGTCTTTCTCGATGACCTCGATCTTCACCGCGGCACCCCCGAGAGGTCTGGAGTGCCATTGAAAGTATTGCGGCGACCGGGGGTTGTCCACGCCACCGGCCAAGGCCGTATCGTGCGGGACATGCGCGCCGCTTGGTATGAGAACAGAGGCCGGGCCCGAGAGGTGCTGCGGGTGGGGGAGATGGAAACTCCCGTGCCCGGGCCGGGGGAAGTGCGCATCAGGGTGGAGTTCTCCGGGATCAACACCGGGGACGTCAAGAAGCGGCAGGTGTGGCTGGGCGCGGGCGCGATGGCCCACCCGCGGATCGTGCCGCACAACGACGGGGCGGGAGTGGTGGACGCGGCCGGCGAAGGGGTGCCGCGCTCCTGGCTGGGGCGGCGGGTGTGGTGCTCCTACGCCCAGAGCTACCGGCCGTACGGGACCGCGGCCCAGTACACAGTCGTGCCCGTGCGTCACGTCGGCGCGCTGCCGCAGGAGGTGCCGGCCGAGCAGGGCGCCTGCCTGGGCATCCCCGGGCTCACCGCCCACCGCGCGGTCTTCGCGGACGGGCCGGTGGCAGGCACCACGGTGCTGGTCGCGGGCGCCGCGGGCAGCGTGGGCCGGGCGGCTTCGGCCCTGGCCCGCCGGGGCGGGGCGCGGGTGATCGGCACCGTCACCCGCGCCGATCAGCTCGACGCGGTACGCGAGGGCGGCGCCGACCACGCCCTGCGGACGGGCCCGCACCTGGCCGCGGCGGTCCTGGAACTGACCGGCGGGCGCGGCGCGGACCGGGTGATCGAGGTCGCCCTGGACGCCAACGTCCACGCCGACGCCGACCTGCTGGCCCCCGGCGGCGCGGTCGTCACCTACGCCACCGGCGACCCCGAACCCGCCCTGCCCTTCTGGCCGCTGGCGTTCAAGAACGCCACGGTGCGGCTGCTGGGGTACGACGACTTCCCGCCCAAGGCGGTGGCCGCCGGCATCGCGGAGGTGACCGCCGCTGCCGCCGCCGGCGACCTGCGCTACCCGATCGCCGGGGTCTTCCCGCTCACGGACATCGCCGCCGCCCACGAGGCGGTGGAGCGGCCACAGAAGCCGGGGCGGGTCCTGCTCGCGCTGCCCGACGGCCGGCAGGCCGGTCAGGAGCTGTCCGCTTGACGGCTGGTCAGGAGCCGAGCCGGCGCAGCAGCCTGCGGGCATGTGCCAGCAGGGACCCGAACAGCGCGATGGCCCCCGGATCGTCGGGTGTCTGGGCGGCCAGTCGCTTCTGGAGCGACTCGTGGGTGTCCTGGGCGTGCCGCAGCGCCCGGGACAGCTCCTCGCGTGCGGCGTCCCGGTCCGGGCCGGTCATGCTGCGCCCGTAGGTGTCGGTCGCGGCGGCGACCTGACGCAGGAACGCGGCGTAGGACTCGGTGGTCTCCGCGTCCGGCTTGGTGATCGGGCCGATGCAGTCGGCGTCGCTGTCGCTGGCGGCGTCGGTTTCGGTGCTGGTTGCGGTGCCGGTGCCGGCGTCCGAGCCGGCAGCGGCAGGGGAACCGGAGCCCGGACCGCCCCCGTCGTGGGAGCCGGCGTCCTCGGACGCGTCCAGGAGCGTACGGGTCAGCCCCTGGATCTGCTCCGCCACCTCCTCCAGGGTGGACAGCAGCCCCTCGAACTCCGACTGCGCCCGCACCAGTTCGGTACGCCACCGGCGGTCCGGGTTCAGCCGGGCGCTCTCCTTGCTCCAGTCGACGGCGGAGCGCACCCGGCGCAGCAGCCGCGGCAGCCGCCGGGCCCGGTCCCACCAGCCCAGCGTCTGCCGGTTGGTCCACGGCTCGGTCAGGCCGTCCGCCACGGCCTCCAGGATGCCCACGCACTCGGCGATCACCTCCCGTACCGCCTGACGGGTGCTGCGCAGGTGGGCCGGCGGCCGTACCAGGGCGTTGACGCCGATGCCCAGGGCCGCACCGATCAGCGCGGCCAGCACCCGGTCGGTCGCCACGGACACCGACACCGGCCCGCCGACCAGGGTGAACAGCGCCGAGGTCGCGCTGTAGATCCCCTGGTCGCCCAGGCGCGGCCAGTTGCCGACCAGCAGCGTCACGGGCAGCACCACGGCCATCGCCGCCGCCGTGCTGTGCAGCAGCAGGCTCACGGCGGTGGCGAGCATGGTGCCGAAGGCGATGGCGAAGGTCTGCTGGAGCCCCTGGGCGACCGAGCGGTAGACGGTGGACTGGACGAGCACCACGGCCACCCAGGGCGCCATCAGGGCGAGGGTGTCGGGCAGCAGCCACTGGGCGAGCGCCCAGGCGGCGGCAGCGGCCAGCGCCGCCTTGAGGGACTGGACGACCAGGTCGCGTTCCCGGCCGGGGCCGGACCACGCCTGCCGTACGGACCGTAGGACGGCGCTGCTCTCCTGGCGTACCGCGTCGGTGACCTGCTGTTTTGCGATCATGCATGCTCCGGTGCTCGGTGGTCGTGCTACTTCCGTGCGTACGGCGGGTGGTTCCCACGGGTCCATTTCCCCGGGCGCCACACGGGTACCAGAGCAGCGCGTTCCCAGACGTGCGACATACCGGGCGGGTTTCCGGGCACCCGGACCACTCCGGACGCGGACCTGCGGCGCCGCGCCCCGGCAGCACCATGAGCACGGCACCTGAGCACGGCGTTTACGACCACAGCACCTATGACCACAGCTTTACGAGCACAGCACCCATGAGCACGGCCCGGCAGCACAAGGACTGAGGACTTGGAGGCCCTGTGACCCGCGCGACCCGAACGCCCTCCGCCAAACGCCCCCGCATCGTGATCGTCGGGGCCGGCTTCGCCGGCTACCAGTGCGCGCGCACACTCTCCCGCACAGCACGCGGCGCCGCGGAGATTGTGCTGGTCAACCCGCACGACTACTTCCTGTACCTGCCGCTGCTGCCCGAGGTCGCCGCCGGGGTCCTGGAGCCGCGCCGGGTCTCCGTCTCACTGACCGGAACCCTGCCGCACGTCCGGCTGGTCCTGGGGGAGGTGGGGGACGTCGACCTGGACGAGCGGCGGCTGACCTACACCGACCCCGAAGGGCGCACCGGCACGCTCGGCTACGACCGGCTGGTGCTGACCGTCGGCAGCGTCAACAAACTCCTGCCCGTCCCGGGCGTCGCCGAGCACGCCCACGGCTTCCGCGGCATGCCCGAGGCCCTCTACCTGCGCGACCACGTCACCCGGCAGATCGAGCTGGCGGGCAGCACCGAGGACGACGCCGAGCGCGCCGCCCGTACCACCTTCGTCGTGGTCGGCGCCGGCTACACCGGCACGGAAGTGACCGCGCACGGCGTGCTGTTCACCGATGCGCTGGCCCGCCAGAACGCCGGCCTGCGCGGCGCGGGCAAGCCGCGCTGGATGCTGCTGGACCTCGCCGACCGGATCCTGCCCGAACTGGACCCCCGGCTCTCCCGCGCCGCCCACCAGGTGCTGAGCAGGCGCGGCGTGGACGTCCGCACCGGCACCTCCGTCAAGGAGGCCACCTCCGACGGGGTGCTGCTGGACGACGGGTCGTTCGTGGCCACCCGCTCGCTGATCTGGTGCGTGGGGGTGCGTCCGGATCCGCTCGTCGCCTCGCTGGGCCTGCCCATCGAGCGCGGCCGGCTGTGTGTCGACAAATATCTGCGGGTGCCCGGCCACCCGGAGGTGCTGGCCTGCGGTGACGCGGCGGCCGTACCCGACCTGACCCGGCCGGGTGAGTTCACGCCGATGACGGCCCAGCACGCCCAGCGCCAGGGCAGGGTCGCCGCCCACAACATCGCCGCCTCCTACGGGAAGGGCGAGATACGTCCGTACAAGCACAACGACCTGGGCTTCATGGTCGACCTCGGCGGCATCCAGGCCGCCGCCAACCCCCTGCACCTGCCACTGTCCGGCCCGTTCGCCAACCTCGTCACCCGCGGCTACCACCTCATGGCGATGCCCGGCAACCGCGTACGGGTCGCCGCCGACTGGACGCTGGAGGCGCTGCTGCCGCGCCAGGGCGTCCAACTGGGGCTGGTCCGCTCCGGATCGGTCCCGCTGGACGCGGCCACCCCCGAACTGGCCCGGGTGCCCGCGGGGCCCGGCCGCGAGGACGGCTCCGGCCAGGGGAACGGCCGGCCGCAGACCGGGGAATCCCACGGACCCGGAGGAACCGCATGACCACCGAGCACCCTTACGACGACACCGGCGCCGGCGGCGAGCCGCGCCCCGCCGCCACCGGATCCCGGGCCGCCGGGTCCGCCGCCACCGGACCCGAGGCCGTCGGACCCGACACCATCAGCGCCGGCGACCGCGGCCGGCACGCCATGCTGCGGGAGCTGGCCCAGCAGCTCCGCGTGGACTCCGTACGGGCCGCGGACGCCGCCGGCTCCGGCCACCCCACCTCCTCGATGTCCGCCGCCGAACTGGCCGCCGTGCTGCTCGCCGGGCATCTGCGCTACGACTTCACCTGGCCCGAACACCCCGGCAACGACCATCTGATCTTCTCCAAGGGGCACGCCTCACCGCTGGTGTACGCGCTGGGCAAGGCCGCCGGCGCGCTCACCGACGAGCAACTGCTCACCTTCCGCAAGCGCGGCAGCATCCTGGAGGGGCACCCCACCCCCGGATCCCCTGGGTGGACGTCGCCACCGGCTCGCTGGGCCAGGGGCTGCCGATCGGCGTCGGGGTGGCCCTGGCGGGACGCGACCTGGACCATGTGCCCTACCACGTCTGGGTGCTGTGCGGGGACAGCGAGATGGCCGAGGGCTCGATGTGGGAGGCGTTCGAGCACGCCGGGTTCGAACACCTGGACAACCTCACCGCCGTCATCGACGTCAACCGCCTGGGCCAGCGCGGTCCCACCCGCCACGGCTGGGACCTGGACGCCTACACACGCCGCATACGGGCCTTCGGCTGGCACACCATCGAGATCGACGGGCACGACACACAGGCGGTCGACCGCGCCTACGGCGAGGCCCGGTCCACCGTCGGCCGGCCCACCGCGATCCTCGCCCGTACCCGCAAGGGCCGGGGGGTCGCCGCCGTGGAGGACCAGGAGGGCAAGCACGGCAAGCCGCTGCCCGACGCCGCGGCGGCCGTCGCGGAACTCGGCGGCGTACGCGACCTCCAGATCAAGGTGCATCCGCCGCTGGACACCGAACGGCAGGTGTGGCCCGGCGGCGGGGACCCGGCACTGCCGCGCTACGAGATCGGCGAGGAGGTCGCCACCCGCAACGCCTTCGGCGAGGCGCTGGCCGCACTGGGCACCGCGCGCGGCGACGTGGTCGCCCTGGACGGCGAGGTCGGCGACTCCACCCGGACCAAGGTCTTCGCCGACGAGCACCCGGACCGGTTCTTCGAGTGCTACATCGCCGAACAGCAGATGGTGGCCGCGGCGGTCGGCATGCAGGTACGCGGCTGGCTGCCGTACGCCTCGACGTTCGCCGCCTTCTTCAGCCGCGCGTACGACTTCGTCCGCATGGCCGCCGTCAGCCGCGCCGACATCAACCTCGTCGGCTCGCACGCGGGCGTGGCCATCGGCGAGGACGGGCCCTCCCAGATGGGCCTGGAGGACCTGGCCGCCTTCCGGGCGGTGCACGGCAGCACGGTGCTCTACCCGTGCGACGCCAACCAGGCCGCCCATCTGGTCGCCGCCATGGCCGACGCCGAGGGCATCCGCTATCTGCGCACCTCGCGCGGCGGTCTGCCGGTCATCTACGACCCGTCGGAGAACTTCCCGATCGGCGGCAGCAAGACCCTGCGCGCCACCGAAGGGGACCAGATCACCATCGTGGGCGCGGGGGTGACCGTCCACGAGGCGCTGGCCGCCGCGGACGCCCTGGCGGCGGAGGGCGTGCCGGCCCGGGTCATCGACCTGTACTCGCTCAAGCCGGTGGACATCCCGGCCCTGCGGGAGGCCGCCGAGGTCACCGGCCGGATCATCACCGTGGAGGACCACCACCCCGAAGGCGGCCTGGGTGACGCGGTGCTGGACGCCTTCACCGACGGCCGTCCCGTGCCGTGCCTGGCCCGGCTGGCCGTACGCACCATGCCGGGGTCGGCCACACCGGCCGAGCAGTTGCGGGGCGCGGGCATCGACGCCCAGACCATCGCCGCCACGGCGCGCGGCATGCTCGCCACCACCGCCTGACAGCGGGCGCACGGCATCGGAACCACGGCACGGCACCGGAACCGGGGGCGACGAAAGGAGCGGGCCCATGGCGAAGAACACGAAACAGGCGGGCGGCGGCAAGCGGGTCGTGGTCGTCGGCGCGACCGGCAACGTCGGCACCAGCGTGGTACAGGCCCTCGCCGAGGACCCCGACGTCGCCTCGGTGCTCGGCATCGCCCGCCGCGTCCCCGACTGGACGCCGCCCAAGGCCGAATGGGCGAGCGCCGACATCGGGCAGGAGAGCGGCCGGGCCACGCTGGGCGGACGCTTCGCCGGGGCGGACGCCGTCATCAACCTGGCCTGGCTCTTCCAGCCCACGCACAATCCCGCGGTCACCTGGAGCACCAACGTCCTGGGCGGCATCGCCGTCTTCCGGGCCGCCGCCGAGGCCGAGGTGCCCGCCCTGATCCACGCCTCCTCGGTCGGCGCGTACTCGCCCGGCCCCAAGGACCGCGCCGTGGACGAGTCCTGGCCCACCCACGGCTGGCCGGAGGCCGCGTACTGCCGCGAGAAGTCCTACCTCGAACGTGTCCTGGACGACTTCGAGCGCACCCACACCGGCATGCGCGTGGTACGGATGCGGCCCGGCTTCCTCTTCAAGGAGGCGGCGGCATCCGAACAGCGCCGCCTGTTCGCCGGCCCGCTGGTCCCCGGCCGGCTCGTCCGTCCCGGGCTGCTGCCCTTCGTGCCCGACATCCCGGGACTGCGCTTCCAGGTCCTGCACACCGACGACGCGGCCGACGCCTTCCGCCGTGCCGTCCACCGCGACGTCCGCGGCGCCTTCAACCTCGCCGCCGGGCCGCCGGTGGACGCCGAACTGCTCGCCGGGATCCTCCACGCGCGTACGGTCCGCCTCCCGCGCCGGGCGGCCCGCGCCGCCGTGTCGGCCGCGTGGGGCCTGCGCCTGGTCCCCGCCTCACCACATCTGCTCGGCGCGGCGCTGACCCTGCCGCTGATGGACTGCGCCCGCGCCCACGCCGAACTGGACTGGCACCCCGAACACACGGCCGTCGACGCCCTGCGGGAGTTCCTGCGGGGCCTGCGCCGGGGGAGCGGCATGCACACCCCGCCGCTGGCGGCCAGGGTCCGCGGCGGACGCGCCCACGAACTGGCCACGGGAGCCGGCGTACGACCGTAAGAACCGGCTGGTCGACGACGGCACGGAGGTCCTCGGCGCCCTGGCCGCCGCGACCGCGGGCGCCGGAGTGGGAGGAGCGTTCACGATGCTGGTCGTCGTCCTGCGCGGTCTCCTGCGCAAGGCGACGGAGCTGCGGACCGAGATCGCCGGGGTGAACTGATGGCGATCGTCGTCCGACTCGACCGTCGGCTCGCCGCACGCGGAACGTCGGTCGGCGAGTTCGCCGAGGCCGTCGGCATCACGCCCGCCCCACATCGCCGTACTGAAGAACGGCCGCGCCAAGGCCGTACGGTTCACTGCCCTCGACGCCATCTGCCGCGCCCTGGACTGCCGGCCCGGCGACGTACTGCGCCGGGTGCCCGACGGCGACGCGGAGGACAACGCGGTGGACTCGCCTGCGGATCAGGAACGGCGGTGAGGAGCTGTTGGAGCTGTTCCTGGAGCCGTACGGGAGCGACCACTGGCTGGTTCCCGGCGAGACCTTCGTGGTCTGGACGGTCGGTTCGGTGGGCGGTGACGGTCCCTGGTCCGGGACGACACGTGGTAACGAGCCCTTCGAGGCCGACTACCGGCCGGGTTCGGCGACGGTGCACGCCAACGGCGTGCACAGCCATGTGACCGATGAGGACGGCAACGAGATCGACCGCGGTCACCGGCGACCGGACGCCACCGGTCCCTCGGCATGACCACGCACGGCCCCCAATGTGCGGCAGAACTAGATGTACTGGCCCGTGAGGTTGGGGACGCGGCTGGCGGGTGGTTTCCCTTGCAGCGCGGTGTGGCCGCGGTGGTGATTGTAGGTGTGGAGCCAGCCGGGGAAGGCGTCGCGTCGTTCCTGCTCCGAGCGGTAGGGGCGGGCGTAGGCCCACTCGTCCAGCAGCGTGCGGTTGAAGCGTTCGACCTTGCCATTGGTCTGGGGCCGGTAGGGCCGGGTGCGTTTGTGCGTGATCCCGGCCCGGGCCAGCTCGTCTTGCCAGTCGTGTGAGCGGTAGCAGGCGCCGTTGTCGGTCAGCACCCGCTCGACGGTGATGCCGCACTCGGCGAAGAAAGCGTGGGCCCGCTTCCAGAAGCTGGTGGCTGTTTCCTTCTTCTCGTCGGTGTGGATCTCGCTGTAGGCCAGGCGGGAGTGGTCGTCGACGGCGGTGTGCAAGTAGCTGTAGCCGACGTTCGAGCGGGTCTTTCGGCCTGTCTGCCGGCCCAGGACCTTGTGTCCGCCGCCGTCGGGGATGTTGCCGAGTTTCTTGATGTCGACGTGGACCAGTTCGCCTGGCCGTTGGCGTTCGTAGCGGCGTATGACAGGGCCGGTTGCCCGGTCCAGATGCGCGAGGCGGGCCAGGCCGTAGCGAGTCAGCACGCGGTGCACGGTCGAGGGCACCAGCCGCAGCAGGCCCGCGATGCGGGCTGGTCCCCAGCGGCGCAGGACACGAACCTTGATGATGCGGCGCTCGGTGCGGGTGGGGGTGCGGCGCGGGCTTGTGCGCGGGCGGGAGGAGCGGTCGCACATCCCGGCCTCACCGAACCGCCGGTAGCGCTCAGCCCACCGCTGGGCTGTCGTCGGCGAGACCTGGAAGCGTTCCGCGGCGCGCCTGAGGGGCCAGTTGTCCTCGACCACGCAGCGAGCCAGACGCAGGCGGCCTGTCTCGGTCAGGGGTGCATTACGGTGGGGCACGAGGGCCTTTCTGTTGCTGGTGCAGATGTCGCAATCCACACCAGGCCAGAAGGCCCTCACCCATTTCAAGATCGATCAGCCGTGAGCCCTGTCACCGTCCACAACCTCCCGGAACAGAACAACTAGAGCTGCCGCAGATGGTCCCGCAGGGTGCGGGCGACCTGGGACATCAGGGCGTCGGCACCGGGCTGGGTGCCGGCCGGGACGAGGGACTCGGTCAGAACGGCTATGGCGAAGGCCATTCCGTCGGAGTGCTCGACGACACCGATCTCGTGGCGGAGGTTCAAGAGCGTGCCGGTCTTGGAGGACCAGGTGGTGGCGTCGGAGCTGAAGTCCGGGGCGAGGCGGTGCCGCAGCACGTTGTTGGCCATGAGGTCGCGTACCCGCCCGGCCACTTCGGGGTCGATCGCCGAGGGTCTCCACAGGGCCTGGAGCAGCCCGGCGTAGGCGCGTGCGCTGCCGGTGTTGGCGCGGGTGGTGTCGAGCTGGGGCACCCGGTGCCCGCGTCCGCCGGTGCCGGCGTCGATGGCCAGGGCGTAGGCGAGGTGGGCCTCGGCGGGATCGAAGCGTTCCACGGGCGTGTCGGACAGTTCGCGCATCGTGTGCCGTACGGTGATGCCGCCCAGGCCGAACTCGCGGAGGATGGCGGTGACCTGGTCGGGCGGGGTCAGGTCGAACAGGGCGTCGGCGGCCGTTCCGTCGCTCAGACAGGTGCTCAGGTAGAGCAGGTCCTCGACCGCGATCCGGACGGGGTGGCGGAAACGGCTCAGCCCGGTGGGGCCGGGTGTGGTGATCCGTCCGGGCGGTACGTCCAGCATCATCGCGCCGTGGAGTTCGCCGCGCCGGATGCGCTCCAGGGTCGCCAGCGCGAGCGGGACCTTGACCAGGGAGGCGGTGGGCAGCTCGGTGTCCGGCTCGATGCCCAGCTCCTCCCCCGTGTGCAGGTTCCGTACGAGCAGAGTGCCGTGCAGGCCGCCGTCGTGCAGTTGGCGGCGCATCTCGCGCAGCAGTGCCTCGGTGTTCACGCCGCCGTTCCTCCTGTGGTGTGCGCCCTTCCGTCTGTGGTGGGCCCGGTGTCCGCGCCGAGGCAGCGGGCTATGGCGTCGCCCAGGCGCGCCTGGATGAGCCGGGGGTTGCCGTCCGCGGCGGCGGCCAGGGCGAACCCCCGGCCGATGGTGACCTCGCCCAGGGGCCGCCAGTTCAGGGCCAGTTCCGCGGCCTGGGCGGGGGAGCACAGCAACAGGTCGTCGGTGCTCAGGACGTCGGCCGCGGCGCTCGTCAGGTCGGGTGCGGTGACGAGCTGTGCGGGCCGCAGCCCCACCGCGTCGCGCAGCCTGGTCAGCGGGTCACGGATGTGCGGCACGTCGTCCTCCGGCTGGATCCAGACCCGGCGGGCCGGGCCGCGGCCGGCCCGGCCCAGCCGCAGCGTTTCGAGGTAGACGCGCCTGACTCCGGGGTCCCGGACGCCGGCGAGCCCGAGCGGTACGGACCACGCCGCCTCGTCCGCGGGCACCGCGAGCAGCGCGGCCCGTACCTGCTGGGCGTGGACCAGTTCCCTGCGCCGTGCCGGTGGTGCGACGCGGAGGTCGAGGGTGACGCCGTGCCCTCGGGCCTCGGCGACGAGACGGGCGAGGGAGGCCGTGGAGCAGATGCCCGGCACCGCGAGCCGCCACGGCTTGCGCTTGGCGGCTGCCGCCTCGTCCAGCAGCACCTCGGCCGCCTGTGCCAGTCCTCTGGCCGCCGGCAGCATGTCCCGGCCGAAGGGGTGAGTACGGCCCGGCGCGATGTGCGCTCGAACAACTGCTCACCGAAACGTTCTTCCAGGGCGGCGACGCGACGGCTGGCCACCGACTGGGACATCCCGGCGGCGGCTGCTCCGACGGTGAAGCTGCCGTACTCGCTGACGCTGACGAACGCGCGACACGCTCCCACGAGATCCACGGCCCGCACTCTATGCCAGTTCGGCATGGAACGGCGCACAACCGTATTGGACCGCATGGTCACCCGAGGGCGAGGGTGTTCCCGACAGCCAGCCGCACACCGGGGTGGAGCCTTCGCGTTCCATCCCTCGACGCGCCCTGCCCGCAGGGCGCCCCGGGAGGTTCGGACCATGCAGCAATACCGTTTCCGGCGTGCCGTCGTCGGTACGCTCGCCACGCTCGCCCTCGTCCCGTCGGCAGCCTGTGGCGCGCAGGGTCACACGGAGGACACCTCGGCGTCCTCGTCGGCGTCCTCGGCGACGTCGGTGTCGGCATCGGCGGCGTCCCTCGCCAGGACGGAACCGGCCGCGGCCGTCAAGCCGTACGCCCGCGCGTTGCGGGACCTGGAGCGCAAGTACGGCGCACGGCTCGGGGTGTACGCGATCGACACCGGTACGGGGCGCGAGGTGGCCTACAAGGACGGTGAACGGTTCGCCTACAACTCCACGTTCAAGGCCCTGGAAGCCGGTGCCGTCCTGCGGAAGTACTCGCTGAACGGGCTGGACCGGATGATCACGTACTCCAAGGACGACCTGGTCGACAACTCGCCCGTCACCAAGGAGCATGTCGCGGCCGGGAGGATGAGCCTGGGTGAGCTGTGTGACGCCGCCGTGCGGTTCAGCGACAACACCGCCGCCAACCTGCTGTTCGATCAGCTCGGCGGGCCCCGGGGCCTGGACGCCGTCCTGGCGGAGATCGGTGACGACGTCACCGTGATGGAGCGCTACGAGCCAAAACTGAGCAGTTGGGTGCCGGGGGTCATCAGCGACACGAGCACGGCGCGGGCGATCGCGAAAGACCTCCGCGCATTCGTGCTCGGGGACGTCCTCGGCAAGCGGGAACGGGCCCAGCTCACGAAGTGGCTGCGGACCAACACCACCGGGGACGAGCTGATCAGAGCCGGTGTGCCCAAGGGGTGGGTGGTCGGCGACAAGACCGGGACCGGCACCTACTACGGCGCGCGCAACGACATCGCCGTGCTGTGGCCGCCGCACCGCGCGCCCGTCGTCGTGGCGATCATGTCGCACCGCAACGAGAAGGACGCCCCGTACGACAACAAACTGATCGCCGAAGCGGCGACCGTGGTCACCGACACGCTGTCGAAGTAGCGGAGCGGCGGGCGCCCGTCACGAAGACGGGCGCCCGCCGGAAGCCGGAGAGACAGGCGCCCCGTCACCAGCCCCAGATGCGGGCGAGAAAGAAGATCGCGCACAGCACGACGACCAGCGCGAGGAGCAGGAGCGGGCCCCGGGACCAGCCGCGCCCCGGGTTGTAGGTCTCGCGCGGCCCGGCGCCGGACATACTGCTCTCGGCGGGCGGCGTCTCACCTGGCGGCACGCCGCCGCCCCCTTCGAGGCCGGGTGTCGTCCCGGGCGACGGGTCGGGGTTCTTGGGATCCGGGTTGGCCGGATCGGGGTTCTTCGGGTCGGGGTTCTGCGCGGGGCCGGCCACGGCTTCACTCCGACCGGGCCTGGCGCGTCCGCGAACGGTTCGCCTTGCGGATGGCCTCCAGCAGCTCCGGCTTGGACATCCGCGAGCGGCCTTCGATGTCCAGGCGCTGCGCGAGGTCGTACAGATGCTCCTTGGAGGACTGCTCGTCCACGCCCTCGCCGCTGCGCCCGCCCTGCTGCCGCGGCCTGGCCGACTGCGGGTCGGAGGGGCCCTTGCGGCCCTTCTCCTTGCGCTCCCAGTGGTCGCCGACCTTCTCGTGGGTGTGCTTGAGGGCGCCGTAGGCCACGCGGTGGGCCCGTTCACCCTCGCCGTACTGTTCCACGGCCGAGTCGTGCGCCTTGATCCAGGTGCGCTGGGCTTCCTCGGGTGAGCGCCCCAGGGTCGAGGGCAGTTCCTGCCGTCCTGGCACGGGTCTCACCTCCGCTTCCGGGTGGTTGTGCGGGTGGTCGTGCGGTCCGGGTGCCCCGCGGCCAGGCGTTTGACACGTGGGTGCCGGGGCCCGGGCAGGCGGTACGGGGCATACCGCCGGCTTCCCGTACGCAGGGCGCGGCGGCCGTACGGGCGCTCAGCTCCCCGCCTCCCGTACGTCCCGGGCCGCCTGTGCGTCCAGCGCCACCCGGACCAGCGCCGCGGCCAGCGCGGCCGGTTCCGCCGTCCGGTCCGCCGTGCGTACGGCCTTCCACAGGGCGTCCGGGTCACCCGGCAGCCCCACCCGCCGGGCGCCGTCCAGCGCCTTGGCGTCCAGGTACGGCGCGAGCGCGGTCCACACCGCCTGCACCTCGCGCAGAAAGATGTCGATGCCCGTCGGACCCAGCCCCGGCACCTCGCGCAGCAGCGTGCGCAGCCGCCCGGTCGAGCCGCCCGCCGCGTCCCGCAGCTTGCGCAGATCGCCGCCGTACTTCTCCAGCACCAGGCGGGCCCCGTCACCCAACTGGGTGGCGGTGCGTTCGTCGTAACGCCGGTAGCCGCCCTCGCCGAGCGCGTCCACCCGCGCCTGCCAGGTGGCGTCCGCCATCCGCCGCGCGTCCCGCAGCCCGGCGTCGGCCAGCGCCCGGGCCGCCGCCACCGCGGTCGTGGCCCGGATGCGGGCGCTGAGCAGAACGGCGAGCACCAGCAGCCGGTACAGCGGCTGCGGGGTGTCCTTCAGACGGATGCCGGCCTCGGCGGCGTACGTCTGTCCGTGGCCCTCCAGGAGCGCGCGGACGGTGCTGGCCGTGCTCTTGGCCGTGCCGCCGCCGCTCACGTCCCCTCGCGCAGCGGATCGTGGCCCAGCGACATCAGGGCGTGCCGCCACTCCGGTCGCTGCGCGGCGTCGGACGGGGCCGTGCTCAGGCGCTCGTTCACCTCGTCGATGACCTCACGCATACAGGTGATGTCCTCGTCGGTGAGGTCGGTACGGCGCTTTTGCAAGATCGCCAGGACGTGCCGGCCCACGGGCGGACCCGCGAGGTCGGGCACCTCCTCGCTGTTCTCCTCGGCGGCGCTGGTCCGCAGCCATGTGGCCAGCTCCGGCGAGGTCATGTTGACCACGCGGTGGAACGTGTCCCACAGCGCGTCGCTCTCGGGCTCCGTCGCGGGGTCCGTGGTGATCGGGTCTTCCGCCATGGTGGTGCCTCCCGGTCGGCCGGGTCGGTGCTCTCGTACGCCCGCCTGTGTGCCCCCCGGTCCGCGGGCGGAAACCTGACCGTACGCAGCGTTGGCCCAGGCACCACACCCGGTGAACAGCCCGTCCGGCAACCCCCGTACGCTGCTGCCCGTTCGACCACAGTGACCTATGAGAGACATGAGGGTGGGGCGCGTGAACAGAACGCGAAGTGCGGGGGCCGCGGCGGTCGCGGCGGCGGCGGTGATCGCGACGATGGGCCCGGCGGTGGCAGCGCCCGCCGGGACGTACGACAAGACCACGGCGGTGGGCGTCCACAACGCCTACGAGAAGGGCAAGTACCCCTATTTCGCCGATGCCCTGGACTCCGGCGCCGGGCTCGTCGAACTCGACGTGTGGACCAACGGGCTGGGCAGGTCCTGGCGCGTCTCGCACGCCAACCCGCTGGGGAACAACAGCAACTGCGTGAACGCCGCCGGCCCCGCGGAGCTGCGCACCAAGCCCCGCGACCAGGACTTCGCCGGCTGCCTCGCCGACATGAGGGCCTGGCACGACGCCAACCCGGGGCACCGCCCGATCGTCGTCAAGGTCGAGATGAAGGACGGCTTCAACGCCCGGGGCGGCCGGGGGCCCGCCGCGTTCGACGCGCTGGTCCGCGGCAAGCTGGGGGACGCCGTGTACGGGCCCGGCGACCTGGTGGGGCGGCACGCGACCCTGGACGAGGCGGTACGCGCCGACGGCTGGCCCGAGCGGTCCGCGCTCGCCGGGAAGTTCCTCTTCGAACTCATCCCCGGCACGGTCGAGGAGGGCAACCCGCTCGACAAGCTCTGGACCGACCGCGAGTACGCCACCCACCTCAAGGACCTCGCCGCACAGGGCGAGCTCGCGCAGGCCACCGCCTTCCCGGCCGTGCACCGCGCCGCCCCCGGAGACCCGCGCGAGCGCTACGCCGACCCGGCCCTGCGCCCCTGGTTCGTGGTCTTCGACGGGGACGCCGCGGCGTACATGAACGGCACCGTCGACACCGCCTGGTACGACACCCGGCACTACCTGCTGATCATGACCGACGCCCACAAGGTGCCCCCGGTCATCGACGGCACCAGGCCCACCGAGGCCCAGGCGCGCGCCCGCGTGGACCAACTGGCCGCAGCCCACGCCAGCTTCGCCACCGCCGACTGGTACCCGCTGCCGCAGGTCCTCAAGACCGTGGTGCCGCGGGGTACCCGGGGTTAGCCGTCCCTCGCAGATCACCGAATCGTCGGCGTCCGGTTCCGGCGCGGTCGCGCGCTGAACACACCTTCCCCCCGCCCGTGGAGGAGGTTTTTGCGGCACAGTACTAACCGATCGGTCAGTTAGCTGACCGATCGGTTAGTCTTTTCCCCTCAGGAGAGGGGAGCAAGCGTGGAACGTACGACGTGCTGTGTGGTGGGTGGCGGCCCGGCGGGCATGATGCTCGGACTGCTGCTGGCCAGAGCCGGGGTCCAAGTGACCGTTCTGGAGAAGCACCGGGACTTCCTGCGCGACTTCCGCGGGGACACCGTGCACCCTTCGACGCTGCGGCTCCTGGACGAACTGGGGCTGGGCGAGGAGTTCGGCGCGCTGCCCGCCCGCCGGCTCGAAGAGATGCGGATGGAGATCGGCGGCACGACCGTGGTGATGGCCGACTTCCGCCGGCTGCCCGGCCGCCACAAATACCTCGCCATGGTCCCGCAGTGGGACTTCCTCAGCCTCCTCGCGGACGCCGCGGCCAAGGAGCCTTCCTTCACGCTGCGGATGGGTACGGCCGTCACCGGCCTGCGTACCGAGGCCGGCCGGGTGACCGGGGTGCGCCATGTGGACGCGGACGGCCGGACCGGTGAACTGGCGGCCGATCTGACGGTCGCCTGCGACGGCCGCGACTCGCTGGTCAGGAGCTTGGCCGGACTCCGGCCGCGGTGGTTCCAGGTGCCCATGGACGTGTGGAACGTACGGGTCCCGGTGCCGCGCGATGCCGCCGGTGACATCAAGGACGGCCGGGTCTTCGCCCGCTTCGGGGGCGGGCAGGCGGCGGTCACCATGGACCGCGGCGGGTACTACCAGACCTCGTACCTGATCCCCAAGGGCCGGGACCGGGCGCTGCGGGCACACGACATCCAGTGGTTCCGCGACCGGATCGGCGCCCTGTTCGGCTGGGACCGGGAGGTGACCGGTGCGATCGGCTCCTGGGACGAGGTCAAGCTGCTGGAGGTGACCATGGGGCGGCTGCCGCGCTGGTACCGGCCCGGCCTGCTGTGCATCGGGGACGCGGCGCACACCATGTCCCCGGTGGGCGGCGTGGGGGTCAACCTGGCGGTGCAGGACGCCGTGGCGGCGGCCCGCATCCTGGCCGGGCCGCTGCGCCGGGGCACCGTCGGCGTACCGGACCTGGCGCGGGTACAGCGCCGGCGGGGGCTCCCGGTGTCCCTGGTGCAGGGGGCGCAGCGCGGCGAGCACGCGGCGGTGCTGCTGCCCGCCCTGGAGGGGACGCTCGACGGCGACCGGCTGCCGGTGCCGCTGCGGCTTCTGCGGCGGTGGCCCGCCCTGCGTACGGTGACCGGCTACCTCGGCGGCATCGGCGTCCGCGCCGAACACGCGCCCGGCTTCGCCCGCCCCTGACCGGGCGCGGCGGTCCCGTCGCTCCCGCCGCGCCCACCGGGGACGTACGCGGCGGGAGCAGCCGTGACCCGGAGCAACCGTGATCCGGAGCGGCTGTGGTCAGGACCGGTCGCGGCGGTCGATGGCGTTGAGGGTGAAGTGCTCCAACTCGTCGGCCGCGGCGTCCAGGTCGAGGTCCGGATGGGCGAGCCAGTGCGAGATCACGCCGTCGATCGCACCGCCGATCGCCAGCGCCACCGTACGGGCGTCGAAATCCCGCAGTGAGCCCGCCTCCTGACCGGCCGTCAGCAGCCGGACCAGGGAGCCGATGCGGTCGTTGGTGTCGTGCGAGCCGGGTGTCTTGAGCCGGGTGCCGCCGTGGTCGTCGAGCAGCATCTCGGTGATCACCCGCACATGACGGCGGTTGGCCTGCTGGTAACCGATCATCGCCCGGACGTAGGCCACGACGGCGGCCCGCGGATCGGACTCCCGTTCCACGCGCTCGGTGACGTACGCGGTGAACTGCTCCAGCACGTGTGCCAGCGTCGCCTGCGTCAGGTTGTCCTTGGAAGAGAAGTGGTAGAGGACGGCGGCCTTGGAGATGCCGGCCTCCTCGGCGATCGCCGACAGCGAGGTCGCCGGATAGCCCCGGGTGGAGATCAGGTCGATCGTGCACTCGACGAGCTGCCGACGACGGGCCTGCTCCGTGAAGGTCGGTGCGCCGGTGTCCGTACCCCGCCGACGAGTCATGGTGACGCCACCCCTGCCCTGTTTCCGCTGCCCATGGCCCTGTGACGGCCACAACGCGGTGACGGTCACACCAGACCGTACACCGGGGCGCGCAGCGGGAGAGCGGGAGGGCCGACCGGCTCCGGACGGCGGCCCGGAGCCACGGGCGCAGCGAGGGCGCGCTCCTACTGGGCGTTGCTGCCCTGGAGGGTGCGCACCGGCAGCAGGCAGTGCGCCGAGGTGGTCAGCACGTCCTCGTTGGCCACGAACCGCTTCAGCGCCTCCTCGCCCACGGGACGCCCGGGCACCGCCTCCGGCCACGGGCGGGTCGCGAACAGCGCGTAGACCTGACGGCGGGCGCGCGCCGCGGCCAGCCACTCCTGCGGCACCGTGCACTGCGCGTTGAAGTGCGGCGTCGTCAGGACCGCCTGCCCGCCCTCCACGAGGAGGGTCAGCGGCAGTCCCGGCGCCCGCGAGCCGTCCAGCAGCTCGTTGCCGATGGTCAGCCCGATCTGCCGGATGAGCTGTTCCATGGCGGCCATGCCGGCCTGCGGACCGTCCTTTCCGTTGCCCAGGGAGTACGTGAGCAGGAAGGGCACGTCGTTCCCGTCCTGCGCGTTCTCACCGCTCCATCCGATCATCACAAGGGTGCCCAACTGGCTGTGCCGGATGGTGCCGCCGGCGGACTGGGTAGAAGTCATGGCCGGGACCCTAGCGGCCGGTGGAGTGCCGGTGTGCGCCCATTTCACCCGGTCGGCGGAGTGTCTTGGCCAACTACTCCGAACGGGGCGGGCCGCTCACACGTACGGCCCAGCCCGTTCGTCCGTCAGTGCCGGGGCCGGTCGTCCCCGCTCCGGCCGAACTGGTCCTTGAGCTTGTCCTGGGCGGAGTCCACCTGGCCGCTGTACTTCCCTCCGGTGCGCTGATCGAAGGCGTCGCCCGCCTTGTCGATGCCCTTGCCGGTCTGCTCCTGGTGGCCCTTGAGCATCTGCTTGAGCTTGTCCATCATCGACATGGTCGTCCTCCTCGCCGTGCACGCCCCCTTCATCTCCAGGGTCGCCGCACCCGGCGGGGTCCGCATCCGGATGGCCCAACGCCGCCCGAGGCCGCCCGGCGCGGCCCGTCGGTCACCGCTGCGCAGGGGAGGCGACGGCCGGTGCGACGGCGCCGCCGCCCGCCCGGACGGCATCGACGGCGGCCTGGTGGACCGCTCTGCTGTGTGCCTCGGAATGAGCCGGTACGGGGCTTCCGGTGAGCGTGAACCAGTCCAGTGCGCCGGTGTACTGCACAGCGATGTGCGCCTGGTCCTCGGTCCAGGTGGTGTGGACGGTCAGCTCTCCGGTGATCACTCCGATCTCGTCCGTGACCACCCCGCCGGCCCCGGCGATGACGCCGCTGGTCGTCCATGAAGCCCACGTCATCGCGCTCCGCCTCTCCGCCGCCCGCGGGCCGCCGCGCCGGTGCGCCGGTGCGACCGGGCGCGTCGAGGCGGCGGCCCGCTGGGCCTGTTCGTCCTGGATGTCCGCACAGTTTCACTCACTATGGTGGGTTTATCCAGGATGTACCGCGACTCACCGCGACTCACCGTGGCCCGTCATCGCCGGTCGCCGCCCGCGATCAAGCCCCTGGCCCGGATTCACGAAACGAACATGCGATGGTTTATACTTGAACTTACCGTGCGATACCGGGACCCCCCGCCCAGGTACCGCACCGGCACCGGGCGACCGGTGACGGGGCTCGTGCCCCAACAAAGCGCCCCGGCCGGTTCCCCCCAACCGGCCGGGGCGCTTTCCTGTGTCCGCACGGCGTACGCCGCGCCCGTCGGCGTCACACGTGCGGGAAGAGATCGGTGAAGGGCTCCGCCGTGGCCGTCAGGCCCCGGCTGAAGGGCGCGTCGAAGTCCCACACCAGGAAGAGCAGAAAAGCGATCAGGGCGCTGAACAGGCCGGCCATCAGCAGCTCACGCCCGGAGCGGCGGATCTGGAGCGTGAAGATCAGGCCGATGGTGACGGCCGCGCCGGAGAGCAGCCCGAACCAGACCACCGGCGGCAGGGTCGCCCCGGCGCTGTCACCGCGGGCGCTGCGGGCCCCGTCCGCCACCCCCACCTGATCGATGATGCCCTGGTAGGACTGCTCCTCATAGCTGTCGCGCGGCCGGTAGTCGCTGACATCGGCCCGTACCTTCGCCAGCAGGTCCGCGCCACGCCCGGTGAGCTTCCCCTGCCCGGCCAGGACCGGCCACTCCTTGTGGACGACATGGCTGACGTACTGGTCGACGTCCGAGCGGATCCGCGCCCGGACCGGCTGCGGATACACCCGGGCCCGGGCGCTGACCTCGTGCAGCGCCTGCGCCTCGGTCCGTACGGTGTCCTGCGCGGCGCCGCGGGCCTCCCAGACGCCGGCGATGGCCAGGCCCAGCACGATCGCGTACACCACCCCCACCATCATCGTCATGTACTCGATGACGTCGGGCGTCTCGGACGGATCGTCGTCCTCGCCGATCCGGCGCTGTCTGAGGACCGTGATGGCCAGGACGACGCCGCAGGCAGCGGCCATGGCGAGGGACAGCACCAGCCATTCGGACATGGACAACCTCCTAGGAGGAACGGCGCCCGGCCGAGCCGGAACCGGACGGGGAGCTGGAGGAGTTCGAGGAGCTCGAACGGGGGCGCAGCGCCGCGGCGGCCAGCACGGCCGGTGCGGTGATCAGCAGGGTCGTGGTCACCAGCGACCTTTTGCCGTGCCGGTGACGGGCGGCCACCGTGTGGTGGTACAGCCGGTGCGGTGTGGCGGAGGGCGGGACCGGGGGAGAGGGGGCCGGAGGGGCGGGAGGCGGTGCGGAGGGAGGGGGCGCGGAACGCTTCGGGGGCGGTTGCGGGGGAGCGGGGCGGGGCGGCGGCGCGGCAGCCGGCGGTGGCGGCGCGGGGCGGGCGGGCCGGTGGGTGGCCGGAGGCGGCGGCTGGGGGGCCGGGGGGCGGGGCCGGGCCGGTGGATGCGGCGGGCGTGGCGGCGCAGGGGGACGGGGCGGGTGCGGCGGACGGGGCGGTACGGGAGGAGGCGTCGGCGACGGCGGGCACGGTGGTGGCGGGGGCGGCGGGAACGTGGGGCAGTCCGGCGGTCTCGTCCCCGCCCACGAACAGTTGCCGTTCCCGTCGTGGGCGTGCGATCCGCCGCCACCGGCCCCCGACGAGGGAGGCGTCGGCCCGGCCCGCGACAAGAGGCGCTCGGCCCCGGTTCCCGGCGAAGGGGACGCCGGTCCGCCGCCCGCGGCCACGGCGGTGAACGCGGCACAGGTGCCCAGCGCCAGGAACGCGGCCAGCGCGGCCACCGCGGCCAGCGTCGCCCCCCACCTCGTCGGCCGGTGCGTACCGAGCGGCGTTCCGAGGGCCGTCACCGGTGGGCCCGCGCGGCGCGCCCGTTGGCGTACTCCTCGACGGGTCCGGGATATCCGGCGTGCTCCAAGTCGTGCGTCCACGCGGAGATCCTGCGCGGTGCAGGGCACGTCCAGCCATGTCGTACGACTGATTCCCTCGAAGGTTGGAAATATCGTACGGTCGTGTGCGTGACTGCTGTTGAGGTGTTCACCCCGCGGACCTACGCCGACGGGGTCCCCTACGGCCTCTTCCGGGAACTGCGCGCCACCCGTCCCGTGTGCTGGATCGAGGAACCCGCGGTCGACGGCTGGCCGGCCGGGCCCGGCTACTGGGCGGTGCTGCGGCACGCCGACGTCAAGCACGTGCTGCGTACGCCCGGGTGCTACTCCTCATACCTGGGCGCCACCCAGATCCGTGACCCCGACACCGAGGCCGACCTGGCCTTCGTACGCGCCATGATGCTCAACCAGGACCCGCCGGACCACGCCCGCGTCCGGCGGGTGGTCGCCGCGGCCTTCACCCCGCGCGCCGTACGGGAGTTGGAGCAGGACATCGACGCGCGGGCCCGCACACTGGTGGAGCAGGTGGCACGGGACGGCGCGGCCGATTTCGTGACGGTGGCCGCGGACCTGCCGGTGTGGACCCTGGCGCGGGTGATGGGAGTGCCGGAGTCGGACCGGCAGTTGCTCGTGGACTGGTCGAACCGGGTCATCGGCTACCAGGACGCGGAGTACGCCGAGTGCGCGGAGCACGCCGAGAACACCGAGCACGCCGAGTACGCAGGGGCCGCGCGGCCGGGCACCGCGGACCCGGCGCGGCTGAGCCCCATGGCCCGGGCCGCGCTGGCGCAGCGCCCGGCACCCGCGCTGCGCCCCGACGGGCACCCCGTCAACCCCCGCTCCCGCGCGGCGCTCGCCGACATGTTCGCCTACGCCCACGCGCTGGCACGACGGCCGCGCCCCGGCAGCGTCATGGCCCACATGCGGGCGGGCGGGCTCAACGAGGCGGAGTTGGAGAACATGTTCTTCCTCTTCGCGGTGGCCGGGAACGAGACCCTGCGCAACGGCATCCCGGGCGGTCTGCTCACCCTGCTGCGCCACCCCGAGGAGTACCGGCGCCTGCGCGCCGCACCGGAGCTGACCGGCTCGGCGGTCGAGGAGATGCTGCGCCACTGGCCGCCGGTGATGAACTTCCGCCGCACCGCCGCCCGCGACGTGGAGCTGGGCGGCGTACGGATCCGGCGGGGCGAGAAGGTCGTCGTCTACCACGCCTCCGCCAACCGCGACGAGACGGTCTTCCACGACCCCGACCGCTTCGACGTCACCCGTGCCCCCAACGACCACCTCAGCTTCGGCTTCGGCCCGCACTTCTGCATGGGCGCCCATCTCGCCCGCGTCCAGATGCGGTCCGTGCTGCGGCATGTGCTGACCCTGCTTCCCGGCCTCCGGCCGGACGGCGAGCCGACCCGCCTGGTCTCCAACTTCCAGAACGGGCTCAAGCACCTGCCGGTGGCCGTCGGCACACCCGACTGAACGCCGGGGGCCGGTGGCCGAGGGCCGGTGACGGCGTGACGCGTCCGAGCCCTGGGCCGGCGGGACCGTGCCGGGCGCCGGCTCCCGTCACTGGCCCACCCTTCCGTCGATGCGCTCGCGCAGCAGGTCGGCGTGCCCGCAGTGCCGGGCGTACTCCTCGATCCGGTGCACCAGCAGCTCACGGACCGCGATCCCGTCCTTGCCCACGCGTTCGCCCGGGTCCGGGTGCCGGGCCAGCGCGGCGTCGGTCGCGGCCTGTTCGCGCTCCAGAGCGCGGTATGCGGCGTCGACCTCGGCCTGGTCGGCGACGGCCGCCTCGAAGTCCGCGCCGCCCTCGCCGTACAGCTTCGGCAGCGGGTCGCCGTCGCCGATCCAGTTGCGCCAGTCCCGTTCCACCTCGGCGAGGTGCCGCAGCAGGCCGAGCAGTGACATCGTCGACGGCGGGACCGACCGGCGCGCCAGTTGCCCGGCGTCCAGTCCCTCGCACTTCATCCGCAGGGTCAGTCGGTAGTTGGTCAGGAAGTCGTGCAGCGTGGCGAGTTCGCCGTCCGGAGCGGGACCTTCGTTGTTGCGCGGGTCCTCCTGCGGGTCGGCCCACATGTCGGGGTAGACGCTCGCCCGGCTCCACCGTGCAGGTTGGTCACTCATGCGTCCCATGTTCCTCCGCGAGGGCCGGAGCCCGCCAGAGCACCGCTTCCCTCAGGGCGGAAACGAGGTGTCAGCGGTGGCGGCACCGGCCGGGCGCATCCACGCCCCGGCCGGTGCCGTCCGGGCCGCTGTACGGGCCGGTCCGTACACCCCGCCGTCAGGCGCGTACGGACCCCCCGCCGTCAGGCGCGTACGGACAAGGACAGGGCGAAGCGGGCCGCGCGGTCGGTCCACCACCGGGACAACGTGAAGCCGGCGGCGGCGAGTTCGGCGCGTACGCCGTCTTCGCGGAACTTCGCGGAGACCTCCGTGCGCACCTCCTCGCCGCGGGCGAAGGTGACCGCCAGGTCCAGTGCGGGGATCTTGGCCGTCAGCTCCTTGCGGGCCCGCAGCCGCATCTCGATCCACTCCCGCTCGGCGTTCCACAGGGCCACGTGCCGGAAGTCCGCCGGGTCGAAGTCGGCGCCCAGCTCGCGGTTGATGACGGCCAGCACGTTCTTGTTGAACTCGGCCGTCACGCCCGTCGGGTCGTCGTACGCGGCCACGAGCGTGGCCTCGTCCTTGACCAGGTCGGTGCCCAGCAGCAGCGCGTCACCGGGCGCCAGCAGTTCCCGTACGCGGTGCAGGAAGGCGGCGCGCTCCTCGGGCAGCAGGTTGCCGATGGTGCCGCCCAGGAACGCCAGCAGCCGCGGGCCGGGCGTGCCGGGCAGCGGGAAACCCTCCTGGAAGTCGGCGACCAGGGCGTGCACGGTCAGGGTCGGATGGTCGGAGAGCAGCGCGCGGCCCGCGGCGGCCAGCGCGCTCTCGCTCACGTCGACGGGCAGATAGGTGTGCAGACCGGTCAGTGCGCCTATGAGATGGCGGGTCTTGTCGGAGGAGCCCGAACCCAGCTCGATGAGGGTGCGGGCGCCGGTGGCCGCGGCGATGTCCCCGGCGCGGGCCAGCAGGATCTCCCGCTCGGCGCGGGTGGGGTAGTAGTCGGGCAGCCTGGTGATCTCCTCGAAGAGCACGCTGCCGCGGGCATCGTAGAACCACTTGGGCGGAAGCTGCTTGGGGGTACGGGTCAGCCCGTGCGTCACGTCCGCGCGCAGGGCGGCGGCGGTGGCGTCGGCGGGCAGGGTACGGGTGATCGTGAGGGGGCTCACGCAGTGGGCTCCTTGAGCGGGGTGAGAAGGATGTCGGTGGGGGTGGCGGCGAGCAGGGTGCGGTCGGGGACCTCGGTCCAGTGCGGCGAGTCGTCGTACGGCTCGGAGGCGACGACGGTGGAGCGGCCGGGCTCGCTGCGGTGGAAAAGCGTGTCGCCCCAGGCGGTGGCGGCGATCGTCAGGCCGTCGGTGAGCAGCAGGTTCAGCCGGGACCCGGGGGCGGCGTCGGCCACCTCCCGTACGGTCTCGGCCAGCGCGTGCGCCGGGTCCAGGCCGGCCGCGAGCCGGCTGTGCACCAGTGCCCATACGAACGCCGAGTCACAGCGCGCCTGGAGGCTCAGCAGCGCCTGTGGCGGCAGACCGGCGGCGAGCGCGGCCAGCGACCCGGGCCAGCCACGGACCGCGCCGTTGTGGCTGAACAGCCAGCGTCCGGACGCGAAGGGCGCGGTGGCCGCCTCGGCGTCCGCGCCGGACTCGGTGGCGTCGCGTACGGCGGCCAGCAGCGCGCCGGTCCGTACGACCCGGGCCAGGTCGGTCAGCGAGGCGTCGGCCCAGATCGGGCCGGCCCGGCGGTAGCGGGCGGGCACCGGGTCGCCGGGCGCGTACCAGCCGACGCCGAATCCATCCGCGTTGACCGTTCCGTGGGCCTGGCGGCGCGGCGCCCACGACTGCCGGTACAGGCCGTACGGCGGGTTGACGATCACCTCGCCGAGGGGGACCTCCGGGCCGAGGTAGGCGATGTGGCGGCACATCAGCGCCTCCGCCGGGTGCTACCGCCCCGGGCCGTGGCAGGGGCCGCGCCCGGGACCGCCCCGGACGCCGGCCTCACGCGCTCTCCGGTGCCGCGTCGCGGGCCGTACGGAAGCCGGCGAAGATCTGCCGCCGCACCGGCAGGTCCCAGTTGCGGAAGGTCCCCCGGCAGGCCACCGGGTCCACGGCGAAGGAACCGCCGCGCAGGACCTTGTACGCGCTGCCGAAGAACACCTCGGAGTACTCCCGGTAGGGGAAGGCGGCGAAGCCCGGGTAGGGCAGGAAGTCGCTCGCCGTCCACTCCCAGACGTCACCGATCAACTGCCGTACGCCCAGGGGCGAGCGCCCCTCCGGATAGCTGCCGACCGGGGCCGGGCGCAGATGCCGCTGCCCCAGGTTGGCGTGGGCGGGGAGGGGTCCTCCTCTCCCCACGGGTAGCGTCGCGAACGGCCGCTGTCCGGGTCGTACCGCGCCGCCTTCTCCCATTCGGCCTCGGTGGGCAGCCGCCGGCCGGCCCAGCGCGCGTAGGCGTCGGCCTCGTACCAGCTCACGTGCAGCACCGGCTCGTGCGGTGGTACGGGCTCGGTGACGCCGAAGCGGCGCCGCTGCCATCCGCCGCCCTCCTGCCGCCAGAACAGCGGGGCCCGCAGGCCGTGCTCGCGGACCTGCGCCCAGCCCTCCGGCGCCCACCAGCGCGGGTCGCGGTAGCCGCCGTCCTCGATGAACTCCAGGTAGGCGCCGTTGGACACGGGGGTGGTGTCGATGTGGAAGGCGGGCAGCAGCCGGCGGTGCGCGGGCCGCTCGTTGTCCAGCGCCCACGGCTCGGTGGAGGTGCCCATCGTGAACGGGCCGCCGGGCACCAGCACCTCCCGGGGCAGCGGTCCCCCGGAGGTGTCCGGGGGCTCGGGCGCGGTGAGGGCGGCGGGACCGCGGCGGAGCTGGTGGGTGATGAGCATGGTCTCGTCGTGCTGCTGCTCGTGCTGGGCGATCATGCCGAAGGCGAACCCGGCGTCGCGCAGCGGGTCACCGTGCAGCGGGGTGCGTTCCAGGATGTCCAGCACCCGGCCGCGTACCTCGGCGAGATAGCCGTGGGCCTCGGCGGGCGCCAGCAGCGGTAGCGAGGGCCGCTCGGCGCGCGGGTGCTCGAAGGCGTCGTAGACGTTGTCGATGTCCGGGCGCAGCGCCCGGCGCCCGCCCACCGTGCGCAGCAGCCACTGTTCCTCCTGGTTGCCTATGTGCGCCAGGTCCCAGACCAGGGGGGACATCAGCGGTGAGTGCTGGGCGGTGAGGTCGGGCTCCTCGACACAGGTGGTGAGCAGCCGGGTGCGGTCGCGCGCGGCGAGCAGGGCGCCGGCCGCGCGTTCCCGGAGCGAGTCGGGATCGGTGGTCACAAACTGTCCTTCCCAGGGGGGAGCTGATCCGCGTGGGCGGCGGCGTCCGTGGGGGCCGGAGGGCTCAGGGCGTCCAGGAGGTCATCGGCCGGGCAGCGGCCACGGTTCACATAGCGCTCGGTGAAGTCCGCGACCGCGCCGATGACCTCGGGGCCGGCGCCCAGCCGGGGCAGCGCCTCGCGGGCCACCGCGAAGCAGGCCGGGGCAACCGCGCGCAGCTCGGGATCGGTCAGGGCGGCGCGGGCGGCGTGCCGCCACAGCGGGTTGCGGGGCGCCGGGCGCGACCCCGCCGTCTCCGCCAGCGGTTTGACGAGCCGGTAGACCCGCTCGGCGGCCTCCGGGTCGTCGAAGAGGGCCGCGGTGACGGCCAGCGGCACGATCCACCCGCCGTCCCCGGGCTGCGCGTCGATCATGCGCAGTTCCAGGTGGCCACGCGGCCGTACGGGCGGGAAGAGCGTGGTGAGGTGGTAGTCCAGGTCCTCCCGCGTCGGCGGCCGTGGCAGCCCCGTACGGATCCATTCGCGGAAGGTCAGGCCCAAGGGCGCGTCCCACGGGCCCCGGTCGGACCGTACGCACATCACGGGCGCGTCCAGGACGTAACGGACCCACGCGGCGCGCGGGTCGGGGTCCGGGGCGGGGCGAGGGTACGGGCCGGGTCGAGCTGGGACCACACGAGCTGACGGGTGGTGCGGTACCCGGTCGGGCAGCCCTCGCTGGCCGGCGAGTTGGCGAAGGCCGCGGCCAGCACGGCGCCCAGCAGATGGGCCAGGTACCAGCGGCGCCCGTAGCCCAGCGGCCCCGGCTCCTCGTACCCCGCGTCCAGGCACACCTGGACCGAGGCCGTGGCGCACATCATGGACCGCCCCGCGTCGCCCCAGCGGTCGAAGTACGCCTCCATGGCGTTGTAGCGCGGTTCGTCCAGGACGCGTCGGGGCGGGTGCCAGGGGTTGTGCCCGTGGCCCGCCATGCCCAGGCCCATCTCCCGCATGGCGGGGCGGACCAGGGCGAGGTCGGCGCGGACGGACTCCACGCAGTCGGTGAGGGAGGCGGCGGGCAGCGAGCTGAGCTCAAGCTGGCCGCCGGGTTCGAAGGTGAGGGCCGACCGCAGGGGCAGGGCCCGCAGTGCGGTGGCCGCGGCGTGCAGCCGCTCGGGTTCCACAGGACATCGGGGGCGGTGCGCGTCGTGGACGAGCCATTCGATCTCGACCCCGGTACGGCGCGGCGGGCCCGTCTTGAAGCAGATGCCGCGCAGGTGGGCCTCCAGTTCGGCTTCGGTTGTCGCCGGTCGTGCGGTCACGGTCGCACTCCCTTCCGGTCGGGCGGTAGTTGCCGCCCTCTACCTAATCGGGTGACGGCCACGGGCTCAAGAGTGCGTGGCCGCGGGTTCCGTGCCGCGGGTTGCGCGTCAATGGGCGGCGGCCCGCCTGGTCCGTACGACCGGCCGCCCGGACCGCACGCCGGACGACCGGACTTCCCGGCAGGCGGGCCACCGCCCGCCGGCTCACTGCCGGTAACCCGCCAGGAAGCGGCCGATCCGGCTGATCGCGGCGTCCAGGTCGTCGGCGCGCGGCAGGGTCAGGATGCGGAAGTGGTCCGGACGCGGCCAGTTGAACCCCGTTCCCTGGACGACCTGGATCTTCTCCCGCAGCAGCAGGTCCAGGACGAACCGCTCGTCGTCGTGGATCTTGTGTACGGACGGGTCCAGGCGCGGGAAGGCGTACAGCGCGCCCTTGGGCTTGACGCAGGTCACGCCCGGGATCTCGTTCAGCCGCCGCCACGCCCGGTCCCGCTGCTCGTGCAGCCGGCCGCCCGGCAGCACCAGGTCCTTGATGCTCTGCCGCCCGCCGAGGGCGGCCTGGATGGCGTACTGCGCCGGGGCGTTGGGGCACAGCCGCATCGAGGCGAGGGTGCCCAGGCCCTCCAGGTAGTCGGCGGCGTGCTGCTTGGGGCCGGAGACCACCAGCCAGCCGGAGCGGAAACCGGCGACGCGGTAGGACTTGGACAGGCCGCTGAAGGTCAGGCAGACCAGGTCCGGGGCGAGCGCCGCGGCATGGTGGTGCACCTCGCCGTCGTACAGGATGCGGTCGTAGATCTCGTCGGCGAAGACCAGGAGCTGGTGCCGCCGCGCCAGGTCCAGCATGCCCTCCAGGAGGTCACGCGGATAGACGGCGCCCGTGGGGTTGTTGGGGTTGATGATGACCAGGGCGCGGGTGCGGTCGGTGATCTTCGACGCCAGGTCGTCCAGGTCCGGCAGCCAGTCCGCCGACTCGTCGCACAGGTAGTGCACGGCCTTGCCGCCGGCCAGTGTGGTCACCGCGGTCCACAACGGATAGTCGGGCGCGGGGATCAGGACCTCGTCCCCGTCGTCGAGCAGCGCCTGTACCGCCATCGAGACGAGTTCGGAGACACCGTTGCCCAGGTAGACGTCGTCCACGCCGATGCCGGGCAGCCCCGCGTCCTGATAGCGCTGGGCCACCGCGCGGCGCGCCGGGAGGATGCCGCGCGAGTCGGTGTACCCGTGGGCGCGGGAGAGGCTGCGGATCATGTCCTGGAGGATCTCTTCGGGCGCCTCGAACCCGAACAGGGCCGGATTGCCGGTGTTCAGGCGCAGCACGCTGTGGCCCGCCTCCTCCAGCGCGTCGGCCTGTTCGATCACCGGTCCCCGGATCTCGTAGCAGACGTCGGCCAGCTTGCCCGACTGCTTGAACTCCATACGGCCTCCCGGTTCCTCGCCCGTCGCCCGGCGCGGCGGGCCCCTGCGCACCGCGCGGCGCGGTGGCATCCGTCAACGTACTTGGTTTTACCAAGCAGCCACTTGGAAAGTCCAACCACTTGTCTATGCTGAGGGCATGCCACGCCGAAGTTACGACCAGTACTGCGCCGTCGCCCGTGCCCTGGACGCCGTGGGGGACCGCTGGACGCTCCTGATCGTCCGGGAACTGCTGGGCGGGGCCCGGCGCTACACCGATCTGCACGCCGACCTCCCCGGAGTCAGTACGGACATGCTCGCCTCCCGCCTGAAGGACATGGAGCGCGACGGCCTGGTCACCCGGCGCCGGCTCGCCCCGCCGGGCGCCTCCTTCGTCTACGAACTCACCGCGCGCGGCCGGGAGCTGCGGCCGGTGCTCACCGCCCTCGCGCGGTGGGGGAGTGCGGACCTCGGGGAGAAGCGGCCCACCGACGCGGTACGCGCCCACTGGTTCGCCCTGCCGCTGATGGAACGCCTCGCGCGGTACGTCCAGGAGCGGGCCGCCGGGGACATCGCGGATCCCGAAGGCGCCTGTGCCGTGCGGACCGTACAGATCTCCCTGGACGAGGGAGACTTCCACCTCACCCTCGGCCCCGAGGGCCCGTCCTACGCCGACGGCTCCGCCGGACACGCCGACGTCCTGCTGCGGCTGTCCGCCGACACCTGTGTCGACCTCGCGTACGATCGCCTTTCGTTCGCCCAGGGCATCGCATCCGGCCGGATCGAGGTCACCCGTCCAGTGGGGGCCGCCGTGTCCCCCGGCCGTACGGACGCGTAGGCGCTAGGAAGCGGCAGACGGGCGGATCGCGCACGTGGCAGAGGACAAGGCGCAGGAGAGGGCGGCACGGCATGGCGACGCTCCCTTTGGCGGTATTCGATCTGGACGGCACCCTCGCCGACACCGGGCACCGGCAGCACTTCCTGGAGCGCCGGCCGCGGGACTGGAACGGTTTCTTCGCCGCCGCCCCGCAGGACCCGCCGCTGGCGCGCGGCGTGGCCCTGGCGCTGAAGAGCGCCGGGACGTGCGAGGTGGTCTATCTGACCGGGCGCCCCGAGCGCTGCCGCCGCGACACCCTGGAATGGCTCGACCGGCACGGGCTGCCGCAGGGGCGGCTGTGGATGCGGCCGAACGAGGACCGGCGCCCGGCCCGGTACACCAAACTGGAGATCCTGCGCCGGATCGCCCGCGGCCGTGCGGTACGGCATCTGGTGGATGACGACGAACTGGTCTGTGACGCCGCCGAGCGGGCCGGCTTCCCGGTCGTACGGGCCCGGTGGGCGGCCCCCTCCCAGGAGTTGAAGGACGCCCAGGAGCGGGAGGGCCGCACCTGAGGGGGAGGGCCGCGCCTGAGGGGAGGGCCGCACCTGAGCGGGGCCGACGGGAGCCGTCCCCGCCACGCGGGCGTCCCGGGAGCTATCCCGCCGAGGTGTCGATGACGCAGAAACGGTTGCCTTCGGTGTCCGCGAGGACGACGAAGTCGGGGTCGGGCGGGTAGCGGTCCCAGGGCACCCGCTCGGCGCCCAGGGCGACCAGCCGCGCCACCTCCGCGGCCTGTTCGGCCGCGTCGGCGGCGTACAGGTCGAGATGGACCCGCGGCTCCGGCTGTACGGGGGTCTCGCTGCGGTCCAGCGCGAGCCCGACGCCGGTCCCCCCGGCCGGGACCAGGACCACCCAGTCCGGCTCCACTTCACCCTCGCGCGGCACGTAATCGAGCGCCGCACACCAGAAGCGGGCCGCGCGCGGCACGTCCTCGGCTCCCATGACAACAGTACCTATGGCCACCATGCCGGTGATCCTGCCAGTCGGGGGCGGGCCGGGATAGAACCTACCCGCCGGGCGTGGCGCGCCAAGGCATGGTGGCGCATTTGCGGCCCGGCCCACGAAAGAGGGGCCGGGCCGCACTGCCGCAGCGGAGTTCGCGCTCCGCTGCCTCACCCCTTGGTCTGGACCGGTAGCGACATGACGTCGTCGGGTCGGCGGTCGCCTAGGGGCGTCCGCGGCGGCATCTGCCGCGGAAATTCAAAGGGCCACAGAGCCACGGGGCCACAGGGCCAGGACCGCTCGTCAGCCGTCCACGTCGCGGGCCTCGGCGGATCCCAGCGTGGTGTCGGCGACGAAGTCCACCGCCTCCTCCGGCGGCGAGTAGGGGGGCATGAAAGCCGCCGCCCGTACGTCACGGTAGGCGCGGGCCAGAGGGTGGCGGGCCTGGTAACTCGCCCCGCCCGTCAGGCGCATGGCGAGGTCGACGACCGTGGTGGCGGCGCGCTCGACGACCATGCTGACGAGCTGGCACTCCTTCATCATCGCCCGGCTCGTGTCGTCGGTGACCACCTGCGGCTTGTTGCGCAGCAGCAGCGAGTCGAAGTCCTGGAGCGCCGCACCGAGCGTGCCGCGGGCCGTGGTCAGGGCGGCTTCCATCTCGGTGACGGCGGTCTTCACCGCGGCCGATCCCGAGCGCCTGCGGCTGCGGGACGGTCTGGTCAGGGCCTCCAGCGCGTGATCGCGGGCGGCCTCGGCGATCCCGAGGCAGACGCCGTTGAGCCCCATGCCGCTGACCGCGCGGCCCTCCAGCATCCCGGCGTCGCGCCTGCCCCAGGGCCCGCGTACCAGCAGCGCGTCCTCGGGCACGACGCACTCGCTGAACAGGACGCTGCCGCTGCCGGAGCCGCGCAGCCCCAGCCCCTGCCAGTCGTCCTCGACCCGCACGCCCGGTGTGCCGGCGGGGATCATGGCGCTCGCCAGGTGGTTCCCCTCGCCGCGCACCGCCTTGAGCCGGCAGTAGAAGTGGGTGGCGGCGGGCGAGAGCGAGGCCAGGATCTTACGGCCGTTGACCACCCAGCCGTTGTACGAGGCGGTCGCGGTCGTGGCCAGATTCCAGTAGTCGGCCCCGCGTTCGGCCACCGCCGAGCACAGCAGCATCCGCCGGCCGCCGATGGCTTCCAGCCACTCCGCCCGGGGCAGGTAGCCCGGCTCGCCGTCCGCCGCGAACCGTACGACGCGGGCGAAGTACCACGCCAGGGCGGTGTGCATGTAGTAGGCGACCGCGACCGAGGCGTCGGCGCGGGCGATCCGGGAGGTGATCACCGTCAGGTCGTGCAGCCGCTCGACGCCGAAGCCGCCGAGATCGGTGGGGACGCTCGCGGCGAACACCCCGGCCTCGACGAGCGCGTCGACGCTGTCACGGGCGAACCGCCCTTCGTGGTCGGTGGCCTCGGCCTGACCGGTGAGGAAGTCCTGGAGTTTCATGACCGCCGCGACCGCCTGCTCGCCGCTCGCCGTGGCCGGCTGCAACTCGGAGTTCAGTGACAAGGAATTCGACATGATTGCGTCCTCGACGTTTAGCGGGTACCCGGCATGTTTTGGACATCGTGTGCAGCGGAAACAATGCCGGTGCGCGCGCCGACCGGCGGATTTCGGACGATCGAGCAAGGGCATTGCCCGGGTGTAAGCCCCCGGTTACTGTGGTTTCAACTAGCGGAGCGGTGAATTCTGTTTCCTTGTACCAACGTTCAGTTTCATGCACCAACGTTCGGAAAAGGTTCTTCACTGTGCGGACTGTGACTCTTCAGTTCTCCGGATGGCTGCCCGGGGGCCCGACTCGTCCGACCACGGCCAGGCGCTGCGAACTCGCCGGGGGCGAAGGGGCGGTCGTCCGGTACGACGAGCGGGCGGATTCCCTGGACTTCGCCCCGGACACCGGCCCCCACCCGCACGGACTCGCCGTCGTCACGGCGCGGGACGGACACTGGTGCCTGACGAATCTGCACGCCGAGGACACCTACTTCGTCGAAAACATGGAGAGCGGCGGGGAGTTCGTCAAGGTGGCGCCGCGGCGCCGGGACATACCCATTCCCTTCGAACTGGCCCGGCTCATCCTGCCGGTGCCGCGGGGCGCAGGTATGGTGAAGGTATTCGGCCCCGAACCCCATTACCTGGCACCTTCCGCGCTGTCCGGAAGTGCCGCCAACTGGCCCCGGCTCGACGAGGATTGCATGTATTTCCGCGTTCTGGTGGCCCTGTGCGAACCGCAGTTGCGCGGGTGCCCGCCGGGCGCGGTGCCGACGGTCGCCGAGGTGATTGAACGGCTCGGGGACGGCCGGCCCGCGTACCGGATCAGCCGGGCCGCGGTCAATCACCACATCGACTATCTGGCCATGCACAAACTGCGGGTGGGTGAATGGGCCGGGGCCGCCGACGGAAAGCGCTCCTACTGGAAGCGCGAGGCGGTCGTGGCGATGGCCCTGCGCTCCGGCCTGGTCGGGGAACAGCACCTGAGGATGCTCCCCAGCCGGCGCGTCACAGCGCGGCAAGGGCCTGGCCCGTCACGCTTACCAGCTCCGCCACCCCGCTCTCGCCGATGACCAGCGGCGGTATGGCCATCACGGCGGCGCCCTGCCGGCGCAGCAGCACCCCGCGGGCCCTGGCCCCGGCCACCAGTTCCGCCGCCACCTCGGGACCGGCGCACTCGACCGTCGCCACCAGGCCCAGCCCCCGCACATCGAGAACCTCCCGGTGGTCCAGCAGCGGGCGCAGGCCCGCCAGGAGCTGTTCGCCCAGCGTCGCGGACGCCTGGACCAGCTTGCGTTCCTCGATGACGTCGAGCACGGCCAGCGCCACCGCGCAGGCCACCGCGTGCCCCCCGGTCGTGTGCCCGTAGCGCAGGCCGCCCAGGAGCGGGTCGGCCGCGAAGGACGCGTAGACCTCCTCCGTCGTGCTCAGCGCCGCGAACGGCACGTACCCGCCGCTCAGCCCCTTGCTCATGGTCACCAGATCCGGCGTGACACCGTCGTGCTCGAAGCCGAACATCCGCCCGGTACGGCCGAATCCGCAGAACACCTCGTCCACGATCAGCAGGGTTCCGCAGCGGTCGCACAGTTCGCGCAGCGCCCGCAGGAACCCGGCCGGCAGCACCACTCCTCCGCCCACATTGAGCAGCGGCTCGACGAACACCGCGGCGGGCGGCGTGCCGTCCAGCACGGCGTGCTCGAACTCCTGGACGAGTGCGGGCAGGGCCTCGGGCGTCCGCAGCTCCCGCGCCGGGAGCGAGGGCCGCACCCGGGTGACGGGGAAGGGCTCGGCGCCGTACACGGCGTTGGTCGGCAGCCCGGACAGATGCTGGGCGATGTAGGTCGTGCCGTGGTAGCCGGCGGCGAAGGTGACGATCCGGCTGCGGGGCTCGCCCTTGTTGGTCCAGTAGTCGTGGGCGATCCGCACCGCGGCCTCGGTCGCCTCCGAGCCGCTGTTGAGGAACAGCGTACGGCCGAGTCCTTCGGGCAGCAGCGCGCCGAGCCGCTCGGCGACGCGTCCGACCGGCAGATGCGTGCCCACGCTCAGGTCGTAGTGCGGCAGCAGGGACATCTGCCGTTCGGCCGCCGCGACCAGCGCGGGATGGGCGTACCCGCAACTGGAGTTCAGCGCGCAGGCCATGGCGTCGAGGTACTCGCGCCCCGCCGCGTCCCGTACCCGGTCTCCCCGGCCGGACACCAGGACCAAAGCGTCCTGGCCGGACGCCTCCACAGGGGACCACGGGTGCCATACGAAGCGCCTGTCACGCTCACGGGCGCGGCCCTCGTCCACGTCGGTGTCCAGGGCGGCGGCCACGCCGGAGTTCTCACCGTTGGTAAGCGACATGCCAACGATCATGCAGCGCCGTCGGCCCGCACACACCCGTACACCTGTCAGGGTGTCAATCCGCCGGGGGACGGTGATCATGGCTGCGGCGGCCGGCAGCGGCCCGTGGAACGGATCGAGAGGAACGCCGACGGTGGTCTTGCACGTGCTCAATCCGGCGACGGACCTGCCGCGCCGGCCGGACCGGGTGCTGGTCGCGGGCGGCAGCGGGGCGGGCAAGACGACGGTCGCCGGCAAACTCGCCGGCCTGCTGGCGCTGCCCCGTATCGAACTGGACGAGCTGTACTACGAGCCCGACTGGCAGATACGTCCCGAGTTCCCCCAGGACGTCGCCCGGGCGGCCGGGCAGCCCCGCTGGATCACGGAGTGGCACTACCCGGAGGTGGCCACCCTACTCGCCCGCCGGGCGGATCTGCTCGTATGGCTCGACTACCCGGCCCGTACCACGATGACCAGTCTCGTCCTGCGGACCCTGCTGCGGTCGCTGCACAAGGAGGTGCTGTGGAGCGGCAATCAGGAACCGCCGCTGCGGTCGGTGTTCACCGATCCGGAGAACATCCTGCGCTACGGATGGGCGACCCGGCACGCGACACGCGACCAGGTGCGGGCGCTGGTCCACGACGCCCCGGACGTCGAACTGGACCTGCTGCGCTTCACCCGGCCCGCCGGCCTGTCGCGCTGGCTGCTGCGACTGGCCAAGACCTCACCCGGGCCGGCCCCGTCCGGACCGCACACTACGGCAACGGAGAGGAATACCGGTGCGTCACGGCTTCGATGACATCGTCGTCGGCGCGGGACCGGCGGGAGTGGTGCTCGCGGCCCGTCTCTCGCAGGACCCCGGCCGCCGGGTCCTGCTGATCGAGGCGGGACCCGACTACCCCGACCCCGCCCGGCTGCCCCAGGACCTCCGCAACGGCTGCACCCCCTCGATGGTGGACCACGACTGGTCACTGGCCGCCGAACGCGCCGACGGCGCACGGCTGCCGCTCCCGCGCGGCCGGGTGGTCGGCGGCTCCTCGGCGGTCAACAGCTGTATCGCGCTGCGCCTCGAGCCGGAGGACTTCGCCCGGTGGACGGAGCGGGCGGGCGGCACCGACTGGTCCTGGCCCGACGTCCTGCCGTACTTCACCGGGCTGGAGAGCGACGCGGACTTCCGCGGCCCCCACCACGGCGCCCACGGCCCGCTGCCGCTGCGCCGGCCCTCCCCCCACGAGCTGTCCCCGCTGTCGGCCGCCCTGGTGGAGGCCGCGACCGCCCTCGGCCATCCCTACGTGGCCGACCACAACGCGCCCGGGACCACCGGAGTGGGCCCGCTGCCCCTGAACCTCGCCGAGGGCGGACGCCGCGTCTCCGCCGTGGCCGCCTACCTGGACCCGGTACGCGGCCGGCCCAACCTGACGATCGCCGCCGACACCCTGGTCGACCGGGTCCTGTTCGAGGGGCCCGCGGGAAACACCGCGACCGGGGTCGTGACGGTCCACGCGGGCCGTACCGCCCGGGTGTACGGGGACCGGGTCACGCTGTGCGCGGGCGCCTACGCGACCCCCGCGCTGCTGCACCGCTCCGGCGTCGGCCCGGCCGCGCTGCTGCGCTCGCTCGGCGTGGACGTCGTGGCCGACCTGCCGGGCGTCGGCGCCGGGCTCATGGACCACTCCCAGGTTCCCATCGGCGTCATCCCCGTTCCCGGGCTGTGCGATCCGGCCGACCCCTGCGCGCAGGTCCTCCTGCGGTACACGGCGCCGGGCTCGGACATCGCCAACGACATGCAGCTCTACGTACTCAACCACGTCGAACTGGACGTGTACGCACCCCACTTGGCCGGCCGGGTGCCCGGCGGGCGGGCGTTCATGGTGACCTCCAACCTCATGGCCCCCCGCGGCCGGGGAACGGTCACCGCACTCTCCCGCTCCCCGCACGACCCGCCGCGCATCAGCATCGACTACGCCGCGGACCCCGAGGACCTGCGCCGCCAGCGCGCCGGGGCCCGGCTGTGCCGGGAACTGCTGCGGCAGCCCCCGTTCACCGCGCTGACCAAGGAAATCATCACCACGGACGCCATGGACGCCCTGGACGCGGAGGCGGCCGGCTCGCCGGGCCAACTGGACGCCTTCATCCGCCGGGCGGCACGGACGGCCCACCACCCCATGGGCACCGCCAGGATCGGCCCCGCCCAGGACCCGGACGCCGTGGTGGACGGCCGCTGCCGCGTCCACGGCACCGAGCGGCTCCAGGTGGCCGACACCTCGGTCATCCCGGTCCCGGTCCGGGCCAACACCCACCTGGTCGCCCTGGTCATCGGAGAACGGGTCGCCGCCTGGTCGACCGGCGAAGGGAGCGGGACATGACCGGCACGCTGGTGCTCAAGCACCGTCCGGAGGACTTCCGGGTACGGGAGAACCTGGTCCTGGCACTGACCGACGCGGCCACCGCCGACCAGCGCTACCTCCTGCTGCACAAACGCGGTTACACCACGATGGAGGCCGTACGGCTGGTGGCGGACCGGCTCGGGGTGTCCAGCCGGGACATCGGCTACGCCGGCCTGAAGGACGAGGACGGCATCACCGAGCAACTGCTGTCCGTACCGGTCCAGGCCGCCGCGCCGCACGATCTGCCGCCCGCCGGGCTCGTGGAGGAAGCCGGCCCCCACCGGCTGCTGAGCCTGAGCCACTACGGCTACGGCCGCGAGCCGCTGCGGGTCGGCCGCCTGAACGGCAACGGCTTCCGGGTGGTGCTGCGCGGCCTGGAGGAGACGACCGCCGCCCGCCTCGCGGCCCGGCACCGGATGAACCTGCTGTTCGTCAACTACTACGACACCCAGCGCTTCGGCGTCCCCGGCGGCCCCAAACGCACCCACCTGGTCGGCGAGGCCCTGCTGAAGGAGGACTGGACCCTGGCGCGGCACGAACTGGCCGGGCTCGGTGCCCCGGAGAGCGGGACCGCCGCCCGGTGGCAGGGCACGGACCGCGACCTCTTCCGCGAACTCGACCCCAGGACCGTGGCCTTCTACCTGGCCGCGCACTCCTCCTACGCCTGGAACGCCCAGGTGCGCGAGCTGGTCGCCGCGGTCTGCCCCGAGGAGTCGGCACAGGTGCGCGTGGACGGCCTGCCCTACCGCTTCCCCACCACCGGGGCGGCCGTGGCGGCGCTCCTGGCGGCCTGCCACGAACTGCCGTACACCCGGTACGCCTACCAGGACGGGCCCGTGGAACGCCCCACGGTACGGCCCACCGTGATCCAGACGACGGTGACCGCCGAGGAGGAGGGGCCGGACGAGGAGTTCCCCGGGCGCCGGGCCGTGGAGGTGAGCTTCCTGCTGCCGTCCGGCTGCTACGCCACCGCCGCGCTGCGCCAACTGATCGCCCAGTGCTGAACCCCAGGGCGCTTCTGACGGATCTCCGCGGCCTCGCGACGCCCGGCACGCACCCTCGCCGCACGGCGCAAAGGGACAGGTGGCTCCGCCACATGACCCTTCACACCGCACGCCGAGCGCACGCACCGAACACCGCTCCGTCTTCCACGGAGATCCATCAGAAACACCCTAGCCCCGGAGAGGCCGTCCATGGCGTTGCTGCTGCTCAACCGCAGGCCCATCCTCCCGTGCCTGCCGGCCTGGCTGCCGCGGGAGTCCCTGATCGTCCTGACGGCGAAGTCCACCGTGACCCGGCCCTCGCACCGCCCGCCACGGGAGCTGTTCACCCGCCTGGAGGTCGTGGAGGACTACGCGTCGGCCGAGGTCGAGGAGCTGATCGACGCGCTCTGCGCCGACGGGGGCGTGGAACGGGTGATCACCACGGCGGAGATCGACGTGGTACGGGCGGCCCGCGCCAGGGAACGCCACGGCCTGCCCGGCCAGTCGGTGGCCGGTGCCCTGGCCTACCGGGACAAGTACCGGATGAAGGCGCTGGCGGCCCGGCACGGCATCGCGGTACCCCCCATGGCCCTGGTGCGCGACACCGGTGACCTGCTGTCCTTCACGGCCGTCCACGGCCTGCCGGTGGTGGTCAAACCGGCGGACGGCGCGGGCTCGGTGGGGGTCCGGGTGCTGCGCGACCACCGCGCGGTGCGGGAGTGCGAGCTTCCCGGCGACGGCACCTGGCTGGCCGAACGATTCGTCGACGGCGTGGTGTGCCACGTGGACGGGCTGATGGCCAAGGGCGAGGTGCTGCACGCCATCGCCTCGCGCTATCTGCACACCAACCTCGACACGGCGACGTACGGCGCCCCGAGCATCAGCGCCATGCTGGCCGCCTCGGACCCGCTGGCGGGCCGGCTGGCCGAGGCCGGCGCCGCCGTGGTCGCCGCGCTGCCCGCCGTGGACGAAGTGACCGCCTTCCACGCCGAGTTCTTCCACCCGCCGCACGGCGAACCGCTCCTGTGCGAGATCGCCTGCCGCCCCGGCGGCTGCGGCATCGTGGAGGCGTACGAGCTGGCGACCGGGGTCAACCTCTACGCCGCGCACCTGCGGGGCCAGGCGGGACTGCCGGTGGACGTACCGGACCGCGACGGCGCCCGTCCCCGGTACGGGTGGGGCTGGTTCCCGCCCCGGCGCGGCACGCTGCGGCGGCTGCCCGCCACCTGTCCGCTGCCCCGCACCCACCGCTTCGCCGCCTACGGCGAGGTGGGCACGTACTACCAAGGGCCGAGCTCCAGTACGGACAGCGTCGCCGAACTCCTCTTCCGGCTCGATGAGACCGAGGAGACCGAGGCGCGGCTGCGCGCGGTCGATGACTGGTGGTCGAGGGAGGTGCTGTGGGAGACCGGCTGACCTCGGGTACGGAAGGTACGGGCGGTACGGGAGCCGTGCACGGCGCGGGCCGGGCGCCCGGCGATCCGCCGCCCCGCCCTGTGGCACGCACCGGGGCCTTCATGACGGCGATGGTCGTGGACGCCGTGGGCAGCGGCGTGTGGATCACCTTCTCCCTGCTGTACTTCACCTACGGGCAGGGCATGGCCCTGACCACCGCCGGCTCCGCGCTGAGCACGGGAGCGCTGGCCGCGCTGCTGGCCGGCGGGCTGGCCGTCGGAGTGATCACGGACCGGATGGGCCCGTTCCCGGCCGCGACGCTCAGTTGCGCGCTGCGCGCGGCCGGCTTTCCCTGCTACCTGCTGGCCGATACCCCGGTGACGGTCGCCGCCACCGCGTTCGCCATCAGCTTCGGCGACCGGCTCTACTGGGCGGCGCACGCGGGCCTGGTCGACAGCGTCACCGCCACCCAGCAGGCGCAGCGCGGCCTGTTCGCCCTGATGAACTCGCTGCGCAACGTGGGCCTGGGGGTGGGCGCGCTGGCCGTCGCCCTGGGCGCCTCCTTTCAGGACGCCGGCGGCGCCGCGCTGTGGCACGCCGTCCCGGTGGCCAACGCGGTGAGCTTCGCCGTCGCCGGGGTGATGTTCCGGTGGGTGGGCCGGCCCCTGCGGCAGGCGCCCGTACCCGGGAAGGACGCGGGAGAGGGGGAGGGGGCCTCCTACCGCGCCGTCCTGGCCAACCGCCGGTTCCTCGCCTTCACCGGGGCCACCTTGTCGATCACCCTCTCCAGCGTCGCCTTCGACTCGGTCCTGCCCGTCTACCTCCGGTCGCTTGGGATGCCGCTGTGGATGCCACCGGTGGCGTACGTGCTCTCCTGCGTGGCGATCCCGGCGTTCCAGCCCCTGGCCCTGTGGCTGGGCCGCCGGCACCGGCCGATGCGGCTGATGGCGCTGGCCGCCGTGCTCGTCGCGGTCGCGCTGGCGTCCCTGGTGCCGCTCGGCCGGTTCGACCGGGCCGGCGGCACGGTCTGCGTCGCGCTGGCCGTCGTGGTGTTCAGCCTGGGCGAGGCGGTGTTCGGGGCGGTCGCCATGACCATCGTGCTGTCGTTCGCCACCCGGCAGGACGCCGGCCGCTACAGCGCCCTGTACCAACTCGCGTGGGGACTGTCGGGGGCGCTGGGCCCCGGGGTGCACACGCTGCTGCTGTCGGCGTCGGGCAGCGCGCCGTGGACCGTGATGGCGTGCGCGCTGCTCGTGGGCGCCGCCGTCTATCTCAGGCTCGCCAGGACGACACCGTACGCATCCGTACCTCAGCCGTGCGCCGGCGATCCGGCCGGCCGGAAGGGAGAGCCATGACCAGCACCACCGGGCAGGAGGACGCCGCCGCGCAGACCGCCGTCGGGCAGGATGCCGCCGCCGAGGAGGCCGGCATCGTCCGCACCGTGAACCAGGCGCTGCGGCGCCTGTGGTCCGGCCGTGGTGTGCTGCTCCTGCTCGACGACTTCGACCACCGGGCCACCTCGCTCGTCGGCGAACTGCGGGCCTGCGGCGCGCGGGTGGAAGCGGTGCTCTCCCGCACCGGCCCGGGGCCCGGGGCGCCCGCCGTCCCGCACAGCCGGCGGTGCCGGGAATCCGGCCCGGAGATGACCCGGCCCGAGTTCGAGGCATGGCTGCGCACCCCCTCACAGGAGGTACGGCGGTGGCTGGACGGGCTGGACCCCGGGCGGCGGTGGCTGGCGCTGGGCACGCCCCGCACCGGGGTCGCCGAGTTCCTCGGGCGGCAGGTGTACGGGTGGCGGCGGCCCGAATGGGCCGCCGTGGAGGACAAGACCACGATCGACCGGCTGTGGGCCGCCGCCGGGGTGGCGGCACCGCCCCATGTCGTCGTCGCGGCCGAGGAGTTGCGGCGCGGTCCGCAGGGAGCCGGGCCGCAGGGAGCCGGGCCGCTAGGGGCCGGGCCGCAAGGGACCGGCAACGGCATTGGCCTCGGCATCGGCATCGGCATCGGGGAGATCGCCGGTCCGGCCGGTGTCGTGGTCGCCGCCGACTCCACCCGCGGCCATGTCGGGGACTCACTCGGGCTGCGCTGGGTCCCGGACCCGGGCGACCCGGACAGGTTCCAGGAGTCCGTACGCGACCTGGCCGGCCGGGCCGACCGGGTGCGGATCGCCCGCTTCGCGGACGGCGTGCCGTGCAGCGTGCTCGGCATGGCGCTGCCCGACGGCATCGCGGTGTTCTCACCGATCGAGATCGTCACCCTGGGCGACCCGGAGACCGGCCGGCTGCTGTTCTGCGGGTCCTCCACCCACTGGCGGCCGGGCCCGGCGGCCGTACGCGACATGCGGGACGCCACGCGGCGCGCGGGCCGGGAACTGGTCCGTACCACCGGCTACCGCGGTATCTTCAGCGTGGACGGCCTGCTGACCCCCGACGGCTTCACGGCCACCGAACTCAACCCCCGGCACGCCTCCGGACTCGGCCTGCGGGCCGCGCTGCCGGATTTCCCGGTCTACCTGTTCAACCGGGCGGTGCAGGAGGAACTTCCCGGGCTGGAGGGCATCGGCAGCGCCGCGCTCGAACGGGTCGTGCGCCGTGCGGTGGCGGCGGCGCCGTCGTACTCGCTGACGGTACCCGTGGCACGTACCGGCCCTGCGGACGGCTTTGCGGACGGCCCCGCGCGGCTGCGGCACGACGGGTCGGTGATCGACTACCGCACGGCGGACGGCGTCGCCGTGGTGACCGCCGTCTCGCCCCCCGCGCCCGGCCACCGGGCCGGGCCCGCCTGCGCCGCCCTCGCCGCCCACCTGGGCGACCCCGGGCTGCGTTCCTTTCCGCTGGGTTCCGGGGCGGCGGGCGGGGCCCGGGAGCCCCGCCGTACGCGTAGCGGACACCGGAGCGCGGCGGCGCCCAGGCCCCCGAGCGCCCAGGCGCACCCATGACCGAACCGAAGCACCCGAGCACCCGAGCACCGAAGCGCAAGAGAAAGGGCGTGCACCATGAGCCGACCGGCGAACCTGGTCAATTCCTGGAACGAGTGGGACCCGCTGCGTGAGATCGTCGTCGGGATCGCCGACAACGCCTGCTTCGAGCCGGCCGAGCCCGGCCACCGGCCGCAGATGCGCACCCCGGACGGCGGCAGCGCCCCCTTCCCCACCGGGCCCAAGCCGGCCGAGATGACCGACCGTGCCAACGAGCAGCTCGACGGCCTGGTGAGGCTGCTGGAGTCGCAGGGCGTCACCGTCCGCAGGCCCGTGGCGCCCGACCTGGCGAGCCCGGTGCGTACGCCGGACTTCGCGGTGGACAACCAGTACTGCGTGGTGTGTCCCCGGGACGTCATGATCACGCTCGGCAACGAGATCGTCGAGGCCACGATGTCGCGCCGCGCCCGGTACTTCGAGTACCGGGCCTACCGGGAACTGGTCTACTCGTACTGGAACAACGACCCCGGCATGGTGTGGACCGTGGCGCCCAAGCCGTCGATGGCCGACTCCATGTACCGCCAGGAGTTCTGGGAGTGGCCGCTGGAGGAGCGGCACCGCCGGATGCACTCCTCGGAGTTCTGCGTCACCCAGGACGAGGTGGTCTTCGACGCCGCCGACATCAGCCGGTTCGGCCGCGACATCGTCGTACAGGAGTCGATGACCACCAACCGGCAGGGCATCCACTGGCTCAAGCGCCATCTGGAGCCGCGCGGTTTCCGGGTCCACCCGGTGCACTTCCCGCTCGACTTCTTCCCCTCGCACATCGACTGCACCTTCGTGCCGCTGCGGCCGGGACTGGTGCTGACCAACCCGGAACGGCCGCTGCGCGAGGGCGAGGAGCAGATGTTCCTGCGCAACGGCTGGGAGCTGGTCGACGTGCCCCAGCCGAAGTCCACCAATGACGAGATGCCCCGGTACTGCCAGTCCTCCAAGTGGCTGTCGATGAACGTGCTGAGCATCTCCCCGACGAAGGTGGTGTGCGAGGAGCAGGAGAAGCCGCTGCAGGACCTGCTCGACAAGCTCGGGTTCGAGGTCTTCCCCGTGCCCTTCCGCGATGTCTTCGAGTACGGCGGATCGCTGCACTGCGCCACCTGGGACGTCAACCGGGAGGGGACGGCCGAGGACTACTTCCCCGTCAACGACTACCGGCCGCTCGCCGAAGGCCCGCGCACCCTGGAGTGAGGGGCGGGCCCGGCAGGCGGGGCCGGTGTCCCGTCCGGCCCCGCCCGCCGGTGTCCCGCCCTCACCGCCCGCCGCCTACGGGCGGGCGGCGTACCACCGGTCGAACTCCTCGGCGGTGGTGACCCGGCCGTCCAGCACCGCCCGGTAGACCTCGTAACTGGGCACCCGCTCGGCGCCGGACCGTGCGGCCAGTACCTGCTTGATCCGCAGGATGTGCGCGCGGTGGGCGTCCGTCAGCCGCGGCGGCAGCGTACGGACGTGCGCCAGGTCGGGCTGGCGGTCGGGCTCGTCCACGAACCAGATGTCCAAGGTCCACTCCCGCCCGGCCGCGGAGCGGTAGTCGACCTTGAGGTACAGCCCGTCGGGGTAGGCGGGGTCGGTGTTCCAGTGCCCGGTGTCGTCGCGGAAGCACACCTGCCGTACGCGGTCGTGCACCGCGAGGCGGGCGCCGGTGCCGGCCACCGCCTGCTTCGTACGGTCCGTCAGTTGCGGGCAGACCACCGTGATGTCCAGGTCCGGGACCACCATCAGTCCCAGTGCCGCGCTCCCCACCCGGACGGCCTCGCCGTGCTCCGACAGCAGCTCCGGGAGCCCGAGATCGGCACCGACCGCGTCGGCCTCGGCCTGCAGCTCCGCCTGTCGTGCCGCCAGGTGCTCCTCGTTCAGCTCACTGTCCACCGACGCGTTCACACGCTTCCCTTCCTTGGTGCCTCACGGGTGATCCGACCGGTCCGTTGTACACGAAGCCGTGGAGTCGGCATGATCATCAATGATGACCGGTGGTCGGTTACGGGGCGGAAAGAGGGCAGGGACGTGAACGGGGCGGACGGTCTGACGGTGCTGGAGGAGGGGACGTACGTCCTGCGCAACGTGGGCAGCGGTCTGCTGCTGGAGGTCGAGGGCGGTCGCAAGGGCAGCGGGGCCAACGTACGGCAGGGCAAGGAGGACGGGTCGGCGGCGCAGTTGTGGCGGGTGACCGAGGTGCACCCCGGGAGCGCGCTGCGGCACCTGACCAACGTGGGCAGCGGCAAGCGCCTGGACGTCGCCGGCGCCTCCACCGAGAACGGCGCCAACGTGCAGCAGTGGAAGGCCAACAACTACGGGGCGCAAGAGTGGCTGTGCGAGCAGCACGTCGAGGCGCCCGGCACCTTCACGCTGATCAGCTACGTCAGTGGTCTGCTGCTGGAGGTCGCCGAGGACAGCACGGAGCACGGCGCCAACGTGCAGCAGTGGGAGGACCGCGACACCCCGGGGCAGTGGTGGACGCTCGAACGGCGCTAGCGGGGCGGAAGCGGCGGTAACCGGGCCGGATCGGTGCGGTGGCGGGCACGGGACGGCGCGGTGGCGGGCACGGGACGGCGCGGTGGCGGGTACGGAGCCGTTCGGCCGAACCGGCACGGCGCCCCGGCGCCACCCGCGTCAAGCTCGGGGAATGGATCACGCACCAGCTTTCCCGGTACGGATCGGGCTCACGCTCCTGCTGGCCGCGACGGCCCTCCTCACGGGCCCGTCGGCCGCCACCGCCTCGGCCGGCGCCCCGGGCCCGAGGGCGGACGACCCGGGGCGTACGGTATCGGCCTGGCTGCCCTACTGGGGCGACACCCAGGGCGCCTACCGCGACGCCGTCGACCACGCCGCGCAGCTCCACACCGTCAGCCCCTTCTGGTACCAGGCGGACTCCGGAACGTTGATCAAAAGCTGGCCCGGCGCGGCGGACAAGGCCGTCGTCGACGGGCTGCACGCGGCCGGCATCAAGGTCGTGCCCACCGTCACCGAGTCGCTGGACGCCGCCACGATGGGCCCGCTGCTGGGCGATGCGCAGCGCCGCGCGGCGCACGTGGACGCGCTGATGAAGGTGGTGGCGAGCGCCTCCTACGACGGCCTGGACCTGGACTACGAGAGGATGGCCGCCACCGGCGACACCGCCCAGCGCGAGCGCGTACGGACCGGGTACAACGCGATGACCACGGAGCTGTGCGGGCGGCTGCACGCCCAGAAGAAGAGCTGCGTGGTCACGGTGATGGCGCGTACCGAAGCCGGCGGCGCGTACGACTATCCGCATCTGGGCAGGACGGCCGACCGGATGCGCATCATGGGGTACGACCTGCACTGGGCGGGCGGCCCGCCCGGTCCGCTGTCCTCGGTCGGCTGGTACGGCGACTTCCTGCGGTACGCCACCGGCAGCGTCCCGCGCGAGAAGATCGAGGTCGCCTTCCCCGGCTACGGGTGGGACTGGACGGCCGGCTCCACCGCCCGGGCCCAGCATGTGACCTGGAAGGATGCCGAGGCGCTGCGCAAGAGCAAGGGCATCGCCTACCAGTTCGACGAGAGCTCCGGTACGCCGCACTTCACGTACACCGAGGGCGGCGCCCGGCACGAGGTCTGGTACCAGGACGCGCGGGGCGTCACCGCCCATCTCGCGGTGCTGAAGAAGTACGGCGTGCGGAACACCGGCCTATGGGCGCTGGCGTTCGAGGACCCGGCGTTCTGGAACGCTCTGCGCGGCCAGTAGCCGCAGCGCCGCCTCGGACGGGGAACCGGCCGCCGCGCTGAACATCAGCAGCCCCTGCCCGGAGCCGTCGGGCGTGTGCGTCATCTCGAACTCCAGCCGCAGATCGCCGACGAGCGGGTGGTGGAAGGACTTCACGCCGAAGGTGCAGTTGCTGACCGGGTGCCGCGCCCACAGGCCGCTGAACTCCGTGCTCTTCATCGTCAGCTCACCGATCAGCTCGGCCAGTTGCCGGTCCTCGGGGTACCGGCCGGCGGCCACCCGCAGCGAGGCGACGGCGCGCCGCGTCTCCTGCTCGCGGTCGGGGTACAGCTCCCGGGTGTGCGGGTCCAGGAAGAGCAGCCGCTGGGTGTTGGGGCGGTCCGCCGGACGGCCGGGGCTCTCGAAGTCCAGATGGCCGGCGAGCAGGGCGTGCCCCAGCCGGTTCCAGCCCAGCACCTCGAAACGGCGGCCCAGCGCGAGGGCCGGGACCGTCTCCATGGCGCCGAGCAACTGCCGTACGCCGGGCCGGATCCGGTCGGGGCGCTCGGCGGGGCGGCGTGCGGCCCGTGCCGGACGCGCCAGGTCGCGCAGGTGCACCCGTTCGTCCTGGTCCAGCCGCAGCGCACGGGCGAGCGCGTCCAGCACGCCGTCCGAGGCGTTGTGACTCAGGCCCTGCTCCAGCCGCGTGTAGTACGCCACGCTCACGCCGGCCAGGTGCGCCAGCTCCTCGCGCCGCAGCCCGGGGACGCGGCGGCGGGCCCCGTAGGAGACCAGGCCGACGTCCTGCGGCTGCAGCCGGGCGCGGCGGGTGCGCAGGAAGTTCCCCAGCTCGTTGACCCGTTCGGCGGTTGTGTCCATGACGATCAGTGTGGCGCACCGTACGGCTGTGAGCCTGACCCTGTCGGTACCAGGCTCGGCGCGGGGCGGCAGCCGGTGGGCCGGGCCCGCCCGGAAGGGTGACGGGCGGGTCGGGCTGCGCTGTTCCCAGCGGCATACCGACCGCTTAGTATGCCGAGGGCGCGGCGCCGGGAAGCGCGTTGTGTCCTCCCGCGCCGCCTCCCGCGTACCCGAGGCATGTGGAGGCACCAGGTGAAGGCATGGCGCGTACACGCGAACGGCGAGCCACGTGAGGTGATGCGGCTGGAGGACGTGCCCGATCCCCGGCCCGGCCCCGGGCAGTTGCTGCTGCGCGTACGGGCCGCCAACATCAACTTCCCCGACGCGCTGCTGTGCCGGGGGCAGTACCAGGCACGGCCGCCGCTGCCGTTCACCCCGGGCGTGGAGATCTGCGGCGAGATCCTGGAGGCCGGCCCCGGCGCCACGGGTGAGACCGGGGCAAGGGTGCTGGCCCAGCCCCCGCTGCCCGACGGCGGGTTCGCCGAACTGGCGGTCGTGGCGGCCTCCGGCGTGCTTCCCGCGCCGGACGCCCTGGACGACGCCGAGGCCGCCGCCCTGCACATCGGCTACCAGACGGGCTGGTTCGGGCTGCACCGGCGGGCCCGGCTGCGGGCGGGGGAGACGCTGCTGGTACACGCCGCGGCGGGCGGCGTCGGCAGCGCCGCCGTACAGCTCGGCAAGGCCGCCGGCGCCCGGGTCATCGGCGTGACCGGCGGCCCCGAAAAGGCCCGTGCCGCCCGGGAACTGGGCTGCGACCTGGTGCTGGACCGGCGCGCCGACGACGTCGTCGCGGCCGTCAAGGAGGCGACCGGCGGCCGGGGCGCCGATGTGGTCTACGACCCGGTCGGCGGCGAGGCGTACGCGCAGTCGGCCAGGTGCGTGGCCTTCGAAGGGCGCATCGTGGTCGTCGGGTTCGCCAGTGGCACCATTCCCAGCCCGGCCCTGAATCACGCCCTGGTGAAGAACTACTCGATCCTGGGCCTCCACTGGGGCCTGTACCACCTCCATGACCCGGCCGCGATCGCCGCCTGCCACGAGGAGCTGACCAAGCTCGCGGCCCAGGGCGTCGTCAAGCCGCTGATCGGCGGGCGGGTCCCGCTCGCCGGCGCGGCGCAGGCGGTGCAGCGGGTCGCCGACGGCGCGACCACCGGACGCGTCGTCGTCCTGCCGGGAAGGGAGGAGACGCGATGAGCAGCGGGTCCGGCGAGAGGGGCGCCACCGCGGACGGCCCGGCGGGCGCGGAGGGCCCGACGGACCTGGACGGTCCGCTCGACCCGGACGGTCCGGTCGACCCGGACGGGCTGCGGCGCCGTACCGCCGCGCTGCTGGCCGCGCACCCGCCCGCCACCACCCCCGCCGCCGACTTCCTCCGCGCCCGCTTCGACGCCGGACTGGCCTGGATCCACTACCCGCGAGGACTCGGCGGACTCGACGCCCCCCGGGCCCTGCAAGCCGTCGTGGACGCCGAGTTGACGGCCGCCGGCGCGCCGGACAACAACCCGCGGCGGATCGGCATCGGCCTGGGCATGGCCGCCCCCACCATCCTGCGCTTCGGCACCGAGGAGCAGAAGCGGCGCTTCCTGCGGCCCCTGTGGACCGGCGAGGAGGTGTGGTGCCAGTTGTTCAGTGAGCCCGGCGCCGGGTCCGACCTCGCGGCCCTGGCCACCCGGGCCGTCCGGGAGGGGGACACCTGGATCGTCGACGGCCAGAAGGTCTGGACCTCCAGCGCCCACCAGGCCCGCTGGGGCATCCTCCTGGCCCGTACCGACCCCGCTCTGCCCAAGCACCGGGGCATCAGCTACTTCGTCTGCGACATGACCGACGGCGGCGTGGAGGTACGGCCGCTGCGCCAGATCACCGGGGAAGCCGAGTTCAACGAGGTCTTCCTGACCGGTGTCCGCATCCCCGACACCTGCCGCATCGGGGACGTCGGCGAGGGCTGGCGGGTGGCGCGGACGACCCTGATGAACGAACGGATGGCGATCGGCGGCACCCGCCTGCCCCGCGAGAACGCCCGGGACTCCGCCGAGGGCCGCACCGGCATGATCGGGGTCGCCGCCACGGCCTGGCGCGAGCGCCCCGAACTGCGCACCCACGACCTCCACCAGCGCCTGCTGCGCCTGTGGGTGGAGGCCGAGGCCGCCCGGCTGACGGGGGAACGGCTGCGCCAGCAGCTCGCCCAGGGGCAGCCGGGCCCGGAAGGCAGCGGCATGAAACTGGCCTTCGCCCGGCTGGCCCAGGAAATCAGCGGCTGGGAGGTGGAGTTCCTGGCCGGGGACGGGCTCACCTACGACGACTGGACGCTGCGCCGGCCCGACGGCGTGGACTTCACCGCACGCGGGGCCGGCTACCGCTATCTGCGGGCCAAAGGCAACTCCATCGAGGGAGGCACCTCCGAAGTGCTGCTCAACATCGTCGCCGAACGCGTCCTGGGCCTGCCGCCCGAGCCACGCGCGGACAAGGACGCCGCCTGGAAGGACCTGCCCCGATGAGCGCGCCGGCCCCGGCCCGCGCGGCGGGTTCCGCGACGGCGGCCGGAGGGGACCTGCTGTACTCCCGGGACGAGGAGGACCTGCGCGCCGCCGTGCGGGCGCTGCTGACGGCGCGCTGTACGCCGTCCGAGGTGCTGGCCGCGGCCGAGTCGGGCCGCCCCTACGCCGCCGAGGTGTGGAACTCCCTGGCCGGCGGCATGGGCGCGGCCGGGCTGCTGGTCCCCGAGGAGCACGGCGGGCAGGGCGCGAGCGCCCGGGAGGCGGCCGTGGTCCTGGAGGAACTGGGCCGCGCGGTGGCGCCGGTGCCGTACCTGACCAGTGCGGTGCTCGCCGTGACGGCGCTGCTGGCCTGCGCGGCGGACCGGTGTCCGCCGGCCGCGGCGCTGCTCGCCCAACTGGCCCGGGGCGAGCGGATCGGCGTGCTCGCGGTGCCGCTGTCCACCGCGCCGGGCGAGATGCCGCCGTTCTCCGTACGGGCCGGCGCGGACGGCACGCTGAGCGGAGTGGTGCGGCAGGTGGCGGACGCCGCCGCGGCGGACGTCCTGCTCGTCCCCGCTCAGGGGCCGCACGGCCCGGGGCTCTTCGCGGTGAGTACCGGTCCCGAGGTGGTTTCCGACGCCGGGTGCGGTACGGCGGACGGCGTACGGGTCGAGCCCGTGACCCCGCTCGACCTCACCCGCCCCCTGGCCCGGATCACCCTGGACCGGGCCCGCGGACGGCTGCTGGCCGGCCCGCAGGAGGCCCGCCGGGCCGTCGGCGAGGCCCTGCTGACCGGCGCCGGGCTGCTCGCCTCCGAACAGCTCGGCATCGCCGAGTGGTGCCTGGAGGAGACGGTGCGCTACACCTGCGGGCGCCGGCAGTTCGGCCGTCCCGTCGGCTCGTTCCAGGCACTCAAACACCGGATGGCGGCCCTGTGGCTGGAGGTCGCCGCGGCCCGGGCGGCGGCCCGCAGTGCCGCCGACGCGCTGGCCACCGGCAGTCCGGACGCGCCGCTGGCCGTCGCGGTGGCCCAGGCGTACTGCGCGCCGGTCGCCGTCCACGCGGCCCAGGAATGCGTCCAGATGCACGGAGGTATCGGTATGACCTGGGAGCATCCGGCCCATCTGTTCCTCAAGCGCGCCAAGAGCGACGAGATCGCCCTGGGCACGCCGGGCCGGCACCGCGCCGCCCTGAGTACGCTGGCCGATCTGCCCGCTCCGTGAGCGGGCCAGGAGCACGAGCGAGGTGACATCCGGCGCGTTCCCCGGCTTTTCCGGTGAGCGGCTGCGGGAACCCGTCCCCGCGTACACCGCCCGGCGGCCGGTCCGGCTGCCGGGCCCGGGAAGGGAACTGGCGCCGCGCCAGGTGAGGCGGCGTCAGGCCCGGTCATCGGGGAGCGTAAGAAGTTATGTCGACAAAGCGCGATTCGGGTAGCGTCGTGGCCATGAAGATCGCACACCGTCGCACGCCGCTCGGGCCGGTACTGGCCGTTGCCGCCGCTCTCCTGGCGCTGATAACCGCCATGGGCCCCGGCGCGTACGCCGCCGGAGGGCTCGACGATGCCGCGCGGGCCCTGAGGAAGGGCCCGGTGTACGTGGATCCGAGAGCCTCCGACCAGCTCTCCTCGGCCGACGCCGACGCGCTGGCGAAGAAGATCCACGACGCCGGCAAACCGGTCTTCGTCGCCGTGCTGCCCCGGGCCGCGGAGTTCGACCCCGCGACCCTGCTGCGGGACCTGCGGACCAAGGTCGGCATCAGGGGCGTCTACGCCGTCCAGATCGGCAACGGGTTCAATGCCGGGGCCGACCCCAAGGTGCTGTCACCCAACGCGCTGCAAAACCTCGTCGGGTCGGTCAAGCGGTCCCGGTACGCCACCACCGGCGAGCGCTTGAACAGCTTCGTCGACACCGCGGACCGGGAGGCGGCCGGCCACACCCCGTCGTCCTGGTCCGGTTCCGGTGACGACGAGGGGCTGGGCGCGGGCGCGGCCATCGGCCTGGGGGCGCTGGTCGTGGTCGGCGGCGGCGGTGCCTACGCGCTGCACCGCCGCAACCGCAAGAAGAAGGCCGAGGAGGAGCGGGCCGCCCTGGAATCCCTGCGGGTCGTGGTGGACGAGGACATCACCGCCTTCGGCGAGGAACTGGACCGGCTGGACTTCAACCCCGGTGAGCCCGGGGCCGACGACGCGATGCGCTCCGACTACAGCCACGCCCTGGATGCGTACGAGAACGCCAAGACGGCGATGGCCCAGGCCAAGCGTCCCGACGACGTCCAGGGGGTCACCAGGGCCCTGGAGGACGGCCGGTTCGCACTGGCCACGCTGGCGGCCCGCCGCGAGGGCAAGCCGCTGCCCGAACGCCGGGTGCCCTGCTTCTTCGACCCCCGGCACGGGCCCTCCGTCGCCGACGCGCAGTGGGCCCCGCCCGGTGGCGCGCCGCGTACGGTGCCGGTCTGCGCGGCCGACCGGACACGGCTGGAGGAGGGGCTGGAGCCGATGGCCCGTACGGTCCAGACCGCCGACGGAGCGCGGCCCTACTGGGACGCGGGTCCGGCCTACGGCCCCTGGGCGGGCGGCTACTTCGGCGGCGGCCTGCTGCCGGGGCTCCTGGTGGGCACCATGCTCGGCAGCGTCCTGATGGCGCCCTCCGCCTACGCCTCCGACTTCGGCGGCGGGGTGGGCGGCGGACCCGAGGGCGGCGATGTCTCCGGCGACTTCAACCCGGAGGATTTCTCCGGCGGGTTCGGTGGCGGTGACGCGGGCGGCGGGTTCGACGGTGGCGGCTTCGGCGGTGGTGACTCGGGCGGCGGGTTCGGCGGCGGCGACTGGTGAGGGGGCGGCCGTGAGGGGGCGGCCGTGAAGGAGCGGCTGTGAGCGGTGGTCTTGGGGCCGGCGTCGCCCGACCGCTCACCGTACGCGCTTGACGCCCAGGAACCGCGCGTAGCGCTCCCGCGCCGCGAAGTGCGCGTAGGACCACACCACGGGCCGGCCGGCCTCCTGGCACAGGTGCAGGACCCGGCCGGGCCCGCAGTGCAGGCCCACATGGGCCCCGTACCCCGGCGGCCGTCCCGGCACCGCACCACCGTCGAACAGCACCAGGTCCAGCGGGAGCGGGGCGCAGACCCGGACGGTGGCCCGGGTGTCCGCCCACAGCTCCGCGGACCGCAGCGGCGGCACCGTGCGCCCGAAGTGGCGCAGCACCGCGTAGGCATGGCGCTGGCAGTTGGCGCCGTCCGCGACCCCGCCGGGCCCCGGCGCTCCCGGGTGGCGGGCTCCCGCGTACGGGACCTCGCGCAGGTGGCCGGGCAGGCGGTCCAGGGACAGCGACCGGGGTGGCGGAACGGGTGCCGGGTGATGACTCATCGGTTCATCATGACCGGAATTCCGGGTGGCCGAAGAGGGAAAGCGCGGGCGCACAGAGATGACGCCGGCGCGCGCACCGTATGGCCGTACAGCTCGTCGGGAAAGGGACGGGGCCGGCCCGGAAACGTCTTTCCGGGCCGGCCGGACATCACTCGTTGACGCAGGTGTTACCAAAGGCCGGGTTCAGCAGACCGATGATGTCGACGGTGTTGCCGCAAATGTTGATCGGAATGCCGACCGGAATCTGTACGATGTTGCCGCTCAGGACGCCGGGGGAGTTGACCGCAGCTCCATAGGACAGGGCGCCGCTGGCGCCTCCCCCTTCGTCGTCGGCGGTGGCCGCTCCTGCAGTGCCGAGAAGAACGGCACAACCGGCGGCGGCAATGGACGTGGCACGGATGAATCGCTTCATCGGCACACTCATTTCTCTCGATGAGACAAGACGCCCCGGTCAACGACGCCGACCGGTCAAGGTTCCGCGTGAGGCTCCATCCGTGTTCCCCCCGGCCTGCGGCTCCTTGCGCGCGCGCCGCGCGCCCGCGTGACTTCCTTGTGGCGTCCCGGGGAAATGTCCCCCAAGCGGCGTGCCGGATTTGTAGATGTTCGTCCTACCTGTCACGGTTCATCGTGTTGTGTCACCGGTTACCAGGAGGCATCGAACCGTGCATGAGTCGTCGAGACGCGTCCGGCGCGTCGCGTTGTGCGCTGCGGTGTCCCTGGTCGCGACGGCCGGACTGTCCGCCGCCACGCGCGGGCCCCGGGAAGCCCCGGCCATCCCTTTCACCGAGCGCTACCACGCCGTACGGCACGGCGGCCTGGCGCGGGCCGCGAACGCCAGCGTCACCTGCCGCGCGCCGGTGGGCCCGGCGGTCCCGTGCGCGCTGGCCCGGCGCGGCCACCTGGGCACCAACGGCCAGTACGAGATGACGTACACCGACGTCGACCGGGACCCGAACACCTACAACTCCTCCCGGGCCCAACTGCGCATTCCCCGGAAATCCCGGGTCGCTTACGCCCGGCTGTACTGGGGCGGGAATCTGCGGGTCGGCGAACAGAAACCGGCCAAGGACAACCGGCGGGTTCTGCTGGCCGAACCGCGCGGGCGTTACCGTCAGGTGCTCGCCGACACCCTGATCGGACACCGCACCACGCGGTACGCGGACGCTTATCAGGCGTCGGCCGATGTCACCTCGCTGGTCCGCGCGAGCGGCCCGGGGACCTACACCGTGGCGCAGGTGAATGTCGCGATGGGGCATTCCGAAGCCGGTGCCTGGGGCGGCTGGACACTTCTGGTGGCGTACGAGGACGACAGCGCGCCGCGCCGCCATCTGAGGATCTGGGACGGATTCACCGCACTGGACGACGAGCGGACCCGGTACCTGGAAATGCGGAACATGCCGTTCCCCGCCACCGCCGCGGGCTCGATCGGCCTCGTCGGATATGACGGTGACCCCGGGTCGGAGGAGGAATCCCTTTCCCTGGCCGGCGGTGACCGCGCCGCGGTGGAAATCGGCGACGCCCGCAATCCGCTCTCCGACCCTTTCAATTCGACGATCACCGACGGGGGCCGGGAGGCGCCGGGGCGGGTGCCGGACCACCGCAACACCTTCGGGTACGACTCCGACGTCTTCGACGTGCGGGCGGCACTGCGCGGCGGTGGCGACCGGCTCGGGCTGCGACTGGCGTCCGGCGACGACACCTACCTGCTCGGTGCCCTCTTCGCCCAAGTCGACGCCCGGCGCTGACCTGCGCCGTCATCCGCTCCCCGTGCTCCCCGTGATGCTGAAGAGAGTCCTTCGCGTGCCACAGAGCCACCCCCGGCCAGGCCGGACGACCATCCTCCACTTGGTGCAGCCCGTCGAGGGCGGAGTGGCCCGGGTCGTCGCCGACCTGGTGCGCGCCCACGTCCGGCAGCAGCTCCGCGTCGTGGTGGCCTGCCCGCCCTCGGGCTGGCTGCCCCGGGAGGCCGCCGCCGCGGGCGCCGAGGTGGAGGACTGGCCGGCCGGGCGCGAACTGGGCCTGCGCGTCGCGCGGGAGACCTGGGCCGCACACCGGCTCATCCGCCGCATCCGCCCCGACGTCGTCCACGCGCACAGCGCCAAGGCCGGACTCGCCGCACGGCTGGCCGTACGGGGCCGGGGCCCGACGGTCTACCAGCCGCACGCCTGGTCCTTCCAGGCGGTCCAGGGGCGTACCGCCTCGATGGCCCGCGCCTGGGAGCGGTTCGGCGCACGCTGGTCGACCCGGCTGCTGTGCGTCAGCGACGCCGAACGGCTGTGCGGGCAGCGGACCGGTGTGGTCGCGCCGTGGTCCGTGATCCGCAACGGCGTGGACCTGGACCACTTCTCCGCCCCCGTACGCCCTGCCCACGACGCCGGGAGCGCCGGGGAGGAGCGGTGCGAGGACGAGGTGCGACGGGCGGAGAACACCCGGCGCGCCGAGGCCCGGGCCGCGCTCCCGGCGCTGCGCGGCGTCCCCGCCGGCGCCCCCCTGGTGGTGTGCGTGGGCCGGCTGTGCGCCCAAAAGGGGCAGGACGTCCTGCTCGACTCCTGGGGCCGCATCCTGGCACGCGTCCCCGGCGCCCGGCTCGCCCTGGTGGGCGACGGCCCCGACCGGCCCCGGCTGGAGCGCCGGGCGGCCCGTTCGGTGGTGTTCGCCGGCGCCACCGAAGACGTACGCCACTGGTACGCCGCCGCCGACGTGGTGGTGCTGCCCTCCCGCTGGGAAGGCATGGCGCTGGCGCCCCTGGAGGCCATGGCCTGCGGGCGCCCGGTGGTCCTCACGGACGTCAGCGGCGCCCGGGAGAGCCTGCCGCCGGGGCACCACGCCCGGTGCCTGGTGCCGCCGGGGGACCCTTACACCCTGGCCACGGCGGTGATCGTGCTGCTCGCCGATCCGACGCTGCGCACCTGCCTGGGACGAGAAGCACAAGAGCACGTGCGCACCACCTTCGACGTACGGTGCACGGCTGCGGCGGTTCTGGACCTCTACCGCGACCTGCTCGGCGCCCCGGCACTCAAGTCCAGGGAGTAGCGGAAGATGTCCACCGAGAGCACCCAGGACGTGTCCCAGAGCACTCAGGAGATGTCCCCGAGCGCCCAGGTCCTGCCACGGCCCGGGCCCGGGCCCGCCACGGCCGCCGTCACCGCCTCCAGCCCCTTGAGCCCGTCATGGATCGCCGCGGCCCGCACCAGCGTGACCGCCCGCCGCACCTACCGGGACGCGGCCCTGCTGTGCGGGGCGGACGTCCTGGCCACCGCGGGCGTCGCCGTCGCCCTGAGCCATCTCACCGATCTGCTCCCCACCTTGAGCGCCGCCGGGGCCGTGGTCGCCTTCCACGCCCGCGCCGGGCTGTACCGGCCGGGACTCCAGGCGTACGCGCTGGACGAACTGCCCGCCGTCGGGGGCCGCGTCACGCTCGCCTGGTGCGTGGCGGCCACCCTCCTGGCCGTACTGGGCGCGGCCCACTTCCTGGGCGTCGGCCTGCTGTTGGCCATCGTCGTCTCCAACACCGCCCTGGTGTGCGCCGCGCGCGGAGCGGTGTACGCGGCCCGCCGCCGCGCCTGCCGCCGCCGCCCGCGCTCCACCCTGATCATCGGCAGCGACAGCACCGCACACAAGATCGCCGCCGTACTGACGGACCGGCCGCGCTACGGACTGCGCCCGGTCGGCCTGGTGAACCTGGACGGGGACCAGCCGCAGCCGCCCGAGGACGGCGAGACCAACCCCGCGCCCATTCCCGTCGTCGGCAGCATCGAGGACGTGACCCGGGCGGTGATCCAGAACACCGTCCAGGACGCGGTCTTCCTGCGACCGCTGAACGAGGAGCCGCAGGGCGCGGCGCTGGCCCGGCTGATGACCGAACGCGGGGTCACCGGCTGGCTGGTCACCGCCGGCTGCCTCCTGGAGGCCCACAGCAGACGGCACCAGGACAACGGCCACCTGTGGGGGTTCGCCTGCCGCCGTATGGAGCTGAGCTGCCCCAAACCCGGCGGCACCTGGGGAAAGCGTCTGCTGGACCTGGTGCTGGTCCTGCCCGCGCTGCTGGTCGCCGCCCCGCTGATGGCCGGGTGCGCCCTGGCCGTGCGGATCTCCGACGGGCCGGGCGTGCTGTTCCGCCAGGAACGCATCGGACAGGACGGCCGGCCCTTCACCCTCCTGAAGTTCCGTACGCTGCGCCCCGACGACGAGCGGGAGTCGGGCACGCTGTGGAGCATCGCCGGCGACCGCCGGGTCAGCCGGGTGGGGACCGTGCTGCGGCGCGCCTCACTGGACGAGCTGCCGCAGTTGTGGAACGTCCTGCGCGGCGACATGAGCCTGGTCGGGCCCCGGCCCGAACGCCCCTACTTCGTCCAGCAGTTCACCCAGCGGCACCCCGGCTACGCCGACCGGCACCGCGCCCCGGTCGGCATCACCGGCTTCGCGCAGGTGCACGGCCTGCGCGGGGACACCTCCATCGAGGACCGGGCGCGGTTCGACAACCACTACATCGAGACGTGGTCGCTCTGGCGCGACGTACGCATCATGTGCCGTACCGTCGCCGCGCTCTTCCGGCTGGAGGGGCGATGAGCGCGCTGCCGGCCGCCGTGGCGGGTGAGGCGCCGGCCGTGACGGCGGGCGCCTCACCCGCTGCCGCGGCGGCTGTCCGGCCGCCCCTCGCGGGTCTGGCGAGGGGGTGGCGCGGCGCGCGGTGGCGGCACGCCCGGTGGTGGGGGCCGGTGGCTCCGGCCCTGGTCACCGTCCTGCTGCTGTGTGCGCCACCGCTGAACGAAGGCACCGCCGTCGCGGGCGGCGCGGGCGGTACCGGCGGTGCGACGGTCGCCGACGCGGCCTCGGCGCTGCTCGTCCTGTGGTGCGCGGTCCGCCTGACGGCCCGGCGCGGCGCCCCCGCGTGCCCCCTGACGCCGAGGGCCGTGCTGGTCCTGGCCGCACCCGTGGCGGCGTTCGCGGTGGCCACCGCCGTCGCCTCCGACCCGGCGGCCGGCCTGCCCGGATTCCTGCGCCACCTCCAGGTCTTCGTGCTCGTTCCCGGGGCCGTCCTGCTGCTGACCAGGGACGCCCGGGACTTCCGGCTGCTGTGCGGCGCGCTGATCGTACTGGCCCTCGTGGAGGGCGGCATCGGCGTCCACCAGAACCTCACCGGGACCGGCGCCTCCTACATGGGCGAGAACATCCGGGCGGTGGGCACCTTCGGCGCACGTGATGTCATGGGGATGTCCACCGTGGTCGCGTACGGCTTCCTGGCCGCCTTCTCGCTGGGTCTCGGCGCGCCCGCCGGCGTCCCGCGCCGGCTGCGGGCGGCGGCGCTGGGCTGCGCTGCGGTGCTCCTGGTGCCGCTGGCCCTCTCCTACAGCCGTGGCGCCTGGATCGCCACGGCGGTGGCCGCCACCGTCGTCCTGATCCTGTCCGGAGCGCGCAAGGCGGTGCCGGCCGTCGCCGCGCTGGCCGCCGCGGCCGTGGTGCTCGTCGGCGGGGCGGGGATCGGCTCGCAGCAGATCTCCGAGCGCTTCGCCACCATCACCCGGGTCTCGGCCGCCCCCGACCGGTCGGTCTCGGACCGCTACGCCTTGTGGGACACCGCCCTCGGCATCTGGCGGGACGCCCCGCTGACCGGCGTCGGCATCAAGGGCTTCCCCGCCCACCGCGACGGGCACGCCCCGCTGGGGCTCTCCTCCGGCAGCGACACCGCCGGGGCGGGCCAGCGCTTCGCCCGCGAACCGCTGCTCTCCCCGCACAACATGTATCTGCTGCTGCTCAGCGAACAGGGGCTGATCGGGGTCACGCTGGTGGCGGGCAGTTGGGCGGCGCTGCTGATCCTGGCCGTACGGCGGCAGCGCGCGGCCCGGCGCGTGGCGGGCCGGTCCGCCGCGGCCGGGGAAGGGGACTGTGCGCTGGCCGCCGTCGGCCTGCTGGTCTGGCTGGTCGTCGACTTCCTGTACGCCGACATCGGCGGGCCCTCGACCGTACTGACCGGGATCATCCTGGGGATGGCGGGCTGGTGGGCCCTGCGCCCCGGCGGCGACCGCGAGGGCTGCGCCCGGTGACCGGTACGCGTGCCGTCCAGGGAGGCCAGGGGTCCGCCGGTGTGCCGGCGGAGGCCGCGGCGCCCGTACAGGTGCTTGGTTCCGGCGGACACGGCGAGGGCGGCGGACACGGCGAGGGCGGCGACGGGCACGACGGCCGGCGTACGGGGTCGTTCCTGGCCCGCGCCGCTGCCGTCACCGCCGCCCTGACCGCGGCCGGTTCGCTCTGCGGCCTGCTGCGCGACCAGGCGATCGCCCACCTGTTCGGGGCGGGCAGTGACACCGATGCCTTCCTCGTCGCCTGGACCGTCCCGGAGGTGGCCTCCACGCTGCTGATCGAGGACGCCATGGCCCTGGTCCTCGTCCCGGCCTTCAGCCTCGCCCTCGCGCGCCGGGCCGCCGAAGCCGGCGCCGGTGCGGACATCGGTATGGACGCCGGTACGGGCGCCGGTGCCGGGGCCGGTGCGGGCGCGGACACCGGTGCCGGGGCCGCGTACCGGCCCGACCCCGTACGGCGCCTGGTGGCCGCCACCCTGCCGCGGCTGCTCATCGCCCTCACCATGACGACCGCGCTGCTGGCGCTGGGCGCCCCGCTCCTCGTACGGATCCTGGCCCCCGGCCTCCCCGACCCCGGGACCGCCGTCGACTGCACCCGGCTGACCGCCCTGACCCTGACCACCTTCGGGCTCGCCGGCTATTTCAGCGCGGCGCTGCGGGCCCACCGCCGCTTCGTCGCCCCCGCCGCCATCTACATCGCCTACAACGTGTCGGTCATCGCCACCACCCTCGCGCTGCACGTCTCCTGGGGCGTACGGGCCGCGGCGGCCGGCGTGGCGGTGGGCGGGCTGCTCATGGCGCTCGTACAACTGCCGTCTTTCATCGGGCAGTTGGGGGAGAGGTCCGGTGTCCGCGCCGTCCGTACGGCCGGCGCCCGCACCGGCTTCCGGGAGAGCCCTGCCACGGCCGCCGGGGCAACCGGAACCGGACCGGCCGACGCAGGCCCGCCGGTCGCGCCGGTCCCAGCAGCCCCACCAGTCCTGCCGATCTCACCAGACACACCGGTTCCGCCGGCTCCCCCAGTCCTGCCAGGGCCCGTCGTGCAGGGTCTGGGCCCGGCGGCCCTCGCCCCGGTCGTCGTCTTCGCCCTGAGCCGGCAGGCGCAGGTCCTGGCGGAACGGTTCATCGCCTCCTCACTGCCCCCCGGAGCCATCTCGCACCTGAATTACGCGCAGAAGGTGGCCCAGTTGCCGATGGTCCTCTCCCTGATGATCTGCACCGTCACCTTCCCCGTCGTCGCCCGCGCGATGGCCGACGGCGACCCGGGCCGGGCGCGCCGCCGGGTGGAACGCGACCTGGCGCTGGCCGGCATCGTGGTCCTGCTGGGCGCCGCCTACGTCGTCGCCTGCGCCCCGCAGATCATCCACCTGCTCTTCCAGCGCGGCGCGTTCGACGCCGCCGACACCGACGCCACCGCCCGCGTCATGCGGGTCTACGCCTGCGGACTGCTCGGCCACACCCTGGTCGGAGCCCTGGCCCGCCCCTTCTTCTCCGGCACCCGGCCCACCTGGTACCCGGCCGCCGCCATGGGCGCCGGCCTCGCCGTCACCGTGGTCGCGGGCCGCATGTCCGCCCCCCTGTGGGGCGCGTACGGCATCGCCGCCGCCAACGTCGCCGGCATCACCACCACCGCGCTGCTCCTCCTGAAAGGACTGGGCGTGCGCGTGGTCGCCATCGGCGTCCGCCGGGTGACCGCCGGTCTGCTCCGGCTGGTGCTGGCCGCCGCCACGGCGGCGGCGGCCGGCTGGGCCGCCGCGGGAGCGCTGCCCGGCGCCCCGGCCGGTGCCGCGGCCGGCTGTGTGACGGTCCTGCTGGTGTTCACCGCCGCCGCCGTCCTCCTGCGGGCCCCGGAAGTCCCCGAACTCATCGCCGCCGCCGAACGGAAGCTCCGCCATGTCCAGTGAACCCCACGCGCACCCCGCCGCCACCCTCGCCCCGGCCGGCCCCCGGCCCGCCGACGCCACCACCGCGGCCCCCGTGATCCCCGTCCCGGGCACGGCCGGGCCCCGGCCCGCCGCCGTCGACGGCGTCCTGGCCGCGCCCGTCGCCCGCCCCGTGCCCTCCGGTCTCGCCGCGCGCCGGCCGCCCTGGGTCCTGATGTACCACTCGGTCTCCCCGTGCACCGAGGACCCGTACCGGATCACGGTGACCCCCGACCGGCTCGACCGGCAACTGCGCTGGCTGCGCAACCGGGGACTGACCGGGGTGAGCGTCGGCGAACTCCTCCTGGCCGGCGCCCGCGGCCGGGCCACCGGCCTGGTCGGGCTGACCTTCGACGACGGCTACACCGACTTCCTGGAGTACGCCCTGCCGCTGCTGCACCGGCACGCGTGCACCGCCACCGTCTTCGTCCTGCCCGGCCGGCTCGGCGGCGACAACGCCTGGGACCGCGAGGGCCCGCGCAAGCCGCTGCTGGACGCCGACGGCATCCGTGAGGTGTCCCGGGCCGGCATGGAGATCGGCTCCCACGGCATGCTGCACACCGACCTGACCCTCGTCGACGACGCCACGCTCACGGCCGAGGTGGCCGGCAGCCGGGCCCGGCTCGCCGACCTCACCGGCAGCGCGCCGCAGGGCTTCTGCTACCCGTACGGCCTGCTGGACACGCGCGCCGTCGAGGCGGTCCGGGCAGCCGGATACGGGTACGGCTGCGCCATCGACCCAGGCCCGCTCACCGCCCTGCACGCCCTGCCCCGCGTCCACATCGGATCCTCGGACCACTGGCTGCGGCTGCACCTGAAGCGGACACTGCACCCGCTGCGCCGCCGCCCCCTGCCCCAGGAGCCCTACCCCGCCCGCCTCCCGGGCCCGGCGACGGGAGGCGACGCGCAATGAGGGTGGCGCACATCATCACCGGACTGGGCGTCGGCGGGGCCGAGCAGCAACTGCGCCTGCTGCTCCGGCACCTGCCCGCGACCTGCGACGTCATCACCCTCACCGAGGACGGCACGGTCGCCGCCGGGCTGCGTGCGGACGGCGTGCGCGTCACCTGCCTGGGCATGGCCGGCAACCGCGACCTGACGGTGCTGCCCCGCCTGGTGCAACTGATCCGGGACGGCTCCTACGACGTGGTGCACACCCATCTGTACCGGGCCTGCGTGTACGGGCGGACGGCCGCGCGGCTGGCCGGCGTACGGGCCGTGGTCGCCACCGAACACTCCCTGGGCGTGCGCCAGATGGAAGGCCGGCCCCTCACCCGGGGAACCCGCGCCCTCTACCTCGCCACCGAACGCCTGGGGTCCGCCACGATCGCCGTCTCCGAGACGGTCGCCAGGCGGCTGCGGGCCTGGGGCGTGCCCCCCGCGCGCCTGCACGTCGTGCCCAACGGCGTCGACGCGCACCGGCTGTCCTTCCGCCCCCAGGCACGCGCGGCCCTGCGCACCCGGCTCGCCCTGCCTGCCGACGCCTTCGTGGTCGCCGGCGCCGGACGGCTCGTACCGGGCAAGGACTTCCCGGCCCTGCTGCACGCGGTGGCCGCCCTGCCCGACGCCCATCTGCTGCTCGCCGGGGACGGACCCGGGCGGGTGGCCCTGCGCGCCCGCGCCGCGGCCCTGGGCGTGGCGGACCGGGTGCACCTGCTGGGGGAGTGCCACGGCGCCGTGGCACCCGTCCCGGCGGGCGGGACGGGCATCGCCGACGTGCTGTCCGCCGCGGACGTCTTCGTCTCGGCGTCCGCCGAAGAGACCTTCGGGCTGACCGTCCTGGAGGCGCTCGCGGCCGGGCTGCCGGCGCTGTACGCCGCCTGCCCGGCGCTGGAGGGCCTGCCCCCGGAGTACGCGCCGGGAGCCCGCCGGATCCGCCCCGGCACCGAGGAGACCACCACCGCGCTGCGCGCGCTGCGGGTCGCCGGACCTGCCCGGCTGCCGGTTCCCCCGGCCGTACACCACTACGACGTCGCCCGTGGCGCGCAGCGCGTGATGGCCCTCTACCGCGAACTCGCCGGCCTGCCGCCCGCGCCGCCCAAGGTCCGCCTCCCCTCCACACCGCGGCCCGTGACCACGGACCTGACCCTGAACAAGAGATGAGTCCCGCCATGCCCCAGACCGCCCGGACCGCCCGGCACGACGACCCGCCACCGGACGCCGGTACGCCGGACCCCACAACCCCGGACCCCGGCACGCCGGGTGACAGTGCGCCGGGTGACGGCGCGGGCCCGGCGCCCCGCGCCGCCGTACCGGTGGGCTGCGCCGTCTGCCCTCCTGGTGGCCGCTGCCCCTGTGCCTGGCCCTGGGCGCCGCCGCCGGCGGCGTGTACGCGGCGGTCGCCCCGCAGCAGTACACGGCCACCAGCTTCGTGGCGGTGACCCCGGGGAAAAAGACCGACCCGGCCTCCGCGCTCGGCTACGCGCAGGCCTACGGACGGATCGCCACCGACCCCGCCGTCCTGGTCAGGGCCCGGCGCGGGACGGCCCTGGGCGTCGCCGAACTGCGCACCGCCGTACGGGCCGACACCTCGCCCGACGCCCCGATGATCGAGATCACCGGCACCTCGGCCCGCCGCCAGCAGGCCGCCGACATCTCCAACGCCGTGGCCCAGGCGCTGGTACGCACCGTCGAGGAGTCCACCACCAAGACCGGCGCCAAGCCGGGCGTCCTGTTCCGGGCCCTGGCGCCGGTGGAACCGGTCTCGCCGTCCCCGGGCATCGCCGTGGGCGTGGGCGGGTGCGCGGGCGGACTGATCGGCGCACTGGTCCTGCTCGCCCGCCCGCAGCGGCGGCAGCCCTACCTCCTGGGCGCACCCGTCCTGGCGACGGCCCACCACGGGACGCCCGGCCACGCCGCCGCCGCTCCCCGCGAGACATCCGGCACCACCCCTGCGGCCCCCAACGCGACGACGGGCAGCGCCACCACATCCCACCACCAGGCTCCCGCCACGGCCGCATCGGCACCCCACGAAGGCACCGAGCAGGTGCAGGCGGCGCGATGACCCTCCGCACGGCCGCGGCCCCACCGGCCACCCCCACGGCCCGGCTGACCGCCACGCTGTGCCAGGACCCCGAACGGTTCGCCGCCCTGGCCGCGCCGTGGGAGGAGCTGCGCCGCCGCAGCCCCGCGGCCACCCCCTTCCAGAGCCACACCTGGCTGCACTCCTGGTGGCTGTCGTACGGCAGACCGGGGCGGCTGCGGATCGTCCTGGTCCACCGGGGCGGCGATGAACTGGTCGCCGCCGCGCCCCTGATGCTCACCCGTCGGCCGCTGCCCACGCTGGTCCCGCTGGGCGGGGGCATCTCCGACTTCGGCGACGTGCTGCTGGCTGAGGACTGCCCGCAGGCCGCCCACGCACTCGCCCACGGGCTGCGGTCGGTGGCCCGCGGGGCCGTCGTCGACCTGCGGGAAGTACGGCCCGGCGGGGCGGCCGAGCGCCTGTACGACGCCTGGCGGGGGCCGCGCCGCACACTGCCGGACTCGGTGTCCCTGGAGCTGCCCGGCGTACCGATGGAGGACCTGCTGCGGCGGCTGGCCACCGCCAGCGCCAAGCGCACCCGCGGCAAGCTGCGCCGGATCGACACCCTGGGGATCCACGAGCACACCGTCGGCGAGCACGAGGTCCCCGCGGCCGTACGCACCCTGCTGCACCTGCACGAACTCCAGTGGCGCGGGCGCGGCGTGACCCCCGAGCACCTCCGTCCGCGCTTTCGCGCCCACCTCCAGCGGGCGGCCCAGGGCATGGTCCGCGCGGGTGAGGCCGTACTGACCGAATACCGTCTGGGCCCGGACGTGATGGCCGCGGACATCGCCTTCATCTCCCGCGGCCTGGTCTGCGGCTACCTCTACGGAGCCCACCCCGAACTGCGGGCGCGCAAGGTGGACATCGCCACGCTGCTGCTCCGGCGCAACGCCCGGCACGCCGCGGCCGGCCCGCGCACGCTGAGCCTGCTGCGCGGCACCGAGCCGTACAAGATGCGCTGGCAGCCGACGGAGGTGGCCCATCAGCGCATCCTGCTGGCCCGCCGGGAGCTGGCGCCCCTGCTGAGCCTGCACGCGGCGCAGGTGGCCGGCCGCGCGCTGGCCGCCGACGCGGTACGCGCCCACGCGCCCACGGCACAGAAGTGGCTCACCCGCCTGAACGGGCGGCCGACGCGGGGCACGGCCGTATGAGAGCCACCGCGCCCCCTTGCCGGTGCCCCTGCGACCGCGGCTGCCACGGCCACCGCCCCAGCCATCGGCTCGCCGGCCGGCTCACCGGGCCCTTCTGGTCATATGGCACCGGTGACGGCAGGGGCAACAGATGCGACGAAGGCGGCTGGGACGACGGGGACAACCGGGCCTGTGGGAGCGACCGTACCCGTGGGAGTGACCGTACCCGTGGGAGTGACCGCCGCGGCCGGGGTGCCGGCGACGGTCGGTACGGCCGGGGCAGCCGTGGCGGATCCGGTGGACGGACACGGGCACAGGGCCGTGGCGCCGGTCGGCGGGACGGCCGGGGCCGTTGGGGAGGGTGGGGTGGCGGCGGACTGGACCGGTGCGGACGGGGAGGGCGGCGGGGCGACGGTCAGGGACGGGGTGGGCGACGGGGCCGGTGTCTGCTGCGAGTGCGCGAAGAAAGCCGCGCGAAAAGCCTTCGAGGACCTCGGATTGGCCGTGCACTGCCACACCCCGTGCGGACAGTAGTCCGTGACCGTCTGGTACATCGGCTGATGCCGCCCCATCCAGTCGAGCATCTGCCGTACGTACTCGGGATTGTCACCGTTGCGGAACAGTCCCCATTCCGGATAAGAGACCGGCTTCTTGCGGGCCGCGGCGAAGTCGGCATGCGCCTGGAGGCCGTACGGCTCCTTCACCTGATTGTCGAACGTATGGCCGCGCGGCTGGTCGTAGGAATCCATTCCGATGACATCGACCACGTCGTCGCCCGGGTAACAGTCCGTCCAGGCAATGGCGTCCCGGCCCCGGTTCGGAGCGAAGTCGAACTTGAATTTCTGGCCGGGCACCGCGCGCATGGCGGTGACGATGTGCCGCCAGTACGCCTTCCACGCCTCGGGGTCCGGAGCACAACGATGGGTGTACGTCGCGCCGTTCATCTCCCAGCCGAGCACGAGAACGGTGTCCGGCACCCCCGACCGCACCAGGCGCTCGGCCAGCCGCCGGAAGTGCCCGTCGAAGTGCCCGGAGGACCCCGCGCGCAGCAGCGCCCGCACCGCGGGGTCCGGCACCGCCTGCTCGTTGCGTTCCTGCATGGGCACGTTGAGCACCAGGAGCCGGTCCGGATCGGCCCGCCGCCACTTCACCCAGGGCTTGAGGAATTCCGGCGGCCCCTCGATGCTCGACCACTTGTCGCCCGCCAGATACGTGTGACCGACCCGTACGTCCGTACCGCCGAGCCAGTATTTGAGCGCTTCCGTACGCGCCACCCCCTCGGCGCCGGACCCGAGGAACGCGCCCACTCGCAGGGCCGGCGCCATACGGGGATTCTGCTCGTCGGTCACCGCGCCCCGCAGCGGGCTCCGCGGGGCGGGATCCGTACAGGAAGTGGCCAGACCGATGGTGAGGACTCCGCACAGAGCCGCCACCCACCGCCGACGTTTATGGGACCTCATGAGAATCATCCTCCTGGGGTGTTCCCGCGACCATGTGAGTCGGCACGGCGCTCCTTAAAAGATCTCCCGAACGGCCAGCCGGGGTGACTTCTGATAGTCCATTAGGGAATTCATCTCCATTCGTGCCCACCGATACGCAAGGACAGGACCCTTGAATTCATTCGACACCGACGTCCCGGCCCTGCTGCTCCGGCTCGACCCCAACCCGTTCCACCACGGGACCCTGGGGGCTCTCAGATCGCTCGGCCGTACGGGGATCGAGGTGCACGCCGTCGTGGACGCGGCCGGCGGCCCGGCGGGCCGGTCCCGCTATCTGCACCGGGCCCACCCCCCGCCGCCCCGGGGCGCTTCGGACGCCGACATCCTCACCACCCTGTGCCGGGTCTCCGAACGGATCGGCCGGCGCGCCGTCCTGATCCCGCTGGACGACCGCAGCGCGATCAGCGTCGCCGCCCTCTCCGGCCGGCTCGCCCGGCGGTTCCTGCTGCCGTCCGTGGCGCCGTCTCTGCCGGGCCGCGTCGCCGACAAGGCCGAACTCGCCCGCATCTGCTCGGGGTTGGAGGTCCCGCACCCCCGGACCGTGGCCCCCGGCAGCGCGGCAGAAGCCGCCGGGAAGGCCGCGGAACTCGGCTTCCCGGTCGTCGCGAAATGGAGCCGCCCATGGGTGCTGCCCCCCGGGCTGCGCAGCACCGCCCTGGTCCGCACGCCGGAGGAGGCCCGCACGCTCTACGGCCACAGTGCCCGCGCCGGCAGCGAACTGCTGCTGCAGCGGCATCTGCCGGGCGGCCAGGGGACGGACTGGTTCTTCCACGGCTACACCGCGGGCCACGGCACCTTCCTGATGGGCGGTGCCGGCCGCAAGGAACGCTCCTGGCCGCTGCGTACGGGCCTGACGGCGGTCGGCACCTGGCTGCCCAACCCCGAGGTGGAGGAGGCGGCGTCCCGGATCGCCGCACGGGTGGACTACCGCGGCATCCTCGACCTGGACTTCCGCTTCGACGCGGACACCGGCCGCTACCACCTCCTGGACTTCAACCCGCGGCCCGGAGCCCAGTTCCGGCTGTTCACCGACGCCGACGGCCTGGACGTGGTGCGCGCACAGCACCTCCACCTGACCGGGCGCGGCGTTCCCGAGCCGCGCTCCGCCCCGGGCCGGGTCTTCGTCGCGGAGAACTACGCCCTGCTGTCCACCCTGCTGTCCAAGACCCCCGCCGGACGCCGCCCCCCATACGTACTCCCGGCCTCCTCCTCCCCGCCCACCCCCGCCGCCAAGCCGGCCGTGGCCGCGCCACCCGTGGCCGCGCCACCCGAGGTCGCGCCGTCCGAGGCCGCGCCGCCGGATGAGGTGCCGTCCTGCGCCGTGTCACCTGCCGTCCCACCGCCCCACGCCGCGTCACCCGCCGCCGGGTCACCGCGCACCACCCCCTCCGATGCCGGGCCGCCCGACGCCGCGGCACCTGCCGCCACCCCACCCGCCACCGTGCCGTCCGAGTCCCTTTCGCCCGGTCCTGCGCGCCGACGCGTCCGGCGGGACGTGGAATACGCCTGGTTCGCCCTCGACGACCCGCTGCCCTTCCTCGCCATGGCCGCGGCCTGGCTGGCGCGCTGCGTGCACAAGGCGTGGCACCGGCTGTTCCCGGCGGCGAAGCCACGGTTGGGGCCACGACGGCCCACCGGGACCGTCCAGCCCTCGCCCCGCCCGGACGGTGCCGGCGCGGAACCCGCCGGCCGCAAGGCCCCGCCGCCGCCCACCTGCGGCCCCCGGTCCACGGCGCACAGCGACCAGAAAGAAGGAAACGCATGTACGACCTCCTAGTGGTGGGTGCCGGCCCATACGGACTCTCCATCGCCTCGCACGCGGCAGCGGCGGGGCTGGACGTGCGCGTCCTGGGCCGGCCGATGGCATCGTGGCGCGATCACATGCCCCAAGGCATGTTCCTGAAGTCCGAGCCCTGGTCCTCCAATCTCTCCGACCCGGCCGGCACCCACACGCTGGCCGCCTACTGCGCCGGCCGCGGCATCACGGTCGAACACGGCCGTCCGCTGCCGATCGGGACGTTCACCGCGTACGGTCAGTGGTTCGGGGCGCACGCGGCCCCCGCCGCCGACGAGCAGACCGTCACCTCCCTCGCCCCGCACTCGGACGGATTCCGGCTGGAGACGGCCGAGGGCGAGACCCTGTGGGCCCGCACGGTCGCCCTGGCGGTCGGTGTGATGCCCTTCGTGCACCAGCCGGAGCCGCTGCTCGGCCTGCCGCCCGAACTGACCAGCCACAGCAGCCACCACCGCGACCTCTCCCGGTTCAAGGGCAAGGACGTGACCGTGATCGGTGCCGGCCAGGCCGCGCTGGAGACCGCGGCGCTGCTGGCCGAGGAGGGCGCCCGAGCCCGTGTCGTGGCGCGCGCCGACCGGATCAACTGGAACGCCCCGCCCCAGCCGCTCAAGCGCGGCCTGCTCGCGTCCGTACGCGACCCGCACAGCGGCCTGGGCACCGGGTGGCCGAGCTGGGTCTGGTCACAGGCGCCCGGCGCGGTCCGCCGGCTGCCCGCGGCGGCCCGCGTACACATCGCCCGTACGGCACTGGGCCCGGCCGGTGCCTGGTGGCTGCGCGACCGCTTCGAGCGGGCCGTGCCGGTGCTGCTGGCCACCCGCCTGGCCACCGCCACCGCGGCGGGGGAGCGGGTCCGGCTGGCGCTGGACACCGCGGACGGCGGCGCCCACACCATCGAAACCGACCACGTCGTCGCCGCCACCGGCTTCACCTGCGACCTCAACCGCCTCCAACTGCTGGACCGCTCGGTGCGCGACCCCCTGCGCCGGATCGGCGGCAGCGGCGCGCCCAGCCTGTCCGCGCGCTTCGAATCCTCCTTCCCCGGCCTGTTCTTCGCCGGCCTGCTCACGGCCCCCTCCTTCGGCCCCTCGATGCGCTTCGTGTACGGAGCCACATTCACCGCCGCACGCCTGGTGGACGGCGTCCGCCGCCGTCTGCGCGCCCACCGGCCGGAACACATCCCCCACCCCACCCCCACCGACGAACGCGACCGAACCGAATCCCTCTCATAACCTGTGGAACCCGCCCCGCCACCCCACCGCCCGGCCGATTCCCATACCTGCCGAAAGGTGTGATCTCGTCTTGAGCGAGGGCTGTCCCCGGCATCGGAGAGGGCGACAGGGGACAGCAAAAGGATCGGCACAACTCCCCGGCAGACACATGACGCTGATGGCTGATGACCGTGAGAAGTGAGAACACCAGCGGGCCAAAGACGACGGACACGGACCAGCGATCGATCGACGAGCCGGCGGCCCGGGCCCGGGCGGGCCGGGCGGCTGCGCGGGCGGCCCGGGCCCGTGCCGTCGGAGCTTCAGGTCCGTCAGGACGAGGATGAGCAGGGGGCTGTCGGCTCGCCGGCCTGGGGTGGTCCGCCAGGTCAGCGGTCGGGCCCGGTCATCGGCCAGCAGGTGAATCCTGGTGGTCGGTCCGCCCCGGGAGGCGGAGTCGATCAGCCACAGGCCGTCGTGCCAGGCGGACACCTGCCGGGCCGGTGCCTCAACCACCTGGCCGATAGGTGGCCCGGCGGTGCTGAGTCGCTGGGTGGGGGCCGGCTGCTGGGGCAGGGAGCGGAACAGATGCCCGAGCCGGGCGTGGGCGAAGCGGAGCCGGTCCCGAGTTGGCCCTTCGCCCTGGTCGCGGTCGGCGCCGGCATCGGACTCGTTCACCCGGGGCGCGAAGTATCCGGCGACCGTGTAACGGTGGGAGAACTCCTGGGAGGAGTTCACGCCCTTCCTCCGCTGCGGCGCCGGGATCCGCCGTACCGGCTGCACCGCTGATGCGGTCGCGGGCGCGGTGCACCACGGCGAAGTCCGTGAGCGCGGGCCGAGGAGCCCGTTGGTGGCCCTGCACGGGCACTACAACGAGAACGAGGCGTCGGCGTTCGGGGCGCTCGCCGAGGCGCTGGTGCCGCGGTGGCGGGTGATCGCGCTCGATCAGCGCGGTCATGGAGAGTCCGATCGTGCCCGCAGTTACGAGCGGGAGGACTACTTGGCCGACATGGTCGCCTTTCACCAGCATCTGGGAGTCGGGCCGGTGCCGGTGCCGGGGCACTCGCTGGGCGGGGTGAACGCCTGTCAGTTCGCCGCTCGGCCCCCGGACAAGGTCAGCTCGCTGATCGTGGAGGACATCGGCGCGGTCGTCGATTCCGACCGGTCCTTCACCCTGGGGCTTCCGGCCGACGCGCCGTCCCGGGAGGCGCTGGTCGCGGCTTTGGGGACAACGGCGCCCTACCTGGCATGCTCCTTCCGGGACGAGGGCCGGGGCTGGGGTTTCTCGTTCGGCATCGACGACACCGTGGCATCCCACAAGGCGCTCAGTGACGATCACTGGGAGGACCGGACAGCGGTGTCCTGCCCCACCCTGCTGATCCGTGGAACACGCAGCCACGAGCTGACGTCCGACCGCGCCCGTGGCATGGTCGCCCGCCGTGGCGGCCGGGCGCGCCTGGTCGAGCTGGCCGCTGGTCATGTCGTGCACCACGATGCTCGGGAGCAGTTCGCCACCGCGGTCACCACCTTTCTGTCCGAGCCCCGCTGAGCCGCGGATTTACCGACCGCAGGTAGTGCCGCCCGTGATGTCCGCCTGTGCCTGTGACATGGGCGTCATGGGCTCGTTCACCGACCGGGACCGGGACGTCGTTCATGTTCCGGAGTCGGTACGGAGGACGAGTGATGTGGCACGTGATGGTCGGGGACTTGAGGGACCAGCTGGTCGAGCGGAAGGGCGGGCGGCGGTCGTGGACTGTCGCCTGGCCCGAAGACACCCTCCATATGGAGGCGGGTCGGTTCCTGCGTCTCCACGATGACCCGGGAACGCAGAAGACGGACGCGTATCTACTGGTGGATCATCTGCGGCGGCTGGAGCGGGAGTGCATTGCCTTCAACGCGGTCCAACTGCGGTACGTAGTACGGTACGTGGGGCTGATGGGGGCCGAGGTCCGCATGCCGCTCGGCGAGCCGTGGCGGGTCGGCAAGCGCCCCTACGGCCACTCCACGCTGTCGACCGCGGCGGCTTGCCTGAAGGGCTTCTACCTCCACCAGTCCTCCCTCGGTGTGAACGGGGAGCTCGGCAAGAAGCTCGACAAGTCCCGGCTGCCGTCGCGGGTGGACCGGCGACATTCGTTCCTCGGGCATGTGAAGTCGTCGCTGCCCACCAACCCGCTGGCGCCGAAGGGCCCGCACCGCCGGTATCCGAAGGTGCTTCCGGACGGCGCCCGGGGGAGGCTCCTGGAGATGGTGAACGCCGCCCGGGACCGGCTGGTTGTCACCTGGCTCGCCGACGAGGGCTTGAGGATCGGTGAGCTGTGCGGGCTGTACTTGGTCGACCGGCACCTGCGGGAGAACGCGGCTTGCGGCGAGTGCCACGCCCCTCACCTGCACGTCTGCCACCGGCCCGGCAATCCGAACCGGGCCGCCCTCGCCCTGGATCTGCGCAAACCCCAATACTACTTCCACCGTGTGTGGTCCAACGCCTTCCGCGCCACCGACCTCGCCGATGCCGCACAGGACGACAGCGAGTACAGCGATACGCGCACAACCGAGGACACCGCCCCCGAACAGGACGTCGCATGAACACCGTCACGGTCCCCGAAACCCGCACCGCCGCAGCCCTGGCCGCCCGCCGCCGCAAGACCGAGAACGCCCTCCAGCGCGTCCACGAGGTCATCATCCGTCGCAGGAGCGAGAAAGCCCAGGTCAGCGTCGCCGCCGTCGCCCGCCGCGCGGATGTCTCCCGCACTTTCCTCCACGACAACCCCGAGGCCAGGACCACAGTCGCCACCGCCATGGCCGAGGCCGGCGAACGTCGGTCGCAGATACTGGCCGAGCAGGACGACGAGCGCGAGGCAACTTGGCGGGAACGGGCACTGAACGCCGAAGACGCCCTCAAAGCCTCCCAGGCCGAGATCCGCACCCAGTGCACTCGCATCGGTGAACTTCGCGGCTGGATCCGCGACTTGCAGGCTGAGTGGAAGGAAGAATCCATCCAGCGGATCACTACCGAGAACACCACGCTCAAACAGCGAGTCCGTCAGATGACAGCCGACAACCGCAATGTCGACGAGCGGCTCAAGGCCGCCCGCTCCAACCTCCGTTTTCAGGACCGGCGCATCGCAGACCTCGAAGCCCGCATCGCCGCCCCCGGAACAACGGCCTGATCCTGAACAACTGGCTGGCCCCTCCCGACTCCGGGGAGAATCTCCGGCCTGAGTGCCTCTTGCACCAAGCACTGCCGATCATGCCAGCAGTGCGCTCCAACCGCTTGAGTACAGCCAGCATCGGTGAGAAATCCCGCTACGGCTGAAGGGGCACCGAGGGGGGATGGAGCGGCGACGGGGCAGGCCACTTCGTGACGGTGGCTTATCGGCATTGTTTCGGGGGCAGCAGGGACTCTGGTGAGTAAACCTGCTGGTAGCCGCAGGGGAACTGAACCGTGACGTATCCCCAGTCGCTGACCCCGGTCACCTGCCCGGCCGTGTGCTCGGCCGGGCAAGGCGTCCAGCCCTCGGGGTCGTCGGGGTCGGTGACCGCGCCGGGGTGCCCGTATACCGAGTCGGGCGCGACTGCGTCGCCGACGCTCCACAGGCACTCTTTGAGAAGCAAGGACCGATCGGCCGCCGCCAGGTCCTCCGACCGGTATGAGCCTCCACCTCCGAGCGGGAAGTTCACCAGCACATCACCGTCGGCAGTGACCATCACCACGACACCGACGGGGTCGTCAGCCTGCTCGGGGTCGTCGAGAGGGGTGACGATGTCACCCTCTTGCCACTGCCCCATCGGACTCCTTGGTCAGTCTGATCCTCCACAGCCCTTCCAGCCTACGTGCCCTTTGACCCAGTACGCCGTGCGAATCCCCCACAGCCCGTAGTCGACATGGTTGTACTTCAGGTTGCGGTCGTCGGTGATGACGCACATCGTCTTCTTCTTGTTCCCACGACCATACTGCCAGGTGTAGGTGGAGCTGCCCTTGTAGCGGTGGCCGTAGGCACCCTTGGAGAAGTTACTCAGGGCCTTGTCCCACAGGCTCATGGCGTAGGAGTTGTACGGGTGGTTGTGCTTGTTGTGGTAGCTGCCGCCCTGCTTGATGTGGGCGAGGCCCCATTTGGAGCTGCCCTGGCGTATGAGGGTGTCGCCGAAGCTGCCGGTGAACCATCGGTAGACGGCCGCTCCCTGTGGACCGCTGCGGGTGTTCTTGGTGCACCAGTCGTCGAACCCGCAGTCCCAGCCGGCGGGCTTGGACTTGGACACGGCGGCCTCCGCGGCGGGCACCGCCAGGACGACCAGTACCGCGCCAGCGGCGCAGGCCGTGAGCACAGAGCGCTTCATCAGACGGATCTCCTCCTGCTTGGTTGGGGCAGGGGGAGCGCAGGGGAACTGGCGTTCCCTCCCCGTGTAACGGGCTTTACAATGCCGGGAGTTGTGTTGGTGCGCCAGTGAATGCGCGGTGTTGGCGCGATCGTTGTGGTGAGGAATGAGTTGCTCCGCCTTGCCAGGAGTGTGGAACGCGGGGCGGATTGACGGATCCGCTCTGCCTTCCGGAGCTGTCGAGAGCATCGACTGTCACGGGCTCTGCCGCCGGAGGGCCACCGAGCGAAGAAGAACTCATTCCTGCTGGTGGCGGTGACGTGCCGCCCGTCCGAGGTGTCCACGATGGCCTTGGCCATCGTCGGCCCGGCGCGGCCGGAGCGGGAGTCACGCACACCAACCGGCCCGGAGCTGAGGATATGCCGTCAACCTACCGGCCGTTCCGCGAGACAACCCGGATGAGCGAGAGCGCCGGCCTCAACCCGCTGCCACGGACATTTAGTCTGTGAATCGCCGCAGGTCAGAGTCGGTTCACAGGTACCAGTAGTCGGTAAAGTGGAAGTTCATACCGGTCGGGTCGCCCGGATCAACGGTCCACGGGCCCGGGCGGCTCATCCGCTTACGGGTGGTGGAAGGAGACCTCGGGGTTGGACGGTGAGGGGCCCGTCAGCAACGGCTGGGGTATGCCGCGCAGATGGAGGTCGAAGAAGGCTCCCACGTAGGCGCGGGTTATCTCTCCGGCCCGGCGTCCCGGCAGTGGCTCCGAGGGGTCATCCAGGCCCAACTGGGCGCCGAGGACCGGCAGGTCGGTGAAGGCGAAGTGCCCGGAGCCGGCGACCGTCAGCCAGCGCTTCCAGCCGTCCAGTCGCGTCCAGCCCTGGTCCCAGCCCGGGTCCTTGCCGGGGCTGTGGTCCGAAGCGGTGCCCAGCATCATGAAGGGCCGGCCGTCCAGACCGGAGGCGGGTCCCGGTGCCGCGAAGGGGCCGTCCATGGTCACCCCGGCCCGCACCCGGCGGTCACCGGCCATGGCCGCCGCGGTACCCGCGCCTCCCATGGAGTGCCCGGCCATTCCGATCCGCCGCGGGTCGATCGCGTGGGCGTACCGCCACGCCGGGGCCGGGCCGGTCAGCCGGTCGAGGACGAAGCTGAGGTCCGTGGCCCGCCAGCGGGCCGCCGCGGCGGTCCCTACCGTGTCGATCTTGTCGCAGGCGGCACACTTCAGCATCCGCCCGCCGGGGAAGGCGGTACCGACGGACTCGTACGCGTGGTCCACCGCCGCCACGACGTATCCGCGGCTGGCCAGGTCCTCCGCGAGACCGGTGAGGGTGGTCCGTGAGACCGAGAAGCCAGGGGAGAGCACCACCAGCGGGAACCTGCCGGGCTCGGGGGTGGCGCCGGCGCGGGCATGGGTGCGGGTGCCGCTGAGCGTGGCGGCCGAGACCGCGGTGATCTCCCGGTCCTCCAGCAGCAGCCGGGCCTCCTCTTCGGTCATATAGGCCGCCCGGCCGCCGCTGTGGGCCCGCGCGGGGTAGTACATCGAGACCATCAGCTCCCGCGCGCCGGCTTCCGGCACCCACGGATCGCGGCGGTGCTGGTCGGTGAGGTGCACGGTGTCCCGGCCCACCGCGTGCCGCCCGGTCGGCCGGAGCAGCGCAAGTCGCTCACCCCGTCCGTCCGGAGCGGTGCCGGAAGCAGTGGCGGACCTGGCGGCGGACACGGTGACTGGTGTGGTGAGGGGGGTGGTCGCGGAAGCCGCCGCGGGTTGTGGCGCGGGGCCGGTGGCAGTGCGCGAGGGCGCTGACCCGCCCGTGTGCCGGATGTCGTGGGACGCCGCCGACGCCGTCCCGGCTCCGGCCAGGACCGGCACGGACAGGGCGAGCGCGAGAGCGAAGGCCGCAAAGGCGCCGAAGCGGTTTGGGTTCATGACACGGACGCTAGAGCCCGGCCGGGCCCGCCACGTCACTCCGCGGGCTGACGCACCCCCGACAGATCCCTGAGCCGGCGACCCCGACAATCCCTGATCACCCGTCCGCCGCCACAGCTCCGGCCGGTCACGGGAAGTCATGACGGAGCCCATGGCCAAGGCCGAGCCGAAGCCCATGACGAAAGTCCGCGTCACAGCCGCTGAGGAAGGGGCACTGCGCGCTTCCGGTCATTACATGCTGTTTAATTGCCAACGCTTCGCAACAACATTAGATCTTGATTAGGGGAGTGGGCATGGCAGCCCGGTCGATACGGGGAGCAGCCGCGGCGGCGCTGGCGGGCACGGTCGCGATCACGGCGGCGGCCTGCTCGACGCCGTCCGACGGCAGGAGCGGCACGGCGGGCGCCAAGGACTCCGCGGTCGTCGGCATCGCGTACGAGCCGGAGACCCTCAGCCCGCTGCTGGGGTACGGCAAGGACGGCAACTCCAAGATCTTCGACGGGCTGCTCACGCACGACGCCTCGATGAAGCTCCGGCCCGCGCTGGCGGCGAAGCTGCCCGTGGTCTCGGACGACGGCAAGACCTACACCTACACGCTGCGCGAGGGTGTGAAGTTCTCCGACGGCAAGCCCTTCACCGCCGACGACGTGGTCTTCACCTACCGGACCATCCTCGACGCGAAGACCAACAACGCCTCCAAGTCCGAGCTGGACGCCGTGCAGAAGGTGGAGAAGAAGGACGCGCACACCGTCGTCTTCACCCTGAAGTACCCCTACGCGCCCTTCGCCGAGCGCACCGTCCTGCCCATCGCGCCGCAGCACATCGCCGGCAAGCAGGACGTCAACACCGGTTCCTTCACCACTGCCCCGATCGGCACCGGCCCGTACATCCTCACCAAGTGGTCCAAGGGCGAGAAGCTCACCTTCAAGGCCAACCCCGCCTACTGGGGCGGCGCCCCCAAGGTGAAGAACTTCACCATGGCGATCATCAAGGACGACGACGTACGCGCCACCCGGCTGCGCTCCGGCGACCTCGACGGTGCCATCCTGCCGCCCAACCTCGCCGCGACCTTCAAGTCCGACAAGGACAAGAAGACCGTGACCGCCAAGACCTTCGACTACCGCAACGTCACGCTGCCCAGCGCCAACAAGGTCACCGGCGACCAGGCCGTCCGCCGGGCCCTGGATGTCGCCGTGGACCGCAAGGCGATGGTCGACGGCATCCTGGACGGCGCGGGCAAGCCCGCCTACGGGCCCGTACCGACCGACAGCCCGTGGTTCGCCAAGGGCACCGAGCGCGCCCACGACCTGAAGAAGGCCGAGCGCATTCTGGACGACGCGGGCTGGAAGAAGGGCGAGGACGGCATCCGCGCCAAGGACGGACAGCGCGCCTCCTTCACCCTGTGGTACCTCTCCGGCGACAAGCTCCGTCAGGAGCACGCGCTCGCCTTCGCCTCCGACGCCAAGAAGGCCGGCATCGAGGCCAAGGTGCAGTCCGGCACCTGGGAGGCCATCGAGCCGAACATGAAGAACGACGCGGTGCTGGCGGGCGGCGGAAGCCCCGCCGACCCGGACTTCGACCAGTACCTGCTGCTGCACTCCTCCGTCGCGGGCGACGGCTTCAACAACATGTCGCGCTACAAGAACAGCGAGATCGACAAGGCGCTCGTGGACGCCCGCCGCACCGACGACCCCAAGGAGCGCAAGGCCGCCTACGAGACCGTCCAGCGCGATCTGGTCGAGGACCCCGCGTACATCTTCCTCACCCACATCGACCACCTGTACGTGGTCAACGACAAGTGGAAGGACCTCACCACCCAGGTCGAGCCGCACGACCACGGCCTGGCCTCCGGCCCCTGGTGGAACGTAGAGGACTGGCAGCCGGCCAAGTGAGCGCCTCCCCGCACCCGGCCCGGCGCACGGCCCTCCCCTGGGGGCCGATGGCCCGTATGACGGTCCGGCGGGCGCTGCTCGCCGTGCCCGTCCTGCTCGCCGTCACCCTCGGCGTGTTCGCGATCGCCGCGGCCTCCCCCTTCGACCCGGTCAAGGCGTACGCGGGCACGGCCGGGCTCACCGCCTCCCAGGAGAGCCTGGACCAGATCCGGCACAACCTCGGCGTGGACCAGCCGCTGCTCAGCCGGTGGTGGCACTGGCTGACCGGCGCGCTCACCGGCGACCTCGGCGACTCGGCAACGCTGCGCGCACCTGTCTCGCAGGTCATCGGCGAACGCATCGCCTGGTCCGTCCTGCTGTGCGCGCTGGCCTTCGTGCTGGCCGTCCTCCTGGGCACGCTGCTGGGCGTGCTCGCCGCCCGCCGGCGCGGCTCGCCGCTGGACCGCGCCGTCACCTCCGTCGCGTACGCGCTGGAAGCGGCGCCCCCCTTCTGGCTCGGGCTGCTCGCCGTCTGGCTGTTCGCGCTCAAACTCGGCGTGCTGCCGGCCGGCGGGCTGACCGACACCGGCAGCGAGGTCGCCACCGCCGGCCAGATCGCCCGGCACGTCCTGCTGCCGGCGCTGGTGCTGGCCGTCTCCCAGCTCCCCTGGTTCGTGCTGTACGTACGGCAGGGGGTCGGGGACGCACTGGAGGAGGACCCGGTGCGCGGGGCACGGGCCCGCGGCCTGAGCGAGCGGACCGTACTGCTGCGGCACGCCCTGCGTTCGGGCCTGCTGCCGGTGCTGACGCTGATCGGCTCGCGGGTGCCGGAACTGATCACCGGCGCCTTGCTGGTGGAGACCGTCTTCAGTTGGCCGGGCATCGCCGCCGCCACGGTCGAGGCCGCCACCAGCGTGGACTTCCCGCTGCTGGCCGCGCTGACGGTGCTGGCCACCGCCGCCGTGCTGGCCGGCAACCTGCTCTCGGACCTGCTGTACGGACTGGCCGACCCCCGGGTCAGCCACGAGGAGTTGTGACCGCCGTGGCCGAGACCGCCTGGCACCCACCGAAGGCCGAGACCGCCGCAACGGCCGAGACCGCCCCGGCGGCCGGAACCGCCTGGCACCCGCCCACGGCCAAGGCACGCGGCGCGGGCGCCCGCACCCTGCGCGTACGCACCTCCGCCGCCCTGGTCGCGGCCGTCGTCCTGGCCGTCCTGACCGTGCCGCTGCTCGTCCCGCTGGACCGGCAGGCCGTGGACCTGGCCCTCAAACTCAGGCCCCCGTCCCCGGCACACCTCTTCGGCACCGACGAGGTCGGCCGTGACCTGCTGCTGCGCTGCGTGTACGGGCTGCGCGTCTCCCTGCTCGTCGGCGTCGTCGCGGCGCTGGCCGCCACCGTCATCGGTACGGCCGTCGGCGCGCTCGCCGGGGCGCTGGGCGGCTGGGCCGACCGCGGTGTGATGCGCGTGGTGGACCTGTTCTCCTCCGTGCCCCACCTGCTGCTGGGCATCTTCATCGTGGCGATGTTCCGGCCGGGCGTGTGGCCGGTGATCATCTCGGTCGCGCTGACCCACTGGCTGTCGACGGCGCGCATCGTACGGGCAGAAGTGCTGTCGCTGCGCTCGCGCCCGTACGTCGACGCGGCCATCTCCGCAGGCGCCTCACGGTGGCGGGTGGCCGTCCGCCACCTCCTGCCCGCCGTACTGCCGCAGGCGGGACTCGCGGCCGTCCTGATGGTGCCGCACGCCATCTGGCACGAATCCGCGCTGTCCTTCCTGGGCCTGGGCCTGCCCGCCCATGAGGCGAGCCTGGGCAACATGGTCAACAGCGCACGCAGTTCGCTGCTGGCGGGCGACTGGTGGCCCACCCTCTTCCCCGGTCTGTTCATCATCGTCCCCACGCTCGCCATTGCGGGACTGGCGGGGGCCTGGCGCGAGCGGATCAATCCGCGCCGCCGATCGGAGCTGATGCTGTGAACGTGCCGCCCACCCCCTCCATCCCCTCTGCGGCCTGCGCGCCCTCCGCGCGGACCGCGCCTGCTGTCCTGTCCGTCCGCGGGCTGTCCGTCCGCTTCCGGATGCGCGGCGGCCGGCATGTCGCCGCCGTCAGCGACGTGTCCTTCGACCTCGCGCCCGGCCAGTGCCTGGCCCTGGTCGGCGAGAGCGGCTGCGGCAAGTCCGTGCTGGCCTCCGCCCTGCTCGGGCTGCTGCCCGCGAACGCGCAGACCGCGGGCTCGGCCCGGCTCGGCGACACCGAACTGCTGACCGCCTCCGAACGCGAACTGTCCCGCTCCATACGAGGCCGCCGCATCGGCCTCGTACCGCAGAGCCCGGCTGCGCATCTGACGCCCGTACGGACCGTACGCTCCCAACTGGAGGAGACGGTCCGCGAGCTGACCGGTACGGCGCGTACCGAACTGCGCGCGGCGGCCGAGGCGGCGGCCGAACGCGCCGCCTTCCCGCCGGACCACCTCGACCGCTACCCGCACCAGCTCTCCGGCGGCCTGGCCCAGCGCGCCGCGACCGCGCTCGCGCTGGTCGGTGACGCGCCGCTGCTGCTCGCCGACGAGCCCACCACCGGGCTGGACCGGGACCTGGTGGACCGTACGGTCGACGAGCTGCGCCGGCACGTGGACGCTCCGTCGCGCGCCGCTACCGGTGCCGACGCCGGACCCGGCCGCGCCCTGCTGATGATCACCCACGACCTCGCGGCGGCCGAGCGGATCGCCGACCGCGTCGCCGTGATGTACGCCGGCCGGATCGTCGAACTCACCGACGCCAAGAGCTTCTTCGGCCGGCCCGGCCCCCGCCACCCCTACGCGCACGGCCTGCTCGACGCCCTGCCCGAGCGCGCCTTCCGCCCGATCCCCGGGCTGCCGCCGGAACTGGGAAACCTCCCCGAAGGCTGCGCCTTCGCCGCCCGCTGCCCCCGCGCCGACACCGCCTGCGCGGTACGGCCCGTCCCGGTCGACGGCGTCGCCTGCCACCACGCCCTGGAGGCCGCCGATGCTTGAGCTGACGGACATCACCGCCGGGTACGACCGCGGCACACCCGTCGTACGCGGTGTGACGCTGACGATCGAGGCGGGGGAGGCGGTCGGGCTGCAGGGCCCCAGCGGCTGCGGCAAGTCCACCCTGGCGCGGGTCGCGGCCCTGCTGCACCGGCCGTACGCGGGCACGGTGACCCTGGACGGGGAAAAGATCACCGGCTGGCGGCACCGCGCGCCGCGTGCCCACCGCACCGCCTACGGCGTCGTCTTCCAGCAGCCCCGGCTCTCCGCCGACCCCCGGCTGCGGCTGGCCGACCTGATCGCCGAGCCGCTGCGCGCGGTCGGGCGCCGGGAGGAGGCCGCGGCACGGGTGGCGGAGCTGGCTCCGGCCGTCGGCCTGAGCGGGGAACTGCTGACCCGGCGCCCGCACGAGGTCAGCGACGGGCAGTTGCAGCGCGCCTGCCTGGCCCGCGCGCTCGTGCTGCGACCGCGCTGGCTGATCTGCGACGAGATGACCGCGATGCTGGACGCCTCGACGACGGCCGCGCTGGTGGCCGTGGTCGAGGACTACCGGCGCACGTCCGGCGCGGGTCTGCTCGCGGTCGGACACGACCGTGGGCTGCTGGAGCGCTGGTGCGACCGTACGGTGCGATGGGCGGACCTTACGGCGTAGCGGCGTGGTGACCGGTCAGGGGCGCCACCGGTCAGGGCCGACGTCGGCCCGGGGTTCCGCTCAGGACCCGGTTCGGATTAGGCACCACCCTCGTCCTCAAGGGCACCAGCCCCCACCTGGTCCGCGACCCGGCAGGCGTGGTGTACCGCCACCGCGGACCGGAGGACAACTGGCTGCCCGGCGGCGCCTCGGGCTCCGGCGCGGGCGTCCTGTCCCGGCGCTTCCCCGGCGCGGACCTGAAGCCCTGACCGAACAGGTCCATCGCGCGCACCGCGGCCCGGCCGCCGGCCGGGGCTGGGCCGCGGTGGCCTCCCCGCTGGTCTCCGCCGGCGGCGGACGCTTCCCCTTCCGCGCACCCGCCGCCAACCCCTTCTGCTCGGCGAGATCACCGGCCGCGCCCAGGAGTTCCACAGCGTCCGGGCGCAGGACGGCCCGGATACACCGGCCCCGGACACGGCGAAGGCCACCACCTTTCGGTGGTGGCCTTCGCCTCGTCGTTCCTGAAGCCGTCAGCGGCGCCGTACCAGCGGGAACGGCAGCGTCTCACGGATCGACAGACCGGTGAGGAACATCACCAGCCGGTCCACGCCGATGCCCAGACCACCGGTCGGCGGCATCGCGTACTCCAGGGCCTGGAGGAAGTCCTCGTCCAGCTCCATCGCCTCCGGGTCGCCGCCCGCCGCCAGCAGCGACTGGGCGGTCAGCCGCCGCCGCTGCTCGACCGGGTCGGTCAGCTCCGAGTAGGCCGTACCCAGCTCCGTACCGAAGGCCACCAGGTCCCAGCGCTCGGCGACCCGCGGGTCCTTGCGGTGCTGACGGGTCAGCGGGGAGACATCGGTGGGGAAGTCCTTGTAGAAGGTGGGGAGCTTGGTCTTCTCCTCGACCAGCCGCTCGTACATCTCCAGGACGATGTCACCGCGGCCCATCTCCGGCTTCACGGGCACCTTGGCGGCGTGGCACAGACGGCGCAGCGCGTCCGGCTCGGTGTCCGCGTCGATCTCCTCGCCCAGCGCCTCGGAGATCGCGCCGTAGACGGTCTTGACCGGCCAGATGCCCGAGATGTCGTGCTCGACGAGCCGCCCGTTCTCGTCCGCCTTGCGGGCGGTGGCGCTGCCGAACGCGGCGATCGCCGCACCCTGGATCAGCTCCCGGGTCAGGTCCAGCATCACGTCGTAGTCGGCGAACGCCTGGTACGCCTCCAGCATCGTGAACTCGGGGTTGTGCTTGTAGGAGATGCCCTCGTTACGGAACGTGCGCCCCATTTCGAAGACCTTCTCCATGCCGCCCACGCACAGCCGCTTGAGGTACAGCTCGGGCGCGATGCGCAGGTACAGGTCCAGGTCGTAGGCGTTGATGTGGGTCTGGAACGGGCGGGCGTTGGCGCCGCCGTGGACCTGCTGGAGCATCGGCGTCTCGACCTCCAGGTAGCCGCGCTCGATCAGCCCCTGGCGCAGCGCCTGTACGGCCGTGCTGCGGGCCCGCAGGTTCTCCCGCGAGTCCGGCGAGACCACCAGGTCGACATAGCGCTGGCGGACCTTGGCCTCGGGGTCGGTCAGACCGCGCCGCTTGTCGGGCAGCGGGCGCAGGCACTTGGCCGTCAGCCGCCAGTTGGTCACGAAGACCGTCAGCTCGCCGCGGTCGCTGGCGCCGACCTCGCCCTCGGCCTCGATGTGGTCGCCCAGGTCGACGTCGGAGCCGAAGCGGTCCAGCAGCTCGGCGCCGCTGCCCTCGCGGGTCAGCGCGACCTGGAGGTCACCGGACCAGTCGCGGAGCACCGCGAAGAGGACGCCGCCGTGGTCACGGGTGAGCAGCACCCGTCCGGCGACGCTGACGACCTTGCCGGTGCGGGCACCGGCCGCCAGGTCGCCGTGCTCGTCGCGGACCTCGCCGAGCGTGTGCGTACGCTGTACGCCCACGGGGTAGGGGTCGGTGCCGCTCTCCCGCAGCCGCTCCAGCTTGCGGTGGCGTACGCGTACCTGCTCCGGCAGCGCCGCCAGCTCCCGCTCGCGCAGCTCCTCCTCGCTCGCCGCCGGGTGGTCCACCAGGCCCAGCTCGTCCAGGGAGGGCAGGTTGGCCGTGCTGGCCGGGGCCAGCACCCGCTTCTTGTGGCCCTTGCCCCACAGCTTGCCCAGGCTCGGCACCGCCACGAAACCCTCGGCGATACCGGAGGCCAGACCGATCCGGGCCAGCGCACCGGCGTCCGCGTAGCAAAGGAACCGCGGATACCACTCGGGCAGGTACTTGGAGTTGGAGCGGTAGAGGGCTTCGAGCTGCCACCACTTGGAGAAGAACAGCAGCAGCTTGCGCCAGACCTTGAGCACCGGACCGGCGCCGATCCGGGCACCTTCCTCGAACGCGGACCGGAAGACCGCGAAGTTCAGGGAGATACGGCGTACCCCGAGCTGCCCGGCGTGCGCGCAGAGCTGGGCGACCATGTACTCCATGACGCCGTTGGGCGCGCTGCGGTCGCGGCGCATCACGTCCAGCGAGATGCCGTCCTTGCCCCAGGGCACGAACGACAGCAGAGCGATCATGTTGCCCTTGCCGTCGAACGCCTCGGCCAGCAGGCAGTCGCCGTCCTGGGGGTCGCCGAGCCGGTCCAGCGCCATCGAGAAGCCGCGCTCGGTCTCGGTGTCGCGCCAGGCGTCGGCCCGCTGGATGACCTCCTGCATCTCGGCGTCGGTCAGCTCCGCGTGCCGGCGTACCCGGAAGGTGGCCCCGCTGCGCTCGACCCGGTTGACGGCCTGGCGGGTGACCCGCATCTCGCGGCCGTCCAGGTCGAAGTCCTTGACGTGCAGGATCGCCTCGTCACCGAGCTGCAGGGCGCCCAGGCCGCTGCGGGCGAACGCCTTGGCGCCGTCCTCGCTGGCGCCCATGACGGCGGGCTGCCAGCCGTAGCGTCCGGCGACCTCCAGCCACGCCTCGATGGCCGGGGTCCACGCCTCCCGGTCACCGACCGGGTCACCGCTGGCCAGGCAGACGCCGGCCTCCACGCGGTAGGTGACGGCGGCCTTGCCGCTGGGGGAGAAGACCACGGCCTTGTCGCGGCGGGTGGCGAAGTAGCCCAGCGAGTCCTGGCTGCCGTAGCGGGCGAGCAGCGCCCGGATACGGGCCTCCTCGTCACCGTGCAGCGCGGCCTCCATCCGCTGCGAGCGGAAGAGGGTGGCCGCCGCGTTCAGCAGCGCCAGCGCGCCCAGCAGACCCAGCACGGTCATGATCCAGTGCGGCGGGTGTCCGTCGAAGTTCCGGCCGCTGAGCAGCCCGCCGCAGACCCGGTTGGCGGCCCACAGCAGCCGGTTGCCGCCGCCGGCCTCCAGATCACCGGGGAAGAGGGAGACCAGCCCCCAGCCCACGAGGATCGCCACGGCCGCTCCGCCGGCCAGCACCAGCGCGGCCCGCAGGAAGGCGCCGCGCCGGGTGATCGCGTAGAACTCGCGGTGCGAGACGACCAGCAGCACCAGCGCCGCCACGGCCAGGACCAGGGAGATGGAGAACTCCCAGTAGCCCCAGCCGAACAGCATCGCGTCCGTGATCGCCACCAGCACCATGTAGACGACGACGAACCACAAGGCGACCCGCTTGCGGGCGGTCATCGCCGCCGCGAGCAGGAAGAGGAAGGCGGCGTACGCGAAGTTGGGCGGCACCGGAATCGTGAAGGTGCCCAGCCAGTAGGTCACCGGGTGCAAGGCGCGCCGCAGTGGCCCGAACAGCGCCGTAAGGGCGCAAAACAGCCCAAGAAGGCTGAAGAAGATGGCGAAACCATTGGGAACGCGGCGGCGGAACCGCTCCCACGCCGTTATTTGATCCTGGTCCTGCACGGTGCTCATTCCGTCACATTAGGCTCTGTAGGGGGTTACCTGCTCGATGAAAGGGCGCTCTTCTGCTGCCACTGGGACCAGTCGACCATCCAGTCCCCGAGCCCGTTGTTCGCCTCGGCCTTCCCTCGTATGGAGGAACCGGACACCTCGAAGGGATCGCCGACGCGGACCTTGGCGTAGAGCCAGTCGGCGTCCGCGTCGGTCAGGCCGACACACCCGGAGCTGTTGTTGATCTTTCCTACCTTGTCTGAGTTCCAGGGCGCGGCGTGTGCGTACGTCCCGGAGTCGGTGAGCTTCATCGAGTCGCGGACCATCTTGTCGTAAAAATTGCTCAGGCCCACCGTCTCGGACTTCATGTTGATCGTGCCCTCCTTCGCCAGCAGCGGGAAAGTGCCCGTCCAGGTGGAGTGCTCGGAGTCCGGCTTCCCCGCCGAGACCGGCAGCCGCTTGATCTCCTTGCCGTCCTGGAGGAAGCTGAGCTGCTTGCTGTCCAGGTCGACCTTGATCACCTGGTGGGAGCCGATGGAGAAGTTCAGGTCGTAGTCCTTGGCGAAGTAACGGCCGCCCCCGGAGTCCACACCGTCCAGCTCGGCACGCAGGGAGACCTTCGTGCCCGCCTTCCAGTACTCCTTAGGCCGCCAGTCCACCCGGTCCTTGCCGGACCGGTCCTTCACCCAGCCCCAGGACCCGGTCGTGTTGTTGTCGGTGGTCACCTTGAGCTGCTTCTCCACCGCGGCCTTGTCCGTCACGGGGAAGTCGAAGGTGATCGCCACGGGCTGGGCCACGCCGACGACGGCGCCCTGCGAGCTCGGGTTGAGCGCCAGCTTGTTGAGCTTGTCCGCCTTGGCGGTGGTCACGGACTCCTTGATCTCGCCCGCCTTGCCGTCCCGGTCCTTGGTCCTGCCCACCACCGAGTACTTGGTGTCCGGCCGGGTCTTCTGGCTGGAGGACCACGAGCGGCCGTCGTGATCAAGATCACCCGGCAGCCGGCGGCCCTTGGAGTCGGTGACGGTCACCTCGGTGAACGTGCCGCCGAAAGCACTGACCTTGAGCCGGTCGCCCGCCTTGACGCCCTTGGTGCCGCGTACGGCGCTCAGCTCCACCTTCACCGGATTCCCCGGGGCCGCCTTCTCGGTCGCGTCGTCGTCACCGCAGGCTGTCAGCGCCCCGATGCCGATCAGGGGCATCAGCGCGAGAGCGGCACGTACGGAGCGGGAGCGCCGGGAGCGGCGGGAGGGGGCGGCTGGCTCATGGGTGTGCTTTCCGTCGGTGGTGACCGGCGTCGCCGGTACCTGAAGGTGGTCGGCCGCTAAGACGGAAATCACCCCGGACCCGTTGCGTTGCGTGACGTGATCCACGCCACCTCGCGCCGCCGGCCGGGCGCCCGGCCGCTCGCCGCGTTTCCCGGGTGCGCCGCTTGCCGTACGGGCGCGCCGCCGGCCGTACTGTTCGCGTACCGCTTCCCGTACGGAGGCCGGGCCGGACGGCGGGAGGCGGACCCGGCCCGCGCCGCCGACGCCCACCCCTGGCGGCCCTCCGCCCGGCGTGCGGCGGTGCGCCCTCCTCGCCCGGGCCCTGGTACGCGAAGGGAGCGGGGGCCCCGCGTCTACCCGGAGAGGGAGTGCCGGGAGCCGGGTACGCAGCGGTGACCCGCAGTGATCACCCGTATGGGCCACCTGGAGACGAACCGGATAAAGGCCGAAATAAGCGAAACTGGCCGCCCCTTGCCGTCCCCGTCCGGCAGCGATCGAGGAGGCTCGTCATGGCTATTTCGATTTCCGTCATCGTCTTGCTCGTGATCCTGACCGCCGTCTTCCTGCGCAGCGGAAGACTGAAGGTCTCACACGCCCTGGTGTGCATGATGCTCGGCTTCTACCTGGCGGGCAGCAGCCTCGCCCCAAACATCCACGACGGGCTGGCCGGCGCCGCCGACGTCGTCAGCAGCGTGCGGCCGTGACCGCGGCGCCGCCGCCCGCCCGGCGCGCCGACGCCCGCTGACGGGCGCCCGTCAGCCCTGCCGGCGCGGGCGCCTCACCTGCGGGAGAAGATCCCCACCGCGTTGGGCACCGGCCGCTCGGCGCCGTCCGAGGGATGGTTGCGCACGGTCGACCCCGGGCTGCCCGGCTCCCGGGTGACCAGGGTGGAGGATCCGCCGCCGTCCAGGTTGAGTGCGTCCTCGGCCCCCAGCCGGTCCATCAGCTCGGCCAGTTCACGTACCGTCATCCCGGCGTTTCCCGCCGCGCCGTCCAGCGCGAGCAGATACAGCACATGACCGCCCTCCCCGATGCCCGCGGAGGTCCGGACGGCCGCGGTGACGGTGTCCAGGCCCGCCAGCGGCTCCTGGTTCCGTACGATCGGGAAGCCGCCGACCGCGAAGCGCAGCGGCACCGCCCGCCGGGAGACCAGCCGGTAGCCGACCCCCACCGGGTCGCCGGGGCTCAGCTTGCGCAACTGCCGGGCACCCTCCTCCCGCCCCACCAGGACCACCGTCCCCTTGGCCACCCCGCCCCGGCCGGGCACCCGGGCGACGCCCACCACCTTGCCCCGGCGCACCGTGACCTCGTACGTCTCCTGGCTGCAGGGCGCGGCCCGGTCGGTGTCCGTCCCGCAGGTCGCCCGGACGCGCGAGGTGGGGCCCCACAGCGGCGTGTACGCGCCGATGCCGTTCACCGGCAGCGCGTACTGGTTCAGGCCGCGCAGCGGCAGCGTGCCGTCGGGGGTCCGGGCGGTGCCCCTGAGGGACAGCCGGTCCAGCCGCGCACGGCGGTCGTAGCCGACGCCCAGTACGTCCTCGGTGGTGGTCGTGGGCGGCAGCGCCGGACCGAAGCGCTGGCCGTCGGGCACCGCGGCCTTCAGGGTCCGGCCCGAGGCGATCGCGGGGCCGACGGGGGCGCCGGTGGCCTCCACCCCGGGGTGCTGGACCTCGGTGATGTTGAAGAAGTCCCCGTTGACGGCGCCCACCGCGCCCCGCCCGTCCGCCAGCCGGGAGACCGGGGCACGGGCCCCGACCGCGCCCGGATACAGCAGGTCCGCCGAGACGCCGGGCTCGGCCAGATCGACCGTCAGCAGATGCGCGCGGGCCACGCCGCGCGAGACCGGGACCCGTACGTCGCGGTACTCCACCCCGGGTGCGAGGGGCGCGGCCCTCCCCAGGGCCGGGGCCTTGCCGGTGGCGGTCGCCGTGGTGTGCGCGGTCGCGGTGGCCGGTGGTCCGGCGGCCACCGCGCCGCCGGCCAGTACCGACCACGCCGCCAGCACCGTCGCCGTCGCGCGCATACGACCGAATCGTTTCTTCACGATCCCCCCAGACGTCACGCCAACTGTCCCACGGGCACGAGAAACCCACTATGACCCGGAGATGCCATGAATCCGTACACCCGACGCACGGCCGTCGTGTCGCTGACCGCCGCACTGGCCGCAGGGCTCACCACGTCCGCCGCCGCCCGGTCCCGGTCCGCGGGCCGGGGAGCCGCTCCCGCCGGCCCGGCTCCCCGTGATGCCCGGCAGGCGTACGGGCCTGCGGTGGCGCCCGCCCCGCTGGAGCGCGCCCACGCCCACAACGACTACGCACACCGCCGCCCGCTCCTGGACGCGCTCTCCCACGGCTTCGGCAGCGTCGAGGCGGACATCTGGCTGGTCGAGGGCCGGCTCCTGGTCGGCCACGAGGAATCCGACCTCGACCGTGACCGGACGCTGGAATCCCTCTACCTCGACCCGCTGCGCATGCGCGTGCGTGCCAACGGCGGGCAGGTCTACGCCGGCCATCCGCTCCCGCTCCAGTTGCTGATCGACATCAAGAACTCCGGTGCGTCCGCCTACCGCGAGCTCGCCCGCCGACTGCTGCCCTACCGGGAGATGCTCAGCGTCAGCGACCACGGCCGGGTCCGTACGGGTGCGGTCACCGCCGTCGTCTCCGGCGACCGCGCCGCCCGGCCGCCCCTGGAGGCCGAGCAGGTCCGCCACGCCTTTTACGACGGTCGGCTCGGCGACCTGGGAACCCCGGCCCCCGCCTCCCTGATACCGCTGGTCTCCGGCAGTTGGGAGGAGAGCTTTACCTGGCGCGGCCACGGGCCGATGCCGGCCGGCGAGCGGGCCGCGCTGCGGCGCATCGTGGCCGCCGCGCACGCCGAGCACCGTCGGGTCCGTTTCTGGGCGACGCCGGACCGGCCGGGGGCCGCCCGCGAGGCGGTGTGGCGCGAACTGCTCGCCGCCGGGGTGGACCACCTCAATACGGACGACCTGGCCGGCCTCGAACGCTTTCTGCGGGCCGCCGGCTGACCTCCGGCCCTGCCGTCGCCGCCGCGGACCCGGTCCGGCGGTGACGGTGAGGCGAGGTCAGGGCGCCGCGGCGACCAGCTTCATGTAGTACGCCCAGTCCCAGTAGTCACCGGGATCGGTGTGGTCGGTCCCGGGGACCTCGGCATGGCCGATGATGTGCCGGCGGTCCTTGGGAATGCCGTAGCGGTCGCAGACGGCGGCGGTCAGCCGGGCCGACTGCCGGTAGAGCGCCTCGGTGAACCAGGCGGGATCGTCCACCCACCCTTCGTGCTCGATGCCCACGCTGCGGGTGTTGCGGTCCCAGTTCCCGGCGTGCCAGGCGATGTCCTGCTCCCGTACGCACTGGCCGATGTAGCCGTCCCTGGACCGTAGGACGTAGTGCGCGGAGACCTTCTTGGCGGGGTTCTGGAAGATCCTTACGGTGTCGGCGTAGGTCTCCTGTGTCACATGCAGCACGACCAGTTGGACGGGGTAGCCCGCCGGGCGGTCGGCGGCGGTGTAGTTGGCCGGGCTGGCGGGCGTCCAGTGGACCGGGGGATAGGCGGCGTGTGCGGATGCGTGGGCACCGGTCGCGCCGAGGGGGGTCAGGGCGGTGGCCGTCGCGGCGGCGCCCGTGAGCAGAGCGCGCCGGGAAGGGAGGGATCTCGCGGGCGTCATGGGGGGCGTTGGGTGCTCCATGCCGATCTCCTGCCGTGGACCGAGGGGTGGGGCCCAGAGGGGGGCCGAGGGGGTGGGCCGAGGGTGGCCATGGGTGGGCGAGCGAGCGCGAGCCCGGTAGCGGGCGACGCGTACATGCCATGTATGGCGTCGCGTTCATGATGGGTAACCCGATGCCCCCTGCCAAGGGCATGGGCCGCCTGTCATTGGTCCGGCCAAAGACGCCCGGTCACGGTGACGGCTGCCGCCGTCCCGCCCCCGCTCGCTCGGCGGGGAGGGGACAGCGGCAGTGCGAGACGGGGTGGGAAGGCGCGCGGCGCACAAGGCGGCGCGGAGGTGCCGCCCGTCAGTGGCCGATCTCCACGTCCTCCAAGATGCCCAGCGCGTCGGGGACCAGCACCGCCGCCGAATAGTAGGCGCTGACCAGGTAGTTGATGACGGCCTGTTCGTTGATGCCCATGAAGCGGACGGACAGGCCGGGCCGGTACTCGTCCGGGATGCCCGTCTGGTGCAGGCCGACCACGCCCTGGTTCTCCTCCCCGACGCGCAGCGCCAGCACCGAACTGGTCTGGTCGGGGTTGACCGGGATCTTGTTGCAGGGCAGCAGCGGGATGCCGCGCCAGGCCCGTACGGCCGTACCGCCGATCTCCGTCCCCGTCGGGTAGATGCCGCGGGCGTTCCACTCCCGGCCGATGGCGGCGATGGTGCGGGGATGGGCCAGCAGGAACTGGGTCTTGCGGCGCCGCGAGATCAGCTCGTCGAGGTCGTCGGGGGTGGGCGGCCCGCTGCGGGTGTGGATCCGCTGTCGCAGGTCGGCGTTGTGCAGCAGTCCGAACTCGCGGTTGTTGATCATCTCGTGTTCCTGGCGCTCGCGCAGCGCCTCGATGGTCAGCCGCAACTGCTGGTCGAGCTGGTTCATCGGGTCGTTGTAGAGATCCGCGACCCGGGTGTGGATCTTCAGCACGGTCTGGGCGACGCTCAGTTCGTACTCGCGCGGCGCGAGGTCGTAGTCGACGAAGGTGCCGGGCAGCGCGGGCTCGCCGATGTGGCCGGAGACCACGTCGATGGCCGCCTCGCCGTGTTTGTTCTGCGGGGGATACGCGCCGTACGGTAGCCCTCGATGTGGTCGCGCAGGGCCGGCGAACGGCCCGCGACCTCCTGGTAGTCGGCGTGGGACAGGGACAGGACCGTCACCCGGGTGACGGCCTTGACGGAGTGCGTCCAGATCCCGTCCGGCGTCAGCATCGACGTCTCGCCGAGGTGGTCACCGTCGGCCAGCACCCCCAGAACCGTTTCGTCGCCGTACTTGCCCAAGCCGATCCGGTCCAGCTTGCCGTGCGCGATCAGGATGACCCGGTCGGCCGGCTGTCCCCTCTCGACGAGCACGTCGCCCGGCGCGTACTCCTGCTGGACGAAGCGGCCGGCCAGCGCCTCCAGCGTCGCGGTGTCCTCGAAGGAGCGCAGCGGCGCCATCTCTCGCAACTCGGCCGGGATGACCCGTACCTCGGCTCCCGTGGAGGTGAACTCCACCCTGCCGTCACCGAGGGTGTGGGTCAGACGCCGGTTGACGCGGTACGTACCGCCGGAGACCTCCACCCAGGGCAGCACACGCAGCAGCCAGCGGGAGGAGATGCCCTGCATCTGCGGTGCGGTCTTGGTGGTGGTCGCCAGATTGCGGGCCGCCGCCGTGCCGAGGGACGAGGGGTCGTGTACGTCAACCGGTGCGCCGGAGGCGGACGTCGGGTCCACGGGCGTGGTCATGGAAATCCTCACCTGTTCCTGTCGTTCCTGTACGCGTCGGAGCGGGGCGGGGGTACTCCGGCGTCACCGCAACGTTTCGCCACCCGCTACCCGGTGCCATGACCGGCCGTCATCGGCAGTGGCCATGAACGGACGTCAGTAGCCGATTTCCACGTCCTCCAGAATCCCCAGCGCGTCGGGCACGAGCACGGCGGCGGAGTAATAGGCGCTGACGAGGTAGTTGAGGATCGCCTGATCATTGACGCCCATGAAACGGACCGAGAGCCCCGGCTCGTACTCATCGGGAATACCGGTCTGGTGCAGACCGACCACGCCCCGGTTCTCCTCGCCGGTACGCAGCAGCAGGACGGAACTCGTACGCTCCTCGGTGACCGGGATCTTGTTGCACGGGAAGATGGGCACCCCGCGCCAGGACGGCAGGGAGTGCCCCATGAAGTCCACGGCCGTGGGATAGAGACCGCGGGCACTGCACTCACGGCCGAACGCGGCGATCACCTTGGGGTGGGCCAGCAGGAAGCCCGGGTCCTTCCAGACCGTCGCGAGCAACTCGTCCATGTCGTCCGGGGTCGGCGGTCCGCTGCGGGTACGCACGCGCTGCCGCAGGTCGGCGGCGTGCAGCAGTCCGAACTCGCGGTTGTTGACCATCTCGTGCTCCTGGCGGTCGCGCAGCGCCTCGATGGTCAGCCGCAACTGCTGCTCGACCTGGTTCATCGGGTCGTTGTAGAGGTCACCGACCCGGGTGTGGGTCCGCAGCACGGTCTGGGCGACGCTCAGTTCGTACTCGCGCGGTGCGAGGTCGTAGTCGACGAAGGTGCTGGGCAGCGCCGGCTCGCCGCTGTGACCGGCGGCCAGGGAGATGGCCGCCTCACCGCTGGCGTTCTGCGGCGGCAGGGCGCCGATCCCGGCCGTGGCGAGGTGTTCCCGCAGGCCGTCGGCCTCCTCGGCGATCTCCTGGACGGCCTGCCGGGGGAGCGCGAGGACCGTCACCCGCGTCACCGCTGTATAGGTATAGGGCCAGAACGCCTCGGGATCGGTGAGCGGTTCGTCACCGAGGTGGTCACCGCCGGCGAGCGCGGCGAGCACGGTGAGGTCGCCGTACTTGCCCCGGCCGAGCCGGTCGACCCTGCCGTGCGCGATCAGCACGATCCGGTCCGCGGGCGTCCCCTCCTGGGCGATGACGTCGCCCGGAGCGTATTCGACCTGCGTGAAGCGCCGGCCGAGCGCGGTCAGTACGGCGATGTCGGTGAAGTCCCGCAGCGCCGGCAGTTCACGCAGCTCCTCGGGGATGATGCCGACGTCCCGCCCGGAGACGTCGAAGTCGATACGGCCGTCCCCGACCGTGTACGAGAGCCGGCGGTTGACACGGTACGTACCACCGGAGACCTGCACCCACGGAAGAAGCCGCAGCAGCCACCGGGAGGTGACGCCCTGCATCTGCGGCACCGTCTTGGTGGTGGTCGCCAGATTCCGCGCCGCGCCGGTCGTCAGACTCGAATGCGTACGGTCGCTGTCGGACCCGGAGAATGTGCCGGCCGAGATCGTCATGCGCGCGCCACCCATCTGTGCAGGTTGGAATACGTCCGCTCTCCCGACAAAGACGGTAATGGCGTTGTTTTTATCAGCACAATCGCTCGAAAGGGTGGCATGGAACGGAAATCGAATGGATAGATTTAGCGGAATCTGCCGCCGCAGGAACGAGGGCCGGGACGAGGGCCGGGACGAGCCGGGACAGGTCACGGGAGATGTCGGACGGCTGCCGGGGAGCATCCGGCCGGCGCCCATCGGCGCCGGTCAGGACCGCTCAGTGGGCCGGGCGCAGCAACTCCCCGCCCGCCTCCAGCGTCCGGGCCAGCCGCTCCCACGAGGCGTCGTCCCGCGCCACCGCCTCGTAGTGGTCACCGCTCGCCGTCCCCCACCGGCGCGCCACGGCCGCCGGGTCCTCGCCCAGCAGCAGCCCCGCCGCCTGCGCCGCCGCCCCGAGCGCGACCACCTCGCCCGCCCGCGGCACGACGACGGGCCGCCCCGAAAGCCGGCGTACGGTCTCCCGCCACGCCCGCCCCCGGGCCCCGCCGCCGATCAGCAGCAGCGGCGCGTCGGCCGGCGCGTCGGGCGCGACCGACTCCAGCGCCCGCAGCAGCGCGAAGACGGCGCCGTCGTAGGCGGCCTGGAGGAGCTGGCCACGGGTCGTGTCGTGGCGCAGCCCGTACAACAGCCCGGAGGCGCCGGGAAGGTCGGGGGTGCGCTCGCCGTCGAGGAAGGGCAGCAGCACCACCGGGCCCCCGGGCTCGACGGCCTCGCGGTCCAGACCGAGCAGCGCGGCCACGCGGTCCACGGCGAGGGTGCAGTTCAAGGTGCAGGCCAGCGGCAGCCAGTCGCCGCGCGCGTCGGCGAACCCGGCGACCGTACCGGTGGGGTCGGCCGGCCGGCGGGTGGAGACCGCATAGACCGTTCCCGACGTACCCAGGCTCAGTACGGGCCGGCCCGGCCGCAGACCGAGCCCGAGCGCCGCCGCCATGTTGTCGCCGGTGCCGGCCGCCACCAGCGCGCCGCGCGGCAGTCCCAGCCCCTCGGGCCGTACGGTCCCCACCACCTCACCGGGCCGGGCCACCCGCGGCAGCGCGGCGGGATCCAGCCCCACATGCCCCAGGATCTCCTCGTCGTAGGACTCCGTGGCGCCCGCCCACCAGCCCGTTCCCGACGCGTCACCGCGGTCGGTGACCGGCGCTCCCGTAAGGCGTTCGACGAGGTAGTCGTGCGGCAGCCGTACGGCGGTCGCCGCACGGGCCGCCGTCGGCTCCATCTCCCGCAGCCAGGCCCACTTGGCGACCGTGAACGCCGGCCCCGGCACGCTCCCCACCCGCCGCGCCCAGGCCCGGGCGCCGCCCAGTTCCCCGACGAGCCGCGCGCCGCGGCCGGCGGACCGTACGTCGTTCCACAGCAGGGCCGGGCGCACCGGCCGTCCCGACGCGTCCAAGGTGACCAGACCGTGCTGCTGGGCGGCGACGGACACCGCCGACACCTCACGCGCGGCGCGACCGCACTGGAACAGCGCCCCCTCCAGCGCCCGCCACCACTGGCGCGGGTCGCTCTCCTTGCCCGACCCGTCCGCCCCGCCGCAGACCGTGTGCGGTGCCTGACCCCGGGCCAGTACCTCGCCGGAAGCCGCGTCCACGACCAGCGCCTTGGTGGACTGGGTGGAGCTGTCCACACCGACGACGAGCGGCCCCGCCGCCCTTGAGACCATCGCGTTCTCCCTTGCCGGACCGTGGCGCGCGCGGCGCGCCGCCGGATCGTGGAAGCTTTGCCGGACCGTGGCGCTCCGCCGGGGCGCGGCGCGCGGTTTCGGTACTACCCGGGTGTGTGGCCGCATATTAGTTCGGCGACGGCGCATGATGGGTGATGCCGCCACAACACGGCCGAGGGAGCCGCCATGAGCCAGGAGCCCGCACCCTATGGACCCGCACCCTATGAGTCCGCGTCCTATGAGCCCGCACCCTATGAACCCGCGCCCGAGGACAAATTCAGCTTCGGCCTGTGGACGGTCGGCTGGCAGGGCCGGGACCCTTTCGGCGACGCCACCCGCCGCGCCCTGGACCCGGTGGAAACCGTGCACCGGCTGGCGGACCTGGGCGCGTACGGCGTCAGTTTCCACGACGACGACCTGATCCCCTCCGGGACCGACGGCACCGGGCGCGAGGCGGTACTCAAGCGGTTCCGGCAGGCGCTGGATGCCACCGGTCTGGTGGTTCCGATGGCCACGACCAACCTTTTCACCCACCCCGTCTTCAAGGACGGCGCCTTCACCGCCAACGACCGGGACGTTCGCCGGTACGCGCTGCGCAAGACCCTGCGGACCATCGATCTGGCGGCAGAGCTGGGCGCCCATACGTACGTCGCCTGGGGCGGACGCGAAGGCGCGGAGTCGGGGGCGGCCAAGGACGTGCGCGCCGCACTGGACCGTATGAAGGAGGCGTTGGACCTGCTCGGCCAGTACGTCACCGAGCAGGGCTACGGCCTGCGGTTCGCCCTTGAACCCAAGCCCAACGAGCCGCGCGGGGACATCCTGCTGCCCACCGTCGGTCACGCCCTGGCATTCATCGAACGCCTGGAGCGCCCGGAGCTGTTCGGCGTCAACCCCGAGGTGGGACACGAACAGATGGCCGGGCTGAACTTCCCGCACGGCGTCGCCCAGGCCCTGTGGGCGGGCAAGCTCTTCCACATCGACCTCAACGGCCAGTGCGGGATCAAATACGATCAGGACCTGCGGTTCGGCGCGGGGGATCTGCGCGCCGCGTTCTGGCTGGTCGATCTGCTCGAAACGGCCGGCTACCAGGGGCCGCGGCACTTCGACTTCAAACCGCCCCGCACCGAGGACCTGGACGGCGTCTGGGCCTCGGCCGCGGGCTGTATGCGCAACTACCTGGTCCTCAAGGAGCGCGCGGCGGCCTTCCGTACCGATTCCGCCGTCCAGGAGGCGCTGCGCGCCGCACGCCTGGACGAACTGGCCCGTCCCACGGCCGAGGACGGCCTCGCGGGCCTGCTCGCGGACCGTACCGCCTATGAGTCCTTCGATGCCCAGGCGGCGGCAGCCCGCGGCATGGCCTTCGAACAACTCGACCAACTCGCCCTGAACCACCTGCTGGCAGCCGTCTGAACGGGGTGGCCTACAGTGGCCCGATGCCGCTCGTCGAAGTCACCCATGCGCCGGATGTCACCGAAGCCGCCCTCCGTACCCTCGGTTCGGTACTGCCGCACTTGGTGTCCGAGGCGGTCCAGTGCCCGGAGGAGCCCTATGACGGGGACCTGCGGCCGGGCGATGTGGACGTACGGTTCCGCAAGCGGGGGCCGTTGGACGTCGGCGGCCTGGACGTCGTGATCGAGGTACGGTCCAAGTGGTTCCGGAGCAGGGCCGTCGACCGCCAGGAGCGTACGGACCTGCTCCAGCGAGGAGTTCAGACCGCGACCGGGCTCCGCGGCGTCGGTGTCTACCTGTCGCTCCCGGTGGCCGCATGGTCGCAAGGGGAGGACTGAAGCGGCGCCACACACCCGGTTCCACCGGCTTCCGGCAGGCTTCGGCGCTCAGCGGTCGATCCGCTTCCCGGACGGACCGGCGTCGGTGACCTCCCCCATCCGGGCGGCGGCCGGATCCAGCACCCGCGCCAGGAACGTGCGTGTCCGCTCGTGCTGCGGATGGCCGACCACCTGTTCCGGCGCGCCCTCCTCGACGATCACCCCGTCGTCCATGAAGACCACCCGGTCGGCGACCTCCCGGGCGAAGCTCATCTCATGGGTGACCACCAGCATGGTCATGCCCTCCTGGGCGAGCGCGCGCATGACGGCCAGCACGTCGCCGACCAGTTCGGGGTCCAGTGCCGAGGTCGGCTCGTCGAACAGCATCAGTTCGGGGTCCATGGACAGCGCGCGGGCGATGGCCACCCGCTGCTGCTGGCCGCCGGAGAGCTGCGCCGGGTAGGAGTCCTCCTTGTCGCTCAGCCCCACCCGCTCCAGGTTGGCGCGGGCGATCCGCTCCGCCTCCGCCTTGGCCCGCCCAAGGACGCGCCGCTGGGCGATCGTCAGGTTGCGCAGCGCGGTCAGATGGGGGAAGAGGTTGAAGGACTGGAAGACCATCCCGATGCGGCGCCGGACGACGTCGATGTCCACGTCCGGGTCGGTGACCTCCGTCCCGGCCACGGTCACCCGGCCCGCCGTGGGGGCCTCCAGAAGGTTGATGCAGCGCAGCAGGGTCGACTTCCCCGAGCCCGACGGACCGATGACACACACCACCTCGCCGCGCCGGACCGAGAAGTCGATGCCCTTGAGCACCTCCAGATCGCCGAAGGTCTTGTGCAGACCGCCGACTTCGATGGAGGGCCCGGAGTACTCCCGCGCCGTCCTGGGGGCGCCGTCGGCCCCGCCGGGCCCCGGGGAGCCGCCGGAAGCCTTGTCCGTCATCTCGCTCACCTCGCCTTGGCCGTACGGGCCTCCAGCCGCCGGACCAGGTGGCCCAGCGGCAGGGTGATGACCAGGTACAGCAGGCCCGCGATCAGGATCGGTGTCAGGCTGCGTTCCTGGTTGAGCGCGGCCCGGCCGAACTTGGTCAGTTCGTACTGGTCCAGTGTCAGCCCCAGCAGATAGACCAGCGAGGAGTCCTTGGTCAGCAGGATCAGCTCGTTGGTCAAGGGCGGCAGTACGATTCTGAACGCCTGGGGGATGACGATGGAGACCATGGCGCGGCCGTGCGACATGCCCAGCGAACGCGCCGCCTCCGTCTGCCCTTTGGGGACGGCCTGGATGCCCGCCCGGATGGTCTCCGCCATGTACGCGGCACCCACCAGTCCCAGGGCGAGCATGACGGTGAAGTAGAGGTCCAAGGACACCTGGAAGGCGAGCGGTACGCCGAAACCCAGCGTGACGAAGACCAGGAGCGCCGGAATGCCGCGGAAGAACTCGATGTAGACGACCGACAGCCAGCGGTAGGGCGGCACCGACGACAGCCGCATCAGGGCCAGGACCAGTCCCAGCGCGAGGCCGAAGACGAAGCCGAGCAAGGTGTAGATGACGGTGTTGACCAGGGCGACGGTGACGATGTCCGGGAACTGCTGCTTGGCCACCTCCAGGTCGAAGAACGCCCGGCGGATCTGCTCCCAGTCCGCGAGGAGGGCGAACGTGGCGACCGCGCCGGCCAGTACCGCGTACTGGACGGCACGGACGAGGCGCGCCCGCTTGGTACGGGACATGGCCATGGGGTGCTGGACTCCTCGGTTCGGCGGACGGCGGGAGTGAGGTGCGCGGGGCCTGCGGGGAGGGAGCGGCGCGGGGGCGCGGGCACCCTCATGCGCCGTGCGGGATCACTTCTTGGGTGCGGTGCCGAACCACTTCTTGTAGATCCGTTCGTACGTACCGTCCGCCTGCGCCTGCTTGAGGACCTCGTTGATCGTGTTGCGGAGCGCGTCGTTGCCCTTGCGCACCCCGATGCCGTACTTCTCCCCGGTGTTGAAGTCGGCGGTCACCTGTGTGTCCGGGTTCCTTCTCGCGAAGTCGTACAGGACGCCGTTGTCGTTGATGGCGGCGGGAATCGTGCCGCCCTTGACGGCGTTGACCAGCACTCCCACATCCTCGAACTGCTTGATCCGCACCCCCTTGGCGTGCTTCCTGGCGTAGATCTCGCCCGTGGTCTCCTGCTGGACCCCCAGCACCCTGCCCTTGAGGTCGGCCAGGGACTTGTACGGCGCGCCCTTCTTGACCAGCAGCGACTGGGTGGCGGTGAAGTACGGGTCGGAGAAGTCGAGGTTCTTCCTGCGCGAGGGCAGGATCGTCATGCCGGCCGCCGCGAGGTCGCACTGGTTGGAGTTGAACGCCTCGCCGGACAGAATGCTCTCGAAGGGGGTGTCCCTGTTGTCCTGGGTGACGTTCAGCTTCTTGGCCACCAGGTCGACGATGTCCACGTCGAACCCGACGATCTTGCCGCCCTTGCTCACCTCGAAGGGCTCGTAGGGGAGCTGGGCACAGTTCTTGAGCTTGCCCGGCTCGACGAGCGCCACGCCCTTGCCGCCCGACCCGCTGGTCTTGGTGCTGGAGCAGCCCGCCAGCGCGATGGCAGCCAGGGCCACGACCACGATGGACGCGGTGGGGCCGGCGGGGAAAGGGAGCCGAGAGGATCGTAGGGACACGGCACCTCCTGAGCGTGATCGGCGCGAACGCGGGCCGCACACCGGTGAGTTGGCCTGCATCCTGCCACCGGTCCCGGCCGCTGTCGCCGCCGGTTGCGTTGCGACCGCGTAACGACCTGGCCCCGTGCACCGGTTTGGCCCCGTGCGCCGGCCTGGCCTCCTGCGCCGGCCTGGCCCCGTGCACCGGTTTGCGTGGGCGGGTCCCCGGCCGGCCGGGGAGCGCGGCGGAAGTGATGGGGCGTCAGGGCCGGCCGGGCAGGAGGGCCGCCAGTGCGGAGATGGAATCGGGGCCCACCCGGCAGCAGCCGCCGATGAGCCGGGCGCCCGCGGCGTACCAGCTCGCGACCCGGTCCGCGGTGAAGGTCGCCGGGCCGCGCCAGGCCCGGGCCCGTGCGTCCCAGCGCTCCCCGCTGTTGGGGTAGACCACCACCGGTTTGCCGGTGATCCGGGCCGCCAGTGCCACGGCGGGTCCCGCGTCGGACGGCGTGCAGCAGTTGACCCCCACCGCGATGACCTCCGGCGCGTCGGCCGCCAGTGCGAACGCCTCCGTCAGCGGCTGCCCGGCGCGGGTCCGGTCGCCCTGGACGCTGTAGGACAGCCAGGCGGGCACGCCCAGGCCCCGGACGGCCCGCAGCAGGGCACGGGCCTCGTCGGTGTCCGGCACGGTCTCCAAGGCCAGTACGTCGGGGCGTGCGGAGGCCAGCACCTCCAGGCGGGGGCGGTGGAAACGTTCCAGCTCGTGGACGGTGCGGCCGTAGCGGCCCCGGTACTCGGATCCGTCGGCGAGCATCGCTCCGTACGGTCCCGCCGAGGCCGCGACGTACAACGGGCCGTCCGCACGCGCCGTTTGGGTGCCGTCGGCGCACGCGGCCCGACGGGCGAGTTCCACGCTGCGGCGCAGCAGCCCGGCCGCCTCCCGCGTGCCGGTGCCGCGCCGCGCGAAGCCCTCGAAGGTCGCCTGGTAGCTGGCGGTGATCGCCACCCGTGCGCCCGCGGCGTAGTAGGCGCGGTGCGCCTCGACGATCGCCCCGGGGTCCTCGGCGAGCAGCCGGGCGGACCACAGCTCGTCACTCAGGTCGTGTCCGGCGGCTTCCAACTGGTTGGACAGACCGCCGTCCAGGACGACCGGGCCCGCGGCCAGGGCGTCGGCGAGCGACGGCGTCGGGCTGGTCATGGCGCGGCCTCTCTCCTGGCGGGCGGCCGGCCCTGCCGCTCGATGGCCGGCCCGCCGCCTCTTCTCACCGCTGGACGGCCTGGATGTCCAGCTCGATCCGGATCGTAGCGCCGATGGCCGCGATGCCCCGGGCCAGCATCTTGCGCCAGTCGAGGGTGAAGTCCTCGCGGTGCAGTTCGGTGGTGGCCGTGCAGGCCGTCCGCGTCTCGCCGCCCATGCCCGTACCGATTCCCAGATAACGGGTGTCGAGCTGGACGGAGCGGCTGACGCCGTGCAGATGCAGCACGCCCTGCACCTGCCAGCGGCTGCCGCCCTTGTGGACGAAGCGCTCACCGGTGAACTGGAGGTAGGGGTAGCGCTCCACGTCCAGGAACTCGGCGGAGCGCAGATGGTCGTCGCGCATCTTGACGCCCGAGTCGATGCTCGCGGCGTCGATGGTCACCTCGACCCGGGAGTCCTGCATGTCCGGGGCGATCCACAGACTGCCCTCGAAGCGGTTGAACCGGCCGTGGATCTCCGCCAGGCCGATGTGCCGTGCCGTGAAGCGTACGAAGGAGTGGTCGGGGTCGATCCGCCAGTCGCCCGGGGCCGGCGTCGGCGGTACGGGCGCCGGAGCCAGGGCCAGGGGTCGCGGCGCGGTGCGCTGCCCCGCGGTGACCGGGGCCTGGAACCGTTCCGGCCGGAAGCCGTCCAGGGCGACCAGGACCTGGTGGTCACCGGGTGGCAGCGTCGCGGAGAAGATGCCGTTGGGGTCCGTCTGGCCCCGCATCAGTTCCGGGCCCTGCGGCCCCCGTACCGACACCTCGGCCCCGGCCATCGGCAGGCCGACGGGATCGTGAACGGTCAGGTCCAGCGCCCCGGCGCCGCGGGGGAGGGGAGCCGGGGCGCTGTGGGGCGAGCGGTCACGAAGACGGTGCAGAAGGGCGAATGCCATGGCAGGACGGGGCCTCCTGGTCAGTTGTGGTGAAACAGGTGCAACTCCATCCTGTCATTGGTCCAGACCGCAGATGACCTCGGGATGTCAATACCGGGGTAAACGTGAAATTCCTCGCACTCGGCTCGATGGACTCGGCTCGATGGACTTGGCTCGATGTCCTCGACTCGGTGCCCTCGGCTCAGTCGTCGGACATCGTCGGGGTGCCATGGACCGGTTGCGTACCGGATCCGGACCGGACACCCGCAACCGACCGGAAGACGAAGGAGAATCGCGCCGGCGCCGCCCGGAGCCGGTAAGGCTCAAGGACGCCGGGCCCGCACGACTGACTGCCGATGCCGTGCTGAGCGTGATCGAGATGGAGCCATATGCGATCGCCGGGGACCAGATCGGTGGTGTGCCGGGCCGCGTCCAGTTCCTCGGTCGTCCAGCGGCGAGCGGTGAGGAAGAAGGCGGGATCACCCTCGACACGCAGGCCCGACCGGTCCGTACGGGTCAGTTCGGCCCACCGTACATCGCACCGCGCCCCGTTCTCCTGCGGCCGTACATAGGGCGTCTGCAGCGCGTCCACCGGCATCGACCACCGTCCCAGACGCGCGGCGGCCCGGGTGTCGGGATACGCCTCACCCGGCCCGCCGCCGTACCACTCGGCGATCCCCAGGCTGCCGCACACCCCCATCCGCACACCGAGCCGCGGCAACGGGCAGGGCCACTCGCCCTCCGGCTCCACGGACACCTCCAGGCGCAGCCGGGGGCCGTCCGCCGTCCAGCGGTAGAGGGTGCGCAGGGCGAGGTCCGTCGCGGCCGGCGCCACCCGGGACCGTACGACCAGGGACGCGGGGCCGCACTCCACCGCGTCGACACGGTGCCGCATACGGTGCAGGCCGATCCGCCGCCACTCAGGGGCGCAGCGAGTCTCCGGCTGCCAGGGCGCACCCTCGTCGTTGTCGGTGGGCGCCCGCCACACATCCAGCCGGGGGCCGGCGAGCTGGATGCCGTCGAGATAGCCCAGGACGCCGGTCGTGGCGTCGAAGGTTCCCGGGCCCAGGACGATGACATTGCCCTCGCCGCGCCGGGGGCAGGCGGTCGCGGGGGGCTCCTGGCGCGGTTTCCGGGACGGCGAGGCGGAATGAGGCCCTGGACCAGTCGGCGGGGCGGCCGACGCCGGCACTGCCGAGCCCGTCAACGCAGCCGCCGCCGAATCCGCCGATGGGGGTACGTATGCGGGGAACTGGCCCCAGGCGACCTCATGGCCCGCGTCCGCCCAGGCCGTGGCCTCGGCGAGCACGGCCCGTACGGTCCACAGCGTCTCGCGGCCCGGCCCGTCGGCAGCGGGCGGCTTCGGCAGCTCCACCTCGGCGGACCGGCCCGGTGCCAGCGGCGGTACCGCCAGCGTTCCTTCCGCCAGGACCTCGCCTTCCGCCTCATAGGACCAGCGGAAGGCGAACGGGGAAAGGTCCGCGAAATCCTGGCCGTTGGTGATACGGACCGTACCGGGTTCCACCTCCGTGCCGGTCTTCGTCACGCCGGTCTTCGTCGTGCCGTTCCCCGCTGTGCCGGTCGTCGCCGTGCCGGTCCTCCTCGTGCCGTTCCCCGCCGCGCTGCCGCCCTCGATGCGGACCGGCTCGATCACCTTCTTGTACTCGGTCAGCCCGGGAGAGGGCGTGCGGTCGGGGAAGACCAGCCCGTCGCAGACGAAGTTGCCGTCGTGCAGTTCTTCGCCGAAGTCGCCCCCGTAGGCGTGGAACAGCTCGCCGCCGGCGGTCCGCCGCAGCAGTCCGTGGTCGATCCACTCCCATACGAAGCCGCCCTGGCAGCGCTCGTACGTCTCGAAGAGCCGCTGGTACTCGCTCAGACCGCCGGGGCCGTTGCCCATGGCGTGCGCGTACTCGCACAGGATGAAGGGCAGGGCGCGGCGCCGGGCGTCCGCCACGGGGTCCGCCAGGGGCGCCTCGGTGCGCCGGCCGATCCGCTCGACCTCCGCGTGCGGGGCGTACATACGGGAGTAGACGTCGGTGTCCGCGCAGCTCGGGTCGCCCTCGTAGTGCAGCGGGCGGGACGGGTCACGGTCCCGTATCCAGGCGGCCATGGCCGACAGACCGCGGCCGGTGCCGCACTCGTTGCCCAGCGACCACATGATGACGCTGGGATGGTTCTTGTCGCGTTCCACCATGCGGCGGGCGCGGTCCAGCAACGCGGGCGTCCAGCGCGGATCGTCCACTGGGTTGTCCCGCCAGCCCTGCTGCTCGAAGCCATGGGTCTCCAGGTCGCACTCCTCCAGAACCCACAGCCCCAGCTCGTCGCACAGGTCGAGGAAGGCCGGGTGCGGCGGATAATGGCTGGTGCGGACCGCGTTGATGTTGTGCCGCTTCATCAGCAGCAGATCGCGGCGGATGGTCTCGGGGCCCAGGGTGCGGCCGTGACGCGGGTGGAACTCGTGGCGGTTGACCCCGCGGATCAGGATGCGGCGGCCGTTGACCTTCAGCAGGCCGTCCTCGACGCGGACGCTGCGGAAGCCGATGCGCAGCGGTACGCGCTCGCCGGAGGTGGCCAGTTCGCCGTCGTACAGACGCGGTGTCTCGGCGGTCCACGCCTGTACGGGGACGGTCGCGCTGTGGCCCGTCGCCAGGTCCAGACCGAGTTCCGGGACGGTGACGCGGCCGGCCGGCTCGCAGTCCACCCGTAAGGTGCCCTGGCCGGTGACGTGGTCGTAGGAGGCGTGCACGAAGTAGTCGCGGACGGCGCCTTCGGGCCGCTGGTGGAGTGAAACGTTTCGGAAGATGCCGGGCAGCCACCACTGGTCCTGGTCCTCCAGGTAACTGCCCGAGGACCATTGATGGACGCGCACCGCCAGTACGTTACGGCGTGGGCGCAGCAGATGGCCGACCTCGAACTCATGAGGCAGCCGGCTCCCTTTGAAGTGCCCCAGTTCCCGCCCGTTGAGCCAGACACGGGCGCACGATTCCACACCGCCGAAGTGCAGTACCGCCGGGCCGGGCGGCCACTCGCCGGGCAGGTCGAAGACATGGCGGTGGTCGCCGGTGGGATTCTCGTCGGGGGTCCGCGGGGGATCGACGGGGAAGGGGTAGCCGGTGTTGGTGTACGCGGGCGAGCCGAACCCGTGCCCCGGCGGTCCCGGCTCTCGGCCGTACGACCCCTCCTGCCCGTGCTTCCCTCCTGCCTCGCTTCCTTCCCTTTCTCCCCCTCCTTCCCCTCTTTCATTCCATTCCCCCTGTAACACCCAGTGTCCGGGCACCCGCAGTTCGTCCCAGCCCGAGTCGTCGAAGTCGGGCCGCGCGAAGGAACCGTCCTCGGCATCCGCCCGCGCGGACAGCCGAAAGCGCCATGTCCCGTGCAACGGGAGCCGCCTGACGCTCGTACGTGCATACCAGGCGCGCGGCGGCAGACACCCGCTGCCGGGCGAGAAGTCCTCGTAATAGGGGAGATTGCGGGACGTTGGTGGCAGGAGTGACGGCTGGGGCTGCGTGCCGGTCAAGGGTCCTCCTCGCGGCGGCAACGGTGGCCTGACGGTGGATCACATCAGCGAATCATGACGGACGGCCCGTCGGCGACCGTATACGGATGACTGACCGCTGAAGTGTCGCCCTTCGCCCCCGCTCTGCGCACCCGGTCGTCGGCCTTCCACTTCCCGGACGTCCGCCTACGGCGCCGACCGTGGAGCTCTCCCTTTCCGGCCGTTCGCCCAAGCTGTCCGCAGGGCCGTGTCCGGCTGTCCGGGCCGTCGCCGGACCAGCACGTCAGCGTCCGTCAGCGTCCCTGCCGCTGTCCGGGACATGTCCCGGACAGCGATCCGGCTTGCGGACCCACGGGCGTCGGCACCACAGTCGTTCCCGGCATTCGAAAACGCCTGGCACCGGCCGCACATCATGCGTGTGTCCATCGCCGGAAGCCGTCCAGGAGGGTGCGATGACCGTACGAGCACGGCACGGTGCGTGCCGCTCGCCCTGACCGGTGTGCTTGGACGACTCCGACGTCAGGAACGGCACCGGCACCAGTTACCACTTCGATGTCAGGAGTGCCGCACGGTCCTCCGGTTCCTGCGCCGCCCGAGTCGGGGAAGGGCGCACGAACCGGACGTGCGGGCCGCCGACGGCCACTTCGGCAGCCCGCACCGCCGGAGTACGGCAGGCAGAGCGGGGGCGGCCCGGACCGCGCGATACGCGGCGGCCCGGGCCGGACGGCAGTGGTCGGGCCGTGCCTGCCGTACCCCGGCGCCTGGTGTCTGGTACCCGGCGCCCTATGCCTGAGCCCGGCGCCCGGGCCCGGTGCCCGGTGCCCGGTGCCCGGTGCCCGGTGTCAGACGTCCGTGACGGTGACGGCGGTGGCCAGGGCGGACGCCGGGTCCAGTGATGACGGACCGGCCGGGACCCACCGGCCGCGGTGCCTGCGGTACGGCCACCACCTCCCGTCACGGCCGTACCGCAACTGCGCGTCCTGGCCGACCACGGTCCAGCGGTTGCCAGTGGCCCGCAGCCGCGGCCGGGGATCCTCCTCCTCCCATGCGGCGGCCAGTTGAGCGGTGGCGCGCGCCATGATCTCCGGCTGCGGTGTCCACTCCTCCTCCAGGGCCGCAAGCCCCGCGGCGCCGCCCTGCTCCCACGCCTGAACGGCCAGTGCCAGCCCCCGGGAGTCGCGTCCCGTGCCCGCCGCGAGCCGGCCGGCCGCCGCAGGGTCCGGCCGGGCCGCTGCGAGCCGGACCGCGTCCTGCTCGCAGGTCAGCGGTGGCGGCGGTGGGGCGTCGGCGTGCCGGGGGGAGAGCGCGTCCGCCAGCAGACGCTGGGCGCGGGCGGCGGTGTCGGCGATCAGGAACTCCAGCGCCGCCACGTCCACGCCCGGCGCGGGCGCGGTGCCGCCGCCCAGGGCCGGTGCGGTGCCCGGTTCGTCCACGAGCGGTGGTGGCGCGGGCAGCGGCGGCGCACCACCGGTCGCCACGTGGGTGCCGGCCGCCGCGTACACCTCGGTGGCCGGCACACCCGCGAGGGGCCGCGCCGCTCCGGCCGGCGCGTCGGCTTCCGGCGCCTGCGCGTGGGCCGCACTGCGTGCCTGGAGGTCCTCCAGCAGTTCCCGCTCCCCGCGCCCGCGCAGCAACAGCAGAACGAAGGGGTCCTCGTCCAGGAGCCGCGCCAGTTGGTAACAGAGCGCGCTGGTGTGCGCACAGTGGTCCCACGCCTCGCAGGCGCATTCGGGCTCCAGATCGCCGATGCCCGGCAGCAGCTCCACGCCGGCGGCAGCCGCGTCCTCCACCAGGTGCGGCGGCATGTCGCGGTCCAGCAGCGCGGCTATGTGTCCGGCCTGGTCCGCGACCATGTCCAGGAACCGGTCCCATTCCGTCGCGCTCAGCTCCTGCAACAGGACGTCGGAACGGTAGGCCGTACGGTCCCGGTCCTGGACGACCGCGGTGATCCGGCCCGGACGCACCGACACCGCACCCACCGCGCCCGCCCGCGCGTGTCTGCGGCCCAGCTTGACCTGCGTGCCGTCAAGCGCCGTGTCCTCCAGGGCCTGGAGCCAGGCATGACCCCACCAGGTCCGCGCGAAACCCCGGCCGCGGGCGGGCGGCAGCGCCGCGAAGGTGCGCTCGGCACCGCGCTTCTCCCGCGCCGGACCTCCTTCGCCGTCGCTCCCCCGAGCCGTTCCCCGTCCCGTTCCCTGACCCCTGTCCTGGCCCATGCCCCGGTGCTCTCCCCGGTTCTCGGTGTTCTCGTCGACCTCGTATGCGCCGTCCTCATACGCGCCACTGGCGTACGCGCCGTCCTCATACGCGCCACTGCGCGCGCTCCCGTACGCAGCGCTCATCGCTCGCTCCCTCGCAGTTCGACCAGGTCCGCCAGCTCGGCATCGGTCAGTTCGGTCAGTGCCGCCTCGCCGGACCCGAGCACGGCGTCCGCCAGCCGCCGCTTGCGCTCCAGCATCGTGGCGATCCGGTCCTCGATCGTGCCTTCGGTGATCATGCGGTGGACCTGCACCGGCTGGGTCTGGCCGATGCGGTACGCGCGGTCGGTGGCCTGTGCCTCGACCGCCGGGTTCCACCAGCGGTCGAAGTGCACGACGTGAGCCGCCCTGGTGAGGTTCAGACCCGTACCAGCGGCCTTCAACGACAGCAGGAAGACCGGTGCCGCGCCGTCCTGGAAGCGGCGGACCATCTCCTCGCGGCGTGCCACCGGCGTCCCGCCGTGCAGGAACTGTGTCGCGACACCGCGGGCCGCCAGATGCCGCTCCAGCAGCCGGGCCATCTGCACGTACTGGGTGAAGACCAGCACGCTCGACCCCTCGGCGAGAATCGCGTCCAGCAGTTCGTCCAGCAGCTCCACCTTCCCCGAACGTCCCTCGATCCGGGGCTCGTTCTCTTTGAGGAACTGCGCCGGGTGGTTGCAGATCTGCTTGAGCGAGGTCAGCAGCTTCACGACCAGGCCGCGGCGTTCGAAGCCGTCCGTCCCCGCGATGCCGGCCAGCCCCTCGCGCACCACGGCCTCGTACAGCCCGGCCTGTTCCTTGGTGAGCGCGACCGCGCGATCGGTCTCCGTCTTCGGCGGCAGCTCCGGCGCGATGCCGGGGTCGGACTTGCGGCGGCGCAGCAGGAAGGGCCGTACGAGACGGGCCAGCCGCTCGGCCGCGGCCGGGTCGGTGCCGCCCTCGACGGCACGGGCGTAGCGCGTACGGAACCGGCCGAGCGGGCCGAGGAGGCCGGGCGTCGTCCAGTCCAGGACGGCCCACAGCTCGGACAGGTTGTTCTCGACGGGCGTGCCGGTGAGTGCCACCCGGGCGCCTGCCGGGATGCCGCGCAGCGCCTTGGCCGTAGCGGAGAAGGGGTTCTTGACGTGCTGGGCCTCGTCGGCGACGACCAGGCCCCAGCGTGCCTGCGCCAGCTTCCGCGCGTCCAGCCGCATCGTTCCGTACGTGGTCAGGACGAACTCGTCGTCGGCCAGGTGCTCCAGGCTGCGGTGAGCGGCGTGGAAGCGGCGCACGGGCGCGCCGGGAGCGAACTTCTCGATCTCCCGTTGCCAGTTGCCCATGAGGGACGTGGGACAGACCACGAGGGTGGGACCGGCGAGGGCCGGGTCGGTCTGGCGGTGGAGGTGGAGCGCGATGAGGGTGATGGTCTTGCCCAGGCCCATGTCGTCCGCGAGACAGCCGCCGAGGCCGAGCGCGGTCATACGGTGCAGCCAGCGCAGACCGCGCAGTTGGTAGTCGCGGAGGGTGGCGGCCAGCGCCGCGGGCTGACCGACCGCATCCTCCCGGGCCCTGCTCCGCCGGTCTGTGCTCCGCCGCTCCCCGGGGCACCGGCCCCCTCCGGATTCCCGATCCGGTCGCGCAGCCAGGCCGGCCATCCGGAGGCGACCACCTCCACCTGCTCGCCGTCGTCGGTCTCGGCGGTGCCGGTGAGTGCCGCCGCGAGCGCGTCGATCGGAGTGATCTTGCGGTCCCGGCGGTCCCGGGCCGCCCGTACGGCCTCCGGATCGATCAGCACCCACTGGTCCCGCAGCCGTACCAGTGGCCGTCCTGCCTCGGCGAGCCGGTCCAGCTCCGCCTTGCCGAGCTCCTGGTCGCCGATGGCGAAGCGCCAACTGAAGGAGAGCAGGGCCTCGGCGGAGACGAAGGACGACAGTCCGGAACCCGTCCGGTACCGACTCCCGCTCTCGTCGTCCTGCCCCTGCCTTCCCCCGTCCTCCGGGTGGTCCGGTAGTCCGGACGGTCCCACCACGGCGCGGGTGGTCAGCCCCCGTACCACCTCTTTCGGCCAGTGGACCGCTACCCCGGCGGCGGCCAGCGCCCGGGCGGCCGGGCCGAGGAGCTCGGCGATCTCCTCGTCGGCCAGGCCGATGGCGTCCGGGACGGCGGCGGAGAGCAGAGGGGCGAGCGGCGGCCAGACACCGGCGGCGCGACGGAGGGTGAGCAGGGTGTCCATCCGGGCCCGGGGGCCGAAGGACTCACCGGCGGAGGACGCCCCGGACCACACCTCGGACGCGTCGGCCACGACCGTGGGATCGGTGAGGCTGTGCACCTGCAGCACGGCCGTGAACGCCCCGGACCGGGCCTCCTCGCGTCCGCCGTCCTGCTCGGCGTCAGTTTTCACGGCGCCGGACCCCTTGGTGCCGGACCCGTCGGTGCCGGACCCGTTGGCGCCGGTCCGGCCGGCACCGGTCTCCCCGCCGTCGGTCAGGCCCGCCACCTCCACACGCAGCGAGATCCGCACCCCCGCGTCGTGCCCGGCCGCCACGTCCGCGGCCCAGTCCCGCTGCTCGGGGATGTGCTGGGGTTCGGCCGCGGCGAACGCCGGGCCGCCGGTGACGAGCGTGGCCGCGGGGGAGCGGGGCAGCCCGTCGGCCACCGCGTCGAGAAAGGCCCGTACGAGACGCTCCGGTTCGGGCAGCTCCACCGGGTCCGTACCGGGGAGCGGGGTGGCATGGGCGTGCGCGGGCATCGCGGCGGCGAGGGCGCGCACCCGCTGGACGTCGGCGGGATCCAGCGGCCTGGGGCGCCAGGCGTCGTAACCCGCCGGGCTCAGTCCCGGCAGCAGCCGCCCGCGGGCAGCGAGTTGCAGGGCCAGTACGGACACGGCCCCCCAGAACGCCGCGGCCGGGTCGGCGGTACGGGCCGTACGGGCGCGGGTGAGCACCGGGACCGCCGCGCCGACGGGCAGGACGACGGCCGGCACGTCCCGGACCACGATCTCTCCGTCCGGCCCGGGGACGGCGACCGCCACGTGCTGCGCCTCGTGGCCGAGGCCATCGCCGCCGGCGGGCTCGCCGTCCGGCCGCCAGAAGGCGACCTGGCCGGTACGAGGCGGGTCGGAGGGGAGAAAGACCGCTGCGCAACGGGAGAGCGCGGAGGCCGGGTGGTGCTCCGGAGCCTGAGTTGTTGCCACGTGCCGAGTACTCCTCAACTTTGACTACTGGCGGCAGAGCGCCCGAGGGTACATGACGATCGGGCGTCGCGCGCAATGATCACGACCCCGGATTTCTCCGGTCCCACCGGTTCCCGGAAGGCGAGGCGGTCCCGCCGGCCTGAGCGCCCGGCGTCTGCTCCCCTGGAACCCCGCACATCGAATCCACGTTCAATGAAAGACACAGAGCGCGGCATCCGGCCGCGGGAGGGACGTGGAAGATGTCCACAGGTACGAAGGTCGCTGTCATCGGCGGTGCTGCGGTGGGACTGCTCCTGCTGTGGGTGCTGCCTTTCTGGCTGGCGGTCCTGGTCATGCTCGGCGTGCAGGTCACGCTGTATCTGGCGCTGGACCCGCAGCAGCGGCGCAGGCTGCGGCGGGTGGCCCGTAAGGAGCTCGGGCGCTGAGCGCCGCGGCACACTGACGTCCGGCGACGGAAGCCGGACACGGCAGGAGACGACGACGTCCCCGTCAGCGGGCCCGCGGATCGCCCGATCCGTGGGTGGGACGTTGTCGCGCCCACCGCGTCCACCCTCCGATGCTGCCGAAGCTGAAGCTGAAGCTGAAGCTGAAGCCGAAGCCGAAGCCGAAGCCGACGGTGGCGGTGGCGGTAGAGGTGGCGCCGGCACCTCGAACGATTCCTCATGCCCCTCGAAACCCTCATGCATGACCACTGCCGCCCCCGTGTCCGTGCCCGTGCCGCCCCTCCACGCCGACGCGTCCGCGCCGCCGTGCAAAGCAAGTTGAGCACAGGGGTCTGACAACGCCCACGCGCGAGATCGTCCCCGGGCCCGCGGAAGCCGCCCGCCCGGCGCGCAAGCCGTCAGGCGGCGGGCAGGCCGAGCAGGTCCCGTGCCACCCTCTGAGGCGGCTCATGGCGCTCCCGGGCGAGCGTGATCACCGCCCGGCAGGCCAACTCACGTACCCCGAAAGCGAGTGCCTCGGGGGAAACCCACTGCGTGGCCTCGGCGCTGCCTTCCTCGTCGCCCTCGGCGCACGCCGCGACATGGGTCGCGGCGGCATCGAAGAGATTGTGCGGCCCCTTCGCCCCGGGAACCCGCGTGGACCGCCGCGCCGTTTCAGGCCGCGTGGCCGACAGCTTCTCCTCGATCATCTGTCTGACGTCGCGGAAAGATCTGAAGAATTCCTGTAAGAACCCGGCCATCATCTCTCCCAGTCCGGTGCTTGTGCCGGTCGTTCAAGTGTGCCCTGAGCCCCTAGGGTTGGACCCGTGGCGATGGAAGGGACAGGTGCTCGGTGAGGCGTTACGACTGGCTGCGGCAGATTCAGCGGCTCGATCCGGAGAAGGACTTCCTGCGGATCTACCGCATCACGGCGACGTACGAGTTCCCGTGGGACATGACCAGGGCCCTGGAACTGGCGCTGTACCGCACGTACGCGGTGCCCAGCATCGGCCGGCTCCTTGACCGGACCGCCGAGTTCACCAACCGCCCGCAAAAGCGCTACGACGACACCGCGCTGCTTATGGACGCGGTGGTGGAGCACGGCTTCGAGGCCGAGGGCGGTCGGACCGCCATCCGCCGTATCAACCAGATGCACCGCAGCTACGACATCAGTAATGAAGACATGCGGTACGTCCTGTGCACCTTCGCGGTGATGCCCAAGCGCTGGCTCGACCAGTACGGCTGGCGGCGGCTGTGCGAGCAGGAAAAACGCGCGTCGGCCGTCTACTACCGCACTCTGGGCAAGCACATGGGCATCAAGGACAGCCCGCAGACCTTCCAGGACTTCGAACGCTGTCTGGACGACTACGAGCGGGAGCACTTCGCCTGGGACGAGGGCGGCCGACGGGTGTCGGACGCCACCCTCGACCTGATGGCGGGCTGGTACGGGCCGCTCGCCCCCCTGGTCCGCGGCGCGAGCATGGCGCTGCTGGACGACTCGCTGCTGGAGGCGTTCCGTTACGAGCGTCCCAAGCCGGCCGTCCAGGCGGCGGTGCGCGGCACGCTCCGGCTGCGGGCCAGGGCCGTACGCCTCATGCCGCCGCGCCGCACCCCGCACTACGCCCGTCAGAACCCGGAGATCAAGGGCTACCCCCACGGCTACCGCATCGCTGACCTGGGAACTTTCCCCAAGTCCCGCCCCGCGGCCGGATGCCCTGTCGCCCATGGGGAGCGGGTCTCCGAGCCGGACCAGGCGTAGGGGCCCGTACGGTCATATCGGCCGCCCGTACGGTCACACCTGTCCGTACGGGGCTCCGTCCTCGCCCCGGCGCACCGCGAGCGCGAGATAGCGGGCGTCCTCATCCACGTAACTGACCAGGTCCCAGCCGCTTTCCGCCAGCACGGGCCGCAGGTTCCGCTCCGCCCTCAGATCGTCGGGAGTGATCTGGCGTCCCTTGCGCGCGGCAAGAGCCCGTCGCCCGATGGGGTGAAAAAGGGCGAGACGGCCCCCGGGGCGTACACACCTGGCCAACTCCGCGAGGCCGGCCGAGGGCTCCGCCAAATGGGAGAGCAGCCCGGCCGCGAAGACGGCGTCGAGGCAGGCGTCCCGCAGCGGCAGCCGGGACACGTCGGTGAGCAGGAGCCCCGTGCCGCGCTGTCGCCCCTCCCGAACGGCGACCGTGAGCATCTCGGGGGTCAGGTCCGCGCCCAGGACCGTGCCGCGCGCGCCGACGGCGGCGCGCAGCGCGGGCAGCGCCCGGCCCGTGCCACAGCCCGCGTCCAGGACGCGATCGCCCTCGCGCAGTCCCATCGCCGCCACGCCCGCGGCGTAGGCGGGCCCGTCGTCGGGGAAACGGGCGTCCCAGCCGTCGGCCCGTGACCCGAAGAACTCGCGTACCTCATGAGGGTGATCGTCGAGGGCGTCGTTCATGTGTGTTCTCCTCCAGGGTCGTAGCAACGGCCCATGATCCCACCGCTGTCACTCCTGGGACCGCCGCCGTGCATACGGTCGTCTCTCCCGGCGACGGGGCGAGCGAGGCGGCCTGTCGAACGTTGCCACGTGAAGTTGTCAACTACCCGGCGCCGCGCGTCGGTCGAGGAGTACGGTCCTCGCCATGGTTTTCGGACAGATGCCCAATGGTGCGCGGGACACGGCCGAAGCCTCCCGGCCGTCCGGTGCGGACCGGGCCCTCGGTGCGCCGGACCGGCAGCCTGGGGACGCCGCGGACCACGAACCCGGGCTGGCCTTGAAGATCCTGGTCGCGGGGGGATTCGGGGTGGGCAAGACGACCCTGGTCGGGGCCGTCGGCGAGATCCGTCCGCTGCGTACGGAGGAGCGGCTCGGCGCGGCCGGGACGTCGGTGGACGACACCGAAGGGGTGGAGCACAAGAGCACCACCACCGTGGCGATGGACTTCGGGCGTATCACCATCAGGGCGGGGCTGTCGGTGCACCTCTTCGGAACGCCCGGGCAGGATCGTTTCTGGTTTCTGTGGGACGACTTGGCGGACGGCGCGCTGGGGGCCGTGGTGCTCGCCGACACGCGTCGGCTCCCGGACTGTTTCCCGGCGGTGGACTACTTCGAGAGCCGCGCCGTCCCGTTCCTGGTGGCCGTCAACTGCTTCGCCGGCGCGCGGGCGTACGGCGCGGACGAGGTCGCGCAGGCACTGGACCTGGACCGCGGCACACCGGTGGTGCTCTGTGACGCGCGGGACCGTGATTCCGGCAAGCAAGTACTGATACGGCTGGTGGAGTACGCCGGGCGGACACACGCCGCCCGGCTGCTGGACTCCGTCGGCTGAGGGCCCCTTGGGCGTCCGTCCCTCGCCTGTCCGCCGCCCGTCCGGTGTCGGTCCGGCACGCGTCCGCCGCGCGCCTGCCGGACCCGCGTCATACGGCGTGAACGAGCCGGGTGGGCGGCGCGGCGGGAGAGGGCCGCTTGCCGGGACGCGACCGGTGGGTCAGGCTGGCACGGCGGTCGTGCGCGATCGCCGACCGCTGACCGCGCCCGGGGAAGGGCGCCGACGGGGACACGGGGAACAGGGGGAGAAGCGGCATGGCACTGAGCAGCGAACTGGACTGGCTGCTGGAGGATCTGACCAGGCGGACGGAACGGGTACGGCACGCCCTCGTGCTGTCCAACGACGGACTCGTGACGGGGGCGAGCGAGGCACTGGCGCGGGAGGACGCCGAGCACTTGGCCGCGGTCGCCTCGGGCCTGCACAGCCTCGCCAAGGGGACCGGCCGCCAGTTCAAGGCCGGGCGGGTGCGTCAGACGATCGTGGAATTCGATGACGCGGTGCTGTTCGTGACGGCGGCGGGCGACGGCAGTTGCCTGTGCGTGCTGGCAGGCGCGGACGCCGACCTGGGACATATCGCTTACGAAATGACGCTGCTCGTCAACCGTGTGGGTGAGCATCTGGGCGTCATGGCGCGACAGCCCTGAAAGTTATCCACAGCCGGCCGGGCGGGGGTTGACCCGCTGTCGCATCCCGCGGCTATGGTCGTCACTGTCAGTGATCGACATGTTGCGGGGGTGCAGGACATGGCAGTGATGTGTGACGGGCGGCAGGCGCTCGCGATGAGCCGGGCGGCTCAGGAACTGGAGCTCAAGAGCGGGGAGTTGGAACTCGCCCGGCAGCTCGGAGAGGTACGTACGGTCCCGGCGGGCCCTGCCCCGGGACCCGGGTGGAACGGCTTGCCCAGGCGCCGGGCGGTGCCGGCCGAGGAAGTCGAGAGACTACGGGCCGAGGAGGGGTTCCCGGACGCGCTGCGCGGGCGGATCCGGACGGTCGGCTCGGCCGGCGCGGCCGAACTGATCGGGGTCGGCCCCACCCGGTTCCTCCGTCTGGCCAAAGCCGGCTGCTTCGCGCCCGTCAGGTTCTACGTGAACCGCTACAGCGCCGTGGTGTGGCTCTACCTCGCGGCGGAGCTGACCGGCTTCGCCGAGCGCGAGCCGGGACTGCTGCGGGAGAACACCCCCGCAGCGATGCGGGTGATGCTCGACGCGGGAGGGGACTGGCGCGGACGGCAGTGGCGTGGCCGGCGGGTCTCCCGGCTGATGGAGGAGGCGGAGGACCGCTGGGAGTCGGCGGCTGTGATTGCCGCCGTACTGCCCCCGGAGGAGGTGGCCTCAGTGGTGGAGGACCCCTCGGAGCGCTCCCTGCTGCGGCAGCTCAAGCCCGTCCTGGCCACCGTCGGCACCACGACCCCCGCCGCGCGGGAGGCGGCCGACCGCGTACTTATCGCGCAGGAGTTCGACGAGGTGATGTGGTACCGCGTCAGCCTCTCCCGGGCCCTGGAAGGCGCCCGGGCCCAGGGACCCGCGCGCCGCAGGCAACCGTCCGACGCGTACCGCGGCGGTCAGCCGCCCAGCTTCCGGAACAGCCCCTCCTGGACGACCGACACCAGGAGCCTGCCCTCAAGGTCGTAGATACGCCCGCGGGCCAGGCCCCGGCCGCCGGTGGCGATCGGTGACTCCTGGTCGTACAGGAACCACTCGTCCGCGCGGAACGGACGGTGGAACCACATCGCGTGGTCGAGGGAGGCCATGTCGAACCCCCGGGGACCCCACAGGGGCTCGATGGGGATGCGCACGGCGTCCAGGAGCGTCATGTCGCTGGCGTAGGTCAGCGCGCACGTGTGGACGAGCGGGTCGTCACCCAGCGGCCCGACTGCCCGCATCCATACGGCGCTGCGCGGCTCGGCGCCCTCGATCTCCGCCGGTGTCCAGCGCAGCCGGTCGACATAGCGGATGTCGAAGGGCACCCTGCGAGCCATTCGCTCCAGGGCCTCGGGCAGCTCGCCGAGGTGCTCGCGGACCTCGTCGGCGACCGTGGGCAGCTCCTCGGGGCCGGGCACCTCACGGCGCATCGGCAACTGATGTTCGAAGCCCGGTTCGGGCTTGTGGAAGGAGGCGGTCAGATTGAAGATCGTGCGTCCCTCTTGGACGGCGACGACCCGGCGCGTGGTGAAGGAACGGCCGTCACGCACCCGCTCGACCTGGTACACGATCGGCACGCCGGGGCGGCCCGGGCGCAGGAAATACGCGTGCAGCGAGTGCACGGGCCGGTCACCGTCCGTGGTCCGGCCGGCCGCCACCAGAGCCTGGCCCGCCACCTGCCCGCCGAAGACCCGCTGGAGGGACTCCTGCGGGCTGCGGCCCCGGAAGATGTTCACCTCGATCCGCTCCAGGTCCAGCAGGTCGACGAGTCTTTCGGCCGGGTTGGTCATGACCGGTGGTCCTCCGTTGTGTCGCTCGACCGTCTCGGCCGAATCCCTCACATCACATCTGACCCACATCGGTGACGCGCACGACCGCGCGCCCCTCCTCGTCGGAGGCCGCGAGGTCCACCTCCGCGGAGATGCCCCAGTCATGATCGCCGTTCGGGTCGGCGAAAGTCTGCCGCACCTTCCACAATCCGTGCTCGGGGTCCTCTTGAATCTGCAGCAGTTTGGGGCCGCGCGCATCCGGACCGGTGCCCAGCTCGTCGTACTCCTCCCAGTAGGCGTCCATCGCCTCGCCCCAGGCGTCCGCGTCCCAGCCGGACTCGGCGTCCATCTCGCCGAGCTCCTCGACCTTGTCCAGCGCGGCCAGCTCCACCCGGCGGAAGAGCGCGTTGCGTACGAGCACCCTGAACGCCCGCGCGTTGGCGGTGACGGGCTTGACCTGGTCCGCCCGCTCGGCGGCCTCTTCCGCCGTCTCCTCGGCCGGATTGGCCAGTTGCTCCCACTCGTCCAGAAGGCTGGAGTCGACCTGGCGGACCATCTCGCCCAGCCAGGCGATGATGTCCTGGAAGTCCTCGGACTTCAGGTCGTCGGGCACGGTGTGGTCCAGGGCCTTGTAGGCGCTGGCGAGGTAGCGCAGCACGATGCCCTCGGTACGCGCCAGCTCGTAGAAGGAGGTGAACTCCGTGAAGGTCATGGCGCGCTCGTACATGTCACGGATGACCGACTTCGGCGACAGCGGATGGTCGCCGACCCACGGGTGACTCTTGCGGTACAGGTTGTAGGCGTGGCTGAGCAGCTCTTCCAGCGGCTTGGGGTACTCGACGTCCATGAGGCGCTCCATGCGCTCCTCGTACTCGACGCCGTCGGCCTTCATCTGGGCGACCGCCTCGCCCTTGGCCTTGTTCTGCTGGGCCGCCAGGATCTGCCGCGGGTCGTCCAGGGTGGACTCCACGACCGAAACCATGTCCAGGGCGTAGGACGGGGACTGGGGGTCCAGCAGGTCGAAGGCGGCCAGCGCGAAGGTGGACAGGGGCTGGTTGAGTGCGAAGTCCTGCTGGAGGTCGACGGTCAGCCGGACGATCCGCCCCTCCGCGTCCGGCTCCTCCAGGCGCTCCACGATCCCGCCGTCCAGCAGCGAGCGGTAGATGGCGATGGCACGCCGGATGTGCCGGAGCTGGTTACGGCGCGGCTCGTGGTTGTCCTCCAGCAGGTGGCGCATCGCCTCGAAGGCGTTGCCCGGCCGGGCGATCACGGACAGCAGCATCGCGTGGGTGACGCGGAAGCGGGAGGTCAGCGGCTCCGGATCGGAGGCGATGAGCTTCTGGAAGGTGTTCTCGTTCCAGTTGACGAACCCCTCGGGCGCCTTCTTGCGCACCACCTTGCGGCGCTTCTTCGGGTCGTCACCCGCCTTGGCGAGCGCCTTCTCGTTCTCCACGACGTGCTCGGGCGCCTGCGCCACGACGAAGCCCGCGGTGTCGAAACCGGCCCGCCCGGCGCGGCCCGCGATCTGGTGGAACTCCCGCGCCCGCAGGGTACGCACACGCGTGCCGTCGTACTTGGTCAGCGCCGTGAACAGCACGGTACGGATCGGGACGTTGACTCCGACGCCCAGGGTGTCCGTACCGCAGATGACCTTCAGCAGACCGGCCTGGGCGAGCTTCTCCACCAATCGCCGGTATTTGGGCAGCATCCCGGCGTGGTGCACGCCGATGCCGTGGCGGACGTAGCGGGAGAGGTTACGGCCGAACTTCGTCGTGAACCGGAAGTTCCCGATCAGCTCCGCGATCTTGTCCTTCTCGGCACGCGAGCACATATTGATGCTCATCAGAGCCTGCGCCCGCTCCACGGCCGCGGCCTGGGTGAAGTGGACGATGTAGACCGGCGACTGGTGGGTCTCCAGCAGTTCGGTGAGGGTCTCCGTCAGCGGCGTCGCCCGGTATTCGTACGACAGGGGTACGGGCCGGGTCGCGGAGCGGACGACCGAGGTCGGCCTGCCGGTGCGGCGGGTCAGGTCCTCCTCGAACCGCGACATGTCACCGAGCGTCGCCGACATCAGCACGAACTGCGCCTGCGGCAGTTCCAGCAGGGGGATCTGCCAGGCCCAGCCGCGGTCGGGCTCGGCGTAGAAATGGAACTCGTCCATGACGACCTGTCCCACGTCGGCGTCCTTGCCGTCGCGCAACGCTATCGAGGCCAGCACCTCGGCGGTGCAGCAGATGACGGGCGCGTCGGCGTTGACGGAGGCGTCGCCGGTGAGCATGCCGACGTTCTCGGTGCCGAAGAGTTTGCACAGGTCGAAGAACTTCTCCGACACCAGCGCCTTGATGGGCGCGGTGTAGAAGGTCACCTGGTCATGGGCCAGAGCCGTGAAGTGGGCACCGGCCGCCACCAGGCTCTTTCCCGAGCCGGTGGGGGTGGACAGGATGACGTTCGCCCCCGAGACCACCTCGATCAGCGCCTCCTCCTGGGCAGGGTAAAGCGAGATTCCCTGCTGCTCGGCCCAGGTCGAAAAGGCTTCGAAGAGGGCATCGGGGTCGGCGTCGTTCGGCAGATGATCGATGAGGGTCACGCCCCCATATTGCCCTCCTTCGGCCCGTATCAGGGAACCGGCACCTCGGACGGTGATCATCTACCGCTACGCTGTGTCGCCGGTCCCGCATCACCTGGGCGGGAAACGATCGAGCAAGGGGTGGGGAACGACCATGATGGGACCGGCGCACTCGCTGTCCGGGGCCGCGGCCTGGCTGGGGGTGGGCGCGGCCACGGCCGCCGCCGGGCACCCGATGCCCTGGCCGGTGCTTGTCGTCGGCGCCCTGATCTGCGCCGGCGCGGCCCTCGCCCCCGACCTGGACCACAAGTCGGCCACCATCTCGCGAGCCTTCGGCCCGATGTCGCGGACCCTGTGCGAGGTCGTCGACAAGCTCTCCTACGCGGTCTACAAGGCCACCAAGGCGCGCGGCGACGCCCGCCGCTCGGGCGGCCACCGCACCCTGACCCACACCTGGCTGTGGGCGGTGCTCGTCGGCGGCGGGATGTCCCTGCTGGCCGTGCAGGGCGGTCGCTGGGCGGTGCTGGCCATCCTCTTCGTCCACATGGTCCTCGCCATCGAGGGCCTGCTGTGGCGGGCCGCCCGGGTCTCCAGCGACATACTGGTGTGGCTGCTGGGAGCCGCTTCGGCCTGGATCCTGGCCGGAATACTGGACCAGCCGGGGAACGGCTCGCACTGGCTGTTCACCGAGCCGGGCCAGCAGTACCTGTGGCTGGGCCTGCCGATCGTGCTCGGCGCGCTGGTGCACGACATTGGCGACGCCCTGACCGTCTCCGGCTGCCCGATCCTGTGGCCCATCCCCATCGGCCGCAAGCGCTGGTACCCCATCGGCCCGCCCAAGCCGATGCGGTTCCGTGCCGGGAGCTGGGTGGAGATAAAGGTCCTGATGCCCGCCTTCATGCTGCTGGGCGCCATCGGCGGACTGGGCGCCCTCAACTACATCTGACACCTTTGCCCCCGTCCTGCCCCGCCGCCCGCCGGCCCCCCGCGTCCGGACGTATCCCTGCGCACCAGGTCCACACAGGCACCGCCGCACCCCCGGAAAGCCCCCGGAAACCCTTGCCGAAAGCCGGGCGGGCGGACACCGCCTGTCCCGCAGACAAGGTAGGGATGTTTGCGTGGCAGGGGTGCCGAGCGTCAGCAGCTACCGTCCTCGGCGACGAGTTGCACCAAGCCGACCCATGGAAACTCGCCGCTCTTATGGACCGCACGCACCCTCCAGTGGCCTGCCGGGAGCTGTACCGGAGCCTGGTCCGGCCGGCCCCCGTCGGGATGATCCACTCCCAGACCGGCGCCCGCTTCGGCCGAATCCATCAACACCGCCGGGCCATCGGTGACCCACAGTCCGCCGTCCTCCCAAGCGGTGTCCGGATCGGCCAGGACCGCTTCGGCTGCCGTGAACAACTCGGCCTCGGAGTCGGCAGCCAGCCACCGCACGAACAGCAGTTTCTCTGGCAGGAAGCACGTCCTTGCAGGTTCATCGGCCAGGACAAGCGCAGTGACGGCGCCCGCGCCCACGGCGATCACACCGGCCCAGTCCTCCACCTCGCAGGCGCGGTCGTAGTCATCACGACCATCGGCATCACCGAGGACGGAACCGTCCTCCGTGCAACCACCCCAGGCGTTCACCGAGGACTCAGGAACGGCGATCAAGGGGCCGCCCCTCGACCGGACCCACACCAGCCCAGCAGGGTCAAAGCGATCGGTGTCGTGAGAAGCAGCCATGTGCGCAGTCTGCCACCCACCACCGACATCGCTCGGAGGCCGGAGCCTGGTCGGCCGACCTGGTCACTCGGGGCGGCGTGGTCTGGCCGATGTGGGGCCTTGGAGCTGAGGTAGAGCTTCGTGACTGTCGTCAGGGTGAGTCAGGTGCCGTGATCGTCGAGGAAGGACCGCCACGACTGCGTCGCGGTGCTTCGTGTTTGATGAGCCCGGCCTTGTCGAAGCCGAGACGGTTCTGGCGGACGTCGATGGGCAGCGGGACGAGCGGCGGGATCGGCAGGTTGTCGTTCACCTGGGTGTCCCTGCCGTGAGGTGGGAGAAGGACTGCGAGAAGTGGTCCAAGGGGATCGCGGCGAGCGACTTCTTGGTGATGGCCTCGGTGGCCAGTTCACCAAAGGGGGCCGGGACCCGGTGCAGGTGCTTCCAGCCACCGCTTGCTCGCCATCAGCACCGGATCAGGAATTCCTGCCCGTTTGAACTCCCGGTCCACCGTCCGGCAGGCCCTCGCCGTGGCCGCGAACGCTTCGGCTGCCGCGTTGTCAGCACGGCCCGTGGCCCGGACGTCGACCACCCCCCGCGGCCGTCCGCCATGCGTACGAAGTAGGCCGGCGCGTGCCGCCGCCGTCGAGTGCCGTCATGCCAGTGCAGCCGGAACGGCTGCGAGGCGATATCCCTGACCGGCGGATCGGCATCCAGAAGAATCAGCCGGTCCGGCTCTGGGCACGACTCGTAGCCGATGTGCCCGCCGGTCGTGGCGCAGAGATACCAGCCCGCGAAGCTCTCCCCGCCTTTGGGCCAACGGAACGGACGCACCGGCTCCGCGTACGCGAAACGTACATCCCAGCACATCCCCAGCGATCGCCGAACCCGTACCGCGTCCTTCAGAAACCTCAGCTCGAACGCGGCCAGATCCGGATCCGCTTACGCCGCTGCGAGCCGCCCTGGCCCCACTCCTGACCACCCGCACTCCGTACTGATCAAACTTCGGTGGCACAGGACGCCGCCCACCGGCTCCCGCGCGCGCCGACCAGCGGAAATCCACTACCGGGGCCGGCGCGTACCGGCCTAGCATCCGCCCATGCCCAGACCTCATGGATTCAGCTATACGCGCCGTGCCGACGGCGTCATCGTCATCACTCACCACAACCGGCCCGCCGGGACGCTGCGCGGTGCCCGCGCGGAACAGTTCTTCGCGGAGGTGGAATCGGGCGACGCGCAACTGGTGATGGCCCGCTGGACCGGAGCGTACAAACACGGCAACGAGCGCCAAGCCCGCCGGCACCCGCGCAACCGCCGCTGATCCGGGCACGGCCCGGTCTGCCGGTGCAGCACGGCCTGCCGGCACGGCCCAGACCGTCCCGTCCGGCGCACCATCAGGCCGGGCAGGCAGGCGGCAGGCCACGCCTCCGTCTTCCGGGCGGGCGAAGCACTGCCGTAGTGGCCCTCCCTTCCCTGCAGCCTCCCTTACCTGCAAGGGCCGGCCGGGGGCCTGTCATCGGAGGACCGGGCCTGCCGGTCGCCCCCTTGTCGACCGGGACGTGGCCGTCCGGACCTGGGACGGTGGTGAACTGGGTACGGTTGTCGCTGTTTCCCGCTGGCGACGGCGACGGTGAAGGACGGCGGGCGGCCCGCCGCGTCACAGGCCAGGTGGGACTTGCTGGTCGAGCCGGGGCGTACGGCCGTGGAGCCGACCGTCGCCGGCCGGTCGAGGTTCCCGGACGGGTCCGCCTGTGCCTGGGCGGCCTGGAGCGTACGTCCGATGGTGCCGCCTGGGGCCCTACCGGTGTAAACGGGCGGCAGGCGTGGCCCATGAGCCGTACCCCGTGAGGAAGCAGGCAGCAGCGGTTGGACGAACGCGCGGTCAGGCCCGTTTCCGACAGTTCGTGACGATGTAGTACCGGACCGAGGTCCACTGCGTGAGGCCGTGCTCGGCATCGCCCGGCTGTATGGCCTCACGTCGGCGGAATGGGAGGCAACGAGCTGGTCGACCAGCATGCCTGTAGATGATCTACGGGGCAGTTTCTCAGTTGTGCCAGGAGCGCCACAGGGCGGCGTACGGGCCGTTGGCGGTGGTCAGTTCGGTGTGGGTGCCCAGTTCGGTGATGCGGCCTTGTTCCACTACCGCGATGAGGTCGGCGTCGTGAGCGGTGTGCAGCCGGTGGGCGATGGCCACGACCGTGCGGCCTTCCAGGACGCGGGCCAGGGAGCGTTCCAGGTGGCGGGCGGCGCGGGGGTCCAGCAGGGAGGTGGCCTCGTCCAGGACGAGGGTGTGCGGGTCGGCCAGGACCAGCCTGGCCAGCGCCGTCTGCTGGGCCTGGGCCGGGGTCAGGGTGTGCCCGCCCGAGCCGACCTCCGTGTCCAGGCCGGACTCCAGCGCCCGGGCCCAGCTTTCCGCGTCCACCGCCTCCAGCGCCGCCCACAGCTCCTGGTCGCGCGCGTCCGTGCGGGCCAGCAGGAGGTTGTCGCGCAACGTGCCCACGAAGACATGGTGTTCCTGGTTGACCAGCGCCACATGCTCCCGGACCCGCTCCGGCGGCATCCGGGACAGTTCGGCGCCGCCGAGTGTCACCTCTCCCGAGCGCGGGGCGTAGATTCCGGCGAGCAGCCGGCCGAGCGTGGACTTGCCGGCGCCGGACGGCCCCACCAGCGCCACCCTGGTGCCGGGGCGGACGCGCAGCGAGACCTCGTGCAGGACGTCGGCCCCCGGGCGGTAGCCGAAACGTACGTCCTGTGCGCGCACCTCACGGCCGTCGGGGATGATCGCCGCGTCGGCGGTGTCCGGCTCGATCTCCCGTACGCCCACCAGGCGCGCGATGGAGACCTGGGCCACTTGCAGCTCGTCGTACCAGCGGAGGATGAGGTTGATCGGTTCGCTCATCATCTGGGCGAGCAGCGCCCCCGTGGTGAGCTGACCGGGGCTGATCCAGCCGTGCAGCACGAACGCGCCGCCCAGCACCAGCACCGAGCCGAGGATCAGGAGGTGGGTGACGTTGATGACGGGGAAGAGCACCGACCGCAGGAAGAGCGTGTAGCGCTCCCACTGGGTCCAGGAACGGATCCGCTCCTCGGACAGCGCGATCCGGCGGGCGCCCAGCCGGTGGGCCTCGATGGTCCGGCCCGCGTCCACCGACTCGGTGAGCACCGCCGAGACCGCCGCGTAACCGGCGGCCTCGGAGCGGTAGGCGCCCGGCGCCCGCTTGAAGTACCAGCGGCAGCCCACCACGAGGACCGGCAGGGCGATCAGTACCGACAGGGCCAGCGGCGGCGCGGTCACGGCGAGCCCGCCGAGCAGCAGCGCGATCCACACCACCCCGATGGACAACTGCGGTACGGCCTCGCGCATCGCCTCGGCGAGCCGGTCGATGTCCGTGGTGATCCGCGACAGCAGGTCCCGGTCCCGGCTCGCTCCAGTACGCCCGGAGGCAGCGCCACGGACCGTACGAGGAAGTCCTCGCGCAGGTCCGCGAGCATCCGCTCACCCAGCATCGCGCCGCGCAGCCGCACCAGACGGACGAACAGGGTCTGAAGGACCAGGGCGAGGGCGAACAGCCCGACGACGCGTTCCAGGTGGAGATCGCGCGTGCCGGCGGCCAGGTCCTCGACCAGGCCGCCCAGCAGGTAGGGACCGGCCATCGAGGCCAGGACGGCCGTGGCGTTCACGGTGACCAGCAGGACGAAGGCCCGGCGGTGCCGGCGGATCAGGCCGGCCACGTAGGCGCGTACGGTCGCGGGTGAGCCGACCGGCAGGGTCGTGGTGGTCTGCGGTGCGTCCGGATCGTGCTCCGGGGGCGCCAGGCCGATCATGCCGTCTCCTCGATCTGGTCCAGCGCGTCCAGGGCGGCGCGCTCGTGTGCGGTCCGGGGCCGGTCCCGGGTCCGGACTCCGGTGGGCGGGCTCGCGTCCCCGGCCCCGGCCCGGGGGCCGCCGTGCTTGCTCCTGCCCACGGCCGCGCCCCCGCCTGCGGCCTCGCTCCCGCCCTCGGGCGCGCCGCCGTCCACGAGTCCGCCGTCCCCGAATGCGCCCTCCCCGAGTCCGCCGTCCTCGTCCTCGGTTTCGCGGGTGACCACGGCCCGGTACTCCGGGTGCGTACGCAGCAGCTCGTGATGGGTGGCGACGCCCGCCACCCGGCCGTCGTCGAGGAAGACCACCCGCTCGGCGCGGTCCAGCAGCAGCGGGCTGGTGGTGAACACCACGGTCGTACGGCCCGCCCTGATCGAGCGCAGCCCGTCCGCGATCCGTGCCTCGGTGTGCGCGTCCACGGCGCTGGTCGGCTCGTCCAGCACCAGTACCTCCGGGTCGGCGACCAGCGACCGGGCCAGGGCCAGCCGCTGACGCTGGCCGCCGGACAGCGACCGCCCGCGTTCGGTGATCCGCGTACGCATCGGATCGCCCGAATCGTCCACCGACGCCTGCGCCAGCGCGGCCAGCACATCGGAGCACTGGGCCGCCGCCAGGGCCTCCTGCGGGCGGACGGCCCCCGAGGAGGGGACGTCCAGGAGTTCGGCCAGCGTGCCGGAGAGCAGGACGGGGTCCTTGTCCTGGACGAGTACGGCCCTACGGGCGTCCTCGCGCGGCACCTCGTCCAGGGGCGTGCCGCCGAGCACCACGGACGGCGTCCCCTGCGCGGCGTCGGCGCCGTGGCCGCCGAGCCGGTCGGCGAGCCGGCCGGCCGCGTCGGGGTCCGTGCAGGCCACGGCCGTCAGTCGGCCGGCCGGTGCACGCAGACCACTGAGCGGATCGTGCAGCTCACCGGTGAGCGGCCGGCCGGGCACACGGCCGTCGGCCGGCCGACTCAGCGCCAGGACCCGTGCGGCGCGCTTGGCCGAGGGCCGGGAGAAGGAGTAGGCCATGGCGATCTCCTCGAAGTGCCGCAGCGGGTACAGCAGGAAGGTGACCGCGCTGTAGACGGTGACCAGTTCGCCGACCGCGATCCGGCCGTCCAGGGCCAGCCGGGTGCCGTACCAGACCACCGCGATCAGCAGCAGTCCCGGCAGGGCGACCTGGACCGCCGAGATCAGCGACCACATCCGGGCGCTGCGTACGGCGGCCTTGCGCACCTCCTGGGAGGCTCGCCGGTAGCGGCCGAGGAAGAGCTCCTCACCGCCGATGCCACGCAGCACCCGCAGTCCGGCGACGGTGTCGGAGGCCAGTTCGGTGGCCCGCCCGGCCTTCTCGCGCTGCTCGTCCGCGCGCCGGGTGGCGGGCGGCAGCAGCGGCAGTACGGCCAGTGCCAGTACGGGTACGCCGATGGCCACCACCACACCCAGCGCGGGCTGGAGGACCAGCAGGGCCACGCACACCCCGACCGACGTCAGCGCCGCCGCACCGAACCGGGAGACCGCCTCGACGAACCAGCCGATCTTCTCCAGGTCGCCGGTGCTGACCGCGACGATCTCCCCGGCCGCGACCCGTCGCGTCATGGCCGACCCCAATTCCGTGGCCTTGCGGGCGAGAAGCTGCTGTACGCGGGCGACGGAGGTGATCCAGTTGGTAACGGCGGCGCGGTGCAGCATCACGTCGCCGACGGCCACCAATGCCCCCAGCAGCACCATCAGTCCGCCGGCGAGCAGCAGTCCGCCGCCGGACCGGTCCACGACGGCCTGCACCGCCACACCCAGGGGCAGCGGGAAGCAGGCGACGGCACCGGTGTGCACCAGGCCCCATAAGAGTGCCTTGGTCTGCCCGCCGAGCTGTCGGCCGTACAGCCAGAGGAGGAATCTGCCTCCCGAACGGACGTCGGGGACACCGGGATCGGCATGCGGTAGGTCGCGAATGTGCATGATGTCCAAAGGTTCGGGGGAGCGGAACGGAGTGGAAGGGAGCGGAAGAGAACGGAATGGCGGAGGAAACAGGGAACCGGGCCAGCCGGAAACCGGAATACCGGAGACCGGAAATCCAGAAACACGTGGCGAACGGTGAAGCGGGGAGACAGGGTCGCGGCGGCCCGGGAAGCGGCCGGGGCGCGATGAGGGGAACCATGGAAGGTTGGCGCGTCGGGACGCCCGGGTTCAAACGGTTTTCCGCGTGGGCGTGCCCAACCGGCCAATACGCCGCGGGGGGTACGTGGTGACCGGTGCGACCGGGAGGCCGGAGCGACGAGAACGGGAACGGGAACGACAAGCAGGCAGAGACCGCAGGGAACGCAAAGACCGCAGAGAACGACAAGAAGGGGGCGCAGGGGGCGCGATGCGAGGAGCGGGTGCTGTGCGCAGGGCCGCCGCCGTGGCGGCCGTCACCGCGGGACTGGTCCTGCTGGCGGGCTGTGGCGGTGGTGGGAGCGGTGCGGGGAAGGAGGACGGCACGGCCAAGAACGGGGACCAGAAGCCCGGTGCCGCCACCCGTCACCTCCCTCGTGTCCCGGACGTGGGGGAGCGGCTGCTCTCACGGATTCCGGCCCGCTCGCATCAGGTCGTGGCCGTGTACGGCAAGGGCGTGAACTCCCCGGACGCCACCGTCGTGCTCTACACCAAGGACGACAAGGGCTGGAACCGGCAGGCCACTTGGCCGGGGCACAACGGCAGGAACGGCTGGACCACCGACCATCACGAGGGCGACAAGCGCAGCCCCGTCGGTGTCTTCACCCTCTCCGACGCGGGCGGGGTGCTGCCGGCTCCCTCCCCGGGGACGAAGCTGCCCTACGCCCACTCCTCGGCCTTCACACCGCCCCCGTACTGGGCCAAGAACACCCACCACGACTTCGACCATGTGATCGCCATCGATTACAACCGCGTCAGGGGCACCACCCCGCTGGACCCGACCCGGCCCGCCGGGCAGGCCAAGGGCGGTGGCATCTGGCTGCACATGGACCACGGCAGCGGTACGTCCGGGTGCGTGAGCGTCTCCCGGCAGGCGATGGAGCACCTGCTGCGTACGCTGGACCCCAGGCAGCATCCGGTCGTGGTCATGGGGGACATGGCACATCTGACGGCGGGCTGACCCGGCAGCGGGGGCGTCGAGACGGCCGAAGGGGCGACCAGGTCGACAAGGTGAGGCGCACCGGCGCCGGGTCCCTGTGGGAGCGTCCGTCAGGAACCCGGCGCCCGGCCTCGCCGCAGCATTCACCCCGCGGCCGTCACCCGGTGGGTTTTTGCGAGTCCACACCCGGCCGGGGCCGGTGCCACAGCCCCCTGGTGAAGTCGGGGATCTCCAGCGGGGCGCCGTGCGCCTTGATCGAGGCATGGCTCAGTGGGACGGGCGCGCTCCACGTCGCGGCGTCGTAGACGTCGAAGTCCGGGACGAGCCCGAGCCGGAGGCACTGCATCAGCCGGAAGATCATGATGTAGTCCATCCCGCCGTGCCCGCCCGGCGGGTTGGCGTGCTCCTTCCACAGCCAGTGGTCCCACTGCGTGTACCGGGAGAAGTCGCCCCACTGGTCATTGGTGTGATCGGGCTCCAGGTAGATCCGCTCGGGGTAGTCCTCGAACACACCCTTGGTGCCACCGAGGCTGTTGATACGGCTGTAGGGGTGCGGGGTGGAGACGTCGTGCTCCAGCCGGATCACCCGGCCTTTGGCGGTCTGGATGACGCTGAACGTGCGGTCGCTCTCGATGTAGGACTCCTTCCAGCTCGGGTCGCCCGGCGGCATATGAGCCTTGCGGTACTCGGCGAGCCCCAGCGCCGGGGTGCCGAAGCTGGAGATCCGCACCACCCGGTCACCGCGGTTGATGTCCATGTAGTTGGCGACCGGCCCGAAGCCGTGGGTGGGGTAGAGGTCACCGCGCAGCCGGGTGTGCCACAGCCGCCGCCACGGGCCTTGGTAGTAGGACGGGTCGAACATCAACTGGCGCAGGTCGTGGTTGTACGCGCCGGCGCCGTGCAGCAGGTCCCCGAAGAGGCCCGCGTGGGCCATGCGCAGCACCCGCATCTCGTTCCGCCCGTAACAGCAGTTCTCCACCTGCATGCAGTGCCGGCGGGTGCGTTCGCTGATGTCGACCAGGTCCCACAGCTCGTCCAGTCTCATGGCCAGCGGGCATTCCACGCCGACGTGTTTGCCGCTGAGCATCGCCGTTGCGGCCATGTCGTGGTGCAGGTCCCAGGGCGTGGCCACGTACACGAAGTCGATGTCGCCGCGTTCGCACAGGTTCTTGAAGTCGTGGTCGCCCTTGGTGTAGACGGCCGGAGCCGGCTGCCCCGCGTCGGTGACCAGCTTCGCGGCCTTGGCCGCCTTCTCCTTCACCGGGTCGCACAGGGCCACGACCTGTACGTTCGGTATCGCCAGGTAGAGGGGGAGCATGCCCATGCCGCGGTTGCCGAGGCCGATCAGACCGACCCGTACCGTGCGCCGCCGCTCGAACGGCACCCCGATCATGGTCTTGCCCTTGCGTGGCGGCGCCGTGGCGGTCCCGGCAGCGGCGGCGGTCGTGCCGGCCGTACCGGAGGCGGCGGGTGCCGCGGCGGCGGAGCCCGTGCCCAGGCCGCCGAGTCCGAGCCCGGCGCCCGCCGCGCCGGCGGTCCACAGGAGGGCACGGCGGCTCGGCCCGCTCTCCTCCCGCTCGCGGTCCGGTCCCTGAAAGCCGTCCGGTCCCTGACGGCCGTCAGGGGCGTGGCCGTCCTCGGGGTCGGGGCCGTGGTCCTGCGATGGTGCCTCGTTCATCGGTCCTCCAGGAGAGCGGATGGTGCGCGGCGGTTGCGTGAACCTCGCTGAGGACCTTGACGGTTGAGGCGCACGAGGCACAAGAGGGCCGCGCGGTCTCTTTCGTACGCCCCCGTACGTGCTCCCCGATCCGGCGCTCCCCGGCGCCTCCCGCCCCTCGGTGCCTCCCGCTCCCCGGTGCCTCCCGCCACCCCGGCGCTCCCCGGCGCCCGCGCCCCCGCGCCGAAGGCGCCGCCTCAGACCCCGGCAGGGCGCGTGGCGCGCTCCAACTCCACAAGGACCGAGTGGTAACCGCGCCCGCCCGTCGCGTGGTCCATGCCGATCTCGCACATCCGGTTGGCGGAGAGGTGCGCGTCGAAATGGCGGGAGGTGACCTCCGCGGCCTCCTTGGCCGTCGCGGCTTCGGTCAGCTCCCTGTGCAGCATGCCCCGGTCGCCCGCGAAGGCACAGCAGCCCGCGTCGAGCGGCACCACGACCTCCTCGGCGCACGCCTCGGCGACGGCGCGCAACTGGTCCTCGTCCTCCAGGTGCCGCATGGAGCAGGTCGGATGGAGTACGGCGGAACCGACGGTCCGCAGGACCTCCAGGTGGGGCAGCAGCTCACGCGCGGCCCACACCACGGAGTCCACCACCGTCAGTTCGGCGTGCAGCCGGCGGTTGTCGTCCGTCAGATACGGCACGACCTCATGGGCGATGCCCAGCGTGCAGGACGAGGCGTCCACGACCAGCGGCAGCAGCCCGCCGGCCGTCCAGCCCCACGCCGCCTCGACGATCCGGTTGGCCATCACGGCGTTGCCCTCGTCGTAGCCCTTGGAGTGCCAGATCGTGGCACAGCAGGTGCCCGTGACGTCGGAGGGGATCCATACGGGTCTGCCCGCGCGGGCGGACACCGCCACCACCGCCTCGGGCAGCGACAGTCCCTCCGCCCCGCCCGGCCCGGCGAAGATCCGGTTGACGCAGGAGGGGTAGTAGACGGCAGCCGCGCCCGTCCGGCGGGTGCCGGGCAGCGTACGGGCGGCGGCGCCGGGGAGCTCGGGCAGCCACTCGGGTACGAGATCGGGGCGTACGGCTGCGCGCGCCGCGCCCGTGACCGCCGACAGCAGCCGGTCGCCACGCCGGCCGCCGTTGGCCAAACCGCCGTCGGCCGGACCACCGCCCCGCAGGCCGTCCGCCCGACCGCCCGCGGACGACGCGCCGTCCAGCCGTCGCCGCAGCCCGTCCGCCGCGGCCAGCGCCAGCCGCGCCGACCTCTCCACCGCCTTGAAGTGCCGGGCGGAGCGGGCCGCGGCCCGCTCCTCCAGCGCGGAGTGCCGCCGGTGCCGGAAGTCCTTCATCAGCGCGCCGGTGTCGATGCCCACCGGACACGCCAGCTTGCAGGCCGCGTCACCCGCGCAGGTGTCGATGGCGTCGTACCCGTAGGAGTCCAGCAGCGCGGCGGTCACCGGCGAGCCGGTCCGCTGGCGCATCATCTCCCGGCGCAGCACGATCCGCTGGCGGGGTGTGGTGGTCACGTCCTGGCTGGGGCAGGCCGGCTCGCAGAAGCCGCACTCGATGCAGGGGTCGGCCACCGCCTCGACCTCGGGGATGGTCTTCAGGCCCCGCAGATGCGCCCGGGGGTCGCGGTCGAGCACGACGCGCGGGGCGAGGATGCCGTGCGGGTCCATGACCTCCTTGATCCGCCACATCAACTCCGTGGCCCGCGGCCCCCATTCGCGTTCCAGGAACGGTGCGATGTTGCGGCCCGTGGCGTGTTCGGCCTTCAGCGACCCGTCGAACCGGTCGATGGTCAGCGTGGCGAACTCGTCCATGAAGGCGGCGTAGCGTGCCACGTCCGAGGGCTTGGCGGCGTCGAAGGCCAGCAGGAAGTGGAGGTTGCCGTGGGCGGCGTGCCCGGCCACCGCCGCGTCGAAGCCGTGCCGCTCCTGAAGCTCCAGCAGTTCGGCGCAGGCGTCCGCCAGCCGGGCCGGCGGCACCGCGAAGTCCTCGGTGATCAGGGTCGTGCCCGGGGGCCGGGAGCCGCCGACCGCCGTGACGAACGCCTTACGGGCCTTCCAGTACCCGGCGGCGGTCCTGGCGTCCCGGCTGAAGGTGTTGGTGACCGAGCCGACCGGGGCGATCAGTTCCAGGTGCTCCAGCACTCGCGCCGCCGCCTGTTCCTGTGCCTCCTGGGCGGCCTCGTCGGGGGCCCGGAACTCCACCAGAAGGGCGGTCGCCGCCCTCGGCAGCCCCGCCCAGTCGGCCGGCACCCCCGCCACGCTCACCGACGCGCGCAGCGTGTTGCCGTCCATCAGCTCCACGGCGACCGCGCCCGCCTCGGTGAACAGCGGGACGGCGGCGGCAGCGGCGCGCAGCGAAGGGAAGAACAGCAGCGCGGTGGAGGTGCGCCGGTCCAGCGGCAGGGTGTCGAAGACGGTCTCCGCGATGAAGCCGAGGGTGCCCTGGGAGCCGACCATCAGCCCGCGCAGGATCTCCACCGGGTTCGCCCCGTCCAGGAAGGCGTCCAGCCGGTAGCCGTTGGTGTTCTTGATCTCGTACTTGGCGCGGATCCGGGCGACCAGTTCCGGGTCCGCCCCGATCTCCGCCTTCAGCGCCATCAGCTCCGCGCAGAGCTTCGGTTCGGCGCGCGCCAGCTCCTCCCCGGCGGCCGGGCCGGCGGTGTCCACGATGGTTCCGGACGGCAGGACGAGGGTGAGGGAGGCCAGCGTCCGGTAGGAGTTGCGGGTGGTGCCGGCCGTCATGCCGGAGGCGTTGTTGGCGACCACGCCGCCCAGGGTGCAGGCGATGGCGCTGGCCGGGTCCGGGCCGAGGATCCGGCCGTGCCGGGCGAGCGCGGCATTGGCCCGTACGACGGTGGTGCCCGGCCGGATGCGGGCGCGGGCGCCGCCGTCGAGTACCTCCACGCCCGCCCAGTGACGGCGTACGTCCACGAGGATGTCCTCGCCCTGCGCCTGCCCGTTGAGCGAGGTCCCGGCGGCGCGGAAGACGACCGTACGGCCCTTTCCGTGGGCGTAGGAGAAGACCGCGGAGATGTCGTCGACGTCCTCGGCCACCACGACGACCTGTGGCACGAAGCGGTACGGGCTGGCGTCCGAGGCGTACCGCACCAGGTCGGAGACCTTGTGCAGCACCTTGTGCGCGCCGAGCAGTGCCACCAGGTCGGCGCGCAGCGGCCCGGGCGTCCCGGACGCCCGCCGGTCGGTCACCCGGTCGGGGAAGGGCTTGGGCGCGGCGGCCGGCCGCAGGGTGTGGGGCCTGGGCTCCAGCAGGGGCATGGCGGCTCTCCTCGGGTCGGCTCGCTCGGCGGCCTACGGCGGCGTGTCGTACGGCCACGTGCGGTGGCGCGCAGCCACGTGCGGTGGCGCGCAGCCACGTGCGGTGGCGTGCGACCGCGTACGGCGCGGGTGCCCGGCGGCGTGTGGACGGCGCTCCCTTGGTTCCCCGCCCGGGTTCAGTGATGCGTACCCGGCCCGTCGACCAATGTGGACAGCAGTCCGCCGAGCACCTCGCGCTGTTCCGCGGTCAATGGGGCAAGAATGTCCTCCGCGGCGGCCCGGCGCGCGCCGCGCAACGCGTGCAAGGCCGAACGGCCGGTGTCGGTCAGCTCGATCCGTATGACCCGGCGGTTGGCCGGATCCGGCACGCGCCGCACCGCACCGTGCGCCTCCAGGGCGTCGACCAGCGTCGTGACCGCCCGGGGGACGACCTCCAGCCGCGCGGCGAGGTCGGCCATCCGTGGCGGCGTGTCGCGGTAGTGGTCCACGATCCGCAGCAGCCGGGCCTGGGCGGGGGTGACGGCGATGTCCAGGCCGGACAGATGGCGCTTTTGGGTGCGGTGCATCCGGCGGGTCAGCCGTACGAGCTGCTCGGCGAGGTTGCTGTCGGCGCCGGCCGCCGTGGTGAGGGAAGCGGAACCGGGGGCAGGGCCGGAGACGGCGCCGGTGGCAGCACCGGATACGGGACCGTAAACGGGACCGGAGGCGCCGGCCTGCGGATCGGGGGAACGCATGCCCGGATCGTAGCAGGACCGGATTCACTGTGAGTATAGGTAACAGTGAGCTATGCTCTGCGAGTCCTTTCCGTCGACCCGCCGTAACCCCGAAGGAGCCCATGCGCCCCGACGAACCCCAATGGACGCCACCCCCCAAGGACCCGCAACAGCCGGCCCAGGTGCGCCGCATCCTGACCCTCTTCCGCCCCTACCGAGGTCGGCTGGCCGCCGTCGGCCTGCTCGTGGCCGCCTCCTCCCTGGTCTCGGTGGCCTCGCCCTTCCTCCTGCGCGCGATCCTCGACGTGGCCATCCCCGGCCGCCGCACCGGCCTGCTGACCCTGCTGGCCGTCGGCATGATCGTCACCGCCGTGACGACCAGCGTCTTCGGCGTGCTGCAGACGCTGCTGTCCACCACCGTCGGCCAGCGCGTCATGCACGACCTGCGCACCGCCGTCTACGCCAAGCTCCAGCGCATGCCGCTGGCCTTCTTCACGCGTACGCGCACCGGTGAGGTCCAGTCCCGGATCGCCAACGACATCGGCGGCATGCAGGCGACCGTCACCTCCACCGCCACCTCTCTCGTCTCCAACCTGACCTCCGTGATCGCCACCGTCCTGGCCATGCTCGCCCTGGACTGGCGGCTGACCCTGGTCTCGCTGCTGCTGCTCCCGCTGTTCGTATGGATCAGCCGCCGGGTCGGCAACGAGCGCAAGAGGATCACCACACAGCGGCAGAAGCAGATGGCCGCCATGTCCGCGATGGTCACCGAGTCGCTGTCGGTCAGCGGCATCCTCCTGGGCCGTACGATGGGCCGCGCCGACTCCCTCACCCGCGACTTCGCGGCCGAGTCCGAACGACTGGTCGGCCTGGAGATCCGCGCCAGCATGGCCGGCCGCTGGCGGATGGCGACCATCGGCATCGTCATGGCCGCCATGCCCGCCCTCATCTACTGGAGCGCCGGCATGCTGCTGCGCTTCGGCGGCCCGGCCTTCTCCCTCGGCACCCTGGTCGCCTTCGTCACCCTCCAGCAAGGACTGCTGCGTCCCACCGTCTCGCTGCTGTCCACCGGCGTGCAGATGCAGACCTCACTCGCGCTCTTCCAGCGCGTCTTCGAATACCTGGACCTGCCGGTGTCCATCACCGAACCCGCCCGGCCCGTACGGCTGGACAGGCCGCGCGGCGCCATCCGCTTCGAGGACGTCACCTTCTCCTACGACAGCGCCGAGCCCGGCGCCCCCCGTACGGCCGGCTCTCCGGACCGCGCCACCGCGCCGGACACCGCCACCGCACCCCCGGCCCCCACCCTCCACGGCATAGACCTCACCATCCCGCCCGGCGGCAGCCTGGCCGTCGTCGGCCCCACCGGCAGCGGCAAGAGCACCCTGAGCTACCTCGTGCCGCGCCTGTACGACGTGACGGGCGGCCGGGTCACCCTCGACGGCGTCGACGTCCGCGACCTGGACTTCGACACCCTGGCGCGCGCGGTCGGCGTCGTCTCCCAGGAGACGTACCTCTTCCACGCCTCCGTCGCCGACAACCTGCGCTTCGCCAAGCCCGACGCGACCCAGGAGGAGATAGAACGCGCGGCCTCGGCGGCTCAGATCCACAACCACATCGCCGCGCTGCCCGACGGGTACGACACCCTGGTCGGCGAGCGCGGCCACCGCTTCTCCGGCGGCGAGAAACAGCGGCTGGCCATCGCCCGGACGATCCTGCGCGACCCGCCCGTCCTCGTCCTGGACGAGGCCACCAGCGCCCTGGACACCCGTACGGAACACGCCGTGCAGCAGGCGATCGACGCGCTCTCCAAAGGCCGTACGACCATCACGATCGCACACCGCCTGTCCACCATCCGCGACGCGGACCAGATCGTCGTGCTGGACTCCGGCCGGATCGTCGAACGCGGCACCCACGAGCAACTGCTCGCGGCCGGCGGCCGGTACGCCGCCCTCGTACGACGGGACGCCCACCTGACGCCCGACGACGGCGAGCGGGCCATGGCGGCGGACGCCGCCACCGGCTGACGCGGGAGGTACCCGACGGCCGGGGCGCCGCGGGGCAGGCGGGATTTTGACGGCAGGGCTAGGGTGCGGACATGCCCGCTCACGACGCCCTGCCGCACCTGGAGTTCGCCTTCCCCGGCCCGCTGCGCGACCGGCTCGTCGCCGCGGTCCTCTCCGGCGCCAAGACCACCACGACCGGACTGCTGCGGGACTACGAGCACGCCGGTGACCCACTGCCGCAGGCCGGGGCGCGGTTTCTCGTCCCGGACTCCGGCGGCCGGCCGGTGGCGGTCGTGGAGACCACGCAGGTACGCGTCCTGCGGCTGGCGGATGTGGACCTGCGGCACGCGGTGGACGAGGGCGAGGGCCACCGGACGCTCGCCGAATGGCGCGCGGACCACGAGAGCTTCTGGCACGGACCGGACATGCGCCAGGCGCTGGGCGACCCGCTGTTCACGGTCGACGACGACACCCTGGTCGTCGCCGAGCGCTTCCGTGTCGTGGAGCGCCTGCCCGTATCGTGACGCGCCTTGACACGGGTTCCGCCGGCACCCCTCATCTCAAGAGGTCGTCCAACCCGGTCGTCAGCATGGCCACGGCGTCGGTGTAGCGACGGGTCCGTACGTCTTCGGGGCAGTTGCGCCGGGTCCGGAAGTGCAAGGAGGACAGAAACCGCTCGTACACCTCCCAAGCCGCACGACGCACCTCCAACGAGCCCACCGTCTCCTCGCCCTGCCCGCTCTCCCCGCCGGTCTCCCGCACATAACTCTCCAACAGGGCGCGGACCTGACCCCGATCCAGCGGGAGGTACCACGGAGGAGCCCACACCTGCCCGCCGAGATAGGCCAGATCCTGTGCCGGATCGCCGATCTCCGACCACTCCCAGTCGATGTAGCGCGGCATGCCCTCCTCGTCCACCAGAATGTTCGGCAGCATCAGATCCCCATGGACGACCGCAAACCGGTCCAGCCGCTCGAAGGCCGGCTCCGCCGCCGCGACGAAGGACTCGACCCGGGGAAGCAGCCGGGAGACCTCGGGATCGGCGAGTACGTCCGGCCGCGCCCGCCGCCACCACGCGAGCCCGGAGGCGAACCGGTCGCCGAGCGAGAGCTTGACGGACCTCTCCCGTAGCGGCGCGGTGATCGCGCCGCACCGGTCGAAGCCCCGCCGGTGCAGCCGGGCCACCTGCCGTACATGCGCGCCCAGCAGCCGCGCATCCCACTCCCCGGCCGCGCGCTCCCGCCCCGGTACGTACCCGGTCACCATGTAGGGCGACCCCAGAGGATTGTCGTACCTCTCCTCCAGCAGGACCGGCGCGGGCCCCGTACCACCGGGAACGACCGACAGCGCGGCGAACTCCTCACCGATCGGCCGCGGCAGTTCGGCGACGGGCCGCCGCGGCACCCGGACGACCAGGGACGACGATCCGCCGGCTTCCAACAGCCAGGCGGTATAGCTCTCCCCCCGCCCCAGAACCCGCACCCCCGGCACGGCACCGCGTGGCAACCCCAGCCGCCGCGGCTCCTCGCGCGCCAGACGTACGACATCGCTTCAGGGCCCAGCCCACGACCCGGTCGTCGACCTTGTCGGCCTTGAAGACGCCCGCCGAGGCCGCTGCCGCGGGCCATGTGGTGACCGTATGGGCGCGGGGCATCGGGCGTGGCCGGCGCCATCCCGGCCTGTACGGCGGCGGACTGGCAGGCATCCTCGCCGGGCTGCGTGGTGAGGACCGTCCTTGTCAATGACGAGGTCGCTCTCACCGACACCTCGACCCGGCGCCGCAGGGCGCAAGAGGCCCTGACTGCACAACGGCCCGGCGTAAGCGCACGTCAGAGATCCCGCTCTCAGGACACCGGAGTGAGAGGCCAACGGACGCTGAGCCGCGAGTCGGCAACCTGCCCGACAACGGCTATTTCCGGGCGAAGGTGGCCCAGGAACGGCTGAGCAAGCAGGGGCCGATTCCCTATTCGATCGTCCGGGCGATGCAGTTCTTCGAATTCGTCAGAGGCATCGCCGACACCGCCACCGACGGTGACACCGTGCGCGTACCGCCTGTGCTGTTCCAGCCGATGGCGGCCGAAGACGTCGCCGAGGCCCGAACTCACAGAACGCAGCCTCGTCCCCGACGAAGGCAGCGCCCGGACGGCCACCACCCGCTTCGACGACTGGCTGCGGACTTCCTCCTGAATACGGCCGCGGGTTATTCCGTCAACGTCACCACATTGTGGTCGGGCCCTCCCGATATCCGCACGCTCTTCGACCAGCTCCCGCCCTTGCCGTTGGCCGGCGCGTTGGCGTCGAGTTGCACGGCCCGCACCGCTTCACCGCCCTTGCTGAACACCCACAGCGAAGGGCCCGTGTACGACGTGGCGGCGACCTCCCATTCGACCGGGTCGCCCACGGCCTCGGAGATCACGTCGTCATCGGTGCCGTAGTCGAACACCCGCACCTGATCCCATGAGAAACCGGTCAGCTCCGCCAGCGGCGCCGGTGCGCCCTCCACCGCCGCGTCCAGCTTCCGCTGAAGGGCCTGGTCCGTGGTGCTCGCCAGCGGCGTCTCCCCACCGAGCGCCCACCAGCCCACTCCCAGCCCTGCAGCCACCCCGAATCCGGCCCATGCCACCCGTCTCCGTGCCGTGCGCACCTGTCGCCTCTCCCCGTTCCGCTTCGTCCCGCCGGTCATGCGCGCTCTGCCGGACTCAGGGGGTGTCCGGCCCGGGAGCGTCCGGGTTCCGCCCTTCGTCGGGTGCGCCGGGCACCTTGTTGGTGTGCCCGTGCCGTCCGATCTCCACCTTGTCGCTGGGTACGAGTTTCCCGTCGCGATCGATCACCACGGTCTTCCCGCCCTGCACCGCCTCCTGAACCTTCGCCGCCAGCTCGGCCGGGCTGGCGGTCGGATTGTTCAGCGCGATCCGGCGGCCGATCTCGTTGTTGTGGAGATCCATGGCTTCGCGGTCCGACGGGTTCCCCGGCAGCCGTTCGTGCGCCGTGCCGTACCGTTCCGCCCAGTCCATGCCGAAACGCTGCGCCATCAGAGCGTTCCAGTACGCATGTCTGAAGGCGTCCATGTGCCCGTCGTTCCTGTCCTCGGGAAATCTCACCTTGCACTCTTCGAAGGCCCGGTCCCGGATTTCCTTGAAGTCGCTCTTCTCGAAGATGCTGAGATCGGAGAGCATGTCCGCCTCTCCCTGCGTGACTCTTTCCCCGTAGAAGTCGGTCATCCCGCGCGGGTCGTCCGTGACCTGGAATGTGCGGAGTATCTCCCCAGGGCTCAGCCGACGCCCCATGTGCACCCGGCCGTTGAAGGCGTCACCCCGTGCGCCGCCGTCGTCCAGCAGATCCCAGGCGATTCTTTCGTCCGCCTGGTCCGCCATCCGCAGCGCGTCCTGTATCTGCGCATGGGCCTGGCGCAGGTTCTCGCCCACCGGCCCGCTCCGGACATCAGGGTCGTGGACCATGGCGGGCGGCAGCTCCAGGCCCCCGTCCGGGGTGACGCTCGCCCCGTTCTCGCGGGCCTTGCGCACGCCACCGCTCAGCACGCTCTGGGCGGCCCGGATGTCGGCCGTGGCCATCTCCAGGGCCAGCCTGATGCCGTCGGCCTCCGCCTGCGCGTTTTCCAACTGCGTCAGCTCTTCGACCCAGTTGCTGCGGGCCGCTTCGTACGCGGGACCTTGCCAGCCACTCTTCTCGACCGGGTCCTTCACCTCGGTCCGGTAACGCTCGACGAGGTCCTTCAGTTTCCGGACCTGCTCCTCCCATGCCTCGGCAGCTTTCCGCACCAGGTCCGGATCGGCCTGCTCAAGCTGTTGCACCGTTATCCCCACGGACTGTCTCCCGGCTTCATCCCCGCGGCGTTGACGGCCTCCGCCGACTGGTAATTGGTGGCGTTGTACTGAAGGTTCGCCCCCGTGCGCCCCATTTGCTCGGCGAGGGTGAAGTTCTGCTTCTCCCACAGTGCGGCGGTCTTCCTCAGCTGATCCTCGCTCCGCCAGCCGTCCACTCCGGTCGCCGCGCGGCGCGTCGCGGCGCAGGTGGGTTCGGCCGCGTCCAGCAGGTCCTGTCTGATGTCGAGTGCCCTGCCGCCGGCCTTCTTGAGCACATCCGGATCGGCTTCGTATCCCTGCGCGGCCCCGCCTGTCCCCGCCATGCAACCCCCTGGTCGTGTGAGTCCCCATCATGCGTGACGGGGTGGGGCAGGATAGCGCGTACGTGCTCGGCGGCGACCGGGCCGGTGCCGATGGCCCCAGGGCTGCGGGTCCCTGACAGGGGACACCCGTGGCTCACAGTGCGGCGAGGTCGATGGCCGCGGCCATGGCCCGGTAGCCGGCGTCGCCGGGGTGTTTGTGGTCGCCGCTGTCGTAGGCAGGGTGGAGGGCGTCGGGGTCGGTGGGGTCCGCCAGCGCGTGGGCGAAGTCGGCCACCGCGTCGAATGCGTCGGAGTCGCGGATCCATGCGTTGAGGGTTCGGCGCTTGGCTTCGGCGATCGGGGTGTGGTACTCCGAGCCCTTGAAGGGGAGGACGGTTCCGCCGGTGACACGGATGCCTGCGGCCCGGGCGCGCGAGGTCAACTGCTGGTAGGCGGTGATCAGTTCATCGGCTGTGAGTGGGGGGTTGGGCTTGTAGGTGGGGAGGTCGATCTCGCTGAAGCCGATGTCGTTCAGGCCGATCAGGAGGACGACCGACCCCGCGCCGGGCTTGCGAAGGACGTCGCGTTCGAAGCGGGCGCCCGCTCGTTCGCCGTACCACGGGGAGTCGTTGAGGAGCAGGTTGCCGCCGATACCGGAGTTCAGTACGGGGCGCGGGGTGCCGGCGGCGGCGAGGCGGCGGGCGAGGGCGTCCGGGTAGCGGTGGTTGCCGTCGACGGTCGAGCCGAAGCCGTCGGTGATCGAGTCGCCGAAGACCACGACGTTGTCCCGGCGGGCCGGGCCGCCCGACAGTTCCACGTCGGCGAGGTAGTACCAGGACACCGTGGTCTCGTCGAAGACGGTGGGGTCCTCGGCCGTGAGCTGGTCACCGGCGGCGCGGTAGGCGGTGGTGAACGCCTGGGCGTGGAAGGTTGCCGGGCCGGTGGGGCGCGCGAAGTACAGCGTCACGGTCAGTGATTCGAACGCTGCCACGGTCACTTCGGCGGCGTCGCTGTACAGTTCGCCGCCGGCCGGGATGCTCGCGGACGGCGCGCCCCCGAAGGTGAGCCGGCGGGTGGTGCCCGGCTCGGTCGCTGCCCCGTCGGCCGTACGGGCGAGGGTGGCGCCGGTCACCTCCAGGGGCGCGGTCCCGTAGCGGTTGGAGAGCTTGACGCGCGCCGCCGTGCCGTCGCCGGTCACCCGTACGACCTGGCGTACCGTCTGGTCGGCGAAGCCCTCCTCGGCCCAGTTCTTCTCGAAGCCGGTGCTGGGGCGCTGGACCGCCGTGGACCAGCCGGCGTTCCAGGTGGGGGATATGGAGGGGATGGGGGAGGTGGGGGTGTGGGTGTTCATGGGGTGGGTCGTTCCTGTCTGTCGGGTTGTGGTTACCGGGCTGGTGACAGGAAGTCTGGTGGGAGGTGAGAGGGGGGCCCAGCCCACTGTGGTGCGTATGTATGGGGTGGGTATGACTGGCGGGGTCACCCTGCGGGCGCGCTCGCGCCGGTGCGTCCGTCGGCCGGTGCGGTCAGGCGGGGGTGAGCCGGTAGGCGTAGCTGTACGGGCGGTCGGCGTGCAGGAGGTAGCGGTCCAGGGGCGGTGCGCCCCACGAGTCGTTGCCGCCCACTCCCATCTGCCGGTGGTTGACGGCCAGGATCGTTTCGCCGCGCCGCTTGAGCTGGTACGGGTGCAGATGCCCGGTGCTCTCCAGGTCGCAGGGGGCGTGGTGCAGTGCGCCGATCTCCAGGAGGCCGCCGGCACCCGTGCCGTCCGGTTCGGCGCGCACCGTCAGCCCCCTTCCATCCCGGCCGGTCAGCCAGGCGGTGCGTACGTCGGTCACGTTGCCGGTCTCCTGCGGCCGGATGTACGGGCCGAACCGCTCGTCCACGGTGGTGCGGTACCGGCCGACGAAGGCGGCGGTGTGCCGGTCCCAGTAGTTCTCCTGCGGCCCGCGCCCGTACCAGGTGAAGGTTTCCGGGCCGGCCGGCACCGTCAGCAGCGCCCCGACCACCGGCAGGTCGGGCAGCCACGGGCCCGGCCGCAGTGTGTGCCGGACCCGCACCTCGCCGTCGCCGCGCACCGTGAAGACGGTGTCCCAGCGGGAGGCGGTGGGGAAGGTGGGCAGGGTGGCCGCGACCTCGATGACCACCTCGCCGGCGGTGGGGTGTGCCGCCTTCACCCGGGTGATCCGTCGCCGGGCGCCCGCCTCGCGCCAGGTCCGCAGGGTGCGGTGGGCGTTCCGGCCGATGTCGTTGTCGGTCGGGGCGCGCCAGAAGTTGGGCACCGGCCCGGTGGTCAGGACCGGTCGGCCGCGGTACCGGTAGGTGGTGAGGGTGCCGCTCGCCTTGTCCAGGACGAGTTCGAGGTCGCGGCCCTCGACCGTGACGGTCCGGCCGGTCTCGGTCAGCCGTAGGGGCGGCAGGGTGGCGGGGGAGGGCTCCGGGGGCGCGGGGGCGCGCCAGGGGAGCGCGAGCTGCTCGGCGGCGACGCTGTGGCCGGCCCGTGCCCAGCGGGTGTCGCGGCGCAGGACGTAGGAGAGGTTCAGCCAGTACTCGGCGCCCGGTACGGGTTCGGCCGGGCGCCGCACCGGAATCCGTTCGGTCGCCTCCCGGCCCGGCCCCGCCTCGGGTGCCGGCAGCGTGCCGTGCTGGATCCGTTCGCCGTCGCGAGTGACCTCCCAGCGCAGCTCGTAGGCGTGCAGTCCGGTGAACATGTGATGGTTTGTCACCTTGACGGTGCCGTCGCCGAGGCCGGCGGCGGCCGTCGTCCGGATGGGCTGGTAGACCTTCTTCACCTCGTGGACCGCCGGATGGAGCACCCGGTCGGCGGAGACGATGCCGTTGCAGGAGAAGTTCCAGTCGGTGGGGTAGCCCGGGTTCCAGTCGCCGCCGTAGGACAGATAGGTACGCGTGGGGTCGCCGGGCACCGGCAGGCGGATCGCCTGGTCGACGAAGTCCCAGATGAAGCCGCCGTGCAGGTTCGGGTAGCGCGCGAAGACCTCGCCGTACTCCTGGAAATTGCCGGTGCTGTTGCCCATCGAGTGCGCGAACTCGCACAGGATGAACGGCTTGGGGTTGCCGGACCTCCCGTACTGCTCGACCTCCGCGGGCGTGGCGTACATCCGGCTCTCGATGTCCGCCACGGCGTTCATGCCTTCGTAGTGCACCGGCCGGGACGGGTCGCGGTCGTGTGTCCAGTCCGCCATGGTCTTAAAGGTGCTGCCCGCTCCTGCCTCGTTGCCCAGGGACCACACCACCACGCACGGGTGGTTCTTGTCCCGCTCGACCAGTGAACGCATCCGGTCCAGACAGGCGTCGGTCCACTCCGGCAGGCTCGCGGGCAGGTACTCGCGCACCCCGTGCGACTCCAGGTTGGCCTCGCCGATGACGTAGATGCCGTATTCGTCGCACAGCTCCAGCCAGCGCGGGCTGCCCGGGTAATGGGAGGTGCGTACGGCGTTGACGTTGTGCTGCTTCATGATGCGGATGTCCTCGGTCATCCGCTCCTCCGGGACGGCCTGGCCGTGGTCCGGGTCGGTCTCGTGCCGGTTGACGCCGCGGAAGAGGACCGGAACGCCGTTGACGGTGAGCTCCCCGGGCCCGCAGCGGACGGTGCGAAAGCCCACGCGGGTGCGCTGGACGTCCACGACCGTGCCGGAGGGGTCGGTGAGGGTAAGGAGGAGGGTGTAGAGGTTCGGTTCCTCGGCGGACCACAGGGCCGGGTTGTCGACCGTGGCCTTCGGGGAGACGGTCGCGTCCTTGCCGGGGGCGGGGCGGACGGTGGCGGTCAGGGGGCGGGGCAGGGCCGGTCTGCCCTGGGCGTCGTACAGGACGGCCGTCAGCAGATGGTCTCCCCGGCGACGACCGCGGCCCGGCCCGCCCCGGTCGCGTACGGTCGCGGTCACCGTCAGCTCACCGGTCCGGGCCTTCCGTACGGCGCCGTCGGCCACCGTACCGCCCGGATCGGCGCGTACGAACAGGTCCTGGAGATGGACGGGCGGGATGGAGTAGAGGTAGACCTCGCGGAAGATCCCGGACAGGTCGATCATGTCCTGGTCCTCCAGCCAACTGCCGTCCGACCAGCGGTAGACCTCCACGGCCAGCACGTTGACGCCCGGCCGCAGCCGGTCGGTGACGTCGAACTCGGCCGGGGTGTAGCTGTCCTCGCTGTAGCCGGTCCGCTCGCCGTTGACCCACACGAAGAAGGCGGACTTCACGCCCTGGAAGGAGAGCAGGGTGCGCCGGCCCTCCCAGTCCTCCGGGACGGTGAAAGTACGGCGGTAGGAGCCGACTGGGTTGAAGCCGTGCGGGACCTCGGGCGGCCTGGGATTCTCGTAACCGATCCACGGGTACTTGACGTTGAGGTAGATCGGCTCGGGGTAGCCCAGGATCTCCCAGTTGGACGGGACGGGGATACGGTCCCAGCGGCTGTCGTCGTAGTCGGGGGCGTGGAAGCCCTTGGGCCGCTCGTCGGGGTTCTTGGACCAGCGAAAGCGCCAACTGCCGTTCAAAGAGCGGTAGTAGGGGGAATCGGCGAGCTGTCCGGCCAGGGCCGAGCGGGTGTCCTGGTACGGGACGAGGCGGGCGCGGGCGGCCTCCCGGTTGACCTGGAAGATCCGCGGCTGTGCATCCCACTCGCCACCGCCCCCCTTCGCGCCGCCTCCCTGAGCGCCGCTCCCCTGGGCACCGCTTCCTTCGGTGGCGGTCGCGGCCGTGGCGGCGAAGGACTGCTTCTGCGCGCTGAAGGCGGCCCATCCCGCCAGGGCGGCACCGGTGGCAAGGAACGACCGGCGGCTCATGCGGCGTACGTTCATGGACAGCTCCGAACGTAAGGCAACAGGAAGCATCAGGGTTGAACGGAATGCGACCCGGCACAAGCCTCTCGTACGCCACTTCGCATCACCGGGAGACCGGCGTCATACGAGACGACCGGCGCTGTACAAGACGACCCGCGTCCTACGAGACGTCCGGAGTCACGAAGAGAGCAGGACCACCTCCAGCGTCCGCGGCCCGTGCACCCCCTCCACCCGGCTCAGTTCGATGTCGCTGGTCGCCGAAGGGCCGGAGATCCAGGTCAGCGGGCGGGCCGGGTCCAGCCGGGCGAGCGCCTGCGGCACGGACTCCACGACCTGGTCCGGAACCCGTACGACACAGATGTGGTGGTCGGGGATCAGGGTGATGCGGCGCCGGCCCTGGTCCGGGCCGGCGTCCAGGACGATCGTGCCGGTCTCGGCGACGGCCAGGGCACAGGCGGTCAGGACGCTGCCCACGCCGTCCAGCTCGCGGGCGGTGTCCGCCGCCCGGTCGTGGACCACGGGCACGCTCGTCGCCGCCGTCCAGGAAGGGTCCAGGCCCGGCGGCACCAGTACGGACCCGGAGCCGCGCTCGCCCAGCAGGTGCGCGACCAGCGGCGCGAGGCCGTCGGCGTCGGTGCGGTGCACCACCGCCCGGTAGTCGGCGAGCCGGCAGGCCAGCAGGTCGACCGTCTCCGCGGTCGTCCGGGGGCCGTGCGCCCGCCGGTAGTCCCGGGCCACCGGGACGTCCTCGGGCCGTTCCTCGCGCGGTACGTCCGCCAGCGCCCGGCGCACCCGCGCCAGGATCACCTCCCGGCTGCTCATACGCCGTCCTCCTCTCCACGGGTGCGCCGCCACCAGTCCCGGAAGGACTCGGCGGGCACCGCCGGCAGGTCGCGGGTGTCGCTCCAGGCCCGGCCGGGCCCGGGCAGCCTGCGCGGATGCAGCCGTCGGGTACGGGCCGCCAGCCGCTGGCCCGTACGCAGCGCACCCGGGTGGTCGAAGGCCCAGGCGGCGGCCCGCATCGCGGCCCGCTCGGCGGCATGGCCCTTCGCGGGCCGCAGAACGGTCTTGACACCGTTACGGGTGACCGGCCCGCCCTGCACCACCCGCTCGCGCAGATGCACCAGGATCTCGGGGATGTCGATGGCGACCGGGCACACCTCGTAACAGGCCCCGCACAGCGACGAGGCGTACGGCAGCGAGGCGTCCAGCGCGCTCGTCACCCCCCGGAGCTGCGGTGTCAGCACGGCTCCGATAGGGCCGGGGTAGGGCGAGCCGTAGGCGTGGCCGCCGGCCCGCTCGTACACGGGGCAGACGTTCAGACAGGCCGAGCAGCGGATGCAGCGCAGCGCCCGGCGCCCCACCGTGTCGGCGAGGGCGTCGGTGCGCCCGTTGTCCAGCAGCACCAGGTGGGAGGCGCGCGGCCCGTCCTCGTCCGTGGTCCCCGTCCAGGTCGAGGTGTAGGGGTTCATCCGCTCGGCGGTGGAGGAGCGCGGCAGCGACTGGAGGTAGATCTCCAGGTCCTGCCAGGTCGGCACGAGCTTCTCGATGCCCACCACCGAGATCAGCGTCTCGGGCAGGGTCAGGCACATCCGGCCGTTGCCCTCGGACTCCACCACGACCAGCGTGCCGGTCTCGGCCACCATGAAGTTGGCTCCCGAGATCCCCACCTTGGCGCCGAGGAACTTCTCGCGCAGATGCAGCCGCGCCGCCTCCGCGAGCGCGGCGGGGGAGTCGGACAGGTCCTCGGGCGCCGGACGGCCCCACCGGCCCATGTGCTCGCGGAAGATGTCGCGGATCTCGGAGCGGTTGCGGTGGATCGCCGGGACCAGGATGTGGGACGGCAGGTCCCCGCCGAGCTGCACGATGAGTTCGGGCAGGTCGGTCTCGTACGCGCGGATGCCCGCCCGCGCCAGCGCCCCGTTCAGACCGGTCTCCTGGGTGGCCATCGACTTGACCTTGACCACCTCCCGCTCGCCGGTGGCCAGGACCAGGCCGGTGACGATGCGGTTGGCCTCGGCGGCGTCCGCGGCCCAGTGGACCCGGCCGCCCGCGGCGGTCACCGCCGACTCCAACTGCTCCAGATAGTGGTCGAGGTGGCGCAGCGTACGGTCCTTGACGGCCGCCCCCGCGGCGCGCAGCGCGGACCAGTCCGGCAGCTCGGCGACGGCCGCGGCGCGCTTGTCGCGGATGGTGTGGGTGGCGTGCCGCAGGTTGGCGCGCAGCCCGGCGTCGCGGGTGGCGGTGGCCGCGGCCTCGGGGAAGGCGGGCATGCCCAGGTAGGCGGAGCCGCTCACAGGACCGCGCCTTGCGTGCTCGCCAGGATCTCGGCGATGTGGACGGTACGGACGGCAGCGGCGGCGGGGACCGTGCGGGCCGGCGCCCCGGTGTCCGAGTTCCGGTGCTCGCCCCTGTCCGGGACCGGCGGCGCGGATGCCTGCCGGGTGAGCAGGCCGCCGAGGTGCAGCAGGCAGGAGCTGTCGACCGTGCACACCGCCTCGGCACCCGTACCGCGTACGGCCCGTACCTTGTCGGCTCCCATCGCGGCCGAGACCGCCGGGTTCTTCACCGCGAACGTACCGCCGAAGCCGCAGCACTCCTCGGCGCCCGGCAGTTCCCGCAGCTCCAGGCCCCGGACGTGCTCCAGCAGGCGGCGCGGCCGGTCGCCCAGTCCCAGCACCCGCAGCCCGTGACAGGTGGGGTGGTAGGTGACGGTGTGCGGGTAGTACGCGCCGACGTCGGTCACCTGGAGCACATCGACCAGGAACTCCGTCAGCTCATAGGTCTTGGGGACGGCGCGCGCCGCGGCCTCCGACAGTGCCCGGCCACGCCCCTCGGCGGCGGCCCGCGCCCCGATCCGCGGATAGTTCTCCCGCACCATCGCGGCGCACGACCCGGACGGGGTGACGACGTGGTCGTACGTCTCGAAGGCCCGGCTGTAACGGTGTACCAGAGGCTCCGTGGCGTGCCGGTAGCCGGTGTTGTACTGGGGCTGGCCGCAGCAGGACTGCGCCCGGGGGAAGCCCACCCGTACGCCCAGCCGCTCCAGGAGCGTGACCACCGCCCGCCCGACGCGGGGCTGGAGCGTGTCGTTGATGCAGGTGACGAAGAGTGCTACGCGCATGTTTCCATCTCCTTTCGGCCGCCCCTGGCCCCTGGCGGCACCGCGCCCCGCCGGTACATGATCACCTGTCGGCTCATCCTGCCCCAGCGGCGGGCGAAGGAGAAGGACCCGGGAGGCAGGACCATGACCAGCGCGCAGGACCTCGTACGGGACCGGGTTCCGGACGGCGGCACCCGCCCCGTGTCCCAGGTGCGGCAACTGGCCGCCGCGTCGGTCGGCAACGCCGTGGAGTGGTTCGACTGGTACGCCTACTCCTTCCTGGCCGTCTACTTCGCCGACCAGGTCTTCCCCAAGGGGTCCGGCAACTCGCTCGTACCGCTGCTGTCCTCCTTCGCCGTCTTCGCGGTGGGCTTCTTCATGCGCCCGGTCGGCGGGCTGCTGATGGGCGCGGTCGCCGACCGGCACGGGCGCCGGTCCGCGCTGACCGTCACCATCCTGCTGATGGGCGGCGGCAGTCTGCTCGTCGCGCTCACCCCCACCTACGCCGCCGCGGGCGTGCTCGCCCCGGTCGTCCTGGTCATCGCCCGGCTGGTGCAGGGGCTCTCGGTGGGCGGCGAGTTCGCGGCCTCCACCACGTTCCTGGTGGAGTCGGCGGGCCCCGGCCGGCGCGGGCTGTTCTCCAGCTTCCAGTACGTCTCCACCACCGCCGGGCAACTGCTGGCCTCCGCGACCGCCGCCGTACTGGCCGCCCTGCTGACCGAGGCCCAGATGGCGCGCTGGGGATGGCGGGTGGCGTTCCTGACCGGCGCGGTGCTGAGCCTGCTGGGGCTGTGGATCCGGCGCGGCGCGCGGGAGACCCACGGACCGCGGCAGCGGACCGCCGGGCGCCCCGGCCTGTTCGAGGCGCTGCGGCGCCACCCCGCCAGTCGCTGCTGATCTGCGGCATCACCGCCGGCGGCACCCTGGCGTACTACACCTGGACCACCTACCTGCCCACCTACGCCCAGGTCAACGTGGGCTTCGACAAGGGGCAGGCACTCACCGTCGGCACGATCTCGCTGGCCTTCTTCGCGCTGCTCCAGCCCCTGGGCGGGCTGCTGTCGGACCGGATCGGCCGCAAGCCGCTGCTGCTGGGCTTCTCCCTGGGCTTCGCGGTGCTGGCCGTGCCGCTGCTGCACCTGGTCACCGGCACCTTCCTCTCGCTGCTGCTGGTGAGCTGCGCCGGCATGGTGCTGCTGACCGGGTACACCGCGGTTGCCGCGGCCGTCAACGCCGAGGTGTTCCCGGCGCGGGTACGGGCGGCCGGCATCGGCTTCCCGTACTCGCTGACCGTGGCCCTCTTCGGCGGCACGGCCCCGTACGTGGGCACCTGGTTCAAGCAGGCCGGTCACGCCGGCCTGTTCCCCTGGTACGTGGCCGTGCTGTGCCTGGTGTCCTTCTGCGTCTATCTGGCGCTGCCGGAGACCGCCAAGCGGGAGCTGCAAACCTGACGGCCGGTTATCTCACGGCGACAAGAGCCGCGTTGGCGCCCGGTGCCTCCATGGGGACCTTGCGGGTGTGCGTGAACCCGGCGTCGGTGAGCCAGTCCGCGTACTGGGCCGCCGTGTAGTTCCGGCCGCCCTCGGTCTCCACCAGCATGTTCAGGCTCATCAGGGCGGCCGTGGCCGGGCCGGTCAGGTCGTCGTCGACCATCAGCTCGCTGATCACCAGCTCGCCGCCGGGCGGCAGCGCCGCGTAGCACTTGCCGAGCAGCGTGCGGTTGGTCTCCTCGTCCCAGTCGTGCAGGATCATCGACAGCACGATCACGTCGTGGCCGCCGGGCAGCGCGGGCTCGGCCAGGAAGTCGCCGGGGAAGGTCGCGATGCGGTCGGCGAGACCGGCGGCCTCGGCGTTGCGGGCCGCGGCCGGGCACACCCCCGGCAGGTCGTAGACGGTGGCCCGCAGATCCGGGTGGCGGCGGCACAGCTCGATGGCGTACGCGCCCGAGCCGCCGCCCACGTCCAGCAGCCGGGAGCGGGAGGCGAGGTCCACGACCGAGCCGAGCCGCTGGGCGGTCCAGGAGGACACGGCGTGCATCGCCTCCCAGAAGACGGACAGCAGGTCCGGGTCCTCGGTGTTGAACAGATGGGGCTGGGTCTCGGGGTCCCAGGTGGTGGGGCGGTTGTTCCGTACGGCCTCGGTGAGCTTCCCCCATCCGGGGTACAGCCGCTGGTCCAGCATGCGTACCCAGCCGCCGAAGTGGTAGGGACGTCCGGGCACCAGGTAGGCGTCGGCCAGCGCGGAGTTGACGAAACGCCGGTCCGGTCGGCGCTGCAGCAGACCCAGAGCCGTACAGGCGGTCAGCAGCATGCCCGCGGGCCGGGCGCTGACCTCCAGTTCCTCGGCGCACTCCTCCACCGTGGCGCCCCCCATCCGGTCCAGCAGCCCGAACAGTCCCAGCTCGTTGGCCGAGGCCAGGGCCTTGAACGCCCAGAACCCGGTGGCCAGGTGCATCAGCGGCAAGGGGGAGAGGGCGGGCACGGCGGGCTGCGGGGACGGCATCTGGTTCCTCCGGTGGTCGGTCGGTGGGCGAGGGCACGCGTCCGTCCGCACTCCGTCGGTCTCCGTTCGCGTGTCCACGTACGGGTGCGGGCGCGAACGCGCACACGTATCCGTGATCAACTACCACCCCTGGAGCGCCGTCACACACGAAGAGCGCCACCGTTGCCCGAACCGGAGGCGACGGCGCCGCGAGGGACACCTTTCAGCCACCCGACGGCCTACGGACCAGCCTGGTGTCCGCAGGTCGTCCACGACCGTCCTCGGGCCGACGTCCTGCGCCTCCCGGAACGGAGAGAGCCGATCGCGCAGCACATCGGCGTCCTACGAGCCCTCACCCCTCCGGGTGTTGAGCATCTGCCGGTGGCGGCGGGGCAGGCCCGGCACCTTTCCAAGCCTGGCCGAAATCGTGGCTGATCAGTGTGCCGGCTTCCTTGAGGCAGTGCCCGATCGGCCTCGGCTCCGCTGTCATCCGTCCTTCTGGCGTCCGTGGACGGGCCACCGCGCGCGGGCACGCGGGGGCCGCCGGGCGATCGGTGAAAAGGTGGCACGAGCAAAGGCCCCGGATAAGGGGACGCGTCAGCGCGGCAGCGCCTCGGTGTGGCGATGCCTGCCTCCAGCGCAGCCCCTGCTCCCCGTGGTAACGCAGCGCCCGCGGACCGGCACCGGCCCGCCGCGAAAGCCCCCCGATGGGCAGTCAACCGTTCGACTGCTTCAACGGAAGGACGGGAGGCTGGAGTTCCGGAGGTACCGCGGGGCGGCAGCGGTCCGGGCTGCCGCCCGTCCGTGGCGCCGCCGGCCGTCCCGCGACTACGCCGGTGGCGGTGGGGCGATGGACTCGCGGTCGATGAACTCGGTGGGCAGGGTGGTGTGTTCCGGTTCGTGGGTGCTGCCCTCGATGCGGGAGATCAGGGCCCGTACGGCTGTGGCGCCGAGTTCCTGGACGGGCTGGGCGACGACGCTGAGCCGTGGGCGCAGGGCTCGCGCCCAGTCGGTGTCGTCGAAGGTGACGACCGACAGGTCCTCGGGGACCCGCAGACCGCGGTCGCGGGCCGCGGAGAGCACGCCCAGTGCGATCAGGCTGTCGGTGGCCAGGACCGCCGTGGGCGGTTCGGGCAGGGCGAGGAGGCCGGCGGTCAGGTCGGCCGGATCCTGGCGGTGGAAGGCGCCTTTGCGCAGGTAGGTGCCGGTGTCCTCGATGCCTGCCGCGCGCAGCGCCAGGCGGTAGCCCTCGATGCGCTCCAGACCCGTGGAGCCGCGGTCGATGGGGGCTGTGGGGGCAGTGGTGGCCGTGGGGGCGCCGTCCGCCGTCGCGCCGTGCGCGTCGCCGGTGCTGTCGGTGTCATCGCCGCCGGAGCCGCTGTTGCCGTTGCCGCCGAGGCCGTCGCCGGGTGCGTCGAGGTCGCTGTCCTCGTCGCCGACCAGGCCGACCAGGGCGATCCGCCGGTGTCCCGCGGCGAGCAGCCGGCGGACGGCGTCCCGGGCCGCGCCGCGGTTGTCGATGGTGACGGAGTCCGTACGCAGACCGGGCGCGTCCCGGTCCAGGAGGACGACGGGGCAGCCGGCGGCGTGGACGGCAGCGAGGTGGCCGGTGTCGGTGGTGGAGGCGGGGGCGACGATCAGGCCGTCGACGTGTTTGTCGCGGAGCATCTTGACGGCGGCGCGCTCGGCGGCGGGGTCCTCGTCGGTGTTGGCCAGCAGGACCTGGTAGCCGGCCGCGCGGGCGGCGTCGGTGATACCGCGGGTGACACCCGCGAAGAACGGGTTCTGGATGTCCGCGATCACCGCGCCCAGGGTGTGGGTACGCCCGGTGATCATGGACCGGGCCAGTTGGTTGGCGCGGTAACCCAGCTTCTCGGCGGCGGCGCGGACGCGTTCGCGGGCCGCCGGACTGACGGAGCCGTAGTCGGCCAGGGCCCGGGAGGCGGTCGAGCGCGAAACGCCCGCCTCGCGGGCGACGTCGGGGATGGTGGCGGGCCGGCTCGGGCGGCTGCGTCGGTTCGTCGTCATGGCCCGGCCAGGCTATCGGCTGCGTCCCGGCCCGGAACATCGGCTCCCGCCGAGGTATTGACGCCCCGACAACGGTGATGGGAAGGTTCCCAGCACCGCCGGTGAGAACGTTCCCAACCGCCGCGTCGGCGCACGTTGGGAACGTTCCCCACGATCGTCTCGGAGAGGACCCGCGTGACCACCGCAACCCTGCCCCTCAAGCCCATCACCGAGGACTTCAAGGAGGCCGTGGCCTTCGCCCTCAGTCAGAACGACGTCACCCGCGCTTTCGTCAAGGAGGTCGTCGACGCCGGGCTGCGCAATGTCTTCCTGATCGGCTGCGGCGGCTCGCTCACCGCCTCCTACCCCGTGCACTTCCTCTTGGAGACCCGCGCCGCCTTCCCCGTCTTCCAGATGAACAGCGACGAGTTCAACCTGCGCCGGCCCGCCCTGCTCGGCGAGGGCTCCCTGGTCGTGGTCTCCTCGCACACCGGCACCACCAAGGAGACCGTGGCCGCGGCCCGCTACGCACGCTCCGCGGGCGCCAAGGTCGCCGCCATCAGCCGCGACGCCGACAGCCCGCTCGCCCAGGCTGCCGACCTCGCCCTCACCTACCGCAGCGAGGACACCGTCGTGGCGCCCAAGGGCGTCCTGTTCGGCCAGCTCGGCCACGCGCTGCTGGAGTTCACCGGCGCGCAGGGCGACTACGCGGCCCTGCGCACCGCGTTCGAGGCGCTGCCCGACGCGCTGTACACCATGCAGGAGGAGGGCGAGGAACTGGCCCACTCCATCGCCACCGCACTCGCCGACGAGGACATGACGTACGTGCTCTCCGCCGGCCCCAACTACGGGGCGGGCTACGGCTTCACGATGTGCTACCTGATGGAGATGCAGTGGAAGCACGGCGGCAGCTTCCACGCCGGCGAGTTCTTCCACGGCGCCTTCGAGATGGTCACCGAGGACCAGCCGGTCATCCTCTTCCTCGGCGAGGACGCCACCCGCCCGATGGCCGAGCGCGCCAAGACGTTCCTGGACACGTACACGCGCAAGGCCCACTACGTGGACTCCCGGATCTTCAGCCTGCCCGGCGTGCCCGAGGCCGTACGCGGCGACATCACCCCCATCGCCCTGGACGTCTTCGTCACCCGGCTGGCCCGCCACTACGAGTCGGTGCGCGGCCACGACCTGGACCAGCGCCGCTACATGTTCCGCGTCGAGTACTGAACCCCGACCCCGCCCACGCGGCAGAAGACCGGCCCGGTGCGCGGCGCCGCACCGGGCCGCCCCGTACCCGCAGCGAACTGGAGGAGACAGCGGAATGCGGATCTGCGGACTCGGCGACAACGTCGTCGATCGCTACCCCCAGCGCGGCCTGATGTACCCGGGCGGCAACGCCCTGAACGTCGCCGTGCACGCGGCACGCCGCGGGGCCCGGGCCGCCTACCTCGGCGTCACCGGCAGCGACGAGGCCGGCCGGCACATACGGGCCGTGCTGGCCACCGAGGGCGTCGGCACCGAGCGCGCCCGCATCGCCGAGGGCCCCAACGCCTACGCCACCGTCCACCTGGACCAGGAGGGGAACCGCGTCTTCGGCGACTACGACCCGAGCGTCTCCTTCTTCACCCCGAACGAGGCCGACCTGCGGTGGCTGCGCGGCTTCGACCTGGTGCACACCGGCGACTGCAGCGCCATGGAGGGGCAGTTGCCGCGGCTGGCCGCCGTCTGCCCGGTCAGCTTCGACTTCTCCGACCGCCCCTGGACGTACGCCGAACCCCTGCTGCCCTGCGTGCACAGTGCCGTCTTCTCCCGGCCCGAGGCGGACGACGCCGAGGCCGCGGACCTCCTGGCGCGGGTGCGCGAGCTGGGGCCGGAACTGGCCGTGGTCACCCGCGGCGCCCGCGGCGCGCTGCTGTCGTACGGGGACACCACCCACCACCAGCCCGTCGCGCCCGTCCGGGCCACCGACACCCTGGGCGCCGGCGACTCCTTCACCGCCGCGCTGCTGGTCGCCCTGCACCACGGCAGCACCCTGGCGGACGCCGCGGCCCGCGCCGCCGCGTACGCCGCCGAGGTCTGCACCCGGCCGGGAGCCTTCGGGCACCCCCTGGCGCCGGCGTCCTCCGCACCCCTGTGACGGTCCCGCACCCCGCTTCCCGAGCGATCACCGTGCCGCCCTGCCCTTCCCTTTCCCGATCCCCTCCCCGCCAGGAGAGAGCCGATGCGCCGCACCCCGGCCGCCGTCGCCGGCGCGCTGCTCGCCGCCCTGCTGACCCTCCTCGTCAGCGGCTGCGGGCAGGCCCCCGTACGCGTCACCCCGGACGACTTCACGCTCCACGGACGCCCCAAGGGACACCTCACCATCCTGGAGAAATGGGCCGACCCCGAGTACGCGCCCTACTTCAAGGACGTGGTGCGCGCCTACGAGCAGCGCAATCCGGGGGTCACCATCGACCTCCAGGCCGTCGGTGACCAGCCCTACAAGGACCGCATCGCGGTGCTGGCCGCCTCCCGCGACCTGCCCGACATCTACTTCGCCTGGCCCGGCCGCTACGCCCGCAAGTTCGCCGACGGCCGGCTCGCCGCGGACCTCTCCGGGCCGATGCGGGAAGGCGGTTGGGGCAGCCGCTTGGATGCCCAGGCGCTGGACGCCTTCACCTTCGGCGGGCGGCGGTACGGGGTGCCGCTGAACCGGGACGCCAAGGTCTTCGCGTACCACACCGGAATCTTCGCCGAGGCGGGGATCACGGCACCCCCGCGGACCTTCCCCGAGCTGCTGGACGCCTGCGACCGCATCAAGAAGGCCGGGCACACCCCGCTCGCCTTCGGCAACCAGTACGGCTGGCCCGCCGGGCACCTGCTCACCCAGTTCAACGCGATGGAGGTGCCCGCCTCCGTACTGGCCCGGGACTACGACGGCGAGGGCGGCGACGCGGCCTTCACCCATCCGGGTTACGAACGGGCGCTGAAGGACCTGCGGCAGCTCAAGGAACGCTGTATGGCCCCCGGAGGAACCAGCACCAGCCATGAGTCCGCACAGGCCCGCATGCTCTTCGGCAAGGCCGCGATGCAGTACCTGGAGACCCTGGAATTCTCCTATCTGAGTGAACGCGGCGGCGCACCGGCACAGTTCGCCGCGCACTGGGACTTCTTCCCCATGCCGGGGATTCCCTCGGGGGCCGGCTCGCCGGGCGCCGTGGCGGGCGGCACCGACGGCCTCATGGTCTCCAACTCCTCCCCGAACAAGGCCCTGGCCGTCGACTTCCTGAAGTTCCTCACCAGCCGCGAACAGGCCCGCAAGGTGGTCCGCGACCTCGGCTGGCTCAGCGCGGTCAAGGGCACCGCGGACGCCGCCCGCCTCAAGGGCCTGGCCAAGGCGGACCGCACGCTGGCCGGCCGGGACCTGGCCCTGTGGCTGGACACCCGTGCCGACGACAAGATCGTCAACCCCTATCTCGCAGCGGCCGAAGCCGTCCTGGGCGGCGACGCCACGCCCGGACAGGCCATGGACCAGGTACGCCAAGGGGCCCACAACGCCCGCCGATTCGCCGTACGCCGATAACCCCGCCGAACTCGGTCCGCACCCGCGAAACAGCCCCCGAAGCACGCCCCCGAAGGAACCCCGAAGCAAGCCCCCGAAGGAGGTGCCACACCGTGAAAAGGCGACGCCGCTTCGGCCACGCCCTGTACGCCGCCCCCGCTCTCGCCCTGATCGCGCTGTTCGTCTACTACCCGATCGTGGAGAACATCCGCCTGAGCCTGTTCAAGTTCAGCGTCTTCCAGCCCGGGACGCGCTACGTCGGCCTGGAGAACTACCGGCAAGCCCTCCAGGACCCGGTCTTCTGGAAGGCCCTGTCCAACAACGTCTGCTACGCCGCGGCCTCGGTGGTCTTCCAGGTCGGCGCGGCACTCGTCCTGGCCGCGGTCCTGGAGGCGGTCATCGGGCGCCGGCTGCGCGGCGTGCTGCGCACCGTCTACTTCATCCCGGCCGCCGTCTCCATGACCGTCGCCGGCCTGCTCTTCCGGTTCCTGTACCAGCCCGACGCCGGACTGGTCAACGACGCGCTGCGGGCCGTCGGCCTGGACGGCGCGGCACGCGACTGGCTGGGGGAGACCGCCACGTCGATCTGGGGCGTCATCAGCATGAGCCAGTGGCAGTCCTTCGGCTACACCACGATGCTGCTGACGGTCGCCATCCAGCGGATCCCGCGCGAGCTGTACGAGGCGGCCACCGTGGACGGCGCCGGCCGGGTGCGGACCTTCTTCACCGTCACCGTACCGATGGTCCGCGAGATGACGACCCTGCTGGTCATCCTCACCGTCTCCCAGGCGTTCCTGGTCTTCAACGAGGTGATGGTCATGACCGGCGGCGGCCCCTCCAACTCCAGTCAGGTCCTGGGCACCTGGCTGTACGCCAGCGCCTTCACCGGCGACGACATGGGTTACGCCGCGGCCATCGGCACGGTGATGTTCCTCCTCACCTTCGCCGCCGGCATCCTCCAGCTCATCCACTCGCGCCGGAAGGCGGTCGCGGTATGACCCTCACCCTGCGCAAGCCCGCGCCCACGCCCCCGGCTCCCGCGTCGGCCGGTGCCCCCGCGCGGCGCGCCCCGGCCCGCCCCGGCACGGTCCTCCTGCGCGTCCTGACGTACTGCGCGCTGGCGGCGCTGGCCGTCGCCGTGATCTATCCGCTGTGCTGGATGGCGCTGTCCGGCCTGAAGGCGAACGCGGAGATCTTCTCCAGTCCCTGGGACCTGCCCGCGCACCCCCGCTGGGGGACGTACGCCGACGCCTGGAACCAGGGCGTCCTGGGCTATCTGCTCAACAGCGTGCTGGTCACCGCCGCCAGCGTGGTGGCCGTCGTCCTGATCAGTGCCTGGGCCGCCTACGGGCTGACGCGGCTGGACATCCCCTGCTCACAGCCGGCCCTGCTGCTCGTCCTGGGCGCGATGATGCTCTCGCCGACCGTGGCACTGGTCCCGCTGTCCCAACTGCTCCAGGCCCTGCACATCTTCAACACCTACTGGGCGCTGATCGTCCTCTACACCGCCTTCAAGGTGCCCTTCACCACCTTCCTCATCCGCGCCTACCTGCTGGGCCAGCCGGTCGAGGTGGAGGAGGCGGCCCGTATCGACGGCGCGAGCCGCCGGCAGGTCTTCTGGCGGATCGTCGTCCCGATGGCCCGTCCGATCCTGGCGTCCGCCGCCGTCCTCCAGGCGCTGTTCGCGTGGAACGAGTACGCCTTCGCGCTCGTCTTCATCACCGACGACCGCCTCAAGACCCTGCCCGTGGGGCTCGCCGACCTGGCCGGCCGCCTCAACTCCGACTGGCCGATGCTCTTCGCGGGGCTGACGATCGCGGCGCTGCCGATGATCGTCGTCTTCCTGGTCGCCCAGCGGCACTTCGTCCGCGGGCTGTCCGAAGGCATCGGCAAATGACCGGCGGGAGCGGCGGACAACCGGCGGGACAGGAAGGACCGGCGGACAACCGGCAGGACCGGCGGACGACCGCGCGCCGGTGGCCGCCCCTCACCCCTCCTTCGCCACCGGCGCACCCTCGGCGAACTGCCGCGCCTGGAGCTCGTACATCCGGCGGAAGCGGCCGTCGGGGGCCGTCGCCGGGTCCATCAGCTCGGCGAAGGTACCCTCCTCCGCCACCCGGCCGCCCTCCATGAGACAGATGTGATCGGCCTGCCGGACCGAGTGCAGCCGGTGGGTGATCAGTACGACGGTCTGCCCGTCCGCGGCCAGCTCCCGGATCTGGGCGAACGTCTCCTGCTCGGCCTCGGCGTCCAGGGCGGCCGTCGGCTCGTCGACCACGAGGATCTCGCCGCGCCGGTAGTAGGCGCGGGCGATGCCGAGCTTCTGCCACTGGCCGCCGGAGAGGCTGTGGCCGTCCTGGTAGCCGCGGGCCAGCAGCGTGTCCCAGCCGCGCGGCAGCTCCTCGATCAGGTCGCGGGCGTTGGCGTACCGTACGGCCTCGTGCAGCCACCGGTCGGTGATGGGCTCGGTGGACCGCCCGATGGCGATGTTGACGCGCGCGGTGAAGGGCCAGCGGTGGAAGTCCTGGGCGACACCGGCGATCCGGCTGAACAACTGGTGCCGGTCGGCCTCGGCGGTGGGCACGCCCCCGATCAGGATCCGGCCTTCGGTGGGGTGTAGAGGCCGGCCAGCAGCTTGGCGACGGTGGTCTTGCCCGAGCCGTTGCGGCCCACCAGCGCCACGGTCGTACCGGCCGGAATCCGCAGCGACACCCCGCGCAGCGCGTACTTGCCCTCCACCCCCGGATAGTTGAACGTCACGTTCTCGAAGCGGATCTCATCGATCCGGTCGGGCAGCGCCCGCCCGGTCAGAGGAATGGCGCGGGCCCGGGACTCGGTCTGCACGTGCTCCAGGTCGCCGACGAACAGCGCCTCCTCGTTGAGGTAGTTGATCTGGCGTACGAGGGTGGCCAGCGACCCCGTACCCGTACGGATGGCGATGACGGCCGTGCCTCCCACCGACAGCGCCATCGCGCCGCTCCACAGCAGCAGCCCCAGCACGCCGAAGGTCATCAGGTACGCCACACCGGTGAAGGCGGAGGCCAGCAGCCCGGTACGGGCGGCCAGCCGCGCCAGCCGGGCCTGCTCGCGCTCGGCCTCCTCGGACATGTCACGGAAGTGGTGCAACAGGAAGCCGGCGATGCCGTGCAGCCGGATCTCGGCGGCGGCGTGGGTGGAGGTCAGCAGCTCGCTGATGAGCCGGCCGGTGCGGGCGTGCTGGGACCAGGCACGGGTGCTCATGTACCGGCGGCGTGCGGTGGTCAGCGTGGACCAGGCGCTGGGCAGCGTCATGGCCACGATCAGCGGCAGCAGTACGGGATGCAGCACCGTCAGCACGCCCGCCGAAGCAATCAGCGAAAGCAGGGCGTTGATCACCGATGAGCTGTACTGGATCATGCGCCGGGCCGATGACGCCCCGAACCGCGCCGACTCCTGACGCCGGTGGAACTCGGGATCCTCCATCGCGGACAGCTCCACCTTGGCGGCGGCCTCCAGATAGATCTCGGTGGCGACCCGTTCCACGGCGGGCTCCAGCCGCCCGGTGCCCTGGACGGACACCGCCCGCAGCACCGCGCCGACCACCCCCGCCACCCCCACGACGGCCAGCGCGGGCACGGCGTCCCGCAGCCGCTGTGTCGTGCTCCCCACCGACAGCAGCGCCGCCAGCACACCGTTGACCGCCACCATCCCCACAGCCTGGGCCAGGCCCCGCCCCACCTCGGCGCACACCACCATGCGCAGCGCCCGGGCATCGGCCTTGCGGGCCAGCCGCGCGGTCAGCGCGAGCAGATGCGGCAGCCGCGCCACCATGGCTTTCAGCCCGAGGTCGAGAAAGGCGTTCTCATGCCGCACCCACGCCAGATCCAGCCGCAGCCGCCCCCCGAAAAGCAGCCGCTCCGACGCACCGACGTACTCCTCCTCCCCACCGTCCAGCCCGCTTCCGTCCCCCTCCTTCTTCCCCTTCTTCCCTTTCATCCCTGCCCCCGTACGCCGTCCGGTCGACCACCGCGGTCGTCGTTGACCGTGCCCAACCGCACGTCGGCATATGCCCGACGCCGCCAACCGGTACGGGGCCGTTCCCCCCACCACCAGGCAGAACAGCCCCACGCCTGACTCTGCCACCACCCGCACCATCGACATGAGAACCGGCGGCCGGGAACCGGCCCCTGCTCTGACGCCGGCGTGGGCGCTCCCCCCTTGTCCGAACGACCGGCAGCGACGCGCATATGAGGTTTTTCCGGTCCTGTCTGGGAAGATCGATGCATGGCTGAGAGCTTCACGACACGGGAAATCGACGTCCGGACCGGTTCGCAGGAGACGGTCCACGACCTGACCCGGGACTGCGTGGCCTTCCTGCGGGACGTCGCCCGGGGCCGGGACGGGTTGCTGAACGTCTTCACGCCACACGCCACCATGGGAGTGGCGCTCCTGGAGACCGGCGCGGGCAGCGACGAAGACCTGTTGTCGGCCCTGCACGATCTCCTTCCGGCGGACGACCGCTGGCGCCACAAGCACGGCAGCCCCGGCCACGGCCGTGACCACGTGCTCCCGGCGCTGGTGCCTCCCCACGCCACATTGCCCGTGGTCGGGGGAGAACTGGCCCTTGGCACATGGCAGTCCGTATGCCTGGTGGACACCAACAAGGACAACCCGAACCGCAAGGTCCGGCTGAGCTTCCTGGGCTGACCCGGGGCGCCCTATGATCGTCTCACTCCACGTGCGAGGGGGCGGCAGGCATGGTGGCGGGTGGTTCGGCGGCGCTGCGGGCGCGGGAGGCGCGGCGGCAGGAGCGGCTGTTACGGGAGCAGTGGCGGGCGGCCGGCAGGTGGGAGGCGGCTAGGGCGCTTCTGATGGATCTCCGCGGCCTCGCGACGCCCGGCACGCACCCTCGCCGCACGGCGCAAAGGGACAGGTGGCTCCGCCACATGACCCTTCACACCGCACGCCGAGCGCACGCACCGCACACCGCTCCGTCTTCCACGGAGATCCATCAGAAACGCCCTAGCGCGGGGGAGCGGAGCGTGGCCGCCCATCTGCTGATGCTCACCGAGCGGGGATGGCGGCTGCTCGTCGACCGGCGGTGGCCGGACACCCGTGCCGCGAACGTGGACATGCTGCTGGTCGGACCGGGCGGTGTCTTCGTCATCGACGTCAAGAACTGGCGGGCCGCCCCGGAGGTGTCCGGTGGTGTGCTGCGGGCCGGCGGCGAGTCACGGGAGGACCGCGCGCGCAAGCTGACGGCGGTGACGAAGACGGCCGAGAGCGCGGTGGCGTCCCTGGGGCTGTCCCCGGTGGCCGTCCAGCCGCTCATGGTCTTCGCCGGCCGGCGGGTCGACGCCGAGCTGGGCCGCATCAGACTGCTGGGTGAGGGGCAGGTCGGACCGGTCCTGCTGCGGGAACCGTGACGGCTCCGTCCAGAAGGGGTGCGTGCCCTCGCCGATCATCTCGGGCGGGTCTTTCCCGAATACGAGGGTTCGGATGTCACGGAGACGGCACGCGAGCGCGCGCAGGCCCGGGAACCGGAACCCGAGGGGCTCTTCGATCTCGACGGGCTGCGCGAAGCGGCCGTCGAGGAGGCGATGCGGGCTCCGATCGAGCAGTGGATGACCTTCCTCGATCCGGATCAGGTGGCGCTCGTACGGCGCAACTGGGCGGGCCCCGCCCGGATCAGCGGCCCGGCCGGTACCGGCAAGACGGTCGTCGGTCTGCACCGCGCCGCCCACCTCGCCAGGCGCAACAGCGGCCGGGTCCTGTACGTCACTTACGCCAACAACCTGCCCCGCGTGCAGCACACTTTCTTGAAGACCATGTCTCCCGCCGTGGCCGACCGGGTCGACTTCCGCAGCCTGCATTCCTGGGCCCAGGAGTTCCTCCATGAACGCGGCGTGCCGGTCAGGCTGCACGGCGACAAGGCGGAGACGGCCTTCAGCCTGGCCTGGACGCGCGTGGGCCGCGGGAGCTGCCTGACCGAGATCGACCCCGTGCCGCGTTACTGGCACGAGGAGATCGACCATGTCATCAAGGGCCGCGGCATCACCTCCTTCGAGGAGTACGCCGCCGTGCGCCGGCGCCGCCGCCGGGCGAATCTGCGGCGCCCTCACCGGCAGGCGGTCTGGGCCCTGTACGAGGCGTACGAGTCCCTCCGCGACGAGCGCGGGGTGCACGACTTCAACGACGTCCTCTCACTGGCGCTGACCGCGGCTCGCCAGGACACCGGCCTGGCACCGTACAGCGCCGTGATCGTGGACGAGGTCCAGGATCTGACGCTGGTCGGAGTACGCCTGCTCCACGCCCTGGTGGGCGACGCCCCCAACGGGCTGCTGCTGATCGGGGACTGCCAGCAGGCGGTCTACCCGGGGGGCTTCCGCCTCTCCGACGCCGGTATCGACATCCGTGGTGGCCGTGGTCAGGTGCTGCGCGTCAACTACCGCAACAGGAAGGAGATCCTGGAGGCGGCTCTCGCGGTCGTCGCCGAGGACGCCTTCGAGGACATCGACGGGCGCTACACCTCCGGGCGCCGGGACGTCGACCTGACACACCGCGACGGCCGGGTGCACCGCGTCGTACGGCCGAGCGTGGCCGAACACGACCGGGCCTTGCTGGACGCCCTGGGAGAGCTGTCGGCGCCGGAGCGGGGTGATACCGCTGTGCTGTGTCCTTCGATGCGGGCCATCGAGCGGTATCAGCGCCTCCTCTTGGGGGCCGGTGTACCCGTGTGTCTGCTGGAGCACTATGACGGCCGTACGGTTGCGGCCGTGAAGCTCGGCAGTTACCGGCGCGCCAAGGGGCTTGAGTTCAAGCGGGTGTTCCTGCCGTGCCACGACACGGCCGGCCCGCAGTCCTCCCAAGGAGCTGACGCGCCCGAGACCGTACGGGAGCGCGAGGAACTCGCCCGCAGTCAGCTCTTTGTCGCCATGACCCGCGCCCGTGACGTCCTGTGGCTGGGCAGTGTCCGAGGGGAACGGTAGCCGCCGCACACCCCCGGTGGCGGGGGCGTGCGGACGCGGTGACCGTTCAGGAGGGGCGTGGGGGCCAGGTTCCGGGGAAAGGATGTTCAGGGCGTAGGCGCGGGCTACCAGGGACGGGCGGGTAGGAGCGTTCAGGAGGGTGCGCAGACGGCTGAGGTGGTAGTCGACGGTCTGCCGGGACAGTCGCAGGGAGGTGGCGATCTCCGCGTTGGTCCGCCCGGCGGCCAGTAAGGACAGGATGCGGATCTGGCAGGGGGTGAGCGGCGGGTGGGGGTCATGGGCGATGCCCTGGTGGGTGACGACTGCCCAGACGCCGGTCGCGCGGGTCGTGTGGGGCGTGTGGGCGCCCACCGTCGTCAGGTGCAGACGGGCCCGGCGGTGCCGGCCGCGGGCGTCGAGCAGGAGCGCGTCCGTCTCCAGTCTTCTGCTGCGGCGGGCGATGAGGTCCTGCCAGCCGCTGAGCAGGCGGCCGGGGCCGGGGGACGGGGCGAGCAGGGTGTGGACGCGGCGGCCCACGAGGTCCGAGAGGCGGGTGTGGAGCAGTTCGGCGGTGGCGGTGTTCGCCTGCCGGACGCGTCCGCCCGCCGAGATCAGGGCGCAGGGCAGGCCGCTGTGGTCGCGCAGCGCGTGCAGGTGCTCCTCGGCCCGGCGGCGCTGGTCCAGCGCGCGCCTGCCGTCGGTGACGTCCACGTAGATGCCGCCCACGCAGGTCTGTGAGCCCTCCAGTACGGGGAAACGGTGGCCCGCCGCGTATCCGTCGGTGCCGTCGGGACGGCGGTAGGTGAGGGTGTGCCGTACCGGCTTGTGGTGGGCGAGGATCTCCCGGTCCAGTGCCAGGAACCGGGCCGCGTCGGCGGGGGAGTCGAAGTCTTGTATGTGCTTGCCGATGATGTGGCCGGGGGTGGTGCCGTACAGGTGGGCGTAGGCGTGGTTGGTCCACAGGTAGCGGCCGGTGCCGTCACGGATGAAGGCCGCGGGGGGCGAAGTCCAGGAATCGCCGTACCGTCCGGGCGTCGTCGAGGGCCCCTCGGCCGGCGCTGTCGGTGAGCTGCGGGTGCCCGTCGGCCTCGTTGGTCCCGTCGGTCTCCCACCAGGTCATGGGCAGGTGGTCGAGCAGGTGGTCGAGCAGGGTATGGGGGCTGGTGTCGTTCACGGCGGCCTTTCCTCCGGATGCGTACCGCGCGGTGCGGTGTGCCACCGCGATGCGTTTCCCTCCGCTTCGTCGCGCAAGCCCGGTCTTCGGCCTCTTTGACGGCGTTCGGCCGGGGCCGTTCGCCGCCGAGGAGGGTCATATATCTCTAAGTCGCTGTATGTAGCTTTGTGCTGTCTTCGCTCCCGCGTGCTCTTACGCCGTCACAGGTTCTTCACACTCTTCAAACGGCACTCGCAATTCAGGCATTTGCCTGAACGCCCGCTGCCCGATACGGCGATCCGGGCGTGCGCCGGCTGATTCGCTTGAGTGGGTTCGGGCAGCCGTTATGACGCACAGCTTCTGTCGTATGACGGCCCATCAGTGACTGAAGGAGCTGGATTTCCGTGAGCAAGGTGCTGTTCGTGCATGCCAAGGGCGGTCCGCCCCTGGGGTACGCCCTGTCACGGGTCGCCGCGAGGTCGGCGGTGCACCTGCTGGCGCTCAGCGCGCTTCCCGGCGCCGTGGCCGCCCCGGCCGCGAACCTGTGCGCCTCGGTGCACGTCCCCGACGAGGCGGAGCGGCGCGACCTGGTGTCGCTGATCGTCTCCCGGGCCCAGGCCGTGGGCGCGGACGCGGTCGTGACGTTCTCCGAGTACGCGGTCGTGGCCGTCGCCGAGGCCTGCGAGAAGCTCGGCCTCGCCGGGGCGGGCGGCTCCTGCGCGCTGGCCCGCGACAAGCGGATGATGCGGCGCGCGTGGCAGGAAGCGGGCATCCCCCAGCCCCGCTTCCGTCCGGTCGCAACGGAGGAGGAGGTGCGGGACGCGGCGGCGGATCTGCCGTACCCGCTGCTGCTGAAGGCGGCCTGGAGCGCCGGTTCCACCGCACACCAGATCATCCGCTCCCCGCAGGAAGCGGTCAGGGCCTGGGAGCGGTCGCGCGAGGTCATGGCCGAATCGGCGCGGCTGGGCTACGCCGAGCTCCATGTGCCCGGCGCCGGCGGGGACTTCCTCATCGAGCAGATCGTGACGGGCTCGGCCCAGGAGTGGTTCGACCAGCCGGGCTGGGGCGACTACGTCAGCGTCGAGGGGGCCGTCGTGGACGGCGTCTTCAGGCCCGTGTGCCTCAGCGGCCGGATGCCGACGGTGGCGCCGTTCACCGAACGCGCGGGCATCACCCCCGCGGCCCTCCCGGCCGGAGCCCAGGAGCGCGTCGTGGCCCTGGCCCGGGACGCCGTCGACGCACTGGGCCTGGCGAACTGCGGCACCCACACCGAGATCAAGCTCGGTGCCGACGGCCGTATGTGGGTGATCGAGACCGCGGCCCGGTTCGGCGGCGCGATGACCGTACCGCAGATCGAGGAGGTCTTCGGCCTGGACCTCATAGGCATGCTGGTCGACCACCTCCTGGGACGCCCGGTCCACTGGCCGGAGCGCGCCCTGACGCCCCAGGAGGCGCGCGGCGCGGCCGGTTCGCTGGTCGTCCTGGCCGTCGACGGCGCCGGCGAGCCCTGGCCGGACCGGCGCCTGTGGGACTTCCCGACGGTCGCCCGGAGCGTTCCGCTCAGCGACGGCAGCCGGCTGTCGGTGGTGGCCGAGAGTTCCCTGCCCGACGGCGCCGTGGTGCCGGTCTACGACCCGGCCGCCGGCGCGAACACCATGGCGGCGCTGTGCCTGCTGTCCGCCGACGCGCCGCAGACCGTCATCGCCGACTTCCAGACCCTGGTGGACGCCCTGCCGCGCGTCCTTCCGGCCGCTTCGCCCGAGGAGGCCCGCTCATGACCGTACGTACCTGCAGCACCCGGCCGACGTGTCCGGGAAGCATCCGGCCGGCGTCCCCGGGCCGAAGCTCCCGGCCGGCGCTCCCGGAAAGGACGGTGGGCCGGTGACCACCGCACTGCTCCCCTCCGGTACGCCGGGACCCGCCACGGACCGTACGGTCATCGGCGAGAACCTGTCGCTGCCGCTGTTCCGCACCCTCTCCGGCGTGTTGGCCGGCCACCCGTACCTGAAGGTCGTCGTGGACCGCTGCGAGGACACCTGGCACCTGCTCGACACGGCCGTCCACCCCTTCCACGTCAACTACGTCGCCACCCGCATCCTGGGCATGGACCTGGAGACCCTGGACGCGGGCCTGGACGCCTTCAACGCCTCGGTCTACACCGACCCCCAACGGCGCTTCTTACTGGGCGTGCTCTCCCTGCACACCGACGAGGACCTCGAAGGCCGCGAACGCCCCTTCCTCGTCCTGGAGACGACCGAGGCCGACACCATGAACGGCGCGCTGCTGGAGGAGTTCTACACCTTCGTGCGCCACCGGGTGGACGGGCGGCTGCCGCTGCTGCTCAAGCCCGCCAACCACGGCCAGGAACAGGAGCTGGCCGCGGTCAGCGAGGTGCGGGTCCCGCGGATCCTGAGCCACCAGCTCTTCGGGAACCGGACGCGGATGCCGCTCAACCCCGGCGAGGCCACCGGCCGGCTGCGCTGGTTCCGTACGGCCGAGGAGTACCGGGCCGCCGCCGGCGGGCTCGGCTGGTCGGACATCGTGGCCATGGACTGCCTCCCGGACGACGTGCCGCGGGTGGCCGGGTTCATCAACACCGCGCCCATCACCCCGCTCTCGCACACCAACGTGCTCGCCTCCGGCTGGGGCATCCCCAACGCCGTCGTCCGGGACCTGCCACGGCTCGTCGAGCGCGACGGCCTGGACGGCGCGTGGGTGCGCTACCGGGTACGGGAGGAGGAGATCACCCTCATACGGCTGGAGAGCGCCCCGGTCCTCCAGGCGCCGGCCTGGCACCAGCAGCGCATCCGGCTGGAGCCGCCGCTCCTGGAGGACGCCCCGGCGCTGTCGCTGCACCGGCTGCGCCGCGCGGACCGGGACCGCTACGGCACCAAGGCGGCCAACCTGGGGGAGCTGCACCACGTCCTGGACAGCCGCACCGCCGATCTCACCACGTTCTACGGGAAGCCCAGGCCGCCCCGCCGGAACCTCTACCACCACCTCGCGGCCCGTCTGGGTCTCGACGGCGCGGGCAGTGACGGTGGCCCCGGGCGGACCGGCGGCGCCGGCGTGGAGCGACTGCGGCAGGCGGCGGCCGAATTCGCGGCCCGTACCGTCTCGGCGCCCGACGGGGTCGCCCTGCCGTTCGCCCTACAGAATCGTTTCCTCACGTCCTCGCCCGCCCTCCAACAGGCCATCGGAAAGCTGAAGATGGCGCTCGAACTCGACGCCGTGGAGGTACTGGACTCCCTCTGTCTGCACCTCCAGCACGTCATCCGCCACACCCCCATGCCCGAGGACGTGACCCGGCAGATCACCCAGGCCTTCCCCGCCCCGCTCGCCGCCGGCAGCCGCCTGGTGGTGCGCTCCTCCTCCAACGCCGAGGACCTGCCCGGATTCTCCGCGGCCGGGGTCTACGACTCGGTCACCACCGTCCGCGGCGAGAAGGAACTCCTGGACGCGGTACGGCAGGTGTGGGCCTCGCTGCTGTCGCCGCGCAGCGTGCGGCTGCGCCACCAGGTCGGCATCTCCCTGGACGACACGTACATGGGAGTGATCATCCAGCAGTACGCCCCCGCCGAACTCGGAGGCGTCCTGGTGACCTGCGACCCGACCCGGCGCGAGGACTTCCGCAACGTGTACCTCAACTGCTCGCCGGGCTCCCCCGAAACGGTCGTCGACGGCACCACCCTGCCGCAGCAGTACCTGTACAACACCGTCGAGGGCGGCGGCCGTACGGTGGCGCTCGGCTCCTCGGGCCAGGACCTGCCCGCCGCGACCCGGAACCGGCTGGCCGACCTGGCCCTGACCGGCCGGCTGCTCCAGTCGCACTTCAGCGAGGACGACCCGGACGCCCCGCTGGACATCGAATGGCTCATGACCGGCGAGGGCGGCTTCCGGCTGGTCCAGATCCGCCCGTACGCGCTGTGACCGGCCGGCCGTCCCGGCCGCGGCCCGCTTCATGGCCGTGGCCCGTCCTGCGCCTGCGGTCCGCCTCCCGGCGTGGCCCCGCCGATCAGCTCCCCACCCCCGCCGCCCGCCGGATCATCCGTCTGAACAACGGCTTCCAACTGCTGTTCAACCTGCTGTGGTGGATGCCGGTGTTCTACGCCTACCAGCGGGAGGCGGGGCTCTCGGACGGGGAGATCTTCGGGATCCAGAGCGTCTACTACGTCGCGTTCTGCCTGTTCGAGATCCCGACCGGGATGGTGGCCGACCGCATCGGCGCCCGCAACTGCCTGCGGGCCGGGGCGGTGGTGATGACCGCCGCCAACCTGGCGCCGGTCCTCAGCCCCTCCTACCCGGGCTTCCTGCTCCACTTCCTGGCCATCGCCGCGGGCCGCTCCCTGACCTCGGGCGCCGCCAGCGCCTACCTCTACGACGGTCTGCGGGCCGAGGGGTGCGACGCCCACTACCTGAAGGCCGAGGGCACCGCCCGCGCGCTGGGCCTGGCCGCGAAGGTGGTGTGCTGGCCGCTGGTGGGCCCGCTGATGGCCCTGGCCCACCCGGCGCCGTACGTGCTCAGCGCCGCGAGCGCGGCGGGCTCCCTGGTCTGCGCGGTCGCGCTGCCCCGGCTCGCCCGCGCCCACGGGGACGGCCGGCCGGGGAACCGGCCGGACAAGGAGCCCGCGACGGGCGGCAGCGCGGCAGGAGGGCGGCGCCGGGCCGCGTTCTGGCACGACGCGGGCGCCGCGCTGCGCTGCGTACGGGCCACGCCCTGGCTCGCCCTGGTCATGGTGCAGGGCGTGGCGGTCTTCACCCTCTCCCGCATCTGCCAGGTGAACCTCTTCCAGCCCATCCTGCTGGACCACGGCATCGGCGAGACCTCGCACGGCGGGGTGCTGGCGGCCATGACCGTGGCCGAGGCGGTGGCATCGGCGCGGCCCCAATGGCTCAGCCGCAAGCTGCCACCGGTGGCCTGGGTCTCCCTGCTCAGCCTCGCGCTGGCCGGCACCCTGGCCGCCCTCACCCTCGGCGGGCCGTGGACCGTGGTCGTACTGCTGTGCGTGTTCGCCGCGATCACCGGCTTCGCGTACCCGGTCCAGCGCAAGCTGGTCAACGACGCGATCCCGGCGCACGCCCCCCGCGCCACGCTGCTGTCCGTGGAGAGCATCGTGGACCGGGGCGTGTGCGCGCTGGTGGCGGTGGCCGTCGGGGCCTACCTCTCGGCGGGCCGACTGGACGCGCTGCTGTGGCACAGCGCGCTGGCGACCGCGGTGGTGATGACCGTCCTGCACCTGCTGCTGCGCCGCCTGGGCTCCGGGCGCGGCCGGGCGGCCCGTACGGAGCGCGAGATCCGTACGGCGCGTACGGCACATACGGCGCACATGGCGCGTACGTCGGCGGTACGGGGCGAGGGCCCCGGGCCGGGAACTGCGGACCGGCCCTCGGCGACTCCGGCTGATCCTGTGCGCGAGGACGCGGCGAGTTACGGTGAAAGACCCTTCGCGGACTCCTCCGGAGAGCCCCCCGAAGGCAGGACGCGGTAGTCACGCAAGTCGCGTACGCAGTCGGTACCGCCCGTACCGCCCCGTACCGTCGGAACAGGAGAGAGGCAGATGAGCCGTCCCCCGGCCGCCGCCGAGGCGTTCGCATACTTCCTTGCCCAGTTCGAGGCCGGCATGGCGCTGGCCGCGTCGGGCGACGACGGACCGGCGTACAGTCTCGGGGCGGATCTTCCGCCGTGGCTGGTGCAAATGGTGACCGCGCTCTACGAAGGCCAGGACGAGGCCGCGGCCCGGGCGTGGGCACAGCGCGTACAAGGCGAGCTGCGCCGCCTGGACGGCCGGGTGCCGTTCGCCGCGGTGGTGCACGACTGGCACCTGCGCACGGTCGCCCCGATGCTGGCGGAGGCGAGCGTACGGCGCGGCGAGGGGCCCGGTGCCCAGGAGGCGGTACGGCTGCTGCACGAACGGGCGCTGGCGGGACAGCCGGTCGGGGAAAGCCAGTGGCAAGAGGCGCTCGGCCCGGCGCTGCGCGAGGTCTACCACCACGCCTACGCCTATGCCGACGCCTTCGCCACGGCGTCCGCCAACGCGCTCGCCTACGCGCAGGCCAATGACTACGAGGAGGACAAGGCCGTCGAGTTCGCCGAGTACTACGCCAAGCTCAACACCGGGGCGAACGCCCGCGCCAGCGCCGACGCCAACGCGCTCGCGCACGCGCGGACGCTGGCACAGGTCTACGCCACGGGGGACGAGCGGGCCTATGCCACCGCCTACCCGTTCGCGTACGTGAACGCGTACGCGCTGGCGTACGCCAACCGGGACGAGGCGGCGGACCGGGGCGGGCAGGACCGGCGGCGCCGGGCCGCTTACGGGCGGCTCGCCGACGGACTGGCCGACAGCCTGGCCCGGGCCGGGGCCGCGGGCTGAAACCGGGACCGGCCGGTGTCCTGTGACCCCGGCCGGCGGGCCGCCGCCCCGGCCTGTCCCCAGGGCGGCGGCTCCGTACGCCGGGCACAGACATCGGGTGCGTAGTCAGGCCCGGGGCCGGTGACCGCGGATGGCGACCCGCCGGCCGTAGCGCTCATGGGGGTAGTAGTCCCATGTCGCATGGTGCTGGACACAGCGGTTGTCCCAGAACACCAGCGTGTTAGGCGCCCAGCGGACGCGGCAGTTCAGCAGCGGCGTACGGGCGACATGGTCGTGGAGCATGTCCAGCACCGCCTTGCTCTCGGCGCGCGAGAGCTGCGGGATGTGCGAGGTGTACGCGCCGTTGACGAACAGCAGCTTGCGGCCGGTCTCGGGGTGGCGGGCCACGACGGGGTGCTCGTTGACGGGGACCTCGTACTCCGGCGGCGGGGTCTGGCCCATCCAGGGGAGCAGACCGTCGTGGACGGCGGTCAGCGGGTCGAGGAAGGCACGCATGGCCGGGGACAGTATCTCGTAGGCCAGGTGCATGTTGGCGAACAGGGTGTCGCCGCCGCTTCCGGTGTCCGGCGTACGGAGGATGTGCAGCATCGAGCCGAGCGAGGGCTCGGCATCGGCGGTGCCGTCGGCGTGCCAGCCGTTGCCGGCCACCGCCCGTGACTCCTTGGTGGTCTTGATGTCCAGGACGAACGGGTCGGAGCCTTCGGGGGCCAGCGCGACCGGGTGCAGCTCGCCGAAATGGCGGGCGAAGCGCTTGTGGTCCTCGGCGGTGATCTTCTGGTCGCGGAAGACCAGCACATGGTGGGTCAGGAAAGCCCGCCGGACCTCGGCGACCTGCTCCTGCGTCAGCTCCTCGGCCAGGTCCAGGCCGGACACCTCGGCGCCGAGCAGCGGCGTCAGCGGGTCCACGGCGATGGTGTCGTAGACCTCCTTCGGCCTGGTGGTGATGCGCTCGATGGCGTCCAGCGCGTACTGGTCCATTCCGTCCTCCTGAAGTGATGTGGTGCCGGCCGTACGGGGCCGGTGGCCGGGCGCCGGTCGGCGGCGCCGCCGTGGTGGCCCTTCACAGCCCCCGTGCCAGCAGATCGGCCAGGATGATCCGGCCGAAGGCCAGGTTGCCGTGGATGGTGTCGTCGGCCTCGCACAGCTCGGGGCGCTGGAAGCCGTGCTCGTCGGTGACCCGGTCGCGCAGGTCGACGACCTCGACACCCAGCGCGCTCAGCGCGCGCCGGAAGGTCTCCTGTGCCGCCATGAAGACCAGGGGGTCGGACAGGCCCGGCACCCGCTGCGGCGGCATCACCGCCAGCACCCGCAGGCCCAGGCCCCGGGCGTGCCGGTAGAAGTCCAGCGCGCCGCGGAGCACGGCCAGGACCAGGTCCTCGAACAGCGCGCCGGCCAGGAAGCCGGGGACGAAGCCGCCGCCGGGCCGGCGGTAGAGGTCCCAGTTCTCGGTGGTGGCCACGAAGTGCGCGGCGAAACCGAAGGTCGACACCAGCGGGACGCCGGGCCGCGCCAGTTCGCCGAGCCCGCGGACGCCCAGCTCGTCCAGGAAACCGCGGTAGTACGTGTCCGCCTCCGGCTTGCGGAAGACCACGTCCTGTCCGTCCGGGTCGAAGAACTCGGCGGTGAACTCGCGCCCGGCGCCGACCGGCCCGCCGCAGAACGTGATGCCCGCCGCCTTCGCCGCCCGGCCGATGGGACCGGCGTGGGAGTCGCCCAGCAGCAGGAACCTGGCCGGGACCGGAGTACCGGCTGCCGCTGTCGTACTGACCGGTGCCGTGCTAACCGGCGTTGTAGTAGTCGAGGATGGCGTCTTCACACAAGGAGTCCTCTCCCTTGACGGGCGTGGTGGGCGTGGCGGCGGTACGGGCGGGCCGCGGCGCGGCGGCGGAGCGCCGGGCGAGCGCGGTGGTGAAGCGGCGCATGACGAAGGCGACGCCCTCCGGCGTGACCGTGCGCAGGTTCGGCCCGAAGAACACCGACTTGAAGGGGATGCCGGTGACGATCTCGTACGCGGGGAAATAGTCGATGTGGTCGTGCTCCTGGGCCAGTTGCCCGGCCACCGCGCGCAGTACGGACTTGGTGTAGGTGTTGGCCGTCAGCGCGTGGTCGCCGGTGGCGGTGGCCGTCAGCGGCTGCGGCGAGACGGTCAGGATCACCCGCAGCCCGGGGTTGGCGGTCCGCGCCAGCGCGATGGCCTGCGACAGGTCCTCGTACGCCGCCCCGAAGGTGAAGTTGCGCAGGACGTGCCGCCGGGCGTCGAAGGTGCCGCGTACGGTGCCGGGGCAGGCCGGGTAGACGTGCTGCGCTCCGTCCCGGTCCTGCCATGCCTCGGTCAGGCCCATGGTGAAGACCAGGCAGCCCGCCTCGGCGACGGCGGAGCGGATCGCGGCCAGGGTCGTGTGGCGCGCGGCCAGCATCTCCTCGGCCGAGCCGTACCCCTCCGGCTCGATGGCCGGGCGGAAGGGGTCGAAGTGGCGGCCGTCCTCGTACCAGGACTCCTCGGGCGGGACGCTGTGGCCCAGGGCCCAGGACAGCCACTGCCGCAGGACGGCGGGGGTGTAGATGTTGCCGGTACGGAAGGAGAACTCGCCGTAGTGCCGGGCCCGGCGCTCCTCCTCGGTCAGCCCCGGCGGAGCCGGCTCGGCGTCCCGCCAGTTCATGCCCGCTTCCAGAAGGGTGGTGCCGATGCGGGCCGCGAAGCACGACCCGGCGGTCAGGACCGGGTCGTCCTGCCCGATGGCGAACTTGGGCGTCCACAGGTCGTCGATGGTCTGCTCCAGCTCCGCCACGGCGGAGCGCCAGAAGGCGCGGGGCGGCATCGACTCGTAAGGATTCTTGGGGGAGTCGGTGTCCGTGCCCGCCGGGCCGTGGACCGGGCCGTGGGTGGTCCCGTGCGTCGTGTCGCGGGCCGGGCCGGGCGGGCGTGCGGGGGTGTCCTGGGCGGTGTCCAAGTCGATGTCTTCCTTGTCGGGGGAGGCGGGCGGACGGGCGGGCGTCGGCGGGGGAGAGGGGAAGGCGGCGGGCCGGTGAGGGGCGTCGGCGGGCACCGGAGGGGCCGGTGTCCCGTGGCGGCTCACGTGGCGTTGACGACGTCGGCGATCACCTGTACCTGCGGCATGCGGACGATGTCGTAGTGCGTGGTGCCGAGCCGGTGACAGGCCGTGGGCTCGGGCAGATACCCCTGCCACAGCCGCCGTTGAGCCTTTGGCGAGCCCAGTGACGGCAGGCCGTCCACCGGCCGGTCCGCCAGCCACAGGACGCTGGGGGTGGCGGTCAGCCGCGGCACCTCGTGATCGGCCATGCTGCTCAGATTGGCCCGGCAGCAGCGCACCAGCCGCTCGGCGTAGTTCCTGGCCTCCCGGCTCGCCGTCTTCCCCGCGCCGCCGCCCTGGCCCAGCTCGTGGGCGAAGACCGCCTGAAGTTCCCTCTCGTCGTACGCCCGCAGTCGCGGCCCGGCGTCCGGCGGCGGGGGATCCAGCAGGTAGAGCCCGTGTGCCGGATGGCCTGCCGCCTCGGCCTCGGCCGCCATCGCCTGTGCCACCCACGCGCCGAAGGACCAGCCGGCCAGCCACCGGCGCCACTCCTGGTGCGGGAAACGTTCCCGCAAGGCGGCGTGGTAGCGGCGGGCGCGCTCGGCCAGGGACCAGGAGGGCAGCTCGGGACGGCGCAGCGCCGGGTCGGCGATCAGACAGACGGTGAACCGCGGGTCCACAGCCGTCACCAGTGCCCGGTACGCCTGGATGTCCCCGCCGACCGGGTGGACCAGGCACAGCAGGTCCCGGCCGGTGCCTTCCTGCCACACCTCCAGGGCCACCGGGTTCTCCTCGGACGTGACGGTGGCCGGTGCGGTGGGCGCAACAGCGGCGGACGACCGCGCGTCCAGCCGCGCCAGTACGTCGGCCAGGCTGACCCGGTGGCTCAGCTCGGACAGCTCCAGGTCGACGCCGAAGGACTCCTTCACCTTGCCGAGCAGGTCGAGCATGGTGAGCGAGTCGGCGCCCTGGTCGTAGAGCGAGATGTCCGGATCGAGCGCGTCCAGCCCCAGCCATCGGCACAGCCAGTCGGTCAGTTCCGCGACCGCCGCGTCCCGCGCACCGGGAGACACCGAACCCGTCCCGGGTACGTCTCCCGGCGCGCCCTGTGTGAGGTCCCTCGACGCGTCTTCCCGTACGGCCTTCGGGACCGGGTCGCCCGCCGACGCCGGATCGGGCACCGCAGCGGCGTAGAATCCGCGCGCCTCCTCCAACGCCGTGGTGGACACCAGCAGTTGCGGCAGTTGCAGGCGCAGCGCCCGTTCGAAGATCCGCCGGCCCTCCTTCACCGCCAGGCCGACCGTCAGGTGCGCCTGGTGGCGGGCGTCGGTGCGCAGGGCGTGCCGCGCCATACCGGCCTCGCTCCAGATGTCCCAGTCGATGCCGATGCGCAGTGTGCCCCCGGTCTCCCCGTCCTCCCCGATGTCATGGGTCCCTCCGGTGTCATCGTTCTTCCCGGGCTCCTCGGCCCGGTAGCGGGCGAAGCCGTCCAGCAGGCCGTTGGCGGCGGCGTAGTCGAACTGGCCGATGCCACCGAACAGCGCCGCCATCGAGGAGCAGTAGGCCGCGAAGGCCGGCCGGTAACGCTCGATCAGCCGCTCGACCAGCAGCGCGCCGTGCAGCTTCGCCGCCGTGGCGGGCCGCATCGCGGCGGCGTCACGCCGGGTGATCAGCGCGCCGGCCGCCACGCCCGCGGCGTGCACCACGCCGTCGATCCGGCGGGTGCGCCGCCCGAGCCGGGCGAGCACCGCCTCGGGTGCTCCCTCCTCGCTCAGATCCGCCTCGATCAGTTCGACGCGGTCCGCCCACGGCGCCAGTTCCTCCGGCAGCCGCGGCCTACGGGCCAGCAGCATCACCCGGGAGTCCGCGGAGCGGGCCAGCAGCCAGGCCGCGATGCTGCCGCCGATGCCTCCGGTGCCCCCGAGGATCAGGTACGTGCCCGCCACGGCGGGCAGCGCGGTGGGGGCCGTCGGCGCGGGGGCGGGCACCGGCAGCAGCGCTGGCTGCCACCAGTAGCCCTGCCGCAGGGCCAGCCGTCGCGGCGCGCCCGCCGCGTCGTCCGCCTGTGCCAGCAAAGCGGCCAGCGCCGGTGCCCAGTCGGCCGGGTCACGGCCCGGCAGGTCCAGCCAGCGGCCGTCGACGGCACACTCCTGCGGTGCCACCTCGCAGGCTCCGGCCAACAGGCCCAGCTCCGGCCGCTGTACGGCCCCCTCGACGGGCTGCGCCAGGTGGGACAGCCACCACGGCCGCAGCCGCGGGGCGTGCGGCAGGCCGGTCACCGCCCGCAGCAGCGCGGCCGGGGTGTCCAGGCAGGCCCAGCGGGCGCGCGCGAGAGTCTGCGGCCCCACCGCGCCGTCGACCGCCAGCGGCAGCGCGTGCAGCCAGTCGATACCGGCCCGGCCCGCGTCGGCCAGCGCGTCGAACAGCTCCCGCAGCGAGCCGGTGTCGGCCGGGTCGACCTCGTAGCAATCCTCCGCGAGCCGGGCGAAGGCACCGGCCGCGCCGACCCGTACGACCCGCTCGTAAGCCGCCTCGAAGGGGCGCAGGACTTCGGGGGCAACGGCTCGGCCGTCATGATCACCAGCACTCCCGGGGCTCGGGAGGTGGCGGCCGGCGCGGCGCGGTGCAGCCGTACCCAGTGCGGCTGGTGCAGCCAGCCGTCCTCCGGCAGCCGCCGCGGCAGCTCCCGGGTGCCTGGCCCGGTGTCCTGCCCATGCCGGATGCCTGCCGGAGCCGCGATGCCTGTCGGGGCCGCGATGCCTGCCGGAGCCGCGATGCTCGTCGGGGCCGTGACCTGCGAAGGGGCGGGACGCGGGAAGTCGTGGTCGGTCAGTGCGAACGCCGGTGGCGGGAAGTCCCACGGCGCCTGCGCCGGCCCGGCCGGCCACCGGATGTCCCGGCCGGCCGCCCAGGCGGCGGCCAGTTCCCCGGCCGGGTGGTCCTCGGCGCGCCAGGACCCGCCGCTGCCCGACGGGACCCCCTCGCCCGGTGCCAGCTCGGCCCCGCCCGGTGCCACCTCGGTCCGCCCGGGCGTCACTTCCGCGCCGGACACCGTACGCAGCCAGGCCACCGCGGCGGCCGGACCGGCGCAGACCGCCGCCGCCCGCCACCGGTACGCGCTCCGGCCGGCCTGCACGTGGCGCAGCACGTCCCCGTACGCCTCGGGCCGGGCCTGAAGGTAGTCGGCGATACGGGCGGCGTCGGCCCGCAGCCCCGCCTCGCTGCTGCTGGAGAGCGTCAGGACGGGTACGGGGGCGGGTCTGGACACAGCCCCCGAGCGGGGCGCCGTCTCCTCGTACGCCTCAAGGACCAGGTGCGCGTTGGTGCCGCCGATGCCGAAGCTGCTCACCGCCGCCACCCGTGGCCGGCCGTCCGGCCAGGGCAGCGCCCGCGTCGGTATGGAGAACGGCACCAGGTCCGGTCCGATCCGCGGGTTGGCACGGCGGAAGCCGGCATTGGGCGGGATCAGACCGTGGTGGACCGCCAGCGTGGCCCGGATCAGACCGACCACGCCCGCGGCGGCGCCCAGGTGGCCGATCTGGCTCTTCACCGAGGTCAGCGCACAACCGCCGGGCTCCGTCAGGCCGAACGCCTGGCGCAGCGCGCCGACCTCGACCGGGTCACCGAGCTCGGTGCCGGTGCCGTGCGCCTCGACGTACCCCAGGTCGGCGGCGGTGCGGCCACTGCGGCGCAGCGCCGTACGGATCACCTCGCGCTGGCCGGCCAGGGAGGGCGCGCTGTAACTCATCTTGCCCGAGCCGTCGTTGTTGAGGGCCGAGCCGGTGATCACCGCGTACACGGTGTCGCCGTCCCGCCGTGCCAGCCGCAGCGGCTTGAGTACGACCACGCCGACGCCGCTGGCACCGATGGTGCCGCTGGAGTCGTCGCTGAACGGGCGGCAGTGGCCGTCCTTGGAGAAGATGTGTCCCGGCCGGTAGCGGTAGCCGCCGGTCAGCAGGGTGTCGACCAGTACGCCGCCGGCCAGCATCACCTCCGCGTCGCCCTGGCGCAGCATCCCGGCGGCCACGTGCACGGCCACCAGGGAACTCGCGCAGGCCGCCTGCACGGTGAAGGCCGGTCCCGACAGGTTCAGGTGGTAGGCCACCTTGGTGGCCAGGAAGTCCTTCTCGTGGTGGATGGCCATCTGGAAGCCGTCCGGCAGCAGTGCCGGGTCGGCCTCACGGAGCATGGACTGGAAATAGGTGTTCTCGCCGCAGCCGGCGACCAGTCCGATGCGCCGTCCCGCCGGGTCTGCGATTCCGGCATGGGCCAGCGCCTGTACGGAAGTCATCAACAGGTGGCGCTGCTGCGGGTCCATCAGCCGTGCCTCCTGGCGGCTGATGCCGAAGTGCGCCGGGTCGAAGGCGAGCAGCCCCGACATCTGGCTGCGGGCGCCCACCAGGCCGTTCTCGGCGTCGAAGTGCTCGATGCCGCGGCCCGCGGACTTCACCATCTCCCAGAAGGCGGCGAGGTCGTCGGCGCCGGGCAGCCGTACCGCCATGCCGACGACGGCGATCGGCTCGTCCGCCGCATCGGCCGCATCGGTTGTCTCTGCCGTACCGGTTGCCTCTGGCGCGTCGGCCGGGCGGGTGTCCTGCCGCACCCTCCCGGGCCGCCCGTCCTGTCCGTGCCGACCGTCCAGGAAGCCGGCCAGCCGTCGCACGGTGACGTGCTCGAACAGGTCCGGGATGGAGAACCGCAGGTCCGGCTCGGCCGTACAGCGCAGATGGAAGCGCATCAGGTCCAGGCTGGTGGCACCGGCGTCGAAGAAGCGCTGTTCGGGTCCGACGGGTATGCCGACCACCGTCTCGAACAACTCGGTGAGACGGGCCTCGCGTGCCGTCAGGGCCGGTGCGGCGGCCGGGCGCGGACGCAGCTCCGTACCCGGCGCGGTCAGTGCCCGGCGGCGGTCCAGCTTGCCGCTGGGCGTCAGCGGCAGCGCGTCGAGCCGGCGGTAGCGGTCGATCCGTACGTAGGGCGGCAGCAGCGGTGCGAGGTGACGCGTCAGGTCCTCCACCGTCGGCGTCGGGTCCCCCGCCGTCGGCGTCAGGTCCTTTGCGACCGGTCCGGGGGCCTCCGCGGTCGGCTCCGGGTCCGCCGGCGCCGTACGGAACTGGAGACAGGCGGCCAGCCGCTCGCCGTCCCGTACCACCACCGCGTTGCGGACCTCCGGGTGCCGCAGCAGCGCCGCCTCGACCTGTCCCAGCTCCAGCCGGTGACCGCTCAGCTTGATCTGCTGGTCCTCGCGGCCCAGATAGTGCAGCAGCCTCTCCCGGTCGAACCGGGCCCGGTCGCCGCTGCGGTAGAAGACGCCGAGGCCGGGCAGTTCGACGAAGCGGGAGCGGTTGAGTCCGGTGTCGCCCAGGTAGCAGGGCCAGGCCATCACTCCGCCGATCAGCAGATGTCCGGGGCAGCCCGGCGGGACCGGCTCGTCGGCCTCGTCCACCACCCGCAGCCAGGCGCCCGCGACCGGCCTGCCGATGGCCGGCCGGGCCGGCCAGTGTGCCGGGTCGCCGTCCAGGCACAGGCTGCTGACCACATGGGTCTCGGTCGGACCGTAGTGGTTGAACAGGCGCGCGCCGGCCAGCCCGGCGAACCAGCGGCGGATGGCGTCGGTGCACAGCAGTTGCTCGCCCGCGGTGACCACCTCGCGCAGCCGCGAGGGGTAGCGGCCCAGCCGGACCCCGTGCTCGGCCAGGAGTTGCAGCGCCACGTACGGGAGGTGCAGCCGCTCGATGCCCGCCGTTTCGAGCTGCTCCAGCAGCGCCGGGACGTCCTGCCGCCAGGCCGGCCGTACGAGGTGGAGGCAGCCGCCGCCGCACAGCGTGCCGAAGATCTCCTGGAAGGAGACGTCGAAGGACAGCATGGAGAACTGCTGGGTGACGGCGCCGCCCGCCGGGCCGTCCGCGTCGTTCTGCCACTGCAGCAGGTTGCACAGGGTGCGGTCGGGGACCTGCACGCCCTTGGGTGTGCCGGTGGAGCCGGAGGTGAACAGCGTGTAGAGGGGCCGCCGCCCGTCCGACGCGGTGGTGTCGTACGGCACCTCACCGGGCGCGTCCTCGTACGGTGGCGGGTCCGGTACGGCGGTGACGTCCTTCAGTGTGACCGGGTGCCGGGGCAGGCCGCTCGGGGCGATCGCGTCGAGTGCCGCGGCGCCGTCCGGCGGCATCAGCACACAGAGCGGTTCCACCTGCTCCAGGATCTGCCGCAGCAGCGCGGGCGGGTAGGACGGGTCGAGCGGCACGATGGTGATGCCCAGCCTGGCCAGCGCCAGCAGCGAGACCACGTGCTCGACGGAGGGCTCGAAGTGGAGCGCGACACTGCGCGGCCCAGAGGTGGTACGGGAGCCGGTACGGGAGTTCGCAGGGGAGTCCGCGCGCGAGCTCGTACGGGAGTCCGTGCCCGAAGCCGTACGTTCCTCCTGCGGCGCGAGCGGATGGCGCTCGCGCAGTTCGGCGGCGAGCGCGGCGGCGTGCGCGTCGAGTTCGGCGTAGCTCAGACGGCGGCCGTCGGGAGCCACCAGCGCCGGGGCGCCGGGGGTCAGCCGGACCTGGCGGGCGAATCCCTCGGCCACGGTGGTGAAGGCCGGGCGCACCGGAGCGCCCCGCCCGGCCTCGGGCAGACCGCGCCGGTAGGGGGCCGCCAGCTCGGCCAGGGTGATCGCACCGCCCTCGGCGAGGCTGTCCAGCCCCCGCCGGAACAGGTCGGCCATCGCCTCCACCTCGGCACCGTCGAAGTACCCGTCGGCGTACTCCCACAGGCAGTCCACACCGTCCCCGTGCTCGACCACGGACAGCGTCAGCGGGCACTTGGCGTCGGCCGGTACGGTCCACCGCGGCCGGGCAGCACAGCCCGGCAGCGCCAGCGCGCCGAAATCGGTGTTCTCCAGGACGAACATGAAGTCGAACGGCGGGTCGTCGGTACGGGACTCCTGACCGGCGTCGGCCAGCACATCGGCCAGCGCCACGTCCTGCCGGTCCAGCACCGCCTGGACGGCGGCGCCCTGCCGCAGCAGTTGCGCCCGCAGCTCCTCGCGCGGCGCCAGGTCCAGCGGCAGCAGCACGGTGTTGGCGAACATACCGACACTGGACTCGAACTCCTGCACGGGGCGGTTGGCCACCGGGCCCGCGATCCGCGGCAGGGTGCGCCCGGTCACGCCGTACAGACTCCACGCGAACACGCCCAGCAGCACCTGGAAGCGGGTGAGCCCCAGTTCGGCGCCCAGCTTGTCGAGCGCGGCGCGACGGCCCGGGTCGAGCCAGGCGTGCAGCAGCCGGCCGGCCTGGCTGCCGCTCCCGGGGCGCACCGGCTCCAGCGGCGCCGCCGCCTTCGGCAGACCGCTGTAGTGGTCGCGCAGCGCGGCGCGCTGGGAGCGGTAGGCGTCCCGGCCGAACCACTCGGTCTGCCAGGCGGCGTAGTCCAGGGGGGTGGGGACGGCGGCCGTCTCCTCGGGAGCCCGGCTTTCCTCCCCGTCGAGCGCGGACGCGTAGCCGGCCGACAGTTCACGGAACAGGACGTTGAGCGACCAGCCGTCGACGGCGATGTGGTGCAGGCGCAGCAGCAGTACCCCGCCGCCCTCGCGCGGCAGCCAGCACGCCTCGAACAGGCGCGGCTCGGCCAGGTCGAAGGGGGCGGCGAAGAGGCGGTCGGCGAAGGCGCGCCAGTCCGCCTCCTGGGCCTCCGGGAGCTCTGGAGCCTCCGGGGGCCTACCGGTGTCGCGTCGGCGCTTCGGATCCATGTCGGTGCCGATGCCGGCGTCGGCGTCGGCCTTCCGGTGTCCCCGGTCCGTACCGGCGCCGGGCTCCAGCCATGGGTCGTACGGCTCGCCCACCACCTGCCGCAGGCCCTCGGGCGTGGCCCGGAAGGCGGTCCGCAGCGCCGGGTGACGGGCCACCAGCCGCCGCAGCGCCTGCCGCAGCGCGGCGGCGTCGACCGTGCCGTCCAGCCGGAAGGACAGCCCCACGTGGTACGCGGTGGAGCGCGGGTCCCGCTGCTGGAGGAGCCACAGCCGCTGCTGTTCGGAGGTGGCCGGCGCGGAGCGGGCCCCGGTCGGGGCGGCCGGCACCGGGTAGGGCGAGTCCGGCGCGGACCTGCCCTCGGCGATCGCGGCGGCCAGTTGGGCGAAGTCGCCTCGCAGGACCCGCGCCTGCGGCAGCTCGCAGCCCCAGCGCCGGCGCACCTCGAAACGCAGCCGCAGGGCCTTGAGCGAGTCGCCGCCGCAGGAGATCCAGCGGTCGTCCGGCCGCAGACCCGGTACGCCCAGCACCTCGCCCGCCAGGTCCAGCACCTCGCGCTCCCAGGCGGTGGCGGCCGACTCCCCGGCCCGCTCCCGCCGCCAGGGCCGGTCCGCACGCTCCAGCAGCGCCGCCCGGTCGACCTTGCCGTTGGCGGTGAGCGGCAGTTCCTCCACCAGGTAGACGTGGTGCGGCCTCATGTACGACGGCAGGCCGGCCGCCAGGTGGCGGTCGAAGTCCTCGTACGACAGGTCCGCGGCCGGCACCACATAGGCCAGCAGCTCCTCCGCCGCGTCCGCCGCGTCCCGGCGGGTGCAGACGTAGGCCTGTCGCACCGCCGGGTGGGCGAGGATCTGCCGCTCCAGCTCGCCCGGTTCGATGCGGAATCCCCGGACCTTGACCTGCCGGTCGGCGCGTCCGACGTAGCTGATCAGTCCGGTGGCGTCCTGGCGTACGAGGTCACCGGTGCGGTAGTACCGCTCGCGCCCGCCGTCGAGCCAGGGGAGGGATACGAAGCGGCGCCCGGTCTCCTCCGGCAGATTGCGGTACCCGGCCGCCAGCCCCTCGCCGGACAGCAGGAGTTCGGCCACCTCGCCGGGCCGGGCCGGCCGCCTGCCGTCGGCCACCAGCAGTGCCCCGGTGCCCGGCAGGGCCCGCCCGATCGGGATCACGTCCCCGTCGAAGTCGCGCGGGACGGGGTGGCACAGGGCGAAAGTGGTGCACTCGGTGGGGCCGTAGACGTTGTGGAGCCGGGTGGGGGCGTCGGCGTTGTGGCGGTACCAGCGGCGGATCAGCCGGGCGTTGAGCTGTTCGCCGCCCACCAGGACCTGGCCGATGCCGGAGAAGCAGTCCGCCACCTTGTCGACCACCGCGTTGAACAGCGCCACCGTGATGAACAGGGTGTCCACGCGCTCCCGCCGCAGCGCCGCCGCCAGCAGGTGGGGCGTCTGCACCTCCTCGTCCCCGAAAATCACACAGCAGCCGCCGGTCAGCAGCGGCACCCAGACCTCGAAGCTCAGGGCGTCGAACGCAGGGTTGGACAGGCATGCGAAGCGGGTGGAGCGCGCCAGGTCGAGATAGCCGGGGCCGGAGCGGGCCAGACGCAGGATGCCGGCGTCGTTGACCTCGACACCCTTGGGCCGGCCGGTGGAGCCCGAGGTGAAGAAGACGAAGGAGACGGGCGGGGCGTCGTACGGGGGCAGCGGCTCGTCATCGGCGGCCGGACCGGTGGCTTCGCAGGTCGCGGGCTCTTCGAGCAGGGACGCCACCGACAGGGGCCGTACGGTGCCGGGAAGGCCGTCGGGCGCGTCGGCCGGCGCCGCCCCGCCGTGGATCAGCGTCGTACTGCCCGAGTCCGTCAGGATGTGCCGGCGCCGCTCGGGCGGGCTCTGGCCGTCCAGCGGGACGACCACCGCGCCCAGCCGCAGGATGCCGAGCATGGCGCAGACCAGTTGCCAGGAACGCGGCAGGCAGACCGCCACCGCCTGGCCGGGCCGTACGCCGTGCCGGCGCAGGGCGCGGGCGACGGCGGCACCGGCGGCGTCCAGGGCGGCGTAGTCCAGGCTGTGGTCGCCGTCCACGACCGCGACGGCGTCCGGGGTACGGCGGGCCTGCTCCTGCACCCGACGGGCCAGGCCGGTGGCCGACGGGCCGGCCGGGAGGTTCGGTTCGCGTGAACCGTGCGTTCCGCTGTGCATCATTTCTCCTGCGCCTGAGCCGGCCCGGACACCTCTCCGGCGGATGCCGGTGGGCCGGGGTCCGGGAAGCGGGCCAGCTCGGAGGCGATCCGCGCGGCCACCCGCGGTACCTCGGCGGACTCCAGCACCTCCCAGTGGTCGCAGTGCAGCGGTTCGACCAGGAAGTCACCGTCGGCGCGGCGGCGCCAGAAGTCCCGTACGCCCCGCAGGAAGGGCGTGTCCTGCCCGTCCTCGACGGCCTGCATCAGGACCAGCCGGGCGGGGGAGGGCGGCGGGAGGTAGTCGCGGGCGGTCAGCCGGTTGTGGTTGTAGATGCGGAAGTACCGGTCGATCTGCGCATCGTCGATGCCCGGGTACATGCCGTTGAACTTGACGAGCTTGTCGCGGAACTCGGCCATCTCCACCGGCGCCACCGCGGCGCGCTCGGCCGGGTCGTCACTGCCCTGGGTGTCCAGCAGCACCACGCTCACCTTGCGGTGTCCCGCCCGTGCCAGCCGGCGTCCCATCTCGTGGGCGATCAGGCCGCCGTAGGAGAGTCCGGTGAGGACCAGCGGTCCGGCGTCCGGCAGCGGTTCGATCAGCCGCAGATAGGCGTCGGCCATTGCCTCGACCGTGGGCAGGAACGTTTCATCCGGGTTCACCCCGGGCGACTGGACGCCGTACACCCCGCAGTCGTCCGGGAGCGCCTTGGCCAGCGGCAGATAGCAGAAGGCGGTGCCGCCCGCCGGGTGGACACAGACCACCCGCCGCCGGCCGTCACCCTCGCGGAACGCGATGAGATTGCTGTCCGGGCCCCGCGCGGCGCTCCGCGGGCCCTTCGAGGCGTGCCCCTGTCCCTTCGCCGCGCCCTGCCGCAGCAGACCGCCCAGCGCCTCGATCGTCGGGTGCAGCAAGATGTCGCGGATCTGCAGGTTCTGCCCGAACTCCGCACGGACGGCGTGCGCCAGCTTGATGGCGGAGATCGAGCTGCCGCCGATGTCGAAGAAGCTGTCCCGGACGCCGATCCCGGTCCGCACCAGCAGCCGCTGCCAGATCTGGTAGAGCGCCAGCTCGATGTGATCGCGTGGACTGGCCAGATTGACCTGTACGGGGCTCTCCTCGCGGGCCCGCTCCAGCAGCGCCGCGTGGTCGAGCTTGCCGTTGGGGGTCCGCGGCAGCCGCGGCAGTTCGACGAAGAGCGCGGGAATCATGTACCCCGGCAGCCGCCGGGACAGCGCGGCCCGCCATTCCTCCGGCAGCCGTGGCGCCGCCTCCGCACGGCCCACGGCGGCCACCAGTCGCGGCTCGCCGGTGCCGCCGGTGTCGGCCAGCACCGCCGCCTCGTGGACCCCGGGCTCGGCGAGCAGCGCCGCCTCGATCTCGCCCGGCTCGATGCGGAACCCGCGCAGCTTGAGCTGCTGGTCCCGGCGGCCGACGTACTCGGCATTGCCGTCGGGCAGCAGGCGGGCCAGGTCGCCCGTACGGTACATCCGCTCGCCGGGGACGAAGGGGTCGGGCACGAAGCGCTCGGCGGTCAGGTCCGGCCGCCCCAGATAGCCGCGGGCCAGGCCCGCGCCGCCTATGAAGACCTCACCGGCCACGCCGACCGGGACCGGTTCGAGCCGGTCGTCCAGCAGATAGACACGGGTGTTGGCCAGCGGCCGGCCGATCGGTGCCCTGCGGGGCAGCGGGCGCGGGCCGAGGTAGGCGGTGCTGTAGACGGTCGCCTCGGTCGGTCCGTAGCCGTTGAGCACGCGCAGACCCGGCAGGTGGTGCTGCATACGGTGCAGGGCCTGCTCCGGGATGGGCTCCACCCCCGTCAGCAACTGCCGCAGGGACAGCCCGGCCAGGCGCTCCGCGGGCGCCTCGTCGATCCACTTGACGAAGGCCGGGGGCAGGAACGCGTGGACCACGCGGTGGGTGCGCAGCCAGTCCATCAGCGCGTCGGGGTCGGCGCGCAGGTCCTCCGGCACCAGGTGCAGGACGCCGCCGGTGGTCAGCGGCAGCCAGATCTCCTGCACCGAACAGTCGAAGCCGATGCCCGACCAGAGCGCCATCGCCTCACCGGGTGCGGCGTCGAACCGCGTCAGCCAGTGGTCGAGCAGATTGACGACGCTGCCGCGGGGGACCGCGACGCCTTTGGGGCGTCCTGTCGAGCCCGAGGTGTGGATGACGTACGCCAGGCCGTCCGGGTGAACGGCGACGCCGGGCGCGTCCTCGCTGGTTCCCCCGGCCTCGACCGCGGTCAGCGACTGCCAGCCGTTGGGCGGTACGGCGGCGTCGCTCAGCACCAGGGCGGGGGCCGCGCCCTTCACCATGCCGGCCAGCCACTCCCGGGGCAGTGCGGGGTCCAGCGGCAGATAGCCGGCGCCGGCCTTGAGGATGCCCAGGATGCCCACCACGAGCGCCGCCGTACGTCCGGTGTGCAGGCCGACCACCTGGTCGGGCCGTACGCCGCGGGAGATCAGGGCGTGGGCCAGCCGGTTGGCGCGCCGCTCCAGCGTGGCGTAGTCCAGCCGTTCGCCCTCGCACACCACGGCCGGCTGTGCGGGGCGCTGCCGTGCCTGGGCCTCGAAGCGCTCGATGAGACCGAGGGGCATGGGCTCCTCGGGACTGCCGGCTGCGGTTCCGGCTCCGGCTCCGGCTCCGGATTCGACTCCGCTTCCGGTTCCGCTTCCGGTGCCCGCGACGGCCCGGTGACCGGTGTCGTTCCACTCCACCAGCACCTGCCGCCGCTCCCGCTCGTCGAGCAGGGTGAGGGCGCCCGCCGCCGCGTCGGGGTCCTGGGCCATCTGCTTCAGCACCCGCCGCAGATAGCGGCCGTACCGCTCGGTCGTGGCGGCGTCGAAGAGCGCCTCGGCGTAATCCAGCCCGCCGGTGATACGGCCGTCCTCCTCCGCCAGGGACAGCGTCAGGTCGAACTTGGCCGCGCGGTAAGGGGAATCCAGGGGTGTCACCTTGATTCCCGGCAGCTCCAATACGCCCTCTTCACTGTTCTGCCAGGCGAACATCGTCTGGAACAGCGGCGTACGGGCCGGGCTGCGGGCCGGGTTGACCAGTTCCACCACCTGCTCGAACGGCAGGTCCTGGTGTTCCAGGGCCGAAAGGGTGGCGCCGCGCACCCGCTTGAGCAATTCGGCCACCGTCGGCTTGCCGGAAAGGTCGATCGGGAGTGCCAGGGCGTTGACGAAGAACCCGATCAGTCCTTCGAGTTCGGCGCGGCGGCGATTGGCCGTGGGCGTACCGATGACCACGCTCTCCTGGCCGGACAGCCGGGAAAGTACGAGTGCCCAGCCGGTCAGCACCGTCATGAACAGCGTGCTGCCGTGGCGTCGGCTCAGCGATTTGAGTGCGGTGGTCAATTCCGTGCCGAATTCCAGCCGTAGCCGGCCGCCGCGGTAGTCCTGTTCGGCCGGCCGGGGGCGGTCGGTGGGAAGTTCCAGTGACGCGGGGGCGTGCGCCAGAGCTTTTCTCCAGTAATCGGCCTGCTTGGCCAGAGCGCCCCGCGACAGCCGTTCCCGTTGCCAGGCGGCATAGTCGGCGTACTGCACCGGCAACGGCGGCAGCGGATTGCCCGAGCCCTGAAGCAAAGCGGTGTAAAGCGCACCGAGTTCACGTGTCAGCACGCCCATGGACCAGCCGTCCGACGCGATGTGGTGCAGCGTCAGCAGCAGGACGTGGTCGTCCTCGGCGAGCGTGATCAGCAGGCCGCGCGCCGGCGGGTCCTGGGCCAGGTCGAACGGCGCGGTGGCCGCCTGCTCCCGCAACTCACGGAGCCGGCTTTCCGCGTCGGGCCGGCCGGTCAGGTCCTCGGTCCGCAGGGCGAATCCCGTACCGGGAGGGCCGATCCGCTGCACGGGCTCGCCCGCGACGACGGCCAGGCGGGTGCGCAGCACCTCATGGCGGTCGACCAGCGCGTCCAGGGAACGGGCCAGCACCGTGCGGTCCAACGGGCCGCGCAGCCGGAACGCCTGGGGCATGTGGTACGCCTGGCTCGCTCCCCGCATCTGCGCCAGGAACCACAGCCGCTGCTGGGCGAAGGACAGCGCCAGGGGCGCCGTACGGTCCGTCAGCGGTTCGATGGCGGTCTGTTTCCGCGTTGCCCGGGGGTGTGCGGGAGGGGATGCGCGGAACGGGTGATTCGCCGTCAAGGCCAGCTCTTTTTCTGTGCGGGAGGCTCATGCCTGCCGACGGCTGATGGTGATCAGCTTTTCCGGGCGGCCGAGCCTGTTCCGTAACGGACTGAGGAGTGGTGATCAGCTAAGGAGTTTCGATCGATGCACCGGCGGTACGGAAGCGCCTGACGCGGGCGCGTATCCGCCGATGGCCGATGCCATGCCGATGGTGCGGACCGGCTTGGCGACTTCCGTCTTCCGTCGCCGCGACGGAATTCCGGCTCGGTAAAGCGTGCGTGAGGGCGGGGTGGTGCCCATTGTCCCGACGGCGGCCGTCGTCCACGGCCGCGGGTCGCCTCAAGTGCCCATGACGCGCACTCACTTTCCGAGCCACCGGGGGCAGCCCCTTGGACACGGCGCCCGAATGGGGCGCTGTGGTGACTTTGTCACCCAGGCGATGATCGAACAAGGTTGCGGAGTGTGTCAATGGTCCGTTACCGGTGGGGCCGGTGGGTGATCGGCGCCGAAGGCGAGAAGCCGGAAGGGACGCAAGGAGAGAGCGGGAAGGGGCCAAGGCGAGGTTAGGGAGGGGTGGAGAGGATTCAGGAAGCCGACAGGAGGAGAAGCCGACAAGGAGTCCAGGAGATCGACAAAAAGCGATGAGAGCCGATCAGAAAGTTGCATACGGCAGCAGGGTTGAGGCAGATTGACGTCGCTCCATCGGCGCCGGGGCGACCGGCAACCGGAAGCCGCAGCGCCCGAGGAGACCCCTACCGGCGGCCCACCACGGTGACAGGCAGGACGTGCGATGTCCGACGCTCCAACAAGCTCCCGCCCCTCGGTCCCGGGCCTGCCCCAGCCCCGGCCCCGGCCTCGATTCCAGTTCCGGCCCCGGCTCCGGACGGGCCCTCGCCTGCCCGGCCCGAGGCACGCCCCGCCTCGGCCGCGCAGGGCGGGATCTGGTTCAACGAGCGGCTCGAAGACTGCGGGGCCGTCCACCACGTACCGTTCACCCTGCGCTTCGACGGACCCCTGGACGTCCCCGCCCTGCGCCACGCCTGCGATGCCGTGCTGGACCGGCACCACCAGCTCACCAGCGCCGTCGAGGACCGGGGCGGCGTCCCGTACCTGATACCGGCCGCGGCCCGCCCCGCACTCCTCGTCGAGCCGGCGGGCGAGGAGGCCACCCGGCAGCACATCCGGGCGCCGTTCGACCTCGCCCACGGACCGCTGTGCCGCCTGGTCCTCCAGGTCGTCGGCCCCCGCGAACACCGGCTGCTCGTGGTCGCCCACCACATCGTCTTCGACGGCCGCTCCATGGAACTGTTCGCCGCCGACCTGGCGGAGTACTACGGCGCGCGGACCGAGGGCCGCGCCCCCGTACTCCCCGGGCTGCCGACGGCCGAACCGGCGGGCGCCGAAGAGGAACGGATCGCCGCCAAACTGCCTGCCGCCCGCCGGTACTGGGCCGACCGCCCGCTCGGTGACGAGGACGTGGTCCTCCCCGGCCTGACCCGCCCCGCCCAGGGCGTCCAGGACGGCGAGTCGGTGGAGTTCCGACTCCCCGCGGAGCTGCGGGCCGCACTGGGGCCGCTGGCGGAACGTATCGGCGTGACCCGGTTCGAGCTGCTGGTCGCCTCCCTGCACGCCCTGCTCTTCCGTTACGGCAACGGCACGCCCGTCACCGCCCTGGACCTCGGCACCCGCACCGCGGACCAGCGCGACCACATCGGCGTCCACGTCAACGAACTGCCCTTCTCCTCCGCGCCGAGGAGCAGCACACCGTTCGCGGAGTACGCCCGCGCGGTCAGAGCCGGACTGCGGGAGCTGTACCAGGTGCGCGAGGTCCCGCTCGGACGCGTCGGAGCGGGGGTCAGGCCGGGCGTCGCGCTGGCTCCGGTCTCGCTGACCTACCGCCGTACGGGCGCCGCGCCGCGCTTCCCCGGCCTGGAGGTGGCGGCGGACTGGTCACCGTCCAACCACACCGCCCGCAACGCGCTGCGCATCGAGCTGACCGACGGCCCCGACGACTTCGGCGTCCTCATCCAGTACCCGCCGCGGTCCATCACCCGCGAGCGGGCCGAAAGCACGGGCCGGCACTGGCTGACGCTGCTCACCCACGCCACAAGCTCCCCCGACGCCCCGCTGGCCGAACTGGTGCTGCTGGAGGAGGACGAGCGCGACAGGCTGCTCACGGACTGGAACGACACGGCGGTGGAGTACCCGCCGCACACCGTGCCGGAGCTGATCGCGCAGCAGGCGGCCCGCAGGCCGGACGCCGTCGCCGTCGTCCACGGGGACCGGCGCCTGACCTACGCCGAACTGGAAGCCGACGCCGAAGCCCTCGCCGGCCGGCTGCGGGAGAAGGGCATCGGCGCGGGCTCGCTCGTCGCCGTGCGGGCGAGCCGGACGGAACGGCTGCTGGTGGGACTGCTCGGGGTCCTCAAGGCACGGGCGGCCTACATCCCGCTGGACGCGGTGTACCCGGCGGAACGTACCGCGTTCGTCCTCGCGGACTCGGGGGCCGCCCACGAGCTGAATGACAGCGACCTGACGGCCGGCGACGGGATGGACGGTGCCGGCTTGCCCGGTGTCGGCTTCAGGGACGGCGGCGTGGACGGTGCCGGCGCGGTCGGGGCGCCCTCCGCCGAAGACCTCGCGTACGTCATCTACACCTCCGGTTCGACCGGCCGCCCCAAGGGCGTACAGATCGAGCACCGCTCGCTGACCAACCTGCTGCTGTCCTTCCGGGACCTGCTCGACGCCCGGCCCGGCCACCGCTGGCTGGCGCTGACCTCCGTGTCGTTCGACATCTCCGGCCTGGAACTCTTCCTCCCGCTGGTCACGGGCGGCACGGTGGTCGTGGCGAGCGAGAGCCAGACCCGCGACGGCAGGGCGCTGAGCGAACTGGCCGCCCGGCACGGCGTCACCCACGTACAGGCCACCCCGACCGGCTGGGCGATGCTCCTGGACAGCGGCTTCCAGGCGCCCGCCGTCACCGCGCTGGCCGGTGGCGAGGCACTGCCGCAGGCGCTCGCCCAGCGGCTGCGCCCCAAGGTCGGCAGGCTGCTGAACGTTTACGGCCCGACGGAGACCACCATCTGGTCGACCTGGGAGGAGATCCCCGCCGGCGCGCAGGACCCGGTGACGATCGGCCGTCCGCTGGCCAACACCCGGGTCTACGTGCTCGACGAGCGGCTGACACCCGTACCGGTCGGCGTGCCCGGCGACTTCTACGTCGCCGGGGCCGGCCTGGCGCGCGGGTACGTCGGCCGGCCGGAGCTGGACGCGCAGCGGTTCCTGCCGGATCCGTTCGGGCCGCCGGGCAGCCGGATGTACCGGACCGGGGACCGGGCGCGCCACCGCGACGACGGGCGGGTGGAGTTCCTCGGCAGGGCCGACGATCAGATCAAGCTCCGGGGATTCAGAATCGAATTGGGTGAGATCGAGTCGCGGCTGCTCGCGGTGGAGGGTGTGGAGCTGGCCGCCGCCGCCGTACGGGACGGCAGGCTGGTCGGCTACCACGTCGGCCGCGCCCGGGCGGGCGACCTGCGGCGGGAACTGGCGGCGGCGCTGCCCGCGTACATGGTGCCCGAGGTGTTCGTCGCGCTCGACGCGCTGCCGACCACACCGAACGGCAAACTCGACCGTGCGGCGCTGCCGTACCCGGCCGGGACCGCCACCGATGTGCCGTCCGAGGCCGTGGACGGCACGGAAGCCGCTGAGGGTACGGGCAGTGCCGGTGGGGCGGGAGATGCGGAGGGTGCGGGCGGTGCACCGGAGAACCTGCCGGAGAGTCCACTGGAGACGGTACGGGACATCTGGCGCGAGGTGCTCATGCTGCCCGAACTCGGGGACGAGGAGGACATCTTCGACCTCGGCGGCCACTCGATCACCATGACCCAGATATCGACCCGCATATGGGACCGGCTCGGCGTCGAGGTGCCGCTGTCGGCGTACTTCGACGCGCCGACCATCCGGGGCATCGCCGCCGTGGTGGCAGAACTCCAGGCGGAGGAGGCGTACGAGGACTCGTACGAGCACGGTGTCGACGGATAGCGGGGCTGGGGGCCCGCGGGCCCGCGGGGACGGGTTGGGGCGGTGCGGTGCGAGGACGAGGGCGGTGGGCGGTGGGCCGCCGAGCCCGCCGGCTCTCAGCGGCCCACCGGGTCTGAACGGCCCGTCGCCTCTCAGCGGCCCTGCAGCGCCTTGACGTTGTCACCGAACGTCCAGCCCTTGGACCCGTCCCAGTTGACCGACCAGGTCATCAGTCCCTTGAGGCCGCCGCCGTACCGGTTCCAGGCTTGCGACACCAGGCTCGGCGCCATGTAGCCACCGCCGGCGCCCGGTTGGGCCGGCAGTCCCGGCACCTGCTTGTCGTAGGGAACCCGGATCGTGGTGCCCTGGACGACCAGTCCTTTGTTCAGGCAGTCCGTCTGCGCGGTGAACCCCGCGACCGTACCGGCGGAGTAGGAGTCACCGGAGCACCCGTACATGTTGCCGTTGTAGTACTGCATGTTCAGCCACCACAGCCGGCCGTTGTCCGCGTACTTCTTCACGATGGGCAGATACGCTCCCCAGATGGAGCCGTAGGTCACGCTGCCCCCGGTGACATAGGCCGTCTCCGGCGCCATCGTCAGGCCGAACCCGGGCGGCATCCGGTCGAGTACGCCGTCGATGATGTGGATCAGGTTGGCCTGGGAGGCCGACAGCGTGGTGATGCTGCCGCTGCCGGTGAGGCCGGTCTCGATGTCGATGTCGATGCCGTCGAAGTTGTACGCCTTGAGGATGGGCACCACCGTTTCGACGAACCGGTCGGCGACGGACCGGGAGGAGAGGTCGATGCCCGCCGCCGCGCCACCGATGGACATCAGGAGCGTGAGGCCGGACTCCTTGGCCCGGCACATCTCGGCCGGGGTCGCGACCTTGACCGTGGCGTCCATTCCGTCCTCCCACAGGACGGTGCCGTCGGAGAGGATGACCGGGAACGCCGCGTTGACCACGTTGTAGCCGTGTGCGCGGATGCGGGGATCGGTGACGGGAGTCCAGCCGAACGGGGGGTGTACGCCGTTCGCGGCGCCGTCCCAGTTCTCCCAGTAACCCTGGAGCACCTTGCCCGCGGGCCTCGGTCTGACCGGGCACGTCTCGGCTCCGCCTCCCGGTGCCGCGCTCGGCGCCGGAGCGGCCGTTGCCCGGAACGTCGTCTGAAGTGCCATCTGGAGGAGGACGGCCAGTACCAGACCGACTCCCAGCAGGAGCCGGTACGGGCGCAGGTGCGGGTACCGATGCCGGTGCGTCGTCGTCCGGCGGGGTCGGGTCATCGCTGTGCTCCTTCCCGTCGCGGCCGGCCCGCTCGCTCGGGGCACGTCGGGCCAGACGCTAAAACGGTCCAGACCAACCGTCAATAGGTCTGTACCAACGCGCGTACGGGGGTGCCCCGGTTACGCCCGTCGCACCACTACGCCCATAACGCCGTCACGCCCGTAGCACCGTTGCATCCATCGCATCGTCACGCCGGCAAAACCGTCACGCGCCCAGAACCTCCGCCAGGTCGTACCGGACCGGCTCCTCCAACTGCGCGTACGTGCACTGCTCCGGCTCCCGGTCGGGGCGCCAGCGGCGGAACTGGGCGGTGTGCCGGAAGCGGTCGCCCTGCATGTGGTCGTAGGCCACCTCCACCACCCGCTCCGGGCGCAGCGGGATCCACGACAGGTCCTTCTTCCCGGTCCATCTGCTGGGGCCGCCCGGCAGCCGGTCGGCGGCCTGTGCCTCCTCGCTGGTCCACCGCTCCCACGGATGTCCCGCAGCGGAAGCCATCCGCAGCGGTTCCAGTTCGGCCATCAGTGCCCGGCGCCGGGCCATCGGGAACGAGGCGCAGACACCCACGTGCTGGAGCCGGCCGGCCTCGTCGTACAGGCCCAGGAGCAGGGAGCCGACGACCGGTCCGCTCTTGTGGAGACGCAGCCCCGCCACCACGCAGTCGGCGGTCCGTTCATGCTTGACCTTGACCATGGCCCGCTCACCCGGCCTGTAGGGGAGGTCGGGCGGTTTGGCGACGATCCCGTCCAGGCCGGCCCCCTCGAAGTGTTCGAACCAGGCGCGGGCGACGTCGAAATCGTCCGTGGCAGGGGCGAGGAAGACCGGCGGCGCGGTGGCACGCAGCGCCTTCGTCAGCGCCTCCCGGCGGGCACGCTGCGGTACGGGCATCAGCGACTCCTCCTCCAGGGCGAGCAGGTCGAAGGCCACGAAGCTCGCCGGAGTCACCTTCGCCAGGTGGCGTACCCGGGATTCCGCGGGGTGGATGCGCTCCAGAAGGGCGTCGAAGTCCAGACGGCCGTCACGGGCGATGACGATCTCGCCGTCCAGGACGCAGCGTTCCGGGACCCGCTCGCGCAGGGCTGCCACGAGTTCGGGGAAGTAGCGGGTGAGCGGCTTGCCGGAGCGGCTGCCCAGCTCGATCTCCTCGCCGTCGCGGAAGACGACGGCCCGGAAGCCGTCCCATTTGGCCTCGTACTGCATGCCGGGCGGAATGGCCGCGGCGCTCTTGGCCAGCATCGGCTGCACGGGCGGCATCACGGGAAGATCCATGCGGCGATTGTGCGGTCGCGGACCGCCCCCCGCCCGCCGACGGGCGGCGTCCGCCCGTACGGCCTAGCGTGGGTGCATGGCAGAGGCGCTGGAGCTCACCGTCGGCGAACGGACGGTCCGGGTGTCGAACCCGGACAAGGTCTACTTCCCGCGGCGCGGCTTCACCAAGGCCGATGTGGTCCGCTACTACCTGGCCGTCGGCGACGGCGTCCTGCGCGCCCTGAAGGACCGCCCCACGACGCTGGAACGCTACCCCGACGGGGTGGAGGGTGAGTCCTTCTTCCAGAAACGGGCGCCCAAGAACCTCCCCGACTGGATCCCGACCGGCCGGATCACCTTTCCCAGCGGTCGGTACGCCGACGAGATCTGCCCCACCGAGCCCGCCGCCGTCCTGTGGGCGGCGAACCTGGGCTGTCTGACCTTTCACCCCTGGCCGGTGCGCCGTCACGACACCGAGCACCCGGACGAACTGCGCATCGACCTCGATCCGCAGCCCGGAACCGGCTACGGCGACGCGGTACGGGCCGCCCTCACCCTGCGCGAGGTCCTGGACGAACTCGGCCTGACCGGCTGGCCCAAGACCTCCGGCGGCCGTGGCCTGCACGTCTTCGTCCCCATCGCTGCCGACTGGACCTTCACCCAGGTACGGCGCTCGGCGATCGCCGTGGCCCGGGAGCTGGAGCGGCGCGACCCGGAACGGATCACCACCTCTTGGTGGAAGGAAGAGCGCGGCGCAAAATTATTTGTAGACTACAATCAAACGGCCCGTGACCGCACGATCGCCGGCGCCTACTCCGTACGGCCCTTCCCGCACGCACCGGTTTCCGCGCCACTGCGCTGGGAGGAACTGACCAGCGCCGTGCCCGAGGATTTTGACCTGGCCACCATGCCGGCCCGCTTCGCGGAGGCCGGAGATCCGTACGCCGACATGGACACCCACGCCTTCCGCCTGGACGCGGCCTTGGAACTGGCCGCCCGCGACGAGCGCGAACACGGTCTGGGCGACCTGCCCTACCCGCCGGAACACCCCAAGATGAAGGGCGAACCCAAACGGGTCCAGCCCAGCCGCGCCAAAAAATGACCCGCCCCGCACCACCCGCATCCCCCACTCCTCACCGACACCGCCCTCCCGGCACACCCTCCCGACACCTTCCCGTCTCCGCCTTCCCTGCCGCCTCCCTGCCTGTCTCCTCCCTCACCCGCCACCTTCCCGCCCGGCGCTGAGCCAGTCGTACGCGGCCCGCGCCGTGACTCCCCTCTGGCCGCCCTTGAACAGCAGCCCTGCGCCGGCACCGCCCCGATCGCGGCCCGCGAGGAGCCGGACAGCACCGCCATGGGATGCCCGGCGGCATACAGCCGCTCCACCAACCCACGCATCTCGGGGAAGGCCTGGGTACGGTCGCGTGCCAGCTCGACATAGGCACGGTTCTTCCCGGTCGGCAGCTCGTCGGGCAGTGCGTCGATGCCGCACTCGTCCCGAAGGGCCTCCAATGTCTCGCGCGTACCGGTGCCGATGAAGCGGGTGTGCCGCTCCCAGGTGAAGTCCCGCATGCACGCGCCTCCCTCCTCACCCTTACACCCGTACGGCCGAGGAGCCCGGCACCCGTACAGGAAGCCCCCGAGTCACCCCTCCGATCACGCTCGCCGCCCCCGCCGATACGGTGCCGCCATGTCGACAACCGGACCTCACGACCCTCACCACCCCCATGGCGCCCACGACCCCCACACGTTAGAAGCACCGGCCTTCGGATCTGTCGGAACGCTGGTCTACCGCTCGGCACGCCCCGAGGACGACGCGGCCATCGAAGCCATCGACGGCTCGTTCACCACGGACACCGTCTTCGAGGTGGTGAACACCGGCACGGGATTCACCATCCGCCCCACCGCCGTGGACCCGCCGATCCACAAGGAGTTCCCGGACGACGAGGACGTCGAGGATGACGATGGCGACGAGGGCGAGGGCGAAGACGACGAGCGTTCGCCCGATGTCCACACCGTCGTGGCCGTCGACGGTGGCCATGTCTGTGGCTTCCTCACCACGAAGTACGCCTCCTGGAACCGCCGGCTGACCATCGCCGACGTCGAGGTGGCTCCCACCCACCGGGGCCAGGGCGTGGGCCGCACCTTGCTGCGTCATGCGGTCGACCGCGCGCGGGCCCTCGGCGCGAGCCACGTCTGGCTGGAGGTCACCAACATCAACGCCCCGGCCATCCGTGCCTATCTGCGCTTCGGCTTCACCTTCTGCGGACTGGACACCTCCTTGTACGACGGCACGGCATCCGCCGGCGAGACGGCACTGTTCATGAGCCTGCCCTGCACCGACGCGCCCAGCGCCTGACCACACCCGGCAGCGGGAGCCTCATCGTGGTTTCGCGGTGTTCCCCACCGCCTCGACCAGCGGAAGCATCCGGTGCGGCACCCGCTCCCGCAGTGCCACCTCCGTGCGGGTGCGCACCACACCGGGCAGCTTGATCAACTGCTGGATCACATCCTCCAGATGCGCCGCGTCCCGTGCCACCACCCGGGCCAGCAGGTCCCCGCCGCCGGTGGTCGAGAACGCCTCGATGATCTCCGGTACCTCGGCCAGCGCGTCCGCCATCTCCTCCAGGTGCCCCTGGGTGACCTCGATGTGGACGAACGCCAGGACCGGGTGACCGAGCGCGGCGGGGGACAGACGCGGGCCGTACTGCGTGATCACCCCGTCGCGCTCCAGCCGGTCCAGCCGCGCCTGGACCGTGCCCCGGGCGATACCGAGGATGCGCGCGTACTCCCGCACGCTCGTGCGCGGCTGTTCCAGCAGCAGCCGGAGGATCTTCGCGTCGAGGGCGTCCACAGCCATGTTCCAACAGCCTCCTCATCTTCGGCAACGAGCCTCTGCGAATGTACCAATGGCCCTCCCAAGGCTCGGTCACCTGGACCACTGGCCCACCCCGTACGCGGTCACTGCGCCATAGCCCCGCGCGTCGTCCGTGGCCTGGGCGCCGCCGGCGACGGAAAGCGCCTTCGGCGCTCAGGCGTCGCGTGAGCGGAGTACGCAGTACCCGACGACATTGGCCGCCACCGCCCATATCGCCAGCAGCCCCACGGCCGCCGGAGTGCCGTACGCCTGGTTCTCGGCGACCCCCATCAGATGCATGCCGGCCGGTCCGGGCAGGTAGTCGGCCGCCTTGGAGAGGAACTCCACCGACGTGGACTGCATGGTCATCGGAAGTACCAGCATCAACAGGAACCCCACGGTGAGCGTGCCCGCGACGCTGCGGACGGCTGCACCTATACCCACGACGATGACACCTGTGGCGGCGAGATAGCCTCCGACGGCGAACGCCCGGGCGACGGCGTCCTCGGCGGTCACCGACTGTGCCGCATCACCGAGCGCGGCGACGGCGGACCCCACCCCCACGGGCGTGAGCACCAGGCCGGACACGAAGAGCACCGGGAAGAGCACCAGGCATTTCGCCAGCAGCACCCGATAGCGGACCGGCACCCACAGCAGCGTCGAACGGATACTGCCGGTCGAGTATTCGGTCGCCATGACCATCGTGGCCAGTGCCAGAACCCCGAACTGGCCCATGAACGCGACCCCGGTCCCCAGATTGTCCAGCGGCGCGGTCGGCAGCCCGCCACCGGAGCCGTCCGCGGGAGCGGACCGCGCGGCACCACCCGCGATGACCGTATAGGCGATGATCAGCGCCGCCGTCGAGGCGAGAGCCACCCAGGTGGAGCGCACGGTCCATAACTTGGTCCACTCCGCGGCGATGGCCCCGACCAGCCCACCGCGTCCCTTTTGGCCTGTCACCCCCGCTCCGCGAGGAGCAACAGGGGAAGGGACGGTGTCTGACGCGGTGGAGGAATCAACGGAGGAACCAGCGGTTCTGTTACTCATGACGTCGGCTCCGCCTTGTCTGCCGAGGGCCCCGGTGGGGTGCCGTGATGAATGCCGTATTCGATGCTGGAGGCGGTCAGTTGCATGTACGCCTCCTCCAACGAGGGTGCAAGGGCGCGGAGTTCATGCAGGCGTATGCTGGCTTCATGGGCGATGTCACCGATCCGCTCCACGGTCGCGCCACGTATCGTCAGCACGTCATCGTCGCTGTCATCGTCATCGGAGCGGTCCACGGCGAAGCCGGCCACGGCTGTCCGCCGCTCCATTTCCTCCCGTCCGCTTCGCTCCGGCACCCGCACCCGGACCGTGTCCCGCGCACTGCGCCGCACCAACTGTTCCATCGGTTCGTGCGCGATGAGCCGGCCCCTGCCGATGATGACCAACTGGTCGGCCGTCTGCTGCATCTCACTCATCAAATGACTGGAGAGAAAAACGGTCCGGCCTTCCCCGGCCAGTGACCGGGCCGTCTCCCGGACCCAGCGCACACCGTCCGGATCGAGCCCGTTCACCGGCTCGTCGAAGATCAGTACACCGGGGTCGCCCAACAGCGCGCCGGCGATACCGAGCCGCTGCCCCATACCGAGGGAGAAGAGCCCGGCCTTCCGCTCGGCGACCGAGGTCAGGCCGACCGTTTCCAGTACCTCCTCGACACGACGGCCCGGAATACCGTTGCTACGCGCCATGGCCAGCAGATGATGGCGGGCGCTGCGCCCCGGGTGCAGCGCCTTCGCTTCCAGGAGAGCCCCGATTTCCCGTGTGGGATACCGCAATTCCTCATAACGCTTTCCGTTGACCAATGCCTCCCCGGCCGTCGGACGGTCCAGGCCGAGAATCATCCGCATCGTCGTGGATTTCCCGGCACCGTTGGGACCGAGAAAACCGGTCACGTGTCCCGGCCCGATATCCGCATGCAAGTCGTCCACGGCGGTGACTTCTCCATAGCGTTTGGTCAGTCCCCTGAGCGTGATCATGTGAGTCTCCCTGTCGAAGTGGTGACGTGATCAACGCTAGAAAACGCGACGGGTCCGGCACATCCGACCAAAGGAATCGATCGTCTATAACTTTCGCTGCGTCCCACCCCCTCTTTGGAGACCACTCCATCGACACGGTGGCCGGACCGAGCAGATGGAACCGGAACGAGGGGACCAGCCGGCCCGGCGGTTCGTCGAACCGCCGGGCCGGCTGCTGTGCCGTGGGGAATCACCGGCGAACGCTAGGGCGCTTCTGACGGATCTCCGCGGCCTCGCGACGCCCGGCACGCACCCTCGCCGCACGGCGCAAAGGGACAGGTGGCTCCGCCACATGACCCTTCACACCGCACGCCGAGCGCACGCACCGAACACCGCTCCGTCTTCCACGGAGATCCATCAGAAACGCCCTAGTCGCCGGCGATCGCCACCAGCATGTTCGTACGGGCCGCCCGGCGGGCGGGCCACATCGCGGCCAGTACGGCGGCGGCGCCGATCCCGGCCAGCGCCGGACCGATGACCGTCAGCGGGAGGGTGAAGTCCCACAACCGCTGCCCGAACATGGCGTGTTGCATGACGGCTCCCGCCGGGACGCCCACCACCACACCGAGCAGCGCGCCGAAGAGCGATATGACGATGCTCTCGACCCTGATGGTTCTGCGGACCTGGAGACGTGTCGCGCCCACCGCGCGGATCACTCCGATCTCACGGGTGCGTTCCATGACCGACAGCACAAGGGTGTTGACGACACCGAACACAGCGATCAGGAGCGCCACCCCGAACATCGCGTACATCAGCGTGAACGCCAGCGACTGGTGCTCCACGCCCTGCCGCACCAGTGTCTCGCGGTCGCCGACGATCACGTCCGGACGGTCGCGGAAGGCCGCCTCGATACCGGCCCGGGCCCTGGCAGGGTCGGGCCCGGTGGCGTAGAGCGTGGTGATCTGCTTGCGGAGTGCGGCAGGCGCCCGGGCGACGTCCAGGAAGATGCTGGCCTGCAACTCCGTGGCGTCGTAAATGCCCACGACGGATTGAGTGACGGAGGTCCTGGCGTCCAGATGAAGGGTGATCTTGTCGTTCATGCCCAGGCCCATCATGTCGGCCTGGTTCTGCGATATCACCACACCGTGTTCAAGGTCGGGGCTGCCCGCCGTGATGTGCGGGGTGAGGACGCCCTTGAGCCCCGCGGGTTCGATCGCGGAGATCCGCCGCTCGGTTCTGCCGCCCTTGTAGGTGAGCCCGACCAGTACGTCACGGCTGCCCGCCACGTGAGAGACGCCCGGCAGCGATGTGACCTTGGCGGCTTCGGCGGGAGTCAGGCAGGACCCGCCGCCGGCCGCGGACTGCAGGACCGTGGTGGTGTCCGGCACGTTCGCCCGGGTCGTCGAGGCGATCAGCGCGGAGAACGAAGCGCTGAGTGTGGCGAACGCGCAGACCAGGGCCAGGCCGACGGTGATGGCCGTCGCCGTGCCCGACGTACGCCGCGGGTCGCCGACCGCGTTGCGCAGCCCCAGCCGCAGCGCCGGCCGCGACCGCGCACCCAGCAGGCGGGCCGCGGGACGCAGGACCACCTCGGCGAAGAAGGGCGCGAGCACGATCATGCCGGCCACACCGAGCACCGCCCCCACCAGACCGATGATGCGTGCGGCATTGGACGAACTCGGGTCCGCGGTGGCGAGGACCAGCGCCGTACCCAGGACGACGAAGCCGAGGCCCAGCACATGACGTATCCGCTTGGTCCCCCGCGGAGGGATCGCGTCGGTCCGCAGTGCGGCGACCGGCGGCACGGAGGCGGCACGCCGGGCCGAGCCGTATGCGGCCAGTGTGCTGACCAGCAGGGCGACCGCGTAGCCGAGGGCGATGGCCACCGGGCCGACGGTGAAGGCGACATCGTCCCCCGGGCGCATCACCGAGATCATGGAGGGGCCCAGCGCCACCCCTCCCAGCGTGCCGACGGTGCCTCCGGCCAGACCGAGCACACAGGCTTCCGCGATGATCCCGGCCCGCACCTGCCGCTTGCGGGCACCCACCGCCCTCAGCAGCGCGAACTGCCGGGTGCGCTGTGTCACCAGCAAGGTGAAGGTGTTGCTGATCACGAACATGCCGACCAGCAGCGCGACCGCCGCGAACGGCAGCATCGTCATCCGCAACTCCTGCGCCGTCGCCTCCGATTGGCGCATGGCGGCGTCGGCCAGCGCACCACCCGTCTCGACATGGCAGTCGCCGGGCACCGCCTTGCGCACGGCCGCTTCGAGCGCTCCGGCGGACGTACCGGACTCGGTCGACAGCTCGATGCGGTGATAGCGCGTGCCCAGGAGCCTTACGGCGGTCCGTGTGTCGTACGCGACCACCGGTATCGCGTCGGACGCCTCATCGGAGTCCGTCGTCGTCTCCGGCCCCAGTCGGCGGTACGTGAACAGCCCGGACACCACGGCCCGGTCCGTACGGCCGTCGGACAGCAGTATGCGCGTGGTCGTCCCCACCTTGATGCCGGCGGCGTCGGCGTCGGTCCGGTTGAGCGCCACCTGGCCGGGCCCGGAGGGGGCCTTGCCCGCCTCCAACGTGAAGCGTGTGCCGTGACTCCAGTTGGTGCCGGCCCGGTCCAGGACGGTGGCGGTCCTCACGAACTTGCCGCCGGGCCCGACCAGCCCGGCCCGGCCGACGATCACGCCTTCGGCGCGGCCCACGCCGGGTATCCGGGAGAGCCGGTCCCGGTCCGCGGGGGTCAGCAGCGGATCCTTCCCGGGACTCTGCACCGAGACGCCGACATCCGTACGGGTCTCCTGGCCTGCCAGGGTGGTGGCGACGGATTCGCTGACCACCCAGCTTCCGACCGTGGCGGTCACACCGAGGGCGATGGCGACCAGCGTCATCACCACCCGGCCCTTGTGCGCGAGCAGGTCCCGCAGCATGGTTCTCAGCATCAGGCAGCGGCCTTCTCGAAGGACTTCATGCGCTCCAGCACGGCGTCCGCGGTCGGTGTGCAGATCTCATCCACGATGTGGCCGTCCTTGAGGAACAGCACCCGGTCCGCGTACGCGGCGGCGCTCGGCTCATGGGTCACCATCACCACCGTCCGACCGAGGTCGTCCACGCCGCGGCGCAGGAACCGCAGCAGTTCGGCAGAGGCGGCCGAGTCCAGCGCGCCGGTCGGCTCGTCGGCGAACACCACCTCGGGCCGGGTGACCAGCGCCCGTGCACACGCCACGCGCTGCTGCTGTCCGCCGGAGAGTTGACTCGGCCGGTGGCCGAGCCGGTCGCGCAGGTTCAGTGTCGTGATGACCTTGTCCAGGAGCGCCTGATCGGGCTTGCGTCCGGCCAGGTCGAAGGGGAGCGTGATGTTCTCCAGGGCGGTGAGCGTGGGCAGCAGGTTGAACGCCTGGAAGACGAACCCCACGCGGTCACGGCGCAGATCGGTCAAGGCGTCGTCACGCAAAGCGGTCAACTCGGTGTCACCGAGCCACACTTTGCCCTCGTCGGCCCGGTCGAGCCCGGCGAGGCAATGCATCAGCGTCGACTTCCCGGAGCCGGACGGCCCCATGATCGCGGTGAATTCCCCGCACGGGAACGCGACGTCCACCCCGGCGAGCGCGACCACGCGGGAGTCGCCCGAGCCGTAGCGCTTGGTGAGACCGGTGGCGCGGACGGCGGTTGTTGTCTGTGTCATGGAAGGGAGTGTCCGAGCGCGGACCGGCCCGGCACGTCACCTGAACGGCCAGAAACACCCCTGACTTAAGTTGAGGCCACGCTCAACCTTGGTGCAGCCGGGGCAAGACGTTCGGCAGAAGCCGAGCGCGTCATGAACAACTAGGCTCGGTGTGTGGCACAGAACAAGGAGTCAGCGCTCCGGCAGCGACTGCGACGGACCAGGGGCCGCTGGGGCCCGGCGTCGCTGGCGGTCGTCGTCGCCGCGGATGCCTTTGTACCGGTCGACGGCCGCCCCATCCCTTATGTGCACGCCGAGTTGGGCATCACACCGATGACCGGCTTCCTCCTTTCGGTGGTAATGGCGACGGCATCCTCGACCGCCGTCCTGCTGCTGCCGCGCAGGCGCCTGCCGGCCGTCGTCGTCGGGATGGTGGCCTGGGTGCTGCTGTCGGCCTGGGTGATGCTGGGCATCGGGTCCTACGTCGCGGCCCGTACCGCCCGCAGGCCCGCCCATCTGGCCTGGTACGTCCTGGGGGCCGGCGCGGCAGCCGTGCTGCCGACCGTCACGGGCGCGGCCACCGGCGTACCGGGCATCGGGCGCGAGGATCTGCTCGCCTCGCTCGGCGGCGCGGTGCTCTTCGTCGGCCTCCCCGTCACGCTCGGCCTGTGGAGCAAGGCCCGCCGCGAGGTGATCGAGGGCCTTCAGGAGCGCGCCGCGCAACTGGAAAGAGAACAGGCCGTGCGCGCCGAGCAGGCACGGCTGGCGGAACGGGCCCGGATCGCCCGCGACATGCACGACGTCGTCGCGCACCGCGTCACGCTCATGGTGCTGCACGCGGGCGCGCTGGAGGTCAACGCCAAGGACGAGAAGACCACCGATGCGGCCGAACTCATCCGCACCACGGGCAGGGAAGCGCTCGCGCAGCTCAGGGACGCCATCGGCATTCTCAAAAGGCCGGGTGACGACGACGGGCCCGGCCTCGGACCGCAGCCGACCCTGGTGGACCTCGACCGGCTGCTCGACCGGTCGCGGGCCGCAGGCATCCCCGTGGCCCGTCGCGACGAGGGAACGCCCCAGCGGCTGCCGACGCTGCTGGAGCACGCCGCCTATCGGGTCATACAAGAAGCCCTGACCAATGTGCACAAACACGCCGGGGCGGTCTCCACCGATGTCGCCGTGCGTTACCACACGAAAGAGCTGGAGATCATGGTGAACAACGCGGCCCCGCAAGGTCCCGTCGAGCCGCTGCCGGGCAGCGGCACCGGGCTGGTCGGCCTGCGCGAACGGGTCGAGCTGCTCGACGGCGAGTTCGTCGCCGAGCCGCGCCACGACGGCGGCTTCACGGTGTCGGCCCGTTTCCCCCTCTCCCAGCCCGCTCTGGAGGAACACGCGTGATCCGCGTTCTGGTGGTCGACGACGAGGCACTGGTCCGGACCGGCCTGCGCATGATCCTGGAGCCCGCCGAGGACATCGAGGTGGTCGCCGAGGCGAGCGACGGCAGCGAGGCGATCACCGCGGTCGCCAAGCACCGCCCTGATGTGGTGCTCATGGACGTCCGGATGGCGGGCATGGACGGACTGACCGCACTGCGCGAGCTGCGGCGCTCGCCGGACGGGCCAGCAGTGATCATGCTCACCACCTTCGACCTCGACGAGTACGTGCACACCGCCCTGCGCAACGGGGCGGCCGGCTTCCTCCTGAAGGACACCTCCCCACGTGACCTGACCAACGCCGTCCGTACGATCGCCGAGGGCAGCGCCATGATCACCCCGAGGGTCACCAAACGGCTGATCGACACCTTCGCGGGACTGGAGACGGAAGGCACCGCCGAGGCGCGTCGGCGGCTGTCGGTGCTGACCGACCGGGAGGACGAAGTTGTCAGAGCCGTGGCCACGGGGATGTCCAACGCGGAGGTCGGACGCGAACTGGCCATGAGCGAGGGCACGGTGAAAGCGCATGTCAGCCGCGCCCTGGCCAAGCTGGGCCTCTCCAACCGGGTGCAGATGGCCCTGCTCGTCCGCGACGCGGGGACACGGCCCTAGGAACCGCGCGGTCAAGCGCCGGGCCTGAAGACCGCGCGGCCAAGCGCCGGGCCTGAGGTCCGCGCCCGCCTGCGGTGTCCGTTCCCGGCGCCCGCCGGTATGCGCGGTGAGAGCGCTCCGGGGCTGTCCTGGTGGGCGCCGAGGCCGTACGCCGTGAGGTCGTTGACGGCGTTGACGGCCCGGCCGTCCGTGATCGGATGGAAGGCGAGGAGGTACCGGCTCGGGACGGTGACCAGTACACCGTCGGCGAGGGGCTCCTGGCCGGTCGTCGTACGCGTCAGCTCCGCCACGACGAGTGCCTTGCCGGCCACACACATCGACGAGCCGCCGGCGCAGTGGATGAGCGTGCCGTCGGGACGGCGCAGGACTTCGTGCGCGACCGGTTCGTTCACCGGGTCGGCGCGCGCGGCCGAGCGCAGCGTCTCCAGCCCGGTCCGCGCCACGTCTGCGTCGTCCAGGAGCCGTACGGAGCCCTACGGAGCCGGGCGAGTCCAGCGCGATGCCCCCCAGCAGGCCGTCGGCCACCGGACGCGGTTACCTGGATCCGGCCACCGTCTCGGCGGGAATCCCGCGACGGAAGAAGCGCTCAAGGACGAGCTCACGCAGTCGGCTGCCAGGCTGTCCGGGTCGTACTGTGCCGCGGTCCGACACCATCGTCCGATCGGCCCGGCCCCGGAGCCCCGCTCCGCTTCCTGGGCCCAAGCCCCGGGCCCCGGAAGCGGGTCAGGCGCCGGCCAAGGGGGGACGCGGCCCCTGCAACAAGGGAGCGGTCAGGGCCGCGAGGGCCTTTTCCAGGTCGTGCAGGTGGTCCAGGGCCCGCTCCGCGCCGGGGTGGTGCTGTGGGGCGGCGCTGCCGGGTTCCGGCGTGGTCAGGGGTGCCTCGGCGGCCGGCAGGAGGGCGCGCAGCGCGGTTTCGACGCGCTGGCAGGCGGCGGTGAGCCGGGCGTCGTGCGAGGCGTCGGGGTCGGCGGCGACGGCGGCCAGGCCGCGCGCCTGCCGGGCGCAGTCGTCCAGGTGCACCATGATCTGCCGGGCGCGTTCCTTGCGGGCGCGCAGCGGGCTGAGGGGATGCAGCAGTGGGGCGAGGGAGGCGCGGACCCTGCCGAGGAGGAGTTCGAGTTCGGCGACGTACGGTGCCGGATCGGCAGACTCCTCGCCGCCGAGCCGGCGCGCGGATTCGGCGGTGCACCGCCGTACGGCCAGCAGGGCGCGCCGGATCCATGCGTCGGTGGCCTCGTGCGTGGTGACCGGCAGGACGAGCGTGAGGGCGAGGGCCGAGCAGCCGGCGCCGACCAGCGTCTGCTCCAGGCGCAGCGCGAGAAGGCCGGGGTGCAGCACGCCGAGCAGCCCGTAGAGCAGGCCGGCCATGACGGTCACGAAGAACATCATCCAGCTATAGGAGGGCGCGGCGGTGTAGAAGATGCCGAAGACGCACAGTGCCACCAGGACGAGCGTGGGCGCGGCAGCCCCGTGCAGCGGTATGGCGACCAGGAGGCCCACGGCGATACCGGCCAGCGTCCCGACGACGCGGCGGAAGCCCCGTACGAGCGTCTCCCCGCGCGAGGCGGTGTTGACGAAGATCCACCAGGCGGTGCCGACGGCCCAGTACCAGCGCTCGTCCGAGACGAACTGCCCGATGCCCAGCGCGAGGGCGCAGGCGAAGGTGTTCTGGAACGCCTGACGGGTGGTGGGGCGGGCGAGGCCGCGGGCCGTCGGGGGAGCGGGCACCGCCGGCGGCGGCGTACGGCGCTCGATGCACCACAGGCCGAAGCGGACCAGGCTGGACGCGGCCAGTGCCGCGGTCATGGCCGTGTACAGCGCAGGCAGCTCGGCCGGTACGGCGTGCAGGAACTGCGTCATGAAGAAGGTCATGAACGCGAAGATCCCCAGCGCTTGGCCCCGTGGGCCCCACCTGCGGGCGTACACGCCTGCGAACACCACGACGAGGAACGCGGTGTCGCGTGCCCAGGGCGTGCCGTGGAGCGCCGTCGCGAGCGCGAGGACCGGGAATCCCACGACGGGCAGCAGGGCGGTGGTCAGGGCCTGCTCGCGGACCGTGGGGCCGGTGACGGTGAACAGTGCGAGCAGCGCGGCGAGGCCTCCGGCGACGGCCGCGCCGAGGGTCCCGGCGGCCAGGTGCGAGACGGTCACCGCCAGTCCGACGCCGAGAACGGCCCGGGCCGAGGTGCGCAGGCGCAGCCGTCCCGGATCCGCAGCCACGAACATTCGCCTCAGCAACTCTTCCGCACCCCTTCACGTATGTCGGCAACAAAAGAGGCGCCGCGGGAATCCACAGCGCCATTGGTTCGATCATCAAAACATTTGCCCGCCGCTGGCTCAACAGACGACAGAAGGTCTGGGCCATTGGTATAGCGACTTAGGTGAGAAGACCGCCATTGGAGGGCCAACGGATCAACCGCCACCGGCCCGGGCGGACTGTTAGCGTCGGCCCGTACCTCGGCGTACACCTCATAGGCGGCGGACCACACGGCAACGAAGGGCGGGTCGGCGGGCATGACGGACACCGGGCAGCGGGCGTACATCGGGTCGTTCACCGAGGCGGGCGGACGGGGCATCATCACGGCGGACATCGACCCCGCCTCCGGCGCCCTCACCCCGCGTCACGCCACGGACGCGATCGCCAACCCCTCCTATCTGGCGCCGTCCCCCGACGGCCGGTATCTGTACGCCGTCAGTGAGGTGGACGAGGGGCAGCCGCCGCCTTCTCGCTCGGCGGCCACGCGCCGGCGCTGCTCGCGCCCCCCGTGCCGGTACAAGGCGCCGCCCCCACCCACCTCGCGCTGTGGGCCGGGTACCTGCTGACCGCCAACTACGGCTCCGGCAGCGTGAGCGCGCTCCCCGTACGGGCCGACGGCGCCCTCGCCGCCCCGGTCGCCGTGCTCCGGCACGAGGGCAGCGGCCCGCACCCCGACCGCCAGCGGGAGCCGCACGCCCACGCGGTGCTGCCCGATCCCACCGGCCGCTGGCTGCTCGGCGTCGATCTCGGCACCGACTCCGTACGCGTGTGCGCACTGGACCCGGAGAGCGGGGCGCTCACCGTACGGGAGGAGGTGCGGCTGCGGCCGGGCAGCGGCCCGCGCCACCTCGCCTTCCACCCGCGCGGCGAGCGGGCGTACGTGGTCAACGAACTGGCGCCCACGGTCACGGTCTGCCGCTGGGACGCCACCGAAGGCCGCCTGACTCCCCTGGACGAGACCGGCCTGCTGCCCGACGGAGAGCCGCTGGGCGGCCCCGGCGCCGGAGCCGAGACATATCCATCCGAAGTGGTCGTCTCGCCCGACGGACGCTTCCTGTGGGCTGCCACCCGGGGGCACGACAGCATCTCCGTGCTCACACTGGATGACGCGGGAGAGGTCCCGACCCTGGCCGCGAACGTCCCCTGCGGCGGCCACTGGCCCCGCGACCTGGCCCTCCACCCCGACGGCCGGCACCTCTACGCCGCCAATGAGCGCTCCGGCGACGTCACCTGGTTCACCGTCGACCCGGCGACGGGCATCCCGGTCCGCGGCGGCGCCATCGAAGCGCCGGCCGCGTCGTGCGTGGTCTTCGTGTGAACACGGGCTTCGCCTGACCGCCGACTTCGAAGGCACAGCAAAGACAACAAAGCACAACAAAAGGGCCGCTCCCTCCGGTATGTGAGGAGCGGCCCCGGGCGGTCGGCAGCCGACGACAGCCGACGGCACCCGTCCGCCGGCCGTGCGGCGATCGCTGAGCAGTGATCGGGCCGGGACACGATCACGTACCGGACCCGATCACCTACCGGACCGGATCACGTACCGGACCGGATCACCGAGCCGGTACGCCCTGCCCCTGCGCCTGCTGGAGCTTGACCCCCACCAGCGTCGCGTAGTGGGACAGCACCAGTCGGCCCACCGTCCCATAGGCGCCCAGCGCCTCGGCCGCCGAGCAGCCCGCCTCCGCCGCTGCCGCCTCCACCAGGCCCCCGGAGATCTCCGGGCCGATCAGGTACGGGGCCAGGGCGAGCTGCCGGGAGCCCGAGGAGCGCAGCTCGTCGGCCGCGCGGGAGATCGCGCCCTCCTCGTCCAGCGCGGCGGCCAGCACCGGCACCGCCAGACGTGCGGAGAGCAGCATGCCGGTGATCCCGGCGGCCTGTACGGCCTCCGGGCCGCCGACGGTGGCCAGGACGATGCCGTCCGCGGCCGTCGTGACCGTGAACAGCCGGGCCCGGTCCGCCCGCGCCAGACCGGCCTCGGAGAGCCGTACGTGCAGGGCCTCGGCGAGCAGCGGGTGGGGGCCCAGGACGTCGGTCAGCTCCGCCCCGGAACCGCTGTTCATGATCGCCTGGCGTATCCGGCGCAGCAGCGCGTTGTCCGGGCCCGCCAGCAGCGGTACGACCACCGCGGCGGGGCCTTCCTCGCCGGACCGCGCACCGTCGCCGCCACGGAGCTTGTGCTCGGCCGCGGCCTGTGCCAGTACGGCCTCCAGCGCGGGGAACTCCGCGTCTCCACCGTCGATGTAGCCGACCCGGGTGTCCAGGCCGGGCAGCTCGGAGCGGGCGAGGAAGGAGATCTCCTCCGCCAGGCTCCGGGACGCCGCGTCGGGTGTGCCGGGAACGGCCAGGACCAGGGCGGGCGCGCCCTCGGGCGCGGCGACCGGCTCCGGTCGGCGGTGGCGTCCGGACTGGCGCGGACGCGGCATTCGTACAGGCAGGCCGGGTGCGGCCCCCGGGCTCGGGGAGACTTCGTCGAAGTGGGGCGAGCCGGGTGCGGGCCCAGTGGGGGAACTCATGGCGTCGGATGCTAACGCCTCGACAGGTTCCGGTGCGGAGGGAGGGCTCGGTCGGGAGGTATCCGTCCCGTTTTATCCCGCGCGTCTTCGCGCACGCGCCGGTCGGGTCAGCCCAGGAGCCGTGTGATCTGCAACAACTTCTCGTCATGGGGCAGCAGGAGCCGGTCGGCGGACAGCGCCGCCGCGATGCGCAGGGCACCGTCGAGCGGAGTGCCCGGGGCCTCGACCGGCTGTGCGTACGGCAGCCGTTCGGCGAGCGCCGCGCGCAGCGGCGCCAGCAGCGGTTCGCCGATGCGGAACAGGCCCCCGGTGAACGCCACCGCGCACCGGCCGCCCGCGGGGCACACGGCCACCGCCGTGTCCGCGATGTGCCGCGCGGCCTCGCCCAGGATCCCTGCGGCCACCGGGTCCCACCCGGCACAGCGGGCGACCTCGGGCGCGAACGAGGCCAGTACGGCGGTGCGGTCGGCGCGCGGATAGAGCCGGCCGGGCAGCTCGGCCACCGGCCCCAGCACCGCTTCGGTACGGGCCAGCAGCGCGGCCGAACCGCCCGTACGGCCGTCGTGGGCCCGCAGCGCCGCCTCCAGGCCGGCCCGGCCGATCCAGGCGCCGCTGCCGCAGTCGCCCAGCAGATGGCCCCAGCCGTCGGCGCGCCGCCAGCCGGCCGGGCCGCTGAGGTCCGTGCCCAAGGCGATCAGGCCGGTGCCGGCGGCGACCACGGCGCCGGGGCGCTGGCCCAGGGCCCCGGCGTAGGCGGTGACGGCGTCCGCCGCGAGCGCCAGATGCCGGATGCCGAACGCGTCGGCCAGTGCGGCGGGCAGATGGGACCGCAGATCGGCGCCCAGGGTGACCATCCCCGCCGCCCCCACGCACGCCGCGTCGTAGCGCCGGCCGCCCACCTCGTGCAGCAGCTTCCGCGCGGCGGGCAGGACCTGGTCCAGCAGGTGGGTGGCGTCCATGCCGCGGGCGCCCGTACGGACCGGTTCGCGTGAGGCGTACGAGGCCAGCGGCCGGGCCTGGCGGTCGTCGGAGCGGGCGACCGCCAGGCGCAGGCCCGAGCCGCCCGAATCGACCCCCAGTACGTAGGTGGCCGGGTCGGGCCGCCGGGCGGACGGAGCGTGTGCCGGGGCGCCGCCGGGCTCGTCCGCCGGGGCGCCGCCGGGCTCACCCAAGGCCGCGGGCATCCTGCTTCAGGGCGGTGTCGACGGTCAGCGCCGTGGCGAGGACCAGGCTGAGCAGCGGATCGGGAAGCTGGTGGTGGATCTGGAGGACGTAGTTGTCCGCGGTGGTGAACATCGTCTTGGCCAGCCCCTCCCAGGTCTTGGTGATCCGGGCGACCTCTTGGTCGGCGTGGTCGACGATGGCGAAGTTCCAGGCACGCCAGTTCTCGGCCTTGATCGCGCCGATCTGCATACCGTCGGCGATCAACGCAAAGTTGATCTTGCCGATGGCGTTCTGCTGTACGATTTCGCCGACCGGCCGGCCGTCGGGGCGCTCCACGACGACCTTGGACTTGATGACCTTGGCCGGGCGGGTCAGGACGAGCTGCGGCTGCCCGTACGCGTCCCGGATCTCCAGCTTGTGCGTCAGGAACTGGTCGAGGCTGGAGACGATGCGCAGCACCTTCTTGGCGGCGCTCTGACCGACCTGTACGACCGTGCCGAGCGTGTTGCCGTGCTGGTCGAAGACGCTGTACTCGTTCGTCACCTCGATCAGCTTGGCCTTCTGGTTCACGACCAGGACCGGCTCGGTGAACAGGGTGCCGCCGCCGGGGGCGGCCGGGGCGATGCCGGCCTGCTGCTGGACCTGCCGCTGGACTTCGGGGTTGACGCCCGGGTGTCCCTGCTGCGGATGCTGCGGAGCGTACGGCTGCGGCCCAGGCTGCTGGTGAGGCGGGTAGCCCTGTCCGCCGCCCGGCTGCCCGCCGCCCGGCTGTCCGTACGGCTGCTGCCCGTACGCCTGGCCCGCTTGCTGGTGAGGCGCCGGGGCCTGAGCGGTCTGCTGCGGGGCCTGCGCCTGCGGGGCCGCCTGGGAGTGCGGCTGTGCCTGCGGCACGGTCCGGGCGGGCACCTGCTGCTCCTGGGCCGGCCGGCCCGGATGGGTGTGCTCGGTCCACCGGGAGCCGTCCCACCAGCGGAGCTGGTCGGGCGTGCCCTGCGGGTCGGCGTACCAGCCCGCAGGGATGTTCGCATTGGTCATGCGGGAACACTATCCCCCGCGGTCAGGGAGGCTTCCAGCCCACCGGAGGTGCGCCGTGCCACGGCAGGAAGCCGCTGGTGCCGCCGGACCGGGCGGCCGGCCGGAAGCCGAAGGCACCGTTCCCACGGCGCGGGGCCACGGCATAAGATCACCGTGGGACGGTCGTGGGACCACCCTGGGGCGGTCGCCGGGCAGGGGTGCGGGGGCTGCTCGATTGGGGGCACGGGGTGCGCGCCAGTAGAGTAACGCGGCGTGGCAGCACGACCGTTGAGTGAACTTGTAGAGCCCGGGTGGGCCGATGCGCTGAGCCCCGTGGCCGAACGTATCGCCGCTATGGGCGACTTCCTGCGCGCCGAGATCGCGGCCGGCCGCTCCTATCTGCCCGCCGGGCCACACATCCTGCGGGCCTTCCAGCAGCCCTTCGACCAGGTACGCGTACTGATCGTGGGGCAGGATCCGTACCCGACCCCCGGGATGGCGATCGGGCTGAGTTTCGCGGTCGCGCCCGAGGTGCGGCGCCTGCCCGGCAGCTTGGAGAACATCTTCCGCGAGCTGAACACGGACCTGGGGCTGCCCCGGCCCTCCAACGGTGACCTGACGCCCTGGACGAAGCAGGGCGTGCTGCTGCTCAACAGGGCCCTGACGACCGCACCCGGCCGGCCCGCCGCGCACCGCGGCAAGGGCTGGGAGGAGGTCACCGAGCAGGCCATCCGCGCGCTGGCCGCCCGTGGCACGCCGCTGGTGTCGATCCTGTGGGGGCGCGACGCCCGCAACCTGCGGCCGTTCCTCGGCGACTTCCCGGCCGTGGAGTCGGCCCACCCCTCGCCGATGTCGGCGGACCGCGGTTTCTTCGGCTCACGGCCGTTCAGCCGCGCCAATGAACTGCTGGCCCGGCAGGGGGCCCAGCCGGTGAACTGGCAACTGCCCTGAAGGTGCCCCGCCGTGCCTCGAAGGCGCCCCACCGTGCCTCTCGGACGGCCATGTTGACATGGCCTTCCAGAGGCGGGCCTGACACACACCTCCTTTGATGCCGGCCCGGCGCGCTACGACCGCCGGGCCGGCCCCCGGGGGCACGTACGGTTCCGTCGGAAGTGCCTCAGGCCACCACCGCCGCCCGTACACACAGGACGTCCGGCAGATGGGCCAGGAGCTGGCGCCAGGTGTCGCCGTCGTCCGCGCTGGCGAACACCTCGCCGTTGCGGTTGCCGAAATACACGCCCGCGGGGTCGCAGCCATCCACGCACAGCGCGTCCCGGAGCACCGTGCCGTAGTGGTCCTCCTGCGGCAGGCCGTCGGCCAGTGCCTCCCAGCTCCCGCCGGCGTCGCTCGTGCGGTACACCCGGCAGCGGTGCCCGGCCGGCACCCGGTCGATGTCCGCGGTGATCGGGAAGACGTACGCCACGTTTCCCCGCGAGGGGTGGGCGGCCGTGGCGAACCCGAAGTCGGAGGGAAGGCCGCCGCCGATGTCCGTCCACCGCGCCCCCGCGTCGTCGCTGCGGTAGACGCCCCAGTGGTTCTGAAGATAAAGACGGTCCCGGTCCGCCGGGTCCTGCGCGATCTTGTGTACGCACTGGCCGAACTCCGGATCCGGGTCCGGCAGGAAGACCGCCTTGACCCCGCTGTTGGACGGCGCCCAGCTCTTGCCGCCGTCCCGCGTACGGAACACCCCGGCCGTGGAGACCGCGACCGTCACCGCGTCGGCGTCCCGCGGGTCCGTGATCACCGTATGGACCGCCAGGCCGCCCCCGCCGGGCACCCACCTCTCCCGCGACGGGTGGTCCCACAGGGGGCGTACGAGCGTGAAACTCTCGCCGCCGTCCTCGGAACGGAAGAGTCCGCCCGGCTCCGTCCCCGCGTACACCACACCGGGCGCGGCGGGTCCCGCCGGATGGAGCTGCCACACCCGCTCCAGCGAAGTCCCGGTATCGGGCGGGTACTTGATCGCCGGCTGCCGTGGCTCCAGCCAGGTCTGGCCGAGGTCGTCGGACCGGAAGACGGAAGGGCCCCAGTGCGCGCTGTCGGCCCCGGCCAGCAGCCGGGGAGTGGGGCGACGGGTGTCGATCCCGATGGCGTACACGGCCTGGGCGGGAAAATGCGGGCCGTCCCAGCCCCATGCGCCGTTTCGTCGTCGGCCGATGAACAGCCCTTTGCGTGTGCCTACCGCGAGCAGTACGTCAGTCATGCCGGACACCTCCGGACGCCGTTGTCTCAGGTAGGTGTCAGTCTGCACCCGGCCACTGACAACGGCGCCCCGGCGTGACAACCGGCCAGGTCACCTCGGGCGGGGCGGACCGCGAGCCGCGTATCGGCCGAAGGGGCGGTGGTGGTGCCGCGCGACGGGGGAAGCGTCGACCGGCGTGCGGGGGGAAGTCGGTGGAGGGCTTGTGACCTGCTCTGTTACGGTTCGGTGGCCGGCCGCGGGACTCCGGCGCGACTTCCGGAACCTGCCTCTGAAGCAACGATTCGCAGCTCGTGCCCCCATTCCCCGGCCGGCATCCGCCAGGCCGGCACACGCGCCGTGCCGGCATCCATGCCGGACCGGCGTCCGTGCCACGGGAAGTGACGGGAATGGAATCGTACGGGGACCTCGTCGCGGCCGACGACGTGCTGCTGTTCGTCAACGCGGCGATCACCTCCACCGGTCAGCGGGAATTCCACGGCGACGTGGACGAGCAGCGGCTGTCGTTGGACTTCCTCCACGCGTACATGCTGGGGAACTACCGTGATCTGTACGCCGGGGTCCTCGCGCTCGACATCAACGACCACAACGCGGCCCTGATCATCCGGCGTCTGCTGGAGACCGCCAAGGAGGCCACCGCCGAGCAGCGCCGCAGCGAGGGCCGGCTGATCGCCTCCCGCCTGGCGACGCTGCCGCCGCAGCGGGTGTACGGACTGTTCGACGCGCTGCGCCGGGCCGGGGTGAACAACCGGCGCACCCGGGCGATCATGCGCGACTGGCTGTCCGCCCGACCGGACCCGGCCTTCGACGCCGTCAAGTACCGCGGCGGCCTCAAGAGGGCCCTTCGGCACGCCCATCTGGCCCCGGCCACCGAAGAGCTGGGGACGTTCGTGTTCGCGCCGCTGAGCCGGCCGCACTATGCGACGCCCCTTTTGGAGACATGGCGCCGCGCCCACTACGAGCAGGCCGCCCTGTACGAGCTGCCCTATACGGCTGCCGAGGGCTTCGCCGCCCGGCACGGCATCCCCCGGGAGGTCTTCCTCAAGCGCATCGCCCCACGGATGACCCGCCTGGAGACCCTGCGGCTGCAGGAGTCCGCGCGCCGGCGCGGGGCGGCGGGCGTGGAGACGGACCTGTCCACGATGCCGCTGACCAGGCTGGCGGCCTACGTACTCTCGCTCCCGGCCGAGGACTGCCTGCGCCGGCGCGCCGAGCTGACCCACGCCCTGGAATCGGCCGCCGGCCGGGTGGCGGGCACCCACCGGGGAAGCTGGGGCAAGGTCACCGCCGTCCTGGACGACAGCTTCTCCGCCTCCGGCTCGGGCCACAAGCGCCGCCGACCGCTGGCCGTGGCTCTGGCCTGCCACTACCTGCTCGCCGCCCTGGCCGGCGACTACACCGGACTGTGGACGTCCGGGCGCAGCGACGCGCTGCTGGCCTCTCCGTACGGGCCGACGCCGCTGGGCCGGCGCATCCTGGACGCGCTGGACACCGCCCCGTCCAGGCTGGTGATCGTCTCCGACGGGTGGGACAACGCGCCGCCCGGCCTGGCCGGGGAGGTGCTGCGGGTCTGGCGGACCCGCCTGGACCCCGGGCGCCGCACCAGCGTCGTCCATCTGAATCCGGTGTACGACGCGGCCGGCTTCGACGTGCGCCGGCTGTCCGCGACGGTGCCCACCGCGGGTATCCGCGATGCCGAGGACCTTCCCGCGCTGGTGGAGCTCGCCCAGTTCGCGGAGGGCCGGACCGGCCTGGCCGAACTGACCGCCTACATGGACAGCCGAGCGGCCCATATGACCAGCGGGCGCCACCGGGAGCGGACGCGATGGCCACACTGGACCTGACCGGCCTGGACACCCGCCCCTCCCAGGTCTGGGGTGGTGTCCGTCTGGTGCCACTGGTACGGGAGGAGCCCGTCGACGACCTCCGTCTGGGCTCGCTGAGCTACGGCGACGCGATGGGGGTGGTGCAAACCGGCCCGCGCCGTGCCTACTTCTCCTACATCCCGCACGGGTTCGTCGCCACGTGGTCCAAGGACGGCACGCCCGCAGCCGCCTACGGCACCCAGCTCCTCGCCGACGGCGACCCGGCTCCCGCCGACACGATGAGCCTGCGCTTCCACCGCGGGACGGCCCGCCGCGAGGCCAGGAACCGGCTGCGGTTCCTCCCCGTGCACCTGGCGCTGGAGGGCTATCTGACGCTGCACTTCGGCGGCCCCACGATCGCCTGGGAGGAGTGGTCGCAGCGGGCGGTACGCCAGGGGCTCGCACCCCGCGTCGAGGAGGCGTACGTGGGGGCGGAGGTGCGCGGACTCGCCGACGCGCTGCGCGTCTTCGAGATCCACCCCGGCCAGTGCGGCGTGCTGGTCCACCTCGCCGACGCCCTCGCGGCGGCGTTCGTGGTCCCGCACCCCGAGGACTACCGCGCGCTCCACCCGACCCTCGTCCAGGACCTGTACGGCGAACTGATCCACCACTACGCCACGCTGATGTCGCCGGTGCCGGACTTCAAGGCCCGCATCCCCGACGCCGGGATCAGCTCCCTGGCCGGCCTGCGCACGGCGGTCGCCGAGCAGGAGGACGCCTGGAAGCGCTTCCACGACACGACCATGGCGGGCGGTCTGCTGGAGCAGGCGTACACCTGGCGGACGGTTCACCGCATGGGGCGCTTCACGCTCTCCCGGTTCCTGCCGCCGTTCCGTCCCAAGCGGGAGAACCACATCGGTGAGGCCATCACCGACGACAGCGGCCGAATCGCCTACTTGAAGACATTCCGCCTCTCGGAGAGCCAGGTCCGCCGCGGTCATCTCCTGAGCCGGCTGGCCGACCACGACTGGCACCTGGGGGACACCGCGGCCGGCCTGGGCATCGACGAGGCTCAGCTCGGCCTGCGGCTGCGGTCCGCGGGCTTCGGCCACCTGCTCCGTCAGGACATCCTGGACGCGTACCGCAAGCAGGAACGGATCCGCCAGGGATGAGCAGGGGCGAGCGTTGAGCAAGGGTTGAGCGTTGAGCAAGGGTTGAGCGATGAGCAAGGGATGAGCGCGCCGCGCCCCGGCCTCACAGCGCCCGGTGGTAGGGCTGCGGCATGGCTGTCTCCACGCCCAGCTCCCGGGCGGCGCGACGGGCGAAGTACGGGTCGCGCAGCAGCTCCCGGCCGATGAGCACCACGTCCGCCCGCCCGTCGGCGATGATCTTCTCCGCCTGCCGGGGCTCGGTGATCAGCCCCACGGTGCCGACCGCCAGCCCGGCCTCCTTCTTCACCCGCTCGGCGAACGGCACCTGGTAGTCGGGCCCCGCCGGGATCCGGGCGTTCGGCGCGATGCCGCCGGTGGAGGTGTCCAGCAGGTCCACGCCGTGGTCGAGCAGGTCCGCGGCGAAGCGCACGGTGTCCTCGGCGGTCCAGCCCTCGCGCTCGTCCTGCGTGTTCTCCGAGAGCCAGTCGGTGGCGGAGATGCGGAAGAGGACCGGCAGTTCCTCGGGCCACACCGCCCGTACGGCGTCCACGACCTCCAGCGCGAAGCGCGTCCGGTTCTCGTACGAGCCGCCGTACTCATCGGTGCGCCGGTTGGTGTGCGGGGAGAGGAACTGGTTGATCAGATAGCCGTGGGCGCCGTGGATCTCGACCACCTCGTAGCCGGCGTCCAGGGCCCTGCGGGCGGCGGCGGCGAACTTCCCGACGATCTCCGCGATCTCCTCGGTGGTCAGCTCCCGGGGCGTGGTGTGCCGCTCGTCGAAGGGCAGCGGGCTCGGGCCCACCGGCAGCCACCCGTGACCCACGCCGGGGGCGAGCGGGCTGCCGCGGTCCACCCAGGTCCGCTCGGTCGACGCCTTGCGGCCGGCGTGTGCGATCTGGATGCCCGGGACGGTGCCCTGGGACTTCAGGAAGCGGGTGATGCGCCGGAACGCCTCCGTCTGGGTGTCGTTCCACAGTCCGAGGTCGTACGGGCTGACGCGGCCCTCGGGGCTGACGGCGGTCACCTCCGTGATGATCAGGCCGGTGCCGCCGACGGCCCGGGCGGCCAGGTGCTGGAAGTGCCAGTCGGTGGGGACGCCCTGCTCGGGTCCCTCGGGTGCCGCCGAGTACTGGCACATGGGGGCCATCCACAGGCGGTTCGGGACGGTCAGCGACCGGAGGGTGATCGGGTCGAACAGTGCGCTCACGGCGGGCTCCCACGTCAGGGGTTCGGTGTGCTGGACGCCTCGTACGATAACTCTCGTAGTACGGCACCTGTCAAACTACGGTGATCCTCGAACAAGAAGCCCGCCGAAGTATCATGGACACGCTTACGGCCGTACGGCGGCTTGTCCCCGGCAGCCCGTAACCCCCTTGCCGTGCCGGCCTCTTCCCCGTGCCGCGCCGTCCGGAGCCGACCTCTCAGGAGCCAGCAGTGCCGATCCCCCCGACGCCGCCGCCCGCCGGGAGCGCCTCCCGCGTCCTGGACCACCCGGAGCCCGCCGACATCTGCCTGGAGGGCGTCCTGCACGCCCTCGCCGACCCGGTGCGGCTGCGGATCGTCCGCCGGCTCGCCGCCGACGGGGAACTCTCGTGCGCGGCCATCGACCTGCCCGTCAGCAAGTCGACGACCACCCACCACTTCCGGGTGCTGCGCGAGCACGGCGTGGTGAGCCAGATCTACCAGGGCACGGCGAAGATGAACGTGCTGCGCCGCACCGACCTCGACGCGCTCTTCCCCGGTCTGATCGACAGCGTGCTGCGCGCCGCGGAGCTCCAGGAGCGGCGGGGGAGCGGGGCCGCCGGACGCGGACCGCAAGGGGAGTGAGGCAGGGGCGGATCAGGGCGGATCAGGCGCAACCGGCTGTCGGCCACTTGACCGCCGGTCAGCCGCCGGACATCCGGTCGCTGCTCAGCCGGTCGCTGCTCAGCCGGTCGTCCGCGCCGCGGCCAGCAGCCCGTCCCAGTCCGGGATCTTGACGACCGTACGGCCCAGCTCCCGGCCCAGCGCCGCCTCCGCCGCCTCGATGCCCAGCCACCCCCGCCACGGCACCGGCCGCTGTCCGGCCTGCCGCAGCACGGTCACCGGGTCCTGCGCCGGCGGCTCTTCGTCCAGGGCACCGGCACCGGCGTCGGCCAGCAGTGAGGCCGCGGTCTGCTTCGCGCACGGACGGTTCGTGCCGATCACCCCGGTCGGGCCCCGTTTGATCCAGCCCGCCACGTACTCCCCGGGGGACGGTACGCCGTCCCGCAGCACCCGGCCTTCCAGATGGGGCACCGTCCCGCCCTCCTGGTCGAACGGCAGTCCTTCCTGGGGCGTGCCCCGGTAACCGACCGAGCGCAGCACCAGTTCGCCCGCGATGTCCTCGTACCGCCCGGTGCCCCGTACCCCGCCCCAGCCGTCGGGCGCGGTCCGTTCGAAGCGCACCCCGCGCACGCCCGATTCCGCGTCGCCCAGGATCTCGGCCGGCCGCAGGAAGAACCGCAGATGGATCCGGCGTACGAGGTCCGTCCCCGGCCGGCCTGTCCCCGGCCGGTCCGTCCCCGGCCGGTCCGGCTCCTGGGGCGCGGGGCGCTCCGCCCACCCGCGCAGTACCTCCACATTGCGCCGGTTCACGGCCGGCAGACCGCCCGGATCGCCGTACGCCGGGTCCAGGGCCAGCTCCTCGGGCCGTACGCACACCTCGGCGTGCGGCAGCGAACCGAGCTCGCGCAGTTCCTTCGTCGTGAACTTCGCCTGTGAGGGCCCGCGCCGCCCGACCATCCATATGTCCCGCACACGGCTGTCCGCGAAGGTTCCCAGCGCCGTCTGCGGCACGTCGGTGCCGGCCAGTTCGGCGGCTTCGCGGGCCAGTACCCGGGCCACGTCCACGGCCACGTTGCCCACCCCGATCACGACCGCCGAGCGGGCCGTGAGCGCGAAGCGGCCGGCCGGGGCGTCCGGATGCGCGCTGTACCAGGAGACGAAGTCGGTCGCCGAACAACTGCCGGGCAGGTCCTCGCCCGGGATGCCCAGACGCCGGTCGGTGGCGGCCCCCACACAGTAGACGACCGCGTGGAAGGCGCGCCGCAGCTCGCGCGGCCCCAGGCCGGGCGCGCCCACGTCCACGTTGCCCAAGAAGTGCACCCGGGGGTGCTCCAGCACCGTACGGAGGTTGTTCTGCAGCGACTTGATCTTCTCGTGGTCGGGCGCGACACCGTACCGGACCAGTCCGTAGGGACACGGGAGCCGGTCGAGCACGTACACCTCGATGCCCGGTACGGCCCGCTGTTCGACGAGCGCCTGCGCGGTGTAGACCCCGCTGGGTCCCGAACCGATGACTGCGACGCGAAGCACGTTGGGCCCCTTCTGTCGGAGTGCCCCCAGGATCCCACCGCGGCGGGGCGGGCGGGAACCGACGCGCCACCGCCGGCACGGGGCACGGCGAGGGGCGTCGGCCGCGCCTCACGGCGACGGCTTCGGTGCTGCCGGCCCTGCCGGCCGCAGGGACCGCATCCGGCCGATCTCCGCGGTCTGCTGGGCGATGACATCGTTCGCCATCTCCTCCACGAGGGTGTTGTTCCCGTCGGACAGCACATCGGTGGCCATCGTCACCGCACCGGTGTGGTGGGTGGTCATGAGCGTCAGGAACAGCTCGTCGAAGCGCTGTCCGCGGGCCTCGCGCAGCGCGGCCAACTGCGCGGCGGTGGCCATCCCCGGCATCGACGCGTGCTCGTGGTGGCCGGAGGTCTTCCGCGGGCCGCCGTGGAGCTTCAACCAGCCCCGCATGGCGCCGATCTCCGGGCGCTGTGCCGCGGCGATACGTTCCGCCAGCCGCTTGACGCGCGGCGAGCCGGCGTACCGGGCCGCCAGTCCCGTCATCGTCAGCGCCTGCTCATGATGCTTGATCATCATCTGTACGTAGCCGAAGTCCGCGGAGTTGGGGGAGTCGTCCCCGACCGCCTCGCCGGCCTCCTCGGCGGAGAGCGTACGGGCGGGTCCGCCCGGTTTCCCCGGCGCGATCACCTTCGGCGCCCGCCCGCCGTCCGCCCGCCCGTCACCCTCCGCGGAACAGGCGGAGACGGCAAGAGCGGCAAGGGTCATGACGAGACAGAGCGCGACGGCGCGGCAGGGCGCGGGGGCACCACTCGGCCTGGTGGGCGTGCGGACCTTTCCGGTACGTGTCAATGCGCGCTCCTCGGTCGTCGCGGCGGCCCCCTTGATATGTACATGAGCGTCGCGATACTACCGGGGGCCAGGATCCTTTCAACTCCCATGGAGACAAGGGAGGGCACCGTGAAACCGCTGTCCAGACCCCGGGCGCCACACAGGCCCCGGACATCACAAAGATCCCGGACATCACCAAGATCCCAAGCGCCATACAGACCACGTGTGTTACGCAGATCGCCGGCACGGCACAGGTTCGGCGGACTCACCGCGGCGGTCGCGGCCTTCGGCCTCGCCGCCTCGCTCCTGGTCGCCGGTCCGGCCGCCGCGATCCCCGGCCCGGGAGACACCCCGGTCCCCGACCGGCCGGTGAGCCGCTCACAGGAGGCCGGCACCCGGGCCGCGATCCGCGACGGCCGGATACCCGGCGTGGACGAGGCCGTGCACAGCGACAACGTCCGCCACCTCGCCAACATCCCCAAGCAGGCCCTGAAGGGCACCAACTCCGACCTGGCGTTCCAGGGGAAGTACGCCTTCGCGGGCAACTACGACGGCTTCGCGGTCTTCGACATCTCCCGCCCCGCGAAGCCCCGGCTGGTGAGCCAGGTCCTGTGCCCCGGGTCCCAGAACGACGTGTCCGTCTCGGGCAACCTGCTGTTCCTGTCCACCGACTCCTCGCGCAGTGACGATTCCTGCGCCAGCACCACCCAGCCCGCGACCGAGAAGTCGTCGTGGGAGGGCATGAAGATCTTCGACATCAGCGACAAGGAGAACCCGCGGTACCTCGCCGCCGTCGAGACCGCGTGCGGCTCGCACACCCACACCCTGGTCCCCGACCGGCGCGACGTCTACATCTACGTCTCGTCCTACTCGCCCAGCGAGGCGTTCCCGGACTGCCGGCCGCCGCACGACGGCATCTCCGTCATCAAGGTGCCCCGCTCCGCGCCCCAGAAGGCCGCGGTCATCGACTTCCCCGTCCTGTTCCCCGACGGCGGCAACCCCGGCGACCCGGTCAACCCCGGTGTCTCGGAGACCACCGGCTGCCACGACATCACCGCCTTCCCCAAGCTGCGGCTGGCCGCCGGTGCCTGTATGGGGGACGGCATCCTGATGGACATCTCCGACCCGGCCGCGCCCCGGGTCATCGACCGGGTCCAGGACAACGTCAACTTCGCCTTCTGGCACTCCGCGACCTTCAGTGAACGCGGGAACAAGGTGGTCTTCACCGATGAACTCGGCGGGGGCGGAGCCGCCACCTGCAACGAGAAGACCGGACCGAACCGTGGCGCCGACGGGATCTACGACATCACCGGCAAGGGGGACCGCCGCAAGCTGGTCTTCCGGAGCTACTACAAGATCCCCCGTCACCAGGCCGACACCGAGAACTGCGTTGCCCACAACGGCTCGCTGATTCCCGCCAGGGGCCGCGACATCATGGTCCAGGCGTGGTACCAAGGCGGAGTCTCCATCTGGGACTTCACCGATTCCGGCCACCCCAAGGAGATCGGGTACTTCGAGCGGGGGCCGCTCTCGGCGGACACGCTCGTGTCGGGCGGCTCCTGGTCGGCGTACTACTACAACGGCCACATCTACTCCAACGACATGGCCAAGGGCTTCGACGTCCTGAAGATCGAGGACCGCCGTACGGACAGCGCCGGGCCGGTACGGCTGCGTGAACTCAACGTCCAGACGCAGCCCGACTACCGGTGACCCACCGCCCGCCGGTGCGACGCGCGTCCGCCGGCCGTGAACCTTCCCGTTCCCGGCACCTTCCGCGACCGCGTCCCTAACCCTGGTCCCGGCCCCGGCTGTCCGGGCCGGGAACCTGGTCCCGGCCCTCCTGGCCCTTCCGGCCCTCCTGGCCCCGGTCCTGGTCGGGCTGCCGTCGCACCAGCCCGCCGGGCGGCTTCTCGCCCGGCGGGTCCCCCATCTCCCAGTCCAGCTCATACCGCTGGAACAGCTCGGCCCGCAGCCGGGCCACCGGCATCGGGGCTCCCGGCAGCAGCACCGCCACCACCGCCCCATGAGCAGCGCACGCAGCAGCCGGTAGTCGGTGTCCGGGTCCGGGGACCCGTACCGCTGGACCGTCTCCCGCAGCAGGGAGGCCAGTTGCTGCTGTTCCGGGCACTGGATGAAGCCCTCGGCCGTCAGGATGCCCGCCATGTGCGTACGCATCAGCATCGGCCGGTCCCGCGCCAGGCCCAGGATCACATCGATGGCGCGCGCCAGCAGCTCCCGCCCCGCGTCGGCCCCGGCCGGCTGTGGCTCCCGCTCCAGCCTCGCCTGGAGCGACAGATGCATCAGCCGGTGCACCGCGGACTGGAGGAGCTGCCGCTTGCCCGGGAAGTAGTACGACACCAGCCCGCGCGCCGACCCCGCCCGGCAGGCGATGTCCCCGAGCGTGGTCGCCTCGTACCCGCGCTCGTCCACCAGTTCGACGGTCGCCTGAAGCAATCGCTCACGTGAACGCCGCCGCAATTCTTCATTGACCGAGGCGCTTCGGGGGGACATGCTATAACTCTCCTGCGTTGACTGGCTCGGAGCCAATATACTCAGTGAGTCTCCGGGTGTCCGGCCTGCCACGGGTCGGTATCCGGCCAAACTGCCTAATTCGGGCGACGCGGGGGATCGCCCGAATTAGGTGGTGTTGCTCTCGGCCGACCCCTCCCACCTGCGCATGTCAGGGGGGGAGGGGTCGGCCGAAGCGGTATACGGAACCGGTGGGGTTCTCCGTGGGGACGGGCCGTCAGATCGGCGGGTCGGCCCCGGCGTCAGCCGGAGTGGGGCTGCCGGGCGGCGGAGGAGAGATGGCCGGCCGCGAGCTGCCACTCACGGTGCAGGGTGCCCAGGGGGATGCGCTTCTGGAAGACCGGGGTGCCGAAGATCGTCAACTGGGTCTGGAGCGCACCGGACAGGTCCAGTCCTCCGAAGACCTTCCAGTCGGCCGTGGCGGAGCCCTTCCCGTCGGAGGAGCCGGTGGCCGTGGCGGTGGCCTCGCCGCGCAGATACGGAGCGATGTCGGCGCTCACCCCGGCCACGCCGTACAGGCCCACGCTCGCCTCGGCGCCCAGGGTCGCCTTCGCCCGGCCCGCCGCCGTCACGGTGGCCCGGACCGGCGTGGAGGTCAGGCCGGACTCGCTGACGGACTTCCAGCCCTTGGACCAGTTGTAGCTGCCGCCGACCCGGAAGTCGCCCTTGATGTCCTGCTTGACGTCGACGCTCACCCGGCCGTCGGCCTCCACCGTGAGATAGCAGGTGAGGTCCAGGTTGACGACCACCGGCACCGGGCCGACCTGGATGACCGGATCGGCGTGCAGTTTGGCGAACGGCATCCGCAGCGGCTTGCCGGCCCCGGTCGAGGCGGCGGCCCGGCCCTTGAACTCCCACTGGGAGGACCAGTCGCCGGACAGCCCGATGAACGCGCCGCCGGGAGCCGTACCGCGGGGGCCGGATCCGGCGGCGGACGAGGCGTGCGCCCGGCTCCCGTCGTAGGCGAACTCCACCTTGGGGGAGAGCTGGAGGAAGCCGGAGACCGAGGCCGCTGCGCTCGCCGGGGCGCCCTCGGCGGTGGCGACCGACGCGCCGACGTCCACCCGCAGGCTGCCCAGGGGCAGCGTGGCGCCGTGCGGGCCGAAACGGCGTTGACCGTTCTTCGCCCAGGAGACCTGTACGCCCTTGACCAGCGGCCGGACGGTGACGTCCGCCGGGTCGACGGGGACCTTGCCGTTGGCCTTGCCCTTGCCCAGCAGCGCGTCGAGGGTGGCCGGGGCGGTGTTGACCTCGGTGCCCGCCCGCGTCGTGCCCAGCACCTTGGTGACCTTGGCCAGTACGCCGCTGGGCGCGCCGGGGGCGGGCGCGGCGGCGATGACGTCACCGACGGCCACGGCCGCGTTCTTCCCGGCACCGGCGGACTCCGAAGCGCCGGGGCTGCCGGTGTTCCCGGTGTTCCCGGGGCTCCCGGAAGGCTGCGGCGACCGGGTGGGCCGGGAGTCCTTGTGGCCGGGGTCGGACGGCGTGGGAGCGGTCCCGGGCTTCTTGGGGGAGCCGGCCGGACCGGCGATGACCGCGCGTCCGCTGCGGCGGTCGTACGAGGCGATCCGCAGCGCGGACTTGTGAGCCCCACGCCCGCCGGCGGACGGGCGGGCGACAGCGGTGGAGCCGGTGGAACCGGAGGAGGCGGGAGCCGCGGCGACCGGCAGCCGCTGTCCGTCGGCGGCGGTGTTGCCGACGGCGCTCCCGGCGGCGTCCGCCTCGGCGGCCGGGGCGGCGGCAGCCGCTTGGCCACCGGCCCCGGCGGACCTCGCGGGGTGGCCGGCGCCGGCCGACGAACAGCCCACGGCCAGCAGGGAGATGGTGGTCAGGGCAGGTATGAATGCCTGCTTGGTGCTTCTGCGCAAAGTGGACCCTTGAAAACGTGGGGTGGGGTGCGCCGCGGCGGAGTCGATGCCGATTCCGTGGACGACGCCTCACGACAACGGGACAACGAAATAACGGAAGAACGGGAAGAACAGGACAGCGGACCGTCCGCGAGCGGTGGCTCGCGGAAGGATCTGCGTGATCATGCCATGATCGCCGCGCTCGGGCGAACCGGGCCGCGTTGGTCCGGTCCAGCCCAACGGACGGCAGCCGCAGGTTGGTTGAGGCGTCAACGGCAGGAGCGTCTCCGCGACACGCCCCGGTGGTCCGGGCGCGGAACAAAGAGCGGGACGAGGAAGCGGGAAGAGGAAGTGGAACGAAGAAAGGGCCGGGCACGAGGAAGGGGCCGGGCACGAGGAAAGTCCTCGCGCCCGGCCCCTTCACGGCCTGACGGCAACCGTCCGGCCGCCCGTCGTCCAGTCGGCCGCCGGTCCTCCGGCAGCCCGCTCAGGCGTTCTTGGCCGCCTCGAACATCAGGTCCGCCACCCGGCGGGACGCCTGCCCGTCGTCCAGGTCGCAGAAGTTGTGGTGGAACCGGTCGTACTGCTCCTGGTACCGCGCCGAGACCGCGTCGATGTCGGCGATCGCGTCGATCAGCTCCTCCGAGGTGTGGATCAGCGGCCCCGGCGCGTCCTGCTCGAAGTCGAAGTAGAAGCCGCGCAGGGTGTCGCGGTAGTGCTCCAGGTCGTACGTGAAGAAGAGCATCGGCCGGCGCAGGTGGGCGTAGTCGAACATGACCGACGAGTAGTCGGTGATCATGATGTCGGCAGCCAGGTACAGGTCGGCGATGTCCGGGTACTCCGAGACGTCGAAGACGAAGCCGCCGCCCGCGCCGGGGATGCTGTCCACGATGTTGGAGTGGCGGCGCACCAGCAGGACGTGGTCGGCGCCCAGCCGACGCTCCGCGTCCTGGAGGTCCAGCCGCAGGTCGAAGCGGAACTGGCCGACGCGGTGCGAGATGTCGTCCCGCCAGGTCGGTGCGTACAGCACGACCTTCTTGCCCTCGGGCAGGCCCAGCTTCGCGCGGATCTCCCGGGCCCGGGCGTCCCGGTCCGGCGCGTAGAGGTAGTCGTTGCGGGGGTAGCCGGTCTCCACGACCGGGCCGTCGAAGGCCATGGCCCGCTTGAGGATCGGGGTGCTGAAGCGGTTGGAGGAGACCAGCATGGACCAGCTCCTGGCCTCCTCGCGCAGCCGCTCGTGGTACTTCGGGTCGAACTTCGGCGCGTCGATGTCCAGACCGATGCGCTTGAGCATCGTGCCGTGCCAGGTCTGCACGATGACCTGGCCCTCGCGGCGCTCCACCCAGTGCGGCAGGTGCGCGTTGGTGACGATGTACCGGCAGCGGGCCAGCGCCTCGTACCACTCGGTGGACTGGAAACGGACCTTCCCCACCGTGTCCGGCAGTTCGACCTGACCGTCGCGCACCACCCACAGGTGCTCGACGTCCGCGCCGCGCCGCAGCAGTTCCTCGTGGATGGCCTTGGGGCTGTCGGAGTACTGCTTGCCGTTGTAGCTGATGTAGAGGACCGCGTCCCGCAGCGGCTGCTGACGGCCCTTCTCGTAGACCTCGGTACGCAGGTGGTACTGACGGTACTTGCCGCGCTCCAGGACCGACAGGTCGCTGACGCAGTTGAGCTGCGGGAAGTCGAACCAGCGCGCCTCGACGGCGTACTCACGGCCCAGGTCGGTGCCCTGCACGGGGAACTTGGGGTTGGCCAGCCGGTCCAGGATGAAGGGCACCTCGCTCTCGCCGTCGGCCGAGCGCAGGAAGAAGTTCCAGCGGCCGGTCTTCAGCGGCAGCGTGCCCTGCGGGCCGCCCATCCGGGCCGGGGTGAACTCCGCCTCGAAGGTGCCGTCATCGAACATCCGGACCGGCACGGTCTTCTCGTCGAAGCGGTCCCGTGCCTTGATCACCAGCACCGGGTCGACGAGGTCGGCCGGGGTGCTGCCGATCAGGGTGAACCGGCCGTCCCGCCAGTACACATCGGTCAGCTTGGCCTGCAGGACGCGGCCGGAGAACTTCAGATAACCGGTCTGCCCGGCGAACACGCCGACCTCGTTGCGGTCCGCGCCCTCGCCGAGCGAGGCGGGCAGCCGCACCTGCGCGTCGGCCAGCCCCGGCCGTACGACCGTGGAGAAGCGCCGCTCCTTGCCGGAGGGCGAGGTGGCCACCAGTACGGTGCTCCAGTTCCGCCGGGCGGCCAGGGAACGGGAGCGCCGTACGCTTTCGAGCGGGCTGTCGGACAGGGCGTCCTGGTGCTCGGGCAGCAGCGCGATGTCCTCCAGCGGCACCGGCACACGGAAGCCCGTGACGCCGTTCGCGGCGGGGAACAGATCGGCCCGGTAGCTGAGCACGTCACCGGTGCCGCGGTTCTTCACCCCCAGCTCCACCACCTCACCGGGCGCCAGGGACTCACGGATCTCGCCGGTGACCTCGATGGTCCCGCCCGCCGCGCGGTAGCCGGTGACCAGCGCCCGGACCTTCTCGATCCGCAGCTTGAGCAGGTCCTTGTCGGGCAGCGGCAGCAGCCGGTGGTTCTCGTCCAGCCAGTGGTACGGGGGGTTGCCCGCGCTGGTGGCGCCGGCCGCGCGCACCGCCCGCTTGCGCACCAGCCCGCCCGCGACCATCCCGATGCCGACGTGCCAGGTGCCCTCCTCCCACTGCTTGCCGCGGCGCAGCTTCCTGGGGTCCAGCAGCAGTTCCCAGCCGGACCAGTCGTAGTTGTGCTGGGTCTGGCCGGACTCGGTGGTGGCCTGGGGGCGGTAGACGTTGCGGACCGGCAGGACCGTACGGCGGCGCGAGCCCTCCTTGCGCAACTGGACGACCTTGACCGCGCTGTGCTTGGCGGGCTGGTCCATCCGCTCGATCCAGGCGTGGCCCAGCAGGCGCAGCTTGCCCTGTTCCCAGGAGATCTCCTGGATCGGGGCCTTCATCTTCAGGTCCTGGTCGATCCGGCGGATCTGCTTGGGCAGCCGGGCCGCGGCCCGGCCCGTACCGGCGAAGCCCGCGTACTTGCGCAGCAGGCCCTGGATCTCGATCGGTTCGCCCTGCCGCTCGGCGTTGAGCATGCCGATCAGCTCGTCCATGGCGTGCTTGCGCACCAGCAGCCACTTCAGCCGTGCGCGGGCGGGCAGCGCCAGCGCCACCTGCGGGTCGACCTGGTCCAGGTAGCGGTTGACGGACTTCAAGAACTCCGCGCGGTACTCGTCGTCGCCGTCCGGCAGGACGTTGAGGAAGATCCGGATGTCACCGGTCAGGGCGGTGCGGTCGTACTCACGCTTGAGGTCGGCGCAGTCCGGTCGGGCGGCCAGGAAGCGGCTGACGGATTCCACGGCCGCGGTGCGGTCGCGCACGGCCTTGGGCTCGGTACGGCGCTGGGTGATCGAGGCGGGGCCGGAGCCGTCGCGCAGCCGCCAGTAGTACGTCGGCTCGCTGACCACGTCCACCGCGTCGGCGAGCACCTGCGCCGGCACGATGACCGGGGTGTCCTCGTACAGGACGCCCTCGGGGAAGCGCAGGCCGTGCTTCTCCCAGAAGGTGCGGCGGAAGACCTTGTTGCAGGCGATCCGGTCGGTCAGCAGCCGCTTGTCCTCGGTGACATGCGTACGCCGCCGGGCGCCGCCCGCCAGGATGCGGTGCATCGGGGACTGCCAGACCCGGGTGGAGTTGATGTGGTGGACGTTGCCGGTCACGAAGTCCGAACCGGACTCGTCCAGGCTGGCCAGCATCATCCGGTAGGCGTCCGGCGGGATCACGTCGTCGCTGTCGACGAACGCGATGAACTCGCTGTGCGGGTGGATGCGCTCCAGGCCGGTGTTCCGTGCCGCGCCCAGACCCGCGTTCTCCTTGCGGATCAGGATGAAACGCGGGTCGCGGGCCGCGTACTCCGCCGCTATCGCCGCGCAGTCGTCGGGGGAGCCGTCGTCGACCACGATGATCTCGATCTCGCGGAGCGTCTGCTCCTGGAGCGAGTCCAGGCAGGCCGGGAGGTACTCCTCGACGTTGTAGACGGGGACGATGACGCTGAGCCGTGGTGGCATGGGGAGGGAGTTGCCTTCCTGAAGGAGTGGTGCGAGGCGCCGGGCGCGGCGGCCGGTCGGGCCGCCGCGGCGCGGGCGCCGGACGTAACGGTCGGTCAGAGCGCCGGACGCAGCGGCTCCGTGGTGCCCGTCGTCGTCCGGGGCGCGGTCGCCGGGTTCAAAGGCTCGGTGGTGGCCGCCGCCGTGGTCGTGGCTGCCGTGGTGGTGGCCGGCGTGGTCGTGGCCGGCGTGGTCGTCACCGCCGTGGTCGTCGCCAGGGGAGGACCAGGCGCATCTGCTCGGGGGCGCTGCTCGGCGTACGGTCCGTCCGTGCCGTGTCCTGCCGCGGTGCGGCGCTCTGCGGCGGTACGGCCTTCTGCGGCGGTACGGCGCCGAGCAGCAGGGCCGGGGCCGGCGCGGGGACGCGCTGTTCGAGGGGGACGATCGCCGGCAGGTCCGTCTGGCCCAGGAAGACCCGGCGTACGACCCGTTCGGCGGCCCGGCCGTCGTCGAACTCGCAGAACCGCTCCCGGAAGGCCGCCCGGCGGCGGGCGGCCCGGGCGTCCTGCCAGGCCCCGGAGCGGAAGACCTCCACCAGCTCGTCGGGGGTGGTGGCGACCGCGCCGGGCCCCTCCTGGAGCAGGTCGAAGTAGACACCGCGGACCGCGGCGTAGACGTCCCAGTCGTCGGCGAAGGTGACGATGGGGCGGTCCAGGTTGGCGAAGTCGAACATCACCGAGGAGTAGTCGGTGATCAGGGCGTCCGAGGCCAGGCACAGCTCCTCGACCGAGGGGTGCCCGGAGACGTCCAGGACCCGGCCGTCGGCCCGGAGCTTGGCCAGGTCCGGGGAGTCCTTGTAGAAGTAGTGGGCGCGCACCATCAGGGTGTAGCGCGGGCCCAGCCGCTCGGCGAGGGCGGCCAGGTCCAGCCGGGGGGTGAAGCCCGGCTCGTGGTCGCGGTGGGTGGGGGCGTACAGCAGGGCGACGGTGCCCTCGGCCAGACCCAGGGAGCGGCGAGCCCGCGCGACCTCGGCGGCACCGGCGTTCAGCAGGATGTCGTTGCGCGGGTAGCCGTATTCCAGGGAGGTGTACGAGCAGGGGTAGACCCGCTCCCAGATCTCCGTGGAGAAACGATTCGCCGAGAGGCTGAAGTCCCAGCGGTCGCACCGCCTCATCAGATCCTCGAAGTCCACGCCCTTGGCCGAGGCGGGGAACCTCTGCTGGTCCAGGCCCATCGACTTCAGCGGGGTGCCGTGGTGGGTCTGGAGGTGGACCGAGCCCTCCCGCTTGACCACCTTGTCGGCGAAGTTGGCGTTGTTGACCAGGAACTTCGCCCGCGCGACGGCCGTCCAGAACTCCCGCGAGCCGACCCGTACGAACTCGGTGCCCGCCGGCACCTTGTCCTCCTCGCCGGCCTTGATCGCCCACACCCGGCGGATGTGCGGGGCCAGCCGGGCCAGCTCCCGGTCGATGGCGGCCGGGTTGCAGGCCACCGAGCGGCCCCAGTAGGAGGAGAACACCGCCAGGTTCTCCTCCAGGGGACGCCGCAACTGGGAGCGGTAGTGCAGGTCCATGCCCGTGCGCTTGGCCTGGCGCAGTTGCTTGCCCGCCTGCCGGCGCAGTCCCCGGTGGATCCGCCCGGCCGACTTCACCCCGGCCAGGGCCGGGTAGAGGTCGCGGGCGAGCACGGCGTACTTGCCGCCGGCCACGCCCCCGGGCCGTACGAAGCCCTCCGGCTCCAGACGGCGGTAGTCGGACGCGGCCCGGTGGAAGAACTCCGCCCGCGCCTCCTGGGGCAGCCGGCCCGGCTTGTCCAGGACCGTCAGGTAGTGGTCGATCATCTTGCGGAACAGATGGGGGTGCCAGGTACGCAGCTCGGGGTGCGCGTCCAGGTAGGCGAAGACCCGCGCGTACTGGTCGAAGACGTCGAAGTGCTTGCGGCTGGTGGTGCCCAGGATGTTGCCGCCCTGCCGGCGCTGGCGGTAGTGCAGGCAGACGCGGTCCAGTACGGCGATCCGCTGCGCGGTGATCATCGTGCAGAACGTCCAGGGGGCGTCCTCGTAGTACCCGGGCGGGAAGCGGAAGCCGTGCTCCTCCACGAAGGAGCGGCGGTAGGCCTTGTTGCAGGCGATCTGGAGCAGGTCCAGGAGCTCGGGTCGCTCGGCCAGGGAGAACACCGGCGCACCGGACTCGGCGAGCAGCGCCGCGAGCTGGTTGCGCAGCACCTTGCCGTCCCAGTAGGTGCGCGCGTAGTCGAAGACCAGGATGTCGGGGTCCTCGGTGCCGGACAGCCGCGCGGCGAGCGCGCCCAGCGCGCCGGGTGTGAGGGTGTCGTCGCTGTCCAGGAAGAGGAGGTAGTCACCGCGGGCCCGCTCCAGGCCGGCGTTACGGGCCCGGCCCAGTCCGCCGTTCTCCGGCAGGTGCAGCACCTTCACCCGCCGGTCGCGCGCCGCGTACTCGTCCAGGATCTCGCCGCTGTGGTCGGGGGAGCGGTCATCGACCGCGATGACCTCGAAGTCCGTGAAGTCCTGCCCGAGCACCGAGTCCATGCACTCGCGAAGGAGCTCGTGCACCTTGAACACGGGAACGATGACGCTGAAGCGCGGGCTGCTGCCCAGGCCGGTGTCGGACATGGTCGGTGTTACTCCTCGTAACGGGCATATACGCAATTTCGGAAAAGACCCGCCGAGGCCCTTTCGGTCAACTAGTTGACATTAGTCGACGCCGAAAGGTTGTTTATTGTTGGCCTGCTGTTTCTGTGGTATGCGTCACGTCCGCTTGTGGCGGACGAGTCTGCCGAGCCGCGTCAATCGGTCGATCCATGGGCATCATACGGGGTTGGCCACCGGACCCTCCGGCATGGGAACGCCGCCCCGGCAGCGGCGGTGGGCTCCACCGCCGGAGCGGGGCCGGCGGGCCGCGCCGAGGGGCGCGGCAGGCCCGATACGATCGGCGTACGTGGTCGTCGCCGGGAGGGCGGGAGGAAGAGATGGGCCTGTTCCGTCGCGGACCGAAGCGGGACCCGCGCGAAGCCCCGCGCGATGGCGAGTTCGCCTTCTTCTCCGACCGGGAGGGCGGCTTCTTCAGGTCGCAGGTCCGCCAGGCGTTCGCCGAACAGGGGCTGGAGGTCACCGTCTACGCGGGCGTGGTCGCCGACTCCTCCGGGCGCCAGTTCGGACTGGGCAACCTCGCCGCCGTCTGCCACCGCGACCGGCGCGGCGAACGCTCCTGGCCCGCGATGATCCGGGACCACGTCGGCAAGGTGCTGCGGACGATGGACGGCCCGCAGCCCCTGGAGACCCTCTCCGAGGACGAGATCCGGGCCCGCCTGTACCCCCGGGTCGTCGCCGAGGACACCCTGCCGCCGTCCGACTCCTTCCGGTACGGACGCAGCCCGGCCCCGGGGCTGCGCGAGGTCCTGGCCCTGGACCTCCCCGAGGCCGTACAGATGCTCAGCGAGGACTCGCTGCTGGACCTGGGCGAGGTGCCCGAGCTGCGCATCCGGGCGATGAACAACCTGCGCGCCCTGCCGGTCGAGGGACACGAGACGGTGCGGCGCGGTGACGGCTCGGCCTTCGAAGTCGTCCTCGGCGACTCCTTCTTCACCGCCAGCCGGGTACTGGTGCTGGACGAACTGGTCCAGCGGGTCGTGGGCACACCGCTGACCGCGGACGGGGCCCTGGTGGCCCTGCCCTTCCGCCACCAGCTCGCCTTCCACCCCATCCGCGACGCACAGGTCATCCCCGCGCTCCAGTCCATGGCGCAGTTCGCGGCGTCGGGCCACGAGGACGCGGCGGGGGCGATCAGCCCCAACGTCTTCTGGTGGCGGCGCGGAACGATGACCCGGCTGAGCGAGCCGGACGGCGACGGGCTGCGGGTGGTCGTCGACGTGGACTTCCAGGACATGCTGGAGCGCCTGGTACAGGACGAGGCGTAACGTCACCGAAGCGGCAACGAGAACATCGATGGCGTTGACGGCCCCGGGTGGCGAGCCGTCGTCTGCCCGTACCGCCGTCTCAGCCGTCCAGCAGTTCCCGCTCCTCCTGACTGAGCAGCCGGGAGCGGATCAGGAAGCGGACCCCCTCGGGCGCTTCGAGCGAGAAGCCGCCGCCGCGCCCGGGAACGACGTCCACCGTCAGATGCGTGTGCCGCCAGCGCGCGAACTGGTCCGCCGACATGTAGAAGCCGACCGGTTTCCCGACACCGCGCACGGCCAGCCGCCCCAGCAGCACGTCCGAGGCACCCGTACGGAACTCACCGGCCGGATAGCACATCGGTGAACTCCCGTCACAGCAGCCGCCCGACTGGTGGAACATCACCGGCCCGTGGGAGGCGTACAGCTCGCGGATCAGCTCCTCGGCGGCGGGGGTCAGCGCGATCCGCGCCACCTCCCGCGCGGACCGGCCGCCCTCCTCCCGGCCCCGGGACACGGGCTCCACGGCTTCGTCACCCGGCATGCCTGGCTCCTTCCTCGCCTGCCTCGCGCCGAACGCGGCCGTCACCGGCCGCCGCTGATGTGAGACTCGGCCACCTCCCGGCACGCCGCAAGGGGGGCGGCTGAGCACAGAGCCGCCGGTTATCGCTCCTCAGTTCCACGAGGGCGTCACGCATCCGCTCCGCCTGCTGACGACCGGCGGCCCCGGTGAGGGGCGACGCCGAGGTAAGCCCAAAAGCCGCCAGTACTTGATCTTGATTGCCTGCCCGGCCCCAGCCGTCACCCATTCGGCCGAAGGTCGTTGGTGCTGATACCGACTGATCTCTGGGCCTGGGGCGGGACTTGTGACCTCGATCGGGCGGACCGCGTACCCGCGGTTCAAGCGGCTGATCACCGCGCATGAGCTGCATCTCCTCTTCGCGCCGACGAGGGAAGAGGCTGCGTGGGCTGCTGAGCGGATGGACTCCGACGGGCATCAGCTCGCCCTGTTGTTGGCGCTGAAGTCGTATCAGCGGATGGGCCGGTTCCCGAAGCCGGACGAGTATTCGGAGATGGTGGTCGACTTCGTCCGCCGTACGGTCGAGCTGCCGGAGGGCACGCTCCCGTCGTACGAGACGGGCCGGACCGCTGAGCGGCAGCGTGCCGAGGTGCGCCAGTGGGTGGGGACGAAGTACCAGCAGTCCCGGGCACGGCAGATCGCTGAGGGACAGTGACGGCACCACGCAGTTCAACCGGCTGAAGCAGACCGCCCAGGGCCCGAGCTGGTCGTACTTCAAGCGCCTGTTCACGCACCTGGAGTGGCTGGACGAGCTCGGCGACACCGCGGTGTGGGTGGACGGCGTCGCCGCGCCGAAGGTCACCGACTTCGCCGGGGAAGCGGATGCGGCGGACGCCTCCGAACTGCGGGACTACGTGGTCGTCAAGCGGATCGCGCTGCTGGCCTGCCTTGCGCACAAGGCACGGATGCGGGTCCGGGACGATCTGGCGACGATGTTCTGCAAGCGGGTCGCCATGAAGATCAAGAAGGCCAAGGAGGAGCTGGAGAAGATCCGGCTCGCCGAGCGGGAGATCGCCGATGCTCTGATCGGGAACTACCGCACCGTGCTCAAAAGCCTCGACGACGGCGGGCCCGCGCAGGAGGCGCTGGCGAAGGCTGAGGCGATGACCGCCGAGGCGGTGAAGGCCCTGGACGGGATGGACGAGGCGGCGCCGGTGGAAGAGGTCGCCCGGCGCCTGGGCGGGGAGGCTTCCCCGGCCGTGCTCGCCCTGGCTAAGGCCCAGTTGGTGCAGGCCGGCGGCGTGGGCGCGGTCACCAGGGCGGTGGAAAGCTTCGGTGGATTCGCGGGGCAGTACGAGCAGATCGAGAAGGTCTCCGCGCATCACGGCAACTTCTGGGAGGTGCTGCTGTACGGGCAGCTCGGCCGGGACCGGTCGGGGACATCCAGGAGAAGCTGGCCGACTACCTGGTGGAGGTCGGTTTGTGCGAGGAGGGCGGTGGCGGATGCCGGGTACCCGGACAACGAGGGCCTGGTCATCGACCCGCAGACCGGCATCCCGTCACTGAAGCCGCACCGCTCCGAGGGACAGCGGCCTTCGGCGAAGCGCCTGGAGCAGGAGGTCAAGGCCCGGATGCCGGAGCGCACACTGATGGGGATCGTGGCCCGCACCGCCTACTGGGTGGAGTGGTGGCGCCGCTTCGGTCCGCCCTCGGGCCACGACCCGAAGCTGAAGGACCCGTTTGGCCGGTACGTGCTGACCACGTTCGTCAAGGGCACCAACATGAACATGGGCCCGTACGAGGCGGCGAAGCACATCCCGGGGGTGTCCGGGCATGATCGACTCCCTGTTCGGGGAGGCGGGCAAGAACGTCATCGACTGGGATCTGATCGAGTCCCAGTTCCGGCACCTGATGAAGGTGGCCGTGTCCGTGCGGGAGGGCGCCATCTCCTCCGCGACGCTGCTGAAGCGGCTGCAGTCGGGCTCGCACAAGAACTCCACTTACACCGCGTTCCGCGAGGTCGGCCGCGTGATCCGCACGGTGCAGATGCTGCGCTACCTCTCGGACGCGCCGCTGCGCCGGCGGGTGACCGCGGCGACGAACAAGGTCGAGTCGTTCAACCGGTTCTCCCAGTGGGTCGGCTTCGGCAACCAGGGCGTCATCGCCGACAACGACCCCATCGAGCAGAAGAAGGCGATGAAGTTCAACGCCCTGCTCACCAACGCCATCATCTTCCATAACGCCCTGGACATCGCCGAGATCGTCCGCCAGCTCCTGGAGGAGGGATGGAAGATCGACCCGGAGGACCTGGCCCAGGTCTCCCCGTACCTGACCGAACACATCAAACGGTCCGGCGAGTACAGCACCCACGAACTCGGCATCCGGCCCGAGGCATACGACCCCAAGCTCGACGTTGACTTCACCCAGCTCCGCGAACAGGAACCGGCAGCCTCCGGCTTCGGCACGGTCGCCTGAGCACCGAAAGGGGCTCCGATCAGGAAAAGGACCAGGAAACCGGTGTTGAGCAGCTCAGGAACCGGCCAGGACGCTGATGATCTTCCCCGGAGGCATACGATGAACTGACCTGGATCGGGCCCGTGCTCGCTCAATCGACCCGTCGTCCGACGCGCCGCGCGAGAGCCGGATCGTCCCGTCATCCCGTGACTCGAAAGCGATGTCCAGCACGGCCCCCGGCCCCACGCGTCGAAGCCGTCAGCAGGTGCTCCTGAGCGAAGACAGCCTCGCCTCTCAGCGTCAAGAACCTGTACCTACAGAGCGTCACAGATCACCGATTGTGACATGGCTTCTCACCAGCATCGAGGAATTGCAGATCGGGCTGTGGACCGGGCTGGAAAGCCTTCAGCCGCGGGAGCGCAGTATGCGGCGCATCCGGTCGGCCTGGTCCAGGAGGTTCGTTCGGACGACCGGGACAACCTGTGCCGCGAGGTCTTGTGCTCGTTCCACGAAGGTCAGGTCGATACCGAACACCGGGAAGAGGCTCTTGGTGTAAGTCCGTGCCGGCATGGTTCCGCTGTGGTGGATAGTTTGCACGAGATCGAGGTAGGCCTCCGTGTGGGGCCTGAGCAAGTCGTCCTGACCGGCGCTCCAGAACAGCGTCGCAACTGACTGGATTGAAGCGAGGGGCACCGCGCAGTCTGTCACCAGCGCCTGCCACACCGCTTTCTTCTCTGCCGCGTCCAGGGTCGCCGCGCGGACCTGGAGCCTGCTGATCCATGCGTCGGGATCCGGGTCGCGGTCGAGCAGCGCCTGTGCCTCGACTGCGGTCGGGCTTCCGAGCTGAGCCTTGCGAACCAGTGCTCGCCACTGGAGATCGATGTCCTCTCCGGCCTTGGCCTGGAGCCAGGCAACTTCCTCCGGTTCGGTCGCGGTGCGAGCGAAGCCGCGCAACGCCGCTTTGCGGTAGGCGCCGACGCCGGAGAGGCTGCGGCACGCCGCGGCTACTGCTCGCAGCAGCTCGTCCCGCTCCGACTGTGGGCTCCACAGATCTGCGGCCTCGACAGCCAGGTTGAGATACGGCTCGATCACCGACGCGGACGTCTCGACAGCGAGCACTCCGGTCAGGCACTGCACGGCTTCGGCGGCTGTCGCTTCGCCGTTGATCAGCATGTCCCAGGCCGTGGCGACGGCGACACCTCGCGCGGTCGCGGTGGGCAGGCGGGCGGCATTGCGGAAGAACGCGTCTCTGGTTGTGGCGTCAGGTCTCGTCGAGGTGAAGGTCAGGTCTTCATCGTTGACCAGATAAAGATCGGCTCCGGCAGGCAGGTCGAGCCGGGTTCGTTCGCCCGCTACCTCGACTTTGACGAGTGCCATGCGCTCAAGATGATCCCCGGAGCCCTCGTAGGCGCCGACGGCAAGCACATGCGGGCGTGGACGGCCACCCGGTCCTTGAGCGACGAGGGTGAACCCGTCTGTGTCGTGGTCGAGAGTGAGCCGGTCGGTGCCCGCTGTTTCCAGCCATGCCGTGCGCCATTGGTCCAGGTCACGTCCGCTGGCGCCGGCGACGGCGTCGATCAGGTCCTGCAGCGTGGTGCTGCCCCAGGCATGCGTGGCCAAGTAGTTGGTGAGACCGGCAGAGAAGTTCGCTTCGCCGACGTACGTCATCAGCTGGTGCAGTACGGATGCGCCCTTGGGGTAGGTGATGGCGTCGAATGTCGCTTCGGCCTCGGAGACGTCGCGGACCTGCTGGCGGATCGGATGCGACATGGGTCCCTGATCCATGAAATACGCTTTGAGTTTCTCGCCGACCAGGTGTGCCGTCCAGGCATCGGTGTACGACGTCACGCTCACGGCGGCCCAATTGCTGGCGAACTCCGCGAATGCCTCGTTCAGCCACAGGTCGTCCCACCAGCGCATGGTGACGATGTTGCCGAACCACATGTGCGCGAGTTCGTGCAGCAGGTACCGCGAGAAGATGTCCCACTCCGCTCTGGTCGGCGTGGTCCTGCGCAGGAACCAGTCCATCCAGGTGACGCAGCCGAAGTTCTCCATCGCGCCGGGGTACTCGGGCGTGAAGACCTGGTCGTACTTGTGCTGCGGAAACGGCATGCCGAACTTGCCGGCGAAGAACTCGAGCCCCTGGGTGGTCAGGGTGAACAGTTCGTCGGCGTCCCGGTCCAGGATGGAAGCCAGCGACTGCCGGCAGAAGAGCCCGAGATCATGACCAGCCCCGCGACGACGCAATTCGTAGTACGGGCCCGCATTGATCACGGTGTTGTACGCCGCGAGCGGCGGCGTGGGCGGGAAGGTCCAGCGTCGCACGGAGCCGAGGTCTTCGATCTGCGGGTCACCGCTGTTGCTCAGCACCCGCCAGCCGGCGGGAGCGGTCACGGTGAACGCCCACGGCGCCTTGAGGTCCGGCTGATCGAAGCAGGCCGACACATGGTGGGCGTAGTCGGGAGCGAAGTCGGTGAAGAAGTACCTCTCGCCGTCGGCGGGATCGACCGCCTTGTGCACGCCCCAGCCATCGGCCGAGCACTCCGTCACCGAGACCACCGTGAGGACGTTGTGCTCGGCAAGATCGGTCAGCGCGATCCGGCCCTCGACAGCCGACCGCAGCACGACCCCGTTGAGTGTGGCGCTCTCCACCGCCGCCGGACAATCGACAAAGGTCTCGGCCCCGGGCTGGTGAGACGTAAAGGTGATCGTCGATTCGCACCGGACCCGCGAGCCGGTCAGCAGATCCGAAAGGTCGACGGCAACGTCATACCGCTCGACCGTCAGCAGGCTTGCGCGCCCCTCGGCCTCAGTTTGGGTCAGACTCCTGCCGCTCACTGATTTCCCTCTCCGAGATTCGTGCATTCGCTGCGAACCACCCGCTCAGCAGCAACCAGCCCACGTGAATCGGGGTGTGTGTCCATCGCGTCGCCTATCGGCTGATCGGCGGCTTCCTCCTAGACCTTGGAGGGCAGAGCACCCGGAAACGGCATATGATCACCCCCTGCCGCATTGAGTAGTCCCTGCTCGGGTGCCGTAAACGAAGGGCGAACCAACCGACATGTAGCTGAGCGTGGCATTCAGGTCGGCGGCTCGGCAGTGTGATACCGGTCAGGCGACATCGTCGGCGACAGGCCCGACGAGTCTTCCGCTAACTTCCGGACAGGTCGCGCATCTGCTCCGCGTCAGCAAGCTGAGTCAAGCGCCGACGCCTCGCCTGCCTGTCGTCAAACGATCGAATGACGACAGGCGCGAAGGACGTCCAATGAGCCCGGACTCTCCGGGGCCTGATGACGGCTCAGGTCCAATGGGATCCGATGCCGGTTGACGACAGGATTAGATGACATCTGGCGTCCGGTGCAGGGCAGAAGCGAGGGACAGCGTGGCCAATCCCGTCTACAAGCGGGTGTCGACCGACCAGCAGTCGACCGACCGCCAGAACCTCGTCCTGGACGAGGCCGGGATCGAGGACCCGGTCGTCTTCGAAGAGGAGGCAGGAACCTCCAGCCGCCTGCATGAAGTTCATGGTGCAGACCCTCGCCGCCGTCGGCGAACTCCAACGCGATCTCCAACGGGAGCTGACGTACGACGGGCTACGGACCGCCGAGGCCAAGGGCAACATGGGCGGACGCCGCCCCGTCCTCGCGGGCGAGACGGTCGCCGACGTGCGCACCGCCTACCTGGAAGGCCAGTCCCTCGCCGCCCTGGCCCGTGAACACGGCGTCAGCCGCGGCGCCGTCCGTACCGCCGTCGCCGACCTCCTGCCCGAGCACGTCGCCGACGAGAGTGCCCCGGTCCCGGAACTGCCCGTCACCCTTGACATGCCCGGCAAGGTCGCCGGCTTCCTCCGCGCCGCTGAGCTGGACGACGCCGGGCGGGTCGCGCTCGACCACGGCGTCGCCGTACGACGCGGCACGGGCTAAGCCCTCCGCGTCACCGCCCCGCCCGCGATCCACCGCCAACTCCTAGTCCGCTGCCGGACCCTCGACGGCGCTGGGCGATCCCCGCCCAGCGCAAGGCCCGCCGCGAGTACGAGAACCGTGTCAAAGCCCTCGCGCCCGACACTCCGTAGGAAGCTCTTCGGGCGCCAAGACCAAGTACTGGCGGCTTTGGGGCTTACCTCGGCGCTACCCCGGTGACGGACAGGGCAAGATCAATACTGACCGGTGTGCGGGCCGGACCAGGGCATGCCACCGACAGGCCATCGCCGGGCGGAAAGCCGGGAGCGGAACGCGGCCGTGCGGGAAAGGGCCGCACGGGAAAAGGTTGTACGGGAGAGGGAAAGCCACCCCGGAACGGGGCCGTCCGTCCAGCGGCCGGTGATGCAACGAGCGCATCCGTGCCCGGTGCACTGCGACCACCTCTTGTCCCGTGCCACGCAGCGGTGTTCGACTCTCGGACGCCTCCGGCCGGGAGGCCCGGACACCCCGGGAGGGAGGGCCCATGCCCGTACGCGCACGTGTGCTCCTCGGTGGCGCGCCGGCCGTCGCCTGCTGCGCCGCCGCGCTGCTCGCACCGCCCGCCGCAGCGGGCGCGGGCACCGGCACGGAGAGCGCCCACAAGCCGCGTACCGAATGGGCATCGGCGCCGTGGCAGGGCGCGCCGGACAGGCTCACCGCCACGGCACCCGCCGTCAGCGGCAACGGCCGGTACGTCGCCTTCCAGGCCGGGCCCCGGGTGACCGGCCCGCCCGGACCACCCTCCGGAAGTTGGCAGATCCACGTCCGCGACCTGTGGACCGGCGCCGTCGAGACGGTCAGCGTCACCGCCGACGGCAGGCCGTCCGCCAAGAACGCCTCGACCCCGGCGATCAGCGACGACGGCCGGTACGTGTCCTTCACCTCGCCCGCCTCCGACCTGGTGCCGGGCGACACCAACAACGCCTGGGACGTCTTCGTCCGCGACCGGCACACCGGCACCACCCGGCGGGTGAGCATGGACCAGGACGGCGGCCAGATCGCCGGCGGCGCCTTCTACCCGGCTCTGAGCGGCGACGGACACCATGCCGCCTTCCAGACCCGGCAGGCGCTCGACCCGGAGGACACCAACAAGGCGGGGGACATCTTCGTACGCGACCTGCGCGCGGGCACCACGCGTCGGGTCAGCCTCGCCGACGACGGCGCCCAGAGCGACGGCGAGTCGCGCTACCCCGAACTCAGCCGGGACGGCCGGACGGTGGCCTTCATCTCCGACGCCGGCAACCTGGTCCACGACGGCCCGCAGCGGCCCGGACAGAAGTTGTACGTACGGGACCTGCGCGCCGGTACGACGGTGCGGGGCAGCGTGTACCCGGACGGCACCGTCTCGGGCGTCTCCCTGTCCGACGGCGCACTGAGTCCCGACGGCCGGTACGCCGCCTTCACCTCGGGTGCCCACGTCTACCTGCGTGATCTGCGCGGGCGCAGCACCCGGCAGGTGGACGTCACCTACGACGGCAGCGAGCCGTCGATGTGGTCCTACAAACCGAAGGTGAGCCCCCAAGGCCGGTACGTCCACTTCGGCTCCAACTCCGACAACCTGGTGCCGGGCGACACCAACGGCTGGTCCGACGTCTTCGTACGCGACCTGCGTGAGGGCACCACCCGCCGGCTCAGCCTGACCCACGACGGCGCGCAGGCCGAGCGCGGCATCTCTTCCTCCCCCTCACCGTCCCTGTCCGGACGCGTCGTCGCCTTCGAGTCCAACGCCGACAACCTGGTCCCGCAGCCGACCGGGGGCACGGACCAGGTCTTCGTCCGGCGGTCGGACCGAGCGGAACGGACTGACAACAGCGGAACGGGCTGACAGCAGTGGGCCGGGAGACCGGGCACAGGGGCCGGACGGCAGCGCCGCACGGAGCGCGCAGCGAGGGAGTCGCGACATGGTGATGCAGTGGGAGGCGTTTTTGGACCAGGTCATGGAGCGGGGCGGCTACCCCTCACGGCAGGAGGCCGAGCGGGCGGCCCGCGTCGTGCTCGCCCTGCTGGGGGCGCACGTGGTGGGCACGGAGCGCGCGGAACTGGCCGCCCGCCTCCCGGAGACCTGCGCCCTGGTCCTGCTCAACCCCCTTCAGGCCGCCGAACCGCTCACACCGGAGCGGTTCGTACGGGCCACCGCCGCGTGGATCGAGGGAGCCACCGACGAGACGGCGAAATGGGACGTCAGCGCCGTGCTCAGCGTGGTGGCCGACGTCGCCGACGAAGAGCTGATGCACCGTGTGCTGCTCCAGCTCCCGCCCGGCTACGCCGCCCTGTTCGGGCGCCCCCAGGCTCTCTGAGCGACAACCGCCCCGCGCACATCACGCCCACTCCGGGACGGTTCAGGACGGCCCGGACGCCGATGACTCGTCGTCGACGATCTCGGCGTCCACCACCTCGTCCTGCCCCTCCGGCCGTCCGGCTCCTTGATCACCCGGCCGTCCGGCTCCGGCGTCCCGGCCGTCCTGCCCGGCCTTGCTGTAGAGAGCCGTGCCGATCTTCTGCGCAGCCGCCGCGGCGGACTCCACGGCCTGCCGCAGGGCGGTGACGTCCTCGCCCTCGCTCTCCTTGAGCCGGTCCTTCAGGACGGCGAGTGCGGCCTCGGTCTCGCTCCTGGCGTCGGCGGGGATCTTCTCCTCGTTGTCCTTCAGGAGCCGCTCGGTCTGGTAGACGAGCTGCTCGGCCTGGTTGCGGGTCTCGGCGGCCTCACGGCGGCGACGGTCCTGCTCGGCGTACTGTTCGGCCTCGCGCATCATGCGGTCGATGTCGTCCTTGGGCAGCGCGGAGCCGCCGGTGACGGTCATCTTCTGCTCCTTGCCCGTGCCCAGGTCCTTGGCGGCGACGTGCATGATGCCGTTGGCGTCGATGTCGAAGGTGACCTCGATCTGCGGGACGCCGCGCGGGGCCGGCGGCAGACCGGTCAGCTCGAACATGCCGAGCTTCTTGTTGTACGCCGCGATCTCGCGCTCGCCCTGGTAGACCTGGATCTGCACGGAGGGCTGGTTGTCCTCGGCGGTGGTGAAGATCTCCGAGCGCTTGGTCGGGATCGTGGTGTTCCGCTCGATCAGCTTGGTCATGATGCCGCCCTTGGTCTCGATGCCCAGGGACAGCGGGGTGACGTCCAGCAGCAGGACGTCCTTGACCTCACCCTTGAGAACGCCGGCCTGCAGCGACGCACCGATCGCCACGACCTCGTCCGGGTTGACGCCCTTGTTGGCCTCCTTGCCGGTGAGTTCCCTGACCAGGTCGGTGACGGCGGGCATCCGGGTCGAGCCGCCGACCAGGATGACGTGGTCGATCGCGGGCACCTTGACCCCGGCGTCCTTGACGGCCTGGTGGAAGGGGCCCTTGCAGCGCTCCAGGAGGTCTGCGGTCAGTTGCTGGAACTGGGCGCGGGTGAGCTTCTCGTCCAGGTGCAGCGGGCCCTCGGCGGAGGCGGTGATGTAGGGCAGGTTGATCGTCGTCTCGCTGGAGGAGGAGAGTTCCACCTTCGCCTTCTCCGCGGCCTCGCGCAGCCGCTGGAGCGCCATCTTGTCCTTGGACAGATCGATGCCGTAGGCGTTGCGGAACTGCTTGACCAGGTGGTCCACGATCCGCTGGTCCCAGTCGTCGCCGCCCAGACGGGTGTCACCGTTGGTGGCCTTCACCTCGAACACCCCGTCGCCGATCTCCAGCAGCGAGACGTCGAAGGTGCCGCCACCGAGGTCGAACACGAGCACCGTCTGCTCGCTGCCCTTGTCCAGGCCGTAGGCCAGCGCGGCGGCGGTCGGCTCGTTGATGATCCGCAGCACCTTCAGCCCGGCGATCTCCCCGGCCTCCTTGGTGGCCTGCCGCTGGGCGTCGTTGAAGTACGCCGGGACGGTGATCACGGCGTCGTTGACGTCCTCTCCGAGGTACGCCTCCGCGTCCCGCTTGAGCTTCTGCAGCACCCGCGCCGACAGCTCCTGTGCCTTGTACCGCTTGCCGCCGATGCTCTGCGACCCGGCTTCGGGGAACCGCCAGTCGCCGTCGCCCATGTGGCGTTTGACCGACCGTGCCGTACGCGTCACGTTGGTGACCGCCTGGCGCTTGGCGACCTCGCCGACCAGCACCTCGTCGTTCTTGGCGAACGCGACGACGGACGGGGTGGTACGGGCCCCCTCGGCGTTGGTGATCACGGTGGGCTCGCCGCCCTCCAGCACCGCCACCACGGAGTTCGTCGTGCCCAGGTCGATTCCGACCGTACGTGCCATCTCGCACTCCTCCCAGGGATGTCGGGCCCCGCCCGGGCCCGGAGTCCGCCGGCCCCGTGCGGCCCGCCCCCTCGCGTCCACTGCTCATGTCCCACGCCGGAACCGGCCTGCGGGCCGCTCGCTCGTACCCGGCCGTACAGGTGCGCGTACCTGTGCGTGCCCGTACCGCGCGTGCGTCCGTACGCGCGGGTACCCGGTACGCGGACCCCCGCTCGGAGCCGAACCTCTCTGTCTGACTACATAGAACCTGAGCGCACCCGTGTCAAGGTGCCGTCGGGCCCGGGGAAGAGCGCAGCGCCGACAGGTCGGCCTGCAACCCGGCGACCTGCTCCCGCAGGGCCAGGACATGGCGCACCCCGACCAGCGTCACCCCTTCGTCGATCAGCTCCACCGCCTCCGCCACCCGGTCGATCTCCCGGCGGGAGTAGCGGCGCTGGCCGCCCGGAGAGCGGCCGGGCACCACGATGCCCTGCTCGTCCAGCCGTCTGAGGAAGGCCAGTTGGACTTCGAGCAGGGCGGCGACCTGCCCGATCGTGTACAGGGCGGCGTCCTCGTCGTCGATCGGCAGCGTTCCCACCGGCGGCCTCCCGGGTCGGGCGGAGCAGAAACGTGTCACTGAGTTTAGACAGCGGCTCCACCGCGGGTAACAGGAATGGTTCCGGTGCGTATGTCCGGGCGGCGGGGGAGGGGTGAGTCAACTACCCGGCGCGCGACGCCCGTTCGGTGCCACCACGGCTGTACGGCCGCGAGAACGGCGAGAACGGCGGAAAGACGCCGGGAACGGCGGAAAGACGACGGGAGCGGGCGGGGCGGGCGTGACCCGGCGGCCTTGCAGGGGGGCGGTGCGCCCGCACGCGCCCCCGCACGCGTCCGGACGCACGGCCCTCCGGCACGTTCTGGAGACTCGCACGCGGCGACTGCCGGTGGCAACGGCACGTAGCCACAGCTTAATTACGCGGGACCCGGCGCTGCGGTGTCACCCCCGGACGGGCGCCCCGCCGCTGGCGGGACGCCCGTCCGGGAGCGCTCAGAGAGCAGCGGGCACCGGTCAGGGCCAGGGAGCGGGAAGGGGGCGGGGCGGGGCTCAGTGGCCCAGCGCCTTGGCGAGCTGGTCCTTGTTCATCGAGGACCGCCCTTCGATGCCCTTCTTCTTCGCTTCCTCATAGAGCTGGTCGCGGGTGGGGCCGCCCGATCCCGAGCGCGAGCCCTGGCCCGTGGACTTCCCGGACCTGCCGGACCGCTCCCCGCCCCGTTGTGACGGCGACTTGCCCTTGGTGGAGCCGCTGCTGGAGGACTTGGCCTCACCCGACCGGGCGCGCTCCTTGTTCACCGTCCGGGCGGCCATCTCCTTGGCCCGGCCCTTGGACGCCCCGCGCTCCTCGGCGCTGTCCTTGATGTGCTCGTACTGGCGCTCCCGCTTGGAACTGGAACCTGCAGGCATGATCGGTCTCCTTCCGGTGCCGGCCCGCTCCGCTCGCGCCGTCTGTCCTGGCAGGCGTGCGGGCCCGACGGGTGGATCCAAGACCGGGTTTCCTGCCGGTGCGCCGGTGAAACGGCCGGAGCGCGATGTGTCGGCGCCCGGTGGAACGGGCGGGATCAGACGCAGGAGGTGAAGTTCGGACTGGTGTTCGCGATGTAGACGGTCGCGCCACCGCTGGGGTCGCCCTTGAGGGGTACGGTGACGGTGTCCTCAGCCGTCCAGGGGAACCCGTACGCGTCGAACGTCCAGGTCCCGGTCACCTTCTTCGCCAGCACCGACAGCGTCACCCAGCCGTACTGCTTGGTGGGAACGGACACCGTGACGGAGTCGTTGACGCTCTTGGAGCCCTGCCAGATCTGCTGGAAGGACACACCCGAGGCGACGGTCGCCTGCAGGACCTCCATGGCACCGCCGGCGAGCTGCGTCTTGAAGTCGGTGCCGATGCTGCTCTGCCAGCCGCTGGTGTGGGTCACCGAGAAGGCCTGCGAGATCGGCCCGTCGGTGTTGTTGTACCAGACCGCCGACGCGCAGACCTTGGGCAGCGGCGCCGCGGGGGCCTCGCTCTTCGTCGCCCAGGTGCAGGAGGAGGCGTCCCTCTGGCACCGCTTGGCTCCGTGGTCCACGGCCAGGTTCCGCGCCTCGGCGGCCGTGGTGGTCCACTGCTGGTTGGTCCTGCCGTGGCAGGTGGACTTGCTGGTCCAGGCGTCGTCGTACTGGGCGCTGTTCAAAAGGTCCAGGCACGAGTTGTCGCTCTCGTTACGGATCATGAACGCCTGACCGGCCGGACCGGCCCCCGACACCGGCTGGAAGTACCACTTCTGGCTCTTCTGGCCGCGACAGGTCTGCTGCCGCAGCGCCGGCCAGCTCAGGTCGACGCACTTGCCCGTCGTGTTGTTCACGATGGTGAAGGAGGAGTCGGACGGGTCGACGCTCAGGCGCCAGGACTGGTGGTAGCCCGGAGCGGTGTTGGTGACGATGATGGCGCCGTCGTCACGCGATCCGTTCTGTACGTCCAGCGCGCGGCCGTTGCTCACCGACGTGAAGCTCACGCACTGGAGCCCGGTGCCGCAGTTCGCCTCCGCGTGGGCCCGGTCCGTCATGAGCGGGGAGGCCGACAGCCCCAGGGCGACGCACAGGACCGTCAGGACGGCGGCGATCACCCGCAGGCGGGGGAGCGGACTTCTCGGGGGGTGGGCCGGAAACAGTGTCACAGGGTGGTTCCCTTCTTATGGGGGTTCCGGGGATTACGGGTCTTTCCGGTCGTCCTGGTCTCTCCGGTTCTTTCCGGACCCGGTGTCCTGTCGGCAGCGGGCGGCCGGTACCGGCCCTTCCGCCGGCGGATCAGGTGGCGGCGGCGAACGCCGCCTCCAGACGCGGGACGTAGTCCACGAGGTCCTGCGCCCAGCAGCCCCAGGTGTGGCCGCCGTTGCACTGACTGCCCCAGCCGGAGCCGCCGCGGTAGTTCACGTAGTGGTACGGGTGGCCGAGGGCGTCCAGCCGTTCCTTGGCGTGCTGGGCCGCCGACTGGACCCAGAACTCCGGGTTGGCGGCCTCGCCGTTGCCGTCGCCGGTGTAGATCGCCACGCCCGTACCGGCCCTGGCCAGGACGTCCATGTGCGCGACCGGATCGGCCTGGTTCCAGCGCCAGTCGGCGTCGAAGACCGGATACGGCGTACCGAAGACCGCGTCGCTGGACACGGTGGGCCCGAAGTTCAGGGAACAGGCGGGGCTGGAACTGCCGCACAGCGGGGCGCCGATGTTGGTCAGTGTGGCGACGACCGCGGCACGGATGACGGCGTGGTTCCTGGAGAGCTCGTTGGCACCGGAGAACGTGGCCACCTGGCTGAACAGCCCGGGGTACCGCTGGGCGTAGTGCAGGGCGCCGAACCCGCCCATCGAGAGGCCGCCGACGGCCCGCCCCTGCCGGGTCGCCAGGGTGCGCAGGTTGGCGTCGATGAAGGGCATCACCTGGTTGATGTGGAAGTTCTCCCAGTTCTGCGCGCCGGCGGCGGTGTTCTGGTCGAGCCAGTTGGTGTACCAGCCCCGGCGGCCTCCGTCCGGAATGACCGTGATCATCGAGGTGGCGGCGGTGAGGGCGGGGTAGGCCAGTCCCGGATTGCCGGGGTCGTCGGACGCGCCGTGCAGGAAATAGAACACCGGGTAGCGTTTGGCGGGCTGGGCCGCGTAGTCGCCGGGCAGCAGGATCCGGATGCGGTGCTCCCCGGCGACCTGCGCCGTTTTCACGGTGATCACGAAGTTGGTGGCGGTGCCGGCGGGAGCGCCGACCTGGGTCAGGCCGAAGCCGTCCGTCATCGGGGGCGGGGCCGGTTCGTCGGCCCGCGCGGGCGGCGCGCCCAGCAGGAGGACGGCGGCGGCCACGGAGGCAGCGGCGGTCCTCCTGCGCGAGGGCCGGAGGGTCAAGGCCCGGATACGCGGGTGACGGACACGTAAGAGCCGGGCGAATAAGGAACGGGGGCGGAATGAGGCGACTGCTGAGTCGGGGTTCGCCATGTCCCGCACCCTAGCCAGGACCAGAACGATTTTCTATAACTCCGCTCCAGTACAAGCGCATCGGCAACCCCCTGATCCCGCACCGCACAGAGAGGTTGACCGCTTTCACCGCACCGGAGCAGCCAGGACATCGGGACGCCGCCCGAGCGGTATCGTCCTGGCGCCACCGATTTAGGCTGTCCGCATGGTGAACACCATGACGCAGACGGCCCCGGCGACGGCCCGCCGGAAGCGGACCTCACTCACCACACCGAGGAGGCCGGGCGATGTCCCCTAAACAGCAGCGCGGCCAGGCCACCGTGGAGCACCTGCTGACCGCCGCACTGCACGTGTACGCCACCTCCGGCCGGCAGGGCTTCACCGTGAACGCGGTCACGGCGGCCGGCGGGGTCAGCCTCGGCAGCCTCTACCACCACTTCGGCAGCTTCGACGGCCTCGCCGCCGCCCTCCACACCCGCTGCACGCAGCAGCTCCGCGACGAGATGAGCACCGCGCTGCGCCGCTGCCGTACGCCCCGCACCGGTATCCGCGCGCTCGTACGGGCCTATCTGCGCTTCACCGAAGAGCACCGTGACATCGCCCTCTTCCTCCACACCTCCGCCCACTCCGGCTACCTCGCCGGGCCCGCGGAGGAGATCCGCGCAGCCAAGGACGTCACGTTCGCGACCGTCACCGACTGGCTGCGACCGCACATCGAGGCCGGCAAGGTCGCACCCCTGCCCAAGGCGCTGATCGAGGTGCTCGTCATCGGCCCGGTCGCCGAGACCGCGCGCCGCTGGCTGACCAGCACCTACGACATCGACCTGCGCCAGGCCGCCCGTGTCCTCCCCGACCGGATCTGGCGCTCCCTGCGCCCCGACTGAGGCAGCTCGCCCCGCCCGCGCCGGCCGGCCCCGCCACCGCCACGTACGGCGATCACGCCGGCCGGGCGCCCTGTTCACCGGCGGGTTCGCGTGCTCGAAAACGCCTTGCGAGGACGGGTGGCCTCCCGCGTACCATCCCCGGCGACAGTTTTGACTCTCAGAAGGGGACGACGGTGCGGACGGCACTACCTGCCGTGGGTGGCACGAGGGCGGGCCGCAGGCCGCTGAACGCCCATGCCACCTGGTGGCCGTTGGTCCGAAGACCGGTGCCGGCGCGCCGCTGAGCCCTGCCGAGGACGGCACGGCCCGGCGGAAGGCGCCTGCCGTCTTCCTCCATCAGCTCCGTCCCCCATGAGGCCATGACACAACACAACAGAAGATTCCTGCCTGCCCTGCTGCTCGTGACGCTCGTTGCCACGATCGTGGAGCTCGACATGTCCGTGCCCAGCTTCCCGGACATCGCCGAGGAGTTCGGGACGTCCGCGTCCGCGGTGCAGTTGACGATCACGTACAACTTCTTCGGTTACTGCCTGGGTGCCCTGGTGTACGGGCCGCTCTCGGACCGCTTCGGCCGGCGCCGGGTCATGCTGGCCGGCAACACCGTGATGCTGGCCGGCGCGCTGGGCTGCGCGGTGGCTCCGGCCGTCGAGTTCCTGCTCGCGTCCCGCTTCGTCCAGGGCGTCGGCGCCAGCACCTCCGTGGTGCTGGTGTTCGTCATCATCGGCGACGTCTACCAGGGCAACCGGCTCTTCAAGATGTACGGACTCACCAACGCCGCGATGTCCGCCTTCATGACGGCCGCACCCGCGCTGGGCGGGCTCGTCAACCGGATGCTCGGCTGGCGCGGCAACTACGCGACGGTCCTCGGCATCACGCTGGTCTCCCTCCTTCTGATGGCGCTCTTCCTGCCGGAGACGAAGGGGGAGCCGGCCGAGGTCACCGTCAGGCAGGTGGCCGCCGACTACCGGAAGCTGCTGACGAGCAAGGAGTTCCTGGCGGCATCGCTCGTCCCGAGCCTGCTGTTCGCCGCCTACATGGTGTTCATCGCCGCCAGCTCCTTCCTCTACACCGGCACCTTCGGGCTCTCCACGGTGGCGTTCGTCGGCCATCTGCTGATCATCGTGACCTCCTTCGCGGTGACCAGTCTGTTCGCCTCGAAGCTGATCACCGTGTGCGGCGGACCCGAGAAGACCGTGGTCTACAGCGTCCTCGCCACCGTCCTCGGCATCGCCCTGTTCGTGGTGTTCGGTGACGGCCCCTGGACGACCACCGGCCCGGTCGCCGTGTTCTGCGCCGGGTTCGCCGCGCTCTACCCGGTCGTCTTCGGGCGCTCCCTGGAGATCTTCCCGGGCCTCCAGGGAGCAGCGTCCTCGCTGAACATGAGCGGACGGGCGTTGCTGGTGTCGCTGCTCACCGGCGTGGCCGGCGCTCTGTTCAGCGGCGACTCGCTGGTCACGGCCGGGGTGATGGGCCTCGTCGTGGCGATCGCCGTACCGCTGGCCTTCGTCGCAACCAAACCGGACCGGACCCGGAAGGAGGCTGCCGTGGCGGACACCCGCTGACACCCGCCGGCCCGGTAACGTCCTTCGGGCAAGGTACGGGGGAGGGGGCGGTTCGCGGTGATGGCTCGTCGCCCGGGAAGGGCCGAAGACGGCAAACGCGGGTTCGACGCGTTCATTTCCTACAGCAGTGCCGCGGACTCCGAGGTGGCGCCGGCGATCCAGCAAGGGCTGCACAGGCTGGCCCGGCCCTGGTACCGCCGGCGGGCCCTGCGGGTGTTCCGTGACGGGTCCGGGCTGGAAACCTGCCCGGACCTGTGGCGGAGCCTGGCGGAAAAGCTCGGGCGCACGGACAGTTTCATCCTGCTGGCTTCACCTGAGTCGGCACGTTCGGAATGGGTCGCCAGGGAAGTCGGATTCTGGCTGCACCACAAATCCACCACCGACTTCTACATCGTGCTCACCCGCGGAGAAATCCACTGGGACGCCTCCCGGGGCGACTTCGACTGGCGGCGTACCGATGCCCTTCCCGCCATCCTGGAAAACCGGTTCGCGGCCGAGCCCAAGTGGGCGGATCTGCGATGGATCCACGAGGAAATGGAGCGCCGCCACGGCACTGCGGACGCCAAGCAGAAAGCCGGGAACCCCCTTTCCCTGAAGCACCGTGACTTCCACCGCGAAGTGTGCTCGCTGGCCGCTCCTTTGCACCGGATGGACATGGACCATCTGTACGCCGAGGACGCGCGGCGGCACCGGCGGGCGATCGGGGCCCTGTGGAGCGGTATCGCGGTCGTCACGGCGCTGTCCTGTGTCGCGGGCCTGGCGATCCACGACTCCATTCAGGAGGGGCAGGACCGGGACCGCCAGCAACGGACCGCCCGGGAACAGCAACTGCGGCGTACCCGCGGCGACTTGATGGGTCAGGCCGCGCGGCTGCGCGATGCGCGGCCCCAACTCGCGCTGCGCATGAACCTCGCGGCCGACACCATCCGGCCCACGGCGCAAAGCAGGGAGGAACTGCTGGCCTCCCTCACCGCCACCCACTGCCTGGGGAGCGCGCACGGCCCGGCCGTGCACCCGGGAATCGAGGGCGGCGCCTCGGTGGTGTCCGGCTCCGGGGGCGGATTCTTCGTCGTACGGTTCAACAGGTCCAGCGCCGCCGCGTTCAGCCCCGACGGCACACGGCTGGCCGTGGTGGGAAAGTCGGGGAAACTGGAACTCCGGGACGTGGCGAGCCCGGGCCGGCAGCGCACCTTGGCCACTCTCGGCAACATGTCCGAAGGGGCGAATTCGCTGTCCTTCAGCCCCGACGGCAGGCAACTCGTTGCGGTCGGGGTCGACAACGGGAACGTCCGCCTGTGGGATGTGAGCGATCCCCGCCGTCCGTACGCATCGTCTCTCCCCCATACGGACAAGGCGACCGGCGCGGCCTTCGGTCCCGACGGCACCAGGCTTCTCCTCGCGACCGACAGCACCGCGAACGAGCTGGACGACCAGCCGAACGGAAAGATCTCGTTCTGGGCTGCCGGAAACGGAAAACCGTCGTGGCAGGGCGAATACGCCGGGCTCCGGGACGCGTCCGATGTCGTGGTCAGTCCGGACGGACGGACTCTGCTGACCGTCAACCGCAGGGAGATCGGAGTGGGCAAGGCGGGGGGAGGAATCAAGAGCAGAACCCCTGCGGGCGTCTCGGTCTTCGACGTGCGCAACAGCGCACAGGCCGTTCCCCGCGGAAGGATCGACGGCTGGGTGTCCGGTCCCGTCTTCAGCCCGGACAGCAGCATGTTCGCCCTGGCCGACGGCCCTCGGATCACCTTGTGGAGCAATGCCCCCGACAGGCCGCCGAAGCTGCTGGCCACTTTGAAAGGGCACCGTAAGACCGTACGGGACCTGGGATTCAACAGGGACGGGACCCTGCTCGCCTCCGGCGGTGACGACGGAAGGGTCATCCTGTGGGACACGGCACGACCGAGCGGAAAGATCACGGCGGCACACCTGCTCGGTCACCCCGGCGCGGTCCAGGCGGTCGCCTTCCGGCCGGACGGCGAGCACGACCGGGTCGTCAGCGTCGACGACACGGGAGCCGTGTTCCACTGGAGGGCCGCGAATCCGGGTCCCTCGCGGCTCGCCGCGGACCACCGTCCCTACGCCGCGACCCTGCAGCTCAGTTCGGACGGGACCATGGCCGCCACCGGGGAACCCGGCGAGTCCCTGCAAGGAGCCGGGGAACGTACGGAGGCCGTGGCGCTGTGGGACATCCGCCACCGCACCCGGCTCGCCCTGCGCTCCACGTACAAAGTCCACCCGGCGGGAACACCGGTGGCGTTCAGCCCTGACGGCAGGCTGCTGGCGACCGGCGAGGCCGATGACTCGGCAGCCGAACTCGACCTGTGGCGCACCTCCGGCCGGCGCGGCACCGGGCCGGCCTCCACCTGGACGGTCAAGGGGAACGCGGTACTCGCCCTCACCTTCTCCCCCGACGGGAAACGGCTGCTGACCGCCGGAGAGGCGGGCACGACGGCCTGGCACCTGACGGGGCCCAAGCCGGTCAAGGGCGCCTCGCTCCCCGCTCTCAAAACCTCCGACACTTCCGGCACCTCCGATCCACAGCCATGGGAACTGACCTACCTGCCTGCCGCTTCGGCGACCGGCTCCTCGGTGGTGATGCTCACCGGCGATGGCGGCACCGTCCTCGCCGACGAACGCGGGAAACGCCTGCGCACAGTCAAGGGCGGCCACGCCGCCGTGGCGGGGAACGGAAAGGTGATGGCCACCGTCACCGGAACCGGCAAAAAGGTCGCTCTGTGGGACATCCGATCACCTCTGCGCCCCCGCCCGACCGGTGAACTGCCCGGCACGGTCACCACGGTGGGCCGACTGGCGGTCAACCCGCGAGGGACACTCCTGGCGAGCTGGGAGAGCGACGGCACGATCACCCTGTGGGACATCACCCGCCCCCGCGAGCCCGTCCGTGCCGGCTCCCTCGCCCACGACACCGCGGAACCCGGGCCCCTGGCCTTCACCCGCCAAGGGGACGCCCTGGTGACGGGCGGCGGAGACGGCATCACCGTCTGGGGCCTCGGCGCCCTGACCGACATCATCACCGACCCGGTGGGCCGGGCATGCCGCATCGCCAACGGCGGTCTGAGCAGGGCGGAATGGAAGCGGTACGCCCCCGGCATCCCCTACCAGGACGGCTGCGCGCCCTGAGCCGGTGGCGTACTCCTGTACGTACGTGGGTTGCCGAGGCGGCAACAATGGTTGCCGGAACAGGTGCAGTGGCCGCAACCTGATGTCCGGCCGAAGGCCCTCGAAAACATCAGGAGGCCCCACGATGACCACCCATGAAGGCATCCGTTCCGCGGTGAGCACCGACGGCGATGCGCCGCTGAACAACCGTGTCCACCACGTCCGGTCCGGAGAGCTGGACGGCTACGCCGCCATCAGCGGCAGCACCGTCGGCTCGAAGAAACTGTGGATGGGCCTGGTGGAGAACCCGCCGCTGAGCGCGACGGACAACCACCACCACGGCGCATCGGAGGCGGGGATCTACGTGGTCAGCGGACACCCCGTGTTCGTCTACCACGACGGCACGCAGGAGGTGCGGATCACCGCCCACCCCGGCGACTTCGTCCTCGTCCCCCCGAACGTGCCCCACCGGGAGGAGAACCCGGACCCGGAGGAGCCCGTGGTCGTCGTGATCGCACGGACCACGCAGGAACCGATCAAGGTCTCGCTGCCCGAGCTGTACCAACTCAAGGAGGCGGAGACGGAGACGGAGGCGCAGGCGCAGGCGCGGTAGGGAGTGGAGGTGAGGGGCTGAGCGGGCAAGGATGTTCGCTCAGCCCCTGGTCGCCTTGAGCATGTCCAGGTAGACGGGGAGTTTGTCGACGGCCTTGCGCGATACGGGGGCCACATGCCGGATTCCGCGTACGCCGTCCGTCACGGTCAGCGTGTAACGGCCGTCTTTGTAACGGAGTTGAGCGGTGTAGACCACGGTTCCGGCCTCGGTGTCCTTCTCCTCGGGCTCCGTGGTCACGTGGTCGGCTCCTTCGGTCATACGCGTTCTCCTTTTCTCCTGCCTTCTCCGCCGGCGGAAGTCGCAGAGCAGGTGCGGTTCACGGGGCGGTCGCATCGTCCGCGAGGCGGAGTGCCTCGCCTACCCGAACGGGTGAATACACCTGTTTGGTCTGGTCCGGGGTACGGGATACCGCCTAGGCTGATCACGCAGGGCTTCAGTGTATACGCGCTAAGTGATACCCGACCCGTCCCGGGTGCAGTCCGCAGGGGGAGCGAGACATGACGACAGACCGCACGGTCTGCGGTGGCAGACACATGTGACTCGCTGCGGTGTTGCAACAGAGTTCGCGGGATCGCCTCACGGTTTCGCGTCAGGCGATCCGACCGTCCCCCGTACGCGCACCGGATGAGAGGACCGAACCACCATGGCCGCATTCCCTCCCTTTCTCGCTGGACTATTGGTGATTCCCGTCGCGAAGCGAGTGGTCAAACCACTCGCTCGGGGTGTGGTCAAGACGTCGCTGAAACTCGCCATGGACGCCAAGAAGGCCGTTCACGAGGCGAGCGAGGAACTGCACGACCTCGCCGCGGAGGTGAGTGCCGAGGCGTTCATCGAGGAAGCCGCCGACACGACGAACAAGGACGACCGCAAGGCCGCCCCGAAGCAGCGCTCCGCGCCGGCGAAGGCCCACTGACGTACGCAGGTGTGTGCGTGCGTACGTACGCGCCGGGCAAGGCTTCCGTTCCGTCCGCCGGCCGTACCGTCGCGCGCCCACCAGGCTTCCTCACAGGGGCCGTACGGGATGAGGCGTGCACGTACGCACAGTCGGCCCTCATCACCGGTGGTTCTCAGAACATGCCCTTTCTCCTGGACGCGTCACGCACGGGCGTGCCCGCACGAGGCCGTGCCCCGGCGGTGCTGCCCCTGCGGCCACGGTCCGTCGTTCCCGGACGTCAGCGCTGGGACGTCGCCCCCATCCTGCGCCGCCCTGCCCTCGCCCGGCTCGTGGAGACGACGCTCCTGGCCGTGCCGGGCTTCCATGAAGTGCGGGCCAACCCGGTCACCGGCCGGGTGCTGGTACTGCACGACCGTGCCCTTGACCCGGAGCAGGCGGAACGGCTGCTGCGCCGGGCCCTGTCGAGTGTGCCCGCGAAGGCCGCCGGACAACGCCACCGCTCCTGCGGTGCGAGGACGACGGGCAGCGGCACCGCGGGCGACGACGGTGCCGGGGCACGCGTACGGGCCGCCGGCGGGGAAGCGGCCCCGCGCCGTCCCCGCTCCCCGGCACGGCTCGCCGGGGTCGCGGCGGCCGGACTGGCCCTGGGGTGCGGGACATTCTGCGCCAAGCTTCTGCTGCGCCCCCTGGTCAGTCTCGGTGTCGTCGCCGTCGCGACGGCCGTCGTCATCAGACGGGGGTGGCGGCGGCCCCACGGCGAACAGCCCGAACCCGCGACCGGGCAACGCCACCCGCTGGCGCGCATCATCGGTCCGCACCGGCGCACGTTCGGTGTGGCCGCGCTGCTCTCGGTGCTCGGCCAGATCGCCGAGTCGGGCCTGTTCATGCTGGTCTCCTTCGCCGTCATGACCCTGAGCCAGGGGGAGAGTTCGGTCCTGGCGGCTCTGGGGCTGACGGCCACCGCGAGCCAGGTGCTGTTCCTCGCCGGAGCCGCCGCGCTGGTGTGCGTGGCGGTGGCCGGCCTGTCCTACGGCGCCCACGTCACCTGGCGAGGGCTGGGGCAGACGGTCGAGCACGAGTGGCGCACCACCACGTACGCCCACGTGCAGCGGCTGGCCCCGACGGACCTGGAGAGCGGCCGGACCAGCCGCACCTCCCAGGTGCTGACCGAGGACGTCACCCAGATCGGCACCTTCGTCGGGCACACCCTGCACGAGACGATCCAACTGGCCACCTGCTTCGCCGTGATGGTACCGGCGTTCCTCCTGCTGGCCCCCCAGATCGCCTGGGTCGCCTTCGCGCCCGTACCGCTCGTCGCCTGGCTGTCGCTGCGCTACCACGAGCGCGCCGTCGCGGACCGGAGCACCTCGGGCGAGAACCGGGCGCGGCTGCACGCCCGGCTGGTGGACAACCTCCAGGCCGGTACGACCGTGAAGGCGTCCTGCGCCGAGGACCACGAGGAGGCCCGGATCGCCGCGATGAGCGCGGAATACGGCGAGACCAACCGCCGTACCGACCGCAGCGCGGTGCGGCAGGCCCAGATCGTACGGCTGTGTGCCGTGGCCGCGGTGCCGGGAACGCTCTTCGCGGGAGGCCGGGCCGTCATGAAGGGCGAACTGGCGGCGGAGGCGTTCGGCCCGCTGCTCGACCTGCCCGTGTCGGCGCTGTGGCGGCTCAACCGGCTCGGTCCCCTCACCGAGCAGTACCAGCGGACCCTCGCCGCCTTCGACCGGGTACGGCACCTGCGCGCCCTGCCCGTCGAGAAGGACGGGGGCGCCCCGCGACCGCGCGGCCACCGGGTCACCGGCGCCATGGCCCTGAAGAAGGTGACCTTCGCCTACCCGGGCCGCCCGGCGGCACTGCGCGACCTGTCGATGTACATCGCGCCGGGGCGGGTCACCGGAATCGTCGGCGCCACCGGCGCGGGCAAGACCACCGTCGCCAAACTGCTCATGCGCCTGCGGGAACCGGACGCGGGGCAGGTACTGCTGGACGGCGTCGACATCGCAGACCTGGCCCTGCACGACCTGCGCGGCGCGATCGGGTACGTCGCCCAGGAACCGTACATGTTCGACGGGACGATCGCCGACAACATCCGCTACGGCACGTTCGACGCCGATGACGCACGCCTCGCCGCGGCGGCGCGCACGGCCGGGGCGGACACCTTCATCGAGACGCTGCCCGACGGGTACGACACCGTCGTCGGGGAGCGCGGCGCCGCCCTGTCCGGCGGCCAGAAGCAGCGCATCGCCCTCGCCCGCACGATCCTGAAGAACCCCCCGATCGTCCTTCTGGACGAGGCCACCTCCGCGGTCGACAACGAGACCGAGGCGGCCATTCAGCAGGCGCTCAACACCTTCGCCGAGGACCGGACGCTGGTGGTCATCGCCCACCGGCTGTCCACCATCCGCAACGCCCACCACATCTACGTGCTGGCGCCGGGCGGCATCGTGGCGGAACAGGGGACCCATCCGGAGCTGGTGGGGCGCGGCGGGATCTACGCGGGTCTGTGGCAGCTCCAGGCGGGCGAGGAACCGCCCGTACCGTCACTGTCCCGCGCGCGGGGGGCGCCGGCCCGGGCCCGGGAGGCGGGACGCTGAGCGAGGGCGCCGGTCCGCGGCGCACGGAGCGGGTGCCCGTGCGCCGCGGACCGGCGCCCCCTCAATGCTCCCTGGCCGGTGCCCCGCCGGTCACTCTCCGGTCAGCGGATCACGATCACCGGCCGCCCGCCGCCGCGTCCGCAGCGGGTCGACGGCGATGACGCGCAGTTCCGCCGTGTAGCGCTCACCGGCCGCGTCGGTCAGCCAGGTCTCGTCGGCGTCGGGCAGCGTCTCCGTGAGCGTGATCACCGCATCGGCGTCCCGTACCGCCGCCCGCCGTACCGCCGTGGCGAACAGGTTGACCAGAGCCGGACTCGTGAAGTCGGCATACATCGGCTTGTCCTCCGCCGGCGAGGTGTAGAACAGCCGGTCCGGGAGCGCCCGCGCGCCGCGCCAGGCCCGCGCGCCGAGGTAGCGCTCCGGTTCGTCCCGCAGCGCAGTCCAGGACAGGTCGGCGACCGGGAAGGACCAGGACTCCCGTGCCAGTACGAGACGGTCGACGGTGACGCGCGGCCGGTGCCGGGCCGGTGCGAAGGGGGCGAAGCTGTTGACGGCGACTCCGGACAGCGGCTCGGACAGCACCTCCAGCAGCGGCGCGCGGAAGGTTCCCGCGCCGTCGCGCACCACGAGCCGGCCCTCCCCGTCGGAGTGGACGGACAGGTCCGCCAGCGCCAGCACCGGGCCCGTCGGCTCCACGCAGGGGTGACGTGTGGTCCAGTAGACGGTGTCCCGCCCCATCAGGGCCGAAGGCGGCGTCAGCCGGGGTCCGATCGACAGCCACCAGTTCTCCCGGGGAGGGATCATGTAGACGCGCTGTCCGGCGTGGTCGGCGGCGTCCGCGTCCATGAGGGCGCCGGGGTCCGGGTGCTGTTCCACCGCGGCGCGGTTCTCCAGGGTGTTGAAGGAGACGTGCAGTTCGCCCAGCACCACCTGGTAGTCGCCCGCGCCGACCGCCTCGGCCGAGGCGGCGGCGATCATCAGGTCGGGCGCGTGGTGGATCGCCGCGGACCAGGGGGGCGGCGCGGGCGGGAACTCCTCGCGTACGAGACCGGCGAGCCGCCCCGAGGAGAAGGTCCGCCGCGCGCCCGGGGCCGTCCCGCCCTGCGGCAGCGCCGTCCTGCCCTGCGGCAGCGCCGTCCCGTCCTGTGGCCCCGCCGCCTCGCCCGGCGGCAGCGCTTCGAGGGCATCCAGCACCCGCGCCCACCGCTCCTGGAACTCACCGACCGCCGCCCGTACGGGAGCGGGAGCGGTCCGCAGCGAGAAGACGAGGTGCGGTGCGGCAATCTCCAGCAGCGCGGCCAGCGGCATGGCTCCGGGGCCGGACCGGCTCGCCGACCACTCCCGGTGAATGGCGTGGAACAGCGCCTCGTACTCCGTGGCGATCCGGCCGACGAGCCACCGGGCACTGTCCAGCACCGGCCCGAGCGCGCCCGCCAGTTCGCCGCGCAGCCGGGCGCCGAGTGCCACCCGTACGTCCCGGACGGTGTCCTCGTAGACCAGGGTGCGGCTGGCGTAGGTCTGCCCGTGCAGACGTACCGCCTCCTGGCCCGTGATGTCCTCGAACGTGCTGTTCAGCCGGTCCATCGCCGAGGCCAGCGCGTCCGGGTCACCGGCCGCCGCGGCGACCTGGCGCCGGGCGTTCAGCAGCCGGTCCAGCACCGCCAGCGCCCGCTCGCGCGGCTCCGGGTCGCCGATCGCCGCCAGTTTGTGCCGCAAGGTGCGCTCCGGCCACGCCTCGATCGGGCCTTCCAGGTCGACGGCGGCCAGGCCGTGCTCCTCGAAGCGGGCCAGCGCCCCGGTCAGGTCCGCCGGGTGTGGGAACGGGCGCTGCGCACCGACCAGTTCACGGATCAGCTCCCGCACCGGCCGCCCCGCGTCACATGCCTTGAGCAGCATGGTCTCGGCAGCCGTCAGGCGCAGCGGCGCCCCGTACGGGCGGCGTGCGAGGTCACCGTCGAGTACGACGGCCGGGTCGCGGCGCGGCACCAGCCACGGCCGCAGCGCCGGATCCGCCGCCAGGGCACGGGCGAGTGCGTCGATCGCCCAGCTCTCGAAGTACACCGTCCGGCGGGCGAGCAGACGCGGCCCGGGCACCACGCGCAGCGGCAGGTCCTGGGGGGCGTCGGTCCAGGACGCCCAGCCGGTCGGCCCGAAGAAGCCGATGGTGTCGTTCTTCAGGGCATAGCGCTGCAGGTGGGCGGCGATGGTCTTCTCGTGGTCCCGGCCGCGCTTGTTGCGCCGCTCCCCGGCTGCCGCCTTGTCCAGACAGGTGGCCACCAGCGCCCGGTTCTGCCAGGTGACCGCCTCCCGGAAGCGGCGGTCGGCGGCGATGTCGCGGACCGCCGTACGCAGCCGCTCCACCGAGGCGTCGAACACCGCCCGGAAGTCCCGGGTGCTGGAGGACCCGTCGAGCACGGCGTTGGCGGCCATGGCCAGTTGAGGATCGGCGAGCTCGTGGACCAGCCGGGCGGGGAACCCGGCGCCGCGCAGCAGGACGTCCCGCCACAACTGCCAGCCGGACGCCCCCAGCGGGAGGAGATGGGGCGCGCTGCCGGGCGCGCTCGCCGGCGTCATGTCATCGCTCCGGAGGTACGGGGCCCCTCAGCGGGGCCGGTGCGCCTGCCGGAGCCATCGGTGACCTGGGAGGCCCGGCCCTCACCCATCAGCTCCTGGACGTGCCGGCACAGGGCGGACAGGTCGGGCTGCCGCAGCAGCCGCGAGACCCGCACCCGCACACCGCAGTGCGACTCGACGGCGTGGATGAGTTTCATCGCGGTCAGGGACGTGCCTCCGGCGGCCAGGAAGTTGTCGTCCGGCCGCAGCCCGCCGATCCCCAGCAGATCCTCACAGGTACGCAGCACCAGAGCCGTGACGTCGGACGGGGCGGCGGCCACCGGCGTACGGTCCCCGCCGTCCGGGCCGTCCGGGCCGTCCGGGCCGTCCGGCCGTCGTGGCGGCCCGGCGCACCGGGCGGCGGCTGCCAGCGCCCGGCGGTCCACCTTGCCGTTGGGCGTACAGGGATACTCCTCGACGACGGTGACGTGGGCGGGCAGCGCCTGTACGGGAAGCAACTCCCGGCAGCGCCGCAGGATCTGCGGCACATCGATGTCCTCACCCCGGCGTGCGCCCCGCAGGAAGGCGGCGAGCCGGGTCTGCGCCGGGGCCTCGCCGACGGGGACGACGACGGCCTGCCGTACGGAGCCCGCGCCGGCCCGTTCCAGCGCCGCCTCCACCTCCGCCATCTCGATCCGTACCCCACTGATCTTGATCTGCTGGTCCAGCCGTCCCAGGTACTCCAGCACTCCGTCCCGCCGCATCCGCACCTGGTCGCCGGTCCGGTAGACACGCGTGACGCCTTCGCCGAAGCCGGGCGGCGGGGCGGTGAACCGGCAGGCCGTCTCGGCCGCCCGGCCCAGGTAGCCCAGGCTGAGCTGCGGCCCGGCGAGCACCAGCTCGCCCGTGCCGCCGCGCGGCAGCAGCCGCCCGTCCTCACCGATGACGCCCAGCCGTACACCGCCGACAGGACGCCCGATGGGCGGCGCGCCCTGGGCCCGGCCGTCGGCGAACTCCTCGGCGAGGCGGTGGGTGACGCAGAAGACCGTCGCCTCGGCGGGGCCGTACACGTTGTGGACCGCGGCCGTGGGGCGCCGCGGGCGGGAGCGCAGCTTGTCACCGCCGACGAACAGATGGCGCAGCGCCAGTCCTTCGGGCCACGGCGGCTCGAAGAGCAGCTCGGCGAGCGGGGTGGGCACGATGGCGTGGGTGACGGCGCGTGCGCGCAGCCAGTCCACGAGCGCGCCGACCGAGCGTGCCACCTCTTCCGGGGCCTGCGGTACGCACAGGGTGGCGCCGAAGGCCAGGGCCGGCCACAGGTCGCCCAGGTGCGCGTCGAAGCCCGGCCGGATGAGCAGGGCGTGCCGGCAGCCCGGACCGGCGCCGTATGCCTGGCCGTAGCCACGCAGGAAGCCGCCCAGGGACGTGGCCGTGACGCCGACGGCCTTCGGCGTGCCGGTCGAGCCGGAGGTGAGGACGGCGTAGAAGGCCGCCTCGCACATGCTCCTGGTGGCCGAGGGCAGTCCGGGCCGGCCCCGCGGCGGGTGGAGGGTCAAGGCGGTGTGCGGGGCGAGCGGCAGCCGCAGGTCCCGGCCCGGTCCGTACGCCGTGCCGGGGGCGGCCTGCCCCTTCTCGGTGATCAGGGAGCCGACGGGCAGGTCGCGTACGAGCGCGGTGACCCGGCCGGCCGGGGGCCGTGGGCCGAGCGGGAGGTAGACGGCGCCGAGCCGGGCCGCGGCCAGCGCCACCGCGACCAGCGCCGGGGAGTTCTCCAGACAGACGGCCACGACGTCGCCGGGGGCGACCGTGGGCGCCAGCCAGGAGGCGACCGCACCGGCCGCCTCGTCCAGTTGCCGGTACGTCCAGGTGCCGCTGCCGAAGTCCACGGCGGGCGCCCCGGGCGTGGCCTCCACCCACCTCCGGTACCAGTGGTAGGGAGTGGGGCCGGGGGCCGGGGGCGGCGGCAGCGCGGGCCCCGAGGCGAGGCTGAGCCGGTCCGCCTCCGCCCGGACGCCGGGGCCGGGGCCGGGGCCGGGGCCGGCCAGGTCATCGGGCGGCCGACGGCGCTCACCGGCCGGATGGTGTTCAGGGGCTGGATGGTGTTCAGAGGACGGATGGTTTTCACCGGGCAGACGGTGCTCGCTCGGCGGTCGGTGTCCGCCCGGCGGACGGTGCTCGCTCATACCGTGACCTCCGGCAGCAGCCGCTCTTCCTCTGCACGCCGCCCGGGGGCGCCGGGGGCGGGCCCCTGCGCCAGGCTGCCCAGCCCCAGGGCATGGGCGATGATCACCTTCTGGATCTCGGTGGTGCCGCCGACGATCGGCATCATGCGGGCGTAGCGGTAGAGGTACTCCAAGGGGTGCCCCTTCATCCAGCCGCGCCCGCCGAGCACCTGCAACGCGTGGTCGACGGCCCGTTTGAGCAGCTCGGTGGCGGTGATCTTGGCCATCGCCGCGTCCTCGGACGTCAACTCCTTGTACTCGTCGGCCTGGTGGGTGCAGGCCAGGGTCAGCAGCTTGGACGCCGCCAGTTCGGTCCTGGTGGTGACCAGGTGTTCCTGTACGTGCTGGAAGGTGCCGACGGGCCGGCCGAACGCCACCCGCCGGCGGGCATGTTCCAGGCCCAGGTTCAGGGCGTACTCGGCCAGGCCGTTGCAGTCCGCGGCGGTCAGCACCCGGCCGCGCGGCAGGCTCAGCATGCTGTGCGCAACGGCGAGATGCGCCTGCTCGGGGCCTCCCAGGACGGCGTCCGCCGGCAGCCGGACGTCGTTGAGCAGCAGCTCGTACAGCAACTCCCCGGACATGCCCTGGAAGGACTGCCGCACGGTCAGGCCGGGGGTGCCGGTGTCCACGATGAACACCGCCGTGCTGTTCGGGCCGCCGTGCTCGTCGGTGGCGGCGAAGACCAGGACGAAGTCGACGACCTCCAGGTTGCTCAGGAAGATCTTGTGGCCGTTCAGGACCCAGTCACTGCCGGACCGGCGGGCGCGGGTGGCCAGGTGGTAGGCGTCCGAACCGGCGAGGGGTTCGGTCAGTCCCAGGCTGCGCATCTTCTCGGCCCGTACCAGCGGGGCGAGATAGCGCTGCTGCTGTTCGGGAGTGCCGTGGGCCAGGAGGGGTGTGGGGCCCTCGGGCCCGGGGAGGGCCAGCGGGGCGAGCGGACAGCCACTGCCGCCCGCCAGGTGCCGCAGCACCGCCACCGCCGTCAGCGGCAGGCCGCGTCCGCCCACCGCCTCGGGGAACTCCGCGCCGTAGAAGCCGAGTTCGGCCGAGCGGCGGCGCACATGGCGCTTGACGTCCTGCGGGATGTGCTCGGGCGTACTCTCGCCGAACTCCTCCCACAGTGGTTCCAGTTCGCCGGTGACGAAGCGCCGGAACGCCTCGATGGTGGGCTGGTGCCGCGTTTCGAACACGGCGGTGAGGCTGGCGTTCACGGTGTCCTTTCGTGTTCCTGTGGTGTGCGTGCCGGCCCGTCCTCGGACTCCTCCTGGCTCCCTCGGTTCGCGGGGACGGCGGCAGGCGTCAGGCCGGCAGCGGATCCCGTTCCCCCGCCCAGACGTCCAGGGCCTCGGCCAGCGCCTCGAAGACCGGGTTCTCGAAGACGATGCGCAGCGGTGGCCGGGCGCCCAGGCGGTCCCCGAGCCAGCTCACGAGGTGGATCACGAGCAGGGAGTGGCCACCGACACGGAAGAAGTGCGAGGAACGGGTGAAGGCGTCGTGCCCCAGCACCTCCCGCCAGCCCTCGGCGAGCACCTTCCGTACGCCGTGCCCGTGGCCGGCCGGTGACGGACCGGCTCCGTCCCCGCCACCGTTGTGCTCCTCGCGCGGTTCCGGAGCCGCCCGCCGGGCGATGCGCTCCAGCGCGGCCCGGTCCGGCTTGCCGCCCGGCAGGCTGGGCAGGGTCTCCAGCCGCACCCACAGGGCGGGCAGCAAAGGGCCCGGAAGGCGCTCGGCCAGCAGCTCGGACACCCGCTCCGGCGGCAGGGAGCCGCCGCTGAAGAAGCCCACCAGGCGCGGCGCCAGGGGTCCCGATCCGTCGTGCACGACGGCGCACGGCAGGTCCCCGGTCACCTGGCGGGCTGCGGCCTCGATCTCCTCCAGTTCGATGCGGTGCCCGCGCAGCTTGACCTGGTTGTCCGCACGGCCCAGGAAGTACAGCTCCCCGTCGGGGCCGAGGTAGCCGCGGTCACCGGAGAAGTACGCGCGAAGTTCCTTCCCGCCCGGGCCCGGCAGGGTGGCGAAGCGGGCGGCCTGTGCCTTCGGCGCGTCCAGGTACCCGTCGGCGAGGGCGGGGCCGCAGACGGCGATCTCCCCGACCATGCCGGGCGGCAGCGGGCGGCGCAGCGCGTCCAGGACGTACACGGTGGTGCCGGGCAGCGGGCGCCCCAACGGCAGCTCCCCGAGCGGGTGGTGATCGTCCCGGGCACCGACCTCGTGCACGGTGGAGGTGACGGTGGCCTCGGTGATGCCGTACGCGTTCAGGACCCTGCCGCCGCCCAGCGCCTGGGCCGCATCGCACGCCGCGCCGGCGTGCAGCCGCTCACCGCCGAGCACCAGCAGACGCGGGCGCCACCGGCGCTGCCGGAAGCACCCGGTCAGCTCGCCGCGCACCGAAAGGAAGTAGCTGGTGGGCAGGTTGACCACGCTGACCTCGCGGGCCGCGGCCAGCGCGATGAGCTCCTCGGCGGAGGGGAGGTCCTTGCGGGGCAGCACCACGGCCCCTCCCGCGTGGAGGGTGGGCAGGATCTCCTCCAACGAGACGTCGAACCAGGGTTGTGCGAAGGCCAGGGCCCGGTCCTGGGAGGTGAGCTGGAACCGCCGGGTGATCGCCGTCAGGTAGTGGGCGAGGGCCGTACGGCCTACGGCCACCGCCTTGGGGCGGCCGGTCGAGCCGGAGGTGTGGATCACGTACGCGGCTCCCGGCAGCCGGCGCGCCTCACCCTGGCACCCGGCGTCCCGGCCCGTCTGCACGCGCAACGGCCGGGGCGCGGGCGATGCCGGTGGCGGTGGCGAAGGAATGGCGGCTGCCGGGGACCGGGGCGTGGCGTACGGGGACTGTCCGGGCACCTGGGTGTCCGCATGGCTCAGCACCACCTGCGGACGCAGCCGTTGCAGCGCCGCCGTACGGCGCGAGGGCGGGTCCTTCGGCGACAGCGGGCAGGCCACCGCCCCCATCCGCAGACACGCCAGCAGCGCCACGATCCAGTCGGTGCCCTTGGGCAGTACGCAGGCCACCAGGCCGCCCTCGCCGACGCCGTGGGCCCGCAGCACCCCGGTCAGGGCGACGATGCGCTGTTCGAGGGCGCCGTGGTCCAGCGTACGCAGTCCGGTGATCAGCGCGGGGCGGCGCGGGTCCCGGGCGGCGACCGTGCGCACCAGCCCCGTCAGGATCTCCTCGGCCTGCGCGGCGCACAGGTCTGCCGCCGCGGCGTCCGTAACCGTCGTGTCGTCCGGCGCCGTCGTGTCGTCCCGGGCCGTCCCGGGCTCCTCCCCGGTGGAGTCGCGCGGTGTGGCGTCGAGCAGGGCCAGGGGCGTCCCGGGCCGCTCCAGGTAGTCCCGTACGAGGGCGTCGAACCGGGTGTGCAGCGTGTGCACCGTGGCCTCGTCGAAGAGGTCGGCGTCGTACTCCCACAGCAGGGTCGCCCCGCCCTGGCCCGCGCGCGGGCCGACCGTACGCCGGGCGTCCGGCAGCAGTACGACGTCGAGGTCGAACCGTACGGTCCCGAAGTTCAGGCCCTCCTGTACGGTCACCTCCAGGCCGGGCACCTCGCCGTCAGGCAGCACCGCGTCGTGCGCGCTGAACATCGCCCGGAACAGCGGGTTCCTCAGATCCGCCGCGTATCTGCCCAGGGCCCGGGTGACCTCCTGGATGGGCGCGTCCGCGTGGGCCAGGCCACGGACCACGTCCTCGGCGACATCGTCGATCACCTCGCACGCCGGGCGTTCGGGGGCGGCCTCCAGCCTGACCGGGACGGTGTTGACGAACATGCCCACCGACTCCTCGAAGCCCTCCGGCCGGGTGTCCACGGCGGTGCCCAGCACCAGGCCCGGATCGGGGCTGTGCCGCCGCAGCAGCTCCCCGAAGAGCCCCAGCAGCGTCACGAACGGGGTGTGCCCCTGCTGCCGGCTGATCTCGCGCAGCCGGGTGGCCGTCGCCACGTCGAACGTACGGCGGAGCTGTGCGCCGCGCTCACCGCGGGCCGGGCCACGGGAGAGTCCCGGCAGCCGCAGTTCGGTGGTGGCGCCGTCCAGGGCTGCCGCCCAGTGCTCGACGCTCCGGCGCCGCTCCTCGGCGGGCCGCCGGCATGCGGGCAGCTCCAGGAACTCCTCGTACGGCCGGGTCGGCGGCAGCTCCGGAGGTTTGCCCGACAGATTCGCCGCGTAACAGGAGAACAGGTCGCGCAGCGCGACCGCGAAGGACCGCCCGTCGTGGATCAGGTGGTGCTCGGTGTGCAGAAGGCGGTGGTGCTCGGGGCCGAGGGTCACCAGGGTCCAGCGGATCAGCGGCGCTTCGTCGAGACGGAAGGGCGTGGTGGCGTGCCGGCGCAGCACCTCGTCGTAGCGTTCGCCGCCGACCGGTTCACCGGTGAGGTCGACGGTCGCGTACCGGGGCTCGCAGGACGGGAGGACCCGCTGCGTGGCGGGCGTGTGGTCGCCCGGCTCCAGTGCCAGCCGCAGACCGCTGTGGCGGGCGAGCAGTTGGGCCAGTGCGCGGCGCAGCGCGGCGGTATCGAGCCGGCCGCGCAGGTCGATGACGGCGGTGAAGTGGTAGGCGTGCCCGTCGGGGAACGCCTGCTCGTGGAACCAGACGATTTCCTGGGACGGGGAGAGCGGCAGCGGCACGGGACGGACTCCTTGGGTACGGCGGGGACTGCGGCGCGGTGACCGTGGCGCGGTGACCGTGCCGGGGGACTGAGGAGGACGACCGCGGTGGGGACCGTGGAGGAGGGACGTAGTGAAGAGGGGCTGTGGCGGTGTGGGGGTATGGGGCAGGGGGTCGTGGCGGGGAGCGGGCGGGACTCACCAGGTGACCGGAACGGCCTCCGGGGTACGCAGGATCAGGCCGTCGCGCCAGGACAGCCGTTCCGCGGGGACGGCCAGGCGCAGGCCGGACAGACGGGGGAGCAGCGCGGCCAGCGCGCAGTGGATCTGCAGACGGGCCAGTGCCGCGCCGGGGCAGTAGTGCTCGCCGTGCCCGAACGCCAGATGCTCGGCGTCCCGGCGCGTGACCTCCAGCCGGCCGGGCCGGGGGAAGGCGGCGGGGTCGTGGTCGGCGGCGTGCAGGGCCACCACCACCAGCTCGCCGGCGGCGACCGTGACACCGCCGATCCGTACGCGCTCGGTGGCGATCCGGGCGACACCCCGGTTCTCGATCAGCACGTACCGCAGGAGTTCCTCCACCGCCGCGGGCAGCAGCCGCGCGGGGTCCTGGGCCGTACGGCGGGCCTGCTCCGGGTGGCGCAGCAGGGCGACGGCGGCCAGCGCGAGAAAACTGATGAGGGTCTTGTACCCGACCACCAGCAACCCGGCCGCCACGTCCAGGAGTTCGTCCTCGGAGAAGGACCCGCGCTGTTCGTGGGCGGCGACCAGAGTGGTGAGCAGGCCGTCGCCGGGGTGGCGCCGCTCCCGGGCCACCGCCTGGGCCAGGTACCCGCGCAGACCCGCCCAACTTGCCGCGATCTCCCGCGGATCACGGCTGTTCATGCTGAACGCCACGTCGGACCAGTACGTCAGGTGCTCTTCGTCCGCGTACGGGGGCAGCCCGTTGCGGCCCGTCTCCAGACCCAGCACCCGGCACATCACCGCCAGCGGAAGCGGCGCCGCGTAATCGGCCACCAGGTTCCCCGGTGCGCCCCGCCGTATCATGGCCTCCAGCAGTCCTTCCGCCAGGCTTTCGAGCCACGGGCGGTGCACGGCGATCCGGCGCGGGCGCAGGTGCTGCAGCACCGCCTTGGCCTCGCCGGTCCGGCGCAGCAGCTCCATGCCGTTGAAGGCGTCGGGGGGCACGCTCGGGATCTGCTGGCGCGGCCCGCCGGGGGATGCGATCGCGCTCCGGCTGAAGCGGGCGTCCCCGAGCACGGCGCGGCATTCCTCGTAGCCGGTGACGAGCCAGGCGGGATCTCCTGTGGGCGTGGTGATCCGGGCGATGGGCCGCTCACGCAGCAGACGCTTGTACTCGGGCTCCAGTTCGAGCCCGCCTGAGGTGAAGGGATAGCCGATGACAGTCTCGGTACTGATGGCGTGCTCCGTATCGGGTTCGTGGGACGTACGTACGGAAGGCGCGTCGAAGCGGGACCGGCACAGGGAGCGCGCGTCCTACAAGGCTCCCGTTCACCGCGGGATGGCTGGGGTGATGCGTGTCTTCGCGAGCCGCAAAGCGGACACTGCCCGTCGGAAGGGTCGAAAAACCCGCCTCATTCCAAACCACCCGCCGGAATGAAAGGGAGGCTCACACGCTCCCCGCCCACGCCCCCAAGCCCCCAGCGCACGCCCCGCCTGAGGTCCCCGGGACACGCAGCGGCCCGCCGGATCACCGATCCGGCGGGCCGCCCGCCACCATGGGGTCAGGAACCGGTCAGCCGCACCTGCCGGCCGGCCGGGTGCGCGTCACGAGATTGCTGATGCCGGTGGTCGCGTCGAGCCACACCACCTGGCTCCCGGGCGCCGCGGCGGGGGAGAGCTGTTCGCCGCGGTTGCACGAGACCCGGCCCTTGCGTACGCCCTCACCCTGGGGCGCGCCGTCGGCCGCGAACTGCCAGAGCTTGGCCAGCGATTCGTTGTTCAGTCCGGGGCCGGGACCGGGACCGGGGACGCGGGCGCCGACGGTCACCGCGGTCTGGGAGGCCGTCAGGTCGGAGATGTTCAGCGCGTCCGGTCCGCTCTCCGGGCTGAGGTCCACCGCGTCGGAGCCGTCGAGCCCGGCGCGGCGCAGGGCGGTTCTCCCGTCGCCCGGTACCGCGTCCAGCAGCCAGAAGACGTGCTTGCCGGTGACGGCCGTCGGGCCCAGGCCCGTCTCCGCGGTGGCCTTCTGGACCACCCGGTCCTCGCCGGTGGCGACATCACGGAGCCGTGTGCTGTACGCGTACGTGGTGCCGCGCACCCGTCGCGTCTCCTGGTAGGCGATGCGACCCTGGTGCACCGACGGGAAGTACGTCCGCCAGTACCTGCCCCCGCCGATGCTCTGCGTGCGGGACGGGTCGCTGATCCGCAGATAGGTCACATAGCGGATGCCGCCGCGCGGCCTGGACTCGAACGTCACGATGTCACCGTCGACCGCCACCGAGGAACCGGCGCTCCGTCCGGACCACAGCTTCTTGACGGGACCGCCCGCCAGCGGCCTGGCCAGGATCTCCACGCGGCCGGGCCCGTACGCCTGCCACACCACGTACCTGCCGTCGGTGGCCGGATTGACGTGGAAGCGGCCGTCGTTGGGGCTCATCAGCTTGAGCTGTCCCTTGCCGTCGTTGCGCCCGGCCCACACGGAGTACGGCTCGGAGCCGTCCTCGTTGGACTTGGCGGCCACCCACCAGGCGCCGCCCGCGCCCAGGCGCGAATCGGCGGTGTTGACCCGGGCGAGCAGCACGTCGGAGTCCACGCCCAGGGCCAGTTCCCAGCCGGGCACGATGCCGTGGGCGTTGAAGGCCCGCTCCAGGGCCCTGAGGTCGTCCGGGCCGGCCGCGAGGGCTTTCGCGGCGGCGAGCACCGCGTTGCGGGCCTCGGTGAAGCCGTCGAGCGGGGTGAGGTACTCGCTGAGCGCCTTGTAGACGATCCTGTCGGTGAGCGTCGCGCCGAGGTCCTCGCGAGCGTCCCACAGCGCACCGCTGAAGATGGTGGAGTTCAGGTGCACGCCGCCGTTGTCGGTGCCGAAGCCCACACCGAGGAAGTGCTTGGCCGTGTTCCGCCCGTCGTTGAGGTCGCGGATGGCGCACTGGCGCGGCCCCTTGGTCCGGCAGAGCCTCTCGCCCAGCAGCCCCGAGTCCGGGTCCTCCACCGGGATGCCGTACACGTCCGACTCGACGGCGTTGCCGAAGTAGTCGGCGATCGCCTCGTCCAGGGCGCCGGACTGGCCCGCGTAGACCAGGCCCGCGGTGTGCTCGACGACGCCGTGCGTCATCTCGTGGCCGACGACGTCCAGGCCCGCGGCCAGCGGCCGGTACTCGGCGTCACCGTTGCCGTACACCATCTTCTGGCCGTCCCAGAAGGCGTTGACGAAGGGCAGCCCGAAGTCGCTGACACCCACCAGGGAGTGGATGGCCATGCCGTGGCCGTCCAGGCTGTCCCGGCCGTGCTTGCTCTTGTAGTAGTCGTAGACCTTTCCGGCGGCCCAGTGCGCGTCCACCGCCCCCGACTCGGTCGCATCGGTGCCGAAGGCCGGCGTGGGCGAGCTGAACTCCAGGAGGTCGGCGGGCCATTTGCCCAGCACGTCATCGACCCACTTGCCACGCGCGTCCCAGGTGTCCAGCACGTTGCCGCTGCTGTTCTGCATCCGGGAGTGATCGCGCATGACGTAGGCGTTGCGGCCCTCGTCGCGGGCTACCTGCAACTCGACGCTTCTCCCGTCGAGCTTCACCCCCGACCCCGGCACCCCGGGACCGGGCTGCGCGGCGCCTGGCTGCCGGTGCGTCACGCTCTCCTCGCCGGCCGTACCGGCCCTGGCGCTCGCCGGGATCCCGCCCGGTGTGCCGAACGTCTTGATACCGCTGTACTGGAGGACCGGATACCCTGCCCGCGCGTCGAGGTACACCTCGCGCAGCACCGGCTCGCCGCTCGCCGGATCCATGCCCCGTACGGTGACGTGCCGGGTGAGCACCCCCGCCCCGAGCGGCAGGACGACCAGCCCGTGCGAGGCGCCCGTCAGCGACGGCTCGCCTTCCTCGCCGGTACCGCCGTCCTTGCCCTTCCCACGCCCGGAGAACGCCTTCTTCTCCAGTTCCGCACGGACGGCGTCGACTGCCCGCTCGACGGCCACCGCTTCTGCGACCTCGGGCGTCGTGCCCGTCCGCAGCCCGGTGAAGTACTTGCCCGAGGTGCCCGTGACGACCCGGTCGCCGTCCTTCCGCTCCATCTGTACGACGTACTGGCCGCCCAGGACCGGCACGCCCCGGTACTTCTGCTGAAGCCGTACGGTCTCCCGGCCGCCGGCCGCCGTCGTGGTCCGCACCGGCGTCAGATCACGGCCCGGCGCAGGGATGTGGTACCGGTCCTGCCGGCCCGCCAGGTACGCGCGGGCCGCGCCCGCCGCGTTCCCCGCGTGTGGAGCCTGCTCCCGGATGCCCTCCACCAGCGCGGGCGTCGCCGTCTTCTGCCCCGGGATCACCTGCCCCGGACTCGGTGGCGCGGCCCCGTCCGCGGCCACCGCCGCACCGGCCGGGACCGCCGAAACGAGAAGTGCGGCGACGCCGATCAGCGCCGCCGCACCGGATATCCTCCTCCTCGGTGCTCTGGTCCTTGGTGCTCTGGATGCCCCCGCTCTCATCGAGCGCGCTCTGCTATGACGCACGTCTCGCTCTCCCCCTTCACGCCGTACCGGCGGCGGTCACCGCCGGGAGGCAGACCATGGAAGCGATGATGCGCCGCCGTATCAACGGGGCGGAGGTTCCCACGGGTGACTTCCGGCCTCGAAGTGATCCCTTTGCCGCCTCCCGCGGGCCCAGGGCCGGTCAGTCGGTCAGCCGGTCACCGAAGGGCCGAAGTCCGCGGGACCGGGTGACGGGCTGTCCGTGGGCGGGGCGTCGCAGGCCGCCGGGGTGAAGCCGGCATCGGTCAGTACGGCGGCGGCCACGCCCCGGCCGACCTGGGCGAGACCGATCAGCAGGTCGTCGCAGTCGATGAGCTGTGCGTCCGCGCGCTGTGCGTCCGCGCGCTGTGCGTCCGCGCGCTCCGACCGCGTCTCGGCCAAGGCCATCGCCTTGCGCGAGTAGGGGGTCCAGGCGATCCGCTCGGCCGCCTGGGAGGCGCCCGTGTTCAGCCGGTCGCCCACCGCCCGGTGGACCACCTCCGGTGAGATGCCGGCGGCCCGCAGGAGCCGGGTGGCGCTGTTGTCCTGTGCGGTGATCCCCCACAACAGGTGCTCGGTACCGATGTAGTTGTTGTGGTGCCGTACCGCAGCATGTTTCACGTGAATCATCGCCCGGCGCAGGTCCTCGGTCATCGTCCGGGGGCCGTAGCGCTTGTGCGGGGCGTGGAAGCGCTGCTGGACCGCCTGCCGGGACACCCCCAGTGCGGTTCCGATGTCCGTCCAGGAGCAGCCGTGCATCCGGCAGTGCTCGACATAGTCCTCGACCAAGTCGTCCGCCAGACTCTGGAGTTGGCCGGCCACCCGCGCGGCGTCCGTCAGCAGGGCGAGCCAGTCGGGCTGTTCCCCTCCGCCGGAGCGGTGCGCGGTGGCGCATCGCCGGTCGACTTCCGCGATGAGGTCGTCCAGGTCCGGGAGAGCCATAAGGCAAGTACGCCTTGACGCTTCCGCACTGTCAAGGGATGCCGCCGCGCGCGGGGTTCGGCGCGGTGCGCGAGGTGCGGTGCGACGGCCGGGGCGGCTTCGTGGTGCGGGGCGGCGCCCCAGGCGGGGGCTGAGCGCCCGCGTGTCACCGTAGCGTCGGCCGACCCGTGAGCCGGCCCCGGCCCTGCCGGGAAGGTCCGGCGGGGCCGAGGCCGGCGGGATCAGGCGTGTCGTCGGGCCCACCAGGGGGAGACGAGGGCGATGAGGACGGCTGCGATGCCGATCTGGAAGATGTGGCGGATCCAGTCGATACCGCCGGTGTCGCGCACGCCGAAGGCGGTGGCGAGTGCGTTGCCGGCGACGGCGCCGACCATACCCAGCAGGACGGTCAGCCACAGGGGGATGGGCTGACGTCCGGGGATGACGAGTTTGGCCAGCAGGCCGATGACGAGCCCCGCGATGATGGCCCACAAGAACGACACGTCGACTCCTTCCGTTCATGTTTCCCCTTCGGTATCACTGCGCGTGCCCGCCGGAGCCCGGCGTAAGCATCGTCCGGCACAGAGATCTTCGCGCTGGTCGATCCCGGTCGTCGCCGGTCATCAGCGGTCCACGGGCCGATTCCTCCGCCCGCCCGTCCGCACGTTTCTCCCGCCCCTCCTGTGCCCGTCCGTCCACCCGCCCGTCGACCGCCCGCGTATCGGCCGTCGGAGTGAAGTAGCGGCATGGTGCGAGTCACCGGCGTGTCGTGTGGGAGATATCCGTGCCGGGGGTGCCGAAGCGGCGCCTTCTTCGTCCGCTCGGCCCAGCGCGACGGTGTGCGGTGGGCGTGAAAGGAGCACGTAATGAGGTTCATACGGGCCACGTCGGCAGCCGTCCTCGTGGCGGCCGTCTCGGCGATGCCACTGATACCGGCGGCGCCGTCCGTGGCAGCGTCGGCCGGCGACCAGGACGCCACCTTCGTCAAGGCCGTGCACCAGGGCAATCTCGCCGAGATCGCCGCCGGGCAGGACGCGCGGCACAACGCCACGACCTCGTGCGTGAAGACGGTCGGCAAGGCCCTCGTACGCGACCACGGCAAGCTGGACGCGGACCTCAAGGCGTTGGCGCACAAGCTGGGCATCGCGCTGCCCGCCTCTCCGACCGAGGAACAGAAACAGGAACTGGCCGCGGCGCAGAGCAAGGCCAACACCTCCGCGTACGACGCGGCATGGCTCAAGACCCAGGACGCGGCGCACACCAAGACCCTGGCCCTGATCGACGACGAGCTGAAGGCCGGGAAGAACACGGAGGTCCAGGCAGCCGCCCGTGCGGCCCGGCCGGTGGTCTCGGCGCACCTGGACATGGTCCGCGGGGGCACCTGTCATGCGGCCAAGGACGCGGGCACGATCAAGGCCGGCGGCGGGGGGCAGTCCGCCGCGGCGCCGGTCGCCGCGCCGGTCGCCGGTGCGGTCGCCCTGGGCGGTGGCGGACTCCTCGTCGGCTTCGGGTCCGCGTGGCTGATCCGCGGCCGACGGGGTGGCGTACCGGGCCGTTGAGCCGAAGCCGGCCACCCGGCCGCGCCGTCGCCGCCGCCGTATGCGCTCTGGGCGCGGCGACGACGGCCGCCGGATGGGCGATGTTCGTCCTCCCGCGCCCTTCGGAGGACGCGGGTTTCGCCCCGTACCTCTCACGGGACGCGGGCTCCGTGCCCCCGGCGGCGGCGCCCGTCCCGGCACCGTCCGACGGTCCGGGCCCGGCCGTGCCGGAGGAGATACACGGACCGTACGGTTTCCGGGCCCGGCTGGTTCCGGTCGCCGCGGCGGCCGACGGTGTGCTGAACCTGCCTGCGGACGCCCGCGACGGCGCCTGGTGGGCGCTGGGCGCGCCGGCCGGCGCCGCCCGGGGCACCGTCCTGATCGCCGGTCACCTCGACACGCCCCGTACCGGCCCCACGGCGTTCGCCGCCCTGCACACCTTCGGCATGGGCACCCCGGTCGAGGTGACCGGAGCCAACGGCCGCACCTACCGCTATGTGATCACCGCCCGCCGCACCTACGCGCGGCAGGCTCTGCCACGTGACCTGTTCACCCGTGGCGGCTCCCCCAGACTCGCGCTGGTGACCTGCGCCGGCGCCTACAAGGGGGCGGCGCGCGGATACGACCACAACCTCGTGCTGTACGCCACCCGTGCCCCCACCACCGCCCCGCGCCCGCAGGAGAGCCCCGCGGCATGAACACACGGCAGTCCTGCGGACCGGACAACGGCACCACCACCCGCCGGTGTCCGGCCACCCGGGCGAAGCCTCGTCGCCGTCGGCGGGCGCCGGGGCGGGGCGCTGCCTCCTCGGGCACCGGTGATCCCGTGAGCAGGAGCGGGAGCTACTTTTTGCGCAGATCGGCCGCGACCGTATGGGCCCAGGCCCGGATCTGATCGAAGTCGCGCCAGTCGTGCGCCATACCCCGTTTGGCCATCGAACGGGCGAGACGGCCCTTGGGGTGCGGGTCGAGCCGGCCGCCGAAGGTGGTGTGGCCGCGCGCGGCGACGCGGGACATGGCACGCCGCACCGCCCGCGTGGGCGGGATCTCGCGCTCGGCGGCGGTGGCGTCCAGGGGGCCGCTGCTGAAGAACCACACCGGACGGTCGCGGAGCTGGGGTCCCAGCCTGCGGACGAGGCGGCGGGCGTCGCGCTGCCAGCGGCCGGCGTACAGACCGCCGCCCAGGACGACCGCGTCGTACGCCGACAGGTCCCCGACCTCCCCGGCCGGGCGGGCCTCGGCGGTCAGGCCCTCCTCTCTCAGCGTCGCAGCGATCTCCACGGCGATGCCCGCGGTTCCCTGGTTCGTCGAGCCGTAGGCGACGAGCACGTGCTGATCGGTCATGGTGGTGCGCCTCCGTTCATGCCGTGCGTGGGGTCAGATCTTGCGGAGCCATTCCTCGGCGATGCCGTGCAGGGCCTGCTCGGTGGGGCGCAGGTGGGAGTCGTCCTCCTGGTAGCCGAGCCGGTCGATGACGCTCACGACGCCGTCGACGCGCCCGGCCAGCCGTACCGCGATGGGGACCTCGCTGCGCCGTTGCAGCTTTCCGGTGAGGGTGACGACGCCGTCCTGGACGGTCACCTCGATGGTGTGCGGAGCGAGCCACAGCGTGCGTACGAGGACCTCTTCGACGATCTCGTCACGGATCTCCCGGTCCGGGCGGCGGAAGACGGACAGCAGGTCGCTGCGGGTGACGATGCCCATGAGCCGGCCCTCGTCGTCGACGACGGGCAGGCGTTCGACGCGGCGCCCCGCCATGGTGCGGGCCGCCTCGGTCACGGTCTGCCGGGGGCCGATCGTCACGGCGGGCGCGGACATCAGCTCCCGGGCCGTACGGCCGCGGACCTTGGCCTGCGCTCCGTGCACCCCGTGCATCGCGCGCATCCCGCGCGCCCCGCCGGAGCGCCGGGCGCGGGAGAACCAGTGGCGTGCGGCGCCTTCCTGGGCGGCCTGGCGGAGCAGCAGGTCGGTCTCGGAGACGACACCCAGGACCTTGTCGTCGTCGTCCACCACGGGTGCTCCGCCGATGCCGTGCTGTGCCAGCAGGTCGGCCACGTCCTTGAAGGAGGCGGCGGGGCCGGTCCTGACGACGTCGCGGTTCATGACTTGGTCGATCAGCCGGTGCTTCATGTCCTGTCTTCTTCCTGCGGGCCGGGTGACTGCGGTGTGGGGTGTGCGGTGCGCGGTGTGTGGTGTGCCGATGTGCTGTGCCGGCGCGCTCTGCGTCAGTCGACGGGTACCAAAACGACCGGGCAGTGAGCGTGGTGCAGCATCGCGTGGGTGACCGGCCCCAGTTGCAGGCCGACGCGGCGCGGGCGGCGGTGGACGGCCAGTACGGCCACGTCGGCGTGGTGGCTCGCCTCGACCAGGGCGCGCGCGGCCCCCTGGCAGACGGCCTCGGGGCGGACCTCGACGCCTGGGTACCGCTGCCGTACCGCCGCGGCCACGTGCTGGGGGACGGCTTCGGCGGCCTTGCGCAGATGCTCCAGCTCGTCCCAGGCCAGGTGGCAGGACGCGGCGTGCGAGCCCAGGGGCGCGGCCGGGTACTGCCAGGCGTGCAGCACGCGCAGGCCGGACCCCTGCCGCGCGGCCTCTTGGAAGGCGAAGTGCGCGGCGGCGGTGTCCGCGTCCGAGGCGATGCCGACCAGCACCCGGTGGTGCTGCCGGGGTCCACTCCGGCCGCGTACGACCATCAGCGGCGTGGTGCAGTGGGCCGCCACCCGCAGGCTCACCGAACCGAGCAGCAGACCCGTGAAGCCGCCGTGACCGCGGGTGCCGACGACGGTCAGTGCGGCGTCGCGGCCACAGCGCAGCAGTGCGCGCGCCGCGGACTGCGTGGTCAGGGACTCGCTGACGACCAGGTGCGCGGCGCGGGAGCGGACGCGCTCGGTGGCGCCGTCGATCATGCGGCGGGCGCTGCTGTAGAGCAGTTTGCCGGTGTCGTCGGTGACGCCGTAGTCGGGGAGCGGGTGCCTGCCCCACGGCCAGCCACAGATGATCTCCAGCGAGGTGCTGCGGCGTACGGCTTCGTCGGCGGCACGGTCCAGGGCGCGTACGGCGGGAGCGGAGCCGTCGAAGCCGACGACCACCCGGCCGGGGAAGGACATGGGTGCCGTTGCCATCGCGGATGCCTCCTTCAGCGGGCGCGCAGGCGGCGCAGATACGGGTCGTGCGCGGTGTGCGGCAGCAGCCGGACGCGGACGTCCAGGGGGAGGACCGCGTCCGGGCGGGCGAGGACGGGGTTGAGGTCGGCCTCGGCGAGCTGCGGGAGGTCGCACGCCATGCGGGACAGCCGCAGCAGGAGCTGTTCGAGACCGTCCAGGGCGACGGGGCGGCCGGTGCGGTGGCCGAACAGCAGCGGCGCGCACCGGGGAGCGGTGATCAGCGCGTGCACGTCCCGGTCCGTGAGGGGAGCCAGTCGGGCGCAGTGGTCGGCCAGGACCTCGGTGGCGGTGCCGCCGAGCCCGAAGAGCACCAGCGGCCCGAACACCTGGTCCTGGACGAGACCCGCGACCAGTTCCACGCCCCGGCCGGCCATCGGCTGGAGCACGGCCCCGGTCATCACCTCACCGAAGCGCCCGGCCAGCTCCGTATAGGCGGCGCGGACCGGTCCGGCTCCCTCCAGGTCCAGGCGCAGCGCCCCCACGTCGGTCTTGTGCAGCAGCCCGGGCCAGTACGCCTTGAGCGCCATCCGCCCGCCGCCGAGCCGCTCGGCCGCGGCCACCGCCGCGTCGGCGTCGGTGACCCACTCCCAGGGCGGCTGCCGGATGCCGTACGCGTCCAGCAGGGCCCCGCACAGCCGGGGTCCGGCCCAGCCGCCGTCCGGACGGCGGGCCAGGAAGCCGGCCACGAGCGCCTCGGCCGTCGCGGTGTCCACGCCGTCGAGCACGGGGACGGTGCCCAGTGGTTCGGCGCGCCAGTGGGCGTAGGAGACGGCGTGGGCCAGCGCGCGGGCGGCGTCCGACGGTTCGGCGTAGGCCGGGACGGCGGTGCCGCCTTGCTGGAGGAGCCGTACCGGCACGTCCTGGTCGAGCAGGGCCGCGGCGACCGGGCGGCTCCTGACCCCGGCCGACGGGCCCAGGGCCCGCGCCGGGTCGTCCCCGGTCGCCGCGGACAGGGCGGTGGGCACCAGCACCACCAGGACGGCGTCCACGGCGCCGTGCCGGGTCAGCAGGTCCAGGCAGGCCGCCAACCGCGTACCGGAGACGGCCGCGGTGGTGTCCACCGGGTTGACGGCCCGGGCGCCGGCGGGCAGCACGTCCAGCAGTTCGCGCACCAGTGGCGCCGGCAGCTCGGGGACACCGAGCCCGGCCTCGGCGCACGCGTCGGCGGCAAGGACGGCCGCGCCGCCCGCGTTGCTGACCACCGCGGTGCGCGGGCCGGCCGGCAGCGGCTGGGAACGCAGCAGGGCGGCGGTGGCCACGAGGTCACCGATGCTGTCGGTGGCGATGATCCCGGCCTGGGTGAACAGCGCCCGGCGGGTCATGGTGGGGGTGGCGACGGCCGCGCTGTGCGAGGCGGCGGCCCGGCGGCCGGCCGGTGACCGGCCCGCGTCGACCGTCAGTACGGGCATCGTGCGCGCCACCCGGCGGGCGGTGCGGGAGAAGGCGCGCGGGTTGCCGAAGGACTCCAGATGCAGCAGCGCCAGATCGGTGACGCCGTCGCTCTCCCACCACTGCAACAGGTCGTTGCCGCTGACGTCGTACTTGTCGCCGAGCGAGACGAAGGAGGACACGCCGATGCCGAGCCGGGCGAGCGCGGAGAGCAGGGCGATGCCCACGCCGCCCGACTGCACGGCGATCCCGGCGGTGCCCGCGGCGGGCGGGGCCGCGGCGAACGTGGCGTCCAGCCGTACCGCCTGCTCGGTGTTGGCCAGGCCCAGGCAGTTGGGCCCCACCAGCCGCATCCCGTGCGCCCGGCAGGCGGCCAGCAGCCCCGCCGCCTGGCCGCCGTCCAGCCCGGAGGACAGGACGAGCAGCGCCTTCACCCCGCGCTTGCCGCACTGTTCGGCGACGTCGGGCACGGCCGGCGCGGGGACGGCCAGGACCGCCAGGTCGGGCACCACCGGTACCTGCTCGATGGAGGGGTAGGACGGCACGGTGCCGACGGTGTCGCCGGCGTGCGGGTTCACGGCGGTGAGCCCCCCGGTGAAGCCGTACGCGCGGATGTTGGTGAGCAGCGCGTGGCCCACCGACGAGGGCGAGCGTCCGGCGCCGACCACGGCGATCGAGGCGGGCCGCAGCAGCGGTTGGAGGCTGGCCACGTCGGCGGTGCGCCCCCGGGCGTCCACGGCGCTCAAATACCGTTCGTCCTCCGCGAGTTCGATGGTGCAGTGCACTTCCGGCCCGTCGAAGCGCCGCGCGGTGCGCAGCCCCAGGTCGGAGATCACCTTCAGCATCGGGCGGTTCTCGGTCAGGGCGTCGGCGGTGAAGGAACCGATGCCCGTCGCCCGGGCGGCGTGTGCCAGGTGTTCCAGGAGCAGGGTTCCGATGCCGTGGCTGTGCCAGGCGTCGGCGACCGCCAGGCCGATCTCCGCGCGGGCCGGATCACGGGACGAGCGGTGGAACTCGGCGGTGCCCGTGACCTCGTCCCCCACCAGTGCCAGCAGTGCCTGGTCACCGGGGCCCGCCGCGGAGCTGATGCGGTCCGCCGCCACTTCGGCGGAGCGTGTCCCCACGGTGAAGAACCGCAGCCGCAGGTTCTGCGGGGACATGCCGGCGAACAGGCGGTACACCCGGTCGCGGTCCTCCGGGCCGGCGGGCCGTATGCAGACCGTGGTGCCGTCGGACAGCAGTGCGTGCGCACTGCTCCTGCCGGTGCTGCCGGTGCTGCCGGTGCTGCCGGTCCTGCCGGGCCGCTCGGTGCTCGTCATGACAGCTCCTCGGAACGCAAGGGGGCGCGCCTGGCTTCCAGCGTCCGCCGCCCGCCCGGGGCGCCCCATGGGCCGTACGGCCCGGGCGGGGGCCGTAGGGCCCCGGACGCTGCCGCCGGTCCCTGCGGTTCTTCCGCTTCTTCTACTGCTTCCTCTGCTGTCTTTGCTGCCTCTGGTTCTCCTGCCTCCTCCGGTTCCTCGGCGGGCAGCGGTTCGCCCAGCTCACCCGCCACCGCGTCCGACATCGCCCGCAGGACGTCCAGCGTGCGGGCCGCCTCCGCCTCGTCCACGGTGGTGATGGCGAAGCCGACGTGGACCACGACGTAGTCGCCGACGGCGGCGTGCGGCGTGTACTCCAGGCACGCCTCCCGCCGTACGCCCGCGAAGTCCACGCGGGCCATGCGCAGCCCGTCGCTGTCGTACGTCCGCAGAACCCGGCCGGGGATTCCCAGGCACATCGCTGTCAGCCCCCTTTCAGGCGGGCCGCGGCGACGGCCGCCTGTCCGTAACTGATCCCGCCGTCCCCCACGGGCACGGCGCTGCCCACCAGCACCCGCAGCCCCTGCGCGCGCAGCAGCCGCCGTACGTCCGTGAGCAGGCGGCGGTTGACGAAGCAGCCGCCCGCCAGGCAGACGGTGCGCGGGGCGCCGCCGGTGACGGCCCGCTCGACCAGCGCCGCGGTGACCTCGGCGACCGTCGAGTGGAAGGCCGCGGCCAGCAGCGGTACGGGCGTGCGGCCGGCGAGTTCGCCGAGCAGCGCGGTGAGGGTGGGCCGGGGATCGTAGACCCACAGGCCGTCACCGCGTACCACGCGCCAGGGCAGGGCCGGGCGGCGTGCGGTGCCCGCGGCGTTCTCCAGCGCGGCGGCGGCCTGCCCCTCGTAGGAGATCTCGCCGGACAGCCCGAGCAGGGCGGCCACGGCGTCGAAGAGCCGGCCGGCGCTGGAGGCGCGCGGGCAGTTCAGGCGACGGCGGATCATGGTGCGTACGGTCATGGCCTCGCGCGGGTCCAGCCGCGCGGTGAACTCCCGGGCGGACGCCGCCAGTTCAGGGGGAGAAGGTGACTTCCCGAGGATTTCCGTTCCGTACAGATAACCCAGCGCCATCCGGTCCGGGTGGCGTACCGCGGCCTCGCCGCCGGGCAGCGGCGCGGTGGCGAAGCGGCCCACGCGGCGGTAGGCGGTGTAGTCGGCTACCAGGATCTCCGCGCCCCACAGCGTGCCGTCGTCCCCCAGGCCCAGGCCGTCGTAGGCGACTCCCAGGAACGGTCCGCGCAGCCGGTGTTCGGCCGCGCAGGCGGCGATGTGGGCGTGGTGGTGCTGGACCGCGACGCGCCGGCCGGGCGGCAGCAGGGCCGCCGCCCACTGGGTGGACAGGTAGCCGGGGTGCAGGTCATGGGCCACGGCCTGTGGTGTGACGCCGGTCAGTGCCACCAGATCGGCGTAGGAACGTTCGAACGCCGCCAGCGTGCGGGCGTCGGACAGGTCTCCCGTGTGCGGCCCCGTCACGGCCCGCCTGCCGTCCGCCACCGTCACGGTGTGCTTGCTCTGCGCCCCGGCCCCCACGAGCGGCACAGGGGCAGGCACCGGGAGCGGCAGCGGCGCGGGGGCGTACCCGCGGGCCCGCCGGATGGTCAGCACCCGTCCCCGTACGGCTTGCGTCACCGAGTCGTCGTAGCGGGCGGCGATCGGCCGGTTGTGCGCGAGGAAGCCGTCGGCGATCCGCGCGAGCCGTTCGCGGGCCTCGGCGTCGTCGCTCGCCAGGGGTTCCCCGGCGAGATTGCCGCTGGTGACCACCAGCGGCCGGCCGAGGTCACGCAGCAGGAGGTGGTGGAGTCCGGTCGTGGGCAGGAAGAGACCGATGCGTCCGGTGCCGGGGTGTACGGCCGCGCTGACCGCCCGGCCGCAGGAGTGGCCGGCGATCAGCACCACGGGCCGGGCGGGCGAGGTGAGCAGCCGCTCCTCGGTAGGGGTGGGGTGGCCGGCCCGGTGCGCCGCGGCCAGGTCCTCGACCATCACGGCGAGCGGCTTGTGCGGCCGGTGTTTGCGCCGCCGCAGACGCTCGACGGCGTCCGTCCGCCGTGCGTCACAGACCAGTTGGTAGCCTCCCAGGCCCTTGACCGCCACGATGCCCCCGGCAGCGATCAGCGCTTCGGCGGCCCTGAGTGCGACCGGGCCGGTGGTGTCCCCTTGGGCCGGGTGCCAGGCCAGCCGGGGGCCGCAGGCCGGGCAGGCCAGCGGCTCCGCGTGGAAGCGCCGGTCACCGGGATCGCGGTACTCGGCCGAGCACGCCGGGCACAGCGGGAAGAAACGCATCGTCGTCCGTGGCCGGTCGTAGGGCAGGCCCGTGATCACGGTGGCGCGCGGGCCGCAGTCCGTACAGTTGATGAACGGGTAGCGGTAGCGGCGGTCGCGCGGGTCGAACAGCTCGGCCAGGCAGGCGGCGCAGGTCGCCGCGTCCGGCGGGATCTCGTGCGGCGCCCGCCGGCGGTGGCCGGTGACGCTGGGGCGTACGGCGAACCCGGACCCACGGGCCGGGAGTTCCGGTACCTCGCAGGAGGCCCGCACGCTCCGTACGCGGGACAACGCGGGGGCGCGGGATTGGAGCCGGTCGGCGAACCGGCGCAGTGCCGCGGTGCTTCCCGCGGTGTCGATGACGACATGGCCGTCGACGTTGCGGACCCAGCCGTCCAGGCCCAGGTCCGAGGCGAGCCGCTGTACGAACGGGCGGAAACCGACGCCCTGGACCGTGCCGTACACCTCGAAGCGCCGGGCCTGCCTGCCGGTCCCCACGGTCCTCAGCCGCCCGCCGGACCGCGCCCGTCACCGCGGGCACGGGCCTGACCGTGACGTGCCCGGGCGTCGCGGTGCCGGACGATCTCCGCCTCCACGGCGTCGGCGAGCCGGTCGACCGTCCCGGCGACGGCGGGCGTCAGACCGGTGCCCAGGGAACGGTCCGCTCCCTCGACCGCCAGGACGACGAGCCGGCCCGGCAGGCGGCCGAGGGCGTCGGAGAGCTGGACGGCCTCGCCCAGGCCGAGGCCGTGCGAACTGGCCGCCGCCGGGCGGGCGTAGCGCCCGGGGTGGTCGAGGCGGTGGACGCGCCCGGGGCGGCCGGGATGGGCGTGGGCCGCGTCCACCACCACCGCGAGTTCCGTGCCCTCCCACAGCGACATCAGCCGCCCTGGATCACCGTCGCAGTCGGCGAGGGTGACCGACGGGGGCAGCGGGCGGTGCCGGGTCCGTTCGCGCAGCCGCCGTACGACGGCCGGCCCGATGCCGTCGTCGTGACGGAAGGTGTTGCCGACGCCGATCACGGCGATCCGGGGGGCCTGCGTCACTGGTCTCTCCTGTCACCAGGCACGGTCGGTGCGACCGCGTCCGGGGACCACCGGCCCCGGGACGGGCCGTCACCGTCAGGGTGCCGCGGTTCCCGCCGCCCCGGCGTGGGGCCGAACGGCCCTCGCCACGACCCGAACCGCACCTGTCCGCCCGGCTTCCCGCGGCGCACCGTGCGTAGGGAAGGCCGTGCGCGGCGAGGGACCGTGCGCAGGGACGGACCGTGGACCATTCCCCGGAGGTGGAACATGCCGCAGTCGCCTGTAGTGGTGGGTGTCGACGGTTCGGAGGCGAGCATGCGGGCCGTGGAGTGGGCCGCGCGGGAAGCCCGGTTGCGGGAACTGCCGCTGCGCCTGGTCCACGCGTCCTTCTGGGAGCGCTACGAAGGGGCCGCCGCGGAATCCGGCGTACGGTCCTCGGAAAGCCTGGCGCAAGAGCGGCTGCTGGACGATGCGGCCGAACAGGCCGCCCGGTGGACGCCCGGCCTGGAGGTGACCTCCTGCGTGGCGCCGGACGATCCGGTCGCGGCGCTGGTCACCGAGGCGCACCGGGCCACGATGCTCGTCGTCGGGCACCGGGGCCGCGGTGATCTGGCCTCCGTGCTGCTGGGGTCGGTGAGCATGGGGGTGGCGGCACGCGCGCGGTGCCCGGTGGTCGTGGTACGGGGAGAAGGCGGCGGGGGCGCAGAGGCGGCCGGCACCTGGGCGGTCCCCAGGGGGCGCGTGGTCGTCGGAATCGGTGAGAAGTCTCCGTGCGACGCTCCGGTGGGCTTCGCCTACGCCGAGGCGGCGCTGCGTCACGGCGAGGTCGTGGCCGTCCACGCCTGGCGGTGCGCCGGCAGCGACCTGCCCGAAGAGAGCGGACCGCACAACAGCCGGCGCGCCGAACACGCCCGGCGCGCGGCGGAGATCCTCGATGACGCGCTGTGCTCCGCGACTTGTGCGCATCCGGACGTTCCCCTGGTCAGCCGGCCTGCCGAAGGCAGCCCCCGGGAGACTCTCCTCGCCCTCTCCGCCACCGCCGATCTCCTGGTGATCGGTGCCGGACGGCGCCGGCACGCCCACGGCCTGCCCCTGGGCCCGGTCAGCCACGCCGTGCTCCACCACGCCCGGTGCCCGGTGGCCGTGGTGCCGCACGCCTGAGCCACCACGGGGAACCGCGTACGCCAGGAGGCCGTGCCGCGTCACGAAGCTTCCCGCGCCGGGGGCGCCTGATATCAGCGACCTCCTCACATCACGGACCACCTCGCGTCAGGGGACTCCCCGCCGTCCTCGCCCCCGGACTACCCTGCCCCGCAGGACGTCCGGGGGTGGAAGCCATGACGGACACGGGTGGGGACAGCGCGCGGCCGGTTACTGCGTCGCTGCCGCAACTGCGCCTGGACGAGCTGCTGGAGGAGCTCCAGTCCCGGCTGGATGCCGCGCGAGTCGTCCAGAGCCGTATGCACAGCCTCCTGGAGGCGGTCCTGGGCGTCGGCCGTGAACTGGACCTCTCCCAGGTGCTGCGGCACATCGTGCAGGCCGCGATGACCCTCACCGACGCCGAGTACGGAGCGCTCGGGACGGTCGGCCAGGGCCCGTACCTGTCCGGCTTCCTGCCGGTGGGCATGACGGACGAACTGATCGCCCGGATCGGTCCCTTCCCGCAAGGGCACGGAATCCTCGGTGAGCTGATCCGGCACCCCGAGCCCCTCCGGCTCGCCGACCTGACCCGGCATCCGGCCAGCCACGGCTTTCCCGCGCACCATCCGCCGATGCGCAGCTTCCTGGGCGTACCGGTGCGCGTACGGGGCGAGGTGTTCGGCAACTTGTACCTCACGGAGAAACGCGGCGGCGCGCTCTTCGACGCCGACGACGAAGCGGTCCTGACCACGCTGTCGGTCGCGGCGGGGGTGGCCATCGACAACGCGCGCCTGTACCACGGGAGCCTGCGCCGTGAACGACGTCTGGAAGCCCTCGGCGAGGTCACCCGCAGCCTGCTGAGCGGGACCGGCGTGGCCGAGGTCCTGGCACTGATCGCCCGGCGTGCCCTGGAGGTCGCCGACGCCGACTTCGCCGCCGTGCTGCTGCCGGTACCCGGCTCCGACGGCCTGGTCGTCGAGGTGGCCCACGGCGAAGGGGCCACCGCCATGGCCGGGGTGGTCATCCCCTCCCAGGGGTCACTGGCCGGACTGGCGGCGAGCACCGGGAAACCCGTCGCCACCACGGACGTCCGCGCCGACCCGCGGGCCCATGCCCTCCCCGACTCCGGAGGGGGCCACGGGCCGGTGGTCGCCGTGCCGCTGCCGCTCGACGACCGTGCCGCGGGCGCCCTGCGGCTGAGCCGGCTGGCCGGCCGTCCCCCGTTCGACGACAGTGACGTGGAACTCCTCTCCGGATTCTCCGAGCAGGCGGCGCTCGCTCTCGAACTCGGCCGCCACCGCCGGGAGTCCGAGCAGGTCGCGCTGTTGCACGACCGCGACCGCATCGCCCGTGACCTGCATGACCTGGCCATCCAGCGGCTGTTCGCCACCGGCATGTCGCTGCAGAGCGTCGGCCGGCTCATCGACCGTCCCGAAGCGGCCGACCGGGTCGGCCGGGCCGTGGACGACCTGGACGAGACCATCAAGATCATCCGGTCCACCATCTTCGAACTGCGCACCGACCGCGACCACCAGGAGCGGCAGGGGCGGCCGGGACTGCGCCGCCGGATCGCAGGGGTGGTGACGGCCGCGGCCGAAGCCCTCGGTTTCGCCCCGTCCCTGAAGATGGACGGCCGTATCGACACCGATGTGCCGGCGGCGGCCGGTGACCACATCCTGGCGGTGCTCGCCGAGGCCCTGAGCAACATCGCCCGGCACGCGCACGCCCGGCACGCGGACGTCACCCTCGGCGTCGGTGACGAGATCGTCCTGACGGTCACCGACGACGGGGTCGGCGTCACCGGCAGCGCCCCCGGCGGCGGACTGGTCAACATGCGGCAGCGGGCCGCGCTCCTGGGCGGAACGGCTCGGATCGAGGACCGCCGGCGGAGCGGGACGAGCGGAACCCGGGTGGTGTGGCGGGTTCCGCTGTCTCCCTCCTGAGGCCGCTCAGCTCACCACCGCTCATCACCGCTCACCACGATCACCATGGCCCATCGGTGGACGACGAGCCCGAGGCGTCCGACGGGTCGCGGTCGCGGAGCCTTTCGGCCAGCACCGCGGCCTGGACCCGGCGTCCGACACCCAGCTTCGAGAGGATCGAGGAAATGCGGTTCTTGACGGTCTTCTCCGCGAGGTAGAGCCGCTGGGCGATCTGCCGGTTGGTCAGCCCCTCGCCGATGAGCCCGAGGATCTCCCGTTCGCGGGGGGAGAGCCGGGCCAGTTCGGGAGGTACGGGGTCTTCTTCGCCGCGTACCCGCGCCATGACCCGCGCGGTGGCGCCCGGGTCGAGCAGGGACGCCCCGGCCGCCACCGTCCGTACGGCGTTCACCAGGTCCGTGCCCTTGATCTGTTTGAGGACGTAGCCGGCGGCGCCCGCCATGATGGCGTCGAACAGCGCTTCGTCGTCATCGAAGGAGGTCAGCATCAGACAGGCCAGTTCCGGCATCCGGGCCCGCAGTTCACGGCACACCTCGATGCCTTCGTGGTCGCCGGCCGTCTCGCCCGATCCCAGCCGTACGTCCAGCACCGCGACACGGGGCCGCAAGGCGGGCGCCCTGGCCAGCGCCTCACGCCGGTCGGCGGCCTCGCCGACCACTTCGATGTCCGGCTCGTCGTCGAGCAGTTCGCGTACGCCCCGGCGCACCACCTCATGATCGTCCAACAGGAAGACGCGGATCGGGGGCGGGCTGTGCGGTGCGGGGGGTGTGGTCATGGTGCACTGCTCCGTCCTGCGTGCGGCGGCCCGCCGCCCACGTGCCGCTCAGCGGGCGCCGCGCCCTTCGCCCTCGGTCCCGGAACCGGCCGGGGCCTGCCGGCCCGGGAAGGGAACGCTTCGATGATGCGCTTCCTGCGACGGCGCCGGTAGCAGGTGGCGGGCGATGTCCGTGGCCCAGGCGTCGATTTCCCGCCAGTCCCGGTGGTCGCCGTAGTGGCCGCCCAGGGACCGGAAGACGAGGTGTCCGAACACGGAGGTGTGGTCACGTTCGAAGGCTCCCGCGAACAGGTGGTGATCGACGGGGGCGAGGAGGTCGCGCAGGGCGGGCAAGGGGGCCGGGGACCGGCTGCGCCGCGCGAACCAATCGCCGAGTATGCGGGCGAGCCCGACGCTGAAGAGCCACAGGGGGCGGCGGGCCAGTTCGGGGGTGTAGCGGCGCAGGTACTCGGCGGCCGGAGGCAGCCAGCGGCCGTTGTGTATGGCGCTGCCGAGCACACAGGCGTCGTGCTCCGGCGCGCCGGTACGCTCGTCGGCCAGGTCCGTCACGTCGGCCCGGTGGCCCTGTTGCGTGAGGGTGGCCGCGAGGCGTTCGGCGATGCCGCGGGTGGAGCCGTGCTCCCCGGCGTATCCGACGTACACCCGCATGTTTCCTCCTCGTGTGTGCGTGCTTCCTCAGCAGATGTCCGCCTTGGCCGATGTCCGCCTCAGCAGATACGGGGAAGCTGTTCACCCACCGGCATGTCCACGACGCGGTGCGAGCCGACACGGGTGCGCAGCAGCACGCGTCCGGGGTGGGCGGCGGTCGTCTCCCCGATGCGTACCGCCTCCGCCCCCTCGGGCACGCCGCGCAGGGCGCGCAGGGCGTCCTGCGCATAACGCGCGGGCACATAGGCGACCAGACAGCCTTCGTTGGCGACGTGCAGGGGGTCCAGGCCGAGCAGGTCACAGACGGCGCTTACGGGGCCGGGAACGGGCAGCGCGCTCTCGTCGATCTCGGCGCCCGTACCGGAAGCCCCGGCGATCTCGTTGAGGGTGGCGGCCAGGCCGCCCCGGGTCGGGTCGCGCAGCGTGTGGACGTGCCCGCCCAAGGAGGCGAGATTGCGTACGAGCCGGTGCAGGGGGCGGGAGTCGGAAGCGATGTCGGCCTCGAAACCCAGGCCCTCGCGGGTGCTCAGGACGGCGGTGCCGTGCAGGCCGATGGGGCCGGACAGCAGGATCGCGTCCTGCGGCCGGGCCCGCGCCGCCGACGGGTGCAGTCCCGGCAGACGCCGGCCGACGCCCGTGGTGGTCAGGAAGAGCCGGTCGGCGGCGCCGCGCCCGACGACCTTGGTGTCCCCCGTGACCACCGGCACGCCCGCCTCGGCGGCGGCCTTGCCCAGCGAGTCCGCCACGGAGCGCAGTTCCGCCAGCGGCAGGCCCTCTTCGATGATGAGGGACACGGCCAGCGCCAGCGGTTTGGCGCCGCGCATGGCCAGGTCGTTGACCGTGCCGTGGACGGCCAGTGACCCGATGTCGCCACCGGGGAAGAACAGCGGGCTGACGACGAAGCTGTCGGTGCTCAGGACGGTCCGGCCGTCGGCGCCCAGTACGGCGGCGTCCTCCAGCGGACCGGGCACCGCCCCCACGGCGGGCAGGACGAGCGTCTCCAGGAGTTCGGCGGTCAGCCGTCCGCCTGCGCCGTGACCGAGCAGGACGCGCTCGTCCTCGTGTCGCGGCGCGGGGCACTGGGGCATCATGGGTCGCTCCTTGTCGGTACGGTGGCGCGTCCGGCCGCGTAGTAGGCGGCGCAGGTGCCCTCGGCGGACACCATGGGGGCGCCGAGCGGCGTGCGCGGGGTGCAGCGGGTGCCGTAGGCGGCACAGTCGGTCGGTTCCCGGGCGCCGGTGAGGATGGCGCCCGCGATGCACTCGGGATGCTCGGCGGACCGCAGGTCCGTGACACCGAAGCGGCGCGCGGCATCGAAAGCGGCGAATTCCGGGGCGAGTTGGAGTCCGCTGGCGGGCAGGTGGCCGATGCCGCGCCAGGTGCGGTCGGTGACCTGGAACACCCGGCCGATGACCTGTTGGGCCGGGCGGTTCCCGGAGCGGCGGACAGCGCGCGCGTACTGGTTCTCGACCTCGCCGCGGCCCTCCTCCAACTGCTCGACCGCCATCAGGATGCCTTCGAGCAGGTCGAGCGGTTCAAAGCCGGTGACGACGACGGGAACGTGCCGGCGGGCGGCGATCGGCTCGTACTGTGTCCAGCCCATGACGGCGCACACGTGCCCGGCGGCGAGGAAGGCCTGTACCTCGCAGTCCGGGTCGGCCAGCAGCGCGGTCATGGCCGGGGGGACCAGGACATGGCTGACCAGCACGGAGAAGTTGGCCAGTGCCAGTCGGCGGGCGTGCAGGACGGCCATGGCGTTGGCGGGCGCGGTGGTCTCGAAGCCGACGGCCAGGAAGACGACCTGGCGCTCCGGTTCGGCGACGGCGATCCGTACGGCGTCCATCGGTGAGTACACGACCCGTACGTCCGCGCCCCGCGCCCGCAGGGACAGCAGGTCGGTGCGGGTACCGGGGACACGCAGCATGTCCCCGAAGCTGGTGAAGGTCACCTCCGGGCGGGCGGCGACGGCCATGGCCCGGTCCAGGGTCTCCAGAGGGGTCACACAGACCGGGCAGCCGGGACCGTGGATCATCCGGATGCCGGCCGGCAGCAGTTCGTCGATGCCCTGGCGCACCAGCGTATGGGTCTGCCCGCCGCACACCTCCATGATGCGCCAGGGCCGGGTGGCGCGGCGCCGGAGCCGGTCCAGCAGACCACGGGCCAGTCCGGGGTCGCGGTATTCGTCGAGATACCGCATCACGGTCCCGTCGCCCGGGGAGCCGGACCGCCGTGCCCGGTCAGCTCGCAGGTGACGTCCACGACGCCCTCCACCGCGCGGCACAGCCGGGCCGCGACGGGGATGAAGGAGGTGTCGTGGACCGGGCCGGTCAGCGTCACCACGCCCTCCTGGACGCCGACGGATATCTCCTGGCCGGGGAAGAGGCGCTCCATCACCACCTGGCGCACCTCCTCGGCGATGTCCGCGTCCGGGCGCAGGAAGACCTTGAGCAGGTCACTGCGGCTGACCACGCCCTGCAGCAGCCCTTCGGCGTCGACGACCGGCAGGCGCTTGACGTGCCGTACGGCCATGATGCGGGCGGCCTGGGAGAGGGCGGCGTCGGCGTGCACGCAGATGGCGGGCGTGCTCATCAGCTCCCCGGCGGTCAGCGCTCCGGCCTTGGCCAGGTCCTCCAGCCGCCGGCGCTGCTCGAAGCGCGAGGGGTCGCTGTCGCGGAACTCCTCCTTGGGCAGCAGATCGGCCTCGGAGACCACACCGACCACCCGGCCCTCGCCCTCCAGCACGGGAAGCGCGCTGACCTTCCACTGGTCCATGGTCTGGACGATCTCCTTGAACGGCGCGTCCCGGCCGACGGCCACGACGGTCTGCGTCATCACATCGCTCACCGTGTGCAGGCCGTGTGCCTGCGGGTTCTCGGGCTGGGTCAGGGGCATCGCGGGCTCCTTCGGACGTGGTCGACGGTCAGGTCCAGGAAGTGGGCGGAACAGGAGATGCACGGGTCGTGGTTGCGGATGCCGCGTTCGCACAGGGCGGTCAGTTCCGCCTGCGTGTCCCCGGCGCCGGAGTCCAGCCGGGCCTGGACCAGCCGCCGCAGGTCCTCCTCGATCGCGCCCTGGTTCTGGGAGGTGGGCGGGACGAGCGTGGCGGCGGTGACGATGCCGTCCGCGTCCAGCGTGTAACGGTGGTACAGCAGTCCGCGCGGCGCCTCCGTGGCGCCGTGCCCGGTCCCGGCGCGCGGGCGGACCTCCACGTACGGGCGGCCGGGTGGCTCGTACGCCTCGATGATCCGCAGCGCCTCGTCGATCGCGTACAGCGCCTCGACGGCCCGTACGACGATGCTGCGGAAGGGATTGCGGCAGACGGTGCCGGCCAGGGGATCGCCCAGGCCGCCCGCGCGCGCCGCCTCTTGGGCCAGCGGGGACAGCCAGCGACCGCCGATCGCGTAGCGGGCCAGCGATCCGGTCAGGTGGCGCTCGCCGCCCAGCGTCGCCTGGAGCGCGGTGGAGTGCGGGACCTGGTGTTCGGTGACCTCGGCCGGGAAGGCGTGGACGGGGAACTGCCGCAGCGGCAGGGGAGCGGTCGAGCCGGCCGGCAGCCCGTGGGCCCCGGGCGCGGCCATGACGGTGGGGTGCCGGCGTCGATGGCGTAGCGGCCGGGTTCGGCCAGCGCCAGCAGGGCGTGGTCCGCTCCCGCCTCGGGGAAGTCGAAGCCCGCTACCCAGCGCACGGTCTCCCACGCGTCCTCGCGGGCCCGCCGCAGCCGCTCGGCCAGCGGCTTGAGTTCCCCGACGGCCGGCACGCGGTGGAAGCCGCCGAGCCGGACGTTGACGGGGTGGATGGCGCGCCCGCCGAGCTGTTCGAGGATGGCGTTGCCCGCCTGCTTGACGCGCAGCCCGCGTTCCACATGGGCGCGCTGGGTACGGGCGAGTTCGACGGCGCCGTCCACGCCGAGGAAGTCCGGGGCGTGCAGCAGGTGGATGTGCAGGACCTGGCTCTCGATCCACTCGCCGCAGTACAGCAGCCGCCGCAGCGCCGCCAGTTGCCCCTCCACCCGCACCCCGCAGGCGTCCTCGACGGCCCGGCAGGCGCTCATCTGGTACGCGACCGGGCAGATGCCGCACACCCGCGCCGTGATGTCGGGCGGCTCGGTGTAGGACCGGCCGCACAGGAAAGCCTCGAAGAAGCGCGGCGGCTCATAGATGCGCAGCTCGGCTCCGGTGACGGTACCGTCGTCGACCGTCAGACGCAGTGCCCCCTCGCCCTCGACGCGGGCCAGGGCGCCCACGTGCAGCACCCGCGAGCCTCGGTGCGTCATGACGGGCTCCCCTCCACCTCGGCGAAGGCCGCGGCGTTGTACGTACGCAGGGTGCGCCGCACGTCGTCCTCGCTCATGCCGTCCCGCCGCAGCAGCGGGATGACAGCAGGCAGATTGACCGAGCCGGAGGGTCCGAAGCAGCCGTAGCAGCCACGCCCGTACGCGGGGCAGATCGCCCCGCAGCCCGCGTGGGTGACCGGCCCCAGACACGGGGTGCCGTGCGCGACGGTGACACACACGGTGCCGCGCCGTTTGCAGGCGAAGCAGACGCTGTGGTTCGGGACATCCGGTTTGCGGCCGGCCAGGTAGGCCGTGATGACCTCCAGGAGCTGCCCGCGGTCGATGGGGCAGCCGCGCAGCTCGAAGTCGACGGGGACATGGGCGGAGACGGGGGTGGAGGTGGCGAGGGTGGCGATGTAATCGGGGCGGGCGTAGACGGTGGCACGGAACTCCTGGACGTCGGCGAAGTTGCGCAGCGCCTGGATGCCGCCGGCCGTGGCGCAGGCGCCGATGGTGACCAGGTGGCGCGCGGCGGCCCGGATCTCCCGTACGCGTGCGGCGTCCTGGGGTGTGGTGACGGAGCCTTCCACCAGGGCGAGGTCGTAGGGGCCGGGCCGTACGTCGCCGGACGCCTCCAGGAAGTGCGCGATCTCCACCCGCCCGGCGATGGCGAGGAGTTCGTCCTCGCAGTCCAGCAGGGTCAACTGGCAGCCGTCGCACGAGGCGAGTTTGAAGACGGCGAGCGTCGGCCGGCGGACGCCGTCGTCATGAGGGGCGGGGTCGGGGCAGGGGCCGGGCCGGGGCGTGGCTCGCTCATCTCACAGCTCCTTCACGGCCAGGAGGGGCGCGGCGCGGTCCCAGCCGGTGACCGGCCCGTCCCGGCACAGCAGGACGGGGCCCAGTTGGCAGTGCCCGCACGTGCCCTCACCGCAGCGCATGTTGCGTTCCAGGGACACCTGGATGCGGTGCGGCGCGACGCCCGCCCGCATCAGGTGGCCCGCGACCGCGTGGATCATGGGCTCGGGACCGCAGACGAAGGCGCAGGTGCCGGGGGGTGACCACGGCCCGTGGCCCAGCAGCCGGGTGACCACCCCCACGTTCCCGCGCCAGCCCGCCTCCGGCCGGTCCACCGTGACCGCCACCCGGGCGGCGGCGCCCCACGCCCGTGTCTGCAACCGGTACAGCAGGTCGCCGGGCGTGCGGGCGCCGATCAGGACGGTGAGCCGGCCGTGGCGTGCGGGCTTGGCCAGTACGTCCAGGATCAGTGGCCGCAGCGGCGCCAGACCGATGCCCCCGGCGATCACCAGCACGTCGTGCCCCTCGGCCCGCTCCAGGTCCCAGCCGTTGCCGTACGGACCCCGTACGCCCACGGTGTCGCCCGCCCTCAGCCCGTACAGGGCCCGGGAGACCGCACCGACCGCCCGCACCGTGTGCACCAGCGCCGGCTCACCCGTGGGCAGCCCGGACACCGACACGGGGATCCCGCCCACCCCGAACGCGTAGAGCATCGCGAACTGCCCCGGCCGGAAGGGCCGCAGCGCCGGGCCGGCCGGCAGCAGCTTGAACGTGGCGGTGTCCGCGGTCTCCGCGCAGCGCCGTACGACGCGGTAGGGGAGAGGGACCCTCTGGGGGGCGGCGGTCGCGGCGGTCATCGTGGCAGTCCGCTCCCGTACGGCCCGTACAGGTCCAGCAGCCGGGTGCGGGCGCACTCCAGGCGGTGCCCGATGACCTCGGCCACCGCCAGCACCAGCGCGTGCCCCAGCTTCGGGTCCTCCAGGCACAGGCGGCGTACGGCCTCGGCGTCGAACTCCCGGGCCCGTACGGGGCTCTGCGCCTCGGCCCCCAGGTGCCAGTTGCGCGGCGGGAAGAGCCAGGACCAGCCCACCAGGTCCCCCGGGCCGAGGGTTTCGATCACCGCGGCGCGGCGGCCGGGGACGTGGAGGTCCAGAACGACGCTGCCGGTCCTGATGATCCAGAACCGGTCCGCCGGCCGGTGCTCCTCGAAGAGCCGCGCGCCCGCGGGGAAGGACACCTCGCGCGCCAGCTCCATGAGCCGGTCGTGCTGCTCGTCGGGCAGCGCGTCCAGCCGTCCGGTCATGGTCCGCAGACCTGTCCTGCTGCTCATGAAGGTGCCTCCTCTTCGGTGGCCGGGGAGCCCGTCGCCTCGGCGTGCAGGGCCGCGGCCTCCTCGGTGATGTCGATGCCGGCCGGGCACCACACGATGCAGCGCCCGCAGCCGACACAGCCCGACTCCCCGAACTGGTCGTGCCAGGTGCCGAGCTTGTGGGTCAGCCACTGCCGGTAGCGGCTGCGCGCGGACGCGCGGACCGGGCCGCCGTGCAGATGGCTGAAGTCCAGGTCGAAGCAGGAGTCCCAGCGCTGCCACCGCTCCGCGTGGTCGCCGGTCAGGTCGGTGGTGTCCTCGGTGGTGGTGCAGAAGCAGGTCGGACAGACCATCGTGCAGTTGCCGCAGGTCAGGCAGCGCGCGGCGACGTCGTCCCAGCGGGCGGCGTCCAGCGAGCCGGCCATCAGGGCGTGCAGGTCGACCGGGGGCATCGCCTTGTCCATGTGCTGTGCGGCGGCGGTGACCGCCGCGCGGGCGGCGGCGCGCGTCGAGGCGTCCTCGGTGCGGTGGGGGAGCCGGGCCAGGACGCGTTCGCCGGCCGGGCCCCCGCACCGCACCAGGAAACGGTGCCCGTCCTCGTCCCGTACCTCGGTCAGGGCCAGGTCGTACCCGGGGGCGCCGTCGGCCCGCTCACCGACGCCCGGCCCGGTGCCCATCGACGTACAGAAGCAGGTGGCGCCCGGATCGGTGCACTCCACGGCGACGACGAAGGTACGGTCCCGGCGGCGCCGGTAGGCCGTGCCGGCGTGCGGGCCGCCGCCCAGTACCCGGTCCTGGATGGCGATGGCCCGCAGATCGCAGGGCCGTACCCCGAGGAAGGCGTAGGCGGGCGGCTCCCCGTCCTCCCCGTCCTCCTCGCGGAAGGCGAGGTTCCCCTGCGGGTCGCGGTCCACCGTCCACAGCCGCTCGCGCTGCGGATGGAGGTAGGCCTTCCAGGACTGCGGCCCGGCGCTGTGCGCGAAGACCATGCCGTCCGTGCGCCGCACCAGCCGGTAGCGGCCGGCCGCGAGCTCCACGCCGCAGTGGTGCGGGAGTTGGTCCGCGCAGGAGATCCGCGCGAGGACGATCGCGCCGTCGCGGACGGTGGGGCCGATCACGGCGTGGTCCTCGGCGAGGACGGCGACCAGTGCGGCGAGTCCGTCCGACGCGGAGATCACCGCGCCCTGAGTACTGTGCGCCACTTGTCGACTTCGGGACATCAGCGCCTCCCCGGCAGCCGCCCGGTGCGGTCCGTGTACGGGTCCTCGTCCTCATCGTCGGCCGGGGAGCGCGGGCGGGGAGGGGGCCGAACGGCCCTGGTGCGCGCCGCCCGGCCTGCGGCACCGTCAGGCCCGGTCGTGGCATGTCGGGGACATGCCAAGCGCATCGCGAGAGTGACGGCGGCTTCGTACGGCCCGGTGGTCCCCCTCCACGGGTCCTATCCGCGTGCTGGTGAGCGCGGACGGTCGTGGAAACGCGGCCGGCCGAGCGACCTCACCCACTGCCGATGCCGTTCAGGCCCCGGGCCGCCAGGGGAACCACTTGAGCACCGGAGAGCTTGGTCGGGATTTCCAGGCCCTTCACCGAGTCCTGGAGGAAGCCGAGCGAGTCCTCGGCCCCGTCCTGCACCACGGCGGGTGCGTCGGCGCCACCGCACTGGTTGAGGGCGGAGCCGATCGGGACGCCGGCCAGATTTCCGTCTGCCGTGCCGGTGCCCTGCCGGGTGAACCCGTCGGCGTGCGCCCCTGTGTGGCGGTTGGCGCAGAGGGTGCCGAAGGCCGGGGAGAGCAAGTCGGCGACGCCGCCGGCCGAGGCGGGGGCTGCCAGGCCGACGCCGGCGCCGACGGCAGCAGTGAGGGCTGAAAGAACCGTGGGAGTCCTGCGCGTCGTCACGATCCGGTGAACGAGGGGAACGCCTTCAGGTCACGTGGCGGGCAGGGGATGGTCGGGCACGTAGGTCTGCGACGCCTTGGGAGGGCGACGGTAGCCGGTGGACGGCGGCCGGGGCGGCAGCGTGAGGGCCGGCCCCGGCACCTCGTAATAGGGAAGGGTCGACAGCAGGTGCGCGATCATGTTGATCCGGGCCCGTCGTTTGTCGTCGCTCTCGACGACGTACCAGGGCGACTCGGGGATGTCCGTATGCGCGAACATGGTGTCCTTGGCGCGGGAGTACGCCTCCCACCGCGTGAGGGACTCCAGGTCCATGGGGGAGAGCTTCCAGCGCCGGGTCGGGTCCTCCAGCCTGCTGCGGAACCGTTCCTCCTGTACGGCGTCGCTCACCGAGAACCAGTATTTGCGCAGCAGCATCCCGTCCTCCACCAGCATCCGCTCAAAGAGCGGACACTGCCGCAGAAAGCGCCGGTACTCCTTGTCGCCGCAGAAACCCATGACGTGCTCGACGCCCGCCCGGTTGTACCAGCTCCGGTCGAACAGCACGATCTCACCGGCGGTCGGCAACTGTTCGACGTACCGCTGGAAGTACCACTGCCCCCGCTCCCGTTCGGACGGCGCGGGCAGTGCGACGATCCGCGCGACCCGCGGGTTGAGGTGCTCGGCGACACGCTTGATCGCACCTCCCTTGCCGGCCGCGTCCCGCCCCTCGAAGACGACCACGAGCCGGACTCCCTCGGCGCGCACCCACTCCTGGACCGCCACCAACTCCGTCTGCAGCCGCAGCAGTTCACGCTCGTACAGCTTCTTGCCCAAGGTGGCGCGGGCAGCCGCTCCCGAGGTGGGGCGTGCGGCCCTTTCCCGTGCCCTTCGCCCGCCACCGCTCACCGCGCCTCACCCCCTCTTCGGCGCGCAGGTGCCGCGCGCGGCACGAAGATAGTGCCGACGCGTGCCGGGTCAACCCCCGCGTGCGACATCACCCGGCCGGGACGTACGGACCGTGGCGCGTAGCGAATCGGCCCGTACGACCCTGGCGGCCCGGGCCCTGTGGGACCAGGCTGGTGCCCGCGCACGGGAAGATCCTCACCACGTTCTCGGAGGCATCGATGCGGGAAGCCCCGGCAGCCACTTCGCCCGGCCCCACCGACGACGAGATCACGGCACTCGACGCCCACTGGCGCGCCGCCAACTACCTCACCGTCGGCCAGATCTACCTGATGGACAACCCCCTCCTGGCCGTTCCCCTACGGCCCGAGCACGTCAAACCCCGGCTGCTCGGCCACTGGGGCACCTCACCCGGCCTGAACCTGGTGCACACCCACCTCAACCGGGTCATCAAGGCCCGGGACCTGGAGGCGCTGTGCGTCTGGGGCCCCGGGCACGGCGGGCCCGCGGTGCTGGCCAACTCCTGGCTGGAGGGCAGCTACTCCCGGACGTACCCGGACATCGGCCGGGACGCCGCCGGCATGGCCCGGCTGTTCCGGCAGTTCTCCTTCCCCGGCGGCGTGCCCAGCCATGTCGCGCCCCAGACGCCCGGCTCGATCCACGAGGGCGGCGAGCTGGGCTACTCCCTCGCGCACGCCTACGGCGCCGCGTTCGACAACCCCGGCCTCCTGGTCGCCTGTGTCGTCGGTGACGGCGAGGCCGAGACCGGCCCGCTGGCGGCGTCCTGGCACTCCACGAAGTTCCTCGACCCGGTGCACGACGGTGCCGTACTGCCGATCCTGCACCTGAACGGCTACAAGATCGCCAACCCGGCCGTGCTGGCGCGGCTGCCCGAGCCGGAACTCGACGCCCTGCTGCGGGGGTACGGTCACGAGCCGGTATTCGTCACCGGCGACGAGCCCCTGGCCGTCCACCGGGCGATGGCCGCCGCCATGGACACCGCGCTGGACCGTATCGCGGCGATCCAGCGCGCGGCCCGCGAGGAGAACGCCACCGAGCGCGCCGCCTGGCCGGTGATCGTGCTGCGCACCCCCAAGGGCTGGACCTGCCCCGCCGAGGTCGACGGCCTGCCCGTCGAGGGCACCTGGCGCGCCCACCAAGTACCGCTCGCCGCCGTCCGCGACCAGCCCGAACACCTGCGGCAACTGGAGGGCTGGCTGCGTTCGTACCGGCCCGGGGAACTCTTCGACACCGACGGCCGCCCCGGCCGCAGGTGCTGGCCTGCGTACCCGAGGGCCGGCGCAGGCTCGGCGCCACCCCGCACGCCAACGGCGGTCTGCTGCTGCGCGCCCTGCCGGTGCCCGACCTGGAACGCTTCGCGGTACCGGTCGACAAGCCCGGCGCGACCCTCCACGAACCCACCCGGATCCTGGGCGCCCTGCTGGAGAAGATCATGGTGGACACCGCCGACCGCCGTGACTTCCGGATCGTCGGCCCCGACGAGACCGCCTCCAACCGTCTCCAGGCGGTCTACGAGGCCAGCGGCAAGGCATGGCAGGCGGCGACGGCCGACACCGACGAGTACCTGGACCGGCACGGCCGGGTTCTGGAGATCCTCTCCGAACACACCTGCCAGGGCTGGCTGGAGGGCTATCTGCTCACTGGCCGCCACGGACTGTTCTCCTGCTACGAGGCATTCGTCCACATCGTGGACTCCATGGTCAACCAGCACATCAAGTGGCTGCGGGTGACCCGGCGGCTGCCCTGGCGCCGCCCCATCGCCTCGCTCAACTACCTGCTCACCTCCCACGTATGGCGCCAGGACCACAACGGCTTCTCCCATCAGGACCCCGGCTTCATCGACCACGTCCTGAACAAGAGCCCCGAAGTCGTGCGCGTCTATCTGCCGCCGGATGCCAACACCCTGCTGTCCGTGGCCGAACACGTCCTCGGCAGCCGCGACTACGTCAACGTCGTGGTCGCCGGCAAACAGCCGTGCTTCGACTGGCTGGGGCTGGAGGAGGCCCGTACGCACTGCGCCCGCGGGGCCGGCATGTGGCCGTGGGCGGGCACCGACGACGGCACCCGCGAGCCGGACGTGGTGCTGGCCTGCGCGGGCGACGTCCCCACCCAGGAGGTGATGGCCGCCGCCGGACTGCTGCGGCAGCACCTGCCGGAGCTGTCCGTACGGGTCGTCAACGTCGTCGACCTGGCGCGGCTGCTGCCCAAGGACGAACACCCGCACGGCATGTCCGACGCGGAGTACGACGCCCTGTTCACGCCCGACAGGCCGGTCGTCTTCGCCTACCACGGCTACCCCTGGCTCATCCACCGCCTCGCCTACCGCCGCACCGGGCACGCCCACCTCCACGTTCGCGGCTACAAGGAGATCGGCACCACCACGACGCCCTTCGACATGGTCCTCGCCAACGACCTGGACCGCTACCGGCTGGTCATGGACGTCATCGACCGGGTTCCCGGCCTGGCCGCCCGCGCCACCGCCGTACGGCAGGAGATGGAGGACGCCCGCACCCGCCATCGCGCCTGGATCCGCGCGTACGGGCAGGACCTCCCGGAAGTCGCCGACTGGTCCTGGAACGCCTGACGTCCGGCCCGGTGGTATGGCCGGTAGCGGCGTACCCCTCGTACGGGTCGCCGGTTACCCTCCTTGCCACCGGAACCGGCGGTTGCCGCGTGCCGGTGCGGGCGGTACGGGCGCACTGTGCCGCGCGCCCCGTGCAGATGTCCCACCACGGAAGCCCACCACGGAAGAAGGAGGCTGCCATGGCCCTCCTGGACCTCCAGACGCTCCCGGTCCCGGGCCGCGCGGACGAAGGCGTGGGCCCCGAAGCGAGCCAGTACAGCATCCGGTACTGTAGCTGCCTCAGCGTCCTTGCCTGCTCCTGAGCGCATCGCCGGCCGGGCTGTCCGCGGGGTTCCCGCTCCCCGGTTCCCGGCCGCCCTGGTCGAGCCGGAACGGCGGGTAGACGTCCGTCAGCAGGGCCGCGTAGGCCAGGACCCGCATGACCCAGCGGTTCAGGCCCAGCGTGAGCGCGTAGAGGCCCGGTGGGTAGCGGCCGGTGAAGAGCAGGGAGACGGCGGCGAACAGCACCAGCACACCGATCAGTCCGCCCCAGCGCCAGAGCCCGGAGGTGAACAGCGCGATCAGCACGTACTGCGGCAGGGCGAGCAGCCACCACTTCACCAGCACCAGCCCCCGCGAGAGCTGCTTGGGGTAGGTGACGTCGAAGTGGGCCGGGTAGCCGGACACATCGGCCAGGCGGAACGGCGGATAGCGGTCGGTTCCCAGGGCGCTGTACGAGTAGTACACCACGCGCCAGGTCCAGCGCAGCACGCCGGTGGTGAAGTCGAACAGCCCTCGCGGGTAGCGGCCGGTGAAGAGGATGGCGAAGAACGCCACGACGCTCACCACGCCGAGCGCGAACCACAGGAAGGTCAGCACGATCCAGTGCGGGATGACGAGCAGCCATTTCACCAGCCACAGCCAGCGCGACAGCCGTGGATCGGGCGTCGCTTCCAGACGGGCCGGGTAGGGCGCAGTGGCAGGGGAGGACATCGGGTCCCCCTTTCACCTCGGACGGTGAGTGCGGACGCTGTCCTGCTCAAGTGCTCGGAGCGCCTCAAGTGCGTGCCGGCGCACAGCCGGGGGACGCCGCCCGCCTCACCGCGTCACTTCTTCGGCCGTGCGAAGTAACTGCTGATGATGGCGGCGAGGGCGAACAGCGCGGCGATGACGACCACCGCGGTGGGCCAGTTCATCCGATCCTCCCCGTGCTCGTCGGTGTTCGGTGCGACGGGTGACACCCCCGGTGCCCGGCGGGCAGCCGGCCCGCGGGCCGGGCGGGTATGTCCGTACACCCATCCTCGGCCCGGTACGCCGGGGCGCTGCCAGGTGCCGAACGGCCCTGCCCGGAGCCGGCCGGTCCCTGTGCCGGGAAGGGCGGCGGTGGGACGCTGACGCCATGAGCGGAAACCGACCGGCACCCCGGTCCCTCCCTGGGGCAGGTGTCCTCATGGCGGCGGCCGTTTACGGTGTCTTCGTCCGCCCGCGCCTGCTGACCTGGGGCGCGACCCGTGCCGAGGCCGCCGGCCACTGGCCCGGCGACGATCTGGTCCCCGGGTACGACGGCTCCTCGACCATGGCCACGACCCTGCCGGCGCCACCCGAGGAGGTCTGGCCCTGGCTGGCGCAGATGGGCGGCGACCGCGGGGGCTGGTACAGCTTCGACCGGCTGGACCACGCACGGCGCCCCAGCGCCGACCACATCGTCGAGCAGTGGCAGGACATCAAGGAAGGGCAGCGGCTGGCCGCGCTGCCCGGCGGCGCGGTGTGGTTCACGGCCGCGATCGTCGAACCGGAACGGACCCTGGTACTGCGGATGACCGTGGAACTGCCGTCGGGGCACTCCTTCGACGCGCGGTTCGGGCCGCTGTCCGCCGCGTACACGGACGCGGTCTGGGGCTTCCACCTCCGGCGCGTCACACGCAACGGCACCCGCCTGGTCGTCCGTACGCGGGGCCGCAGCCGGCCGCGGGTGCTCACCCGGCCCCTGGACCTGGTGCTGTGGGAACCGGTCCACCTGATCATGCAGCTCCGGCAGTTCCACAACCTGCGGGTACGCGTGCGCGCCGCCCCGCAGGCGTGAACCCGTACCGTGGGCGGCGCGCGGCGTGGTCGCACAGCCGGTGACTAGGGCGTTTCTGATGGATCTCCGTCTTCCACGGAGATCCATCAGAAACGCCCTAGACCGCATGCAGCCGCAGCCACCGGTCCAGGACGGCGAAGTCCGCCTCCGTGAGGCCGAACCGGGGATCAACGCGGTGCAAGAGGGCTTCGCCCGGGTGGTGCGCGTCCGTCCAGGCCCGGTCGGCGTCGGTGATCTCGTCGTCGACCCAGACGAAGGGGCGCCCGTCCGCCCGGTCCAGGAGAGAGCGGGTCTTCCAGTGCAGCCCGTACCTCTCCTCCTCTTCCCCCTCGCACGGCTCCGGCCAGCTCACCACCGGCAGTTCCGGCAGCCCGAGCCACGGTGCGACGCAGGCGTTGGACGTGCTGATGGCCCGGCCGGTGGGAGGCTCCTGGGGCGCGACGGGAGCGGTGGCCGTTTCGACTCAATCGCTACGTTGCGCGGCGGCGGTGACGGCGGCAAGGTGGAGAGCCGTTTGCCGGTGAGCACCCCAAGCCGTCCTGTGCCGCAGCCGTTGCGTAGAAGGGACTGACGGGCATGTCCGCCACGCTGACGTTCGGTGCCGCTCCAGGAGCCTTGCCGCTGCTGGGCCACGTCCTGTCCATCGGCACATCGCCACTGGCGTTCATGGCGGCCCTGCCCGAGCACGGCGATCTGGTCCGCATCCGGCTGGGGCCGTGGCCGGCGTACGTGGTGTGCCACCCCACGCTGGTCCACCAGGTGCTGGTGAACGACCGCGTCTTCGACAAGGGCGGCCCGACCTACGACAAGCTGCGCGAGGTGGGCGGCAACGGCCTGGTGACCTGTGAGCACCGGTACCACCGCAGGCAGCGGCGGTTGGTGCAGCCCGCCTTCCACCGGGACCGGCTGCCCGGTTACGCGGAGATGATGTCCGCACAGGTGGATACGGTCACCCGGTCCTGGCGTGACGGCCAGGTGCTCGACGTGGTCGCCGTCATGAACGCCTTCAGTACCGGTGTGGCGACCCGGACCCTGTTCGCCGCCGATGTCGACGCCGCGGTCCTGGCCGAGATCCAGCGGGCCACGACGGTCATCTTCGACGGCGTGGCCCGGCGTCTGATCGTGCCGTTCGCGTGGCTGGAGAAGATACCGACCCCGGGCAACCGCCGCTTCCTGCGCGCCCGGCGCAGCCTGGAACACCACACGCAGCAGTTGATCACCGACTACCGAAGGGCGGGTGTCGACCACGGGGACCTGATGTCCATGCTGCTGGCCGCGCGCGACGACGACGCCAACGGCCTGACCGATGAGGAGATCCACGAGCAGGTCCTCACGTTCTTCTCCGCCGGCAGCGAGACCGTCTCGGCCGCACTGCCCTGGGTGTGGCACCTGCTGGCACACCACCCCGAGGCCGAGGCGCAACTGCACGACGAGGTCGACTCCGTACTCGGCGGGCGCACCGCCCATTACGAGGACCTGCCCAAACTGAGGACGACCGCCCGCGTCCTCACCGAGACGCTGCGCCTGTATCCGCCGGTCTGGCTGCTGACCCGGCGCACCTCCGCGGAGACCGAGCTGGCGGGGCAGCGCCTGCCGAGCGGAACCGTCCTGGTCTTCAGCCCGTACATCCTGCACCACCATCCGGGGTACTACCCCGACCCCGAGCGGTTCGACCCCGGCCGGTGGCAGGACGAGGCCGCCTGCCCACGGGCCGAGCGTGCCTTCACGCCGTTCGGCGGCGGCGCCCGTAAGTGCATCGGCGAGGAGTTCGCCAAGACCGAGGCCACGCTCGCGCTGGCCTCCATGGCCGCCCGGTGGCGGCTGGAACCCCTCCCGCACGCACAGGTACGCCCCGCACCCCGCCTCGCGCTCGCCCCGCGCTCCCTGCGGATGCGCCTGCGCCGCAGGTGAGAGCACCAGTGGCCCGCCGCACCCCCTCCAGCCTCCTGAAAGCGTGACATCCGCGATGCAGAAGCTGAACTGCTCCCAGGCGGCGCTGGCCGTCCACCGCGAGATCAACCGGACGTCGAGCCCCTACCCGCGCGAGTGCAGCCTGCCCGAGCGCTTCGAGCACTGGGCCGCGCGCCGCCCGGACGCGCCCGCGGTCCTCCAGGGGGACCGCGAGCTGAGCTACCGCCGGCTCAACCGGCTCGCCAACGGCCTGGCGCACACCCTGCGGGACAAAGGCGCCGGGCCGGGCACCACGATCGGTGTGTGCGTGGCGCGTTCGCCGGCGATGCTGGTCGCGCTGCTGGGAATCCTCAAGGCCGGCGCGACGTACGTGCCGCTGGACCCCGCATGGCCGGACGAGCGGCTCCGGTACGTCCTGGAGGACGCCGGCAGCACCTGGGTGCTCGGCGACCGGCCGGCCGCACTCGCGCCACGTCTTGACGGTGCCCCCTGCCGTGTTCTGCCGCTCGACGCGCTCACGGGCGAGGGCGAGGACACCAACCCCCCGTGCCAGGCGGGCCCCGACAGCATCGCCTGCATCAACTTCACCTCCGGATCGATGGGCCGCCCCAAAGGCGTACCGATCTTCCACCGCGGCATCATCCGGCTGGTGCACGGCGCCACGTACGGACCGATGAACGCGGACAGCCGTGTCCTGCAGATCACGCCCGTCACCTTCGACATCGCCACCTGGGAGATCTGGGGCGCACTCCTCAACGGCGGGGTGTCGGTGCTCTATCCCGCCGAGCCGATCCGCCTGTCGGTGCTCGACAAGGTCATGAAGGACGGGCGCGTGACCATCACGCTCCTGACCACGGCCCTGTTCAACCTGGTCGTCGACGAAGCCCCCGAGGCGCTGGAAACCGTGGGGACCATCACCTCGGGCGGCGAGGCCCATTCGATCCGGCACATGGCCAAGGCGGTACGGACCTACGGACCCGGCCGCGTGGTCAATCTGTACGGCCCCACCGAGTGCACCTGCATCGGCACCTTCTACCCCGTGGACGAGCCACCGCGCGAGGACGCCCCGCTGCCGATCGGCAAGCCCATCCAGAACACCCGGCTCTACATCCTCGACGACACCGCGGAACGGCTGTGCGAACCGGGGGAGAGCGGGGAGATCTGCCTGGCGGGAGACGGGCTGGCGGCCGGCTACCTGGGACTGCCGGAACTCACCCGCCAACACTTCATCCACCGCTGCGTCGACGGTGTGCCGGAACGGCTCTACCGGACCGGCGACCGGGGGCATCTGCTGCCCGGCGGCGACGTGGTCTTCGACGGACGCCTGGATGACCAGGTCAAGGTGAACAGCTACCGCATCGAGCTGGGGGAGATCACTCATCACCTCAACCACAGCAGGACCGTCAAACGCAGTTATGTCACGGTTCGCGACCACCACGGCGAAAGGTCACTGGTGGCGTTCGTCGTACCCGCCGGCCCGGGCGTCACGCCGGAGAGCCTGCGCGCCCACCTGGCCGCGAAACTGCCCCGCTACATGGTCCCGTCACAGATCCACCTCTGCGACGCCTTTCCCCTGACCCCGAACGGCAAAGTCGACGGCCGTGCCCTGCTTGGGCACTTCACCGACACACAAGGAGCGTGTGCACCGTGAGCGATGTGACCGGACCGGCCCCCGCCGTCCCTGACGGGCCCGCCCGGATGACCACCACGGAGACGGCCCTCGCGGGGATGTGGTGCGACCTCCTCGGCCGTTCCGCGACCGGCACCGAGGAGGACTTCTTCGAGGCGGGCGGCACGTCGGTCATGGCCATCAGATTTCTGCAACGCGTGGAGAAGAAGTTCGGACCGGACGTCCTGACACCCGAACAGCTCTATGACGATCCCCGGCTCGGTGTACTGGCGAAAGCCATCGACACCTCGCTCGCCGGCGGCTGATTCCGCCGGCGAGGGAAATTTTCCGTCATGTGTGCCGGCCCTCGGGCCTATCGCAAGGTGGGGAACAAAGGCATGCCCCGGGAAAGGAATCCGGCGCGACGAACATCTTGCACCCCTGTTTCCGCGGAACCCACCGGTTACCACACCGCACGCCGGCAGTGCCGAAAACGCCTACCGGGCACACGATTTCAGCTCCTTGCGGCCTGGCTTGAACGGTTGCTTGCGAGCGCCACGGCACTCCCAGTAGCTTTCGGTGCGGCGCCGGGGAAACCCATGCTGAACCGCTCGTTCCACATTCGACCGTCGGGCTCAACCGATGCGCGTGGAGGCGAAACATGGCGACGGACAACGCGGCTCAAGTTTTCGACCTGCGTTTCGAGCACTTCGACGCGAACAAGGACGGCCGCATCGACCGCTCCGACTTCGAGCAAGAGGCGAACAGCCTGATCCGCGCCTTCGGCGCCGACCAGGACTCGCCGCGCGCTCTCGCCCTGAAGAACAGCTACCTGGCCGTCTACGAGTACATCGTGCGCAAGGCCGACGCGACGAGCGGCGTACTGCGCCGCGAGGAGTTCGTCGCGGCGTCGAAGGCCGCCATCACCGACCGCGGCGGCGCGGGATTCGGCGAGGTCCTGGCACCGTACGCACACGCCTGCGCCAACCTGTGCGACGCCGACGGCGACGGCGAGATCAGCCAGGACGAGTACAGCAAGTGGCTCACGGTCATCGGCGTCCCCAAGGAAGCCACGGCCGAGTCCTACCAGGCCATCGACACGGACAAGGACGGCAAGGTCTCCGTCGAGGAGTTCATGGCGGCGATCAGGAGCTACGTCCTGGGGCAGTCGAACATCGGGATGCTCGGCTAGGAACGCCTGCCGGCCCGCCACGGACACGGCGGCCGGACGTGTCGTGCCCGGCCACGCGGCCTGCGGGAACCTCCCACGACATGGGTGTTCCCGCAGGCCGTCACCGGCTTGCCGCCACCGGGCCCACCGTGCCGCACGTCGCGTGATCACGGCCGGCGGCCCTGATCCGTCACCACCGGAGGACGACGCCATGACCGCGACCACCATCGACGACCTGGTGAGCCGTATCCGCGACCACCGCTGCTACCACCACCCGATTTTCAAGCACTGGCAGGAAGCCGCGCCCGGCAGCACCGCTGTGGCGGCCCTGTTCCACCAGATCAGGAGTTTTTGCGACGCCACCCGCCCGGGCGGGAAATTCCCCCAGGCCCTGACCATGCACCGGCTTACCGCCGAGAGCGCGCTGCTCCAGGAAATCGTCGAGAGCGAGGAGAACCACGGCGCCGACCTCGCGACGATGGCGGGACACATCGTCAACCGCGCCGCGGGCCGGAGGGTTTTCACCGATGTCCACGACCAGAACCTGGTCGAGACCGGACTCAAGGAATGCTCCGACCGCATTCTCGAAAACCTGCCCGGATACGACCCGGAGACCGGACTGCTGGCGCAGACACGCCGGGCGCGTGCGGCCTTCGACGGCAGGCGACGGACCGACCGGGACGCCACCTTGCGAAACCTCGGAACGGCGCTGGCACTTGAGATGATCTCCAACCGGCACCTGATTCCCGGCTGGAAGGCCGCGCTGGTCGACTCCGGCCACTACGGCGTCACCCTCGAAAGCCGTGAAATGCACTACCTGCTTGAGCACTGGGGCGAGATCGGCGCGGAGGAACAACACGAGAAGAACGCGATCGCCGCCGTCGCATCCGTCCTGAATCCCACCACCGAGGCACTGATCACCGAGGGCGTGGACACATTCCTCGATTCTTTGGCTGCGCTGTGGGACGTGCTCGACGCCGCGCTGCTGGCATCCGGCTGCCCCGCGGACGATCTCATTTCCGCGTGAGCCGGCCGCCGGTGCAGAAGAAGCACGCGGGCACCCGGTTCGATGCGCTCGCACAGGACTACGCACGCATGGCCGCGGAGAATCCCGTACGGCTGCACAGCGAGCGCCACACCGTGCTGGAAGTACTCGGCGACCTGCGGGGAAAGACCGCCTTGGACATGGGCTGCGGTGAGGGGCGGTACACCCGGCTCCTGCGGGAACGAGGTGCGGCGCAGGTCACCGGGATCGACGCCTCGGAAGGGATGCTGGAACACGCCCGGCAGCGCGAACGCGAGGAACCGCGCGGAGTGCGGTACCTGCGCCGGGACGCCGGCCGGTCACCGGCGGCGCCGGACCCGGAGACCGACGGCACCTGCGATGTGGTGGTCTGCGTGTACATGCTTCCCTACGCGAGCACCCGGCAGGAGCTGACCGCCATGTGCGCGACGGCCCGGCGCTCGCTCAGGCCGGAAGGCGGGCGCTTGGTGACGGCCACCTTGAACCCGGATGTCTCCACCGAGCCGGGCTGGTACGACCACTACGGATACCAGGTCCTCAGCGCGGCCGGAACCCAGGACGGCACGAAGGCCGACGGCTGTCCGTACCGGGCGAGAATCCAGGTGGGCGAGGGCTGCGTCGTGCTCGACGCGTACCGCTGGTCGGTGGCGGCCCACGAGCGCGCCCTCGGCGAAGCCGGATTCGACCACGTCACCTGGGTACGGCCGGCAGTCTCCGACGAAGGCCGCCGCCTGTTCGGGGACGCCTACTGGCGCAACTACCTCTCCTGCCCGCAGATCCTGATCGCGGACTGCGTGGCCGGGCCGGACACACGCGTGCCGCCGGCCGTCACCGACCCGCCGGAGGGCAGCGCATGAACGTGCCCCGGGCAGAGCACGACCGGACACTGAGCCTCTACACGCTCTCCTCCCGCACAGGGCGGCAGGACGCCCGCAGCCTGTTCTCCCGCCTGAGCCGGGAAGCCCCCGTCCACTGGGACCCGTACGCCGGAACATGGCTGGTCGCAGGCCGCGACGAGGCGGCCCAGGTGTGCACCGGAGAGGAGTACAGCGCCGTACGGCTGTCGGAACTGGGCCGCTCCACCGTGCCGGGCCCCTCCTCGGACACACGGGACCGCGTCGGCGACGTACTGGCACGGCAGGCCCTCTTCCTGGACGGCCCGGCCCACACCACATGGGCGCGCATCATCCGCCACGCGCTCGCACCCGGCAGGATCGACGCACTCGCCCCGTGGATACGGCACAAGGCCGCGGAACTGGTGAACGCCGGCGGGAAGGACCACCTTGACGTCACCACCGACCTCGCCCAGCCGCTTCCGCTGGACGTGATCGCCCGGCTGTTCGGCCTGCCGGCCGCCGACCTGGCGGCGCTGCGGGTGTGGTCCAACGCCTACACCCGCATCGTCACGGGCGTGGCGCCCGAGGCCGACCCCGAGGTGTACGCACGGGTCGCCGAATTCACGGACTACGCACGGGACCTGGTCAAACACCGCCGGGCGTCGCCCGGACCGGACAGCCTGAGCACGCTGATCGCCGGGGCGGACGCCGCCGCGACGGCCGGCGGCACCGGCACCGACGACACCGACATCGCCGCCAACCTCCTCATGCTCATCGCCGCCGGACACCAGACGACCACCGGCTTCCTCGCCGGCGCGGTCCTGGAACGCATCCGCCCGGCATGGGGCCCGCTCGGCACCGGCCTGTCCCGTGAGGCCGAGGTGGAGGAACTGCTCGCCCGGGTCTCCCCGTCCCGGTTCGTGGGGCGGCTGGTCACCGCGGACACCGACCTCGGCGGCCGGCGGCTGCGGGCGGGCCAGTCCGTCGTGGTGCTGCTCGCCGCCGCCAACTGGAGCGCGCTCACCGGCCGTACGGACGGTGGCCCGCTCCCCAGGCACAGCGCGTTCGGCCACGGCAGACACCGCTGTCCGGGCGCCCGGCTGGCCCGACTCGAAGGCAGACTCGTACTGGAGCACCTCTTCGGGGCCGGACGGCACCCGACCTTGTCGCACCCCGCGTGACGTGGTCGGACAACGTCAACCTGCCGTGCCCGCTGCACGTTCCGCTCTCGCTGAGCAGCCCTGCGCAGAAGGGGAGAACCGCATGACTGTGGCCCAGGACGGCTTGGCGGCGCCCGCCGTCGCCCACGACGGGGCTCTTGTGCCGGCCATGGTGGAGGAACACGCCCGCCACCGCCCCACGGCCACGGCCGTCGCCGCCGCCGACGGCTCTTTGGACTACGCGGCCCTCTCGGCCCGCGCCGACCGGTGCGCCAAGGCACTGCACCGGCGGGGAGTCCGGCCCGGCGAGCCGGTCGCCGTGCGGATGCCGCCGTCCGCCGCGGGCATCGGCGCGCTGCTGGGCGTGCTGCGCGCCGGCGCGGTCCTCCTGCCGCTGGATCCCGCGCAACCACCGTTGCGGCAGCAGGAGATCGTCACCCTCGCCGGGGCCCGGCTGGTGGTGGGCGAGGGCGCGGACACCGAGCCGTACGCGGTCACCGACAGCGGGAAGGCGCCCCGCACCCTGGATACGACACCCGGTGCCGCGTACGTCATCCACACCTCGGGCAGTACCGGCGTTCCCAAAGGGGTGGTGTGCACCCACACGGCACTGGCCAACGTGGCACACGCTCAGCGCACGGTCTTCGGCATCACTCCCGGCGACCGGGTGGCGCAACTGGCCCCCTGGTGCGTCGACGCCTTCCTTTTCGAGGTCACCCTCGCGCTGACCGCGGGCGCCGCTCTCCATGTCGCCACGCCGGACGACCGCTACCCGGGGCCGCCCCTGGAGCGTTTCCTCGCCCGGACCCGGACCACCGCCGCGGTGATCACCCCCTCGGGGCTGCGTGCCCTCCAGCCGGAGCGGGTACCCGGCATCCAACTGGTCGTGAGCGCCGGCGAGGCCCTGCTGCCCGACCTGGCCCGTACCTGGGCGGCCGGGCGGCGCCTGGTCAACGCCTACGGCGTCACCGAAGGCACCATCTGGACCAGCTACGCCGAACTCGACGAGGAAACCCTCGGGCGCGGCGGCCCGGTACCACTGGGCCGCCCCATCCCCGGCTGCTCCCTGACCGTCCTGGACCGGCAGCTCGACCCCGTCCCTGCGGGAACGCCCGGCGAGGCGTACATCGGCGGCGCCGGCCTGGCCGCCGGATACCTCGACCAGGAGGACCTGACCGCCGAACGCTTTCCCACCACCGCCACGGGGCGCCTCTTCCGTACGGGAGACCTCGTCGTCCACGACGGCGCGGGCGGCCTGACGTTCGTCGGACGCGCCGACGAGCAGGTCAAACTCGGCGGTATGAGGGTGGAACTCGGCGAGGTACGCCACGTCCTGAGCCGGCACCCCACCGTCCACGACTGCGCGGTGCGCCAGGACGGCCCCCGGCTGGTGGCGTACGTCGTCCCCCGCCAGGACGCCGCGGTCGACCGGCGCGCCCTGACCGAGTGGCTCGAACAGCGACTGCCGCTGCCCATGGTGCCCAGCCTGTACGTGCCCATGACGGTGCTGCCGCTGACGCTGTGGGGGAAACTCGACGTCACCGCCCTGCCCGCCCCAAGGAGGAAGTCGCCGCCCAACAGGACCGGACCTCCGCCCCGCGGTCCGCCACCGAGTCCTGGCTCACGCAGGTGACGGCGGAGCTGCTGGGTGTGCCCGCCGTCTCACCGCGCGATGACCTGTTCCTGATCGGCATGACGTCCGTGACCATGGCACGGCTGCTGCGCCGCGTGATCGAGGACCTGGACGTCGACATCGACCCCGTCGACGTCTTCGAGAACCCGACACCGGCGGAACTGGCCACCGTCCTGGACGAACGCGGCACGGAGGAGGCATGAGCACACAGCCCCGGCGGGGCGGCCCCGACGGTCACGGGCCCTGGTTCAACTACGTCACCCGACGGCCCGGACCCCGCCGGCGCCTGCTGTGCCTGGCGGGCGCCGGCAGCGGACCGTCGGAGTTCGTCACCTGGCACGAGGTACTGCCCCCGGACACCGAACTGTGGCCCATCCAACTGCCCGGCCGTGAAAAACGCCTGCGCGAGGAGCCGTACACCGACCTGCCCGCCCTCATGGCGGGACTGTCGGCGGCACTGGAGGCGACCGAAGGCGCCACACCGCTGCCCCTGGTCCTGTTCGGCCACAGCTTCGGCGCCCTGGTCATGTACGACCTGGCCCGCAGGATCAGCGCCCGGCAGCCGCACCGCGTCCAAGGACTCCTGGTCTCGGGCCTGGCCGCCCCCGGCCGTCCCACGCGGAACCAGGAGATCAGCCGCCTGGGCGACGCCGACCTGCTGGACTGGCTCCGCCACCTGGGCGGCACCCCCACGGAACTGCTCGACGAAACCTGGTTCGCCACCTGGCTGCTGCGCGACGTACGAGCCTCCTACCGTATCCGCGAAGCCTACGCAGCCGCCCCCGCACCGCCCCTGACCTGCCCCGTCATAGCCTTCGGCGGTCAGGAGGACTTCGAGGCCGACGCCGCGGACCTCGACGCGTGGGCACGGCTGACCACCGGCCGCTTCCGCAGCCACACCCTGCCCGGCGGACACTTCTTCCTCCGCGAACAGCGCGCCACCTTCCTCCGCCTCCTGCAACAGGAGCTGGACGGGCTGAACCACGCGGAGCCGCGGACATGAACCCGCCGACCGCTGCCGCCTTCCCGCTCTGGTTCCCCGGCGTCCCACCGGACGCGAAACCGCCCGCGCTGCTGTGCCTGGCCGGCTCGGGAGCCGGCCCCGGCGAGTTCCGTGCCTGGAAGGACGCCCTGGCCGACCGGGCGCAGGTGGCCGCGGTCGCCCTGCCCGGCCGGGAATACCGCGCCCGCGAACCCTGCATCGAGCACCTGCCGGAACTGGTCACACAACTGGCCGACGCGGCCCGGCCCCTCCTCGCGGCGCCGTTCGCGCTGTTCGGCTACAGCACCGGCGCCCTGGTCATGTACGAGCTGGCGCGGTCGCTGCCCCGCGAACACCGGGGCAACCTGCTGCACCTGTTCGTCGGCGGACAGCCGGCCCCGCGCTGGCCGCAGACGGACAGCGGCCACAGCGACCAGAGCGACGAGCAACTGATCGGCTATCTGCGCCGCATGGGAGGCACCCCGGAAGACGTCCTCAACAGCCCCCCGTTCATGCGTCTGTTCCTGCGCTGCCTCCGCGCGGACCTGCACTTCGCCGAGCAGTACGACTACCCGGGACCCGCGGATCTGCCGTGCCCCCTGACGGTGTTCGCGGCCCGCCACGACGCCGTGGTTCCCCCGGGGACGCTTGCGGCCTGGCAGCAGGAGACCCGGCGAACCTGCCGGCGCGTGCCGCTTCCCGGCGCGCACTTCGCCTTGCGCACCGACCGCGACCTGATCATCAAGGAGATCGCCCACGACTTGTCGCACGACTTGTCGGTGGTCCGCACCGGGCCGACCGGCACCGGGCCGACCGACACCGGCTCCCACCCTCGGCCCGACCCGCCCGGTCCGTAGTCCGTAGTCAACCTGCTGTACGGGAGCTGGCGGGCGCGGGCGCTGACCGACGCGCTGCGGCCGTGGCGCTCCGCGTGCCCCGGCGTCGAGGTCACCGAGCAGTCCGTCATCGGCAACCCCGCCGATCACCTGGTGGACGTCTCGCGCGCCGCCGGGCTGCTGGTGATCGGCCGCCGGGCGCGGCGCACACCCTTGGGCGCCCGCATCGGCTCCGTCGCCCGCGCCGTCCTGCACCGCGCGACCGCACCCGTCGCCGTCGTACCCCATGACTGACCGGGTGTGCGAATCGTCGTACTCTGCTCACCCGGGAATCTTGGGAACCTGAAGGCAGGACGGACGTGTTGAAGATCGTGGTGGATGACCTCTCCGGCCCGGAGATCGCCGGATTCCTCGCCGAACACGTCCGGCAGATGCGGTCGCTCACGCCGTTGGAGAGCAAGCACGCCCTGGACCTCGACACTCTCCGCAGGCCCGGCATCACGTTCTGGTCAGCCATGGACGGTGACAGCCTGGTGGGCTGTGGTGCGATCAAGAAGCTGGATACGCAGCACGCGGAGCTCAAGTCGATGCGTACCAGGCCCACGCGGCAAAGAAGCGGAATCGCCTCCCGGTTGCTGACGCACATCCTGAGCGAGGCCAAAGGCATGGGGTTCACGCGGATGAGCCTGGAGACCGGCTCGGCCGAGTTCTTCCGGCCGGCCAGAAAACTCTACGAGAAGTTCGGCTTCAGCCCCTGTGAACCGTTCGCGGACTACCGGCCCGACCCGAACAGCACCTTCATGACCAGGCTCCTGTGAACGCCGCGCGCGCGGTGCTGAGTTGCCGCGCGGTCCCGTTCACGACGCTGTTTTGACGACAGGGCCTAGACTCACCGAGGTGATCATCTGGTTGAACGGAACCTTCGGCGTCGGCAAGACCACCACCTCCAAGGAACTGGCCGCCGCACTGCCCAGTGCGCGGATCTTCGACTCCGAGACGGTCGGGTACATGCTCCGGCCCGTCCTGAAGTCCGTGCCGGTCGCCGACTTCCAGGAGTGGAGGCCATGGCGCCACCTGGTGGTGGAGACAGCCGTCCAGATCCTCGACTACGTCGGCGGGACTCTCGTCATTCCCCAGTCCGTGCTCGTGGAGCAGTACTGGGACGAGATCGAGACCGGCCTGCGCGGGGCCGGCATACCGGTGCACCATTTCGTCCTCCACGCCGACCAGGACGTACTGACCACACGCATCGAGACCGACACGGTGGAGACCGGAGCCCGCCGGTGGCGCCTGGACCATCTGCCGGACTACCGGCAGGCCCTTCCCTGGCTGAGCCGCAGAGCGCATCTCATCGACACGAACCGGAGCACGCCCGCCGAAGTGGTCACGTCGGTCCTGGCCACCCTGATGCGATCGGGTACGCCGGTCGCGGGCACCACCGCCGACGCTGCCCCCACGTCGTGATCTCACCAAGAGTGCCACCATCATGCGTGCTCCGGCAGCGGGCGGTTACGGGACTTCTCTCCAGGAGAGGTCCGCGACCCCGGTCTGCCCGGTCTGCCCGATCCGCCCCTTCGGCTCGCGGACCCGTCCGGGCACAGACGATGCGGTGCGGTGGGTCCACGGCCGTCCGGTTACCGTTGCGGTGCCGACCGGGAACCCCGCCCGGTGGTTCGCCGGTCGGTGGGAATTCTCTGCGCGCAGGCGTGCGCGACGCGGCCCCGCTACGGCGGCGGGGGACGGATGAAGGAGCATCTGATGGGGGACACCACAGGGACCGGTCCGGCCAAGGTCTTCCTGCTCGACGATCACGAGGTGGTGCGGCGTGGCGTGCATGACCTGCTGGACTCCGAGGGCGATATCACCGTGGTCGGCGAGGCCGGTACCGTCGCGCAGGCTCTGACGCGGATACCGGCGCTGCGGCCGGACGTGGCGATCCTGGATGTGCGGCTGCCGGACGGGGACGGCGTCAGCGTCTGCCGGGAACTGCGGTCGCGCATGCCGGAGCTGGCATGTCTGATGCTGACCTCGTTCGACGACGAGGAAGCCCTGCTGGACGCCGTCATGGCCGGGGCCTCCGGATATGTGCTGAAGCAGATCACCGGGTCGGACCTGGTCGCGGCGGTGAGGACCGTCGCCGCGGGGCAGTCCATGCTCGATCCCAGTGCCACCACGCGCTTGATGGCCCGGCTGCGGGACGGTGACGTACAGGAAGCCGAGCAGCCGGACGGACTGCCGGAGCTGACCGGCCGTGAGCGGGAGATCCTGGACCTGATCGGCCAGGGACTGACCAACCGGCAGATCGGCCAGCGGCTCTACCTGGCCGAGAAGACCGTCAAGAACCATGTCTCCCGGCTGCTGGCCAAGCTCGGGGTCGAGCGCCGGGTGCAGGCCGCGGTGATCGCCACCCAGGCCCATGAGCGCGCCGAGCAGACGGGTCCCGGCGCCGGCCGGCGCCGGGGGTAGCGGCCCACGACGGCGCCGCCCCCGCTGCTTCGGCCCGCTCGCCGGGGCCCGTACGCACACGCCGTCCTGGGCGGCACCGCTCGTCGTGAACCGGTCAGGCCACCTGGCCGGTTCACGACGGCCACGGCGTACGTATCAGGGCCGACCGGCCCTTCCACCGCCCGGGGGCCGCGCTGACCATGGACCCATGCACGAACACGACAGCCTCCGTACACTCGGCCGGACCGCGTGCCTGCGCCTGCTCGGCCGGGTCCCCCTCGGCCGGGTCGTCTACACCGAGAACGCACTGCCCGCCGTCCTCCCGGTGAACTTCTGCCTGGACCAGGACGGAGCGGTCCTGCTGCGTACGTCGGCCACCTCACAGATGGCCGGCGCCGTGGACGACAGCGTGGTCGCCTTCGAGGCGGACCACTTCGACGAGACGACCCGCACCGGCTGGAGCGTCGTCGTCACCGGACGGGCCACCGTCGTGACCTCCCCCGGGGAGATCGCACGGCTGGATGTGACGGTTCCGCACTCCTGGGTCCCCATGGACGAACCGGTGTTCGTCCGGATCGCGCCGGAGCTGATCACCGGCCGGGATCTGGGCCCCACGACACGGTCGTGCACTCCGGAAACGGTGATGTCGCAGCGGAACTGACCGGCCCGGCCGCCCCCGCCGGCCGGCCCGATCCCGTCCATGAGCTGCCCGGCTCCGCCACCGGGCAGCTCATGGGGGCATGTCACTTCTCCTGCGAAGCGTGCTGCGAACCGCGTTGCGGACCGTTCGGCGGCCCGTGTCCGGTCAGCAGGTGCCCAGGGGCACGCGCCAGGTCAAGGCCGTCCCGCCACCGGGCGGGGCGGCCAGGTGCAGGGAGCCGCCCAGCCGTTCGGCGCGTTCGGCCAGGTTGCGCAGGCCGCTGCGGCGGCCGTCGGGCGGCAGGCCCACGCCGTCGTCGGTCACCGTCACCACCACCTCGTCCTCCGTCGCCCCGAGGACGACATCGACGCGGGAAGCCTGGGCGTGCCGGGCGGCGTTGCTCAGCGCCTCGCCGAGCACCGCCACCACCTGGTCGGCCACCTCCCGGGGGACCTGGGTGTCCAACAGGCCCTCCATCCGCAGGCTGGGGGCGAAGCCCAGCGGCCCGGTGGCCGCCCCGACCGCCTGCACCGCACGCGCGCGCAGCCCCTGCCCGGCCCCGGTCTCCGGGGTACGCAGCCCGAAGATCGTCGAGCGGATGATCTTGATGGTGTCGTCCAGGTCGTTCACGGCCCGCGCCACCCGCTCGGCGGCGGCCTCGTTCTCGATCAGACGTCCGGCGCTCTGCAGCGTCATCCCCGTGGCGAACAGCCGCTGGATGGCCAGGTCGTGCAGATCCCGGGCGATCCGGTCGCGGTCCTCCAGCAGCGCGAACTGCTCCGCGTCGCGCTGCCGGTCGGCCATCTCCATGGCCACCGCCGCCTGCCCGGCGAACCCCCGCAACGGCTCGATCTCCTGCTCGGTGAACTCCGGCTGCGCCGCAGCCCGGCCCAGGAACAGCACCCCCCGCACCCCGGCGGCGGTGCCGATGGGCACCGCCACCGCCGGCCCCAGCCCCGCGAACCGGGGCGGACCCGGCGACATCCGCGGATCGCTGCACACATCGGCGGCGGTGACCGGTTCCCCGGTGCCGAACGCCTCCCCGGACAAGCTGCCCTGAATGGGCATCACCAGGCCGCGGTGCTGGTGGGCCTGGTGGCCGATCGCCAGCTCCACCGCCAGATTGTCCGTGCCCTCCACCGGCAGCGCGATCACGGCCAGTTCGGCCGCGGTGATCTCCCGCGCCCGCTCGGCGATCATGCCGAGCACCCCGGCCCGCGGGCTGCCCGACAGCAGGCCGTGCGTGACCTCCGCACTGGTCCGCAGCCAGCGCTCGCGGCGCATGGACTCCTCGTACAGGCGGGCGTTGTCGATCGCCACCCCGGCCGCGACGGCCAACGTGGAGAGCACCGCCTCGTCCTCCTCGTCGAAGAGCGCGCCGCCCCGCTTCTCCGTGAGGTAGAGATTGCCGAACACCTGCCCGCGCACCCGGATCGGCGCGCCCAGGAAGGTGTTCATCGGCGGGTGGTTGGGCGGAAAGCCGTACGAGGAGGCGTGCGCGCAGATCTTCTCCAGGCGCAGCGGCTCCGGGTGCCGGATCAGCTCGCCGAGGATGCCGAGCCCCGACGGGTAGGGGCCGATGGCGGCGATCTCCTCCTCGGTCAGACCCACGGTGAGGAACTGTACGAGCCGTTTCCCGTCCCGGCCGATCACGCCCAGCGCCGCGTACTCGGCGTCCACCAGCAACGCCGCCGCCTCGACGATGCGCTGCAGCACCTGGTTCAGATCCAGCTCGCGCCCGACCGAGAGCACCGCCTCCAGCAGGCTGTGCACCCGGTCCCGGGTGCCGCGTGCCGCGTCGATACGGACCTGCAGCTCGTCCAGGAGCTCATCCAGCCTGAGCTGCGGCAGCCGCAGCCGGCTGCTTTCCTCGACGCCGCCCACCATCCACACTCCTTCGAACCCCACCGATGGAAACGGCCATTGCCCCCGCAGTGCCACAAGGGGCCATGTCCCGGCGACCGACAGGGCCTAGGTTGCCACAGCCCCTTCACCACCGTGCCAGGGGGCCCGGTCGGCGACGGGGCACGGCGGGCTGCCCGAGGGGTGCCGCGCTGTGACGGGGGCCCGGCCGCCGAGGACTTCGTCGACGACGTCCTCGGCGCAGGCGTCGGGGCTTGGTCCGTCCCCGTCGGCGGTGGGCACCGTGTGCACCAGGGCGGCAGCCGGACGCCCGCGAAGCGCAACTGGGCCAGCCGGCTGTGGTAGGCCGCGCCGCGCAGCAGCACTGACGCCACGTCAGCCACGTGCCGGTTCTCCGGGGCGCTCCACGGGGTGTCCCGTACCCACTCGTTGAAGGCTCCCATCGCGGGGCCGCACCAGATCTGGAAGTCGCCCTGCCGGTCCCCGTCGCCGTGCGTCGCCCAGCGGGAGGACAGGCCCAGGTACCAGCGGAAGACCGACGCCATACGGAGCCGGGGGTCGTGTTCGGCCCGCTCGGCCCGTTCCGGCTGGTGCTGCTTGAGGTACGCGGCGACCAGGGGCCACATCGTCTCCAGCGGCCGGCGGAAGATCTCCCGTTCCAGGCGGGCGCGGTCCGGGGCGGGGACCGCTTCGAGGGAGGGGTGGTCGCGGTAGAGCCGGTGGAGCCATGCCGCCCGGCCCGGGAAGAGCGTTCCGCGCTTGAGGACCTGGACGTCCACCCCCATTTCGAACATGTCGGCGGACGGCGCCATGGCGCAGTCGGCGACACCGGCGGCGGCCAGCAGCGCCCTGGCCGCCGGGGACGTACCGGACTCCACGCACCCCTGGTTGACCGAACCGGTCACGACGTACTCGGCGCCCAGGGCGAATGCGGCGAAGGCGGCCTGCGGGGTGCCGATGCCGCCTGCCGCGCCCACACCGACCGCTTCGCCCGGGTGCCCGGCGCGGGCCTCCCGGTCGCGCAGCGCGAGGACGAGGGGGAGTTGTGTCACCAGGGGGCGGCGGTCGGTGTGGCCCGCCGAGTCCGCTTCGACGGTGATGTCGTCCGCCAGCGGCACCCGGGCGGCCAGCCGCGCCTGCTCCGCCGTCAGCGCGCCCCGCTCCGCCAGCGCGGCGATCAGTTCGGCCGGTGCGGGGCGCAGGAAGAACGCGGCCGTGGCGGCCCGGGAGACCTTGGCGATCACCCGGTGCTCCGCCCGTACGGTCCCGTCGCGGCCGGCCCGCAGCCCCGTGGCGCGGAAACGTACCAGGTCAAGGGTGGGGGCGAGAAACGCGGAGGCTTCGATACGGGTCACGCCGTGCCGGAGGTAGATATCGACGGTCTCCGCCTCGGCCCGGGGCGCGGCCGGATTGTGGATGAGGTTGCAGGCCCACGGCAGGTCCGGAAGGCGCCGGCGCAGTGCGCGGACGGCTCGCTCGATGCGTACGGGTTCCAGCCCGGCGGCGCCGAAGGAGGCGAGGTACCCGCAGCGGGCCAGGGCCACGACCAGCTCCTCCGAGGAGATGCCGCCCGCCATGGACCCCGCCATGTACGGCGCTCGCACCGCGTGCCGCCGCAGGAAGGCGGCGGAGCCCAGCAGACGGGGGTCGGCCGGTGCCGCCGCGGCGAGTACGCCGGTGCCCGGGGCGGGGCGCGGACGCTCGTTGGCGGCCCCGATGCGTCCCTGGGTGCGGACGATGTAACAGGGCAGGTCCAGCGCGGCCAGCGCCGCGCGGATGCCGGCCCGGTCGACGTGCACGACCGTCATGCGCGCACCGCCTCCTCCCGCCGGCCACCGGTGTGCAGGGCGATGCCGTCCACCGCGTAGATGCGCAGCCCGTCGCGCCAGACGCTGCCGTCGGCGACGGCAGCCAGGCGGTCGCCGTCGCGGCGCAGCTCCCGCAGGTGCAGTTCCGCCTCGACCTCCCGGTGGTGGGGCAGGATCTGGCCCCGGTAGGTCCAGCGCAGTTCCGCCCCGGGCGCCGGGACCAGGCCGCGCGCCTGATCCTGGGACACCGACCCGGTGTGCACCAGATGGAAGGCCAGGGCCTGGAAGAGCATCTCCACCCCGCAGGATCCGGGCATGACGGGGTCGTCGCGGAAGTGCTGTCCGAAGTACCAGTCGTCCGCGTCCACGGCCTTGGTCAGCAGGAGGTACCCCAGCCCGTGCCGCCCGCCGCCGTCCGCGAGGACGGTGCACACGGCGCCGGACAGCAGGGCGAGGCGGCCGTGCGTCAGGTGCCCTGCCGCGTCCGCGTCCAGTTGGCGGGCCGACGGCACGGGCGTCTGCCGGGCGTGCAGCCAGGGCAGGACGTTCCGGCCGCCGTCCAGCCCCTGCTGCCGGTCCAGGAAGGGCCGGGTGAGGAAGCCGTGCACGGTCTCCCCGCGCTGGAAGACCTCGCCGGCCACCTCGCGTTCGAAGGCGTAGCGCTGGAGCACCGCTCCGGGCACGGGCGTGTGCGACAGCAAAGTGGTGCGCTGGCGGACCGTACGCCCGCACAGGTGGACCGGACGCAGCAGTCGGCTGCGGCCGTCGAGATTGCGGACGGTGAAGTCCTCACCGGGGTGTTCCCGGCTCGCGCCCAGCGCCGCCCCGACGAACGCCGCTGCCTGCAGGGCGCTTTCCAGGTGCGCGAACCAAGGGAAGACGCCGGCGTTCTCCCGTACGTACCAAGGCGCCCGGGGAACGTCGTACTCGGTGACGTGGGCCGTGCCGACCGGGTAGGTGCCCAGGGCGGGCGGCGCGGTGACCATGCGGTCGAGCATCAGCATGTCACCGCGCGGCAGGCGCGGACGGACCCGCGCGGCACACGTCCGCGCGGCGGGCCCGAAGGCGACGGCCAGGTCGCCGTCGGCGGCATGAGCCATGTGCAGTTCATGGGCGGCCACCGGCTCACCGAGAGCGGACCGGCGGTCGGCACCGGCGCCTTGGAGCGGCGCGACGGGGGAGCCCGGAGCTTCGCGGAGCGCCACCCCCGCACCGTCCACCCGGGCCACGGCGCCGTGCGGGCCGGTCACCCGCACATCCGCCACGAGGTGCGGACGGGGGAGGAGCCCGATCCCGGTGACCTCGGCGTCCAGGGTGAGCGGCCCGGCGGGCCGGGCGGACCCGGTGATGCGTACGTCGACCGGCGCGCCGACCAGTGGATGGGCGTACGGGCCGGGCAGGCACAGGTGCATACCTTCGTGCAGGGCGTGTACGTACAGGAGTTGCCAGACCGCGCAGACCAGCTCCGCCCATGTCCGGCCGGCAGCGCCGCCGGAGGGGAGGGTGGCCGTGAGGTGGCCCAGGCCGTGCCGGCCGGTGCCGGTGCCCGACAGGACGGTTTCGACGCTTTCGCCGAGCAGGTGCAGCCCGGTCAGATCGCACCCGCCCGTGGGGACGGCTGCCGCTCCATGGGCGGGGCCGAAGACGTCGGCGGTCCGGCCGGTCGCGAGAGATGCCAGGTCGGCGCGGGTGAGACGGTGGCGCGCGGCGTCGGCCAGGGGCCGCCACTGCGGGGAGGCCGGGGCCGGTGGCGGGCTTTCCCGCTCCCGTACGGTCCTTTGGCGGGCCTCGGCGACGAGGGCTCCGCCGTGCCGCACCGCCCAGTTGGGCGGGCCCGGTCCGGGCCGGGAGGTGACCCGCAGGGCGTCGGTGGTCCGTGGTGGCTCCTGATGCCAGACCAGAGTGATGTGCAGGGGGCCGGGCGCTGCCGGGCCGCTCAGCGGGACGGCTCGCTCGCCGGCGTCGATGACCGCGGTGGCGGTGCCGGTGGGCAGTGGGCCAGGGGCGGGTTCGTGGGTGTCCCCGTCCGGCGCGGGCCGCCGTGTGCTCGCCAGCAGCCAGGTCTGCAGGGTCTGGTGGGCGCGCAGGGTGGTCCGGTGGGCCGTACGCAGGAGTTCGGCCGGGTCGGCGGGAGGCGGGGCGTCGGTGGTGCGGGGGCGTCGGTGGTGTGGGAGACGCCGGTGGTGTGGGAGACGCCGGCCACCGGCGCTTGCGCGGTGCCGGGCTCCTCCTCGGGCCACCACGGCAGGACTCCGGTCGGGCCGTCGAATCCGAGATCGTCCATGGTCACTGTGGTCACTGTCCGTTCGTTGTGGTCTCGAAGGCTTCCGGCCGGGGCGCGGGCGGGACGGCGGTGCCCCGGCCCGTCAACGGGCGTCGGCCGGGGACCCGGCCGGCCAGGCGGCCCGGCTGCCGAGTTCGGGGGCGGCCACGATGCCCTTGATGCCGGACCACCGTTGCAGGACGGTGCCGTCGGGGCGGCAGGCCGTCACCGCGCAGGTCAGCTCCAGGGGGTTGTGGTCACGGAGTTCCGCGGTGATGACGAAAGGCTCGTCGTCGGGGAGCGGCGCCGGCAGCGCGATGTGTTCCACCGCGACCGGCAGACAGCGGTACCCGCATACCCGCCGGCCCAACAGGAAGGCAGTCTGCAGGAGTTGGTCGGCCAGAGCCGCGCTGTGGCGCGCCCCCGCGTAGGCGCCGTGGGCGAACGCCGGGTCGGGCAGTCGGGCCGCCACCGTCAGCCGGCGGTCGTCTTCGTACAGCACCGGGCCGAGTCCCTGGAGCAGGGGGCCGTGGAAGAGGAAGCCGTCGTCGTACGCGGCATGGCGCCGGTACGGAGACGGCGGGAGGGCCGGCAGGGAGAGCGGCCCGGGGGGCTCGCCGGGTTCCGTACCGGTGGCGAACAGGCCCTCGTAGCGCAGGAGTTGACCCGACGCATCGTCATCGAGCACGGTTGCCGCGACCCGGCCGTCGGAGTGCGGACGCAGCACCACCCGGGCGCGGGCCGGCTCGGTGCCGTCCAGCACGATCCCCTTGCGGACGCTGAAATCGTGGATCTCCGTCACCGGCCGGCCGGCGCCGGTCCGTTCGACGGCGTGCAGACACCAGCCGAGGGCCGCGGTCATCGGCAGCACGGGCTTTCCGTCGATACGGTGGTCGCGCAGGACCGGTTCGGCGGCGAGCCCGCTCAGGTCCCGCAGCAGCACGGCTCCCTCGGCGGGCAGCGGGGCGGGCGGAAAGACCGAGGAGAGGGGGCCGAGTACGGTGACCAGGTCCGCACTGCGTTCCGGGGCGAACTGCCCGGTGAAGTGGGCGCACCCCTCCTCGCGGGTCAGCAGCGGCACCCCGAGCCGCTGGAAGAGTTCCTGGGCGTGCCCGGAGGCCATGCCGCCGCGCCACGGACCCCAGGCGAGGGCTGCGACCCTGGTGGTGGGGTGGGCCGCCTTCCAGGCGCAGGCGAACCGGTTCAGGGCTTCGTTGGCCGCCGCGTAGTCCGTCTGGCGTCCGTTGCCGTAGATGCCGGACACCGAGGTGAACAGCACCAGGTGGCGCAGCCGGTCCGCCGGGAGGGAACTGAGGACCAGGTGCAGACCGGTGAGTTTGGTACCGATCACCCGCTCGACGTCCTGCGGGGTCTTGTCCGCGAGCGGCTGGTCGGCCAGGACTCCGGCACCGTGGATGACACCGGTCACCCGGTCCCGGTACGGGGCCAGCGCCGCACGGACCGCATCGGCGTCGCCGACGTCGGCGGCGACGTACTCGGCCCCGGCCCCCAGCCGGCGCAGTTCGGTCAGCGTTCCGTGCATCTCCCGCTGCCGCTCCAGATGCCGGGCGCGTGCCTCGACGGCATCGCGGACGTCCGGATCCCCGGGGTCCTGGCCGACGGCGCGGGCCTGCCCGGCGCACGCCTCGCGCAGCGCCGCAACGCCGTCCAGGCCGGCGGCCCAGGCGGGGAGTTCCTCCATCGGTGTGCGCCCCAGCAGCAGGAAGCGGCACGGGTACCGGGCGGCGAGCGCGGTCAGGCACCAGGCGGTGATGCCGCGCGCCCCGCCGGTGACGAGCAGCAGGTCCTGCGGTCCCGGCGGGTCGGTGGCACCTCCGGCCGGCAGCAGGCCGGCGGGCTCCGGTGACAGGGCGGGCGCGCGGCGCGAGGTGCCGTCCCAGGCGGTCTCGGTCTCGGGTGCCGCGTCCGCCGCTTCCTTGAGCACCTGCTCGGCCGCCGCCGCGCAGTCGGTGCCGGGGGCGATGTCCACGGCCCGGCAGAACAGGCCGCCTTCCTCCACGCGGACCGCCTTGACCAGGCCGCCGAGCCCTCCGTACAGCGCCGCTCCGAGGTGGCCGCCGGACCCGGCCAGACCCGCGGCGCCGTCGAGGTGGGTGACGGCGAGCAGGCCCGCGCGATGTCCGGCGGCAGCGGCGGTCCTCAGCGCGGGGACGGTGTGTTTGGCGACGAGTACGGCGTGAGCCAGACGGGCGACGGCGGTCCCCGGGTCCGTATCGGGTCCGTGCCCGGCGACCAGCAGGCACAGATCGAGCCGGTGGCCCGGCGACAGAGCCCGGCCGATCTGCTCCTTCAGGGTCTCCTCGCGCCAGTCGGCCAACTCTGCGGCGGGGGCGCGGACGGCCACACCCGGCAGGGCGATGCGCCGGGCGTCCCAGCCCTGCTCCCGCAGCGCGCCGGCGAGCGCGTCCGCCGAGGCACTGCCGTCGTCCACCAGGAGCGCGACGGGCTGCGGCGCGTAGGCGTCGGCGAGGACGTCGACCGCGGGCAGCGGACGCAGCCCCAGACAGGCGCGGCCGGTGGCCACCATGGGGAGCCCGGCGTGCTGCTCGGCCGACGTGCCGGTCGCCGCGGTGGTCGTGGTCGCAGCGGTGGTCGCGGCGCTCACGGTGGTCGTGGTCGCGGCGGTGGTCGCGGCGCTCACGGTGGTCGCGGCGGGGCCCGTGGTCAGCATCCGGGCGAGTTCCCGGACGCTGCGCGCCTGGGCGAAGCGGTAGATCTCCTCGCGGGGCAGGAACGGGTAACGGCGCCACGCCTCGGAGGCGATCTCGACCTGCTTGAGCGAGTCGATGCCCAGGTCGGTCTGGATGTCCAGGGCCGGGTCGACCATGTCGACGGTGTAGCCGGTCTTCTCCGCGACGAGTTCCCGCAGGATGCGTTCGACTTCCGTGGCGTCCTCGGGCGGGCCGTCGGAGGGCAGGGGGGCCGGGCCGGGCGGGTCCGGCTGCACCACGGGGGAGGCGGGCGCGGGCACCGGCCCCGGCGGGTGGCCGGTGCCTGCCGGTGCGACGTCCTGGGCGGGTGTCGTGTCTCCGGCGGGTGTCGTTTCTTCGGTGGGCGTCGTCTCTTCGGTGGGGGCCGGGCCCTCGGCGATGACAGTGGCGCCGTCGATCGCCGGCGTTCGGGTTTCTCCGTACGCCGCAGTAGCGGACGCGCGCGCACCGGTGCCCGCCGGCCCGGCGCGGAAGTCCCGTACGGGCGCTCCGTCACGGCCCGCCTCCAGACCCGTGCGCGCCAGCTCCAGCAGGATCTCCTGGCCGCGGATGTGCGCCCGGCCCAGCGCGGCGCTGTGCTCCCGTACGGCCTCGACGCAGGCGAGCAGGGTCGTGTCCGGCGGCTCGCCGTCGCGGTGGCCCACTGCCTCCGCCAGGGCCCGGGCGGTCTCCAACTGCCCGGACAGGAACTGACTGTGCAGGTCGAGCTGGGCTGTCGCGGCGCGTACGAGTACCGCCTGGCCGTCGGCCGCGGGGCGGCGGGGGCGGGGGCGGCCGTGCCGGTGCGCGGGGCGGGCCGGGCGGTGTGGCGCTGTCCGTACGGGCCGGGGGCGCCTTTGGCACCTCAGCCGCTTCGGGCGCCCTGGGGACCGGGGCCTTGAGCTGTGCCTCGTACCGGGCCCGCCGCGCCCGGACCGCGAACGAGGGGCCCTCCAACAGCCGTGCCACCGGGGACGGTTCGGGGCGCTCGGCCGGCGGCGGGGCGTCGTGGCGGTTGATGTCCCGGAGGCCGAAGCCGAGGACGGCCAGCCGCAGCGCCGCGTTCTTCAGGGCCGCCGCGCTGTCGGTGCCCGGCCCGGCATCGGTCGGTACGGCCTCCACGGCCTCTGCGACGTCCACGGCCTCTGCGACGTCCACGCCCTCTGCGGTGTCCACGGCCTCCGCGGTGTCCACGGCCTCCGCGCCTTCCACGGCCTGCCCGCCGAGGGTACGCAGCACCAGACGGCTCAGGATCTGGCGGGGTCCGCACTCCACGAAGACCCGGCAGCCGTCGGCGTACAGTTCCCGGACCCGGCCGGCGAAGTCCACCGGGCGCACGATCTGCTGGGCCAGGACGCGCCGGTTGGCCTCCGGGTCCGTGCCGTACCGCGCTCCCGGGGTGTTGGCCAGGACCGGGACGGCCGGTGGCCGCAGACCGGCCTGGGCCAGGGCCTGGGCAAAGGGCTCCACGGCGTGCGCGACCAGCGGCGTGTGGAAGGCGGCGGCCACCGGCAGCCGGTGCACGACGGGCCCGCCGCGCCGCGCGGACTCCTCGGCCAGGGCCGCGACGGCCCGTACCGGACCGCCGACCACCAACTCGTCCGGGGCGTTGATGGTGCACAGCGTCAGCTCCGGGTGGTCCGCGGCCCGCTCGCGCCACTCCCGGACGGACAGGCGTACCGCCGCCATGGCCCCGGCCTCGCCGTCCCCGTCCGACGGCGGCGCCATGGCCAGGCCGCGTCGCCGGGTGAGCAGCAGACAGTCCGCGTCGGACAGGCTCCCAGCCGCCCACAGGGCGGTGACCTCGCCGGAACTGTGGCCCAGCGCCGCGTCCGGCACGAACCCGAGGGCGCCGAGATAGGCGTACTGGCCCATGGCCAGCGCGCCGACCGCTGCCTGTGCGTACGTGGTACGCCGCAGCCGCTCCGCCTGCGCCGCCGGGTCACGCCGCCCCGGTTCCGGGTGGACGACCTGGGCGAGGGTCTCCTCCTCACCCGCCCACAGGGCGTTGGCGTCATCGAAGGCGCGGCGGACCGGGGGCATGCCGAGGAGGGCGGTCAGTCCCATGTCCACGTACTGGCTGCCCTGTCCGGCGAACAGGACGGCGGCCTTCGTCCCGGCGGGCACTCCCCTACGCCGGTAGTGCGCCCGCCCCTCCAGGCTCCAGCGGTCCGCCTCCGGGCGGGCGGCCAGCCGTGCCGCCGCCGCGCTCATCAGCGTGTCGCGGTCCGCCGGGTCCGTGGCGAGGACTCCCAGGCGGGCGTGGTCCGGCGGGACCGGGCCGTCGACGGGCGGCGCGCCCTCCCGCAGCAGGGCCAGCAGCGCGGCCGGATCGGGGGCGTGCCACAGCAGTGCCTGTGCGGTGTGGTGCGGCACGCGGGCGTGCCGGTCGGACGGCGGGTGTTCCTCCAGGACGGCGTGGAAGTTCACTCCGCCGAAGCCGAAGGCCGACACACCGCACCGGCGCACCGGCTGCCGCGGGTCGCGGACCCAGGGCCGTGCGCGGGTGTTGACGTACAGGCCGCTGTCGCGGGCCGCGTCCGTCACGGTGTCGACGTTGATGGTGGGCGGCAGGACTTTGTGGTGCAGCGCCAGTACGGCCTTGATCAGACCGGCCGCCCCGGCGGCTGCCTTGGTGTGCCCGATCTGGGACTTCACACTGCCGACGGCGGTCGGCGGCCGGCCGTCGGCCGGGCCGAGCACACCGCGCAGCGCTTCCAGTTCGACCGTGTCACCGGTGGGCGTGCCCGTCCCGTGGGCCTCGATCAGCCCCACCGACCCGGGCGGTACCCCGGCGTCCGCGTACGCGCGGCGCAGCGCGGTCATCTGCCCGGCGGCGCTCGGCGCGTAGATGCTGCCGGTCCGCCCGTCGCTGGAACTCCCCAGGCCACGCAGGACGGCGTAGATGCGGTCGCCGTCCCGCTCGGCGTCGGCCAGCCGCTTGAGGGCCAGCATGCCGATGCCTTCGCCGAGCAGGGTGCCGTCGGCATCGCGGTCGAAGGGTCTGACGTTTTCGCCGGGGGACAGGGCGGGGGTCTTGCTGAAGCACAGGAACGTGGAGATCGAGTTGTCCGCGTCACAGCCGCCGGTGATCATGAGGTCCGCGCGGTGCGCGGCCAGTTCGTCCACCGCCATCCGCACGGCCGCCAGCGAACTGGCGCACGCCGCGTCGACCACGCAGTTCGTGGCGCCCAGACCGAACCGGTTGGCGATGCGTCCCGCCACGACGTTCGCCAGGACCCCGGGGAAGCTGTCCTGCGTCCAGCCGGGACTCCACGCGGCGAACCTGCGGGCGATCTCCTCCGCGTCGGGCTCCGGAATTCCGCAGCCGAGCGCCGCTTCCTTGACGCGGGGAGAGCAGAGGCGGGCGGCGAGCGGGAAGAGGGTGGTGTTCTGGCCGCAGACACCGAGGATCACGCCCGTACGGTCCGGGTCGTACCAGGCCGACTCCGCGCACCGGGCGTCCTTGAGCACCTCTCCGGCGACCTGCAGACTCAGCAACTGCACCAGGCCGATGGAGTCGAGCGTCGACGGCGGCATGGCGAATTCCGCCGGGTCGAAAACGACGGGGGACAGGAATCCGCCCCGCCGGGCATAGGTCTTGTCCTCGGCCGCCGGATCGGGGTCGTAATGGTCGGCGACACTCCAGGAGGATTCGGGAACGCCGGTGACGCAGTCACGGCCCGCCACGACATTGCGCCAGAACTCCCGGGCATCGGGGGCCTGCGGGAACATTCCGGCCACGCCGATGACGGCGACCGGGCTTCCGGACAGTCGGAAACGGGTTGAATCCACCACGTGGGACCTCGAATTCCATGACATGGCGTGGCTGCTTCGGGCGGGCTTCCCGCCCGGTGAAGAGAGCGGGCCGAAAGGTGCGGTTCCCGTCCGTGCGGCGCATCGCCCGGCGAGGGTGCGTGCCGGGCGTCGCGAGGCCGCGGAGATCCATCAGAAGCGCCCTAGGACGCCGGCGACTTCGGGGGCCGCTGGGCGACTTCTTCCAGGGCCTTGCGCAATCGGTCCAGTTCGGCGCGGAGCTTGTCGAGTTCGTCGGTGTCGCGGGTGTCGCGGTCGCCTCTCGCGGGCCGCGCGGTACCGGGGGCGGGGCCCGGCCGGTCGGTGCCGCTGGCCGTGGCCGTCCGGCCGAAGCCCTCGTACTTCTCGAATGCGGTGATGATGTCGTCCAGGAACTCCTTGGTCTCCGCGACCAGTGTGTGCAGTGAGTGACCCAATCGGTGCATCGGCATGGCGCGACACGGTCCTTTCCCGGTCTGCGAGTGGATGAGGCGGTCTCGACTGTCGGAGCTGTCGGAATGGTGGGGAGGCGATGTCCCCGGCGGTCCGCGGGAACGCCGCCGCCCGGACGGGCAGACGTACGTCCTCGCGCCTGCTGCACGCGGCCGGGCCATGGCCCGAATGCGCAAAGTCGCCCGTCATTGCTCTACCCAGGAATCGGCCCGTGCTATCCGACCGCATTCACGTCGAACCGCTCACCGCCGTATCCGCGCGAAAAATCCGTGAGAAATGGCCGGCGCGCGGCACGGTCTTCACGCCCGGTACGTGCTTCCGGTACGTGATTCGGTTCCGCCGCGCGCGGGAAGTGCGCCGCGTGCGCCTTTTCGCTTTCCGGTACCGACCGCCGTGCACATTCGCGTCCGCGGGACTCGAACGAGTGGTTTCACGCACCGTGCGCAGACCGGGGAACGAGATCCCGGCCGCCCGGACCCCTCCACCGGCCACGCACGTTTCAACACCCGTCGTCCGAGCCAGCTAACAAGGGGCGCATCGCTACGTATCCTTCCGGCCTTCCCATACGGACACAGTCATCCGCGGCGTACGGACATGCCGCTCGTCCATGCCCGCGCGTGACCGGTCGGCCGGTCGCTGCTCACTGGAGGTGCCGGTGCTCGCCGAGCGTGGCCGACTGCTGCTGACCGTCGCCGCGGGGCTCCTGGCCGAGGAGGTACGCGGCACCGGCCGGCGGAACGGGCCCGGCCTTGCGGAGGACGGCCGGCGGGCACGGCAGCGCGCGGTACGGATCCGCGGTGCCCTGGAGCGGCTCGGCCCGTTGTACATCAAGGTCGGCCAGATCCTCTCCACCCGTCAGGACATGGTCCCGCACGCTCTCGCACGGGAGTTGGAGCACCTGCACGACCGGGCGGAGGTCTGCCCCTTCGACCGGATGGCGGCCGTACTGGAAGCGGACCTGGGACGCGGCTGGCACGGCCGCTTCCGGGACTTCGACGCCGCCCGGCCGCTGGGCTGCGCCTCCCTGGCCCAGGCGTACGCGGCCACCCTCGCCGACGGCCGGCCCGTCGTGGTCAAGGTCCAGCGCCCCGGCATCACCACGCTGATGGCCGCCGACATGCGGCTGCTGCGCGGCGCGACCCGGCTGCTCGCCCGGCGTACGCCGGTCCTCAGCGAGACCATCGGCTTCGACGCGATGCTGGGCGTGATCTTCGACGCCATGCACGACGAGCTGGACTTCACCCTGGAGGCCGCGAACATGGACCAGGCACGTACCGCCGTCGCCGCCACCCCCGGGATCGAGGTGCCGGCCGTGGTGCACGCCACGCCGCGCGTCCTGATCCAGCGCCGCGCCCCGGGCACCAGCATCCGCCAGGCCGACCCGGCGGCCTTCAAGGACGAGGAACGCGAGCGCATCGGTACCGACCTCCTGACGGTCATGTACCAGGGCTACTTCATCGACCGCCGCTTCCACGCCGACCCGCACCCGGGCAACATCTTCGTGTGCCCGGGCGGCCCGGCCACGCTGATCGACTGGGGCATGGTCGGCCGTATCGACCGGCACCTGAGCATGACGCTGATGATGACGCTGCTCGCCCTGGCCAACAACGACGCGCACGCGGTCGCCCACACCTGGCCCGAAATGGGCAGACCCACCGCCTGGGCGGACATCGGCGGGTTCGAACAGGACATGGCCGCCGTGGTGCCGAAACTCGCCTCCGTCCCGCTGGAACGGCTGGAGTTCGGCGCCTCGCTGGCCGCCCTGCTGCGGCACTCCAGCCGGCGCGGCATCCAGACCAACCCCATGATCGGCATCCTGGGCAAGTCCTTCGCCAACATGGAGGGCGCCGTACGCTATCTCGCCCCGCACCTGTCCGTGACCGACATCCTGGTGCGCCAGAGCCGGCGGGTGCTGGCGGAGTACGCCCGGCAGTCGCTCGCCGAACCGCAACTCGCCTACACCGCTCTCCAGATGCTCTGCGGTCTGGAAACCCTGCTGCCGCAGGCCCGCGCCGTGGGCCGGGGCCTGGCCGGCGGCGAGCTGACCGTCCAGCAGGCGCCCGTCACCCGCCCCTTCTCCCTGGTCGACCACCGCGCGAACGCCCGGCTCCGGCGCACCGAACGCCATCTGCTGGGCGCGGCGGCCCTCCTGTGGCTGCTGCGCCGCCGCCGACGCTGACCGGGCCGAAGCGATGGCCCGACCACTGACTACCGACTACCGGCCACCGACCACCGACCAACGACCACCGACCCGGGCCGTCGCGCACCGGCCTCTCCGTACGTCTACTCCGCCCCCAACTGCACGATCATCTTGCCGCTGTTGGCGCCGCCCAGCATGCCGAGGAAGGCGTCCACCACGCTGTCGAAGCCGTGGACCACCGTCTGCACGTCCACCACCCGCCCCGCCTGGAGGTGGGGGACGAGGAAGTCCTCCAGTTCGCCCTGGACATCGCGGTGATTGCGGACGAGCACGCCCTCCAGACGCAGGCTCTTTTCGACGATGTCGAAAAGGTTGCGGGGCGCGGCGGGCGGCCGGGCGCTGTGGTACTGGGCGATCGCGCCGATCCAGGCGATGCGGCCGAAATCGCGGAGGTGGGCGATGGCGCCTTCCAGATGGTCGCCGCCGACGTTGTCGAGGTAGACGTCGATGCCGTCCGGGGCGGCTTCGCCCAGCAGGTCGCCGACCGGCCCGTCGTGGTAGTCGAACGCCGCGTCGAAGCCCCATTCCCCGGTCAGCCGCCGGACCTTGGCGGGCGAGCCGGCGCTGCCGATGACCCGGCCCGCGCCCAGCAGCCGGGCGATCTGTCCCGCCGCGCTGCCCACGCCGCCCGCCGCCGCGGAGACGAAGACGCTCTCGCCGGGCTTCAGGGACGCCGTACGGGTGAGCGCGACGTAGGCGGTCAGGCCCGTACCGCCCAGGACGCCCAGATAGGAACGGGCCGGCACCCCCCGGTGAGCGGGCAGGACCCGTACCTCTTCCGGCGTCACCAACGCATGGGTACGCCACCCCTTGCGGTGGAAGACCAGGGCGCCCTCCTCCAGCCCCGGCGCGCGCGAGGCGATGATGCGTCCGACGGAGCGGCCCTCCAGCGGCGCGTTCAGGTCCCAGCCGCCGTCCATCAGCTCCCTCATGTACGGGTCGACAGAGAGGTAGAGGTTCTCCACCAGGGCCTGGCCCGGGGCGGGCGCGGGAACGGTCGCCTCGGTGAAGGCGAAGTGCGCGGCGGTCGGGAAGCCGTCGGGACGGGAGATCTGGTGGACGAAGCGGGCGGCCGTGCCGGTCACGTGGACTCCTGGACGAGAAGAAGGCGTATGGGTGCGGGTGCGGCGGTCCGCAGGTGATCGTCGGCCGCGCCCTGCTCACCGTAGGGAACCGTCGCCGCCCCGGGCAGAGGCCCGCATCGATGGAACCGGGCTTTCCATGAAATCCGCTCATGGAATACTTCCGCCACATGAGCGACCTCTCGCCGCACGAGCTGCGCATCCTGATCGCGGTCGAAGAAGAGCGCGGGTTCACCGCGGCGGCCACCGGCCTGGGCCTGACCCAGTCCGCCGTCTCCCACGCCGTACGCACCTGCGAGCGCAAGCTCGGGGCCGTCCTCTTCGACCGCGGCCGGCACGGGGCCCGGCCGACCGCCGCCGGCACCCGGGCGGTCGCCCGCGCCCGCCGGATCCTGCGACTGATGGAGACGATGGGGCAGGAGGTGCGCGGGGCGCAGGACGGGACGATCACCGGCCCGCTGCACATCGCATCGTTCCGCAGCGCCGCGGCCCACCTGCTGCCCGCCGTGCTGGAGCGGCTGACCCGCCGTCACCCGGGCCTGGTGCCCGAGGTGCGGATCGTACGGGAAATCGGCCGCGGCACCGGGGGCGAGGTCGCCGACGGACGGGCCGACCTGGGCATCGCCACACTGGACGCCTCGGGCCCGCCGCCGGGCCTGACCGGCGCCCGCCTCTTTGAGGAGCCGTACGCGCTGGCGCACCCGGCGGGCCGCGGGCACGCCGACCCGCGGACGCTGCCACTGATCGACTGGGACGAGAACTGCGGCTCGTACACCCGCGAGTGGTGGGCCGGCCAGGACTGGATCCCGCCGGCCACGATCCGGGTGGAGGACGACACCGTGGTGCTGTCGATGATCGCCCGCGGCATGGGCATGTCGATCATGCCCATGCTGACCCTGACCGGCGCGCCCGCCGACGTCACCATCACCCCCCTGACGCCACGGCCGCCCCGCCGCGGCGTCGGCTACGTGACGACCCCGGAAGCCGCCGAATCGGCAGCGGTACGCGCACTGATCCGCGAACTGCGCTCGCCCGCCTCCGCCCCCGCATGGGCCGACGCCGGACCGGCCGCGAGCTGAACGACGGAGCTGGACGAATGACAGCGAGGCCAAGGCCGGTGGAGATGCGGCACGGCGTGGCGGCCCGGACCGCGGCGTGTACGGAACTGGTGGCGTGGTCGCGCGGCGGCGACCGGGACCACGTACGGGTGGTCACCGGGGCGCCCGGCGTCGGCAAGAGCCGGATGGGCGGTTGGGCGGCGCACGGGACACATCCGGCGGGCCGCCAATAGTGCACGCCACCGGGCACGTGGTACTGGCCGGGTGGGGCGAGACCGTACCGGTGAACAGCTCGGCCGACCGCTTCCTGCGCGCGCCGGCCGTCGCCCACTGGGCCGCCGCCTTCGGCTCCGGCCGGGATCCCGGTGAGTACGACGAATTCCTGGCCACCCTGCGCGGACTGCTGCGGACGATCGATGCCGCGGGTTTCGAGGGCGGCCCGACGGCCCGGTTCCGGCCCCGGCTCCTGGCGGACGGGACGGTATTCCTCCTGAGGTGACGCCCCGAAGTATTCCCCATGGGGAGCCGGCGGCATGACGGCCGACGCTGCCGTAGATGTGTTCGGTGACCGCGAAAATGATCCTGGCCATGGCGCCGTCGCACATATGATCCTCTCGCACTGTTTTTCTGTTTGTGGGGGACTTCGCCCTGTGGGCACATCTCTGCGGGCCCTGCGGGCACTGTTCCTGCTGGCCGGGTTCTACGTTCTCGCCCTCGCCGTACTCGGCGGGCTCGCCTGCGCCGCCCTCGTGGCCTGGAGCCGGGCCCCGACCGCGGGCGCGCTCACGGTGACCGCCCTCGCCGTGGTCCTGGGCCTTCCGATTGTGCGGGGTGTCTGCACACTCGGGACGGGGGACGGAAGCGGCACGGACGGCCTTGCGGTCACCGAGGCCGGGCAGCCCGAACTGTGGCGCGCCGTCCGCGCGCTGGCCCAGCGCACCGGCACCCGGGCACCCGATACGGTCCTGCTCACCGCGGAGGTGAACGCGGCCGTCCACGAGCACACCCGGCTGCTGGGCCTGCTGCCCGGCCGGCGCCGCCTGCACCTCGGCGTACCGCTGCTGATCGGCCTGAGCGAACCACAGCTCCACTCGGTCCTCGCCCACGAACTGGGCCACTACGGCAACGCGGACACCCGCCTGGCGGGCATCACCCTGCGTGGCCGCGACAGCGTACTGCGGACCGTGGAGGGCTTCCGGGCACCGCGGCGCGAGCGGGCCGACGGGGCGACACGCCGGCAGGAGGAGGCGGTAGCCGCCGGGGCAGGGAAGCGCGAGGCGGCGGGCGCCGGCCGGGTCCGGTCCGCCCTCGGACGGATCATCAGGCCGCTCCTGTACGGGGTGGTGGCCAGGCCGTTCCAGGCGTACGCGCGGTTCTACCTACGGGCCACGCAGAGTGTCGCCCGTCAGCAGGAGCTGGCCGCCGACCGTGTGGCGGCCCGCGTCGCGGGCCGCGACGCCACGGCCTCGGCGCTGCGGGAGATCGCCGTCCTCGACGCCGTCCACGACTTCTATATGAGCCGCTACGTCGCTCTGGGCGCCCGGGCGGGCCTGCTCCCGCCGCGCGGCGAGGTCACCGGCGGCGTACGGCGGCTGCTCGACGACGCCGAACTGCGGTCCGGCCTGGCGGAGCTGCGCGGCGAACTCCCCTCCGGCGAGGTGTCCCCGTACGACTCGCACCCGCCGCTGGCCGAACGGGTACGGCTGATCGAGGCACTGCCCGACGACGGCCCGGCCACGGCCCCGGTACGGGCCGCGCTGACGCTGTTGCGTGACACGGAGCGGGTGCTCGCCGAGCTGGAGGACGCGGTCCTCACACCGGAGGCACTGGCCATGGAACGGGCCGACTGGCCGGAACTGACCCACCGGGCCGTGCACACGCTGACGGAGGCCGGCGCCCGGCCGTTGCGTACGGCGATGGCAGCCGCCGGAATCCCGCCGGGCGGCGCGGCGCGGGACCTGGCGCTCCTGCTCGACGCCGTCGACGCGGGGCGGCTGTGGCCGGTCGCCGGCCATCTGCCCAAGTCGCCGGAGGCCGCCCGGGCGAGCGGCCGGGCAGCACGCGAGTTCCTGCGCCCGTCGCTGGAGGAAGGGGTGCAGCATCTGGCGGAGCTGGCCCTGGTGGAGGCGGCCGGCGCGCGCTGGGAGCTGTCCTGGTACGCCGGGCCCCGGCTGCGGCTGCCGGGGGAGCGGGACGTGGAGGAGGAACTGGCGGCGGCGGTACGGGCCGCCGTCACGGACGCCCCGGACACGGGCCCGCTCCGCAGCCTCCTCGCCGCCTGAACCCGCCCCCGGCGCCGACCAACGGCCCGCCACCGTCCAGCGCCTACCGGTCCCAACCCGCCGGCCCCCCTCCACAACTCAACAACTCACCGACCACCACTCACGTCGCCGGCGGCCACCGATGCCGCCCGGCGCACACCCCCGATTGGATCGCCACATCCCATGCACGGGATCCTTCCCCTCATCGTCCTGACCGTCTCGCTCTGCGTCTGGCTGTGGAAGCGCAGGCGTACGACCAAGCTCGCCGTCGCGGCCGGCGGGGACCTGCTGCCGCCGGAGCGGCAGAACACCGAGCGGTCCTGCCCGGACCCCGAGGCGGACGCCGTGTCGGCGGCCCTGTCCCGGGGCGAGTGGCGGACCGCCGCGAAGGCGATCGCCGCCGCGGGCACGGACTGGGAACGCCGCTCCGAACTGGTGGGTGTCGTCGCCGACCGGGCGGCCGAGGACGACACCTGGCTGCGGGCCTGGGAGGCGGAGCTTCCCGACGACCCGGACGCGGCCGTGGTCCGCGCCGCCGCGCAGGTAACCCTGGCCTGGGAGATCCGGGGCGCCGCCTACGCGAAACACACCACCGCCGAACAGTTCGCCGGGTTCCACCGGGTGCTGGCGCAGGCCCGGGAGGCGTTCGAGCGGGCGGAGGCCCTGGCCCTCCCTGGTGACCCCACCCCGTACGTGAAGAAGATCCCGCTGTACATGGGCCTGGGCGCGCCGCACGAGGCGATGCTCGAACTGTGGAGCGAGGTCACCGCCCGCGCCCCCTACCACTTCGAAGGGCACCTGTGCGCGCTCCAGTACTGGTGCGCGAAGTGGCGCGGTTCCGCCGAGGCCGCCCGCGACTTCGCGGGGCAGGCCGTGGCGGCGGCTCCGCGCGGCAGCCTGCTGACGGTGCTGCGTCTGATCGCCTGGTTCGAGCACCACGACGACGAGGCGCCGTCCGAGGCGTACGGCTGGCCGGAGGTCATGGGAATGACGGACGAGGCGCTGGCCGACATCGCCGCGGCGCGCCCGGACGATCCCAGGGTGGCGACGGTCCGGCACATGCTGGCGTACTTCCTGACGAAGCAGGAGCGTCACGAGGCGGCCCTGGAACAGTTCCGGCAGGTGGACGGCTATGTGAACGCGCTGCCGTGGTGCTACCGCACCGACCCGGCCAAGTTCTACTGCCGCTTCCGGACCAAGGCACTGCGGGGTGCCGTGAGCGGCGACTGAGCGGAGGGGGCGCCGGAGGCATCCCTGACGCGTCGAGTCCTCGGCCGCAGGGATCGGCCGGCCTTCGCGGCACCCGTGACCTGAGAAACCCACCCGTACCAGCTCCGATAGCATGTTCGATCTCACGGTGATCGTCCTCAATGTCCACTTCACCGGAAAGACAACGCCATCCGGCACGAAAAGTGATCCATTTAGCCACCATCTAACAAAGCGGCCAGACAATTGATATCTCGACCATCACGGGTGTTTTCGCGAAAAAACCGCAGAGTCACGTGCGTCGCACGGCGTCGGCCACGGGCGATTCTCTGGGCCACGGCCGGTGTGGTGGCCCTCGGATTCTTCATCGCGCTGGAGATCGCCGCGCGTCGTTACGGCCTGCCGGGGCCGATCACCAACCAGGCGCAAGAGATCATATTCGCCCCCGCGTCCGGGCCGCTGCTGTACGCCGGCATGACGCTGATGATGGTGACGCTCACCTGGCGGCAGCGGTTCATCGCGGCCGGTGCCGCCATCGGCATCGACGCCGTCTTCTTCCTCGTGCGGTGGGCGGCCGGCGCCAAGATGACCTTCGGCAACGGCGCGCTGTGGGTGATCCTGGGCTGCGCGGTCATCGCCGTCACGCGCCGCACCGGCCAAGAACGCGTCCTGCTGCTGAAGGGCGTCGGCCTGGGCCTGCTGCTGGTGGCCGGCCGCAAGACCGGCGACACCTGGCTGCTGATCACCTCCAAGACCCGCCCGACGGTGCTCGACCTGTACGTGGCGACCGCCGATCACGCGCTGGGCAACCCGTCGTGGCTGGTGGGCCGGCTCGTCAAGGCCACCGGCCCGGTCGGCGCCCACGTCCTGGACTTCGTCTACGTCCAGCTCGCGGTGGCCGCGGTCGTCGTCGCCCTGTACCAACTGCGCAACGTGGCGGTCGAGCGCCGCTTCCCCGGCCATCATCTGGTGCGCACCTTCCTGGTCATCGGCCTCCTCGGGCCGGCCATCTACATGATCTTCCCGGTGGTCGGGCCGGTCTTCACCTACGGTGACGGCGCCTTCGGCACCGGCGGCGGGCACTGGGCGCTGGCCCACCTGTGGCCGGACACGCTGCCGCCGGCCGGCACCCCGCACCCGATGCCGTACGACGAGGTCACCCCGCGCAACTGCATGCCCAGCCTGCACACGGCGTGGGCCACCGCGATCTTCATCCATTCCCGCACGGGCCCCCGCGTCCTGCGGTTCGCCGGCGCGTTCTGGCTGGTCGCCACGCTCGGCGCGACGCTGGGCTTCGGCTACCACTACGGCGTGGACCTCATCGCCGGCGTGGTGTTCACGCTCACGATCGAGGCGGCACTGCGCTCGCTCGACCGCGGCCGGGACCGGTCGGGAATCCGGCTGGCCCTTTACGGCACGGCGGTCTTCGCGGCGCTCCTGGTGTCCTACCGCTATCTGCCGGTGCACATGGCCAGGCACCCCTACGTGTTCGGGCCACTTCTCATCCTGGCGATGGCCTCGGTGATCTACGGCTATGCACGGACCACCAAACGGTGGGAACCGAAAGCCGCACCGGCGCCGCAACCGGAACTGCAACCCGAACCGGTGTGAGAGTCACGCCGATCGCGTCGATGACCGGCCGCGCGGCCCGGACGTAGGGCGAGGCCGTTGCCACGGACGGGGAAGCGGCCGGACGATGGACTCCTCCACCGGCCTCACCCGGTCCGGCAGCGGCTCACCAGGGGGACGGGATGCACGCGGAGTCCATCACCGCGGTGTGCGCCGTCGTGATCGCGGTGGCGTCGCTCGCCGTATCGGTCTACCAGGCACACGCGATGCGGCAGCACAACCGCCACTCGGTACGTCCGATACTGCAACTCCACCAGAGCTGGGCAGCGGGGCGGACCGCGGGCATCCGGCTCATCAACTCCGGGTTCGGGCCGGCCGTCGTCATCGGCAGCACCCCGACCGTCGACGGCACGGTGATCGGCGAGATGACCAGGGGCCGCCGTGTTCCCCGGGAACGGGAGGCGGCCGGACCGGACTGGCGAGGGGTGGACGCGGACGTCATCATCGAGGCGACGGGGCCTGCGCGCCGCGCGGGGACAACTGCGTCCTGCGGAGGGCGCCCTGGACGGGCCGCTCGGCGCGGTGCTGCGGGGAAGGTGTTCGGCTGGTACGGCAACACGGGCGGCCGGGCGGCCGGACAGCCGGACCGAGGGAAGGAAGCCGGATGACCGTACGCCGACAAGCCGCGCCGGCCATGCCGTCCGCGCCGCCCCCGACGTCCGCACCGGCCGGGCCGACGGGGGAGTGGACCTGGGAGTACGAGGGCTACGACCCGTCGCAAGAACGTCTGCGGGAGTCCCTGTGCACACTCGGCAACGGATACTTCGCCACCCGCGGAGCGGCGCCCGAGACGGTCGCCGGTGCCTGCCACTACCCCGGTACGTACGTGGCCGGCTGTTACAACCGGCTGGTGTCTCAGGTAGCCGGACGGCAGGTGGAGAACGAGGACCTGGTCAACCTGCCCAACTGGCTGCCGCTGCGCTTCCGCGTCCCCTCGGAAGCGGGCGCTGCCGCCCGGTGGATCACCCCCGACGACGCGGGCCTGCTGGAATACCGGCAGACGCTGGATCTGCGCGCGGGCACCCTCACCCGCCGTATGCGCGTCCACCTGGCTGGCCCGCGGAGCCTGCTCGTGGTGCAGCGCCGCCTCGTGCACATGGCAGACCCGCATCTGGCCGCCCTGCGTACGGAGTTCACGCCACAGGGCTGGTCGGGGGAGCTGGAGGTGGAGTCGGCGGTGGACGGCGACGTCACCAACGCCGGGGTCGCCCGGTACGGCGCGCTCGCCGGTGACCACCTGATACGTATGCACACCGGAGCGGTGGACCCGGCGACCGTGTGGCTGCGGTGCCGTACCTCCACCTCCGACATCCGCCTCGCCTGCGCGGCGCGTACCCGGGTCACGGCCGGCCGGGCGGCCAGGAGCCGGACCGTACTGAGCCCGACCGGCGCCGCCCACCGGGTGCGGCTGGCCGTCACGGACCACGAGACCAGCGCGGTGGAGAAGGTCGTGGCCCTGCACACCTCACGCGACCCGGCGATCAGCGACTCCTCGCTCGCGGCCGTCGACGACGTGGCACGGGCACCCGGCCACGCCGAACTCCTCCTCTCGCACACCGCGGCCTGGGACCGCCTGTGGCGCCGGGCCGACCTCCAGGTCCCCGGCGAAGCCGGCCGTATCCTGCGGCTGCACCTGTTCCACCTGCTCCAGACCCTCTCCCCGCACACGGCGGAGCTGGACGTGGGCGTACCCGCCAGGGGGCTGCACGGCGAGGCCTACCGCGGCCACGTCTTCTGGGACGAGCTGTTCGTCCTGCCGTACCTGAACCTGCACTTCCCCGAGATCTCCCGGGGCCTGCTGAACTACCGCCACCGCAGGCTGGGGCGGGCCTGCCGCGCCGCGGAGGACGCGGGCCGCACCGGGGCCATGTACCCCTGGCAGAGCGGCAGCGACGGCCGGGAGGAGACCCAGACCTGGCACCTGAACCCGCGCTCCGGACGCTGGCTGCCCGACCACACGCGCCTGCAGCACCACGTCGGCTCGGCCGTCGCCTACAACGTATGGCGCTACTGCGAGGCCAGCGGAGACACCGAGTACCTGCACACCAAGGGCGCCGAGATGCTGACACAGATCGCCCGGTTCTGGTGTGACACCGCCCGGTACGACCCCGGGACCGGCCGCTACCGCATTCTGGGGGTCGTCGGCCCCGACGAGTACCACGACGCCTACCCGGACGCCGGCGTTCCGGGCCTGAACGACAACGCCTACACGAACGTCACGGCCGCCTGGGTGCTGCGCCGTGCCCTGGACCTCGCCCGTACGCTGCCCGTCCCGCGGCGCCGCGAACTCTTCGACCAGCTCCACCTGGACGCCGGCGAACTCGACCGGTGGGAGGAGGTCTCCCGCAAGCTCCGGGTCCCCTTCCACGCGGGTGTGGTCAGCCAGTTCGACGGGTACGGCGACCTCGCGGAGCTGGACTGGGAGACCTACCGCAAGCGCTACGGCGACATCCGGCGGCTGGACCGCATCCTGGAGGAGGAGGGGGACAGCCCCAACCGCTACCAGGTATCCAAACAGGCCGACGTCCTGATGCTCGGCTACCTCTTCTCCCCCACGGAACTGGCGGACCTCTTCCGCCTGCTCGGCCACCCGATGGACGAGGCGAAGTGGCGGGCGACCGTCGAGTACTACCTGCGGCGCACCAGCCACGGATCGACCCTGAGCGGACTGGTGCACGGCTGGGTGCTGGCCCGCGCCCGGCGCGGTGACGCCTGGCAGCACTGCCTGGAGGCGCTGTGCGGGGACGTGGCCGACGTTCAGGGCGGCACCACCGCCGAGGGCATCCACCTCGGGGCCATGGCGGGCACCCTGGACCTCGTACAACGCGGACTGGCCGGCCTGGAGACCCGCGGGGAAGCGCTGAGGTTCGACCCCGCGCCCCTGCCGGAACTCTCCGCCTTCGGCTACCGGCTGCGGTACCGGGGCCACTGGGACGTCGGAGTACGCATCACCGCCGACCTCCTGCGGATAGCCGTACCGGCCTCCGAGGAACGCCCCGTCCGGGTGGTCTTCGCCGACCGCACCGTCATGGTCCCGCCGGGCGGCACCCACGAGTTCCGCCTGTCCGCCCCGCCCGCCGCGGGCGTTCACTGACCACCGGACCCAAGAGATCGCCACCCAGGAGAGCCGGCCTGGCGTCGAGGGGCCGATGGGGCCGCGCGGTGTCCCGCGTGGCCCTGCGCGGGACCCGTGCCCCGGCGGGACGATGCCGTCGTCCGGAGGACGGACCGTGAGGGATGCCGGAGTGTGAGGGGCGCCGGAGCGTGAGGGCGCCGGACCGCGATGGAGGGGTGTTCGCATGACTGGCCACATAGCCGTGGGGCTGGACGGCTCCCGGGAAAGCCTGGCAGCCGCCGACTGGGCGGCCGGCGAAGCCCGGCTCCGCGGGCTGCCGCTGCGGCTCGTGCACGCCTGGGAAGGACCCAAGGACCTGGACCTGGACCTGGACGGGGACACCGGCCAGAAGGAGCCGGACCTGCCGGAACTGGCCGTACCCAGGCACTGGGCGCGGCGCATCCTGCGGTCGGCGGAGAACGGCCTGAGCCTGCGCCACCCGGACCTGCGGATCGTGGCGGACCTGGTACCCGAGCCGCCGGCCGAGGCGATGGCGGAGGCCGCCGGGCGGGCGGAACTGCTGGTGCTCGGCTCGCGCGGGCTCGGCGGGGTCGCCGGATTCCTGGTCGGGTCGGTGGCGATGTCCACCGTGGCCCACGCCGGCCGGCCGGTGGTCCTGGTACGGGCGGGACAAGGGGCGCCCGGGAACGGCGGGAACAACCCGGCCGGCGAGCCGTACCACGAGGTGGTGGTGGGCATCGACGCCCGGCGTCCCTGCGATCCGGTGGCCGGGTTCGCCTTCGACGCCGCCGCCCGCCGCGGTGCGCCGCTGTGCGTCGTCAACGTCTGGAACCCGCCCTCGTCCTACGCGGACCTGCCGGTCTCACCGCAGGAACCGGACATCGACGCGGCATTCGGGGAGCGGGCGCGCCGGGCCGTCACCGCGGCACTGCGGCCATGGCGGGAGAAGTATCCGGAACTGGAGGTCACCGAGGTGTCGCGGACCGGGAAAGCCGCCCGGAACCTCATCGAATGCGCCTCGTCGGCAAAGATGTTGGTCATCGGGCGCCGCATCCGCCGTTCCGCCGTCGGGGCGCACATCGGCCCGGTCGCGCACGCGGTGATCCATCACGCGAGGTGCCCGGTCGCGGTCGTACCGCACGAGTGATGTCACCAGTGGTGCCCGGGGCACACGGTGGCCCGTGGCAGGTGCCCACGACGGGACATCGGGGCTCATCGGCCGACCGGTTCCGGCCTTTTCCTGACAGCGCTGCCTTCCCTCTTGCTCCGGCGTGGGCCGGGCGGCCCCGAGCGGCCCGGACCGTCCCTGCCCGGCGCGGGAGCACGTGCCCTGCCCTCGCCCACGGGCCGGAAGGTCCCTGACGTACCCCGTGCCGGCCCTGTCCCGTTGCCGGACCGTGTGTGAGCTCGTGTACGGCGAAGGAGGTGTCGGCCTGTGCGTGCTGCGAAAACGTGGTGGCGTCGGTGGCACGGCCCTTTGTGCCGCAGGGTGGACGTGTGGGATGCCTGGCTCGGCCTGCTGACGGCGCTGCTGCTGGCCTTCGGTGTGCCGGCGGCCGGCTGGTGCGCGGCGTCGTGGGCGTATGGGGCACAGAGCCAGAGCCGGCGGGAGCAGCAGCGGTCACGCCATGCGGTGACCGCCGTACTGACGCGGGACGTACCGGTGCATCAGCCGCAGGGGGACGGCGTCGTGGACAGGTATCCCACCACGGTCCGCTGGCGTGCGCCGGACGGGTCGGTCCGTACCGGGCGGACCGCGGTGGACGCCGGTAAGCGAAAAGGGTCCCGCATCACGGTATGGGTCCTCGACGACGGCCGCCTGACGGACAAACCTCTCGGCCACGGCGGCGTGCTGGTGGCTTCCACGGCCGCCGCACTGCTGGCGGCGACGGGAGCGGGCACGACCGTCTCCGCGGTGTTCTGGCAGGTCCGCCGGAGGCTGGACCGCAGGCGTTCGGACGCCTGGGCGCAGGAGTGGGCCGAGGTCGGCCCGGTGTGGTGCCGTGGTGCGGGATGACGGTCCCGGCCCGCACCCGGTGAGGGCTCCGTGCGGGCCCGCGGTGTGCGGGGCGGCGGGCCGGGCCGGGCTGCGGCCCCGGTCCGGCGTGTTCGCCTCTCCTCCTTCCCGTGGTCCGCGCAGCAGGCTCGAAGTCCGGGGACAGCCGGGCAGTTGCCGTCCAAGGACGCGGCGTCGCCTCCACGGGAGGCGGGGTGAGGAGGGACAGTGCTCCAGGACATCACAGCAGGGACGCAGGAGCGGGTCACCGGGATGCTCAACCGCCGGGCCGTGGGCGGACTGGCACTGGGCGTCGTGCACGACGGCCGCCTGGAGCACTTCGTCGGACACGGCTTCGCCGACATGGCCCGGCGGGTTCCGGTCGGCCAGGACACGGTCTTCCGTATCGCCTCCCTCAGCAAGACCTTCACCGCCGTCGCGGTGATGCAGCTTCGGGAACGGGGCCTGGTGGACCTCGACGCTCCCGCCGAGGACTATCTCAGTGCCTACCGGCTGGTGCCGGGAAGGCCCGACTTCCGGCCGGTGACCTTACGTCACCTGCTGACGCACACCGCGGGCATCGGCGAGCTGCGCACGGCCGCCGACCTGCTGCGGCCCAACGCCGGGGAAGGCGTACGGGTGGGCGATCCGCTGCCGTCGCTCGCCGAGTACTACCGGCGGGGCCTGAAGGTCGACGCGCAGCCGGGAACGCGGTGGACGTACGCCAACCACGGCTTCGCCACCCTGGGCCAGATCGTCGCGGAGGTCAGCGGCGAGCCCTTCGACCACTACCTGCGCGAGCACGTCTTCGCGCCCCTGGGCATGACCGACACCGACCTCGTACGCTCCCCACGGCTGCGCGACCGCCTGGCGACGGGCTACGACCTGGGCGCCCGGGGACCGAAAGCGGTCACCGACCGGGAGCGGACGACACCGGGCGCCTCGGCGGTCTACTCGACACCGCGCGACCTGGCCCGCTACCTGTGCGCGCTGCTCGGCGGTGGCACCAACGAATACGGCACGGTCCTCGGGCCCGAGACGCTCGCCACGATGTTCGCCCCCCACTACCGGCCCGACCCCCGCGTGCCGGGCATGGGCCTGGCGTTCTTCCGCGGCACGGCCGACGGCCACCGGCTCGTCGAACACCAGGGAATCCTGCCCGGCTTCACCTCACAGATGTTTCTGGCCCCGGACGACGGGCTCGCGCTGATCGCCCTGACCAACGCCGCCCACCGCGCGCTGCTGTGGCTGCCCGGCGAGACGGAAGCCCTCCTGCGCCATCTGCTCGGCCTGCCGGAAGCGGCCATCCGGGCCGATGTGCCCCAACACCCCGAAATCTGGGGCGAACTGTGCGGCTGGTACGGCCTCGCGGGCCGGATCACGGACGTACGGGCGCGCGCCATGGCGGGCACCGCCGTCGAGGTCTTCGTCCGCGGCGGCCGGCTCCTGCTGCGCACCCTGACGCCCGTACCGCACCTGCTCCGCGGCATTCCCCTCCATCCCGACGACCCGGACGACCCCTACGTCTTCCGCATCGACCTGTCGCGCTACGGAATCGGAGCGGCCCGGATCGTCTTCGGCCGGTCGGCGGACGGGAAAAGCACGGCCCTCCACTTCGTTCCGGTACCCCTCTCCCTCCACAAGATGACCGCTCCATGGCGCTGCCGCCCGTGACACCTCCCGGCGGCCGGACCTCGGATGAGAACACGAACGGCCGGACAACGCCGAAAGGAAGACCGGGAATCAGAGTTTCGAGCCCTTGACGCTGCGCCCGATCGGTTCCCTGGTGTGGAACGCGACACATCCGACCTCGCGGTCGCCGTCCTGGACCCATGAATCCTTGGAGGGGGTCCACAAGTAATAGCCCAGGACGGATTCACCGGGGCTGGAGCCGACATAGTCCGTGAACTTCTTCTCGCACAGCTCCGCGGCGGCCGAGTTCACCAAGTCATCGCCCGGGAACGCGACGTCGGCCGTCCATCCGTTGCCCACGAAATACACTTCCGCGTCGTGTTTCTCCCCGCAGGAGACGACACGGACAAAGTCCGGGAGCCCCTTGTAGTCGCTCCTTCGTATGCCGGGTGCCTGGAAACAGTAGCCGGGCTCCATGGTGAACAGTGACACGATCACGCCGACCGGAGGCCCGGGCGCGGGGTGGTGCTTTCCGTTCCGTACGACGGGAACGATCACGTACAAAACGACGGGGGCGATGGCCGCGAGCGCGAGGAAGAGGATGGACGACCTGACGAGGAGGCGTTTTCGCCGCTGCTGGTTCTCCTCCGGTGTGCGGTGGACTTCCCGCCGGTGGACCCATACGGTGCATGCGGCGCTCAGGAGAGCCGCCACCAGGTTCACCGCCGCGTCCAGGCTCATGGCATCAGGGTAGGGACGAGGCCGCCGGGAGCCCAGAGATGCCGTCCAACCTGGCACCGGCCGCGGTCCACGGCAAGGCTGTGCCGGGTCGCGGTGAGGAAGTACGCTGAGCCACGCACTTTGTGGGACGCCGGCGGAAACGTACCGGAGCGAAACCCTCCGGTATGCGCGGGAGGTGATCGTGGCGGAGTCCGGCGTGACCGTTGCGCTGATCAGCTTCGGCAGCAGCTTTTTCAGCGCGTTCATCGTCCTGCTGGGCGACCGCTACATGGGCCGCCTGCAAAAAGAGGCGGTGACCGAAAGCGCCCGTATCGGAGCCGGGGCGACGATCGCCGGCGCGGACCGGCAGGCGCAGGCCACCGTGGCGAGTTCGCAGTGGCAGTCGCGCAAGGCGGAAGCCGATGAATACCGCGTCCGGATCTCTGACCTGAAGAAATTCCAGGAATCGCTGTACAGCGTCAGGGACCAGATCGACCCGCTGATCGATGGAACGCTCCCCGCGGCGTGGCCGCCCATCGTCCGCAGAATTCCGCTCCATGTACCCAGATGGATTCCGTCTTCAAGCGATCTGTCCGTCCAGATCCTCGCCGACCGGATGCGACGCGGCGCGTCGCGGATCGATCTGGAGGTGCCGCTGGAGGTGGCTCAGACGGAGGGCACGGTGTCTCCCTTTCTCCGGGAAGTCGCCGAGGTGCTCAAGAGCGAGATCGATCAGATGATCGCGCTCGCCGAGGAGGGAATCTCCGCGCTGGAAGGCTGGATATCCGACACCGTACGCCCGGAACGGTGACGCCTCCACCGGCTCCTCCGCGCGCAGCCGGCCGCCACCACGGCATGCCGTTCGTGTGACCGCCACCGTCCCGGCCAGGGGCCGACCGGCCTGTTCCGGGCCCTGCAGACCCATGCCGGGCGGGAACCGCAGCGTGCTGCTCGGCTCGGCACGACGCGGGGAACCCTTGGGTTGCGCCGCCCGACGGCCAGTGCGACACGGCGCACGGTACGGGCTGTGCTCATGGTGCTGACTCCCTCTCCGAAGGTGATGGACGCACCTGCATGGTCAGTGCACCGCCGCCGCCCCGCGCGCGCCGGACGCCAAGTGGGGTACCGCGCAGGCCCGGTGTGCCCTGCCGCGGCTCCCCCTTCGCCCGCCGCGCGGTGGTCGCCTCCGGGCGCGAGGAACGGCACAGCAGTCCCCGCCCGCCGCTCGCCCGGACCGTGACCGTCCGCCGGTCCGCCGTGGCTGTGCGGGGGTGGACCGCGTCCCTAGGATCGCCTCATGCCGAAGCTGCTGGACGTGGTCAAGCGCATAGTCATCGGCCGGGTACTGCCCACGGAAGGGATCCAGGAGACGCTGCTGCCCAAGCGGCTGGCGCTGCCCGTCTTCGCCTCGGACCCGCTGTCATCGGTCGCCTACGCCACCCAGGAAATTCTGCTGGTCCTCTCGCTGGGCGGCCTGGCCTATCTGCACCTGGCCCCGTGGGTGGCGCTCGCGGTGGTCGCCCTGATGGCCGTGGTGGTGCTGTCCTACCGGCAGGTGGTGCACGCCTACCCCTCCGGCGGCGGCTCGTACACCGTGGTGTCCACCAACCTCGGCCCGTCAGCGGGCCTGGTGGTCGCCGCTTCGCTGCTGGTGGACTACGTGATGACGGTGGCGGTGTCCGTCGCGTCGGGCGTGGACAACATCATCTCCGCGCTGCCGGCGCTGCACGCCTACCGCACGCTGATGGCCGTGACGTTCGTGGCGCTGCTGGCCGCCCTCAACCTGCGGGGGGTGCGCGAGTCCGGACGGATGTTTGCCGCACCCACGTATCTGTTCGTCACCGGCGTTCTGCTGATGTGCGCCACCGGCTTGCTCCGCTGGCTGCTGGGGGACGCGCCCGTGGCGGAGTCGGCCCGTTACGGCATCAGTCCCGAAAGCGGCCACGGCGAGCTGTCCTCGCTCGCCGTGCTGCTGCTGGCCGCGAAGGCGTTCTCCAGCGGCTGCACCGCGCTGACCGGCGTGGAAGCCATCTCCAACGGCGTTCCCGCCTTCCGCGAACCCAAATCGCGCAATGCCGCCACCACGCTGACGGTCATGGGCGGCATCGCGGTCGTGATGTTCTCCGGCATCACCGCGCTGGCCCTGCTCGCCAAGGTGCACATCGCCGCGGACACCTGCGACCTCACCCCGCCCGTCGACCACTGCGCCGACGTGCCGCAGCCCACCGTCATCGCCCAGCTCGCGGCGGCGGTCTTCGGCGGGCACGGCGCCGGGTTCTTCTTCATCCAGGCCGCCACCGCCCTGGTCCTGGTCCTCGCCGCCAACACCGCGTTCAACGGTTTCCCGCTGCTCTCCTCGGTCCTGGCCGAACACCGCTACCTGCCCCGTCAACTGCACACCCGCGGCGACCGCCTCGCCTTCTCCAACGGCATCCTGCTCCTGGCCCTGGCCGCCGGCGGCCTGCTGTGGGCCTACCAGGCATCGGTGACCAGCCTCATCCACCTGTACATCCTCGGCGTCTTCACCTCCTTCACCCTCTCCCAGGCGGGCATGGTCCGGCACTGGAAACACGTCCTGAGGACCGGGACGGAACCGGCACTGCGCCTGCGTCACCACCGCGCCCGGGCGATCAACGCCCTGGGGGCCACGGTGACGGCGTTGGTCCTGGTGATCGTGCTGGCCACCAAGTTCACCCAGGGTGCGTATCTGGCGGTGGCTGCGGCGGTGGTCCTGTGGGTGACGATGCGGGCCATCCACTGGCACTACGCCCGGGTCGCCGACGAACTGCGTGCCACCGACCCGGCCGCCGACCTGCTCCCGCCCACGCGCGTACACGCCGTGGTCCTGGTCTCCCACCTGCACCGGCCCACCTTGCGCGCGCTGGCCTACGCCCACGCCACCCGTCCCGACGTCCTGGAAGCCCTCACCGTCGCGGTCGAGCGCGAGGAAGCGCGCGAACTGTGGTCCCGATGGGACAGCTTCGGCATCGACGTCCCCTTGAGGATGCTGCGGTCGCCCTACCGGGAGATCACCCGGCCGGTCGTGGCGTACGTGCGCTCCCTGGGCCGGGCGGGCCCGCGTACCGCGGTCAGCGTGTTCATTCCCGAATACGTCGTGGGGCACTGGTGGGAGAACCTCCTGCACAACCAGTCCGCGCTGTGGATCAAGGGCCGGCTGATGTTCGTCCCCGGTGTCATGGTCATCAGCGTGCCCTGGCAGCTCACCTCCTCCCACCGCAGGAGGCACCGCGCCCCGGCCCAGGCCGCCGGTTCGATCCGCCGCGGCGAGCCTCTGTGGCCGAGTGCTCCGGTGGACAGGTAGAGAGACGCATGCAGCGGATGAGGCGGATGAGGTAGGGACAGGGCCGTGCCGTGGGTGTGGCGCAGCCGGCCGGCTCTCCGGCGGCACCGGGCCCTGGGAGCCAGGGAGGCCCGGGCCCGGCTCCGGCGCCGCGGTTCACCCACGGCGGATGACGCGTGCCGCGCCGTGCGGCGCTGTGATGCGGGCATGGGTGCAGACCGCGCCGCCGAAGGCCCGCTGGCAGCGGTCCTGTTGACCGGGCCCCGGCTGGCCCTGGGCGCCGTGGCCGCCGTGGGGACGGCGGCGACCACGGCTGCCGTACGGGTCGCGGAGGGCGTCCGCGGCGCCCGGCGTGCCGTGCTGCGGCGGCTGGTCGCCGCGGTCGTCGGCGAACTGGACGTGGATGCCGTGGTGGCCCGGGTGGATGTGAACAAGGTGGCGGAGCGGGTGGACGTCGACCGGGTCGCCGACCGCGTCGACGTGGCGCGCGTCACGCGCCGGGTGGACATCGACGCCGTACTGGACCGGATCGACCTGGTGAGCCTGACCCGGCAGGTGCTTGAGGAGATCGACCTCGGCAGAATCGTCCGGGACACGGGCGGCGACATGACCGGCGAGGTGCTGGACGCCGTACGGCTGCGCAGCGCGCGGGCGGACCGGCTGGTGGACGCCGTCACCGACCGGCTGCTCCGTCGGAACAAGGACGTTGTACTCCGTGACGTGACCGTTGAGGAGCCACGGGCCGGGCGTCCGGGCGCCGACGGACAGGCGGCCGGCGGACAGGCGGCCGGCGGCCCGGCCGGACGGGCGTCCCCGTGAGGCCGTCCGCCGCCGTGACCGGCCCGTCCCGCCTTCAGGGCCGGGCCGCGGGGCTGGTCTCCCGCACCCTGACGGCCATCACCGACATGCTCGTCGTGCTCGGCATCGCCGTACTGGCGGATCTGGGCATCGGCGCCGTCCGCTTCTTCGTCCTGGGACCGCCGTTCGCCCCGCCGAAGCCGTCGGACTGGCTGACCGGCCTCTGGGGTTTCGCCCTGGCCGTCGTCTACCTGGCCGTGAGCTGGTCGGTGACCGGACGGACCGCCGGCGGCTGTTGGATGGGGCTGCGCGTGGTCCACCGGTCGGGGCGGCAGCTCGGGCCCGGCCGCGCTCTGCTCAGGGCCGTGCTGTGCGTCATGTTTCCCCTGGGGCTGCTCTGGGTGCCGTTGAGCAGGCGTGACGCGTCCGTCGCCGATGTCCTCGCGCAGAGCGCGGTGGTGTACGACTGGTACGGCCGACGGGCCCGCGACGGCACGCCGTGACGGCCGGCCGGTGACCACGGCCGCGAGGCGAGAGGTGACGGGGCCTGCCGCTGTGGGGTGCGCAAGGAGCGGCGGGCGGAAGGCGCGCTGCCCGGTCCGACCGCTGCCCGGTCCGCCGGTGCCGACGGCTCAGTGCGCTTTCACCTGCCGCGGGAGCAGCATGGCGGCGAGGAAGCCGCCGCAGCCGACGGCCGCCAGCACCGCCAGCGCGGCAGCGTAGGAGCCCACGGCCAGGTCGGCGACGAGGATGGTGCCGGCGATCGCCGTACCCATGGAGGATCCGAGGTTGGACACGCTGCGCGACAGGCCGGAGATCTCACCCTGCTGCTCCTCGGGGAAGCTGGACTGCACGATGTTCACCGACGGGGTCAGCATCACCCCGAGCCCCAGGCCGATCAGGAGCAGCCCGGGTGTGCTCGCCCACGCGTCCGGTGAGCCGCCCGCCATGGCCAGGAGTGTGGCGATGCCGGCGACCGTCACGGCGAAGCCGGTCATGACCAGGGTGCGCGGTGTACGGCGCTTGGCGAAGCGTTCGGCGGCGAGCGAGGACGCCAGCAGCCCCGCGGTGGCCGCCGTGAAGATCACTCCCGTCCGGATCGCATCGTAGCCGCGTACCACCTGGAGATAGGCGGCCACCACGAACGAGACCCCCATCAGGATCAGCCACTGGAGATTCTGCGTGAGCAGACCGAGGTTGGAGGTGCGATCACGGAACAGGCCCGTCGAGAGCAGCGGTTCGGCCCCCGAGCGCTCCATGGCCCGTACCCGGCGGAAGAACCAGGCCAGTACGGCGGCCCCGAGCACGAGCAGCCCCGCCATCAGCCAGGCGTTGTCGTCGGCGGCCAGGATGCCGGCGACGAGGAGGACCAGTCCGACGGCCGACAGGATCGCCCCGCCGGTGTCGAAGGTCCGCGTGGGGTCCGGGGGCAGCGGATCGGCGATCCGGCGGCTCAGTACGACGATCACCGTGACCACCAGTGCCTGGAAGATGAACGCCGCCCGCCAGCTCAGCCCCGAGGTGATCAGCCCGCCGATCAGCGGCCCGGCAGCCGCGCCGATGCCGCCCATCGCCATGATCGCCCCGAACGCGCGGGCGCGGGCGGTGAGGTCCGTGAAGTACAGCGTGGTGAGGATGTAGACCGGCGGGATGAGCAGTGCCGTCCCCACGCCTTCGAGGATCGAGTTGCCGAGGATCAGTACGCCCAGGCCCGGCGCCGCCGCGCTGAGCAGGGCGCCGACGCCGTAGACGGCAAGGCCGGTCACCAGGCACCGCTTGCGGCCGAGGCGGTCGGTCAGCTTCCCGCCGGGGATCATCAAAGCGGCCATGACCAGCAGGAAGATGGTGATCGCGAGCTGCACGCCCTGCACGGTGGTGTCGAGGTCCGCGCTGATGTCGTTGATCATCACGTTCATGTTGGAGCCGGCGAAGCTGCAGATGAACTGTGCGAGCGCGAGCGGCACCAGCACCTGCCGTGGTGTGCTCACCGCGTGTTTACGGGTTCCCGGTCCGGCGGGAGTGGGCGGTACTGCCATCGTCGCGCCTTTCGATCGCTGCCGTCGGGCGTACGGCGCGGACCCTGTCGTCCGGCGTACGGCACCAAACCGCCGCCCGCCGGGCGCCGTTCATCCTCGCGGCCAGGTGATCGCGCGTCGTCACCCTCCGGGGGTGACGACGCGCCCGCGCGCCCGGAGCATCCTCGGCGCCGACGCGGGGGCAATCCGCACCCGCCTCGGACACGGAGGGCCTGCCATGGCCACCACGACCAGCCCGCACCACCGCTCGGCAGGAGTCAGCGCCGCCGCCAGCGGCCTGACGATCTTCGCCGCCGTGATGCTGCTCATCTCCGGTGTGCTCGACCTCTTCCGGGGCATCATGGGCATCGCCGAGAACGAGGTCTTCCTCAACACCCCCAACTACGTGTTCAAGTTCGACCTGACGGCCTGGGGGTGGATCCACCTGGCCTTCGGGGCGGTCGCCATCGCCGTGGGCCTGGGCCTGTTCACGGCGGCCACCTGGGCCCGGGTGCTCGCGATCGGCATCGCGGCACTGCTGATCATCGTCAACTTCCTCTCCATCCCCTACTACCCGGTCTGGTCGATCACGCTGATCGCGCTGTACGGGGTCACCATCTGGGCCCTGTGCATCGTCCGCCGGGACACCCTCAACGAGTAGCCGGGCCGGGCCCGTGCCGGACCGGGCGGTGCGCACGGCACAGGAGTGCGCCGGGCGGATCGCGCAACTCATCACTCCCCTGCGGGTGCGGCCGGGGCCGGAGAGCGACCTGGGCCACAACTCCGGCCCCGGCCACCGCGCGGGCACCCGCCGGCGTCCGCCGGACCGGACCGTGACCAGCACCTCTGGTACCGGCCCGGCGCCCGCGCCATGGTGAGGGTGCGCGACGCGGCGCCCGGTCTCCGTATGCTCTCAAGCTACCGGCGGCAGTGGCTCGTCAAGGACGTCGTCGCCGGAGTCGTCCTGACCACGCTGCTGGTGCCGCAGGGAATGGCGTACGCGGAGCTGGCGGGCCTGCCCGCGATCAACGGCCTGTACACCTCCGTCCTGTGCCTGCTGGCGTACGCCCTCTTCGGACCGTCACGGATCCTGGTGCTCGGCCCGGACTCCTCGCTGGGCCCGATGATCGCCGCGACGGTGCTGCCGCTGGTCGCCGCCGGAGGTGAGACCGAACGGGCGGTGGCGCTCGCCTCGGTGCTGGCGCTGCTGGCCGGTGCCGTCATGGTCCTGGCGAGCGTGGCCAAGCTCGGCTTCATCGCCGACCTGATCTCCAAGCCCACCATGACCGGCTACATGAACGGTCTGGCGCTGACCATTCTCATCGGGCAGTTGCCGAAGCTGTGCGGCTTCTCCACGGACGCCGACGGGCTGCTCGGCGAGGTCCGCGCATTCCTCCGCGGCCTGGCCGACGGACAGGCGGTGCCCGCCGCCCTCGCGGTCGGCGCGGGCGGGGCCGTGCTGATCCTGGTACTCCAGCGGTGGCTGCCGAAAGTGCCGGCGGTGCTCGTCATGGTGCTGCTGGCCATCGCTTCGGCCTCCCTGTTCCACCTGGCCGACCACGGCGTCGGCCTGGTCGGCACCCTGCCCACGGGCTTCCCGCCGCCGACCGTGCCGCACATCGCCTGGAAGGACCTCGGTCCCTTGTGCGTGGGAGCGATGAGCATCGCGCTGGTGTCCTTGGCCGACACCATCTCCAACGCCTCGGCGTTCGCGGCCCGCACCGGGCAGGAGGTCCAGGGAAACAAGGAGATGAGCGCGATCGGTGCCGCGAACCTGGCGGCGGGGCTGTTCCAGGGCTTCCCCGTCAGTACCAGCGGCTCACGGACAGCGGTGGCCGAGCGGGCGGGTGCCCGGACCCAGCTCACCGGGATCGTCGGGGCGGCGCTGATCGTCCTCATGCTGGTGCTTCTCCCGGGGCTGTTCCGCAATCTGCCCCAGCCCGCGCTGGCCGCGGTGGTCATCACGGCCGCGCTGTCCCTGGCCGACATCACGGGGACGGTACGGCTGTGGCGGCGGCGCAAGGCGGAGTTCCTGCTGTCGGTCGCGGCCTTCCTCGGGGTGGCGCTGCTCGGCGTGCTCCCCGGCATCGTGGTCGCGGTGGGTCTGTCGATCCTCAACGTCTTCCGGCGCGCGTGGTGGCCGTACAGCACCGTGCTGGGCCGGGTGCCGGGCTTGGAGGGTTACCACGACGTCCGTTCCTACCCCGGTGCCGGGCAGCTCCCCGGCCTGGTGATCCACCGGTTCGACGCGCCGTTGTTCTTCGCCAACGCCGTGACCTTCCGGGAGGAGGTGCTGCGACTGGCCCGCGCGGAGCCGCCGCCCCGGTGGGTCCTGCTGGCCGCCGAGCCCGTGACCGACGTGGACACCACCGCGGCCGACGTACTGGAGGAACTCGACCGGGCGCTCGGCGTCCGGGGCGTCAGGCTGGTCTTCGCCGAACTCAAGGACCCGGTGCTGCGCATGATCGACCGGTACGGGCTGACCCATGTCTTCGGCAGCGACCGGTTCTTCCCCACCGTCGAATCCGCCGTCGCCGCGTTCCGGGCCGGGACCGGCGCGGACTGGACCACGGGCGGACCGCGTCCTGACGCCGCCGGCCCGGACGGCAGCGGCAGCCCACCACCACGGGCGGAAGGCCGACACGACGCCTCGGCACCGCCGTCCTAGTCCGGGGGCGTCCTGGGACCAGTTCGGACAGTACGACAGTACGGTACGGAGGGATGGGCGCCCGGCCCGGCGCGAGCGTTCGCGCTCGGCGCCGGACCGGCCATCGAGTTCGCCGGTCTCTTCTCAGTCGCGCTCCGGGCCGATGGCGAGCACGTGCGTCCCCCAGGCGTCCAGATCCACGAACAGGCCCGCACCGGTCAGTTCCTCCCCGGTGCGGACGTACCACTCACCGTCCAGCAGCCCGGTCAGCAGCCATGTGGCATCGTCCCCCAGTTCCGGCCACGGCAGCCGGATCCGTCCCTGGGCCGTCCGTTCCGAGAGGTTCACCGCCGTCAGGAACCGTCCGGCGGGGCCCGTCCAGCACCAGGTCAGCACGTTCCGGCCGGAGTCGTTGTCGGGCCAGCCCGCGCACTCCAGCAGCCTCCACCGCCCGGTCCGCATCCCGCTGCGGTGCACCCCGGCCAGCAGCCGCTCGTGAAACGCCCGCAGTTCGGTGTCCACCGGCTCCTCCGGCCGCCGGTCCAAGAAGACCGGCAACCGGGTACGGCGCCCGGTGAACTGGCCCTCGTGCCACAGCGTCGCGCCCGGCAGCGTGGCGATCAGGACCGCCGCCGCGCGCTCCTTGGCCGGGTGCAGCGTCTGCGCGGCCCGGGGCTCGTCGTGGTTCTCCAGGAACCGTACGAGCCCGCGCTGGTAGCCCTCGTCCGCCGTCAGGTGCTGCCGTACCGACTCGGGGCCCTCGTGCAGGATCCGGTCGTACAGCCGCTTGTCGTAGCAGAAGTCGAACCCCTGCTGCTGCAAGGCCCATTCGAGGTCCCAGTACGCCTCGGCGACGAACGTCATGCCGGGGTGGCGCTGTCGTACGCCGTCGATGACCGTGGGCCAGAAGTCCTCCGGCGGCGGGGTTCCGGGGCGCTCCCCCCAGGTGCGGGCGAAGATGTCGTTCATCAGCAGCATCGCCATGTCGCAGCGCACCCCGTCACAGGTCTGCCCGATGCGGGTCAGCACGTCCGTGGTGGCCCGGCGCAGGGCGGGTGCGAAGGCGTTCAACTGCACCACGTCCGGCCAGGGCGGGAAGAAGGGGTCCCGGCCGCGGGCCAGGACGGCGGTCCCGGTGTCGAGGTAGGCGGCCGGATCGCGCCGCGCGTCCTCGGCGGTGCCGCGCACGAAGTACTCGGGGTGCGCGGTCACCCAGGGGCTGTCCGGGGCGACGTGATTGGGGACGTAGTCCAGGAGCAGTCCCAGGCCCCGCCCGTCGAGTTCGGCGCGCGCGGCGGCCAGCCCCTCGGCGCCGCCGAGCGCCGCATCGACCTCGTAACGACGGATGCAGTACGGCGACCCGGCGATCTCGTCCTCCTGGATGCCGGGCACGGCCTGGGCGAACGCGATGCGCAGCGACTGGTCCCACAGGGCGATGCCCCGGCCCTGCGGGCTGCGCTCCCACACCCCCATGAGCCAGACGGCGTCGATCCCGTGCGGGGTGATCTCCTCCCACGCGTCCTTGGGCACGTCGCCGAGTCCGCCCGGACGCCCGGTGCGGCGCTGCACCTCGCGCAGCCACACCCGGGTGTTGACCTCGTGGACGACGGGCTGCGCGGGCAGTTGCGTCATGACCTCTCCTTCCGGCCCGGATCATCCGTCAGGAAGTCGCCGGGCGTCAGCGTGCCGAAGAGCTGCATCAGGGCGGCGACCAGGCCCGTCCAGCCGGTCTGGTGGGCCGCACCGATGCCGGCGCCGTTGTCGCCGTGGAAGTACTCGTGGAAGAGGATCAGGTCACGCCAGTACGGGTCGCTGCGGAACTTCTCCTGCCCGCCGTAGACGGGCCGCCGGCCGTCCTCGCCGCGCAGGAACAGACGGGCGAGCCGGCGCGAGATCTCCTCGGCCACCTTGTACAGGGTCATCCGGGTGCCCGAGCCGGTCGGGCACTCGACGGTGAACTCGTCGCCGTAGAAGCCGTACAGGTTCAGCAGCGCGCGCACGACCAGGGCGTTCATCGGGAACCACACCGGGCCGCGCCAGTTGGAGTTGCCGCCGAACATCCCGGTGTCGGATTCGGCGGGCAGGTAGGACACCCGGTACTCCTCGCCGCGCACCCAGAAGGTGTACGGGTGCTCCGCGTGGTACCGGGAGAGGGACCTGATGCCGTACGGGCTGAGGAACTCCTCCTCGGACAGCAGGTGGCCGAGCACCCGCAGCAGCCTCTTCTCGTCCACGACGGACAGCAGCCGGGCACCGCCGGCCACGCCCGCCTGGGCCGAGGCCAGCGTGACGGACAGCGAGGGGTGGCGGTCCGCGAAGCGGCGCAGCCGCTCGCCCAGGCCGCTCACCCGCTCCAGTTGCCGCGGGCGGAAGACGGTCGATGCGCACAGCGGCAGCAGGCCCACCATCGAGCGGACCTTGAGCCGCACGGCCTGCCCGTCGGGCAGGCGCAGCACGTCGTAGAAGAACCCGTCCTCCTCGTCCCACAGTTCGTCACCGAGGTCACCGACGCGGTCCATGGAGCCGGCGATCCACAGGTAGTGCTCGACGAACTTCAGCACCTGTTCCTCGTAGGCGGGGTTGTCCTCGACGAGTTCCACCGCGATCTGCAGCATGGACTGGCAGTACAGGGCCATCCAGGCCGTTCCGTCGGCCTGTTCGAGCGAGCCACCGGTGGGCAGCGGCGCGCTGCGGTCGAAGACACCGATGTTGTCCAGGCCCAGGAAGCCGCCCTGGAAGATGTTGCGGCCTTCGGGGTCCTTGCGGTTGACCCACCAGGTGAAGTTCGTCAGGAGCTTTTGGAAGGTGCGCTCCAGGAAGGCGGTGTCGGCGTGGCCCGTGCGGCGCTGCTCGATCAGGTAGACGAAGTACGCGGCCCAGGCGTGCACCGGCGGGTTGACGTCCCCGAAGTTCCACTCGTAGGCGGGGATCTGCCCGTTGGGGTGCTGGTAGGCGTTCTGGAGCAGCAGTTCGAGCTGCTGCTTGGCGAAGCGGTTGTCCGCGACCGACAGGGCCACGGTGTGGAAGGCCAGGTCCCACGCGGCGAACCAGGGGTATTCCCACTTGTCGGGCATGGAGATGATGTCGTCGCTGACCATGTGGAACCACTCGCGGTTGCGGATGCCGGGCCGCGGCAGGCTCCACGGGTCCAGGCCGTGCTCGGCCAGCCAGGTCTCCAGGTCGAAGCCGTAGTACTGCTTGGTCCACAGCATGCCGGCCAGCGCCTGCCGCAGCACCCGGGCCTCGTCCTCGCTCGCCCCGCGCGGGGTCAGCTCGCGGTAGAAGGCGTCGGCCTCGGCGATCCGCTCCTGGAAGACGCTGTCGAAGCCGCGGGCCACCGACAAGGACGAACCGGTGGGCGCGAGGCGTAGCCGCAGGACCTCCTCACCGCCCGCGGGACGGTCAGGGTGTAGTGCGCGGCGGCCTTGGTCCCTTCGCCCGCCGGGTTGACCGCGCCTCTCTCCCCGTCGACGACCGCGCGGCCGATGCCGTCCTTGACGTACGGCGTGCGGTTGTGCGTGCCGAAGATCCGCTCGTCGTTGGTCTCGTTCTCGGTGAACAGCAGGGGGACCGAGCCGGCGCAGCGCAGGTCGTAGCTGCCCAGCTCGGGGTGGACGGCCCGGACGGTCACCGTGTGGCGTGGACCGGCAGCCGCGGCCAGCCGTGGCCTTGCGGCTCCCTCGTACCAGGACCAGGTGTTGCGGAACCACAAGGTGGGCAGCACGTGCACCGTCGCCTGGTCGGGGCCGCGGTTGGCGACGGTGATCCGGATCAGGATGTCCTCGTCCGCCGCCTTGGCGTACTCCACGGTGACGTCGAAGTACCGGTCGTCGTCGAAGATGCCGGTGTCCAGCAGCTCGTACTCGAACTCCTGGCGGCTGCGGGCCTGGTTGGTGGCCAGGAGGTCGAGGTAAGGGAACTCGGCCTGCGGGTATTTGTACAGGTAGCGCATGTAGGAGTGGCTGGGGGTGCTGTCGAGGTAGAAGTAGTACTCCTTCAGGTCCTCGCCGTGGTTGCCCTCGCCGTTGGTCAGGCCGAAGGCGCGTTCCTTGAGGATCGCGTCACGTCCGTTCCACAGCGCGAGCGCAAAGCACAGACGCTGCTTCTCGTCGCACAGGCCGCCCAGTCCGTCCTCGCCCCAGCGGTAGGCGCGGGAGCGGGCGTGGTCGTGCGGGAAGTAGGACCAGGCGTCACCGCCCGCGCTGTAGTCCTCGCGGACCGTGCCCCACTGACGTTCGCTCAGGTAGGGGCCCCACAACAGCCGGCGGTCGCCGTCCTCGGCCGCGCCGGCCCGTTCCGTGCCCGTCTGCTCGCTCATGTCTGCCTCCCCGCCCGCCGCCCTGCCTGCCGCGGGCTCACCCGGCTCCAGGCTGGGCACCCGTACCGGACGCCGCCTCACCTGGCCCGGGTGAGGAGCCGTCGCGCACCGCGAGCGTGACCGCGGCCTCGTACACCGCCAGTACGACCGCGGTCACCAGCAGACTCGTCCACGAGGAGAGCAGCAGCGCGACCAGGGCCGCGACGATCACACCGGCGACCCGCAGCACGTCGGCGTGTCCGCGCATCCACGTCCGCAACTCACTCCCCTTGGGAACCCGCCGGCCCGCGCGTACGGCGAACCGGCCGACGGCCCGGGCGCCCCGGGAGGTGTGACGGCGCAGACCGACGGGCAGCCGGCCGGGGCCCACCAGGTACATCAGCAGGGCCAGGACGACACCGATCCACAGCAGTTGGGCGCCGCGGTCGCGCAGCGTCGTGAAAATCGTCCACAGCGCCTGCTGTACGCCGTCCCGGTACACGCCGGATGGCACCTGGGACAGGAGCTGGTTCCGTACCGCCCGCAGCACCCCGAAGAGCGCGGTGACCCCGATCACGAGCCACAGGCCCAACTGGAGCAGGGTGCGCCGGCGGTCGGGGGAGACCCACAGGGCGAGGCCGAGCAGCAGCGGCGTGGCGATCAGCAGCGCCACCAGGCCGCGCTTGACCGCGAGCACGCCCTGCTGCAACTGCCCGAGCCGGTGCCGGTTGTAGAGCGTGATCTGCCCGAAGTCCTCGGGCAGCGAGACACCGAGCGCCTTTTCGATCCGGTCGTGCAGCTTGGGCGGGATCTGGCCGGAGGTGACCTCGGGCAGGTCCAGCCGCTTGCCGAACAGGGTGGGGAGCTTGTCCTCCAGGGCGTTGAGCGCGTTGTTGACCAGGGGGAGCAGGTTGAGGGTCACCGTGTCGCCCTGCACGCGCACGCCCGTGCTGCGCCGCTCCAGCACCGCGGTGATCCGCTCGTGCGCCAAGCGGTGGGCGGCGCGCCACAGGGACTGGAACTGCTCCGTCGCCAGCAGCTTGGACACCGTGTCGTGTACGTAGCCGTGGACGGCCTCGGTGACCGGCGCCGCGACGAACGAGGCGCGCGGCGGCAGCGCGTCGGACAGCCGCTTCTGGACGTCGAGCCGGTCGAAGATCTCATCCGTGAGGTAGGTGGAGACCGCCGCGTTCACGGCCGGGTCCTGTGGCAGCGGCCCCACCGTGGCGACCCAGCGGTCCGTGTTGAGCGCGGTCCGCGCGCCCCATACGCCGACGACCGTGGTGACCGTGAGCACGGCCACCAGGGCGATCACCACGGCGGCGGCCAGGCGCCGCACGGCCAGGAGCCGGGCCCGGCGCCGTCTGTCCGTACCGGCACGGTCCCGTAGCTCGCGGACCTCCGCCCGCAGGCGCTCCAGTTCGCTTGCGGGCGCGGAGCCGCCGGCCGTGCCCTCGTCCGCCGTTTCCTCACGGGCCATGACACACCTCCGCCGCCCACCGTCGCGTGACCCGCGCCGTGCGGCCCTCACCTGCGGCGGGTGACGCCATGGGCGGCGGGGTGCGGCTGCATGGAGGCAGTGCCGCCGCGGGGGCTGCTCGAAGGGAGGTGCGCGTGGTCATGACCGGACCGGTAAACCTGCTGACGACCGCGTTCGGCACCGGCACGGATTCCGCGGGCCGGATCGTCCAGGAGCCGGACCTCCTGGAGGCACTCACTCCCGTGGTCGTGGCAGCCACGGCCGCTGTGGGGCGGCTGGGCGAGCCGGCCGCTTCCCTGCCCACACCAGGCCGGGCGACCGGCCGACTCGCAAGGAGGCTCTGATGGCAGATCTCGTCGTTCTCGGATTCTCGGACAGGGAGAAGGCGGGCGCGGTGCTGCGCCTGGCCAAGGACCTCTCCCGCCAGGAACTGCTCGACCTGGAAGACGCGGCACTGGCCTGGCGGACCATGGACGGCAAGATCCATGTCCGCCAGTCGCACAACCCCACCGCGACCGGTGCGGCCGGTGGCGCCCTGTGGGGCACGCTGTTCGGGATGCTCTTCCTGATGCCGGTGTTCGGTGCGGCGGTGGGCGCGGCCACCGGCGCGGCTGCCGGCAAGCTCACCGACGTCGGCATCAACGACGCCTTCGTCAAGGAGATCGCGGGCACCCTGGAACCGGGCCGGGCCGCGGTGTTCGCGCTGGTCCGCCGCTCCACGCCGGACCGGGTACGCGAAGCGGTACGCCCCTTCAACCCCAGCGTGATCCGTACGTCGCTGACCAAGGACCGTGAGGAAGATCTGATCGCGGCACTCCACTCGGTCTGACGTATCGCGCTCGGCGCCGGATTTCACCCGGGTGAGAACTTCACCCGGGTGAAACGGCGTCGGTGGCGCTGCCCATGTCACCTCGCCCGTCCCACACTTGCCGCAGCCGCACTCTCCCGCTTCGAGAGCGAGGTGCCGCCCATGGACAGGTGTCCGAAGGAGCGCGGTGACGGACTCTCGCCCGCGCCCGGGACCACGGTGCCCGCGCTGCCGAGGTGGCTGGTCCCCAGGCCCCGGCTGACGGACCGGATCTCCCAGGGCGTCCTGGGGCCGCTGACCGTGGTCGTCGGCCCGGTGGGCGCCGGGAAGTCGGCGCTCGCCGTGGAATGGGCGCACACCGGGCGGGCGCCGGGGCCGGTGGCCTGGGTGACCTGTGACGGCCGCGACGAGCGGCCCGACGTCCTGTGGCCGCGAGTGATCAGCGCGCTGGTCACCGCCGGCACGGACGTGCCGCCGTCCGCGGCGGCGTCCTGCGGTCCGCCGCTGGTGGCCGGTCTGACGGCCGCACTGACCGCACGGCAGGACCCGGTGGTCCTGGTCCTGGACGACTTCCAGACGGAGCCGGGTTCGCCGACCGCCGACAGCGTGATCGGTCTGCTCAAACACGCGGCTCCCGTGCTGCGCCTGGTGGTGCTCTCGCGCCGCGACCCGCCGCTGCACCTGCACCGGTTCCGGCTGTCCGGTGAACTCACCGAACTGCGCACCGCAGACCTCGCCTTCGACGACCGGGAGACGGCCGCGCTGCTCGCACAGCACGGCATCGAGGTGTCCAAGCAGGTGGTGGGCGCTTTGCGCAAGCGCGCGGACGGATGGGCCGCGGGCCTGCGCTTCGCGGCCATGTCCATGGAGAAGCAGCCGTCTCCGGAGAAGTTCGTGGCGCAGTTCGCCGGTGACGACGAGACGGTCGTCAGCTATCTCGTGGAGGAGGTCCTGGACGTACAGCCCCCGGGGATGCGGCGGTTGCTGCTGACGACGAGCGTCCTGGACCACATGAACGCCGAACTGGCCGCGGAACTCGCGGGCGCGGAGGCGGGGGGCCACTTCGCGGAGCTGGTGCGGGGGAACTCCTTCCTCCAGCCCGCCGGTCATGGCTGGTACCGCTGCCACCGGATGTTCGCCGACGTGCTGCGGACGCGCCTGCGCCACGAGACACCGGCACTGGTCCCCGAACTCCACCGCCGGGCCGCCGCCTGGCTGGGCCGGCACGGGCTGCTCGCCGACGCGGTACGGCACTGGCTCAAGGCCGGCGAGCCCACGCGCGCCGGCCGCCTGATCGTCGGCCGGCTGGCGATCGGCCAGGTCCTGGGGCTGACCGAGCCCCGCCTGCCGGACGACCTGGTCCGGCAGTTGTCCCAGGTGGCCGAGGCGGGCGAGCCGGAACCCGCGCTCGTCGCCGCGGCCTCGGCCCTGGCCCACGGTGACGAGGCGGCCTGCGCGGACTCGCTGGCCCGGGCCGGGCGGCTCGCCGGGGAACTGCCGGCGGACCAGGAGGACCGCGTCACCGGCTGCCGTCTGACGCATGCCGTGATCCGCATGGCCCAGCAGCGCTCCCGGCTACCGGATGCCGCGCGGTCCGCGGCGGCCGAGGCGGAGGCCCTGTGCTCGCGGCTGACGCGGGCGACGCTGACGGCGCATCCCGAGATCCCGGCCCTCACCCTGGCGATCCGCGGCCACGGCGAACTGCGCGACGGCGCTCTCCAGGCCGCCGCGGTCTCCCTGGCCGCGGGCCTCAAAGCCGCCTGCGCCGCGGGCAACGGCGTGCTGCGCCGGGACTGCCTGGTCGAACTCGCGCTGCTGGAGGTGTTGCGCGGGCGCTTCCGCGCCGCCGACGAACTCGTCACGCTCGCCTCCCAGCCGCCCCTGCCGACGTGGACCGCGACCGACCGCTCCCGGTCCTCGCTGCACGTCGTACGGGCCTGGGTCGGCCTGGCCCGCGGCGAGCGCGCGCAGGCCCACCGCGAGCTCGGGTGCACGCGTACCGCGCTGAACCTCACCCCCGATCCGTTCGTCGCCGAACTCTGCTCCCTGGCGGCCGAGCTGGCCAAGGCCGCGGAGCGCGGCGGGCCGCTGTCCGGCCGGATCGGTGACGCCGTGGCCGGCTGTCACCTGCCCACGGGGCTGCTGCGGACGGTGGAGCCGGTGTGCGCGGCCGTGCTCGACTCGTCCGCCGGCTCGCGTACGCAGATCTTGGCGCGTCCCGCGCCGCCCCCCATGAACCCCGGCCCCGCTCCGGTCGAGCGGCTCAGCGCGCGGGAGCGGGAGGTGCTCGGCCGGCTCGCGCAGATGATGACGACCGAGGAGATCGCCACGGACCTGTACCTGTCGGTGAACACGGTCAAGACGCACCTGAAGAGCGTCTACCGCAAGCTGGCCGTCTCCCGGCGGTCGGCCGCGGTCCGGCGGGCCCGTGAGCTGGAACTGCTGTGAGTAAGTGACCGGTGACCGCCCACCGGGCCGGCCCGCCGGGGACAGGGCGGTGGAATCTCCGGTTCCGGCGCCGTCCATTCATGCGAGCCGACCGGGCCGGTAGTTCCCCGCGGGCTGCCGGACGATCACATTCATCCGGTTGAAGGCGTTGATCAGCAGGCCGCACCCGTTGATCTGACTCGCGCGGATCTTGACCAGTTCCTGCGTGGCGGCCGGCAGCGTGGAAGTCCGAGACCACCTGTGCCGCCGAGATGACGTGCTTGAGGACCGTGCCCGCGGTCGGGCTGTCGAAAAGTTTCAGCCGGGCATCCATCGTGTGCTCCTTCGCTGTTGTCGAGGGCTCACACGTATGACGGAAGGGACCGGCGCGATGTGACGCGGCCCGCGGCGAGGTACGTCCGGTCCGCGGGCGCTACCGGATGAGCCCGTGCTGCCGGGCCCGGTGCAGCGCCTCGGCCCTGGAGTGGGCACCGAGCTTGCGGTACACCGCGCGCGTATGGCTCTTGACGGTGTTGTACGACACGAACAGGTCATCGGCGATCCGCCGCAGCGGAACCCCCTCCTGGAGGTGCCGCAGCACGGTCAGTTCGCGGTTGGTCAGCGGCTCGGCCGACGCCCTCGGGCCCGGTGCGCCCCGGCGCTGCCGGGGCACCGCGGCCCGTACCACCGACATCCTGTCCACCAGGGTGTCCGCGAGCCGCGGATCGCCCAGCTCTTCCGCGATCTCCACCAGGATGTCGGCGATCCACACCAGACAGGCCGAGACGGCCGGGTCCGCCGCCACGGCCTCGCGGCCCCGTTCCCGTAACCGTCCGTACAGGTCGGGCGCCCGGCCGGTCTCCCACGGACCGGCCGGAGCCCGGCTCCTTCGCGGGGTAGGACGCGCGGCGAGCATGTCCTCACCTCCCGGCGGCAGGCGGTAGACACCCAGCGTCGCGTGGGCGGCCCGGTGCCGGAAGGGGGCTTACGGCCCTTCGGGGCCGGCGCTCCCTCCGCCGGCCCCGGCCGCCCCGGGCAGTCGCCGGACCTCCAGCAGTTCCAGCCCCAGTGCCTGGATGCGGTCGAGGATGCCGTACAGCGCGGCCTGGTCGAGACCGGCTCCGTACAGCACCGTCTCGGCCGGGCACAGCCGGACCGTCAGCTCGCCGAAAGCCGACGCCAGAGCAGTACCGACTCTGCCCCGGACCCGTATCTCGAAATCGCTGCCGCCAAACGGTGTTCCCGCTCGCTCGTGCCCTGCGCCCGCCTGTGCGCCCATGGCGTCACCTCCTGCGGCGGCCTGGCTTCCCCGCCATTCTCGCCGGGCGGCGCCGGACGGCCTCACCTGCGGCGGGTGACGTGCGCGCGCACCGGTGCGTTCTCATCCTGTCCGGGTGAACCGGCGCGGGCCCGCGGGGGAATGCTCCGGCCCACCGAGGAGGAGGTGCAGGCATGGCTGAGCAGACTTCGGCGGGAGGGACAGGACACAGCCGACAGGGTGTGTCCGAGCCACGCATTCGCCCGGTCGCGATCGGCGGCGTCGTGTTCGCCGTGTGCATCATGGGCATCATCGGGGCCTACCACGCGATTGCGGGGCTCGCCGCGATCATCGACCACAACTTCTACCGCTCGCAGCAGAACTACGCGTACGACTTCAGCATCAGCGGGTGGGGATGGATCCAGTTGATCACCGGCATCGTCGTCGTCGCGGCGGCGTTCCAGATCTTCAGCGGACGCACCTGGGCGCGCGCCGTCGGCATCGCGGTCGCGGTGATCAGCGCGCTGGAGAACTTCTTCTTCACCCCGTACTACCCCGTGTGGTCGGCGATCGTCATCGCGCTCGACGTCCTGGTGATCTGGTCCCTGGCCACCTACGGCCACCGGGAGGCCCACAAGGTCTACAACGCGCCGCTGTAGGGACCTGCCGGCCCCGCGGACGCCGCGCGGGAGCCGGAGAAGAACCGGAAGAGGTGAACCGGAGGGGCGAGGCCCGCCCGAGCACGGTGGCGTTCCCTATGAACCTATGAACCGCGGGCCGGCCCCAGCCCCAGCCTGAGCAGGAGGCGCCAGTCCAGCGGCGGGCGGGCCGGGCGCACGCCCGGCCGCCGCCGGGGCACGAGCACCCGCAGGGCCAGCGGTCGCACCTCGCAGCGCACCGGTACGCGCAGCCGCAGCGCCTCCCCGTCGACGCCGACCGCGATCCGCTCCTGATCGGCGTCGACGACGACATGCCGGGCCGTCACCCGCGTCAGGCCGGCGGCCCGCCGTCCCCGCACCAGGCCGGCGGCGTGCGCGGCGCTGCTGACCTGGACACCGACGCAGCCCAGCACACCGCTGTCCAGGCGTGCCCGGCGCCCCAGCCCGGCGATATCACCCAGACCGTAGGGGTTGTTGCTCACCAGCAGGGCCTGCGGGCCGCAGAACGTACGCTCCCCGGCCTGTGCGGTGAGCCGCCCGCCCTGGTGGCCCATGAGCAGGCCGGGCAGCAGTTCCAGGGTCGTGCGGGTCTTGCCGTCGCGGTAGGACGGACTCTGCACCACTTCGGCGTAGGCACCGAAGGACACGTTGTTGACGAAGGGCCGCCCGGCCGCCCGGCCGAGGTCGACGCGCAGTTCCACGCCGTCGCGCAGGGCGTCCAGGGCCTTGGACGGGTCCTCGCGGTCCAGGCCCAGATCCAGGGCGAAGTGGTTGCGCGTACCGGCCGGGATCACCAGGAAGGGCAGGCCGAGACCGGCGGCGACATCGGCGACCAGGGCCTGTGTGCCGTCCCCGCCCGCGACACCGAGCAGGTCGGCGCCCCCGGCCGCGGCCTTACGGGCCAGCTCCGCCACGTCCGTGACGCCCGGCCCCTCCAGAAGCAGCACCTCCGCGCCCAGCGCCGCGGCCTTCTCGCGCAGCCCGAACCGGTCCACCTTGCCGCCGCCCGACCGCGGATTCATGATCAGGACCGGGTGGCGGACCCGCGGTGCCGGCCGCTCGGGCATCGGGACCGGCCTGTCGTGCAGCACGAGAGCGGCCCGGCCCGCGCCGGCCGCGACCAGCCACAGTCCGCCGGACACCGCGACGACCCACGCCAGATGGGCGCCGGTGTACTTCCAGACGACCCACGCCGGGGCGGCCAGCGCCAGGAGGAAGGCCAAGGCCCGCAGGACGCCCCGCCGGCTCAGGGCCCACCAGAGCGCGGCGGCGGCGACCGCCACACCGAGGAGCCCGACCGCCACCAGGGCGATGGTCCGCAGCCCCGCGAACACCCCCAGCACCAGCACCGCCGCGGTGGCGGCGGCCAGTGACGCACGCGCCAGCCACCGCTGCTTCCGCATGGTCGGTTCCATGCCGCCACCGTGCGCCGGAGCGCCCGTACAGGCATCACCCGGGCAAGGCGACCCCGGCCGTCCGTACGCACCGGGCCGGGCGGCCACGCGGCGGCGCCGGCACCCCGCCGACGTCTCCTGCGCCCTGCCCACCCGCCCGCCTCACACCACCGGGGTGATGGCCGGCCCGACCGCACACGCCGAAAGTCGTGCCCTCGAAGAGGGGAGCCCGCCATGTCCGACGCCCAGCACGCGCACGCCACACCCCAGGAGCGGGCCGCCCGTGGCCGGGCCGCCCGCACCCTCGTACCGCGCTCCCGCCACGCGGAGTTCACTCCCACAACGGACCGGCCCGACCCGGTCGCCGTCATCGAGCGGCAGTCGGCGACCAGGCTCCCGGAGCTGGTGCCGATCCGGTACGGGCGGATGCTGCAGTCCCCCTTCCGCTTCTTCCGCGGCGCCGCCGCCCTCATGGCGGGCGACCTGGCCGGCACGCCGTCCACCGGGCTGCGGGCCCAGTTGTGCGGGGACGCGCACCTGCTGAACTTCCGGCTGCTCGCCTCCCCGGAACGGCACCTGATGTTCGACATCAACGACTTCGACGAGACACTGCCGGGCCCCTGGGAATGGGACGTCAAGCGGCTGTCGGCCAGCCTCGTCATCGCCGGCCGCGCCAACGGCTACAGCGGGCCGGAGCGGGCCCGGGTGGTACGGGAGACGGTCCGCGCCTACCGGGAGGCGATGGACGGCTTCGCCAAGATGCGCAACCTGGACGTGTGGTACGCGCGGATCGACGCGGACGAGCTGTACGGCGCGCTGAGCGGGGAGTGGGACAAGGAGGCGCAACGGCGGATCTCCCGGACCCTGGCCAAGGCCCGCACCCGCGACCACCTCCAAGCCCTGGAGCGGCTCGCCCACGCCGTCGGGGACGAGCTGCGGATCGCCCCCGACCCGCCGCTGGTCGTGCCGCTCGGCGACCTCCTGCCGGGCGCCGAACGCGAGCAACTGGAACAGCAGTTGCGGGAACTGGTCGAGCGCTACGCGCGGACCCTCCAGGCCGACCGGCGGACGCTGCTCACGCAGTACCGCGTGGTCGACATGGCCCGTAAGGTCGTCGGCGTCGGCAGTGTGGGAACCCGCTGCTGGATCCTCCTGCTGCTCGGCCGGGACGCCGCCGACCCGCTCTTCCTCCAGGCCAAGGAGGCGCAGGAGTCGGTGCTCGCGCCGTTCGCCGAAACGGGCACCTTCACCAACCAGGGGGAACGGGTCGTCTTCGGGCAGCGGCTGATGCAGGCGGCCGGCGACATGTTCCTCGGCTGGGAACAGGCCGAGGGCCTGGACGGGCGGCGGCGCGACTTCTACCTGCGCCAACTGCGCGACTGGAAGGCCATCGCCCGGGTCGACACCATGACGCCCGGCCTCATGCGGCTGTTCGGCCGGCTCTGCGGCACGACCCTGGCCCGTGCCCACGCCCGGTCCGGCGACCGGATCGCCATCGCCGCCTACCTGGGCCGCTCCGACGCCTTCGACCGCGCGCTGGCGCAGTTCGCCGAAAGCTACGCCGACCAGAACGAGCGCGACCACCGGGCGCTGGCCGAGGCGGCGCGCACCGGCCGGGTGACGGCGACGTCAGCGTAAGGATTCCTCCGGCACCCCCAGCCGACGGCGCAAAGGCCCGGTATGGGCCAGTACTTGCCCGACGGCGATACCGGACACGACGGTGGCGAAGAAGAGGATCAGCCAGGACAACAGCGTGAAGACGGAGCCGAGCTGCCCGTACCGCTCGACGCTGCGGTCCAGCGCGCGCGGCAGCCACAGACCGGAGACCGAGGAGAACGCCACCACGCCCACACCGGTCAGCAGCGCACCCGGCAGCAACGGCAGCCAGGGCAGACGCCCGGCGAGCAGCAGGTGCTGGGTCCACCACCACATCGCGACGGCGCCGGCCATCTGGAGAGGTATCCCCAGGCCCGGGCCCGCGCCGAACGCCCGGTGGAGCAGCCCCTGATACAGGAGCGCGGCGATCCAGACCACGAGCCACAGCGCCCAGCGCCAGGCCACGATCCGCGCCCCCGCGTGCGGCAGGTGCCAGGAACGTTCGCACACCCGCTGGAGGACCCGGGTGAAGGCCGTGGCGGACAGCAGGGCGACCAGCACACCGACCGCTCCCCAACTGTGCAGTTCCGGGTCCGAGGCCCCATGGGTCAGGTGCGTCTGCGCCAGGACGGAGCTGTCCGCCCCGAACAGGGAGCGCAGCGAGTTCACCAGCTCCTGCCGCACGGCGTACGGGCAGAAGGACGAGACGGCGATCAGCATCGGCAACGCGGCCAGGAACGCCTGCGCCGCCAGCCGCGTCGCGAGGTCCAGGATGTTGACGCTCACGAGCTGCCGCACGATACGCCCCGCCAGTGGCCGGGCGAGATCGGTGATCGTCATGCTGCTGCCCTCTCGCGGCAGGGAGAACCGGCCCGGCCAGCCTCACAGTTGTCCACCCGATGCGTGTCGCCCGCCGGGGGTGACGGAGAACGGCGGACAGGGCGACTGCCAGGGGTCCTGTCCGGGCCGGCCGGAGCCTGCCGCGGACCGGTCCGGGCACAGGCGCCGGACGATTTGACCTTCACGCCGACGTCAAGGTCGAAGGTGGCGTCATGACTACCTCCGACGACATCGGCGGTCCTTCCAGGGACCGCGGGCACGCATGGGCGCTGACCGTGCTGACCTTGTGCGCGTTCACCCTCGGAACGGGCGAAATCATGATCGCCCGCTGTTCTTCGGCCTGGCTGCCGACGTGGTGCCCGAACACAGGCGGGGCACGGCGGTCGCCCGGGTCTCCCTGGGCCTGAGCCTGGCGATGATCGCGGGCCTGCCGCTGGGTACGGTGATCGGCCGGTGGCTCTCCTGGCAAGCCACCTTCGCGGCGGTGGCCCTGCTCGCCGTGGTCGCGGCCGGGCCGTTGCCGGCACTGGTACGCGCACCGTACGCCGGCTCCGCGCCCGCGACCGAGCCCCTCATCACCGAACTGCGGGTCCTGACCGAACGCCGGGTACAGGCCGTCGTCGCCGTCACCGCGCTCGGCGCCGCCGCCGCTTTCACCGCGTACACCTTCATCACCCCGCTGCTCACCGAGGCCGCCGGATTCACCGCCTCCGCCGTCACCCTGCTCCTGTTGCTCTTCGGTGTCGGCGGCACGGTGGGCAATCTCATCGGCGGGAAACTGGCGGACCGTTCGGTGGCGCGGTGTGCGCCACGGTGGCGGCCCTGGCGGGAGCGCTGCTGCTCTTCGGGGCGACGATCGAGGTCAGGCCCGGCGGTGGGCGGACTCCTTGCGGTGCTCGCCCTGGGCATCGCCCTGGCCGGACACCGCGGCGACCGGCGGCGCGGGGACGCCCCGGCCGCTGCCACGCGTGACCGGACCGGTTCACGTACCTCAGAGCCACTGCATACGCCATAACCACTCGACATGCCCGAAACCCTCCACATCGGGGAGATATCCGAATGAATACGTTCAACCAACGAGTCATCGAAGAGTTCCGCGCCCGCCGAGGTGCCGTAGGCGGACAGTTCGAGGGACGGCCACTGCTCCTGTTGACCTCCACGGGAGCGAAGTCCGGCCTTCTGCGCACCAACCCCGTCATTTATCTTCCCGACGGCGAGGACCGGTTCGCCGTCTTCGCCTCCAACGGAGGCGCACCCACCGCGCCCGCCTGGTACCACAACCTGACCGCCCACCCCCTGGCGACGATCGAGGCCGGCGCCGGCACATACCAGGTCCGCGCCACCGAAGCCATGGATGAGGAAAGGGACCGGCTGTGGGCCCGGCAGGTCGTGGCCGACCCGCACTTCGCGGCCTTCCAGGAACGCACCCGGCGCCGTATCCCCGTCATGGTGCTCACCCGGCAGCACACCCGGCCTTGACCTTCACGTCCACGGCAACGTTTACGCTCCCTCCTGAAAGCATCCATCAGGAGGGACGCACCATGCGCATCGGGGAGCTGGCCCACGCCACCGGCACGACGACCCGGGCCCTGCGCTACTACGAGGAACAGGGCCTCCTGCGCCCCGACCGGTCCACGAACGGCTACCGCAGCTACGGACAGGGCGCGGTACGCGTCGTGGAGAACATCCGGCTGCTCCTGGCCGCCGGCCTGACCACCGACGACCTGCGCCTCCTCGACGGCTGCCTGCGCGACGAGCTGACCGGCACCCACGCCTGCGCCGACCCCACTCCCAAGATCGAGGTCTTCGAACAGCGTCTGTCCCTGCTCCAGCAGCGCATCAACGACCTCGTCGCCGTACGCGACCAGCTCCTGGACCGGCTCTGCGACCTGCGCCGCCCCGCCGACACCGCCAACCGGCCGGCCTGCCCGGCGCCCGTGACGACGGCGGCGACCGCGTAAGGGCTTGCCGGTCACCGACGTGCCGTCTTGATCCCACGGCGGTGTCAGGCACCTGCCGGCCCGGAACCGCGCGGCCGAAACCGCTCCTTCCACGGCTGTTTTCGGCCAACTCCGATGCCGGCGCATCCACCGCGGGCGGTCGGCCGAATGAGTGGCACCGGGACGTGTCCCGTCGGCCGTGGCCGGCACGCCGTACGCGTTCCGTACCGAAACGCATCCGTACGTGCCGTACCACACCGGGACATACCCGCACCGCAAAGGACGCCGCGATGTCGACAGCATCACTCCGCAGGCCGCCGGCCCGGGCACTGCTGGCCGGGGGAATCGCGCTGGTGGCCACCTCCTTGGCCACGGGGACGGCCGCACTCGGCCCGGCCCCGGCCACCGCGTCGAGCCACCGGGAAGCACCGCTGATCTCCGGTCAGCCGGAATACGACAACACCGACGTGTACGCCTTCACCAGCCCGGACAAGCCGGACACCACCACGCTGATCGCCAACTGGTGGCCGTTCGCGGAGCCTGCCGGAGGCCCCAACTTCTACAAGTTCCCCACGGACGCCCGCTACGACATCCACATCGACAACACCGGCGACGGCCGGTCCGAACTGATCTACCGCTGGACCTTCGAAGAGAGCTACCGCAGCAAGGACACGTTCCTGTACAACACCGGCCCGGTCACCTCGCTCGACGACCCGGACCTCAACTACCGGCAGACCTACGACCTCCAGCTCCTGCAGTTCAAGGACGGCAAACAGACCGGCACGCAGACGCTGGCCGACGACGCGCCCATCGCCCCCTCCAACGTGGGCAAGGCATCCATGCCCCGGTACGGGGACCTGCGCAAGCAGGCCGTACGGGCGGTGGGCGGGAGCGGTACGTCCTACGTCGGGCAGGCGGACGACCCGTTCTTCCTGGACCTGCGCGTCTTCGACCTGCTCTACGGGGGCGACCTGTCCGAGGTCGGCCGGGACACGCTCAAGGGCTACAACGTCAACACCGTGGCCCTCCAGGTGCCGACGAAGGAGCTGACGGCCGGGCCCGGCAAGCCCGTCATCGGTGTCTGGAGCACCACCGAGCGCCGTACCGCGGCCAACGGCTGGCAGCAGGTGTCCCGGCTGGGGATGCCGCTCGTCAACGAACTGGTCATCCCGGTCAGGGACAAGGACACCTTCAACGCCTCCACGCCGTGGCAGGACGGCCGGTTCGCCAAGTACGTGAACGATCCCGAAGTGGCCCGGCTGCTGGAGAAGATCTACAAGCTCAAGGCACCCGCGGTACCCCGCAAGGACCTGGTGCAGGTCTTCCTCACCGGCGTGCCGGGACTCAACCAGCCGGACGGGGTGCGCCCGCACGAGGCGATCCGGCTCAACACCTCGATCAAGCCGGCCGCCGATCCCAAGCGGCTCGGCGTGCTGGACGGCGACCGGGCGGGCTATCCCAACGGACGCCGGCTCACCGACGACACCGTGGACATCTCCTTGCAGGTCGTCCGCGGTGAGCTGGCCGGGCAGAAGAACGACCTGGGTGACGCGGTCGACGCGAACGACAAGAAGTTCGACGGCCGGTTCCCGTACGTCGCCGAACCCACCTCCGGGTCGCGCGGGCCGCTGGCCGGTGGCGGCTCGGCCGCTTCCGCTTCCTCCGCCTCTCCTTCCGTGTCTTCTCCTTCCGTGTCCTCTCCTTCCGCGGGCCCGTCCGTGAAGAACAGGGCGGCAAGCCCGCTGACGGGCGGACGGCCCTCGGCCGCCCTGCCCGGGGCGTCCGGGACCGGCGAGGGGGACGGCCGGCTCGTCCTGATTTCCGCCGCCAGCGGTGCCGCGGCCCTGGCCGTGGCCGGGCTGGGGCTGCTGCGGTGGCGTCGTACCCGTCGGCGGAGCACCGACCGGCCGTGATCCGCCGGCGCCACCGGAGCCGCCGCACGGGGACCGGCGGCTCCACCCCGGCCCCTGACGTGGGGGAGGGGCCGGGGCCAGGCATGAGGAGAGCCGGGACCGCGGGCCGGAGACGACCGGTCCGCGGTGCCGGCGGTGCCGGGCGGTGAGGACACGGCCGCCACCGGCCGGGCCGGACCTGACCGGTCGTCGGCGTCGGCACCACCGACAAGCCCCCACCACGAACCGGGCCGGGGTGCGGCGATCCGCTTCCCGCGCCGCACTCCGGCCCTCCGACGGGCACGGGCGTGCCCCCAGCCGCCCGCGTCCGCCGACACCAGGCATCACGAGACGTCACGAGACATCAAGAAGCATGACGAGGCATCGAGGAGGTACGCCGTGGGGTCCACCCACACCCTCCGCCGGGCACTGGCCGTCGTGGCCCTGGCGCTGTCGCTGAGCACCCTGGCGTGGGTCACCGGGTTCCGCTTCCCGGGCGTCCGGGACGACCAGGGGCCCCGGACACCCGTTCTGCGGGGGGACACCGACGGGTCCGTGGTCCTGCCGCTGACCGGGGAGGGGCTGGGCCGCCGTCTGGACACGCTGCGGCGGCACCTGCGCGCCCAGCCCCGGGACGCGGCCAACTGGGCGGCGCTCGGTTCCGCGTGCGTGGAGCAGGCCCGGCGTACCGCCGATCCAGGACTGTACGGACAGGCGCAGCGCGCCTTCGCGCGTTCCCTCGCGCTGAGCCCGGCACCGGGCAACAGCGGCGCCCTCGCCGGTCAGGCCGCGCTCGCCGCCGCCCGGCACGACTTCTTTGCCGCGCTGCGGCTCGCCGACCGCTCGCTGGCGGTCAGCCCGTACGGCGAACTGGCCCTGGCCGTCCGCGTGGACGCGCTGGTCGAACTCGGCCGCTACGACGCCGCGCACCGGGCCGCGCTGCGGGCCGACGCCCGCCGTCCCGGCATCCCCGCCTTCACCCGGTTCGCGTACGTGGCCGAACTGCGCGGCGAGCGCGCCACCGCCCGCCGGGTGCTGGAACAGGCCCTCGCCCCGACGAGCGCCCCCGGTGACATCGCCCACCTCGCCACGGCCCTCGGCGAGCTGTCCCGGTCGGAGGGGAAGCCCGGCCCGGCCCTGCGCTCGTACGCCGTCGCGTTGCGCGCCGACCCCGGTCACGTGCCCGCCCTCCTGGGCCGGGGACAGGTGCGGGCGGCAGTCGGCGACCTGGCCGGAGCGGTGCGTGACCTGGAGGCGGTCGTCGCCCGGCAACCGCTGCCGGCACACCTCGCCCTGCTGGGCGAGATGTACGCGGCGCGCGGGGAACGCCGCGCCGCCGCACGGCAGTACGCCGCGCTGGACGCCTGGACGCGACTGGCCCGCGCCCAGCGCGTCAACACCGACCTGGACACCGCCCTGGTCGCCGCCGACCACGGCGAGCGGGCGCAGGCGCTGCGCGCCGCCCGCGCCGAGTGGAAGCGGCGGCACACCGTACACACCGCCGACGCCCTGGCCTGGGCGCTGCACCGCCGGGGCCGGGACGCGGCGGCGCTGCCCCTGGCCCGGCAGGCCACCGAGACCCTGACCAGGGGCGGCTACCGCAACGCCGCGTTCCTCTACCACCGCGCCGAGATCGAACACGCGCTGGGCCGCGACGCGGAAGCCCGTACCCATGGCAGGGACGCTCTCGCCCTGGGAACGGCACTGACGCCCCAGGCGCGTACCGCCCTCGGCCGGTGGGTGACAGCGGGGGAGCAGGGGTGAGCGGGCGGCGCGTGATGCCGGAGGTGCGCAGGAGGCGATGGGCGCGGCGCGTCGTACTGCTGGTGGGCGTCTTTCTGCCGGTGGTGCTGCTCGGTACGACGGGAGCCGCGCCCGCGGCGGCGCACCCGCTGGGCAACTTCACCGTGAACGCCTACGACGGACTGACCGTCTCGCCCCGCGAACTGCGCGTCGACCACGTCGAGGACCTGGCCGAGATCCCCGCCGCCCAAGCGGAACCCCGGATCGACCAGGACGGTGACCACCGCCTCGACGCCGCCGAACGCATCGCCTGGGCCCGGCGGATGTGCGTCCGCGCGGCACGGGGGAGCGCGCTCACGGTGGACGGCCGTCCCGTACGGCCGGCGTCCCGCGGCGAGCGGGCACGGGCCGTGCGCCGGCCGGGACAGGCCGGACTGTCCACCCTGCGGCTGGAGTGCCTGCTGACCGCGCCGCTCGGCCTGTCCCCAGGCATGGACGACGACACCGATAACACCGCTGACACCGACAGCACCGCTGACGCCGCTGACGCCGCTGACTCCGGTACGGCCGTGCGCTTCACGGGCGGCATGGCGGTGGGGGAGGACGGTCCCGGCTGGCGCGAGACCACGGCGCGTGGCGACCGGGTACGGCTGGTGCGCACCGACGTCCCGGCGCGCTCCGCCTCCGCCCGGCTCACCCGTTACCCCGACGACCTGCTCTCCACGCCGTTGCGACAGCACGGCGCCCACCTCGCCGTCCGCGCCGGCGGCCCCGCGCTCACCGCCGATGCGAACGGCGGCCCGAGCGGCGGCCTGAGCGACGGCGCATCGGACGCGGCGGGGGAGCAGGCGCGCCCCGGGGCGGTGGCGGCGCTGCCGCGCGGGGCGGACGGGCTGACACAGCGTTTCACCGGCCTCGTCGGCAGCCACCGGCTCACCCTCGGCTTCGGCCTGCTGGCCCTCGCGCTGGCCGCCGTACTGGGCGCGGCGCACGCGCTCGCCCCCGGACACGGCAAGACCGTGATGGCCGCCTACGCCGCCGGCGGACACCGTGGTTCCTTCCGGTCCCTGCTGCGGATCGGTGCGGCGGTGACGGTCACGCACACGGCCGGGGTGCTGGTCCTGGGAGTGGTGGTGGCAGCGGGGCCACAGGCCGTACCCCTGGCCATCCCCTGGCTGACGGCGCTGAGCGGCCTGCTCGTCGCGGCGGCGGGCACCGCCCTGCTCCGCCGGGCCCTGGCCCACCGGTCAGGGCCCGTACACGTACACACACACCTCCCTTCACACGACCATGGCCACGCGCACCAAGGCGAACACGAACCGGGCCGTGCCCATGCCCACGCCACTGCCGTTGCGGCGCGGCCGAGGACGCGGGACACGCTGCTGCTCGGCTTCGCCGGGGGGCTGGTGCCCAGCCCATCGGCGGTGCTGGTGCTCGTCGGGTCCAGTGCTCTGGGCCGGCTCTGGTTCGGGGCGCTGCTGGTACTCGCGTACGGTGTGGGGCTCGCGTTCACTCTTGTGGTGGTCGCTGTACTGCTCGTCCGTGTGGGCGCGCGGCTGGGGCAGCGGCTCATGGGGGCGGCACCCCGTTATGAGCGGGTCTTCGGCTTCCTGCACCGTACGGCTCCGGCCATCACGGCCTCTCTGGTCGTTCTCCTGGGCGCGGCGCTCGCCCTGCGGGGGGTCGTCGCGGCGGGGTGACGCCGCCGGCATCGGACTGCTTTTCCGCCGAGGCTCGTGGGGCACCCGATGGGGGAGCCCTGACGGGCTGGGTTGTGCGCACTTCATGCAGACATCAGGGAAATATGGGTGGATAGAGGCAGCCATTCGCCGCTCCGGTCCGCGAGCCCGACGGCCGGCCGCGGAGTGCCGCCTACCCACCCCTACAAGGAGTAAGGAGCAGACATGCCGCAGGACCAGGACAAGCACCCTCCTTACCGCCCGGTCGTCTTCCGCGACCGTTCGGCGGGGTTCGCCTTCCTCACCCGGTCCACCGCGACCAGTGAGCGGACCATCGAGTGGGACGACGGCAACACCTACCCCCTCGTCGAGGTGGAGATCTCCTCCGAGAGCCACCCCTTCTACACAGGGAAGGCCCGGGTCGTGGACGCCGAGGGTCAGATCGCCAAGTTCACCCGCCGTTACGGCGAGGCCCCCGGGGACGACACGGACATCGACGTACGGCCGCGCCCGCAGGACGTCACACCGGACAGCGCGCTGCGCACCGGTACGGAAGGCGAGGTGTCCCCCGAGGACCTGGTGCTCGCCGCCGGACGCGACATCACCCCGAAAACCTGGAGTGGGCCCGCCGGCGCCTGGCGGAGGAGGGCCGCGCGGCGGTGGAGAAGGAACTGCCGTAGGCCGGCCTTGGGGGTGTTGCGGGTGATGCCTTGCGCATCCGGTCCCGCCCGGGCCAGGAGGCCGGGGCGCTCGCCATGGGCGAGGAAGGAGCGGGGCAGGCCCAGTACCCGTACGGGGGTGATGATGTGTGCCGGTGCGCGCGGCGCTGCCGATGCCGCCGTCGGCGAGGGCGTCCCCCACGGTGACGGCCGGCCGTCACCGGGCCGCCAGGCCGGGCAGGGGGCTGGAGACGAGATGGGTCCAGCGGGGGTCGGCGACGGTGATCCCGTGGCCGTCCCGCTTCAGCGCTGCGGCAGCCTCCAGACACGGGGTGGCCATGACCCCGGCGCCGACCAGCAGGACGTCCAAGGGGCGGTGGGGGGCCGCGGTGCAGTATGCCGATGCCGTCCATGGTGCCGAGGGCAGGGATGTCGGGTCCGGCGGTGGCTTTCGGCTAGGGCGCTTCTGATGGCTCTTGTCGGTCGGGGTGGGCCAAGCTCTGAGCTGGGCACGCGTAGGGCATGGTGCGGCGACATGAACTGACCGATGCGCAGTGGCGGAAGATCGAGCCGTTACTGCCGGCCAACGGCCGGCCTGGTGGGCAGTGGTCCGATCACCGGAGGGTGGTGAACGGGGTGCTGTTCCGGGCCCGTACGGGGGTGCCCTGGCCGGACCTGCCGGAGCGGTACGGGCCCTGGCAGACCGTCTACGAACGGCATCGCCGCTGGTCGGCGGACGGCACCTGGCAGCGCATCCTGGCCGAGCTGCAGATCGAGGCCGACGCCGGCGACCCCGACGGCGCCTTGGCCCGCGAGCTGGAGCAAGAGTGGGCGGTGAACATCGACTCCACTTCCTGCCGGGCCCACCAGCATGCGGCCGGGGCCCGGCAACGACCGCCGCGCGACTGGCCCGAAAAGGGGGCGGGACGCGTGTGGAGGCCGATGGACGGGAGGCCCTGGGACGCTCACGGGGCGGACTGACCACCAAGGTCCACCTGCTGGCCGATGACCGGGCCCGCCCGCTGACCTGGCTCACCTCGCCGGGCCAGCGGGGCGACAGCCCCATGCTCCTGCCGGTGCTGGAGTCGCTGCGTATCGCTCGCCGCGGGCCCGGCCGGCCACGCCGCCGCCCGGACCGGGTGCGCGGCGACAAGGCGTACTCCAGCCGCGACAACCGCGCCTACCTGCGCCGCCGGGGTATCAAGGCGACGATCGCCGAGCCGGACGACCAGCGGGCCCACCGCCGCAGCCGTGGCCGGGCAGGCGGCCGGCCGCCTGCCTTCGACAAGGCCCAGTACCGGCGGCGCAACGCGGTCGAGCGCTGCGTCAGCAAGTGGAAACAGTTCCGGGCGGTGGCCAGCCGCTACGACAAGCGCGACTACATTTTCAACGGCACCCTCACCGTCACCACGCTCGTCATCTGGCTCCGCGACACCGTCCAAGAGCCATCAGAAGCGCCCTAGCGCAGTGCCGTGGGCCCGTCGGCGTACCCGTCGGCCTCGCGCAGCAGTTCACACCGGGTGGCGGGGTCGCGGGTCGCGGCGAGCCGGATGCCGGGGACCGCGGACAGCAGCGCGGTGTCCCATATGCCGTGGTGGCCGGCGCCGTTCGGTCCGGTGACGCCTGCCCGGTGCAGGATGAGGGTGACCTGAAGCCGGTGCAGGGCCACGTCCATGAGCAGTTGGTCCAACGCCCGGTTCAGGAAGGTCGCGTACCGGCACCGCGGGTATCGGTACCCTGTCGAAGGGGAAACCCCTGACCAGCAAAGGACATCCCCGTGGCAGCCACCGCTTCCCTCACCGCCGCCCAGGCGTACGCCCGCCTTTCCGAACTGACCGTCATCGACGTCCGTACCCCCGGCGAGTACGCCTCCGGACACCTGCCCGGTGCCCACAACATCCCCCTCGACCACCTTTCCACGGCCCTGCCTGCCCTGAAGACGGCCGCCGGCCGTGGCGACCTGCTCCTCGTATGTGCCTCGGGCGCCCGCTCCGCCCAGGCCCGGGGCCGCCTGGCTGAACACGGCATCGCCGCCGCCGACCTGACCGGCGGCACCACCGCCTGGCAGCAGCTCGGCCACCATGTCCAGCGTTCCGCCGGCCCCCGCGCCGTCTGGGCGATGGAACGTCAGGTACGTCTCGCCGCCGGCTCCCTCGTCCTGACCGGTCTGCTGACCGGCCGCCGTCGGCCCGCCGCCCGCTGGCTGTCCGCGGGCGTCGCCGGCGGACTGGTGTTCTCCGCCCTCACCAACACCTGCGGCATGGCCAGGATTCTCGCCAAGCTCCCCTACAACCGGCCCGCGGCCACCGACCTCGACGCCACCCTCGCCGCCCTGACCGACTGAGCGCACGGAACCACTGATGTGGCGCGCAGTTTGCCCTGGGTACGGCGGTGGCCCTCGTCGGGCCACAACGCCAAGTTCGTGGCCGGCGTGGGCGGCAGTCGCGCAGGCCGCGCAACTGGGGGATGCCGGCACCCGGCTCGTCCTGGTGGAAGAGCATCACCCAGCGGTCCGGGCCGTCACGGTCGGCACGCAGGAGACGGCGCGTCCACACGCGACGCTGGGCGCGGTCGTCACCGTACTCGTAGCGGTCGTGCCGGCCATGCGGACCAGGTGCGCGTCGGAGCCGGTGTCCAGCGCGGACAGCGGCTCCGCGGCCCGGTCTGCCCGCGGCTTGAGGGCGCCGATCGGCAGCATCCGGGACTCCCGTTGCGCCCGGACCGCCAAGAGCGAGCGTGGCCACGCTGACCGGTGCGCCCCGAAGCTGGAGCCGGTGCCGGATGCGGTCCAGGTCGAGCCCGCTGTTACGGATCGCGCCTTGCAGCGCGTGGGGGAACGGCACCGGTTCCCTGTTGTCCGAAGTCGCCGCCAGTCGCCGGAAGATGCTGTGATCAGCTCGGGACTGTCAAGGGTGCGTGATCGATCGGGAACACCGGGGACCGAAGGCCCAACTCTTGACTCAAGAATCCCCAACTCGCCGCATGGCGCCGCATGTTGTCCGGCATCTCCCTGCGCGCCCGGGTGCCCCCGGCGCATTCTGCACTTCTGAACGGTCCCGGTGGCGAGAGTCCCCGGCGTCCCGGCCCGCGTCACCACGTACGCCGCTGACCTCAGCCGACAGATCGACGGCTGATGCACCACCATCGGAGCCCCGCGCCTTCCCCTCGCGGGGCTCCGGCACGTCAGACACCGGCCGGGGCGGTTTGTCGCGCCGCGTTGTTGGCTAAGGTTCAAGTCGGAACACGAGAGGGGGCTCGTCGGTGGGCGGGAGCGGGCGGTTCTCCGGGGCGCGGCAGTGCGGTGGCGGCGGGTGACCGGCCGGCCGGCGCCCGTTGTGCTGCCCCCGTTGCTGCGCGCGTGGCTCGGGCCGATCGCGGCCCTCGCCACGCTGATGGTCATCGTGCTCGGGGTCCGGTACGCCGGCCGCGGCCGGCCCGGCATGGTGGACGCGTGGATCCAGCCGGCGGTGGACGGTGTGCGGTCGCCGTGGCGGCACGTCGCCCTGGCCACGGATTTCCTGGGGGAGCCCGTCGGAGCGGCGGCGCTGGTGGTGGCCGTCGTGGCGGGCTGTCTGCTGCTTCGGTGTCCGCGCGCGGCGGTGTTCGTCGTTGCCGGGGCCGGCCTGGCCGTGGGGACGGCGACGCTGCTCAAGTCGCTGGTGGGACGCTCCATCCACGGCGAGGACAATCTGTCCTATCCGAGCGGGCACACCGCCTTCCTCACCGCGCTCACCCTCGCGGTGGCGCTGTTCGCGGTGGGCCGGCTCGGTCTCGGCAGGGCGGCCGGTACGTTGCTCGTGCTCGCCGCGGCGCTGGTCGCCGGTGCCGTCATGGGCTGGGCGCAGGTCGCTCTGGGCGCGCACTACCCGACCGACGTCCTCGGCGGCTGGTGCACCGCGCTGGCGGTGACACCGGCGACCGGGTGGCTGGTCGACCGGACGGCCGACAGGCTGGTTGCCCGGACGGCCGGTCGGGCGGCCGGCCGGGCAGCCGACGCCGGCCGGGAGGAGCGCTCCTGACGCCGCGTCATGCCAGGCGGCGGAACACGGGTTTGACCGGTCGGCCGGCCATCCAGGGGGTGGGGTCGGCGGCGTCCAGTGCCTTGCGGTACACCGCACATGCCTGGGCCACCACATCGACGGTGTGGTCGATGTCGGCCTCTTCGAGTGCGCTGCTCACCACGAACGACGGGGCCAGCACGCCGCCCGCGAGGAGCCGGCGCAGGAACAGGGTGCGGTACCCCTGCGAGGGTTGCCGGTTCTCGTCGAGGGTGGCGAAGACCAGATTGCTGGCCCGGCCCCGTACGAGGACGTGGTCACCGACGCCCATACTGGTCGCGGCGTCCCGGACACCGGCGGCCAGCCGCTCACCGAGGGCGTGCAGCCGTGCGGTGATGCCCTCCTCGACGTAGGTGGCCTGCACGGCCATCGCGGCGGCCAGCGAGTGGGTCTCCGCACCGTGCGTGGTGGACAGCAGGAACACCCGCTCGTGGGGGTGGCGCAGCCCGCCCCGCTCCATCAGGTCACGCCGCCCGGCCAGCGCGGAGACGGCGAACCCGTTGCCCAGCGCCTTGCCGAACGTGGAGAGGTCGGGGACGACGCCGTACAGACCCTGGGCACCCGCCTCGGACCAGCGCAGGCCGGTGATCATCTCATCGAAGATCAGTACGCAGCCGTGCCGGTCGGCCAGCTCGCGCAGGCCGGCGAGGTACCCGGGCGGGGGCTCGGTGTGGGTGGCGGGTTCCAGGATCAGAGCGGCGACCTCGCCGCGGTACCGGGTGAGCAGCTCGTCCGTGGCGGTCAGGTCCCCGTACGGGAACGCCACCGTGAGCTCGGTGGTCGCCGCCGGAACACCGGCGGACATCGGCGTGGTGCCGATGAACCAGTCGTCGACGGAGAAGAACGGGTGATCGGCACAGATGGCCACCCGTGGGCGCCCGGTGACGGCGCGGGCCAGGCGCACCGCGGCGGTGGTGACGTCGGAGCCGTTCTTCGCGAACTTCACCATCTCGGCGGTCGGCACCGTGGCCAGGAAACGCTCCGCGGCCTCGACCTCCACGACGGACGGCCGCACGAAGTTGCTGCCGCGGTCGAGTTCCCGCCGTACCGCCTCGATCACTCGGGGGTGGGCGTGGCCGAGGCTGACCGACCGCAGGCCGGAGCCGTACTCGATGTAGCGGTTGCCGTCGATGTCCCACACGTGGGCACCGCGGCCGTGGCTGATGACCGGGGCCAGGTTCTCGGGGTACTGGTCCTCGCCCTTGGCGTAGGTGTGCGCGCCACCGGGGATCAGGGAGTGCAGCCGCTCGTTGGCCTGTTGTGACCGGGGCAGGAGGAACTCCGCGCCGTCTTCGGGTCGTCGGGTGTCCACGCCGGCCTCAGCTCTCTTCTCGCTTCAGGGCCTCGGCGAGGCCCGGTGCCTCCCGGTCCCGCCGGGACATCGATGTGACCGGCAGCGGCCAGGGAATGGCGAGCTGCGGATCGTCGAAGGCGATCGTCACGTCCTCGGCCGGATCGTGCGGGCGGTCGATCCGGTACGAGACGTCGGCGGGTTCGGTCAGCGCCTGGAAGCCGTGCGCGCACCCCGCCGGGACGTACAGGGTCACCTGCGTCTCGCCGGACAGCTCGAAGAAGGCCCGGTTGCGGTAGGTCGGCGAGCTTGCCCGCAGGTCCACGACGACGTCGAAGATCCTTCCGTACGAGCAGCGCACCAGCTTGGCCTCGCCGGCTCCGGAGCGCAGGTGCAGGCCGCGCAGCACCCCCCGGGCCGAGCGGGACACGCTGTCCTGGACGAAGGCGCCCGGGTCCAGGCCCACCGAGCGGGCCACGCCGGCGTCGAAGGTGCGGCAGAAGAAGCCGCGCTCGTCGGTGTACGGCGTGGGCTCGAACAGGTATGCGCCGGCGATCTCCGGGACTTCCCTCGCTTTCATGAAACCTCCTGCTGAGCGTGGGCACGGGCGTGTGTGTGGGCGTGGGCAGAGGTGCGGTCGGTCGCTGGGAACAGGGCCTCGCTCAGGGCGGTGAACTGGTCCTCAAGGCGCCGGGCGGCGATCAGGTTCCGCTCGGCGAGGGTCCGCCGTAGCTCCGCCGATCGGTGTTCCAGCGCCCGGAACTGCTCCAGCAGCCGGCCGGCGTCGACCTCGCGGGCCGGGTGGCAGTACGTGCCCAGCCCCATCTGTCCCATGAGCGCGTCGCTCTTGGCCGCGTAGCTGAGCGCGAGCGTTGGCGTGCCGACCTTCAGCGCGCAGACCAGGTTGTGGTAGCGGGTGGCCACCACGGCCCCGGCCGCCGCCATCTCCTTCATCAGGCCGGCCAGCGAGGCCGCTTCGGCGGCGGTGACCAGCGGCGAGTCCACCGCGCCCCGGATCGCGGCGACCACCGGCGCATCGCACTCGTCGCCGGTGAGCAGCCGGACCGGCCTGCCGTCCTCGACCAGCGCGCGGACGAAGCGGGTCATCCCGTCGAGGTAGCGCCGGTGGATCTCCTCGGCCCGGGCGCGGTCGTCGTTGCCGCCGTGGAAGGCCATCACGCCGACGCAGACCGGGCCCGGTGGGCTCGTCCGTTCCGCGGGCGTGACCGCCCCCGGCACCGGCAGGGCGAAGGCGAGGTCCGGATAGACCTCGTCGCCCGTGGTGTCCACGCCCATGGCCCGTATCGCCTGGCGGGACAGGGCGTCCCGGTACGAGCGGTACGTGGCCAGCCGCGCCGACCACCGCACCAGCGTCCGGGTCGGCCGGTCGCGGATCGTGTCCGCGCCGACCCCGACCAGCGCTACCCGGGTGCCGAACAGCCGGCCACCGGCGCAGAGCAGGAACAGGGAGTACGGGAAGCCCCACGGCCGCAGCGGCAGCGTGGCCTCCAGGACGCCCATGCCCGGCACGATCACCACGTCGTGCCGGCGCACCCAGGCGGCGGTGCGGAAGGCGTCGACGAGCTTGCCCGCACCCTTGGCCGCGATCGCGCCCGCACGCGAGGCGGTCCGGTACTCCCCGCGGTACCAGTGCAGCCGCGTCGCGGGAATCCCGTACCGGGCGGCGACGGCCTGGGGCCCGCCGCACAGCGCGTCCACGACCGCCTCCGGATGCTCGGCGCGGAGGTAACCGAGCACGGCCTCCAGCGACCCGTCGTTGCCGAGGTTGCCGGAGCCGAGCAGGCCGAACACCCCGACACGCACCGGAGCCCCGGAACGCTCCCGCCTCATGCCCGCCTCCCCTCACGGCCCGCGACCAGGGCGTCGACACAGACGCTGATCCGGTCGGGGTCCACCGGAGCGCGGTCCTCGACCCGCTCGCCGGCGCCCGGCCGGACCCGGCCGGCCATCCATGCGGCCAGGTGGCGGTAGCACGCGCGCCGGTCGGCCGGGGACAGCGGCGCCCGCCGGACCGCCGAGGCGAAACCCCAGACGTACTCGGCGAGCAGCCGGGGCGTGGGGTGCAGCGGGCCTGCCCGGCGCGGATCCAGGTTGACGCACCGGGAGCGCTTGGAAGGGTTCGCCCGCTCGGCGCGGGTGGGGTGGTCGCGGCGGAAGTACAGCAGCTCCGGCACCTGGTGGAAGGGCCCGTGCAGGGCGATCTCGGCGACGAACGTGCGGTCCGCGTGGTGGTAGCTGTCGTGCGGCTTGACCCGGCGCAGCACGTCGGCCCGCATCACCCCGTAGAAGTCGTCACCCCCGGGCTCGAACAGCAGACTGCGGAAGCGCTCCGGCGCGTGGGGCGATGCGGTGGCGAGCGTGTACTCGTAGGGGACCTTGACCCGGCCGTTCTCGTCGATGACCGCCTGGTCGGCGTGGGCGAGGATCACCTCGGGCCGCTCGTCCAGCGCCTGCACGCAGCGCCGCAGCAGATCGCGGGCGTACAGGTCGTCGTGCGAGGCCCACTTGAACAGCTCGCCGTGGCACCGGGTGAACACGTAGTTGTGGTTCGGTGCGGCACCGATGTTCCGGGGCAGGCGGAGGTAGCGGATGCGGGAGTCCCGCGCGGCGTACTTACGGCAGATGTCCTGGGTCCCGTCGGTCGAGGCGTTGTCGGAGATGACCAGTTCGAAGTCCTCGTAGGTCTGGCCGAGCAGGGCGTCGAGCGACTCGGCCAGGTACTCCTCGCCGTTGTACACGGGCAGGCCGATGCTCAGCCGGGGAGTGCGGCGCAATGCGGTCATGGCGTCCTCGCTTCGCGGATGGTGTTCCGGTGGTGCTCACGCAGGGCGGACCGCAGGTGCAGCCACCACACGGCCGAGCCGGTCGACGTCGCGGCGGCGACGCCCCAGGCCGAGCCGGCCGTACCGGCCACGGCCGCCCCGCCGAGCCCGCCGGTGACGTAACAGGCGGAGGCGAACAGTTGACTGCGCAGGCTGCGCCGGGCCGCGCCCAGCGCACGCAGTCCGGCCGCCGCACCGGTGCCCAGACCCGCGCCCGCGACGCCGAGCGTGACCGGAACGATCAGCGCCGAGGCGGAGCCCCAGACACCGCCGAGCACCAGTTCGCCGAGCCGGCCGGGCACCAGGAGCAGCGCCGCGCCCCACAGCAGCGCGGCGGCGGCCTGCCCGCCGCCCAGCAGGAAGCAGAACCTGCCGAGCTGGTGCGGGGCGCGCCGCAGCACCCGTGCCGCCTCCGCGACGGTGACCAGGGAAAGCCCCATCAGCACAGCCATGAACGGGCCGAGCAGCAGCTCGGCACCGCGGACCACGCCCACCGCGCCGACCCCGACGATCGCGCCGAGCCCGTACGCCCGAAGCTGGCCGGCCCCGCTGTTGCCGAGGTTCTCGGCCAGATACCGGTAGCCGAGGTCGCGGTGCGCGTGAAGCCACCGGCGCGCACCGGCCATATGGGGCCGGATGCCGGACTGGAAGCAGCCGTACACCGCGGCCACCGCGGCGGACCCGCCCCAGGCGAGCACGAAAGCGGACACGCTGCCCCCGCTGCCCGTGCCACCCGCCACCACCATGGCCGGGACGAGCGCGAGGCCCCACACGAGGTCGTTGACGAACGCCTTGTGCCCGGTGCCCGCGGCGAAGAACGCGAACCGCCACGCGTCCTGCAGCAGCAGCCCGGGCAGGACGACACCGAGGCAGGCGAACGCGGGCCCCACACTGCCGCCGACGCCGAGACCGGCCACCACACACGCCGCGCCGAGGGCGGCCCCGACACCGAGCGCGGTTCCCGAGGACCGGGCCACCGCCTCGCGCCAGGACGCGTCGGGTACCCCGCTGAAGCGCACCACCAGCGGGTCGGTGGCAAGGCCCCGGGAGACGTTGAGCACCACGCCGTAGGTCACCCAGGCCAGGCTGAAGGCGCCGAACGCGGTCACCCCCAGCGAGCGGGCCACGTAGATGCCCACCACGAAGTTGGACATGCTGGAGGCCGCCTGGTCGGCCAGCCCCCAGGACAGCCGCCCGACCAGGGCCCGTCTGGCGGTCGCGGCCCCCGGCCGCGTCTTCTCCCCCTCGGTGGTCATCGGCGTCACGCCTTGATCAGCCCGGCGCCGTGCAGGGCGTCGGCCGCGGCGGCGACGGTGTCGAACGGCAGCCCGGACCGCTCGGCGACATCCAGCAGACCGTGCTCGCCGTCGGAGAGGCTGAGCACCCACAGCATGGCCATCTGGGCCTGCTTGGCGTCGCTGCGCCCGCCGAGCGCGTCGTACAGCCCGCGCCGGCCCAACTGCGGTTCGCCGTACGGGCTGAGGTTGACGTACCGCCGGTTGCGGTCCAGCACGGCGAACGCCTCGCGGCAGACGGCCAGCGTGTCCGCCATCGCCTCCGGGGAGACGAACTCCAGGTCGTCCGCCGAGGTGTGGTATTCGGGGTAGCCGGCGTACGGGGTCCGGCTGAGCGAACCCACACCGAGGTCGAACCCGGGCGAGCAGAACTGCCGCTCGTCGTAGCCGTACGGAGTGAACTCGATGACGCGGTGCGGGCGTCCGGAGGCGGCCAGCACATGCCGCATCACCCGGTCGATCTCCGCGTCACCGCGCCTGCTACGCTTGTACGTCACCTGGCCCGGGTCGCCGGCGCAGGCCAGCACCAGCCCGTGCTTGACCCTTCCCCCAGCTCTCGGCTCCGCTTGAGCAGGGGATACCCCATTCACCCGCTCCTTGTTGCGGGCCAGCCAGGTGATCGCCCCGATGGTGCCGGGCGCGAACAGGAACCGGTAGGTGTAGTACGGCTGCGCCTCGGCCAGCGCCCGGGCCAGGAACGTCGCCACCGCGATGCCGGCCAGGTTGTCGTTGGCCAGCGACGGGTGGCAGACGTGGCAGGAGACGATCACCTCGTCGGCGACCTGCCCGGGGACCACGTGCTCGGCGTAGGTGAGGTGGCCGTCGGCGAGCGTGGAGTCGATGCGGACCTCGTACTCGCCCTCCGGCAGCGCGTCCAAGGTCTCCTGGGACAGACAGAATCCCCAGTCCGGCTTGTAGTAGCTGGTGCGGTACGGCACCCAGCCCGGGTGCTCCGGCAAGGTGTGCAGATGGCCGCGCAGCTCGGCCAGCGGCATGGTCGCCGACACCGGCACGCTGTAGCCGAGCACGTGCAGGTTCGAGGCGGCGAAGTCGACGACCCGGCGGCCGGTGCTGTCGGCGATGTACGCGTCCTTGATGTTCCACTCCTGAGGCACCGTCCAGTCGAGCACCTGCGTCCCGGTCGGCACCTCGTGCACCTGGAGCGGGACGTACTCGCCGACGATCTCCAAGGTGGCGCGCACACCGTCGCCGGTGATGCTCCGGCACAGCGGGTACAGCCGCTCCACCAGCGCGTACATCTGCTCGCCGGCCGCGGTCGGCGAAGCCGCACCGGTCCCCGCAGCCACACCGGTCCCCTCAACCGCCCCGGACCCCGCAGCCGCCCCGGCCCCCGGCTGCTCGCCGGCCCCGGTCACCGGCGCCACCGCAGGGTGTCGTCGACCGTGCCCGCCTCGGACGCCGCGCGCAGCACGGCCAGCCGGGTGAAGCGCCGCTCGAAGCCCTCCCGGGTCAGCCCGTGTTTCCGGTAGGCGTCGGCGAGTTCGAGCGCGCCCTGCTTGACCGTCCACTCGCAGTCGAAGCCGGGCACCGCGGCGCGGAACCGGGAGAAGTCCACCCGGTAGGACCGCGGATCGGCACCGGTCTCCCCGGTGATCACCACCCGCGAGCCGACCACCGCCTCGGCGACCTGCCCGGCGATCTCGGCGACCGTGACGTTGTTGATCTCGCTGCCGATGTTGAACGCCCGGTCGTGCACCGCCTCCCGCGGCGCGGTCAGCGCGGCTGCGAAGGCCCGTGCGATGTCGACGGCGTGCACCAGCGGGCGCCAGGGGGTGCCGTCGGAGAGCACCAGCACCTCACCGGACAGGAGCGCGTGGCCCACCAGGTTGTTCAGCACGATGTCGGCGCGCAGCCGGGGTGAGTGGCCGAAGGCGGTGGCGTTGCGCATGTACACCGGGCTGAAGTCGCCGTCGGCCAGCGCGTGCAGGTCGTCCTCCACCCGCACCTTGGACTCCGCGTACGGCGTGACCGGGCGCAGCGGGGCGTCCTCGGTCACCAGGTCCGCACCGCCGGCGGCGCCGTAGACGGAGCAGGTCGACGCGTACAGGAAGCGCCGCACCCCGGCGTCGCGGGCCAGCCCGGCCAGCCGTACGGAGGCGTGGTGGTTGATGTCGTAGGTGAGCTGCGGCGCCAGCGCTCCCAGCGGGTCGTTGGACAGCGCGGCCAGGTGGATCACGGCGTCCACCCCCGCCACGTGATCGGCCGTGACGTCACGCAGGTCCACCCGGTACCCCGGAGGGTCCGCGGGCGGCGGGCCCAGCACGCAGTCGGCGAACAGGCCGCAGTCCAGCCCGACGACCTCGTGCCCGGCGGCCGTCAGGACCGGGGCCATCACGGTGCCCAGGTAGCCCTGGTGTCCGGTCAGCAGTACGCGCAAGGTTCATTCCCCCAGGTCGAGAGTGAGTTTGGTGACGGCGAACGCCTCGGCGTAGCGCGCATGGCATTCGATGCCGCGGATCCGGGCCAGGCCGAGGAAGGCCTCCCGGTCGTACCAGGGCCGGTGCCGTTGCGAGGGGTAGTGCTCCTGCAGCAGCCGCACCTTCTCCTCGGCGGTCTCCGGCGACAGCGGCTGGTACGCCGCCATACGGCCGAGATCGCCGTCCCACTTGACGATCTCGTAGCCGAGTACGAGGTGATCGCGGAACGCGGTGGTCACCAGCTTCGCCAGGCCGCGGTGATCCTGGTGCGCGTCATCGGTACGCGGAGCCAGCACGAGATCCGGCCCGGTCCGCTCACGCAGCTCCTCGACCGCGGCCTTGGCCTCGTCCCACTGCGCCGGCAGCCGGCCGTCCGCCAGCTTGAGCACGGTCAGCCGCAGATCGGCACCCGGGCAGAAGGCGGCCAGCGCGGCCTGTTCCTCCTGCTCCCGCTCGCTGCCGCCGCCGGTGAGCACCAGCGCGTCGATACGGACACCCGGCCGCGCACGGCACATCGCCAGCAGTGTGCCGCCGGCGCCGATGGCGATGTCGTCGCAGTGCGCGCCCACCGCGACGAGCCGGTCCAGGCGCCCGGCCCCGAGCCGGATCACGCGGTCCTCGCCGCGGCGCCGTGACTGCCCCCGGCCGCGCCCGCCTGCGCGCCGCCCCTGCTCCCCGTCGCGCCCGCCCCCGAACCGTCCCGTTCCCATACGGCCCACGGGCGTTCGCCCCGGGCGTAGGCGGTATCGAGCGCGGCCCGCTCCTTGACGGTGTCGGTGGGCTTCCAGAAGCCGCGGTGCCGGTGCGCCACCAGCCGCCCCAGCTTGGCCAGTCGGGCGCATCCGTCCGCGACCAGGTCCCCGTTCTCCGGGATGTGGTCGAAGATCTCCTGACGGAGCACGAAGTAGCCGCCGTTCTCCCACAGCGGCAGTTCGCTCACCGCGGTGATGCCTCCCACCAGGCCGTCCTCGCCCAGGTCCACGCAGTGGAACGAGGACTGCGGCGGCACCACCATCATCGACGCACCGGCGTCGCGCCGGGCGAAGGAGTCGATCATCTCGGGCAGCGGGGCGTCGGTGAGCACATCGGCGTAGTTGGCGAGAAACATCTCCTCGCCGTCCAGGTGGTGCCGCACCCGGCGCAGCCGCTCCCCGATCGGTGACTCGACGCCGGTCTGCACGAACGTGATCGTCCAGGAGGCGATGTCGGTGGACAGCAGCTCGGTCCGCCCGCCCCGCAGCACGAAGTCGTTGGACACCGTCTCCTCGTAGTTGAGGAAGAAGTCCTTGATGTGGTGGGCCCCGTATCCCAGGCACAGGATGAACTCCGTGTGCCCGAAGTGCGCGTAGTAGCGCATGACGTGCCAGATCAGGGGCCGCGGGCCGACCATCGCCATCGGCTTGGGCAGGTCGTCGGCGGCACCGCTGCGCATCCGCAGTCCGTAGCCGCCGCAGAACAGTACGACCTTCATGCTGCAACCTCATTCACGACGTGGCCTCGACAATGCTCAGTTCCGGGATGGGAAAGACCAGCCGGCCGCCCCAGGCGTGCACGAAGGACAACTGCTCGACCAGCTCGGCGCGCAGGTTCCAGGGGAGGACGAGCACATAGTCCGGCCGGTCGGCGGCTATCTGCTCGGGCGGCAGGACCGGGATGCGGGTGCCCGGGGTGAACCTGCCGTGCTTGTACGGGTTGCGGTCGACCGTGTACGGGAGCAGGTCGGGCCGGATGCCGCAGTGGTTGAGCAGGGTGTTGCCCTTGCCCGGGGCGCCGTAGCCGACGACCGTCCGGCCGCGCTCGGCCGCCTCGATGAGGAATTTCAGGAGGTCCCGGCGCACCTTGGCCACCCGGGCGGAGAACTCGGTGTACCCGGACAGCTCCTGCAGCCCGGCGGCCTTCTCCTTCTCCAGCACGTCGGTCATCCGCCGCGAGGGCTCGCCGGCCACCTCGGCCGGCCGGGCCCACAGCCGGATGGAGCCGCCGTGCGTGGGCAGCACGTCGGTCGAGGGCTCGCCGGCCACCTCGGCCGGCCGGGCCCACGCCGGATGGAGCCGCCGTGCGTGGGCAGCAGCTCGACGTCCACGAGCGCGAGTCCGCCACTGGCCAGCGCCCGGGCGGCGGAGGCGACCGTGTAGTACTGGAAGTGCTCGTGGTAGATCGTGTCGTACTGGTTCTGCTCGATCAGGGTCAGCAGGTGCTGCACCTCGATGGAGACCCAGCCGTCGTCGGCGACCAGGGCGCGCAGCCCCTTGGTGAACCCGGCCACGTCGGGGATGTGCGCGTAGACGTTGTTGGCCACGACCAGGTCCGCCGGGCCGTGCTCGGCGCGGACGTTCGAGCCGGTGTCCGGATCGAGGAACTCCGTGAGCGTGGGCACACCCGCCTCCCGCGCCGCGGCGCCGACGTTGACCGACGGCTCGATGCCCAGGCAGCGGACACCACGGTCCACCATGTGCTTGAGCAGGTATCCGTCGTTGCTGGCGACCTCGACCACGAAGGCGTCGGGGCCAAGAGCAAGGCGCTGTACGGCGTCGGCGACGAACGTGCGCGCGTGCTCCACCCAGGAGGTCGAGTAGGAGGAGAAGTACGCGTAGTGCGTAAACGTTTCCTCCGGAGTGATCAGCGGAGGGATCTGCGCCAGCCAGCAGTCGGTGCAGACCCGCAGGTGCAGCGGGTACGCCGGCTCCGGCCGGTCCAGTTGGTCCGCGGCGAGGAAACTCTCGCACGGCGGGGTCGCCCCCAGATCGACGACGCTCGCCATCGCCGCCGAGCCGCACAGTCGGCATCGTGTCACTTACTGCCCCCATTCCTGCCCGCGCGGGTGCCCCACCGCGAGCCAGTGCTTCTCTCCCCTGCCGGCGGCGGGCACTCCCCGCCGCCCGACCGACCCGCGATCGCGGTGCGGTACCCCTCCACCAGGCGCTCCAGCCCGACGGCCGGGCTGAAACCCTGCTCGTAACGGCGCCGGGCCGCCTGCCCCATCTCCCGGTTGCGGGCCGGGTCCGCCGTGATCCGGCGCAGGCAGGACACCAGCGAGGCGGTCTCGCCCGGCCGGTGCAGCAGCCCGCTCACCCCGTCCTGGACGAGTTCGACGAAGGCGCCGTGACCGGCGGCGACGGCCGGCACCCCGGCCGCCATCGCCTCCACGACCACCAGGCCGAACGCCTCCAGCCACGTCGAGGGAGCCACCACGGCGACCGACCGCGCGATGGCCTGCCGGCACTGCTCCCCGTCGTACAGACCGACGTACCGCACGTCGTCGCGGCCCGCCGCCCAGGCGGTCACCTCCGGCTCCAGCGGCCCGGCGCCCGCGACCACGAGCGGCACGCCCACCCGCCGCTCGCCGCGATCTCCTCCCACGCGGCCATCAGCAGCCGTACGCCCTTGGCCTCCACGAGCCGGCCGAGATAGAGCAGATGCTCGCCGGCGCCCGATCGGCGGGCGCCGGGATCGGGCACGAAGTTGTGCTTCACCACCAGCCGCCCGGCCGGCATGCCGGCCCGAACCAGCACGTCGCGCTGCGCCGCGGAGATGCAGAAGAACCGCTCCACACCGGACCACCACCGCCGCCGGTTGACCGACAGGCTGACCGCGAGCGGCACCGTCGCCAGCCGGGAGCCGCGGTAGCAGCCGTGCCGTACGGCGGGCAGCGGCGCCGACCCGACGCACTCGGTGCACGGCCGGCCGTCCCGCTGCAGCGTGCCGGGCGGGCAGACCTGGCCGTAGTTGTGCAGCGTGGCGACGGCCGGCACGCCGGCGTCGGCGCAGGCGGCCAGCACCGCGGGCGACAGCAGCGGGAAGACGTTGTGGATGTGCACCACCTCAGGGCGCGAGGTACGCAGCCGGGCGGTGAGCTCCGTGCGGACCGCCGGGTTCCACGGCACCAGCAGCGGCACCGCGGCCTTGCCCGGCAGGGACCGGGCGGCGATGTCGTCGCTGCGCCGCTGGAACAGCTCGACCCGGTGGCCGGCCGCGCGCAGCAGCCCCACTTCCTGGTCGACGACCTTGTTCTCGCCGCTCGGCTGGGCCGAGGAGTAGCGGTTGTGCACCACCAGGATCCGCATGCCGTGCATGTCTTCAGGTCACCTCCCGGTCCCGGGCCCACCGCGGGACACGTCGTGGGGGGAGTGCGGGCGCCGTCAGGGGCGTGGCCGCGGCGGGTGCCGCCAGCAGTGAGGCGGCCACGGCCAGATGCAGCAGATACGGCGAGGCGTCACCCAGCCCCGATTCGGTGTACGACGCGATCGTGCAGTAGCTGATCAGGAAGATCGCGCAGGCCCTCGGCAGCGACGGTGGCCGCAGCAACGCGACACCGCCCAGCACGATGACGACCGCCGCCACCAGGGCGACGCCGGTCAGCCCCTGCTCGTGGTAGACGGCCAGCCAACTGTTGTCGATCGGCAGCCCGCCGAAGGACTTGTCGCCCAGGCCCACGCCGAACAGCTCCTTCCCGGTCGTCCGGGGCTCCGCCAGCAGGGCGTCCCAGACGTTGGCCCGGCCGGTGAGGCTGGTGAGGTACTCCTGGCTCTGTCCGCGCAGGAACCACGTCCGCAGCGCGGAGGCGAACCCGATCGCGGCCACCGCGGCGCACAGCACCGCCCAGGTGAACAGCCGGCGGGCGGCGGCACTGGTCAAAAGGAGCGAGCCGATCGCCAACGCCAGCCCCACGAGCAGGCCGAGCGTGGCCGTGCGGGTATGGGTCAGCGCGAGCAGAACGAGTGAGGGCACGATGATCACCGCCGCGCTGCCCCTGTCGGTCCGCCGGCCCAGTACGAGCAGCACGGTGAGCCCGGTGATCACCGCTGCGTACTGTCCGATCTGCGGCGGGGTCAGCGGCCACAGCGCGCCGACCAGCCGCCCGCCGTAGAGCTCGGGCATGGCCGCGCCCGGTGAGACGAGCGCGCCGGCGGCGACCGACCCGAGCACCGCGAAGTACATCCGGATGTGGTGCCGGACGAAGGTCGTACTGCCGTCCCACCAGCGGCTGAGGAGCCACAGCGTGCTGACGAAGAGAGCCAGCCGGGCGCAGCGGAACAGCGCGCCGAACCCGGACTCCAGGTGCACGCTGGAGAGCACGCTCGGCACCAGCAGCAGGGTGAGCAGGAACAGGAAGGCGCCGCCTCGGATACGCAGCCGGAGATTGAGCGCGAGCGCCAGCGCGAACGCGGCGACCAGCGCCCCCATGGTGACCACTTGAATGAGGGAGCGGGGCAGTGGGATCACGGTCTTCGCCCCGGCGGAGCCGAGGGTGTTCAGGACCAGCAGGCCCCAGACGACCCCGACGGCCTTCGGCGTGCCGTCTGGGCACGGTCCGGCGCCGGGTCCCGTTTCCGCCGTGTCCGGGCCGCCCGGCAGCCCGCCGCGCCGCAGGTCCCCGCCCATCAGCGACCGGCCCACGGGTCGAGGGTGCTGCCCGCGTCCTGCCGGTACGGCGCGGCCTGCCACTGCCCGAAGTCCAGCACCCGGCTCGGGTCGTGGGCGACGAACTTCCACGGTCCGAGGTAGACGTTGTCGTGCCAGCGGTTGTGCTGCCCGCGGGTGATCGCCTCGGCCACCAGCTCGCCCTGGTACGGCGACCAGTCCGGATAGGTGCCGTAGTTGGCCAGCACCGCCATGCGGTCGCACCTGACCGTGCACTTGAGGACGGACTTGTCCAGTACGAAGCGGTTGCCGTGGATGTCCACCCGCTGGGTCTTCCAGCGGCAGTCGCCGTACAGCGGTGCGGTGGCGATCGCCGGCCGCGCGCAGCGGCGGGAGTCGCGCACCAGCAACGTACAGTCGCCGGTGGAGGTGTTGGCCGGACTGTTGCAGAACCGGTCGGCGTTCTCCCACAGGGTGATCCCGGACCAGTTGTTCTCCAGTACGTTCCGGTAGACCTCGATCTTGTCCGTGCGGGCCTTGATCCGTGGTTCGCCACCGGACTCGGACAGGTAGACGGATCCGAACGGGAAGCTGTCGCCACGGTCGGCGTACCTGCGGCCCTCGACCCAGTTGTTCCGCCGGATGGTGTTCTTCCGGATGACCGCGTTGTAGCTGGTCTCATAGATCAGCGCGGCACCGTCGTTGGCCTCCAGCACATTGTCCTCGATGCGGAAGTCGTTGTTGTTGGTGTCCGCCCACAAACCGGTTCCGCGGTTGCCGTGCACCCAGTTGCCGCGTACGTCGGCGCCGTCGACGGCCCAGAACTTGATGCCGCCGGTGCAGCCGCAGCCCGGCTGCCGACGCTCCCAGTCGTCGCGGTTGTTGGCCACGATCTCGTTGCCCTCGACCACCAGGCCGCTGATACGGCCGCTGTCCTTGTACACGTTCATGCCGTACTGCCCGTTGCCGCGCAGGCAACTGGCGCGGACCCGCTGGCCGGCACCGGCCATCAGCCCGGCGCCGGAGTTGTACTGGATCGTCGTGTGCTCGATCACCCATCCGTCGGCCGAGTCATGGTTGACCACGCCCTCGTTGTGCGGCGCGACGAAACCCTGCACGGTCAGGTAGCCGATGGTGACGTCGCGGGCGCCGCCGCCGAACGCGTACTGGTTGGTCCTGCGGCCGTCGAGCACCGCGCCCGGCGCGCCGAGGTAGCGGTTCCCCTTCTTGGGGACGACCTGGGAGTAGCGGTCCGGCTCCAGTCGGTGGCTGCCCGGCCGCAGCCAGAACGTGGTGTTCGCGGGGCTGCTGCGGGTCTTGGCGGCCAGGTCACCGACCACCGCGGGGTCGATGGTCACCGCGCCCGCCGGCGCCTTCGCCGGTCCGGCCGCGGGCTTGGCGCACACCCGGGCCACGGGCCGGGTCACGGACACCGAGGGCTGGGCGGTCGGCTCCGCCGGGGCGCCCGGCGTGCTCACACAGCCGGTCGCCAGCAGGGCCGGCGCCGCCACCGGCCACACCCAGTTCCGCCACTTGATCCGCACGCGTCCTCCCCCCTAGCCGCGGAACCTGAGTACGGTGGTGAAACCCTGCGCGCCGTCGGCGAAGCCGCTGCCGACCAGCGTGGTGGCGGGTTCCTTGCGCCCGAAGCCGGGGAGTACCAGCCCAGCCCGGGGTGGTCCCTGCTCGAAGAGCCCGGGGAAGAGCCGGTCCCGCTGCTCGAAGGGCCTGGGGAAGAGCCGGTCCCGCCGCGGTGCGCCCGCCAGCGCAACTGCCCGGGCAGGTCGAGCACCGCCGAGCGGTCCTCGCCGTCCCGGGTCCAGGTGAGCACCGCCCGGTTCCCCACCAGGTGTACGGCGATCGCCGGCCCGAGGTGGAACGCCAGGTCCACGGCCCGGCGCGGGCCGCGCACCTCGTCGACCACGCGCAACTCCCGGCTCGCGGCGGCCAGTTCGACCCGGCGGCGGTGTACGCAAGGCTGGTAGCCGTCGTGCTCGGCGCACCAGCGGGCCGTCCCCCCGTCCAAGGCGCCCGAGGTGTCCGCGACCAGGACCCGGCTGCGGGCGTGCCGGGTCCACAGGAACGGGCCGCCGGAGACGGACTGGTCACGGCCGTCCAGCCGCAGGGTGTTGTGGCCCAGGGTCGAGCGGAAGTACTGCCGCCACTCGGGCTGCCCGTGGTAGCAGAACGTCCCCGGGTCGGCGAGCACGTCGACCCCGTCGTGCCGGACCTCCACGGACAGCGCGTCCGCGTGGGCGTGCGCGGCGATGGACAAGAAGCCGTGCGGACCGCCGTCACAGCGGCACCAGATTTCCCCCGGGCCGCGCAGGATGGTGAGCCCCGCGTCGGCGAAGTGGGCCGGCCGGCTCGCCGGGCGGGTCACGGCCGGTGCGGTTCCCTTCGCCTGCGGCCGGATCAGTGCGGCCAGCAGGGGTGTACGTACATCCGTGCCGGTCACCGTCGGCCACCAGGCGAGCCGGCCGAACACGGCGTCCCCGGTGGCCAGCAGCGAAGCCCAGCGGTCGGTGCCCGCGCCGTCCAGGACCAGACCGTGACCGTCGTCCGCGTCCCCCTGACGCGGCGGTCGCAGATGACTGTCCACCACCGCCGCGAGCGCGTCGGTCATCCGCAGCAGCACCAGCCGGACCGGCGCGGGGACCGGTACGCCGGCGGCGTCCGCCTCGGCCACCGCGGCCAGGCCCAGCTCCAGCACCAGTCCGTGATACTCGGTGGCCAGCTCACGGTTGAGGCCGGAGGGGAAGGTGTTGCCGCGCAGATGCCGCTCCAGCGACCGCAGCGCGTCGGCCCGCCAGCGCGCCGAGGAGGGGAACCACCCGAACGCGCAGGCCGCCGCGAACTGCCCGGTGGCCTCGGCGATGACGTGGTTGTTCGCCGAGGACCCCCGGCTGGGAAAGGCGGCGAGCCAGCGCTGGTGGTGCCAGATCTGGCGGAGCGCCACCGGATTGCCCTCGAACAGCTCTGCCGCGCCCGGCCAGCCGTCGAGCAGCCGACGGATCCACACCCACGACAGCAGCCGGATGCCCAGCTCGATGCCGCTGATCCAGTGCACGCCGCGCAGCGGCGGGTTGGCCGCCCACCACGACCGCAGGTGCCCCTCCACCCGCTCGGCGTACCGCTCGTTCCCGGTGAGCGCGTAGGCGGCGGCGAGCACGGTGAGGTACTGATGCCGGGACAGCTCCCAGATCTGCTTGATGTCCCCGACCGCGTCCTCGTTGCGGTACGGCACGTCGAAGGCGTAGCCCCACGGAGCCCGGCGCCCGGTCTTCGGGTCGTACCACCAGTCCGGGTCGGCCAGGTCGTCGCGGACCACACCGAAGAACTCGGCGTGCCCGGCCACCAGCCGGTCCGCCTCGGCGATCAGACGTTTCGCGGCGTCCGGTGGCACCGCGGCGAGCGTCCCGGCGGGCAGGACCGCGGTGAACCGGGCACCGGCCACGCGCGGGCAGTCGGGCCGCGCCGAGCGCCACCGCCGCCTGCGCACCGCGTCGCCCACCCGGCCCGCGACCTCCTGCGGCCCCATCCGGGACAGCCGTCGCAGGTACCAGCCCAGGCCCCCCGGGCTCACCGTCATCGCGTCCTCGCCAACGTCACCGGCGCGCCGCCGGCCAGGCCGGTCTGCACAGCGAGGGTGGCCGCCGTGGTGGCGGCCAGCGACTCCAGCCGCACCGGCATCGGCCCGCCGGTCCGTACGGCCTTGATGAACGCGGCCAGCTCGGCGTTCTGTCCCTTGTCCCGGGCCTTGGGCAGCCGCGAGCTGACCCACCGCTTACGGCCGGCCGTACCGTCGAAGAACACCGAGGCGCGGACGAAGTCCTCCAGCCGCAGCGCACGGTTGTCCGCGACCAGGTCCAGCGTCTCCTTGGGGTAGGAGGCCGGGCCGGTGGTGAGGTAACTGATGGTGGCCGTGGACCCGTCCGGGTAGCGCAGTACGACCTGGAGGTCCTCGTTGCCGGGCGTGGCGAGCGCGTACACCGATGACGGGTCGGCCCCCAGCAGCCAGCTCGCCGTGTCGATGAAGTGTCCGCCCTCGCCGGCGAACCGCGAGCCCTCGGTGCCTTGCCGCAGGTACCAACTGCCGTGCTCCAGCCGGCCCGCGTTGACCAGGTAGCGCAGGTTCGCCGGGCCGCTGCGGGCGCCGAACCGCTGCCGGGCCTGACGCAGCAGCGGCGCGAACCGGCGGTTGAAGCCCACCTGCAGCCGGTCGTTGCCGGACTCCTCCACCGCCGCGAGCACCCCGGCCAGCTCCTCCTCGGTGAGGGCCAGCGGCTTTTCCACGAACACGGCCTTGCCGGCCAGCAGTGCTCTTCGGGTCAGTTCGGCGTGCGAGCTGTGCCGGGTGACCACGAACACCGCGTCGATGGACTTGTCGCCGAGTACGGCGTCGAGATCGGTGGTCGCCTCGGCGAAGCCGAACTTGCGCCGCGCGTTGGCCGCGGACAGCGCCGTCGTGGTGACGACCGTCGACAACGTGACGCCGTCGCGCTGTGCCAGGTGCGGCAGCAGCATGGAGGTGGCGTAGTTTCCCGCGCCGACGAACGCCAGGCGCACCGGCGTCCTGACGGCCCGGGCCGAAGTCCGCTCGACGTTCACCGCGGGCACGGCCACCGCAGGGGCCTGCGGTTTCGCCGCCTGTCCGGGGTAGCGGAACAGTACGGCCACGGCCTTCAAGTCGCCGTCCTCAAGACTCCGGTACGTCTCGACGGCGTCATCGAAGCCGGCGACGTGGGAGATCAGGGGCTCCACGTCGACACTGCCGCGCGCCAGGAGGTCCAGGAAGCAGGCCAGGTTGCGGCGCTCGGTCCAGCGCACGTAGCCGACCGGGTAGTCCCGCCCCTGGAGTTCGTACTCCGGGTCGTAACGCCCGGGGCCGTAACTGCGGGAGAACCGGACGTCGAGCTCCTTCTCGTAGTACGCGTTCCACGGCAGGTCCAGGCGGCACTTGCCGATGTCGACGACCCGGCCGCGGTCCCGGCTCAGCCGGGCGGCCAGCTCGACGGGCTGGTTGCTGCCGCCGCCGGCGGCCAGGTACACCTGGTCCACGCCGTGACCGCCGGTGAGCTCGGCGACGGCGGCCTCCACGGCCGCGGACGCGGGATCGCCGCAGGCCGCGGCGCCCAGACGCGCGGCCAGCTCGCAGCGCGCCGGGTCGGGGTCGGCCCCGACGACGCGGACCCCCGAGGCGGCCAGCAGTTGCACCACCAGTTGCCCGATCAGCCCCAGGCCGATGACCAGGGCCACGTCGCCGAGCTGTGACTCGCCGCGGCGCACCCCCTGCAACGCGATCGACCCGACGGTGCCGAAGGCCGCGTGCCGCGGCGCGAGGCCGTCCGGCACCCGGGCGTAGAGGTTCTTCGGCACCCAGTTCAGCTCCGCGTGCAGCGCGTGCTCGTTGCCGGCACAGGCCACGAGGTCACCGACCGCCACATCCTCGATCCCGGTGCCGACCTGCTCGACCACCCCGCACAGCGAGTAGCCCAGCGGCGTGTAGGAGTCCAGCTTGCCCATCACCTTGCGGTAGGTGGCGGGCACCCCGTTGGTGGCCACGCTCTGTACGACCTTGGCCACCTGGTCCGGCCGGGAGCGGGCCTTGCCCAGCATCGACATGCCGGCCTCGGACACCTTCATGAGCTCGGTCCCGGTGGAGATGAGCGAGTAGGCGCTCCGGACCAGCACGCCGCCCGGCTTGCACCCCGGTACCGGCACGTCGAGCAGCGCCAGCTCGCCACTCCTGTAGTTCTGCACAACCTGTTTCACCCGAGCTCCTCTTGTTTCCACGCCGTCAGGCCGCCTGTCTCCGGCCGGAGCCGGAGGTCGCGCCGCGATACCAGTACTCCAGGGTCAGCACGTGCCACAGATGCTTGGAGAAGTCCCGCTGCCCGGCGGCGTCCTCGGCGACCAGCCGCGCCAGCGCGTCACGGCGCAGGAACCCGGAACGGACGAGCAGGCCGTCGTTGACCACCTCGCGCACCAGCGGTGCCAGATCCCGGCTCATCCAGGCGCGCAGCGGGGCGCTGAACAGGCCCTTGGGCCGGTAGACGATCTCCCGGGGCAGGACCGAGGTGGCCGCCTCCTTCAGGACGGCCTTGCCCTGCCGTCCGACGATCTTGCGATCGCCCGGCACCGCGAACGCCGCCCTGACCACCTCGACGTCCACGTACGGCACCCGTACCTCGGTCGAGGCGGCCATGCTCGACCGGTCCGTGTACGCGAGGTTCAGGCCCGGCAGGAACATCCGGGCGTCCCCCAGGCACATACGGTTGACGAAGTCGTCCAGGTCGTTGTCCTGGTAGATCTGGGCGTGCTCGCTCAGCACGTCCTGGACCGTCCGGGCCAGGTCCGGATCGACCAGGGCGAGCAGCTCCTCCTCGTCGTACATGGTGTAACTGCGCCGGAACGCGGTCTCCTCGGGCAGATCGGCGAAGGAGAGGAACCGCTTGGCGAAGCGCACCGACCGGTACCCCCGGCGGGACGTGGCGACCGGCAGCCGGTCCACGGCCGCGGACACCCCGCGCCGCAGGGGCCGCGGGACGCGCTGGTAGCGCAGCGCGAGCAGGTTGGCCAGGTGCTTGCGGTACCCGGCGAACAGCTCGTCCGCCCCCATCCCCGAAAGCATCACCTTGACCCCGGCCTCCCGGGCGGCCGAACAGATCAGGAAGGTGTTGATCGCGGCGGGGTCGCCGATCGGCTCGTCCAGGTGGTACGTCATCCGCGGCAGCAGGTCGAGCACGTTCGGAGCGATCTCGATCTCGTGCAGGTCCACGCCGAACCGCTCGGCCACCTGCCGGGCGTAGCGCAGGTCGTCCGGCATCGCCTCGAACCTGGCGTCCTCGGCGCGGAAACCGATCGTGTACGCGGAGATCCCCGGCTGGTGGCGGGCCGCGAGCGCGGTCAGGTAGCTGGAGTCGAGACCGCCGGAGAGGAAGGTCGCCACGGGCACGTCGGAGAGCAGGTGCTGCCGGGTCGACTCCTCGACGATGGCCGCCAGGTCCGGCTGCTCACCGGCCCGGGCCTGTTCCCGGCCCTCGGCGGCGACCTCCTTCAGGTTCCAGTACCGGCCACGCTCCACCCGGCCGTCGGGCCGGAACCTGAGCCAGCTCCCCGGCGGCAGCTTTTCCGCCTCACGGAACGCGCAGCGCGAGTCCGGCACCCAGTAGTACAGCAGCGAGGCCACCAGCGCCGCGGGGTCCACCTCCAGCGACCCGCCACTGATGGCGGCCAGCGCCTTGAGCTCGGAGGCGAACACCAGGCCCGCACCGCGCCGGAGCAGGAACAGCGGCTTGATGCCCAACTGGTCGCGGGCGAGCACCAGATCACCGGTGCGCTCGTCGAAGACCGCGAAGGCGAACATGCCACGCAGCCGGGGCAGGCAGTCGGTGCCCCAGCGCCGCCATGCCTCCAGCAGCACCTCGGTGTCGGAGGTACCGCGAAAGCGCACCCCGGCGGCTGCCAGCTCGGCACGCAGTTCGGGCGCGTTGTACAGCTCGCCGTTGTACGTCAGGGCGAGGCCGCCGGAGACCATCGGCTGGGCGCCGGTCCCGGACAGGTCGATGATGGCCAGTCGGCGGTGCCCGAGGTGCACCTCGCCGTCACCGGCGCGGTGGCTGTAGCGGCCCGCCCCGTCCGGGCCGCGGTGGGCGAGGACATCGGTGAGCCGGTCGGTCACGGCCTTCCCGTCCGGCCACCGGTACGTACCTGCGATGCCACACATGTCCTACCGCGCCTCCTGGTCGCTGTCCGGGATCCGTGCGGCCGGCCCCGACCGCCGCTCCGTCCACGGCCCGCCCTCTCCCACTGCCTGAACGGCGTGGGAGGTACCGCCACCGTTGCGCCGGGCCAGCCACTCGAAGTGGCCGCGCAGCGCGGTGCGCTGCCCGTCCCACAGCGTGCCGTCGGTCCGGTCCCGCGGATCGGGGTCGATCAGCACCACACCGATCACCGCCACGCGCAGGTCCGCGAGCTGCCGCGCCACGGTGTGCAGCCAAGCGGCGCTGCCGTGCCCGGCCCGTACGACCAGCACGGCCCGGCCACCGAGCCAGGGCAGGTCGGTCCACGCCGTGCCGGGCGCGACCGAGCCGACGCCGAGCCGGCGCACCCGGTGCGGCAGGGCCGCGGCACGCTCGCCGCCGACCACGGCAGGGTCTCCCGGCTCCTGGCGGCTGTTGGCGAGCTCCGGGCCGGGCAGCCCGTCGACGACGACCACCTGCTCCTTCGCCGCCAGCGCCCTGGCGAGGTTCAAGGCGATCACGCTCGCGCTGTGCGCACAGCCCAGTTCCAGCAGCGACACCGGTTCCGCGGAGCCGCGCACGATGCGGGCCAGGGCCGCGGTGAGCCGTTCGTACGCCGCCCGGGTCCCCGGGCGCTGCCGCAGCCCGGCCGGCCGGCGGGGTGCGCGGCGCAGCTCCGCCATGACCGAGGCACCCAGGTTCACCGCGATCTCCCGGCGCAGTACGGGACGGTCCGCCACCACCGCGCCGACCGCGGCCAGCGCGAGCCCGAGGACGAGCCCGAGGACGGATCCGATCGCGGCGTTGGTCGCAGCGGCCTTGGGCAGGGAGTGCCGTACCGCGCGCGGGGCGTCCACGATCTGCGTGCCGGCGACGAGCCGGGGCGTGCCGGTGCGCGCCTCCGAGGCGCGCTGGTCGAAATCGGCGATCCGCGAGTTGAGTTCGGCCCGGCGGGCGAAGAGCGACTCCAGGCTCGCCGAGGCTTTCGGGTCGCCCTTCGGCGACCGGTGTCCGATCGCCTTGTTGACCTGCGCGAGCTCCTCGCGCATACGGTCACGCTGGTCGAGCAGGGCCGTGGCCTCGGCCGTCGCTGCCTCCCGCATCCGCCTGATGTGGTCCGCGACGAACGCGTCGGCCAGCGCCTTGGCCCGGGCCACCGCTTCCGCCTCACTCCCACCTGTCACATCGATCTGCAACAGGTTGTTGGTCAAGCCGGTACCCCGGTAGTCCCCCATGAAGTCTTCCGGCTCTTGCGGGGACTTCAGGGACGCAAGGGCCTGGCCGGCGATCCGCGTGGTCCCCAGCAGCGCCACATCGGTACGGATCAGCGTTCCGGTGTCGTTCGGCTGGTCCTCCTTGTGCGCGACCAGCACCTTGGTCACCGCGGTCGGCGGTGGCGGCAGCAGCACCGCCACCGCCGCGCCGACCAGCAGCCCTAAGAGCACCATGGAGCACCACAGGCGGCGGCGCCTGCGCACCGCCGCCACCAGCGCCTGAAGGTCCAGCAGCGGAGCGGCCGGCGAGGACTGCGACGTCGTGTCCGTCGTCACACCGGGCCTCCCCTCGCGTGGCCGTGCACCGCGAGTGCCACCGTGGCGTTCTCCGGAGGGCGGCCGGCGGACCGCGCCGGACGGGCCCGGACCGTACCGGCGAGGACGGTGCCGACAAGCTCGTGCCCGGCGTCCGTACACGCCTGGGCGATGCCGGCGAGCTCCTGCGCGGTCCACAGGCCCGCGCTGAGCACCACCAGGGCACCGGACTCGGTGCCGCGGTCCGGCACCATCGGCCGGGCCACCGAGACCTCCACCACCCGCAGCATGGGACACCCCCTGCTCGACGAGCTGGGGGAGGATCGCCGGCGGCCTCGGCGACGAGCTGCCCGGCGGCCCGGCGGGCGATCTCGTCACCGTCCGGTACGACGACCAGAAGCCGCCGGGAGACCGGCAGATGGTCCCGGAGTCGGGCGCACACCCGCCGGTAGCGGATCCGCCGGGCGGCCTCGCCGCCGGACGGCTGCGGGGGAGGCACGTCCCACCGGGTCTCCACGCCCAGCAGCCAGCGGATCCAGGCCCGCACGCCACGGCCCTTCGGCCGGTGCGCGGGCCGTTCATCAGGTACGTCGACGCCCCCCAGCAGCGCCGAGCCGAGCGCCGCGGCGATCTCCGGTCCGGTGCGCGGCCGACGGCTGCCCCGTGCGGCGGCGAGATGGCCGACGACCCCGAGCAGGAAGAACAGCAGTGCCCCGGCGAGGACGAGCTGCGCCCTGGTCGGCGCCGCCTCACCGGCCGGCCGGGCCGCCGGCCCCATGACGACCATGCCGGCCTTCTTGACCGCCGGGTCGGCCTCGTCCAGCTTCTTCATGGCCTCCTGGAGCGCGGTACGCAGCTTCTCCAGCTCGGTGCGGGCCTGCACGCTCTCCACGGTCCGCCCCGGATCGGCCCCGTTCGCCAGGTCGCTGATGCGGCGGTTGGTCTCCTCCATCTGCTGCCGCAGCGCCTCGGACCCCGTCACCGCTTCGGGGTCGGTGCTGTCTCCCGCGATCCGCGCGGCGAAGGTGACGAATTGCTGGGCCACCTGGTCACAGAGCCGCTGCGCGTGCTCCGGTGTGTCGGCCGTACCCGAGATCTTCAGGATGTTCCCGTCGGTGGCCTTGGCGCTCACCCGCTCCCGCAGCTCGGCGCCACTGCCCCCGGTCCAGCGGAGCATGGCGGCAGCCCGGTCGACCACCTCCGAACTGGTCGCGATCTCCGCCTGGGTCAGCAGCTCGCGCTCCTCCCACTGCCCCGGCAGCAGCACCGATGCCGAGGTCGTGTACGTGGGCGGGAACAGCAGACAAACGCCGTAGCCGACGAGCGCGCCCACCAGGGCGAGGAGGGCGAGAAGCCGTCGGCGCCGACGGAGGATCCGCCCGATCGTGGCCAGGCGCACCGGGTCATCGCTCAACGGCGCCGCCTCCTTGGCGCCCGGACCGGGCCGCCCGCCGGCACCGGGGCGTGGTCACGGCAGGCGGCGGCGTAGGCGGCGAGCAGTGACGCCTGCGAGTTCCGCCAGGAAAGCTGTCCGCCGATCCGTTCCCGGCCGATCTTGCCCATCCTCGCCCGCTCCTGGGGATCGTCCAGCAGCCGCGCGATGAGTCCGGCGAACCCCGCCTCGTCGTTGGCGGGTGCGTAGAGGGCGGCGTCACCGGCGGACACTCTCGCCTCCCGCAGGTCGAAGGAGACGATCGGCCGGCCCATCACCATGTACTCCAGGACCTTGTTCATGGTCGACACGTCGTTGAGCGGATTATGCGGGTCGGGGGAGAGGCACACGTCCGCGGTGGACAGGTAGCGCACCAGATCGGCGTCGGGAATACGGCCGGTGAACTGCACCTGCTCCTGGAGCCCGAGCCGCCGGGACAGCTCCACCATCGCCTCGAAGGTGTCGCCGGCGCCCACGAACACCGCGTGCCAGTCGGTCCGCCCCAGCTCGTCACGCAGCTTCGCCAGGGCCCGCAAGGCGTAGTCCACGCCGTCCTGCGGGCCCATGACGCCGAGGTAGCACAGCAGATGAGGCTTGCCGCGCTTGAGCTCCGGCTCGGGCGGTACGGGGTGGAACCGCTCGGTGTCGGGCGCGCTGCGCACCACGAAAACGTCCTTTGGGCGCCGGCCGCCACGGCGCACCGCGACGTCCCGGTAGCTCTCGTTCGTGGCGAGCACGACGTCCGCGGCCCGGTAGGTCAGCCGCTCCAGTGCGCACACGGCGCGGTAGAGCAGGTCCTCGCCGCGGCCGAACCGGGAGAGGTACAGCTCCGGTACCAGGTCGTGCTGGTCGAAGACGAACCGCGCGCCGCGCCGCTTGAGCCACAGTGCCGGCAGGAACAGCAGGTCGGGCGGGTTGCAGGCGTGGACCACGTCGACCGGGCCGGCCTTCCGGGCCAGCCGGGCCGTATGCCACAACGCCGATCCGTACTCCCGCAGATAGCCGGCCGGCCCTCCGGTGGCCGCGCGCAACGGGTAACGGTGGATCCGTACCCCGTCGATCTCCGCCTCCGGCTCCGTGTCCCGCTTCGTGCCCTGCGGACAGATGACGTGCACCGTCCAGCCCGCGTCGCGCAGCGTCGTGCACTCCTGCCACACCCGCCGGTCGAACGGCACCGACAGGTTCTCCACCAGGATCAGCGCGCGCCGTCCGGGCCGGCCGCCGCCGGGTGTCCCGCGAAACGATGTGTCACCAGGCAAGGCCCACGTACCCCGGTTCGGCCCGGCGCGCCTCGGCGTCGGGGAGGCGGACGAGATCGACGATCACCGGACCGTCGCCATGGGGCAGCGCCGAGAGCACGGCCGGGTCCTTGGTCCCGACCAGGCACACCTCGGCGTGCTGGAGCACCTCATCGACGGAGTCCGCGAGCAGTTTGGCCAGGTGCGGCAGCCGGGTCTCGATGTATTCGCGGTTCGCGCCGAGCAGCCGGGACAGGCTGACGTTGGCGTCGTAGATCTTCAGGTCGTACCCCTTGCCGAAAAGCCTCTCCGCCAGCTCGACGAGCGGGCTCTCGCGCAGGTCGTCGGTGCCGGGTTTGAAGGACAGCCCGAACAGGCCCGCCCGGCGTCTGCCGGTGCGCTCGACCAGTTCCACCGCGCGCTCCAGGTGTGCGGAGTTGGAGGGCAGTACGTGGGAGAGGATGGGCACCGAGACGTCGGCCCGCCGTGCCGCGTGGACCAGGCTGCGCAAGTCCTTGGGCAGGCAGGAGCCACCGAAGGCGAAGCCGGGCCGCAGGTAGGCGGGGCTGATGTTCAGCTTGCGGTCGGCCAGGAACACATCCATCACCTGGTGCGAGTCCACCCCGAGCGCCTGGCACACCGCGCCCAGCTCGTTCGCGAAGCCGATCTTGAGGCCGTGGAACGCGTTGTCCGCGTACTTGATCGCCTCGGCCGTCGGCACCGGCACCCGGAACACCTCGCCGGGCAGGTCCTCGTACAGCGCCGCCACCACGTCGCCGCTGGCCGGGTCGAGTTCGCCGATGACCGTCTTGGGCGGATCGAAGAAGTCCCGCACGCTCGTGCCCTCGCGCAGGAACTCCGGGTTGACCGCGACCCCGAAGTCCACCCCGGCCGTGCCGCCGACGTGCTTCTCCAGGATCGGCACCAGCAGGTTCAGACAGGTGCCCGGCAGCATGGTGCTGCGGAAGACGACGGTCCGCCGCCCACTGCGCCCACTGGGCCCACTGCGCCCTTTGAGGTCCGCCAGCGCGGCGCCGATCTGCTCGGTGACTCGCTCCAAGTACGTGGTGCACAGGCTGCCGTTGGGCTCCGAGGGCGTGCCCACGCAGACCAGCGACACCTCACTGCCCATGACCGCCTCGCGGACGTCGCCGGTGGCGCGTAACGCTCCACTGCGTACGACTTCGGCGATGAGCTCGCCGATCCGCTCCTCGACCACCGGGGCCTTGCCGTCGTTGACCAGGTCGACCTTCACCTGGTTCACGTCCACCCCGATGACCTGGTGACCCATGCCGGCCAGGCACGCGGCCGATACACAGCCCACGTAACCGAGCCCGAAAACGCTGACCTTCATGACCCGTCCCTCCCCCCAGGCAGGCCCCGGCGGCCTGCGGTTCTCGCACCGGCGGGACCGTCGGGCCGCAGCCCCCCGCACATCAGTAGGCCCCCCGGCATCAGTACGCCCCCTGCCCGTAGATCACCGCACGCAGCGTCTTCCACAAGATCACTGTGTCCAGGGCGAGCGACCAGTCCTCCACGTACCGCAGGTCGAGGCGGACCGCCTCCTCCCACGGCAGGTCGCTGCGCCCGCTGATCTGCCACAGGCCGGTGAGTCCGGGCTTGACCAGCAGCCGCCGCCGGATGTCCGGGCCGTAGGCAGCGCACTCCTCCGGTAACGGTGGCCGCGGGCCGACCAGCGACATCGATCCGGTGAGTACGTTGAAGAGCTGCGGGAGCTCGTCGATGGAATACCGGCGCAGCACCGCTCCCACCCGGGTCACCCGCGGATCCCGGCGGAGCTTGAACAGCAACCCCGCGCCCTCGTTGAGGCCGGCCAGCTCGGCACGTACCGAGTCGGCCCCGACCACCATGGTGCGGAACTTGATGATGGTGAACTCGCGGCCGTCCTTGCCGACCCTGCGCTGGCGGTAGAACGCCCCGCCCCGGCTGTCCGCCACCACCAGCAGCCCGACGAGCACCATCAGCGGCGCGAACAGCATCAGCAGGACCGCCGCGCCCATCCGGTCGACGACCTCTTTGACGGCTCTTCGCCCGCCGGTGAAGGCCGGCATGCTGACCCGCAGCAGCGGAATCCCGAGCACCGCGTCGACGTGCAGCCGCGGACCGGCCACCTCCATCAGCACGGGAGCCACGACCATCTCGGCATCGCTGCCTTCGAGGTTCCAGGCCAGCCGCTGCAGCCGGTCCGGTGACCAGTGCGGGTCCGGTGTGATCGCCACGACGCGGTAGCCGTCGCGGCGGACGTGGTCGGCGACGTCCGCCAGTTGACCGACCACCGGCACTCCGTCCAGTTGGTCACCCTCGGGCCCCAGGCCGTCCGTCGTGCACACCGCATCCACCCGCCAGCCGAGGTGCGGGAACTTGCGGGCCCGGGTGATCAGATCGCGCACGGTCGCCGGGCTCCCGGCAGCGAGCACCGGTCGCAGACACCGTCCTTCCTTCCGCTGTTTGTGCAGCCACAGGCGCAGCAGATACCGCGCGGTCATGGTGACGAGCGTGATCGCGGGAATCGCGACGAAGATCCAGAGCTTGATGTTGCGCGAGGTGAGGGCGATCCCGCCGAGCGCCAGTACGACGGCCGCCGCGAACAGCGAGCGTCCCAGCCGGCGGAATTCCTCGGCGCCCTGGCCGAGTACGGCCGGAGCCCACGCCCGGCTCACCGCAAGCGCTCCCAGCACCAGCAACTCGGTGCCGAATGCGAGAATGCCCCATTTCTCGTGCCAGTTGGCCGCGTCCCGGGCACCGAAGAAGATGCCGATCGCCGCCACCACGAAGGCGGTGGCCACCGTATCGCTGATGATCACGGTACGGCGGTACCGCTGCTCCCAGTCGATCGCGGGCCGGCTGATCGCCGCCCCGTCCGTAAGATGCCCGCGCGCCGACGCAAACGGGCTGACCAAATCCCCCTGCCGCACAGAACCCCCCCAGGTCGCCAGTGGTTCGACGTGCTCGCCTCGCACTGTTCCTCGGGAGGCCCCGCCCCCCGCGCCGCGCTGTTATCTCCCCTCGGGAGGCCCCCGCCCCCCGGCGCATGACATCCCGGTTCTTTCGGTGCTACGTGAACAACCCGCCCTGGCGACAGCGGATGCGCATGTCCTACCAGACTCTTGAGGCGCGCGGGAACCCGTCGAAACCTCGGATGCTCCCCGCACCCAAGACCCTCTCAGGCTCCAGAAATTGATCACCCCCACGTCTGATGCCGGGGACGTGACTGCTGGCTGCTCGTAGCACCGGACCTATTGATCACTTTTGGGCGCTTCATGTCCGGTCTGTCGAAGCACGGTCAATTTAGACCATCGAGGCCAGTATGTAGAGAGGCTGTGTGCAAATTGTGTCCAGGCTTTCAGACTGGACCCGCCGGTCGGTTATCGCCTCCAGACGCCTGGACGCCACCACGCGCCTTCTGTGACGCCCGGTTCGGCCGCGGCTTCCCCCCAGCACTGATCGGCGAGCCGCAACGAGCCTCCCGTGCCTCCTGCACCGCCCGGTTGGGCAACAACTTCCCGTCGGCTTCGTTCGCAAAGCTGCAACAGCAGATGCCCGCAGCAGGTGCCCACAACGGATACCCACAGCCGATGTCCACCGGCTCCGGCAGCACCCGTCACCGGTGCCGTCCGCGGGCCAGGACAGCGCCTTGATCCACTCGGTGCCGACATCCGCGTACCGCTGCGCTTTTCCGATGTCCGGATCGGTCGTGTGGAAGTGGTGGTGAGGATCACCGGATCCATGAACCACTCGGCATCGGACATGCCCCTGGTGAACTTGGAAGGGCAAGAGGACAGCCGCCGCCCTGAAGGCCCAACGGCCGGAATTCCGCCCCTGTGGACGTATGCTGTCGCAACTCGCGAACAGAGCTGGCTACCCGCAGCTCGTGCCCGATCACCAGCTCCATGCCGGGCCACGAGTACCGACCTGCCCTTGTCGTTCAAAACTGCCACATGCCCCGTTCGTCCGAGATCTGGGAATCACATGGACTGCCGCAGAGCTGCCGTGCTCTACTCACCTGATGAGCTTGTCGGTGGATGTCTTCGTCATCGCCCCGGACGGGCAGACGCAGGTGCTCGACGTGCCGCCAGGCTGTTCAGACCTGGCCGGTTTCGAGGACTGGCGCACCCGCGTGTGGGGCTCGCAGGCGGTCCGATCGCTGGGAGCCCGGTTCTTCCCGGTCCTGGCCGACGGCGACTTGCGAGTCGAGGCCGACCAGGTTCCGGCCTTCGTGGCCGAGTGCGTCCTGCTGCGTGAGAACCTGGAGCGGATCGTGACGGAGACCGTGCCCGTCCGCACGGTCGAGGAGCACAGGCAGGCGATCTCCGGACGGTTGGCGAACATCGAGGATGCCGCCCGCAGAGCACAGGAGACGGACGGCGGCATCCTCATCTGGTGACGCCCCCGCGCTGGGGCCCAGGTGGTCGGCAAACCCGTCCAGTAGGGCGCGGTCGGCGTGAATACGCGGCGCCCGGAGCCGTAACCCGAATGCAGCCCGGGCGATGATCACCAGGCGGCGTACCGCGTCGCCGTACACCGCCATGCGCTGCAACTGGTCGAACGCTTCGAGGTACGCACAGGGCTCGCTGGCGGAGGTGGCGCCCTTCAAGTTCTGAGCGTGTCGGGTTCCTGACGCCGCTTTATAGGCATGATCTGACGTCGATCCGGCCGCTCGCCGCCCACTTGCCGATCTTGCTCAACAATCAAGTCGGTAGATAAGCACCAGCATCTCGCAACCCGGTCGAACCGCAAAGAGTTCTTCGCGAAGACCCCTTTGCGAAGAACTCTTTGCGGTCTACCGTGTGTCGTATGACTGATGCAATGGAGAGCGCCGATGGCTCCGCCGAAGAGAACTCGGTTGTTCTGGACGCCAAGGGGCTGCGTGCCCTCGCACATCCGCTGCGCGTGCAGTTGGTCGGGTTGCTGCGGAAGTACGGCCCGTCGACGGCCACCCGCCTCGCGGAGCGGCTGGGCGTGAATTCCGGGACGGCCAGCTATCACCTGCGCCAGCTCGGTGCGGCGGGTTTCGTCGAGGAGGTCACAGAGCGTGGCAACGCACGAGAGCGCTGGTGGCGTTCGGTTCATCAAACGACGGAGTTCAACACCCGGGACCTGGCCGACCGGGAGCCCGAGGCCGCACTGGCGTTTCTGCAGTCCGTCGCAGCCACCTACACCTTGCGGACTCAGCGGACGCTGAACGAGCTGCAGACGCTGCCTCATGCGTGGCGGGACACCTTCGACATGAGCGACTGTGCCCTACGGCTCACCCCTGAGGAAGCGATCTCCCTGGGACAAGAGTTGAGGGCCGTCATCGTCCGCTACCGGAGAGATACCCCAGACGCGGTGGCCAGTGCCCCGAAGGGGGCCGAACGGGTCGGCGTCATCACGCAGATCCTGCCCGAACTAGTTGTACCTGCCGCGTCGTCGCTCCCTTCCGACCCTACGGAAGCGGAAGGAAATCCGACGTCATGACCGACGACGCCACCGAGGCCGGCGGCATACCCGGCAAGAGGTCCTTACGGCCGCTGGGCGGGGTGCTGGCGGCCATGATCGTGTCGCTGACCGGCACGCGGATCTCCGTTGTGGCACTGCCCTGGTTCGTCCTCGTCACCACCGGCAGCGCCACCCGGACCGGACTGGTCGCCTTCTGCGAAATGGCGCCCTGCGTGGTGGTCAAGGCGCTCACCGGGCCGCTGGTCGACCGGATCGGTCCGCGGGCCGTTTCCTGGATCACCGATCTGGCCAGCGCGACCGCCGCCGCCGCGGTTCCCCTGCTCCACGCCCTGGACCTGCTGTCCTTTCCGCTTCTGCTAGCTCTGGTCGCGCTGATCGGCGCGGCCCGGGGACCCGGCGACCTGGCCAAGGAGGTGATGGTCCCGGAAGCGGCCGAGCGCGGCCGGGTGCCGCTGGAGCGGGCCACCGGTCTGGCCGGTGTGATCGAGCGGCTCGCCGCTACCGTCGGCCTGGCGGTCGGCGGGTCCCTGGTGGCGCTGCTCGGTCCGCTGACCGGACTCGCCGTCAACGCGGGCTGCTTCGCCCTCGGATCGGTGATCATCAAATTGGCGCTGCCTCGCGGCATGGGACACGCGGCCGAGGAAGCCCCCTCGCCGGCCGGGGGAACCGAACCGGGCTACTGGCGGCGGTTCGGTGAAGGCTTCACCTTCCTGCGCGGCGAGCCGCTGCTGCTCATCGTCATCATCATGTGCGGCCTCACCAACCTGCTGGACGCGGCGATCACCTCGGTGCTCGTACCCGTCTGGGCCAGGGAATCCGGCACCGGGCCGACCGCGATCGGTGTGATGGGCAGCGTGATGGGGGCCGCGGCGGTCGGCGGGAGCCTGATCGTCGCGGTGGTCGCGCACCGGCTGCGGCGGCGGGTGGTGGTTCTCACCGGGTTCCTGCTGGCCGGGGCACCGAGATTCCTGATCCTCGCCTTCGATGCCCCGTTGGGAATGGTACTGGCCGTCTTCGCGGTCAGTGGGTTCGGTGCCGGCTTCGTCAACCCGGTGTTGGGAGCCGTCCTCGTCGAGCGGGTGCCGCGCCGGATGCTGGGCCGGGTCAACGCGCTCGGTGACGCGCTGGCCTGGGCCGGTATCCCTCTCGGTGGGCTGATCGCCGGGGCGGCGGTGACCGCTGTCGGACTCGTGCCGGTGCTGCTCGCCTGCGGCACCGCTTACTTCCTCACCACGAATCTGGCTGGACTGCGGCCGGAATGGTGCGAGATGGACCGTACGCGTAGCCGGGGCGTGGCGAAGCCGCATTCCAAGGCAGACGCCTCACAAGACACTGTGAATGCAGCGACATGACGTCCGCGGGAGGGAGGTGGAGCGTCTGGTTTCCTTCCCTCTCCCGCCGCTCCTTCTGACCTCGCCCACGCTTCACGCACGCTCAGATGACTTGATCCGCTTGATGCGGGGCAGCAGGTCGAAGTTCAGCAGCCGGGTGATGCCAATCCCGATTTCCGACTGGCCACGCGAGTCCGTGTAATTGGCCTCGACGTCCATGGTGGTTTCGTGCCGCATCGTGCCCCGACCGTCGCGGCGACCTCGGAGGCGGTGCACCTCCCTGGCCTTGAAGTGGTCCTGGGGCCCGCTCGTCGACCAGAGGAGCGCCACCCACCCCGCCACCTTCGTCAACCCCATCGGCTGACCAACGCCGCCCGTGCCGCCGGGCCCGGGCGTTCCGCCAGGCAGAACGGGCGGAACGGCCGCGTACATCGCGGACTGCCGTGGCTCACGTAGGCGGGAATTGCGTAATGCGTTACGTAGATCGCGCCCGAACGGTTCGGTGACGCCGTCCTCGCACTTAGCGTCGACGGCGTGAGCCAAGAACATCTCTGGGCGGGGCTGGCTCGGAGTGTGAAGACGAGCAAGGAGAAACGATGACGTCGTGGCGTAACCGCATCACGGCGGGGCTCGCTGTTGGTGTCGCGACGGTCACTGTCCCGCCAACCGCCACCACCGCTTCTACTGCCGCCGCCTGGGAAATCGCCGACGGTGAAAGCTACCCCCAGGGGAAGGCGTTCTATGAACTCAACGCCAAGATCGAGTACGGGTACGACCGCTGCTTTATAGGAGGTGGCGGTCTCGAAACACGACGAACGTCAACCTGTTGCTGCCCTGGCGGTGGCACTTGGGATCCGAGAGGTTCTGCTGGATGAAGATTCGCCGCGCCCTGACGGCCGCCGCAGCGGCTGCCGTGATAGCGCCCGCCGCCGTACTGGCCGCGCCCGCAGCCGCGTTCGCAACGGAGCCGGTGCCCAAGGCCGGTCCCCGCGCGCCCGCTTCACCCGACTCCACCGATGCCGCGACACCGGCGGACCGGCCGGTGAAGCCGTCGAAATCCGCCGCGACCGCCGAAGGGAACACTGAGGGCACCACCGGCGCGGGCGGTGCCACAGGTGGAGGCAAGGATGCCGGCGGCGCCGATGGTACGGGTCAGCCCTGCGCGTTCGAGTCCGGTCAGTTGCAGGTGGCCGTCCACGGGCTGCCGTCCCGGCTGACGGCGGGCGGCGCCTGGACTCCCTTCTCCATGACGCTCACCAACACCACCGGCAAGCCGTTGGAGAAGGTCCAGCCCTTCCTGCTCGTGTCCTCCGCCGAAAATGTCGACCGGCCGTACTGGGAACTGGATACCGAGTACCGCGACGCCAAGACGGGACGGTGGAAGACCTTCCACGACGCGGAGCCCGACGACCTGTTCGGCTTCTTTGCCGTCGGCCCGCGCAGCACCATCACGCTCCAACTGCGCACCCGCGCGGTCAAGGACGCCAAGCCCGGCGCCGGGTACGCGCTCGCCGCAGGTGACTACCGCAACCGCGACGGTGCCTGTGGCTCGGCCAAGGAAGCCTGGTACGACTTCACCATCCTCCCCGCGAGCGCGAAGCCGACGCAGCACCCGACCAGCAAGCCGGGTGGTCCGGGCAAGCCGGGTAAGGCGGGTGAGCCGGGCAAGCCCGGTGGCACGGCCGAGCCCAGCCAGAGCGCCGCATCCGGCGGCGGTACGGGTGGCTCCGATTCCACCGGTGGCCTCAGCCAACAGAGCAGCGCCCACCTCGCCACGACCGGCTCCTCATCCGCGCTCCCGGTGATCGCTCTCATCGGCGGAGCCGCGACGGTGGTCGGCGCGGGTGCGGTCATCGCCGTACGCCGTCGGAAGGGCGCGGCCGGCCCGGACGCCACGGACGTCACCGCGTAAGCCCAACGCACCTCTCCACGAACCTGATAACCCAAAGGATCCACCGCCTCAGACCTCAATGGCACTGGAAACACAGGCTCCAGGGGCCCGAAGAACCAGGAAAGAGAACTTCATGAAACTGCACCGCGCTCTGTCGGCCTCGGCCGCGACGGCCGCCCTGATCCCCATGGCGGTGGCCGCCGCGCCCGCCTCCCAGGCGTCCCCTGCCGCGGACATCCCGCAGTGCTCCGAGATCGGGAGCCCCCACAGCAACAACGTCCTCGTGGGCCGCTCATTCGGCATACCCGCATCGGTCGCTCTCGGCACTCACTGGACGACTTACACCGCCACGCTCACCAACACCTCGGCAAAGGAGCTGAAGTCCTTCGAACTCAGAGGCAAGCTGGGCAGTTACGTCTACAACGAGGGCGAGCGCGATCTGAGCCCGTACGGCGATCTGCAGTACTGGGACACCTCGCAGCGCACCTGGAAGACGCTGCGCCAGGCCGATGGAAAAGCCGGCGGCACCATCCCCGCCCCGAAGACGCTCGAGCCCCGCGAGTCCGTCCACGTGCAACTGCGGTTCAGAGTGAGCAAAGACCTGCCCCTGGACCACACGTACGACGCGTTCACCGGCCTCACCGGCACCTTTGTCGACCGCTACCGCGACATGGACTGCACGGCCCACGGCGACGCCGACGGCGGCTTCTATCCCCGCAAGGGCTGAAACCTGCGATCGGTCGCCCTATGGCCAGGTCGACTGGTGATCGGCAGCCGTACGCACCGACGGCCATCGACGCCCACCGCTCTGCCGAAGCCACTTCCACCTGCCCGGATACCAGAGACATCTACCGACACCCAGGACCACCCGTGGCGATGATCCGGGCCAAAAACCGCTCCAGCAGTTCCAGGAAGTGGCGCAGGTCGTCCGCCGCCTTGTCGAGTACGGGCTTATCCAGCGATGCCGCCCGCGTCCGGTGCACCGAGCCTCCCAGGGCCCACGCCATAAGGCAGGCCGCCGGGCCGGGGATCCTTGTAGGTTCCGAGATCTGCGCCTCCAGCGATGGCCGTGGCGGTACGAAGGCGAATGCGGCAGCCAGGGAGGCTCGGCAGTCTGAACAGAGCTGAGCCCAACGATTTGCAGTGAGGCAAGGCCGGATATGTGGCCGATGTATTGAGGTATTGAGGTCCATACTGCCCGTGCCCCGCCTACAGGGCGTCGGTCCGTATGTGGTCTGGGCTTTGGCCTCTGCCACCGAAGTTTGAGGTGCGGAGCGGTGCAAGGGTGAGCGCTGCGCTGGGTGGCGTCAGGGCTGAGGTGCCGGGAGCACGGGTGAGCTGTTCATCCAGGCCGCTGAGGCCCCCCTTGCCGCGCGGAAGTCAGCCGGTTTCGGGGCCTGGCATCGCGGGTGGAACGGGCGTACTGGGTGACCGTGTCGGGTGCGTGACGACCGGGTCTTCGGTGCCCCGCACGTGGTCCGGTCGCGTCCGCGGGTGGCCGCGGACAGGACGCGGGACACGGATACGGCCAAGCGCCGGGATCAACTGCGGCGCGTCACGCCACTGCCCGGGCGTGACCAGGATGGCGGCGGACGGCACCGGCCATCGCTCGCCAGGTAAACCTTCGTCGTAAGGCAACCCACCCTGTGTGAACGGCCGGTTCCTCATCCGGACGGTGTCCGGAAGAACGTCGATCACGGTCCATGACCTTACGGGCGGGTCTGACGGACCACTCGGCGGCATCTCTTCCGGCTCCACTGCCGCCGCCATCTACCGGCCGGGGTTCCCGCCTTCCTCTGGTCGCATGACGATCCGCTCACGGCGGCGGCTCCACTCGTCCGCGCTCACGGAGTTCAGGTTGCAGTCCCGCCACGCACCGTTGATGAACACATGATTGCGGCGTATTTCGTCGGTGACGAATCCCAGCTTGCCGACCGCGCCGTGCTCATCGAGTGCTTTGATCCTCGGCTCGTTGTCCAGGGGAATCCATCCGGCGACGCGTTGGACCCCGAGTTCGTGGAAGGCGAAGTCGAGAATCACGCGATGCGCGTCGGTGCTGTAGCCGTGCCCCCATTCGTCCGCGGCGATGGCGCAGCCGATGTCCTGGCCCTGGGACCCGGAGTGCACAAGGCGGATGAAGCCGATCGCGCGGTCGTCGTCCAGCTTGGTGACGGCCAGGTAGAACTCTGTCCGCGGGGACGACTGCGAACTTCGGATCGCGGCCTCGATCCTGGCCCGGGTCTCGTCACGGGTGCGACTGTCGAACGACAGCCATTTGGTGACGCGGTCGTCGCCGAATACGCGCTGCATGTCATCGACGTCATCTAGGGTGAAGTCGCGCACCACGACTCTGTCACCGACCAGCCTGAGGGGGTACGACAACGGGCCTCCCTCCCTGTCGATCCGTCGGCTCCACGCACCACTGCACGCCGTCACCCAGCCGTATTCGAGCTGACTGGCCCAGCCCCGACAAGGGAGCGGCCACAGTTCTGGGCAGCCGGCGTGTGGCAGGCGGGAGACCATGCTCCGTCGATCGGGCTTCACCGCAGAAGCTCACGCTCAAGACCGGAAGCTTGTGGTCGGCCTCCTCGAACAGCTCAGCGTGGGCCGCCCGGCCGAGGGCCCGTCAGCCGACGCGGCAGAGTTCGACGGTGTGCCGCATGCCGCGGGTGTCCTCCATGGACGTACGCGACAGCTCTCCCTCTTCGCGTTCCTGACCGACCTGCCCGACTCCGCGCTCACCAGCACCTCGGACGTCGTGGCCGGGGCCGCCTTGGCCTGCCTCGCATCCGCCCTGTGGAGGTCCACCAGGACGGCGACCCCACGGAGGAGTACCCTCACAGGCCACGCCCGCACCAACTGACCCCGTACGGCCGGCGGATACCCCGGCCACCGTGACGGCGCGGTCGCCATCTTCGCGACCGCGCCGTGGCCCCGCCGGCCTCGGGCCGGATCGCCTTGCGGCTCAGCCGACCGGATCGCCTTGCGGCTCAGCCGACCAGGTCGGCCCAGGAGCGCGGGCGGAAGGTCTGGGCATTGCCGAAGGGGTCGTCGAAGGTGATGCCGTGCCGGACGGCCACCAGGTACGCCCGCCGTTCCGTGGTGTCCCGCATGCGGATGGATCCGGTGTACTCCTCGTCGGCGATCCAGGAGTCACCGGCCCCGGCGATGTCCATGCGCAGGGCGAACCGGATCTCCTCGTCGTACACCTTGATCTGCTTCACCCTGCGCATGCTGTTGCTGGAGCCGGTCGCGGAGAAGTAGTGGTAGTTCCCCTTGCGCTGGACCGGCCGGGACCAGGCGCCGCTCCCGACGCGGAACAGCAGCGGGGGCCCCTCGCCGAACCAGCCCGTGAGGCTCTCGTCGATGTCGCCCTCGGCGTCGAACTTGAACTGCACGACGTCGTTGCGCGAGATCGAGTCCTTGGGGCTGAAGTCCTTGTTCTCCCAGCGGCCCACGGGGTAGAAGCGGTCCCCGCCACGCTTGTGCCAGTACAGGATGAACGGCATCTGGCCGCCGAGCCGCTTGGGCTTGTTGTCGCGGTCCTTGAAGTGGATGAACGGCATGACGCTCCTTCCGGGTGGGTGACGCGGGCTACGGCCGGGAGCGGACCTGTGCGGTGACGTCCCGTGTGTCGGCGTCCCGGCTCCACTGCTCGGGGAGCAGTACGGCCGGGAACGTCAGCACGCCGTCCTGTTCCTCGACCCACCGCGACCTGAGTTCGGCCAGTTCGCTCAGTGCGCCGCCGGCCCGGCCGGGGATCGGGGCCTCACGTACCCGGATCACGTCGGACAGGTCGCCCTCCACACCCGGCGCGTCCACCTCACCGCTGAACTTGCCGATGAACGCCTGCCCGAGGAAACGACGCATGTAGATGAAGTTGCCGTCGAGGCGCCGCATCACCGGTGACAGCTCCAGCCAGGAGCAGTAGCCGGGCGGAATGATGACGGTCAGGTAGTCCTTGAAGGTGGTCTCCTTGCTCCAGGTCATGGAGAACGAGGTGGTCACCGATACCTTGACGATGTCGAAGAAGCCCGCTTCGACGGTGGAGGAGATCTCGAAGGTGTGCGAGGTGCCGATGGTCTCCTCGCCACCGATCTGCCGCTCGATGGGGTTACTGGTCTCGTTGCAGACCGCCCTGCCCAGCCTGGTGGCCGGGCCGAAGCGGTACGACATCACGTCCCAGCGGCCGGCCACACCGTAGCCCGTGCCGGCGTCCCCGACAGGATCCACCCAGTGGCTGTCCGGCACCTCCCTCGGAAGGATGACCGGGGTCCGCTCCGGGAAGTCGAAATGACTCCCGAAGCCCAGTCGGTACATGGTGTTCCGGAGCTCGGTCAGGTCCGGTTCCCGTTCCAGCAGTGTCACGAGGGTCTCCCAGACGGTGATGAGGGCTGCTCACCCGAGCGGGACCCGCTGCCGACGAGAAGCCCCGGACAGGTGAGCGCGGGACGGTGCACCGCCCGGCTCCACCGGCGGGGCCGGGTGAGCCGGGCTGCGGAACGAAGATGCTGCGGGACGGGGACGTTGGCCAAGGTGGGCAACGTGCCGCGTCACCTCGCAGTCTCCGGCGCAGCGGGCAGCGCACACAGTCCGCATCCGGCCAAGCATGCCGGTCGGCAGCACAGAAGTACGGGCACGCCCCGTCCGGGCATGCCGACGACGCCTTCCCTCGACTTCCTCGACCGACGCGGGATTCCGTCAGTCCCTGTGAATGCTCCGCGTCCCCTCCTCGGCACTTCGCTGAGCCCGGGCCACGACCCCTGACGTCGTCCGCACACACCGGGGCGCCCGCAAGGTGTCGTTCGCCGCGATGGACACGGCCGTGGCCGAGACCGGCATGGAGTACGGCGGCACCACTCCGATCGGCCTGCCCGGCACATGGCCCTTCCTGATCGACGAGGCCGTTGTCGCGACCCCGTACGTCCTGACCGGCAGCGGGCGACGCTGCGGAAAGCTCATTCTGCCCGGCAGCGCACTCGCACAGCTCCCCGGCGACGAGAAGCTCCCGGACTTCTGCGTGAACGTCCATCAGCGGGCTCGGCGGTGTGGTGGTGCCCGTCGCGCGGGTGACGGTGATTTCGATGACGCCCCGTTGCGCATTGACGTAAGGGGGCTTGTAGCGCTGGGCTGAGCGCCGCTGGTCAGCTCCAGGCCTGACGTTCCTGGCTGCGGGGGTCCTCGACCTGGGTCCACTCGGCGTCGATGTGCATGGTGGACCTGCGGTCGGTGTCGTACGGGTCCCAGCCGGGGTCGCCGCTCCTGGCGAACCGGACCCAGCTCTCGTGCATGCGGGCGGCGAGCCCCTCAGGGGGCCGGCCGGGGCCGAGCAGGGCGGCGGGGCCGAGCAGCGGAGGCAGGTGCGTGAGGTCGAAGACGAAGGGCAGCTCGACCGTGTGGGTGGCGCCGAGCTGTCCGTCCAGGGCGTGGGAGCGCCAGGCGAACTCGTAGGCGTAGGTCGCGGACTGCGGGTGGGCGGCATGTGCGCCGGCCAGGGCCCGGCTGCCCGCGCCGAACAGCGCGTCGCCCATGATGGCGGAGCGCAGCTCGCCAAAGGACGCCTCGGGGCGTGTCGCGCGGTAGGTCCTGACGAGTCGGACCGGATCGGGGTGTGAGCGGGCCGCCGCGTCGTCGACGTCTTCGGCGGTCGCGGTGGCGTACTTGTTCACGGGGACCAGGTAGAGGTTTCCCTCCTCGGTGTTGGTCCCGATGAGCAGGTCGATGCCGGCGCCGCGGCCGGCGGCGACGGATTCGGCGGGCTGGGTGTCAAGGACCAGGCTGAAGGGGCTGAGTCCGATCAACGGGTCGCGATGGGCCCTGGTCCGCAGGTCGATGCCCGTGAGCCGGGAGGCGGCCTCGACCAGACGCTCGTCGGGGATCTCGGCGAAGGCGTCGGGGTGGGGGTCGATGCCAAGGGTCTTGGCCGCCGCCCGGGTGACGCGGGCGGCCTGCTCGGTGGTGAACGCGCCCAGGCCGTTGCCGCTTTGGACGATCGCCCGGCGGAACAGGCCGGCGGCCTCGGGGGTGGCGAGGACGCCGCCGACGATGGTCGCCCCGGCCGACTGGCCGAAGAGGGTGACGTGGTACGGGTCACCGCCGAAGGCGGCGATGTTCTCCCGGACCCAGCGCAGGGCGGCGACGACGTCCAGCAGGCCGCGGTTGGCGGGTGCTCCGGGAAGGTCGAGGAACCCGGCGATGCCGAGGCGGTAGTTGAGGGTGACGAGGACGACGCCGTCCCGGGCGAAGGCGGTGCCGTCGTACAGTGCGGACCGCGTCGATCCGGCGACGAAGCCGCCGCCGTGGACGAACACCATGACGGGCAGGCCGCCCTGGGCCGCGGCGGGCGTCCAGACGTTGACGGTGAGGTAGTCCTCGCCGCGGCTCCAGCCGGTGCCGAAGTAGGGGGTCATGTCCACGTTGCCGAGCGTGCGCTCGGACTGCGGCGCGTTCGGTCCCGGCACGGTGGCGTCCCGTACGCCGTCCCACGGCTCGTGCGGTCGCGGCGGCGCGAACCGGCCGGCGCCGCGGGGCGGGGCCGCGTAGGGGATGTTCAGGAAAGCGGTGGTGTCGCCCTGGCGCAGGCCGCGGACGGCTCCCTGTGCGGTGGTCACGACGGGGTCGGGGTGGTGGCTCATGTCTGGTGTCTCTCCGCGGGCCTCAGGCCTGCTCGGTGTACGGGGCGAAGGGTGCCCAGCCCTTGATGGCGAACGCCTCTCCCTCGCGGACGACTTCGGCGGCGCCATGGCCGCCGAGGTGCGCGGGGAAGACGAGGGCGTTGGTGTCGGCCGCCGAGCCCAGGAGCTTGCGGCGGGTGGCGCGGGCTTCGGCGGGGTCCTCGCAGAAGCAACTGTTGGCGTCGGGCTCGTGGATCTGGAGCGGGCTGTGCACCAGGTCGCCGACGAAGAGGGCCCGGTCGGAGCCGGACTCCAGCCGCAGTACCGACGAACCCGGGGTGTGACCGGGTGCGAGGTCCAGGCTCAGGTTGCCGTCGATCCGGTGGCTGTCTTCCCACAGGTGGGTCAGGCCGGCCGCGTGCACGGGGGCGACGCTGTCCTCGAAGACGTTCTGGTTGCCTCGGCCGAGCAGGGTCTCGATCTCGTTGGCGGGGTTCCAGTAGTCGAAGTCCGCCTTGGCCATCAGGTAGGTGGCGTTGGGGAACGTCGGCACCCAGGTCCGGCCGTCGAGGCAGGTGTTCCAGCCGACGTGGTCGACGTGCAGGTGCGTGTTGACCACGATGTCGACGTCCTCGGGGCGGACCCCGGCGCGGGCGAGGCTGCCCAGGAAGCCGGTGTTCAGCCGGCTCCACACCGGCGCGTACGGGCGCTCCTTGTGGTTTCCGACGCCGGTGTCGACCAGAATGGTCTTGCCCTCGCTGCGCAGCACCCAGGTCTGGATCGCGGAGTTCACGATGTTGGTCTCGGCGTCCAGGAAGTCCGGGACCAGCCAGGAACGGTGGGTCTCCCACGCCTCCGCCGGGCTCTGCGGGATGAACGCCTCGGGCGTCAGGTCGACAGGACCGTAGTACTCCCGGACACGGGTCACGGTGACGTCGCCCAGGGTGATGGTGTCCACGATTCTCTCCAGTTCGATCGGTTCCGCGTGCTCGGGCCGCGGGCGCGGGCGAGACACGGATGGGCATCTGCTCATGACGGGTACGGGGTGCGCGCCCCTGCGGGGGCCGTGCACCGGTGGAAGCAGGGCCGTACCGTGCGCGTCCGTTCGTGGACGGCCCTGCTCGGCCATCGTGCGTTGCTCCGGGCGTGCCGCGGTATGCGTCACGTGACTGCACCTGGGCACAGCAGTCCTTGCGCTGATCCGGACGCGGCGCGGCGCGAGAACCGCAGGAGCCGTGCGTCGGCCGCCTCGGTGACCCCGGTGGCGTACGCGGCGCCGTTCTCCTGCGGATGGCCCCCGGACACGTTGGCCAGGCTCCGTGCGTGGTCGGCCCCGGCTTCCGGCGGTTCCAGCAGGCGGCGGGCGCGATCACGAGTGACAGCAGGCGGCGGGTGCGATCACGACGGCCGCGCTGAGGAATGAGCGGTTTGAGCGGGTGGGGGAGCGGCGGACGTGCCCTGCGGAAGGACTCCGGTGCCTGGTCGAGATCAAAGGCCGTGCGTATCAGTGGAAAATACTGAGATGGCTCAAGGGAACCAGCGCTCGACACGTGATCGCGGTCTGCCGGTGGTGGGCCGGGAAACCGAGACCGCGGACATCATGCGGCGGGTCGCTTCCGGCCGGTCCCGCAGCGAGGTGTTGATCCTGGCGGGTGACCCCGGTGTCGGCAAGAGCGTGCTGCTCGATCTCGTGACCGACCGCGCGCGGCGCGAAGGGGGCCGGGTCCTGCGCGCGGTCGGCAGCGAGTCCGAGGCACACCTGGGATTCGCGGGGCTCCATCAGATGCTTCGCCCCGTGCTCGACGGACTGGAGCGCCTGCCGCCGCGGCAGCGCACCGCGCTCCGGGCCGTCCTGGGCCTGGACGACTGCCCCGAGGCCCCTGACGGCATGCTCGTCGCTCTGGCGGTTCTCACCTTGGTGTCGGATCTGGCCGAACCGGCGCCGCTGCTCATGGTGGTCGACGACGCCCAGTGGATCGACCGTGCGTCGCTGGACGTGCTCTCCTTCGTGGCCCGACGCATGGACAGCGAACCCGTCACGCTGCTGGTGGGGGTGCGGGCCGCGGCCACGCTGCCCGGGCTCGACAAGGGCTACGAGCGCCTGGAGATCGGTCCGCTCAGCGCCGAGGCGGCGGCCCGGCTGCTCGACCGGCAGCCGACGCCGCCCACCGGGCGCACTCGTGTACGGATCCTGCGGGAGGCGGCCGGCAACCCGTTGGCCCTCGTCGAACTCGCCCGCGCCGCCGCGACCCGACGGCCCGATGGCAGCGGCACGGCGGGCCCGCTGCCCGTCACCGACCGGCTGGAGCGGATCTTCACTGGGCACGCGGAGTCCCTGCCGGAAGCGACCCGCCGTTCGCTCCTGCTCCTCGCAGCCGCCGACTCGATGGATGTGCCGACGGCCTCCCGGGAACTGCCCGAGGCCGGCGACAAGGCGTGGGTGCCCGCGGAACGGGCCGGTCTCATACGTCAGGACGGCCCCTGGATCTCCTTCCGCCACCCGCTCATCCGCTCTGCCGTCTACCACGCCGCGTCCTTCGGGGAACGCAGACAAGCACATCTCGCTCTCGCCGAGTTGCTGAGCGAGGAACCCGACCGCCGCGCCTGGCACCTCGCCGCCGCGAGTACCCGCCCCGCCGAAGACGTGTCGGCCGCCCTGCGGCAAACGGCCGACCGGGCCCGGCGCCGGGGCGGCTACGCAGCCGCGGCTGCGGCACTGGAGCGCGCCGCGGAGCTGAGCCCGCGCCGCGCGGACCAGGCGCGGCTGCTGACCGAGGCCGCCGTCACGGCCGTCTTCACAGGTCAGCTCGGCTGGGTGGAACACCTGGCCGCCGAGGTCCGTGAGCGCAGCGACGACCCGGACCTGATCAGCAGGGCCTCGCTGGCCGTCGGGCAACTCATGAGCTTGCGCCGGCACCACACGGCGGCCTTCGCCCTGCTGGTCCGCCTCGCCGGCGAGGCGGCGGCGGCCCGGTCGCCCCGCGTGCTGGACGCGCTCGCCGCAGCCGCGGTGGTCCGCTACTACTCGGGCGAGCAGTCTCAGCGACAGCAGATCGAGGACCTGCTCCCCGCCACGCCGGACTCCGCCGCCAGGGGCGCCCTGCACGCCTGGGTGCCGGTAGTCTCCGACCCCAACGGCGCGGGAGCCTCCCTCGTCCCGGAGCTGCCCCGGCTCATCACCGAGGCCAGGGACGACGCCACCGGTCTGACCGCGCTCGCGATCGTGGCCTGGCTCCTGGACCAGACCACTCTCGCCGCCAGGACCTTCGACGAGGCGTTCGGCCGATGGCAGACCCATGGTCCTGTGCCGGCCGGACTGGGATGCGCGGCCGGCTGGACCTACCTGGAGCAGGGCCGGTGGGCCGACGCCCGCTCGGTGGCCGCCGAGTTCTCGACGGTGGCGTCGACGGCCGGACTGGACCACGCCGAGGCGTGTGCCAAGGCGCTCGACGCGACCGTGCTCGCGCTGCTCGGCCGGCCGGCCGACGCCCGCCGGGCCGCCGGGCGGGCGCTGGCCCTCGTCGACCCGCTGGAAAGCCGCTCCGTCGCGGTCTTCGCACGTCGGGCTCTGGGCCTGGCGGCCGTGGCCGAGGGCGACTACGACACCGCGTACGCGCAGTTCCGCTCCGCCTTCACCGACGACGGCGATCCGGTGCACTACCACGTCTCCTACACCGTCCTGGCCGAACTCGCTGCGGCGGCCGTCCGCCGAGGGCGACAGCAGGACGCCGCCGAGCTGGTGGAACGGTCGGCGCGGCACCTGGGCAGGGGAATGTCGGCACGGATCACCGCACTGGTCGACCGAGCCCGCGCCCTGCTCGCCGAACCGGAGCACGCGGAACCGTACTTCCAGGCGGCGTTGGCCGACGACGCGGGCGAGCAACGGCCGTTCGAACGGGCGCAGACACAGTTGGACTACGGTGAGTGGCTCAGGAGGCAACGTCGTATCGCAGCCGCCCGCCCCCTGCTGACCACGGCACTCGACACCTTCCAGCGGCTCGGCGCACGGCCCTGGGCCGAGCGGGCGAAGGCGGAACTGCGGGCCGCGGGCGTCGAGGCCGCCGGTAGCGTGGTGCCCAGTGCCTTCACCGAACTGAGTTCCCAGCAACAACAGATCGTCCAGCTTGCCGCCCGCGGCCTGACGAACCGTGAGATCGGAGAGAAGCTCTTCCTCTCACCCCGCACGGTCGGCTCCCACCTCTACCGAGTCTTCCCGAAACTGGGCATCATCGCCCGGTCACAGCTCCGCGACGTGGTCGAAGGCACCCTGCCGGGCACCGGTGACCAGATCTGAGACGGCAGCGTCGCGGAAGCGGGAACCGGCTTTGGGGGCGGCGCCGTTCGCCAGGTAGATCTGCCCCGAGCCGGTCCACTCGGCGCTGAAGAGCGGGGCCAGTACGTCGGCCGCGTGGGCGGTCTCCGGGAGGAGCGGGTAGCCCTCTTCGCGTAGGTGACGGCCGGTGCGAGGACGTCCGCGAGGCGCAGGGTGCCGAACTCCGCCAGCAGCCGCAGCCAGCCGCCGAAGGCGCCCGGCACGCAGGCGGGGAGCAGGCCCGAGCCCGGGACGTGGTCCAGGCCGAGGCCGGCGAAGGCCCGCGGCGTCGCCGCGCGGGGCATGGGGGCCTGGCCACAGATCTCGACGGCGTCCTGCGCCCCCGCGGGCAGGGCGACGATGGAGACGCCCGTATTCCACGGAACTTATCCGGGAGTCGGCGCGGCCCGCACCGCCACGGTCTCTCGATTTCCGGTGCATTACCGCGAACAGGGAATCGGTGATCGGCGGCGGGGGCAAGCCTCGGGGGAGTGCGGACGCGCGAGGGCCCGCGCCCGGCGGATGGTGCCGGACGCGGGCCCTCGACCGCTGGGCTGCCGCGGTCTCCATTACGCGGTGCGGTCAGTCCTGCGGCTCCTGCGGCTCCTGTGGGGCGGCGAGACGTCGGCGCGGGGACATGGCCAGAAAGGCGACGACGGCCGCGATCAGACCGGCCGCGGCGAGACCGTACGCCACGGTGAACGGGTCCCAGCCGCCGCTGAGGTGGGGCGAGAAGCCGACGCTGACGTAGACGGCGATGCCGCTCGCGCCGCCGAGCTGGTCGGCGCAGCGCTGCACCCCGGACGCCACGCCCGCGTCGGCCTCGGTGACCGCGTGCAGGGCGGCGTTCTGGAGGGCGACCAGGCCGGTGGCCATCCCGCAGGCGAGCAGGATCATGCCGGGGAAGACGCTGGTGACGAGCGAGTCGTCACTGGGCAGCAGGGCGAAGCAGCCGGCGCCGAGGGCCGCGAGCACCATGCCGAGCACCGCCGCACCGGTGGTGCCGATGCGTTCGATGAGGCGGGGCACGAGGGTCGAGGCGAGGATGAGGCTGACCGCGAGGGGCAGGAAGGAGAGTCCCGCCTCGATGGGGGACAGGTCGCGCTCTTCCTGAAGGTGCATGGTCAGCAGGAAGAAGGAGGTCGACAGGGCGGCGCTGAGCAGGACCGTGGCGCCGTTGGCGACGATGCGGACGCGGTTCTTGAAGAACGTCAGGGGCACCAGGGGCTGGGGCGTGCGCCGTTCGACGGCGACGAACGCGGTCGCGCACGCCACGGCGGCGAGCAGGCTCCCGAGGGCGAGCGGCAGCCGGGGCTCGTCCTCGCCCAGCTCGATGACGCCGAAGATGAGCAGCAGCGGCGCGGTCGTGAAGAGCAGTGCGCCGGGCAGGTCGATGGGGGCGCGGTCGCTCGTCCCGTCCTTCTTGACCAGCAGCAGCACGGCGGCGAGGACGAGGCTGACGAGGGGAAGGTTGATCAGGAAGATCCAGCGCCAGGTGAAGAGCTGGGTGATGACACCGGAGAGCAGGAAGCCGAGGACCAGGCCGACGCTCGCGACCGACGCCCATACGCTCAACGCCTTGGAACGGGCGGCGGGTTCAGGGAAGAGCAGCGCGATGAGCGACATCGCGGCGGGCAGGGAGAGGGCCTCGCCGGCGCCCTGCCCGAACCGTGCGAGCACGAGCAGCTCCAGATTCGGGGCGAGACCCGCGGTCAGGGACGACGCGCCGAAGAGGAAGGCGCCGAGCAGGAGGGTCCGCCGCCGCCCGAAGAGGTCGGCGATGCGCCCGCCCACCATGAGCAGACCGCCGCCCATGACGGTGTATCCCGTGACGACCCAGGTGAGATGGCGGGTGTCGACGTCGAAGCTGTCGCGGATGGCGGGCAGGGCGATGTTCACGACGGTCACGTCGACCGCGATGAGGAGCTGGAGCACGGCGAGGAGGACGAGGGTGACCCAGCGGGAGCGGGACAGGGTGGTGGCGTGAGCCGGCACGGACATGGAGAGAACAACTCCGGTTTCCAGGGAGGCGTGCGCGCAAGCACGGGGAGCACAGGGACGGGAAAGGACCTGCTGCGCGACCGGCGCGATCTGCGAACCCCCGCGTCCGCGGCCGTCGACCCTCGCAGCACACCGAGGGCTCACCACCGCGACGGAAGCCGATCACCCGCTGGGGCACGCCTGTTTGTGGCTACGGCTGTGCCGGGGCCGGCCCGTCATCGCACGGGCAGTCTGCCGGTCGTTCCCTGGAAATCTCTAAATTCCGCTCACGGGCGCCACTTTAACAGCACCGTGGGCCGCCGATGACGGCCACTTCCGGCTTGAACTACGTGGACGCAGCCGCGTACGGCACAACTTGGGCGCGGGCACGGAAGTACGTCCTGACGCGCACGGAACTCGCCTCCGGGCCGGCCGAGCGGCCCTACGAGCTCCGGCATGCCCGGAGCTCGTTCGGCTGTACTCCGGTGTGGACCCGGCCGAATGTGCTCGCCGCGCGGGCCAGAGCATCGCGGTCCTCTTCCGCCACTACGCCAAGTTCCTGGACGGCGTCCGGGAGCAGGCCAACCGTCTCATCGAGCAGTCGATGGCCTTTTTCCGTGCCTCTAGAAGAAGCCGAGCTTCTTCGGCGAGTACGACACCAGGAGGTTCTTCGTCTGCTGGTAGTGGGCCAGCATCATTTTGTGGGTTTCGCGTCCTATGCCGGACTGTTTGTAGCCGCCGAAGGCGGCATGGGCGGGGTAGCTGTGGAAATTGTTGACCCAGACCCGGCCGGCTTGGATGGCGCGGCCGGCGCGGTAGGCGGTGGAGCCGTCGCGGGTCCAGACGCCTGCGCCGAGGCCGTAGAGCGTGTCGTTGGCGAGGGTGATGGCTTCGTCGAAGTCGGTGAAGGGGGTGACCGCCACGACCGGGCCGAAGATTTCTTCCTGGAAGACGCGCATGTCGTTGGTGCCTTCCAGGATGGTCGGGCGGACGTAGTAGCCGCCTTCCAGTTCGCCTCCGAGTTCGGCGCGGGTGCCGCCGGTCAGGACGCGGGCGCCTTCCTTCTGGCCGATGTCCAGGTAGGAGAGGATCTTTTCCAACTGGTCGTTGGATGCCTGCGCGCCGATCATGGTGTCGGTGTCCAGAGGGTGGCCCTGGATGATCTGTTCCGTACGGGATACGCCGGCGTTGAGGAAGTCCTGGTAGTGGCCGCGCTGGATGAGGGCGCGGGAGGGGCAGGTGCAGACTTCGCCCTGGTTGAGGGCGAACATGGTGAAGCCTTCCAGGGCCTTGTCGTAGAAGTCGTCGGCGGCGGCCGAGACGTCGTCGAAGAAGAGGTTGGGGCTCTTGCCGCCCAGTTCGAGGGTGACGGGCTTGAGGTTCTCCGAGGCGTACTGCATGATCAGGCGCCCGGTCGTGGTCTCGCCGGTGAACGCTATCTTGGCCACCCGTGGGCTGGAGGCCAGCGGGCGTCCGGCCTCCGCGCCGAAGCCGTTGACGATGTTGACGACGCCCGGCGGCAGCAGGTCGGCGATCAGGCTCATCCAGAAGTGGACGGAGGCGGGGGTCTGTTCGGCGGGCTTGAGGACGACGGCGTTGCCCGCGGCGAGGGCCGGGGCGAGCTTCCAAGTCGCCATGAGGACGGGGAAGTTCCAGGGGATGATCTGGGCCACGACGCCGAGCGGCTCGTGGAAGTGGTACGCGACGGTGTCCTCGTCGATCTCCGAGAGGCTGCCTTCCTGGGCACGGAGGGCGCCCGCGAAGTAGCGGAAGTGGTCGATGGCGAGCGGGATGTCGGCGGCCAGGGTCTCCCGTACGGGCTTGCCGTTCTCCCAGCTCTCGGCGACCGCGAGGGCCTGGAGGTTCTCCTCCATGCGGTCGGCGATCCGGTGGAGGACCAGGGCCCGCTCGGCCGGGGCGGTACGGCCCCAGGCGGGGGCGGCGGCGTGTGCGGCGTCCAGCGCGCGCTCCACGTCCTCGGCCGTGCCGCGCGCGACCTCGGTGAAGGGCTGTCCGTTGACCGGGGTGGGGTTCTCGAAGTAGCCGCCCTTGGCGGGCGGGACGTAGGCGCCGCCGATCCAGTGGTCGTAGCGGGGCTGGTAGGACATCACGGCGTCGGCGGACCCGGGGCTGGCGTAGCGAGGCATGGGGCGGTCTTCCCATCGTCGGATCGGGGTGCGTACGCCGATGGTGCTCTTGCGGGCGTGGGGCGTAAAGGCCCCGTCGCTGTCATGTGGGTGGGGGAGGGGGCGATCAGGTGCGCCCTTGCGTGCGCCCGGAACCGTACGTCCGGGGAAGCGCGGCCGGGACGGGGGTCACGGCTCTCCCGCTTTGAGTGTCAGCCCGTCGGCGACGATCAGGTCGGAGGTCACCAGGGCCTGCTCGGCGTTCACGTTCGTCATGTAGACGAACGGCGGGACGACCGGCGGCACGGGCAGGGTGTCCGGGGTGAAGGTCAGGCAGATCAGTCCTTGCAGACAGCCGCTGAACTTGGTGAGGTACAGCGTTACATTGCCGCTGAGGTTGAGGTTCTTGGCGCCGAGGCCGAGCTGCGGGCCTTGGCCGTCACGGGTCCGCAGCCGGTAGTCGGTGAGGGAGGCGGCCTTCATCCGGAGCACCATCGCCTTGACCGGGCCACGGGCGGTCTGCACCTCCGTGACGCCGGCCAGGAGGAAGCCCTGCGGTGCGAACCTCGCCGTGGTCACCGTCGGCGGGACGGCCGCGGCGGTGATGCCGGCCGCCTGCGCGGGCGCGGCCGGGGTCCCGACGGCTGCCAGGAGGACGACCGGCAGTGCGACGGCCAGGGATTTGCTGCCGGTGGGGCCGGTGGGGCTGTCGGGGCTACCAGGGGGGTTCGTTTGGCTGGCTTCGGCGGTTCGGTGTCCGGTTCCGTTCTCGTGCGCGCTCCCGTTTCCGGTTCCGGCTTTCTGCTCGTCGCGTACGGGAGTCCAGCCGAACCCCATGGCGCCGCCCGCGATCCCCAGGCCCATGCCCACCAGGAAGCCGCCCAGATTGGTGGCCGCGAAGGAGAGCACCGACAGGATCAGCGCGTTGACGCTCACGTAGTGGTGCGCGGCCGGCTTCCACCACAGGAACAGCCCGGCCACGATCAGGGCCAGCCCGATGCCCAGCGCGGCCAGGCCGCCGAGCCCCAGGCTGACCAGGACCGTCAGCGGGGACAGTGGTACGAGCAGCATCTCGGCGCCGCCCAGTACGAGCAGCAGCCCGGCCCAGAACGGCCGGGTCCGCCGCCACCCGCGCAGTGCCGCCCGCTGCCGAGGCCAGGGCAGCGCGCGATCCAGCCACCCGGCGGTCAGAAGCACTTCTTGCCGCCGAGGCTCACGTTCAGCCGCAGCCCCTTGAGGCGGAAGTTGCCGCCGGTGGCCGACCAGGCGTGCGACTTGACGCCGGCGACCTCGACGTTCCCGGCCTGGAGCCCGAACTTGCCCTTCTCACCCCTGACGCCGGGCACCTGGTCGAGGGTGGAGGCGTCCCGGCCGATCTGGGCCGTGCCGAAGCGGGCGTCGCCCACCAGGTCCTCGGCGTCGATGACGAGGTTGTCGGCGGTCACCGTACCGGCGTCGCCGCCCGCCGTGAGCTTGAAGACCACTGTGCCGAGCGGGGTGTCCACCTCGGCGGCCTGGCAGATGTCGCTCAGTTCCGCCTTGCCCAAGCCGAGCAGCGAGACCGGGTGGCCCTTGCCGCCCGCGTCACGGTCGGTCTCGACGTACGAGGCCAGTCCCTGGCTGGTCAGCTTGCCGGAGGTGACCTGGAAGTGGGTGCCCGATACGGCGAAGGAGGCGGCCAGCGCGCCTTCGGCCATCACCGAGGCCATCGCCGCGACCGCCAGGACCGCGGGAAGGGCCACCACCGCGGTCTTCTTCCACGCCGTTCTGCCCTGCGGCAACGGCCGGCTCTTCTTGCTCACTGTTTCCTCCCCGGGGCAGCGATGGAACGGCCGCGAGCGCGCGGCCGTGGACGAGTGCGAGCGCGCAAGGGAAGTGCTGTGTCGAGCCGCTACGGGGTGAGGGCGCGGGTGGCGTGGCTCTGCCATACTGCGCCAGACCCGTGGCAGTTGGAGACTAGGGCTGATTTTGAATAATAGTCAACAGCGCGGACCGCTCGTCCCGCCGGCCGCCCGCACCTCCGCGCGCTCGCAGGCACGTCGCGGCGAACTCATCGCCATCGGCCGGAAGTTGTTCGCCGACACCTCCTACGACGCGCTGTCCATGGACGACATCGCCCGCCAGGCCGGTGTCGCCAAGGGCCTGATCTACTACTACTTCAAGAACAAGCGCGGGTATTACCTGGCCATCATCGAGGACTCCGTCGCCGAACTGGTGCAGCGCGCCGGCAGCACCCATGATCTGCCACCTGCCGAACGCGTGCAGCGCACCATCGACGGCTATCTGCGGTACGCCCAGCACCACCAGGCCGCCTACCGGGCGATCGTCACGGGCGGGGTGGGCTTCGACGCGGAGGTCATGGCCATCCGCGACGAGGTACGCGAACGGCTGCTGGTCACCATCGCGCACGCCGCGTGGAGCCGTACGGACGTGCCGCCGCTGGCCCGTACGGCGCTCATCGGCTGGCTCTCCAGCGTCGAGGGCGTCACGCTCGACTGGATCGCCCGGCGGGAGCTGGAGCGCGGGACGGTCGCTGCGCTGCTCGTACGCGGGCTGGGTAATACGCTGCGGCTGATCGAGGAGTTCGAGCCGCGGTGTCCGGCGCCGCCGTACCCGGGGCTGTGACCGCGTACCCGGGGCTGTGGCCGCGCGCCGGGGGCTGTGGCCGCGCACCGGCGCCGGCGATCCGGGCGTGGGCAGGGCTCGGCGGCCGAGGGCCGACGGCCGGGCTCGATGGCCGGGGTCGGGTTTCGGACGTCCGGGCGAAAGACCTGCCTTGGTGGTGTGAAGCGGCATCAGCGGGTAGGCGCACGTCCATGCCCCGCCCGGACCGGTGTGTGCGAGAGGGTCCGGGGCGTCCCGTCCGGCTCGGGCCGGGACGCGAGGGGCACCCGGCGACGGGCAACGCCGGGGGACATGGGCGGGCCGCCGCCGTGAGTGATCACGACGGCGGCCCGTGTCCTGGGCCGTCCGGCCCGTCCGCTACCGGATGGCCTCTTCGATGCCCGTTTCGTACGTGTCCGGTGCCGCGCCGTTCGCCGTACCGCCCGGCGTGGACCGGGTGACGCCCTTCCGGTCGCGCCCGTAGAAGCCAAGGCCCAGCAGCAGCTTGCCGGGTGGAATGCCCGCGCCCGTCAGCTTCTTGACCGTGGAGGTGGTGTCGGAACCGGCCTTGGTTATGCCGTTGTAGGAGGTCGGCGGTGAATGCGGGGCCGGCTTGCGCAGTTGGTTGACGTTGCCGCGCAGCGCGCCGGCGTCCCAGGTGTCCGCCTTGCCGTCGACGCTCCGGTCGGCGGTGTACGCCTTGTCGTGGTCGGCGTAGGCGTCACCGATGGTGCATCTGCCGCTCTGGCCGTTGCCGAACGCGTAGTTGATGTGGGTGAGCCGGTCGGCCGATTCGGAGGTCCAGATGGCCTTGACAGGGTAATTGCGTCCGTACACACCCCAGTTGGTGAAGTCGCCGACCACCTTGCCGCCCGCCGCCGACGGCGCGGGGCGCAGGGAGTCGGCAGCCGGTGCGGCGGGCGCGGGCGCTCCGGAAGAGGTGGGGCGGGGGCCGGCGTCCGGCCGGGGGAGGAGGCGGCGGCCGGGCCGGTGAGCAGCGCGCCGGCCAGTGCCGTCGTACGCACCGAGGTCGTCGTGGGCAGGAGGCGGCGCCACGCGCGCCTTTGGAGGACGGGGAGCATGTCATCTCCTCCGAGGGGACCGAAGGGAAGAAGCGGGGGAATGTGCCCTTGAATTGGCATGAACGCGTTGAGTGTTGCCGGAAGGTGAGAGGTCCAGACGGCTCGGTCAATGGTCCGGACCAATTTTCCGGCCGCGGTGTTCCTTCGGCGGCAGCCCTCGCGATCATGATCGAACCGGTGGCCGAACAGTGACGTCAGGCCCCGGATCGGGCATACTCCTAGCGCCACAGCCGCAGGTCATGGCCCTTCGCGACCCGGCGGGAGATGATCGGCTGAGCATCACGGAAACCGGCGGCGGCGCCCTACCCCCAGCGCACGCTGCCGCAGCGCCCGACAGGGAGGAGAGCGCCGCCATGACCGAATACGGCCCCCGGCCGGTGGACCGCAGGCTGCCCACGGAAGAAGCCCGCGATCTGTTGTCGCTCGTACGCGACCTCGCCGAGCGGGAAATCGCGCCCGTAGCCGCCGAGCAGGAAGAAGCAGGGCATTTCCCCCGCGACACCTTCAAACTCCTCTCGGAATCGGGCCTGCTGTCCCTCCCGTACTCCGAGGAGTTCGGTGGCGGGGAGCAGCCCTACGAGGTCTACCTCCAGGTCCTGGAAGAGCTCGCCGCCGCCCGGCTCACCGTCGGCCTCGGCGTGAGCGTCCACACCCTCGCCTGCCACGCGCTCGCCGGTTACGGCACCAAGGAGCAGCGCGCCGAACACCTCCCCGCCATGCTCGGCGGCGGCCTCCTCGGCGCGTACTGCCTCTCCGAGCCCTCCTCCGGGTCCGACGCCGCGTCGCTGACCACCCGCGCCACCCGCGACGGAGACAGTTGGACCATCAACGGCACCAAGGCGTGGATCACCCACGGCGGCATCGCCGACTTCTACACCGTCCTGGCCCGTACGGGCGGCGAGGGCGCCCGCGGCATCACCGCCTTCCTCGTCCCCGGTGACGCGGAGGGTCTGAGCGCGGCGGCACCCGAGCGCAAGATGGGCATGAAGGGCTCGCCCACCGCCCAGTTGCACTTCGACGGCGTACGGGTTCCCGACGCGCGCCGGATCGGCGAGGAGGGCCAGGGCTTCAGCATCGCCCTGTCGGCACTGGACTCCGGACGGCTGGGCATCGCCGCCTGTGCCATCGGCGTCGCCCAGGCCGCCCTGGACACGGCGCTGGCCTACACCGCCTCGCGTCGGCAGTTCGGCCGGCCCGTCGCCGACTTCCAGGGCCTGCGCTTCCTGCTGGCCGACATGGCCACCCAGATAGAGGCGGGCCGCGCCCTGTACCTCGCCGCCGCCCGGCTGCGCGACGCCGGCGCTCCCTTCTCCAAGGAAGCGGCCATGGCCAAGCTCTTCTGCACCGACACCGCGATGCATGTCACCACCGACGCCGTCCAGCTCCTCGGCGGATACGGCTACACCTTGGACTTCCCCGCCGAGCGCTACATGCGCGAGGCCAAGGTGCTGCAGATCGTCGAGGGCACCAACCAGATCCAGCGCATGGTCATCGGCCGCCACCTCGCCGGGCCCGAGACCCGCTGACGGAGGCGCCGCACCGCCGCCCGGCCCTTGCCGTCGCCCGGTTCGGGCTGTCGCTCGGTTTGTGCCGTCGCTCGGCTGCTCATGCTGTCATCCGCACCGCGCCGGTCTCGGCACGGCCGGTCCCGGTGTGAGGGCAGGTGGCAGGGCGCGGCCCGGCCGGCCGGTCCCCGCGGGGTGCGCGCTGCGGGTGCCGGGCCCGGCATGGATGCGGCGGGTCGTCGAAGCCTGTCGGGGTGAGTCCGGCACGTCCGGTCGTGGCGGCCGTCATGATTCTTCCGGTCCCTGTACGTACCCTCTGTACGTACTCCCTGTACGTACCCCCTATAGGTACCCCCTGTACGGGGCGGAGGACCTGGCGGGCGGCGGGGAGCCGGTACCGGGGGTGGTCGCGCGGGCGCCACCTGACGTACCGTCAGCTTCGCCGCCGGGACCGTGCACCGGGCGCGCAGCCCGGTCGCGTCCCGGACGATCCGCGCGCCCAGGAGGCCCCCGTGACCGACCGCCCGATCGCGCTCGACGAATACCCCGTCCACCAAGTCCCGCTGTCCATGCGGCAGGTCGCCACCGGTGACCGCAACGCCTATGACCGCTGCATCTTTCACGTCATGGACCACGCCGGCCGTGCGCTGCTGATCGTGGGCCTCGGCGTCTACCCCAACACCGGTGTGATCGACGCCTATGCCACTCTCCGGCTGGGCGCGCACCTGCATGCCGTACGAGCCTCCGACGCCCTGAGCGATGACCGGATGAGGCTGGCCGTCGGTCCCCTCACCATCGGTGTCGAGGAGCCGCTTCGGCGGCTGCGGCTGCGCTGCGCGCCCGATCCGCGGGACCCCGACGGCTTTTCGTGCGATGTCGTATGGGACGCGGCCTTTCCCGCCGTATGGGAACCCCATCACACCCAGTACCGCGGCGGCCGGCTCGTCCTGGAGGGGCGCCGGTTCGTCCAGGCGGGGAGCTGTAGCGGCGTCATCCGGGCCGCCGGGCGGGAACTGGCCGTCACGGCGGGGGAGTGGACCGGTACCCGGGACCGCAGTTGGGGGGTACGGCCCATCCCGGGGGAGGAGGGCGGACGGGCCGAGCAGGAGTCGCGCCCCGAAGGGTTCCACTGGATCTGGTGCCCGGTGCGCTTCGAGGACCGTTTCGTCATGGTCGTCGTACAGGAGGACGCGGACGGTCATCGCACGCTCAACGAGGCGCTGTCCGTACGGAACGGCGCCCGCGACGTCCAACTCGGCTGGCCGCACGCCGACATCACCTACCGGCCCGGCACCCGGCAGCCCGAGCGCGCCGTCATCCACCTCACCGAGCCGGTCCCCGGACCGGCCCGGGGCCGGTCCGCCCGCACCCCCGTGGAGCTGACCGCCGAGATCCTGGTCTCCTCCCCGCTGGCCGTCGGCGCCGGATACCCGCCGGCCGAGGACTGGCAGCACGGCACCTGGCGCGGCCGTGGCTGGACGGACCGCCGCACCTACGATCTGTCCGACCCCGCCGCGTACCCACTGGCCGCGTACGGCGTCACCGATCACGCCGCCCGCTTCACCCTCGGCGACCGCGTCGGACACGGCATCTTCGAACACGGCAGCTTCGGCCGCCACGACCCCAGCGGCTTCACGGGCTACGACGACCCGGGCCGCCCCGTCGCAGCCGACCCGGCCGCGCCCGGCCCGGCCGGTGCCGATCCAGCCGCGCCCGGTCCGGCCGCCCCCGAACCAGCCGGCGAGAACGGCGAGGTACCGTCATGAACACCGCGCCCCGGCCCCGTACGACCACCCGCGACCCCGCCGACCTCGCCCGCCGGCTGACGGCCTGGCTGGCCACCCGCCTGCCCGGTGCCAAGGCTGTGGCGCCGACCGTCCCCGCCTCCAACGGGATGTCCAGCGAGACCCTCCTCTTCGACATCGACCACCCCCGTCCGCCCGTCCGCTCCTGTGCCCTGCGCCTGGCCGCCGACCCGTCCGCCTACACGGTATTCCCCACCTACGACATCGGGCGTCAGCACCGCACCCTGCGCCTGGTCGCCGACCACACCGATCTGCCCGTCCCGCGCGTGCTGTGGCTGGAGGAGGACCCGGCGTACCTGGGCGCCCCGTTCTTCGTCATGGAGCGGATCGACGGCCGGGTGCCGCCGGACGTCATGCCCTATACGTACGAGGGGAACTGGCTGTACGACGCCACCGACGCCGAACGCGAGCACCTGGAAGCGGCCACCGTCTCGGTCCTGGCCCGGCTGCACGACCAGGTCCCGGTCGAACAGGCGGGATTCCTGGCCCCGGTGGGCACCGGGCCGGGGCCGGGCACGGGGGCACGTACCGGACCGTGCGCCGGTGACCCGCTGCGTGAGCACATGGCGGCCCAACGCGCCTATTACCGCTGGGTCGTCCAGGGTCTGCCCAGGTCCCCGCTCATCGAGCGCGGCTTCGCCCATCTGGCGGCCATCTGGCCGGACGATCCCGGCGAAACGGTTCTGACCTGGGGAGACGCCCGTATCGGCAACATCGTCTACGACGGGTTTCGGCCCGCGGCCGTACTGGACTGGGAGATGGCGGCCCTGGGTCCCCGCGAACTCGACCTCGGCTGGCTCATCTACCTGCACCGCTTCTTCCAGGACCTCGCCGAAGATGCCGGCCTGCCCGGCCTGCCGGGCCTCCTGCGCCGCCCGGCCGTCGAGCGGCGCTACGCCCGGCTCACCGGGCACACGCCACGGGACATGGACTTCCACACCCTCTACGCGGCGCTGCGGCACGCGATCGTGATGCTGCGGGTGGCCTACCGCCAGGTCCACTTCGGGGAGATACCAGTCCCGGAAGACCCGGACGCGCTGATCATGCACCGGACCGCACTGGAAGCGATGATGGAGAACCGCTACTGGTGAACTGGTGACGGCTGCCGAGGGTGCCTGGATGAGGCTGCTGATGACGGCCACGGGCGACGGCCCGGTGACGGATGCGCGACGCCCTGACGACGGCTACGGGCGACGGCGTATCCCGGGCATCCGGACCGGACGGGTTCCCGGCCCGCCCACGTGCGAGAAGGGCTGCCGGCGCCAGTCCAGCCCCTCAGCAGCATCGCAGCGTCAGCTCGCCGCGTCCTGCTCCTGGACCCCGGTCGAGTCGTCCGCCGGGGAGGCGTCGGCGACCGCCCGCCCGGAGCCCTCGCACACCGTCAGGCAGAACGGGTTCCACGGCGAGGGGCACAGTGCGTGCTCGGGGAGGGTGTCCTCCTCCGCCAGCATCGCGATCGGCTGCGCGCAGTCCGGGCAGATGACGCGGTAGATCTCGTACGTCTCATAAGCCCCGGACGCCTCGAAGTTCTCGGACGTCTCGAAGGTTCCGGGGGCCCCGGAGTTCTCCAGGGAGTCGAGCGGCTCGTACGCACCGTCCTCGCCGTCGGGGCTCAGGCCGTCACCCGCACGGGCGCTGTGGCTCTCCGGCGCGGACTGCGTCCTGTCCGTCTTGACCGGTGTGGATTCCGTCTTAAGGCGTCGCATGGTGTTCATCCCCTCGGGTGGGCCGAACGGGCCGCCGGCTTCTTGACGGCGGGCGGCCTCGGCCAAGACGAGCAATTCCCTTCATGCCGCGTGCATAATCGCGGCAGCCGGTGGGATGCCAGGGCATTGCTGTGGCATTCGTCACATGAACGGCGCAAGCGGCCTCACGGCCCGGCGCGCGCTGCGCATATGCGCCCGGGCACAGTAGGTTGATCGCGTGGAGGAGTTGGACCGACAAATCGTGGATCTGCTCGTCAAGGACGGGCGGATGAGCTACACCGACCTGGGCAAGGCCACCGGCCTGTCCACCTCGGCGGTGCACCAGCGCGTGCGCCGCCTGGAGCAGCGCGGTGTCATCCGCGGCTATGCCGCCATCGTGGACCCGGAAGCCGTCGGGCTGCCGCTCACCGCGTTCATCTCGGTCAAACCCTTCGACCCCAGCGCCCCGGACGACATCGCCGACCGCCTCGCCGAGGTCCCCGAGCTGGAGGCGTGCCACAGCGTCGCCGGTGATGAGAACTACATCCTCAAGGTGCGGGTGGCCACGCCCCTGGAGCTGGAGCACCTGCTCAGCCGCATCCGCTCGCTGGCGGGGGTCTCGACCCGTACCACCGTCGTGCTCTCCACGCCGTACGAGGCCCGGCCGCCGCGCATCTGACCGCGCGTCCGCGCCGGGGCCGGCCCTCCTTGAGGACGGGAGGCCCGCCCAGGGGGCGACCGGCCCCGTACACCGGGCACGTACGCCGGGCGCGCACGACCCGCGCGCCGGTCCCCTCCGTACAGGCGTCAGACTGTCCGTCATGAGTGAGCGCACCGCCGAACCGGCCCGGCCCCGTACCGTCCTGCTGCGCGGTGGGGAGGTGCACAGCCCCGCCGACCCCTTCGCCACCGCCATGGTGACCGAGGGCGGCAGCGTCGCCTGGGTCGGTGAGGAGGGGGCCGCCGACTCCTTCGCCGACGGCGTCGATGAGATCGTCCACCTCGACGGGGCGCTGGTCACCCCGGCCTTCACCGACGCGCACGTGCACACCACCGCGACCGGCCTGGCGCTCACCGGGCTGGACCTCTCCGGAGCCCGTACGCTCCCCGAGGCACTGAACCTGGTCCGCCGCTACGCCGACGACCGCCCCGCCGACAAGGTCCTGCTCGGCCACGGCTGGGACGCGGCACGCTGGCCCGAAGGCCGCCCGCCCCTGCGGACCGAGCTGGACGAGGCCACCGGCGGCCGGCCGCTCTACCTCACCCGTGTGGACGTGCACTCCGCCGTGGTGACCACCGCCCTGCTCGACCTCGTCCCCGGCATCCGGGAGCTGGCAGGGTTCCACGCCGACGCGCCGCTGACGGGCGACGCCCACCACGCCGTACGGGCCGCCGCGCACGCCACCGTCACCCCCGCCCAGCGCGCCGGGGCCCAGGCCGCAACCCTGGCGCACGCCGTGTCCCTGGGCATCGGCACACTCCACGAGTGCGCCGGCCCCGAGATCTCCAGTGAGGACGACCTGACCGCCCTCCTCGCCCGGGCCGCCGAAGGCAGCGGCCCGCGCGTCGTCGGCTACTGGGCCGAACTGATCACGAACGCAAAGGACGCCGACCGTATCCGGGAGCTGGGCGCCGTCGGCGCCGCCGGCGACCTCTTCGCCGACGGCTCCCTGGGCTCGCACACCGCCCACCTCCACGCCCCCTACGCCGACGCCGCCCACACCGGCACCGCCCACCTGGACGCCGACGCCGTGGCCGCACACGTCGCCGCCTGCACCGAAGCCGGACTCCAGGCCGGCTTCCACGCCATCGGGGACGCGGCGCTGACCGCGGTCACCGACGGCGTACGGGCCGCGGCCGAACGTGTGGGCCTCGGCCGCGTACGCGCCGCCCGGCACCGTATCGAGCACGCCGAGATGCTGGACGAGGCCACCATCGCCGCCTTCGCCGAGTTCGCGCTGACCGCCTCGGTCCAGCCCGCCTTCGACGCGGCCTGGGGCGGCGGCAGCGGCATGTACGCGCAGCGCCTGGGCGCCGGCCGGGCCCGTACCCTCAACCCCTACGCCGCCCTGCTGCGGGCCGGTGTCCCGCTCGCCCTCGGCTCCGACAGCCCCGTCACCCCCCTCGACCCCTGGGGCACCATTCGCGCCGCGGTTTTCCATCGCACCCGCGAACACGGCATCTCCGCACGGGCCGCCTTCACCGCCCACACCCGGGGCGGCTGGCGCGCCGTCGGCCGTGACGACGCGGGCGTACTGGTCCCCGGCGCGCCCGCCGACTACGCGGTGTGGCGCACCGGCGACCTGATCGTCCAGGCCCCGGACGAGCGGGTCGAGCGCTGGTCCACCGACCCCCGCTCCGGTACCCCCGGCCTCCCCGACCTCACCCCCGGCCAGGACCTCCCCGTGTGCCTGCGCACGGTCGTCGGGGGCCGCACGGTGTACGAGCGGCCGAACGAGTGACTTCGGCCGGGCACCTGCCGGGGAAGCAGGCGCCCACGGCCACTCGCCCCACCTGCGAGACTCCGCGCTGACCTGGCGCGACGCGAAAACCACGCAGGTGGGGCAACTGTTGACAGCAGGCGGTCGACGGCCGGTAGGTTCGGCCGAGTCCACCACAGGACGTCCGATCGGGAGACTTCCGCGCAGTCGTCGAACGCTGCTGGGCCATGGGACGGCACGCCTCACCGCGCGCCGTCACTGGGAGCCAGGTCCAGCACCTGCGGTACGGGACCACGGAAAGGTTTCAGCCGGGACGGGGGTCCCTCCCTGCTCCTTGAGAGCCTGGGGGAAGGTGCGACCCGGGTGGGGCCCGGTAGCTCAGTAGACAACGGCTTTCGGTCGACCCGCAGCCAGCGGGCGCCAGGTCGGCCCGAAGGGCGCCGGGCCCCGATCCGCACCGCGCGGCCGGCCGCGCCGCCCCGAGCCGCCCCGCCCCCTGCGCACGCTCACCCCCTCGCGTCCCCTTCTTCGTGTCCTCGCGTCTTCGCGCCGATGACCTGACGCCGATGTCCTCGTGCTGATGTCCTGGTGCCTGACGTCCTCGTGCTGACGTCCTGGCGTCTGATGTCCTCGCGCACCCGCGGTCCGCCACCGTGCCGCACCGAGGTACGGTCTGCTCAGCCACCGGCTCAGAGCCTGTGTCATCACCGCACGACCTTCAGGAAGGCCGCGACCGTGCCATCGGGCCCCGCTCCCCACGAAGACGACGTACCGGCCCGCGCCGTCGGCGGCGCCACGGGCGTCGCTCCCGCCCCCGCCGGTACGGCCGTACCACCGGACGACGACACCGCGACCGGCGTCGTCCCCGGTGACGCCGGAACCGCTCCGTCCGGAACCGCTCCGTCCGGGTCCGGCGGTTCCGAGCCGCCCAGCGCCGCCGAGCAGGCCGGCACCTCCGAACAGATCCCCGAGCGGACCTCCCGGCCCCCGAGGCAGCCGGCCCGCCCGCCCGTCCCGGCCGCCTCCGGCGCCTGGCCGCCCTGAGCCGCCGCGAGGCGCCGCGTACCGCCCTGGCCGCGCTCACCGGCCTCGGGATGGCGCTGGCCTTCCCGCCGTACGACCTGTGGCCGCTGTCCGTCCTGGCCGTCGCCGCGCTCAGCCTGCTGACCCGGGGCCGCACCGGCCGCCAGGGCGCCTGGACCGGCTTCGCCTTCGGCCTGCCCTTCTTCTTCCTCCTGCTGAAGTGGCTGCACGTCGTCGGCTGGGACGCGGTCCTCGGCCTCTCCCTCATCCAGGCCCTCTATATGGCCTTCCTGGGCGCGGGACTGGCCGTCACCTCCCGTCTGAGGCTCTGGCCGCTGTGGGCGGCCTGCCTGTGGATCGCCGAGGAGTGGGCCCGTGACCGGGTGCCCTTCGGCGGCTTCCCGTGGGGCCGGCTGGCCTTCGCCAACACCGGCTCGCCCTTCACGCCGCTGGCCTCGCTCGGCGGTGCGCCTTTGGTGACCTTCGCCGTCGCCCTGAGCGGTACGCTCCTGGCGTCCTCCGCCGTCGCGCTGTGGAAGCTGCGCGCCCCGGGCCGCTCGCTGAGCCGGGCCCTGCCGGCCGTCGAGGCCCTCGGGCTGGCCGCCGCCCTGACCCTCTGCGGCCTGGCGGTGCCGCTGCCCACCAAGGCCGCCGACACGGTCGACATCGCCGTCGTCCAGGGCAACGTCCAAAAGCCCGGCATGGACTTCCTGGGCCGCCCGATGATGATCCTGGACAACCACGCCGCGGCCACCGAGAAGCTGGCCGCCGACGTCAAGGCCGGCCGGGTCCGCAAGCCCGACCTGGTCATCTGGCCGGAGAACGCCTCCGACCTGGACCCGTACCGCTACCCGCAGGCATACGACCGGATCACCGCGGCCGTACAGGCGATCGGCGTCCCCGTACTGGTCGGCGCGCTGGTCGACCACCCCGAGAAGCAGGGCTACGTCTTCAACCAGGGCATCGTATGGGACCCCGTGAAGGGCCCCGGCGCCTCCTACACCAAGCAGCATCCGGTTCCCTTCGGCGAGTACGTGCCCTTCCGGGAACAGCTCAGCAAGATCATCACACGCTTCAAGCGGGTGCCCCGCAACTTCTACCCCGGCGACCACACCGGCGTGCTGAAGGTCGGCCCGGCCCGGCTCGGCGACGTCATCTGCTTCGAGATCGCCTACGACGAGATCGTCCGCGACACGGCGAACGCCGGCGCCCGCGCCCTGGTCGTCCAGACCAACAACGCCACCTACGGACGCACCGGACAGCCCGAGCAGCAGCTTGCGATGTCCAAGCTGCGCGCGGTCGAACACGGCCGGGCCGTGGTCACCGCCGCCACCAGCGGCATCAGTGCCGTCGTCGCGCCCGACGGCACGGTCACCCGGCAGATCCCGGAGTTCACCCAGGGAGTGCTGAGCGCGCGCCTTCCGCTGCGCGACGAAAAGACCGTCGCCGACCGCGTCGGTGCGGCTCCCGAGTGGGCGATCGCTATCGTGGCCCTTGTGTCCTGCGTCGCCGCGACTGTGATCGGCAGGCGTGGGCGTACGAAGGACGAGAAGAGGCAGCAGTGACAGACGGCGGTCAGCGGCAGTACGGTCCGCTCGGCACCATCTTGGTGATCATCCCGACCTACAACGAGGCGGAGAACATCAAGCCGATCGTCTCCCGGGTGCGGTCCGCCGTCCCCGAGGCGCACATCCTGGTCGCGGACGACAACAGCCCGGACGGCACCGGAAAGATCGCCGACGAGCTGGCGGCGGCGGACGACCAGGTCCAGGTGCTGCACCGCAAGGGCAAGGAAGGGCTGGGCGCCGCCTACCTGGCGGGCTTCAGGTGGGGCATGGAGCACGGCTTCGGTGTCCTGGTGGAGATGGACGCCGACGGCTCCCACCGGCCCGAGGAACTGCCCCGGCTGCTGACCGCCCTCAAGGGCGCCGACCTCGTCCTGGGATCGCGCTGGGTCCCCGGCGGCCGGGTGGTGAACTGGCCCAAGCACCGCGAGTTCATCTCCCGTGGCGGCAGCACGTACTGCCGGGCCCTGCTGGACGTACCCATCCGTGACGTCACCGGCGGCTACCGGGCCTTCCGCCGGGAGACCCTGGAGGGCCTGGGCCTGGACGAGGTCGCCTCGCAGGGCTACTGCTTCCAGGTCGACCTGGCCCGCCGCGCCGTCAAGAGCGGCTACCACGTGGTGGAGGTCCCCATCACCTTCGTCGACCGCGAGCTGGGCGACAGCAAGATGAGCAAGGACATCATCGCCGAGGCGCTGTGGCGGGTCACCGCCTGGGGCCTGGGCTCGCGGGTGGACAAGCTGCGGGGCCGCTGACGCCGCGGGGGAGGGCGACGGCCGGAGAGCGACGAGCAGGGAACGATGGCCGGGAAGTGATGGGCGGGAAGTGATGGCCGGACCCGGCCGGGGCGCACGAACGCTGCCCCGGCCGGGCCCGGCCACGGGTTTTTGGTGGTGGGTCAGTCGGCGGGCTCGTCCGGGGTCGGGTGGTCCGGGTGCACGCCGGGCCGGTGGACGGCACCGCGCCGGCCGGTGCCGGACACGTCGGTGTCGGGGACGTCCGCGTTCTGCTCGTCCTCCTCGCCGGTGTCCGGGCGGGTTCCCTCCCACGGGTCCGGCGCCGCCTCGGGCCCGCCGACCTGCTGGTCGGGCATGTCGCGGGAAATGCCCGTGCCGTCCTGCTCGGGCGTCTCGGAGCGTCGGTCCATCGCGGCGGTCCTCCTTGAGGGTGGGTGAAAGCCGTGCCGGGGTACGGGTGCCCGGGCGGACCGGCGCCATGCGTGCTGCCGACCGGAAGATGACCATGGAACGAAGGGGCACCCCGCGTCGGGGAGACGGCGGCTGTGCCAGGCACACTTGAGGCATGACGTTCGACGCCACGCCACCGCCCGGTTCCCGTCCTCCCGCGCGCTCGCGCGCCCGCCGGTTCGTGCCGCTGGGCATCGCCGCGTGGCTGGTGCTGGAGATCTGGCTGCTGACGGTCCTCGCCGGGGCCGCGGGCGGACTCGCCGTCTTCCTGCTGCTGCTCGCGGGCGTGCTCGTCGGCTCGTACGTGATCAAGCGGGCCGGCCGCCGGGCCTGGAAGGGGCTGACGGAGACCCTGCAGGCCGGCGGCGGAACCGGCGCGGGCGCGGCCGGGGAGCGCCCGTCCGCGGGCGGCGGCAACACGCTGCCGATGCTCGGCGGGCTGCTGCTGATCTTCCCTGGGCTGATCACGGACGTGGCCGGGCTGCTGTGTCTGTTCCCGCCCACCCGTGCGCTGATCCACCGCCGCGCCGAGCGGCTGCTGACCCGGCGGGCCTCCTACGCCCCGGGACGCTCGGTGACGCCTTCCAGCAGGCCAGGATGCACCGGCCGGACGGAAAGGTCGTCCAGGGCGAGGTCATACGCCATGACGAGCCGCCGCGCCCGCACCGTCAGGACCCGCCGCTGCCGCGCTGAACCACGGGCCGCGCACCAAGAGGGCGGCCGGGAAGAGGACACGGCCGGCGCTGCGGGCGCACCCCGACGAGGACTGCGGCCGGGGCCGGGAGAGGACACGACAAGGGCCGGGGCCACTGCGGAACAGTGGCCCCGGCCCTCGTCTTGCCGTTACCGGGATCGCCCGTTCGTCGGACGGGCGACCGTCAGGCGGACTTGCGGTTGCTGTCGCGCGGATGCACGGCAATGTTCATGGTGCCGGAGCGCAGGACGGCCAGCCTCTCGGCCAGCACCTCCTCCAGCTCCTCGCGGGTGCGCCGCTCCATGAGCATGTCCCAGTGCGTACGCGCGGGCTTGCCCTTCTTTTCCTCAGGGCCATCGCCATCCACCAGAAGCGCTTGTGCACCACATACCTTGCACTCCCACTCCGGCGGAATCTCGGCCTCTACCGAGAACGGCATCTCGAATCGATGTCCGTTCTGGCATGCGTACTCCACCGCCTGGCGCGGGGCCAGGTCGATGCCGCGGTCGGTCTCGTAGCTGGTCACCACAAGTCGCGTGCCGCGAAGAGCTCGCTCACTCATGAATCGTGCCTCCCGGGCTTGTCGCCCACAGGACAGGTGTCGCTGTCGTCGTCATCCGGTCAACGTCCGGTCGGCGGTGAAGATTCCCGTTGTCGGGACATGCGCCCACCCGTCGCCCACCACCGCCCGTATTGGAGGCGCTGCGCGCCGCTGCCTTCCTTCGTGCCGCCCCTTGTTGTACCCACCAGCGCCCGGTTTGTCACATCTGGCAACAGATGTCACCTAACGCCTTCGCTAGTTCAGCGCGCAGTAACGGTCCGCCTGGTGAGCCAAAGGCGTACACTACCGGCCCCTGCCCCCACACCTAAATCCGCCCCCCGTACGGCCCGTCGGACGCCTCCGCGGGCGGGCGGCTTATGCGGGGACCCAGGCTCCCCGCCCGGCCAGTACCGTCCGCAGTGTCTCGATGCGGTCCGTCATGATCCCGTCCACGCCGAGATCGAGCAGCGACTCCATCTGCCGGGCGTCGTTGACCGTCCAGACGTGCACCTGAAGGCCATGGGCGTGCGCCGCCCGCAGGAACAGCGGGTCCACCACGCGCACCCCGGACTGCCGGGCCGGCACCTGTACGCACACCGCGTCCCGCCGCACCGCCGCGCCCAGCAGCCGGTCCAGCGGCAGCCGCCCCCGGCCGTACGAGCGCAGCCGCAGACCGGCCACCCCGCGGACGCCCAGCGACGTCGCCAGGCGGACACCGGCCAGCCGCCGGGCACGGGCCGCCCGGGCCTCGGAGAACGAGCCGACGCACACCCGGTCCCAGGCGCCCGCACGGCGCAGCAGGGCGAGCAGCGGCTCCAGGGCCGCCTCCGCCTTGACGTCCACGTTCCAGTGCGCCTGTGGGAACTCCTCCAGCAGCTCCTCCAAGAGCGGCAGGGGCTCCCGGCCGGCCACCCGCGCCCGGCGTACCGACCGCCACGGGAGGGCGCCGATCGCGCCGCGGGCATCGGTGACCCGGTCCAGCGTCGCGTCGTGGAAGGCGACCAGCTTCCCGTCCGAGGTGGCGTGCACGTCGGTCTCCAGGTAGCGGTAGCCGGCCGCCACCGCCCGGCGGAAGGCGGTGGCGGTGTTCTCCAGGCCGTCCGCCGCTCCGCCCCGGTGGGCGAAGGCCAGCGGCGCCGGGTGGTCGAGGTAGGGGTGGCGTACGGTGATCACTTGTGCAGTATCGCGCGTCCGGACCGCCCCTGGCCCCGGGCCACCACGGGCGAGTGCTGATCGGCCAGACCCTTGATCGCGAAGAACCGCAGGGAGAACTGGGCGAGCGGTCCGATCGCCAGCGCGTAGAGCACGGTGCCGGCCCCACCGAGCCGCCCAGCAGGAAGCCCACCGCAAGCACCGTCACCTCCAGGCACGTCCGCACCAGGCGCACCGGCTTTCCCGTACGGATGTGCAGTCCGGTCATCAGGCCGTCCCGCGGCCCGGGGCCGAAGCGCGCGGAGATGTAGAGGCCGGTCGCCATGCCGTTGAGCGTGATGGCGCCGAGCAGCAGCGGGATACGCACCTGTAGGGCGGACAGGTCCGGGACCAGGGCCAGCGTCGCGTCCATCACCAGACCCAGCAGCACCACGTTGGAGACCGTGCCCAGCCCCGGACGCTGCCGCAGCGGGATCCACAGCAGCAGGATCAGCGCCCCCGACACGATCGTCACCGTGCCGATGGTCAGCCCCGTATGCCGTGCGATGCCCTGGTTGAGCACGCTCCACGGCTCAAGGCCCAGCCCCGCGCGCAACTGGAGGCCCATGCTGATGCCGTACAGGACCAGTCCGGTGTAGAGCTGGACGAGCCGCCGGGGGAGCCGCCGGGCGGATGCGGGCCTCCCCTTCGGTGCGGCCCCGGATCGCGTACGAGATCCCCTCATGGCGGACAAAACCTTCCCCCTCCTGGCAGGATTGGACTGATGCATGACACCCTGTGGCTGATCGGCAGACAAGATCCATGGCCAATTCGAGGAAGGTGGACCGCTCGATATGACGCAGTGGACTTCAGCGGTGGGTGCCGCGCAACTCGCCCGGCTGCTCCGGTCGCAGGACGCCCGGGACGCGGCGGTCCAGTTGGGCGGGCGCCGTATCCCGGCCTACCGGAGCCTGGCGGACGGCGTACGGCTCCTGGTGCTGGAGGGGCGGGTGCCCGTCGCCGCCCGGCTCCCCGCCGAGCGTGAACTCGCCGCCGCCCTCTCCGTCAGCCGTACGACGGTCGCCGCCGCCTACGAGGCCCTGCGGGCCGAGGGGTTCTTGGAGTCCCGCCGTGGATCGGGAAGCTGGACCGCCGTCCCCGCGGGCAACCCGCTGCCCACCCGCGGCCTGGAACCGCTGCCTCCGGAGGCCGCAGGTTCCATGATCGACCTCGGGTGCGCGGCCCTGCCCGCCCCCGAGCCGTGGCTGACCCGCGCCGTGCAGGGAGCCATGGAGGACCTGCCGGTCTACGCCCACACCCACGGGGACTACCCGGCCGGCCTGCCCGTACTGCGCCAGGCGCTCGCCGACCGCTACACCGCCCGCGGCATCCCCACGATGCCCGAACAGATCATGGTCACCACCGGTGCCATGGGCGCCGTGGCCGCCATCTGCCGGCTGATCACCCGCCCCGGGGAGCGGGTGGCGGTCGACTCCCCGTCCTACGCCAACATCCTCCAGCTCATGCGGGACGCCGGCGCCCGTCTGGTGCCGGTCGCCCTCGCCGAACGGCTCGGGGGCTGGGACATCCCGCCTGGCGCCAAGTCCTGCGGGACGCCGCGCCCCGCATGGCGTACGTCGTCGCCGACTTCCACAACCCCACCGGTACGCTCGCCACCGAGGAGCAGCGCCGCCGGATGGTCGACGCGGCCCGCGCCGCCGGCACCACCCTGGTCGTGGACGAGACGATGACCGAGCTGTGTCTGGACCCGGAGGTGACGCCGCCGTGCCCGGTCAGCGCCTTCGACCCGGCGGGCAGCTCCGTGATCACCGTCGGCTCCGCCAGCAAGGCGTTCTGGGCCGGGATGCGCATCGGCTGGGTACGCGCCGCCCCCGACGTCATCCGCAGCCTGGTCGCCGCCCGTGCCTACGCCGACCTCGGCTCCCCGGTCCTGGAACAGCTCGCCATCGCCTCCCTGCTGCGCAACGGCGGGTGGGAGGCAGCCGTCGAGGTCCGCCGCGACCAGGCCAGGGAGAACCGCGCCGCCATCGTCGCCGCCGTGCGGCGCCACCTGCCCGACTGGGAGTTCTCCGTCCCCAGCGGCGGTCTCACCCTGTGGGCACGCACCGGCGGCCTCTCGGGGTCGCGGATCGCCGAGGCGGGGGAGCGGCTGGGGGTACGGGTGCCCTCGGGGCCCCGGTTCGGTGTCGACGGCGCCTTCGAGGGCTTCGTACGCCTGCCGTTCACCGTCAGCGGCGCCGTCGCGGATGAGGCCGCGGTACGGCTGGCCGGGGCGGCGCGTCTGGTGGCGACCGGTGCGTCCCTGGAGACCGAGACGCTGCGGTCCGTAGTGGCCTGAGGCTACGGGGGCCCGGTCCCGGCCCCGGCGGCTGCGCTCAGCCCTCGCCGCGCGCGCTGTCCGCCCCCGCCGGGGCGGCGTCGGCCGCGGCCGGTTCCAGGGGCTCCTCCAGGAACTGCGGTTCCAGGGGTTCGGGTTCCAGGACCTGCAGTTCCAGGGCCTCCGGCTCTCCCGGCGTTCCCGGTCCTTGCGGCGCCTCCGGTCCTGCCGGGACTTCCGGTTCTCCCGGTGCCTGTGCCGCCCCCGTCGGCGCCGAGGGCTCGGCGGACTCCATCGGGACCGTAGGTTCCGGAAGCAGCGCCAGCACGGCCTGCCGGTGGGTCTCGCTGGTGGCGTCGTCGAAGGGGTCGGGCGTGGCCGGCACCTGGAGCCGGTGCACCGGACCGGAGCCGAGCCGGGCGTAGCCGCGCCCGGGCGGCACCTGAGCCGTCGGTGTGGTGTGCGGGGGCGCCCCGAGCACCGCCGCCACCTCCTCCGCCGTGGCCGGGCCCAGCACCACCCGGGCCCGGGTGTGGGTCCGTACGGGCTCCGTGAGCAGCTCCGCACTCTCGAACTGGTCGGCGACCGCCACCGTCACATGTGCCGCCCGTCCGTGCCGCAGCGGGACCTGGAGGAGCCGCTGTGGATCGTCCCGTCCTTCGGCCGCCGCCAGATGAGCCAGCGCGGAAGGGCGGTCCACGATGATCCACAACGGCCTCCGGGTGTCCTGCGGAGCAGGCCGTCCCGCCTGCCGCGAGCGGTTGGCGGTGATCAGCCGGCGCTCGGTCTCGTGCGCCGCCCACTCCAGCGTGGCCAGCGCCCCCGACAGCCCGCTCTCCACCCCCATCACCCCGGCCCGCCCGCTCAGACACGCGAACTCCCCGGTGCCGCTCCCGTCGATCACCAGCACGTCCCCGTGGTGCAGCGCCTGGAGCGTGACCGACCGCAGCAGCGTCGTGAGTCCCGACCCGGGGCGCCCAGCGCCAGCAGATGCGGCTCGGTGGACCGTGGCCCGGTCCGCCACACCACCGGCGGCACGTCCCGCGTCTCCCGGCCCTCCCCGCTCGCGTCCACCACCGGAAGCGTGCGCGGTACGGCCCCCGGGTCGGTGAACCCCAGGACGGTCTCGCCCGGTGCCGTGACGAACCGCTGCGCCGCGATGTCGGTCGGCAGCGCCGCGAGCACGGTCATCACCAGCCGGTTCGCCTCTTCGTCCCAGGCGAAGTGGTACTCCCGGCCGCGCCCCGACTTGGCGTGCAGGATCTGTTCGATACGGGAACGGTGCTCGGCCTCCCCGTCCGTGAAGTACGCCGGGTACCGCAGCCCCAGCCGCGCGATCCGGCCGTCCTCGTCGAACCCGTACTCCTCGAAGGCCCGCTCCCAGTCCCCGTCGTGGGAGTACAGCGGACGCGGATCGGCCTCGGCGCAGAAGTACGGCACCAGCGCCTCGTAGAGCGCCTGGAGCCGCCCGGCCGCCTCCTCGCCCGGCCCGGTCCGGACCGGCACCCGCTCCCGCCCCGCCCAGCCCGCCACACCCATCACCGCGACCAGCGAGAGCAGCGGCCCGTACGGCACCAGCACGATGACCAGCAGCGCGCCGGCCGCGCCGAACAGCACCGGGCCACGGCGTTCCTTGGGCAACGCCGCCCAGCGCAGCCGGCCGGCCGTGACCAGCCGGCGCAGACCGCGGCCGATGGTGACCAGCGGGTGGAAGACGTCGGTGACGCTGTAGACGGCGGTACGCGCCAGCTCACGGCCGCGGGCGAGCGGCACACTGCCGCCGCCGCTCAGGACGCGGTGCCAAGATCGCCGGACCACATCTTCTCCTGTTGTCGGTACTGTGCGGCGCTCCGGACGGCGCCGGGTCCGCGGGGAGCGCGGCTCGCGTGGCGCGGGGGACTCACGCGGAGGCGAGGGCGCCCGGGGCGGGCGGCGCGGGAAGCGCGTCGGGCAAGCGGTCAGGACGTGGGATCGGGGCGCGGAGCCAGGACGTGGGATCACAACGTGGGTCGGGGCGCGGGGCCGGGGCGTGAGACCAAGACGGGACGCGGGCCGCTCAGAGTTTGATGCCGCCCAGCAGGCTCGCCAGGCTCGCGCCCCCGGCCTTGATGCTGGGGGCGATCGCGGTACCCGCGAGATAGAACCCGAAGAGCGCGCAGACCAGAGCGTGGGACACCTTCAGCCCGTCCTTGCGGAAGAACAGGAAAACGACGACACCGAGCAGTACGGCGGCGGAGACGGACAGAATCATGACGTTCTCTCCTGAATGGCGGGGACGGTCACCATGAGTCCTTCCAGCCTCACAGGAAGTGCCAAGCTGTCAAAAGCGGCAAACGGGTGACGTCCCGCTGAAACCCACTGAATGGAGTACCCCGGATATCCGCAGGGTCCCACTGACCGCATACTTGCAGGTCAGACCGAATTACGGACGCCATCTCCGCCCCGGGGAAAGTAGCCGTCCGGACGAGCGCCGATACGACACACGCCGCCCTGGCCCCGCCATTGTTGACTGCGCGTCAGGGCCATACCGAAAAGCGGCCGGAGAAACCGCCGCCCCGCCGCCGTCAGCGGATCAGGCGTGCCCATGGCCCGCGGTACTCCTCCGCCGAAAGTGTTGCACCAGCCTCGTCCGGCGCACCGTGTGCCCGCCGTGCGGGCGCCCGGCCGGAATCGCCGCTGCCCCTGGTCGCGGTAGAGCGCGACGGCGGCGAAGGTCGCCTGCATTCTGGCGTCCCGGACCGCCGACGAGAGTTTCCGTCGCGGAAGGAAGGAAATGGCGAGCGTGCCGCCGAGAGCCGCCGAGAGCCAGTGAGATCAGCAGTCACTTATCCGACAGCCTGGTCCAGGATGTGCGCGCATGACAGGTCCAGTAAAGCCACGGAAAAGGCAGATCGCTGATCCGGTGGCCGCGAAGAGCGAGGCGGTCCGGTAGCAGCACAGACGGGCGCAGCGCAGAGCGAGGCGTTACGAAGGACGGCGAGACTGCTTTTGTTCGTCTTCCGTTCGTCAGGCTACTCGTCCGGGTGTGGGCGTGACTCCCGTACGGAGGAAATGCCGGGCCCCTGACGCTCTCTTTTCAAGTGGGGCGCGCTGTGCTTCCCTGGTCTGCCGATGAAGTGAACCTGACATCCGACACGGGGTGGGGGCGGCCGAATGGACAGGCGCTGGACATGGCCGCTGCTCACGGCCCTGGCGCTGGCTCTCGTGGGCGTGTTCGGCTGGACCGCCGTCTTCGCCTCGGACCCGACGGACGCCCCCGCCGGACCCACGGCCGCCGACGCCCCGCCACCGTCCGCCGCCGACTCCCCGGCCGCCACCGCGGGGCTGCTCTCCTCCCCGTCCCCGTCCCCGACCCCGCCTCCGTCGAGGCCCGCGCCCGCGGCCCGGCCGCCACGGGCGGCGGCACCCGTGCTCTATCTCGGCGACTCCCTGGCGATGGAGAACCAGCAGGTCCTGGCAGAGCAGGTACGGGCTTCCGGGCGATCGGTGCTGCGCAGCGCGCCGTACTCCGGTACGACGCTGTGCGACTACCTGGCCGGGCCGGCCGGGGGAGAGGCGAAGTCGCTGGTCCCCGCGCGGGACAAGGCGGCGGCTCTGGTACGGGCCGTGCGCCCGCGCGTCGTCGTCCTCCAGTTCTGGGGCAACTCCTGGGGCTTCACCCCCTGCATGGGCGCCATCGCCGCGGGCACGCCGGAGTACTACGCGCGCTACGCGGCCGATGCGCGAACCCTGACGGAGCAGATCGCCGCGGCGGCACGGAACACGGGCATCCCCCGACCGAAGATCATTTGGGTCGCCCAGGGGCCCGACGCCTTCCGTCCCGGCCGGGTCCGCCGCGTCAACGCCATCTACCGGGCCCAGGCCGCCGCCACCGGCGACCTCGTGGCGGACGCCGGAGGAGAGGTCAGCCCCGCCGGTGACCGTTACGCCTGGGCCCGGGAACTCCCCTGCAACGCGTACGAACGCGCCCACCCCGCCTACTGCACCCGGCCGGATCGCGACGGCGGCACCGCCCAACTGCACCGCCCCGACGACGCCTTGCACTTCTGCCTGGCGCCCACGACCACCACGCCGCGCCCCTGCCCCGTACGGTCGCCGGGAATCGTCCGCTACTGCCGAGCCATCGCCGCAACGGTCGACGGCTACCTCAAGAGCCTGTAGGCAACCTGGAGGCTGCCCCGTATGAGGGCACCCGGAGACCACGCGGGACAACGGCGTCCGGCAGTGGTGCCGGTCGAGGGGGAGGCCGATGGTCGAGTTGCGTGCTCAGGCGGTCCGCCGGGCAGGTGGCGAGCCGTTCCCGGGCATGGTGGAGGTCCGGTTCACGGATGCGAGAGGGCGACGATGGACGCTGGTCGACAAAACACCGGTCTTTGACGCCGGGGACACGCTGGGACCGGGCTCGGCCTTTCCGCTGGAAGTCGGTATCAGTTGCGTGGTTCGCGAACCGGACGAACCCCGGAGGGGCGATGAAACCGTCACGGTCTCCACCGCATTTGGGACTCGGGGAGACAGCAACGCATGAATACACCGTCATCGCCATTTCAAGCGGAGCGGTCTGGGTCTGACGGGCCGGCCACCCGGATCGGGGACCGGTGCTCTGGTCCCACTGACCCGGCCCGGCTGAAACGAGGCGGGCCAACACTTGCTCGCCGGATCTGACCTGACTGCCCATGAACTCAACGACGCCGGCGGGCCGGAACCGATGTGTCCGACTCCGCCCTGCGCTTGCTGTCGGCTCGGCTGCGGAATCGCCTACGCCCAACTCGCCGCCGGATGCGGCGTCGGACCACCACCGTCTACCGCGGCGGGAATCGCTCAGTGACGCCGCAGTGTGCAGGCTCGACGGCGAGGAGCGGCACCGACTGCGCGGCGATTGCCGTCCGGGCAGCGGCGGGCACTCCCTCAAGGGCGATGCGAGTGATCGGCACAGATCCCCCTCGCCCGCTGTCAGAGAGAACCTCGATCCGTGCCTCGTCCAAGAGGCCCTGGCTGCTCTGCTGCTGCCGAGCCGACTGGAGCGCTGGAGGCCGCCTGCGCTCGTCAGAAGGCAGCTCATCGCGGCTGCTGCCCTCTGACGAGCGCAGTGGGCAGTGCCGCGCCGAGGATCAGATCACGCGGCAGCGCCAGTTCGAAGCGCTGTTCCAGTACGGCGAGCGAGGCACGGTGCGCCGCATCCCGCTTCCGTTCCTGCGGGATTTTGGCCGCGATGATGTCGGTGCGGACGATGTCGGCGCCGGGGCCGGTGATCTCCTGCGACCAGGTGTACATGTACATGTCGAAGCCGCACACATAGTGGTCGTCGTGGAAGTAGGCGAATGCGGGCGGCGGGACCTTCGGGTTCTGTTTCTCGTAGTACAGCTCGAAGACGTGGACCCCGTCCCGGGATGTCCCGTCGTGGTATGCGGGCCCGAGGACGGACGGCCAGTGGCCGTAGGCGATGGCGAAGCCCAGGCCGGCGTGGTCGCCGTAGCGGACGGCGATGCTGTCGGTGTCGCCGCGCTCGGCGTCGAGCCGGTCGATAAGCTCTTCGGCCTGCGGCCCGGTGGTGGCCTGGACCGGTACGGGGCCGCCGGTGGCGGCGAGGCGGGCGGCGAGCTGTTCGCCGGTCAGGCCCCGGGCCAGCTTGATGTAGTAGCCGAGCCAGGAGATGTCCCCGTCGGCTATCCAGGTGATCCCGCCGGAACTCACTGCGTGTCTCCGTTCTCCGTTGTGGCGCGGCTCGGGACCGGGCACGGGGCCGGCCCCGTGCCCGGTCCCGAGCCGCATGTGCGGTGTGCGTCAGTATCGTGCTATCGGATGTCGCACGTGATCGTCGGTCCCTGACTGTTGTCTGTGGGGAACGTCTTCGGCACCGACGTGGAGAACGCCGCGTACGGTACTGCGGGGAGATCATCAGCTTGATCGCCACCTCGGCCCGGCAGGGAACGGCAGGTGACCGGCGGGCATCGGCAGCGGTGTGAAACGGGCCCACAGTGGGTCCGGCTTCCGGCTTCCTTCCCGACGCGGGGCGGCCACCGGCTCGGGCGCCCTTTTCCGGCCCTGCGGCCGGCCGCGACGAGGGAGCCATGGTGCCCGTTCGCCGTTCCAGACGCGCTGGATGGTTTCTTCAGGCCCCGTCTCCGTCCCGCGAGCTCATGGCTATGCATGTCCGCCGGGACGCAGGCTGATTGGCTGATTGGTGGATCTGAAACGCAGGTAGTGGACGTGATGAGGTCGACGTTCAGCGAGGGTTGCAGCGCGGATCGTCCAAACCTGAGCAGCGGTCGCAATGGATGTCCATCAACTCGCCTGTGGGAATCAGGTATCAGAGCTGGGGGTGGTGTCTCCGGGAGCTCCGACGCGGGCGCCTCCCCGGACGCGACGAGCGCCCCCGGAAGTGGTGTGGGCGACGAACCGGGTGCGCCGCCCGCCGTTGGTCATCCTGCGGACACACCCATGCCCAGCTCACCACCGGGTCCGGTGTCGGCACCACCACCGCCTACCGGCACATCACCGAGGCCGTCGAGATCCCGGACGGCACCAGAGTTTTACAGCGTCGTCTCGCCGTCCGAACGTGAGGCTGTCTACCTGCCTACATGCCTCCATGTCTACGTGGCGTCATCGCCTCGTCGTCTCGTCGTCTCGTCGCCCGCCTCGTGGAGATGAGCCTCGACCGGTCCCAGGTGCTGGTCGTGGGCCAGGACGAGGTCGTCCCCAAAGGCGAGAACGCGAATGCTTCCGCTCGCGAACCGCAGGGTGATGCCGACGGCGAAATCGAGGTTGCCGTGCTGGTAGCGGATCTCTCGGCCGGAGAGAATCCGCCGGCCGGTGAATCGGGTCATGGGGAAGCCGGGCGGGTCTTCTTCGACCGTGGTGTGGCCGTATTCGTCCATGTCGTAGGGGCCGTGGGGCCGGTTGATCTCCAGGGACAAGCCGTCACCCGGCGTGTGGAACCGCACGGGGCCGAGGCCGTCCATGTGCAGCCACATGTGCAGGAGGGAGGGCTCGGTCTCCTGGTGGTGGTGCCAGGACGTCGTCACATGCAGCAGACGCCTGTCGACCAGGTCCTCAAAGCTGATCATCCGTCGATGCTTTCACGGCGCTCAGTGATTCGGCACCGGTCAAGGAGGGTTCGCTGCGTCCGTCCTCCCGGCCGGGAGGACGGCACCGTGCCCGGCCACTATGAGACGCCTTGGGCGCATGCCCCGTGAGGTCCGGACACCCCCCTGGAGGCGGGGGCCGGAGCCGAGCCGTCACAATCGAGGGGTGTCCAAGAACCACGCGCGCCGGCGAACGGCGATCACTTCCACCTCGCCCTGCCCGTGCGGGCTCGGCCGTCCGTACGGTGAATGCTGCGGCAGCTTTCACCGGGGGCGGGCGAGCGCTCCTACGGCGGAGCGCCTGATGCGGTCCCGTTACAGCGCCTTCGCCGTCGGCGACGTCGCCTATCTGCTGCGGACCTGGCACCCCTCGACCCGGCCCGCCGCCCTGGACCTGGAGCCGGAACAGCACTGGACCCGTCTGGAGATCCTCGGCTCCACGGGCGGCAGCGCGTTCCACAACGAGGGCACCGTCGCCTTCCGGGCGCACTTCGTCCTGGGCGGGTACGAGGACAGTCAGTACGAGAACAGCCGCTTCGTACGGGACGGCGGGCAGTGGGTCTACCTGGATGCCCTGCCGGACACCGGGCCGACGTCCGGCGGCTGAGGCGGGCGGATAAGTGGGCAGGTAAGGCGGGCGGGTGAGTGGACGCGGCAGTGACCGGGCCGGACTCAGCGTCCGCGGAGCTGTTCGATCTCGCGGCGGTCGCGCTTGGTCGGCCGTCCGGTGCCGCGGTCACGGTGGCCGACGACCGCCATCGCCTCGCGCGGCGGAGGCGGCGGGCTGTTGTCGATGAAGCACTCCGCGGCGACACTCGCTCCCACGCGCTTGCTCAGGACGCGTGAGACGACGACGATCCGCTCACGGCCGGCGAGCCGCAGCCGTACCTCATCGCCCTTGCGTACCGCCTGAGCGGGTTTTACGCGCTCACCGTTGACGCGTACATGCCCGGCCCGGCAGGCCGCGTTGGCCTGTGACCGGGTCTTGGTGAGCCGGACGGACCAGATCCAGCTATCGACGCGCGTGGTCCCCTCGTCTGAAGCCATGGCATGACTCTAAGGGCCGCGGGCCTCCGACCGGAGCAATGACCGTCGACGAACCGATGCGCTGTGTGTGCCGGTCCTCACCACGCCGGTGTCTGTCTGCCTGCTACGCCGATGCCTTCTTGGTCTTCTTCGCCGTGCTCTTCTTGGCCGTACCGCTCTTGGCCGTACCGCTCTTCTTGGCGGTGGTCTTGGATGCCGCCGTCTTCTTGGCCGAGGTGTTTTTCTTGGTGTCGCCTCCCTTGCCGGAGGAGGAACCGGAGGAGGAGGCCGACCGCGTCCCGGCCGTCTTGCGTGGTGCCGTCTTCTTCGCGGCGCTCTTCTTCGCCGTCTTACGGGCCCCGATCGAGGTGACCGAGGCGGACCGCTCCTCCTCATCCCTTTCGCCGTCCCCCTCGCCACCGCCGTCCGCCCCGCCGCCTTCCCCGCGCGCTTCCCGGGCCGCTCGGACACTGCTTTCCAGCGCCGCCATCAGGTCGATCACCTGTCCGCCCTTCCTGACCCCGGTGTCCGGTGCGGTGGGTTCGCCGCCTTCGAGCTTGGCGGCGACCAGTTGCTCGACGGCCTCGCGGTAGTCGTCGTGCAGCTCACTGGAATCCAGTTCGCCCAGGGAGTCCATGAGCGTCTCGGCCAGGGTGAGTTCGTTGTCGCGGATCTTGACGTCCTCGCTGGGTACGACGCCGGCCGTCGGGCGCACCTGGTCCGGCCACAGCAGGGCGTGCATCACGATCGCCCCGTCATGCGAACGGAGCATCGCCAGGGTCTCGCGGCCGTGCATCGCCACCTTGCCGATCGCCACCTTCTCGTGGTGCTCCAGGGCCTCGCGCAACAGTGTGTACGGCTTGACTGCCGCGAGGCCGTTGGGACCCAGGTAGTACGACTTGTCCATCTGGAGGGGATCGATCTCGCCGGGGTCGACGAACGCCAGGATCGTGAGCGTCTTGGCGGTCGGCAGCGGCAGCTTGGCCAGGTCCTTGTCGGTGAGGGGCACGATCGTGTCGTCGGCCGCCTGGTAGCCCTTGCCGACCTCCTCGTTGGGGACCTCTTCGCCGTCCAGCTCGCAGACCTTGCGGTAGTGGATCCGGCCGCCGTCCTTCTCGTGGATGCGTACGAAGGAGACCGAGGCGGTGCGCTCGGTGGCGCTGTACGTCTTCACGGGGATGCTGACCAGGCCAAACGATATGGCCCCATTCCATACAGACCGCATAGTTCATCCCTTGTGTGGGATTTTGTGGGATTCTCATCCTATGTCGCCGATCACGCTCGTGGAGGGGCGGCGCCTTGCGCTGACGAACCTGGACAAGGTCCTCTATCCGGCCACCGGCACCACCAAGGCCGAGGTCGTCCACTACTACGCCACGACCGCCGACGCGCTCCTCGCCCATCTCCACGACCGGCCCGTCTCCTTCCTGCGCTACCCCGACGGGCCCGACGGCGAGAAGTTCTTCACCAAGAACGTGCCGCCGGGAACACCCGCATGGGTGCGGACAACCGAGGTACCCAGTTCCACCGCCACATCCAGGCGGCAGGTGCTCCTCCAGGACATGGCCTCTCTCATGTGGGCCGCGAACCTGGTCGTCGAGCTGCACACCCCGCAGTGGACCGCCGACCGGCCGCGCGTCGCCGACCGGCTCGTCCTGGACCTGGATCCCGGAGCGCCGGCCACGATCGTGGAGTGCTGTGCCGCCGCCCTGTGGCTGCGCGAGCGGCTGAAGGCCGACGGCCTGGTCGCGTACGCCAAGACCAGCGGCTCCAAAGGGCTGCACATCCTCGCGGCCATCGAGCCCACCCCTTCGGCGAACGTCACCGCCTACGCCAAGAGCATCGCGATCGAAGCCGAACGTACGTTTCCGGACCGGATCGTGCACAAGATGACCAAGGCGCTCCGGCCGGGCAAGGTCTTCATCGACTTCTCCCAGAACGCCGCCGCGAAGACCACGGCCACCCCGTACACGCTGCGCGCCCGCCCGCTGCCCACCGTCTCCACCCCCGTCACCTGGCAGGAGGTGGCCGACTGCACCGACCCGCGGGAACTGGACTTCCGGCACGACCAGGCCGCCGCACGCTACGAACGCGATGGTGACCTGCTCCGGCCGCTGCTGGACACCGGCGACGCCGGACCGCTCCCTCCAGGCCACCGGTGACCGCGCATGGATGCCAGCCCGCCGGCCATCCCTCTTCGGCCTCCCGTCGATGTCATGCGCCCCCGGCCAGCCGAGGAGATTCCCGCGCAGACCGGTACGCCGCCGGAGCTTCAGTACTCCCTCAAACTCGACGGCTTCCGCGCGCTCGCCTTCGTCCTGGAGGGCGGCGCGGCCGTCCTCCAGTCCCGCTCGCAGCGGGACCTGTCCAGGGAATTCCCCCAGATCGCCGCCTACCTGGGAAAGCATCTGCCGCCCGGAACCGTCCTGGACGGTGAGCTGTGTGCCTACCGGGACGGGCGGCTGAGCTTCACCGACCTGCTCCGCTCCCACGACGACCGGGAGCGGTCGGGTGTCCCGGTCTCCTATGTCGCCTTCGACGTCCTCGCCGTTCCGGGCGAGGACGTCAGGCCCCGGACGCTGGGGGAGCGCTGGGAACTTTTGGGAGTCGTACTGCGAGACGTCGGCCCGCCACTCCAGCGCGTCCTGGCGACGCAGGACGAGGAAACCGCCCGTGTCTGGTACCGCGACATGAGAGCCGTGGGCGTCGAGGGGATCGTGGCGAAGGCACTGAGCTCGACCTACCGCGGAGGGGCCACCTGGGCCTGGCGGAAGGTCCGGCATTCCGACACCCGGGACGGCACGCTCCTCGGTGTGTTCGGCCCGGCGGAAAGGCCGTACGGTCTCCTGGTCGCCCTGCCCGACGGCCGGACCGTGACGACCTCGCCCCGGCTGACCCCGATGCAGTCGCGGCAGGTGGGCGAGCTGGTGCGCGACCGCTTGGGAGAGCCGACGAACCACCCGGAGTACGCGGACCACGGACCGGTACGCATGCTCACCGAGCCTCTCCTCGTCGAACTGCGCCAGACCGCGGGCCGCCACGGGACCACGAAATTCGTACGCGTGCGGTCCGACGCCTGATGCCTGACGCGGTTCAGCTTCGCAAGGGCGGCGTGGTGGGCTTTCCGGCCGGTCCACCGATGTGCGAGTGACTTCGGTCGGCCTGCTTCTCGAATGCTCCGGTACGGCCATGATCGCGTTCCCCCGTATTTCCCCGTGTCTTGATCGACCGTGATTTATTCAGCGGTTCCTTTGATCTCCTCTGCTTTTCTTCCCCCTCTTCCCCTTCGCCTCCTTTCCCTTTCCGTCGTGCTCGTCGTCTCCGATTCCGCGTTTCCGCTGTTTCGTGTGATACCAGCATGGCCTCGGCGGGTGCGGGTGTAAATCACACGTTCGAGTGATGAGGCTGCGTGTTCGAATTCCCGGAGGCAAGGGCGCTGCGGATCCGTACATATCGGGCGCAGACGTCGCGTGGCGAGGGCGGGGAACGAGGGATGCGGCATGGCAGCGACGCCGTGGCGCAGGAGCGCCGACCGGGGGGTATGCGTCGGCGCTATCGCCATGTGCATTCATCCCTACGGCCCCCCTCCCCCTCCAGAATCCCGGTACCCAAACCGTTTCCGGACGACGAGGACCCCCATGAGACGCACCACCACCGTGCTTTCCACCGTGCTCGGCCTCGGCCTGACCGCGGCCCTCGGAGCCGGCCCGGCGACCGCCGCGACCGCCCCGCAGACCACCCCCCACACCATGCAGACGACCGCCGTCCAGTACGCCGGCTCCAAGGCGGAGGCCGCCGCCAACAAGGCGTTCTTCCAGGCGGTCATGAAGTCGGTCGCCGCCAAGCGCGCGGCGGTGCCCGGCGCGCAGAGCGTCACCGTCACCTACAACGCCAGCAACGCGCCGACCTTCCGCAGCCAGATATCGCGCAGCGCGCAGATCTGGAACAGCTCCGTGAGCAACGTCAAGCTCCAGGAAGGCGCCAACGCGGACTTCACGTACTACGAGGGCAACGACTCCCGCGGCTCGTACGCCAGCACCGACGGTCACGGCCGGGGCTACATCTTCCTCGACTACCGCCAGAACCAGCAGTACAACTCCACCCGCGTCACCGCCCACGAGACCGGCCACGTGCTCGGCCTGCCCGACCACTACTCGGGCCCGTGCAGCGAACTGATGTCGGGCGGCGGCCCCGGCCCCTCGTGCCAGAACACCTACCCCAACGCCCAGGAGCGCAGCCGGGTGAACGCCCTGTGGCGTTACGGCATCGCCGCGGCACTCGCCCCGGCCTCCCGTTCCTGATCCTCTCCGCCTGATACGGCCGTTCCGGGGTGGCGTCGGCACCGCCCCGGAACGGCCGTCGGCGTGTTCCGGTACACCTTCCGCGCGCGGTGAGCCGGGGCGTGCCCGGTGGCGCGGGGACCCGGCCAGGTGGAGGAACACCGGGTGCCGGACGCGTCCTACGGGTACACGTGTACGCACGCAGGCGTACAGATGACGCCCGATCAGCACGGACGGAAGGGTGTGCGACCCCGTGGCCGAGTTCCTGACAGACATTGAGACCATCCGTAACCGCGCGCGTATGGAGATCGAGAAGGGCCCGGTGACCGACGCCTACGGAGCCGACCTGGACCGGGTCCTCCAGGTGCTCAACGAGGCACTCGCCACCGAGATCGTCTGCACGCTGCGGTACAAGCGGCACTACTTCACGGCGTCCGGGCTGTACTCCGAGCCGGTTGCCGCCGAATTCCTGGAGCACGCCCAGGAGGAGCAGGAGCACGCGGACAAGCTGGCGAAGCGGATCGTGCAGTTGGGGGGCGAGCCGGACTTCGACCCCGACACCCTGACCAGGCGCTCCCACGCCCAGTACGACGCCAGCGCGGACCTGATCGCGATGATCAAGGAAGACCTGGTGGCCGAGCGGGTCGCGATCGCGGCGTACACGGAGATCGCCCAGTGGCTGGGGGAGAAGGACCCGACGACACGGCGGGTGTTCGAGGACCTGCTCGCCCAGGAGGAAGAGCACGCCGACGACCTGCGGGGACTGATCGAGCGCATCCCGCAGGGAAGCACCCGGGCCTGACCGGGCGGGGAGCACCCGGGCCCGGCGCGGTGATTCCCGCCGCCGACGGGCCGTACACCGGCGTGCCGCGGGTAGACGTCCGCCGTACGAGCCCGGTCCGCGGAGCCCGAGAGCCGTCCGGCCGGCAGGCGGGTACGGCACGCCGGGAGGCGCGATGAGCGGCGAACTGTGGACGGTTGTGGTGGTCGTGGCGGTCCTGGTGGCCGCGATGGCGGCAGTCGCGATCGTGCTGCTGGTCAAGGTGGTCCGCGCACGTCACATACTGCGCGCCGCCGGCATTCCTCTTGAGAACAAGATCCTGTACTGGGGTGCGATCCTCTACCTGATCTCGCCGGTGGATCTGCTGCCGGACCCGGTCCTGCTGGACGACATCGGGGTGCTTCTCCTGGCCCTGCGTTCCCTGTACGCGGCGGCCGACGCCGCGGGACTGCGCCGGAACCAGGACCACCGGCCGCCGCTCGCCGGCACACCGGACAAGCAGTTCGAGTAGCCGAGCAGCCCAGGCAGCCGACGTACGACTGGTGCCGCCACGCCCGTCCGGACCTTGCCCGGACCCCGCCCGGCGACAATCGAGGCATGGAACTACAGGGGAACACCGTCCTGATACGCCCGGTGCGGCCCGGCGAGGCAGAAATTCTCGACCGGATCGTACGGGAGCCGGAAGTCGCGGCCTGGTGGGCACCGCCGGAGGACTACGAGGGCATGCTGGCCGTCGTCCTCGACGGCGAGGCCGTCGGGGCGGCCCAGTACACCCAGGAGGACGACCCGGAGTTCCGGCACGCCGGTATCGATCTCTTCCTGACCGCCCGTGTCCACGGCCGGGGCCTGGGCACGGACACCGTACGCACACTGGCGCGGTGGCTGATCCAGGAGAACGGGCACCACCGGCTGACCATCGACCCCGACGCGGCCAATGCCGCCGCGATCCGCTGCTACGGGAAGGTCGGGTTCAAGCCGGTCGGGGTGCTGCGTGCCCACCGGCTCGACCACCGGACCGGGCAGTGGCAGGACGGGCTGCTCATGGACCTGCTCGCGCACGAATTGCGCTGAGCCCCGGCCCTCGGATGCGGGGCCGGGGCCCCGTACCGGCTCACTTGTGCTTGTGCTCGCTGTGCTGGCTTCCCTTCTTCTGGTAGGACATTCCGTCCGGCGTCGGGACCTGGATATGAGGAAGCTGGCCGAGGGTGCGCACGGCGGCCATGCCGAGGTGGGCCAGGGGCGTGGCCTGCGCGGAGGTCTGCTGCACGGCCACGATCGAGCCGGCCAGGAGGGTGGCGGCGGCAATCTTCTTGATCATGCCGTGCACAACGAATGTCCCACCGGACAAGTCACCCCGACATCGTGTCATCCACGAGGGGTGTCAGCGTCCGGCCGTCGGTTCGTCCGCTGCGGGCAGAGGGCTGGGAGCCGCATGGGTGGTGTGCGCGGCGTGCGCGGCACGGACGAGGATGCGGACGGTCGTCGCGCCGGCCCGCAGCACCGATGCGTCCGTGGTCGGCACACAGCGGTTCCTGGCGGGATCGTACGTGGTCATGATGACGCCGGCGTGATCGGTTTTGGGCGTCGTCAGATCGACGGGCCGACCGAGGCGGAGCGCAGCCGTTCGGAAGTCGACCGAATGCTGTACGTCCACGGCGGTGTCCTTGGTGCCGTGGATCAGATGGACGGGGACCGGAACGGCGGTCGAGCCGGTGGAGACGTCGGCGGTGGCGAGGTCGTCCAGGAGGACGGAGCCGGTGGTGCGCGCCGGCAGGTCGTAGCGGCCGGCGATACCGAGCACCGCGGCCGGCCGTCGGCCGCCGACGGCATCAGGACGCAGGGCGGTGCCCACGGCCGCTGAGGCGCCCGCGGACCAGCCGGCAACCGTGATCCGGTCGCCGTCGCCACCGTACGCCGCGGCCTCCCTCCGTGCGAATTCCAGCGAGCCCAGCAGATGGGCGCGTCCGCCGTCGGGCGCGTCGGAGCGCCAGTCGGGCACGAAGACCAGCAGGCCCTGTTCCGCCGCCGCGCGCGCCAAGGGGCCCAAGACGTCCCTCTCGTCGGGGCCGCGGCCGTGCCAGAGAAGCACGGTGGGCAGCGGCGCGGCGGCGTCGCCGCACCGGTTCGCCCAGTAGACGTCGATGAGTTTGCCGTACGGTCCCTGGAGGGTCTCGTACGTCGTCGTTTCCCCAGGGGCACCCGTCACCGCTGCGTCTCCTTGTTTCCTCGTTCTCATTCCGGCGGATGTCGGCTGAAGTTGGCCGAAGTCTGTCCGGAGTTTGCTGAAGTCTGCTGACCGATGATCACAGATCTTGTACGGCGAGGCGGCCGGGGGCCGGGTCGAGAGCTCGGATCCGGGGCCAGGGGCCGGGCGCTGAAGTGGTTTGACTTGGAGTGCGCTTCAACTTCTACCGTCTACGACGTGACGTACCGCCGCACCCGCCTTCCGGGCCCGGTGGCGCGTCGGCCGTGTGCCGCGCTCGCCAGGGCGCGGCAGCGGAACGCGTACCCGACAGCACGGACCGGCCCATGAGCCGGGGCGTGCACCTGCCAGGAGGTATCAGCATGACCGGCATTCCCACCCGTCGTCTCGGCGCACTGGAGGTGTCCGCACAGGGCCTCGGATGCATGGGGATGAGCCACGGATACGGTGCGTCGGACGACGGTGAATCCATCGCGACCATCCACCGCGCGCTGGACCTCGGTGTCACCCTGCTGGACACCGCCGACTTCTACGGTTCGGGGCACAACGAGGAGTTGATCGGCCGGGCCGTCGCCGGGCGGCGGGACCAGGTGGTGCTGGCGACGAAGTTCGGGTTCGCCAACCGGCTCGGCGAGCCGACCCGGATCCGGGGTGACGCCGCGTACGTACGCCAGGCGTGTGAGGCGTCGTTGCGCAGGCTGGGCGTCGACCACATCGACCTGTACTACCAGCACCGGGTGGACCCCGACGTACCGATCGAGGAGACCGTCGGGGCGATGGCCGAACTCGTCACGGCCGGCAAGGTGCGTCACCTCGGCCTGTCCGAGGCCGGTGCGCGGACCATCCGACGGGCCCACGCGGTGCACCCGATCACCGCGCTCCAGAGCGAGTGGTCGCTGTGGACCAGGAACCTGGAGGCCGGGATCGCCCCGCTCTGCCGTGAGCTGGGGATCGGCCTGGTGCCGTTCTCCCCGCTCGGGCGCGGTTTCCTGACGGGGCAGTACACCTCGCTCAAGGGGCTGTCGGCCGATGACGTACGGCGCACCCAGCCACGGTTCGCGGACGGCAACCTCGAACGGAACCTGGCCGTCGTGGAGAAGCTGCACACGCTGGCCGCCGCGAAGGGCGTCACCGCCGGACAGCTCGCGCTGGCCTGGGTGCAGCACCGGGGCGCGGACGTGGTGCCGATTCCGGGGACGCGTCGGCAGAAGTACCTGGAGGAGAACCTCGGCGCGCTCGCCGTCGAACTGTCCGCCGACGAACTCGCCGCGATCGACGCCGTCGCGCCGGCCGACCGGATAGCCGGGACCCGCTACGACGAGCGCAGCCTCGCGTTCGTCGACGGCTGATCCGGTGAACGGTGATGTGGTGAACGGTGATGTGTCGCACGCTGATCCGCTGAACGGTGCCCCGAGCAACGGTGTCGCGGTCAACGGTGCTTCTGGGAAACGGTGCCCCGGTGCCGGCGGCGCATCATCCGGGGACGATAGCTACTCGTACATGATGTACTCCGGCTGCGGGCGCAGCGCCAGCACCTCTTTCGGAGTCATCAGGCGACTGTGCTCGGCATCCTCCTCGTAGAAGAGCTTGAAGCCACTGTGCAGCCCGGCGGGCATGGCGGTGACCAGGTGGCGCCAGGTGGTGCGTTTCATGCCCGGTGAGCCGATGCCGTCGACGCTCTTGATGAGTGCCACGCCCGGCGGCGGACGCAGCGCGGTCTGATCGCGTACGACGGAGGCGGCCACCTGGTGGAAGACGAGCGGCTTTTCCGGCAGGCCGTACTCGCCGACCAGTTCGGAGAGATAGCGGGCGACACGGGTCAGTTCCCGGCCGCTGGTGTGTCCGTAAGTGTGCCCCGGTACCTGTCCGGGGCTCATTTCCCACTCGGGGTCGAGGGCGATGCCGACGTCCGGGTGGACGAGCCATTCGCGCAGCGCCTTCACCTCCGCCATGACCGACGAGCGACCCGGCTGGATGTTCAGCAGGAGCAGAGCGCGGTGTTTCCGGGCGGTCCGGAGATAGCGCCGGATGGTCCGGGAGGAGGTGCGGGTGCGGTACAAGCCGTCCGGGCCGGCCGTGGCGTTGGCGACGGTCGCCAGGAGTTCCAGCACGGGCAGCGGCTCGCGACCCTGGGCGTACCTCTGTGCCAGCTTCTCGGTCTCGGCCGCCCGGCGGTCCGGGTCGCCGATGCCCAGGCGGCCCAGTGCCGCGGCGCCGGGCAGTCCGCAGTAGCCGACGAGGCGGTGACGGGGGAACAGTTCCCGGCCACCGCGCGGCAGTTCCGGGCGTCGGGCCGGCCGGCGACCGGGCGGCGCGGGGGATCCGGCGGGGGGAGCGGGGGCGCCCCTGCCCGCTCCGCCCTCGTGCGCCGCGCCTCCGTGCCGCGCGGAGGAGGACACGGACGAGGGCGCGAAGGAGGAGGGGGAGGCGGACGGTGACGGGCCGGTGGACCAGCCGTCGTAGGCGGCCTCGGCCCGCCGTGACGGTTTCGCACAGGCGGTCAGCAGCCCCAGACCGAGGGCGGCCGTGGCGGTCAGCGCCCCGCGTCGGTCCCACGCCGGGCCCGGGGCCGGCCCCGGCTCCCCCGACGCCTGCCGCCCCTGCGCCCGCACCCCGGGATTTCCCTCGCCATCCCCTTGGCATTTCCCTTCAGGCGCCTCCGGGTGTTTCCTCCCGCCTTCTGTTCGCTCTTTTCGGTGCGGTTTTCCATATGACGCGGGTCCGTCGGGTGCGATTTCAGCCACGTCGTCTCCGTCTCACCGGGGCCCGGCCGGAAAGCCGGGCCTGCGCGTCGTCAGCTCGCGGGGAGGATGACTGCCCGCTCACTGCGCCTCTCCATGCCACCCGGCGCGAAACCCCTGACTCCCTCGTACGCTGCCCGGTGCCGCGGACGGTGCGGGACGGTGCGAGCCGGGTGGCCGGGCACCTGCTGCCCCTCCTGTGGGAGCGATACCGTAAGCGACGACAAGCGAAGGGCGTAGCGTACGGGCGGGCGTTCGTACCCGTAAGGCACCTGTACCGTAGGGCGCCCGCACCGCGAGGCGCCCGTACCGTGAAGGCGCCCGCGCCGGGTCGCCTCGGCGAAACGACGTACCGGGAGCTCCAGATGAGCCACCAGCCAGCCGGTGAACGGCAGCAGCTCGACCCCGTCACCGCCGATGCGGTACGGGCGTACGCGGCGAGGAAGCGGGCGGCGGCCGACAAGCTCGCAGCCGTACTGGAGGACATCGCCGCCAACGGTCTTCCGGCGCTGGAGGACTGCACTCCCTGGGAGGAGATCCGCGACCGCAAGCTCGCGGATCTCCTGCGCTGACGGCGACCCGGCCCGCCACCCGGAAACCGGACACCTTCCCATGGGCAGGCACGGTCCCCGCCGTACCCGGCTGACCTTCAGCGACTCCGCGGCCCGGCAACTCGACGAGGTGACCACCGAGGCGGAAATCCACGCGCTGGACCGCGCCTTGGTCGCCATCAGCGTCGACCCGGACATCGGCGTGCCGATTCATGCTTCCCGCCAGGATTCCCGGCCCGCGCTCCTGGAATACGCCGACGAGATCGAGGACGTACGGATCGTCTACTTCGTGACGACGCTGCGTTCCGTCGTGGTCGTCGCCTACATCGAGACATGACCGGTGCGACGGCACGTCGTCGAGCACCTTGACGTGGTGCCGTCGCCCCGTACGTTCCGACGGACGCGGCGGTGGAGGCGCTGGGGGAGTCAGCTACCTGCTGGACCGGGCCGGAACCTGAGCGGTTCCCTTCGAGCAGCCGGATCACACCGGGCAGCGGTACCGCGGTTCACGTCGAGCGTTCGATGACGAGGAGGGCCGCGTCGTCCTCCAGGTCGCCGCCCGCATGGTGCAGCAGGTCCGTCCGCAGGCATTGGACCAGGCTGTCCAGCGACTCGGTGGCGTGTTCGCGGACGCGGTACGCCAGCGGGTAGAACAGGCCGTTGCCGTCCCGGGCCTCGATGAATCCGTCGGTGTACAGGAGCATGCGGTCGCCGGGGCCGAAGGGGACGGTCTCCACGGTGTGGTCGACGCCCACCAGGTCGGCCATGCCGATGGGCGCACCCGGCTTCTCGGGCACGCACTCCCACACTTCGCCATCGCGAACGATAAGTGGCTCGGGATGACCGCAGTGCACCAGCCGTGCGATCGGGGCGTCGGGGATCTCCACCAGGACCGCCGTGGCGAACCGTTCGGTGTATTCCTCCCCGTGCACCACCTGGATCTGCCGGTTCCCGCTCTCCTCCAGCCGCTGCGCCACGGTCACCAGCGACTCCTCCTGGTACGCCGCCTCCCGGAAGGACCCCAGCAGCACCGAGGCCGCGCCGACGGCGGGCATCCCCTTGCCCCGTACGTCACCGATGAGCAGCCGTACGCCATACGGGGTGAGCAGCCCCTCGTAGAAGTCGCCGCCGATCCGGGCCTCGGCCTCCGCGGCCAGGTACGTGCCACGCAGCCCGAGCGAGTCGATGCGCTTGGGCAGCGGGCGCAGCAGGGCCCGCTGTGCCGTCTCGGCCACCGAGCGCACATGCCGCAGTTCCCGCTCGCGCCGTTCACGGATCGCGCAGCACAGGAGGCTGGCCAGGGAGACGGCCACCAGCGCCACCAGGGTCACCCGTGGTTCGGCCTCCGACCAGACGTCCTGGACCAGCCCCAGGAGAGCGAAGGCGGCCAGGGTGAGCGCGGCGATGCCCGCGGTGGCCCACACACCGAGCAGGGCCCCCGCCAGGACGGGTACCGCCGCCATCACCGGGCCGACCTGGAGCCAGACGGGGGTGCTGAGGTCGATCACCGCGAGCACCGCGAGCAGCACCACGGGGATGAGCAGTGACAGCCTGCGCACGCGGGCCGTATGGGCGCGGTCAGTCGCGCTCGGTGCCGGCTTCTCGTGCATGACTTCCTCTCCGTCGCGTCCACCGTGGCGGCTGCCGCCGGGACGTCTGTGCGCGCGGCGCCCGCCCGCGGGGACTCGTCCTGCGATCCGTCCTGCGATCCGTGGTCCGAGCCGTCCCGGTGCCGGCCGCCCGGGTGCGGGGTGCCCGCCGCGGTGCGGCGAGCCGGCCGGGCGGGGCCCCTGGTCCCCGAGGTCGTCCAGTGCCCGGTCGAGGATCATCAGGAGGTGCCCCTCGGCGGCCTGTGCCTCCAGACTGCCGTGGCGGCGCCCGGTCGGCTCGGCCAGTTGCCGCCATGCGAGCCGGGTGGCCGGAAGTACGGGATGCGGACGGCCACCTTTGCAGCCGCGTACGCACAGGGCGGTGCCGTTCAGCAGACGGGCGTAACCGGCGTCGAACGGCAGGCCCCGGGAGGAGCCGCAGGCCGGCTGCTCCGTACGTGACGGCGGGGGTGGTGACGGTGGGGGCGACTGTGACGGTGAGGACGCCGGGGGCGGCGCGGGCGAGGCGGAGGCGGTGGCCGATGTCCCGCGGTCCAGGGCGCGGGCGGCGGCGACGGCGTCGGCCGCCACCCGCTCCAGCGTCGCCAGCACGTCCCGGTCCAGATGCCACACCGCCCGCCGGGCCCTGGTCCGGGGATTCCAGCGCAGGCTTTCGTGCGCCTGGTCCAGTGCCAGCCGCGCTTCCTGGACGACGGAGGCCAGCCGCTCCCGCCACCGCCGGTCCAGGACGTCCTCGGGGCGGGCTCCCTCGGTGACGGCGGTGGCCAGCCCGTGGAGGACCCCGGCCAGTTCCCCGCGCAGCCGGTCCAGGGCCGCCTCGGCGGGCCGCAGCCGCAGCGGCGGGACCAGGAGCAGATTCACCACGATGCCGACGGCCACGCCGAGCGCGATCGCCGCCAGGTGGGGGAGCAGTTCATCCCGTAGGTGGCTCTGGCCCAGGAGAAGGACGAACAGACAGGTGATCGGTACGTGTATGCCGTGTGTGCCGAGCCGCTCGTGCCCGGCCACCAGGAAGGACAGCAGCAGGGCGCTGCCCAGGGCGTACCAGGTCGGGCCGATGAGGAAGGCGGCGGGCAGGGCGATGAGGGCTCCCAGCGCACAGCCCGACGCGTACTGGAGGCCGGCCGTGCAGGAGCGGAAGACGGTGGGGTGGACCACCAGCAGCGCGGCGAGCGCGGCCGGGTAGGGCTGGCTCTGCTCCAGTACGGCGCGCGAGAGCTGCCAGGCCAGCACGCCGGCCACGCTCGCCCGGGCGGCGAGTGCCCACCGGCCGAGCCAGGGCGTGGCTCGCGCACGGGCCCGTACGGCCAAGGTGGCGGTCAGGTCGGCGGTCCGGCGGGTGTCATGCCCGGCGCCCTGCCCGGCCGACCAGCCGTGGTCCCGTTCGCGGGCCTGACCGGGCACCCTGCCGAGCACCCGACCGGGGCCACGGACGAGCACCCGCCCGGGGCCACGGATGCGCCTGACCGCACCCGAAGACGCCCATGTCTTCCACACCTGCACCTTTGATCACTACCTCCGCTTGCACCACATCGACCCATGTCCCTTTTCCTGGTCAATGTCCGTTTATGTAAGGCAGCTATGTGATCCAGGTCACTCTTTTTGGTTGGGTTGTGAGTCTTGGGGTAGTCGGGGGAGAGGTGAAAAGGAACCGGAGCGGTCGAGCCGGCCGCGTCATCGCACGGGTTCGCTCCGCGGGCACGCGTGCCGGCGAGACGGGCGTGGCGCATGGATCTGGCCGCCGTTTCCGGGTCCGATGGGGTGGATGCCGACGTCGATGCCGATGTCGCTGTCTCTCGGCCGCGTAGGAGAAACGTGTCTGGTGCTGATGGGCCGGCTGCCGGCCGGGTCGTGATCCATGTGGCGGGGCTGTTGCGTGCGCAGTGGCACCGGATCATGGACGCACCGTGGCAGGCCGTACGGAGCCGGCGCTGCGCCGCGGTTCCCGTGACCTGCGTCGCGACATCACTCGTCGTGATCTTCCATACGATGGCGCTCACCGAACCGGGCGCCCGCCTGGCCTGGCTGCTCGGTGGCGTACGCGTGGACCTCCCGCTGTGGCTGGCCATGGCGCGGCTGCCCCTCTCGCTGTTCGTACCCGCTCCCGACCTGCCGTGGTGGGGCGCGGTCGCCCAGGTCCTCGTGGTCTTCGCGGTCGCCGAAGTGACGCTCGGGCGGGTGAAGACGGTGGTCATCTCACTGACCACGACCGCCGCGGCGACCCTGTCCGTCAGGGTCCTGATCGCCCTCGGCCCGGATCACGTCTTGGCGGTGCCCGCCGCCCAGACCCACCTCGCCGACACCGGCCCGTCCGCCGCCGTACTCGGTCTGCTGCTGTGCATCGGCTGGACGCGCCGCGCCCCCGTCGTGTTCCTGAGCACCCTGATGACCGGCATCGTCGAGTGCGCCTTCACCCACACCCTCTCCAGCAGGGGGCATGTCGCGGGGACCGCCGCCGCGCTGGTCTGCGCCGCCGTCCTCCGCCCGGGCGACCGGCTGCTGAAGAAGCTGTCCGGACGCCGCACGGGCACGGGCGAGGCGGCGGGCACGGGCGAGCGCGCGGGCGAGAGCGGAAGCGGTGCAGCCGTGGGCGCCGTCAGCAAGGCCGCACACGTGAGCCCGCGCACCAGTGTGGGCACGGGGACGAGTGTGGGGGCGGGTTTGGGAACGAGCGTGCCCGTCACACACCGCGCCACGGGCGCCGAACTTCGGGAACACGGTCCCTGACCGGACCGTCCGTCCGGCGGGGTTGCCGTAGCTCGCGCCGGTCCCGCTGCCGGGGCAGCAGACCGTCACGGATTCGATCGTTGCCGTAGAAGGCGGACTCCCTGCGCCTGCCGCGTACGGTGACGGACACCCGGGTGCGCCGCTGCCGGGCCCGTACAGAGGCGACCGGTGTGCCGGACGTGCCGAGGGCGCCGGGCAGCGCGGCGGGCGGTGCGGCGACGGACGCCTCAGGCACCTCGTACGCCCTCCGAGCCGGTCCCGTCGTCGTCCAGCCGGTCGAACACCGGCCGCAGTACGCGCCGGACGGCGGCGCGCACCTGGTTCCTGGGGCGCGGTACCCCGGCTTCCGGCCCGTCGAGCCGCGCGAAGTGCGGGGTTCCGTCGGCCTGGAAGTGGACGACTCCTTTGAGGGAGCTCTTCCACAGCGACCCGGCCGGACCCGGCGGGTAGTCCGGCAGCGAGGGAGGGGGCCGTCGCTCGGTCCGCCGCCGCTCCGGCAGGGCCGACTCCCGCTTCGCCTCCCGCCGGAGTTCCACGGCGACCAGCGCCCTGAAGCCTTCGTACGCCTTGGGTTCCATCGGAATGACCAGTACGAGCCGCTCCGGTGGCACCGTACGCAACGCGACCACCAGCTCCCACATCAGCGCGGGCCCGGGGCCCACCGCCAGGACGACCAGCCGGGCCCGGGACATCAGGTCCACAATGGCCGGCTGCCAGTCGGCGTCCGTCAGCCGGAGGCGGTCCGCGCCCGCCTCCGGCAGCCGTTCGCCCGGCCGGCCGGCGGCGACCACCGGGCCCAGCGGCCGTAACGCGGCGACGAGTTGTTCCTCTTCGCTGTCCCCGGACAGGATGATGTCACTGACCGTATGGGCACTGCCGTGGGTGATCGGCCCTTCCAGTGCCGCCCGGTGCCGGTCGTCCGCGAACGACCGCAGATAGAGCACGAACGGCCCCGGCCCGACCTCGCCGGGCGAGTTCAGGATCGTGGCGAAGTGCCGGCGTCCGCGGCGCGCCAGTTCGCGGCCGGCCAGTACAACCGCGCTTCCGGTCACCATCATTCCCGGGTCGAGGAGGTACACCTCCCACCACGTACGGGAGCCGCCCGCCGGACCGCCCGCCGATTTCCACCGGGCGAACCCGGCTGTCACCACCAGCGCGCCGAGGACGAGAACCGCTCCGCCCGCCGTCCGCAGCAGCGTCCCGCGTACCCGTGACTGCGCCGGCCCCCGGTCCGGTTCGCCCGCCGATTTCCGCATGCCCGGCCTTCCCGGCCACTTCCGGTTCGCTTGGAAGGAATTCTCCTCGTCTCACGTCACGCCTGCTGGCATGATCGGCAAATATGACGCCTTCATCTGTGACCATGCCCTGGCCGGCCTCGCCGGTCACACCGCGGCTGTTACTGCGTCCCGTCGAGCCGGACGACGGCCCGGTCCTTTCCCGCCTGTTCACCGATCCGGAAGTCCGTCGGTACCTGGGCGGCCCGGTCTCCGCCGAGCGGATCGCGGTGCTCGAAAAGGCGGCGGTGAACCATCCCGGTGTCTTCGCCGCGGTGAGACGGTCGGACGGGGCCGCTCTCGGTGCGGTGACCGTGCAGCCGGACTCCCGCGGGGACGGGCGGACGGAGGTGTCCTACCAGTTCCTGCCCGAACACTGGGGCCACGGCTATGCCCGTGAGGCGGTGGCCGCGGCGGTCGCCTGGGCACTGGAGGAGATCACCACCGCCCGCCCGGTGGTGATCGCGATCACCCAGGAAGCCAACAGGCGTTCGTGCCGACTGCTGGAATCCCTCGGCATGGAGAAGGCCGACACCTTCGTCGAGTGGGACGCGCAGCAGGTCATGTACGCGATCGACCGTGCGGGCGGGCGGCTCTTGGCCGATGACGGCCGAGGCAATGGAGACATGCCGGCCGGTGATTCAGGCACCGGCTGAAGCCCCGGGTGCCGACCGGAAGGTCAGACGCTGATCAGCAGTCCAGATACGCGACGTGGATCCAGACGCCTGTCGGGCCGCCCCACAGGTCACCCATGACCCAGGACCCTTCCCGCCCGTGGGCGTTGAGTTTCTGCCCCCTGTTCACCGTGCCCATGACCGGGTACTGAGAGCCCGGCCCGGACCGGTAGTTGACGCCGTTGTCGTTGACCGTGCACACGACGTCGGCGGTCGTCGGCGGCACGGCCCGCTGTACGGCGGCGGCCGGCGCCGGAGCGGTGCCGTGGGCCGTCGGCAGCGCGGCGGCGGGCTGTGCGGTGGCCAGTGCCAGAGCGGCGACGGCCCCGGCTCGGGCGAGCGCGCGTGTGATGGACATGGGACCTCCTCGGGTGGGGCCTTCGGGAAGCCGGGAACGAGCTACGGCTGCCGACGGCCGGGAACCTGCCCGGCAGGGACCGCCGCCGGGCAGAATCCAGTACATCGCGCGTCAAATGCCAACTGATGGCGGTAATACTGCATTTCACTCGGTAGCGTGAACTGGGCAGGCAAAATGTTTGGTCCCCGTTTCACCCGTGTTGCCGTTACTTCCCGTTCGGGCAACTACCCCGCTCATACGGCTCATTGGGTCGGTGCCGGACGCTGGAAGACCGCGCCCGGCCTCGCGCCTGACCTCCGGTCCGCTTTGGTGAACCGGGTCGGCTGCGCTCGTCTCTCAGACTGGTCCTGCTGTGGTGTTCCTCTGCGCCGGGGTGCGGTCCTTCGTGGCCTCGCCCTCCTTCCGGCCGTGGGTGTGCGCTGCCGGGCGCAGGATGCGGGCCGTGCAGGCGGCGACCAAGCAGAAGGCGACGGGGAGGAAGAAGGCGAGGTTCAGGGGCATGAGGTGGGTGAGCGGTCCGATGACGGTGGGGCCGGCGAGCATGCCCAGGTAGCCGAGGCCGGCGACGCGGGAGACGTTGGTTCCGGCGTTGTCGCGGTCGGCGTGGCCGGCGGCGCTGAAGAGTTGGGGGACGCAGCCGGACAGGCCGACGCCGAAGACCGTCCAGCCGGCCAGGGCGGGGGCGACGGCGGGGGAGAGGGCCACCGCCGTCAGGCCGAGGGCGGCCACCCAGGCGCCGTGGCGTACGACGGCGACCGGGCCGAAGCGGGCGGCGAGACGGTCGGTGAGCAGCCGGCCGACGGTCATGGCGGTGGCGAAGGAGCCGTAGGCCAGGGCGGCGGTGGCGGCGGGCGCGTCCAGGACGTCCCGCATGCTCAGGACGCTCCAGTCGTTGGCGACGCCCTCGCACAGCATCAGCAGCATCGCGAGGACGGCCAGCGCCCAGATGCGGGCGGGAGTCCTGGGCCGGGAGCGGCGGAACGTGGGGCCGGTGGTGGCTGTGCCGGGGCCGGCGCCGGGGTCGGTGGCCGTGCTCGTACTTGTGCCGGTGGCGGGGGAGGAGACGGCGGGTTCGGGCCGGAGCAGGGCGGGCGTGGCCGGCGCGGTGACGGCGAGGCCGAGGGCGGCTACGCCGGTCAGCGTGGCCGCCGCGCTCCACCCCCAGCTCAGCGTCCGGGCGCCGACGAGCGAGGCGAGCACCCCGCCGACCGAGTAGACCGCGTGGAAGGCGGACATGATGGGCCGCCGGTAGGCGTGTTCGACCTGGACGGCGTGGGTGTTCATGCTGACGTCCAGGCAGCCGTTGCAGAAGCCGAGGAGCAGCAGGGCCGCACCCAGGGACCAGACGCCGCCGGCCAGGCCCGGCAGGACCACGGCGAGGCTGCACAGCGCCGCGCCGGCCGGTACGGCCTTGCGCGCACCGAAGCGGTCGGTGAGCGGCCCGGCCGTCTGCATCCCGACGAAGGCCCCGCCGCCGAGCAGCAGCAGGAGCCAGCCGAGCACCGCGTGGCTGATTCCGGCACGGTGCTCCGCGACGGGGATGTGGACGATCCACATGCCCATCACGAACCCGTTGAGGGCGAAGAAGACGAACGTGGCCAGCCGCGCGGACCGCAGTGATCTCTCCATGTTTTCGAACGTAACAAACAAGGTGAGCGTTCGTAAGCTTGCCCAGCGATCGTGATTTGTGTTCAATACGTCCATGGTGAGTACAGACCGACTGAAGCGGATCACCGACGCCGTACGGGAGGCCGGACAGTTGACCGTGGCGGAGCTGGCTTCTCTGACCGACGCGTCAGAGATGACCGTCCGCCGCGACCTGGACACCCTGGCCGGACAGGGCGTACTGGAGCGCTACCGGGGCGGGGCCCGCAGCCTGCTGCTGCGCGGCGAGGAACCGCCGTTCGCGCTGCGGGCACAGGAAGAGGCGGCGGTCAAGCGGCGCATCGCCGCCGAGGTCGCCGAACTGATCGCCGACGGCGAGTCGGTGGTCGTCGACAGCGGCACGACCTGCCTGGAGGTCGCCCGCGCCCTGACGCACCGCCGGCTGACCGTCATGCCGCTGTCCCTGCACGCGGCCAACGCCCTGACCGGTGCGCCCCGGCTCCAACTGCTGCTCCCCGGCGGCGAGCCGCGTCCGGGCGAACTCGCGCTCACCGGTCCGCTGGCCGAGGCCTCGCTGGCGGCACTGCGCTTCGACACCGCCGTCATCGGCTGCTGCGGCCTGAGCGCAGACCAGGGCCTGACGGCGTACGACCTGGCCGACGCCGCGATCAAGCGGGCCGCGATCGCCTCGGCCCGTCGCGTCATCGCCGTCGCCGACGGGACCAAGTTCTCCCGTACGGCCCTGGCGTTCGTCACGCCCGTCTACGCGCTGGAAGCCGTGGTCACCGACGAGGGCGCCCCGAAGGAAGCGGTCGACGCGCTGTCGGTGGCGGGCGTGACGGTACGGAAGGTGTGAGCGGCCCTATGAGGACGGTCGGCGGGAAGAAAGGAGCGGTGGGTATGGACGCCGGAACGCAGGACGCGGGCGCGGAGGGAGGCACGGACGTCGTCCTGTTCGACATGTTCGGGGTCATCGCCCGCCACCAGTCCCATGAGGGCAGGGAAGCGCTGACCGAGCGGGCCGGGGCGCCCGCCGCGGCCTTCTGGGAGGCGTACTGGGCGCTGCGTCCGCCGTACGACCGGGGAGCGGTGACCGCCGAAGCGTACTGGCGCGCGGTGGCGACCGCCCTGGACACCTCCTATGACCAACGCCGTATCGCGGATCTCATAGCGGCCGACGTGGTGAGCTGGAGCGCCGTCGACGACGCCATGGTCGCGCTGGTCGGGGAACTGCACGCGTCCGGGCGGCGGATCGCGCTGTTGTCCAACATCCCCGAAGAACTGGCCGCCCACTACGAGCGGCACCACCGCTGGCTGGAACGCTTCGAGATCCGCGGCTTCTCCTGCCGCATCGGCCACGTCAAACCGCAGCCCGCGGCTTATGAGTGGTGCTGCCGTGCGCTGGGCGTCGCGGCGGACCGGGTGCTCTTCGTCGAGACCGGGCGGAGAACGTCCGGGCCGCCGAGGCCGTGGGCCTGCGCGGCCACCTGTTCACCGGGCCGGCCCCGCTGCGGCAGGCTCTCACCGGGCCGGGCGCCGCCGCCCCGCGGGCGTAGTCCGGCGCGCGAGGGGAACCCCGTACGGGGGTGGCGGGCGCCCGCCGGCCATGGATGTCCGCCGGTCATGGGCGCCCGCCCCGCCTGTGGCCCCGCCTGTACGGACGCCCGCCCGGCCCGCCCGTACGCGCACGCCCATCGGCCCCGCCGGTCAGAGGTGGCCGACCGGTGGCTGTACGAATACGGCGCGCACCGTGAGCGTGAGGAGTCGTGATGCCCCTCGGCGAACACCTGACGGCTCAACTGACCACCCACCTCCCGGTGCTGTCCGCGCTGACCGACCCCGGCCTGCGGGAGCTGGCCTCACCCGCCACCCCCGGAGACCTGAAGGCCGCACGCGCGCAGATGGGTTTCTCCCTGGCCTGGCACATCGTCCTGGCCTGCCTGGGCGTGGGCATGCCGCTGCTGACGCTGGCCGCGGAGTGGCTCGGCCTGCGGACCGGCGACGCCTCCTACCGGCTGCTCGCCCGTCGCTGGGCCCGCGCGATGGGCGTGCTGTTCGCCGTGGGCGCGGTTTCCGGCACCATCCTCAGCTTCGAGATGGGGCTGCTGTGGCCGGGCCTGATGGGCCGTTACGGGCAGGTTATCGGCCTGCCGTTCGCCATGGAGGGCATCGCCTTCTTCATCGAGGCGATCTTCCTGGGCATCTACCTGTACGCCTGGGACCGGCTTTCGCCCCGTACGCATCTGCTCACCGGTGTACCGATCGTGATCGCCGGGATCGCCTCGGCCTTCTTCGTCGTGTGTGCCAACGCCTGGATGAACCAGCCGCGCGGTTTCACCGTACGTGACGGCGAGGTCGTCGACGTCGACCCGCTGGCCGCCATGCTCAATCCGGCCAGCCCGCCGCAGACCGTGCACATGATCCTGGCCGCGCTGATGGTGGCGGGCTTCGTCACCGCCGGCGTCTACGCCGTCGCCCTGCTGCGGGGCCGCGACGACCGCTACCACCGGGCCGGCTTCTTCATCCCGTTCGTCTTCGCCTCGGCCCTCACCCCCTGCCAGCTCGTGGCCGGGGACTGGGCGGCCAGGTTCCTGGCGGACTTCCAGCCCGCCAAACTCGCCGCCATCGAGGGCGTCTACACCACCGGCGGCCACGTCCCGCTCACCCTGGGCGGCATCGCCCAGGACGGACGACTGCGGTACGGCCTGGAAATCCCCGACGGGCTGTCCCTGCTGGTCGGTTCCCGGCCCGGCACCGTCATCAAGGGACTGGACCAGGTCCCGGTCCCGGAGCATCCCCCGGTCACCGTCGTCCACCTCGCCTTCGACGCGATGGTCGGGCTGGGCGTCTTCCTGCTGCTGCTCGGCCTGTGGCTGCTGATCGCCTGGTGGCGCACCCGGCGCAAGGGGGACGGCAGGGTGCTGGCCCGCCGCGGCAGCCGCCTCTTCCTGGCCCTGTCCGCCGTGTCCGGAGTGGCCGCGGTGGTGGCGTTGGAGTGCGGCTGGACGGTGACGGAGGAGGGGCGGCAGCCCTGGGTCGTATGGGGGCTGCTGAACGTGCGGGACGCGGTCAACCCCGCGCCGGGGCTGATGGCGGGGCTGTGGCTGGTGCTCGTGGTCTATGCGGTGATGACCGTGGCCACCGTGTACGTGCTGCGCCGGCTGGCCCGCGGGAAGCCGGTGCCGGTCGCTCCCCAGGAGGACGACGTGACCTCGTACCCGGTCGTATGAAGTCGTGAAGCCATAAAGCCGTGAAGCCGTGAAGCCGTGAGGTCATGAGGCCATGAAGCCGGCAGGACCGGGCGTAGGACAACGGAGGCAGGACGATGCTCGCTGACGTGGCACTCGCCGTGATGTGGACCGGCCTGACCTGCTACGCGCTCTTCGGCGGCGCCGACTTCGGGGCCGGCCTGTGGGACCTGCTCGCCGGCGGCAGCGCCCGCGGCAGGCCACAGCGCTCACTCATCGAGCACACCATCGGCCCGGTGTGGGAGGCCAACCACGTCTGGCTGATCTTCGTGGTGGTGATGCTGTGGACCGGGTTCCCGGCCGTCTTCGCCGCAGTGATGTCCACTCTCTACCTGCCGCTGACCTTCGCCGCGCTGGGCATCATCGCGCGCGGCGCGGCCTTCGCCTTCCGCAAGGCATGCACGGAGCTGTGGCAACAGCGCCTGTTCGGGGCGTGCTTCGCCCTCTCCTCGGTCCTCACCCCGTTCTTCCTGGGTACGGTCGCCGGGGGCATCGCCTCCGGGCGGGTCCCGCCGGGGCAGGCCACCGGCGACCTGGTCCGCGGCTGGATCAACCCCACCTCCCTGCTCGGCGGCGTGCTGGCCGTCCTGACCTGCGCCCACCTGGCGGCGGTGTACCTGTGTGCCGACGCCGCGCGTACCGGCGCGCCGGCGCTGGTGACCGCCTTCCGGCGGCGTGCGCTGGTGAGCGGCCTGATCAGCGGGGCGGTGGCGCTGGCCGGCATCGCCGTCCTGCACGCGGACGCCCCGGAGCTCTTCCACGGCCTCACCCACCGGGCACTGCCGGCGGCCGTGCTGTCCGCGCTCTGCGGGGTGGCCGGGATGCTGCTGCTCGTACGGAACCGGTTCGCTCTCGCCCGTGGCTGCGCGGCCCTGGCGGTCGCCGCCATCCTGTGGGCCTGGGGCGCGGCCCAGTATCCGGTGATGCTCCGGCCGGGCCTGTCGGTCACCGACGCGGCGTCCACCGCGCCCGTACTCGCCGCAGCGCTGATCGTCTTCGCGGCCGGGGCGCTGCTCCTGATTCCCTCGCTGGTCTGGCTGTACGTCCTCTTCCAGCGGCGGGAACCGGCCCGGCCGCCCGGCTCCGGGACACCCTGACCGGTTTTTTCCGCCGTTTTCCGCTCCGGGACGTCGAATCCGCGGCGTGAGCTTCTACATATATGTGGGAGCACCCGCCAGGGGTGCCGGCACGCACCGGAATGTGAGGTCCCAGGACATGAAGTACATGCTGCTGATGCAGTTCAGTGAGAAGACGGGCATCCCGCCGATCAGCACCTGGTCGTCGCAGGAGGTACAGGCGCACATCGCGTTCATGCGGGAGACCAACCAGCGGCTCAGCGACGCGGGGGAACTGGTCGACGCCCAGGGACTGGCGATGCCGGAGACGGCCAGGATCGTCCGTGCGCGCGGTGGCGGCGAACCGGTGGTGACCGAGGGCCCCTTCCCCGAGACCAAGGAGTTCCTGGCCGGCTACTGGATCGTCGAGTGCGACGGCCCCGGGCGGGCGGTCGAACTGGCCGCGTCCGTCTCGGCCGCGCCCGGCCCCGGTGGCACCCCCTTGAACATGCCGATCGAGGTGCGTGAGGTGCTGTCGGGCCCGCCCGGCGAGCTGTGAGGCCGGTCCGGGGCTGATCCGTCCCGGTCGGCCTGCCACCCTGCCCCGAGTCTTCGTCACCCGGCACAAGACCCCGGCGTAGGAACCCGGCACCCCTCGTCGAACCACCCCGTCGAACTACCCCCGGCGAAAATCCCCCGGCGAAAAATCCCCGGCGGAAAGCAGCGAAACGATCTACGATCGCCTCCGGAACACTGCTCCACGCACAAGGGGGTCCCGGAGTGCTGTCGGCCCAGACCGTGACGCCGGGCGGGGTGCCGCACGGTGACGAAGACACAGGAGCGTCACTGCCATGCGGTTAGAGACCATCGGCACCTGGCTGGAGAACGCCGGCATCCTCGCCCTGTGGCTGGTGGTCCTCCTCCGCGCCCCGCAAGGCGTCCGCAGCAGGGATCACCGGCCGTTGTGGTTCGCGATTCTCATGATCGCGCTGGCCATGTCGACGCACCTGGAACCGGTCACCGCCCTCCTCTCCCACCTGGTTCCCGGTCCGCACTGGATCGACCTGACGACCCATCTGTTCAGCATCGTGGACGCGGCGGCCGTCCTGTGGTTCGTCCTCCAGGCCACCGGACGGCAGCGGCACACGGCGCCGGTCTTCGGCGCCGCCCTCGCCGTCATGGTGACCCTGGTGCTCCTGGACGTCACCGCACCCGCGCACGCCCGGAACCAGATCAGCCCGTCCCCGGACACCCCGGGCGTCCCGGACGCCTACTGGTGGGTCTTCTTCGCCTTCCATCTGATCGCGGACACCACCTGCGGATTCGTGTGCTGGAAGTACGCCCGTAACGCCACGGCCCGGTCCCGGCGTCACGGGCTGCGCCTGTTCGGCACCGGCATCCTGCTGGCCTCGCTCCTGTGGGTCCTCAAACTCCTCTACCTCCAGACCCGTTCCGCCGCCTTCGCCCCGCTGTTCTCCCCCGTCACCGGCGCCGAGGCCCTCTTCATGGCCGCCGGCGCCGCCCTCCCCGCCCTGCCGCTCCTGCGCGCCCGGCGGCAGCGGGAAGGGCGTCGTACCGGACCACCCGATGTGCGCCCTGCCGACAACTGGTGACACCACCGGGTTCCGTCGGTGAACGGCCCGGTTCCGTACGGCCGAAGGGTCAAGCGGTCCGGGCCGCCGCACGCGGGTCGAGCGGTGTGAGGACACCGAGGCGGTCCTCGATCGCCTGGGCAGCGGACAGGCACAGGTCCTCGCGGAAGGCGCGGCCGATGACCTGGACCCCCTGCGGGAGGCCGTCGGTCACTCCGGTGGGCACGGCCACGCCGGGTACGCCGACGAAGCTGGTCGCGCTGCACAGGCGCATGCCCGAGGCGACCCGGTCCCGGCCCGCCCGGTCGCGTGATTCCAGACCCGGCTCGACCGGCGGCTCGGTGAAGGACGGGCCGAGCAGCAGCGGGTATTGGCCGAGGAACTCCGCCCACGAGCGGCGGATGTTCATCCATGTGCCCATCAGCTTCATGAACTCCGCCGCGTCCACGGGCGGGGTCTGATCCATCGCCATCTGGATGTAGCGGTCGCCGCCTTCGCCGAGGAGCGTGCGCACCATCGGCCAGGACGGGGCGAACTCGGTCACCGTGATCTGGTTGTACGCCTTCAGGGCCTCGTCCAGCCGCGGTACGTCCGCCACCTCGCACACCTCGTACCCGGCGTCGCGCAGCGCGTCGGCCGCGGTGGCCACGGCCTTTTCCACCGTGGGGTGGACGCCGTGCCCGCCGGGGTCGGCCACGACCGCGACCTTGACCGGTCCGGTCAGCGGTGCGCCGTAGGCGGGTACCGGTACGGCCCGCGGGTCGCGCGGATCGGTCCCGGCCAGCGCCTCGTACGCCAGTCGCAGATCGCCCACGGTCCGGGCCAGCGGGCCGTCGGTGACCAGGACCTGGGAGGCCGGGCCGGGGTCGTCCGGGCCCAGCACGCGGTGGTCGGCGGGGAACCGGCCGGTGGACGGCTTCAGCGCCGTGACGCCGCAGAACTGGGCCGGTACGCGTACCGATCCGCCCGAGTCGTTGCCGAGTCCGAGTGCCGCCATGCCCGTGGCGACGGCCACCGCGTCGCCGCCGCTGGAGCCGCCCGGGGTCCGGCCGCTGTCCCACGGGTTGACCGTGTCGCCGAACAGTTCGCTGCGGGTGTGCATCCCCGCCAGGACCAGCGTGGGGATGTTGCTGTGCCCGATGGGGATGGCTCCGGCCGCGCGCAGCCGGGCCACCGGGGGCGCGTCGGCCGGCGCCACCAGCTCGCGGAAGCGCGGCACGCCGAACGTGGTCGGTACGCCTTCGACCGGGGTCGTCTCCTTCACGGTGAACGGTACGCCCGCCAGCGGGCCCAGCGTCTCACCGGCGGCCCGCCGGCGGTCGGTCTGCGCCGCGGCCTCGCGGGCGCGCTCCGCCATCAGTTGCGTGACCGCGTTCACCTGCGGGTTGACCTCGGCGATGCGCTCCAGGTGGGCGTCGATCAGCTCGGCGGCCGAAATCTCCCCCTCGCGCACCGCCGCCGCCTGCGCGGCGGCCGGCATCTCCCATAGGGCGTTGTGCATGATCCTGCCTTCCTCATCGTTCCGATGCGCTTGCATCGGATAAGGAACTGTACCCTGGAACCGATGCGAGCGCATCGAATAAAATTGCGGCACACGGCGCGGGGCCACCGCGCGGCGTGCGGTACCGCGGAACAGGGAGGCGTCCGGGCATGCCCAAACAGGTGGATCACGAGAGCCGGCGCCACCTCATCGCCGAGGCCGTCTGCCAACTCGCCGACGAGCACGGGCTGGAGGGCGTGACCCTGCGCGATGTCGCCGCCCGCGCGCAGGTGTCGATGGGCGCCGTCCAGCGGTGCTTCCGCACCAAGGAAGAGATGCTCGTGTTCACACTCGGGCACATCGGCGGGCAGGTCGGCGCCCGCGTACGGGCCTGCCTGGTCAGGAGCCCGGCCCAGTCGGCCGGCAGCGTCCTGGGCCACGCCGTCACCGAGATCTCGCTGCTGCGGGACGAGCACCGGGCCGAGGCCAGGGTCTGGCTCGCCTTCGTCGCGCAGGCGGCGGTCAGCGACGCCCTCGCCGGGCCGCTCAAGGCGAACTACGCGGTGCTGCAAGAGCTGTTCACCCGCCTGATCCGGGAGGCCGCCGAGGGCGCCGGCCGCCAGGCGCCCCTCGACGCGCCACGCGAGGCCCGTACCCTGCTCGCCCTCGCGGACGGCCTCACCACGCACGTCCTCGTCGGTCATCTCACCCCCGCGCAGGCGCAGGAGGTTCTCCATGAGCACCTGCGCGGCCTCTGGGGGCGCCCGGCCCGTTGACGTGGCGTCCGGTGGCTGGCCAGGGGCACGTGCTCCGGCTGCGGGAGCGGGCCGGACGGGTGACAATTGACTCCATTGGCGCGTTATGCGACAAGCCGACCAAGAGCGCCAATGGCCGCAGCGCCGATACAACGCAACGCACCGACACAACGGACTGACAGAACGAGCTGGACAGACCGAATCAGCGGTACCACCGGGCTTCTCCCGGTCGCAACACACCGCCGGGGCCGAAAGGCGGAAAGGCGGGGGCCGGGCGGTTCGAAGGAGCTGGTTTGTGATGCGGGTCGCCGTCGTAGGACAGGGTTACGTGGGACTGACGGGCGCCGTCGCGCTCACCCACCAAGGTCATCAGGTCACCGGGATCGAACAGGACCCGGTGCGGCTGCGCACATTGAACGCCGGCCGGGCGCCGGTCTTCGAACCGGGACTGCCCGAACAGCTCTCGGCCGCGCTGGCCACCGGAAGGCTGCGCTTCACCGACGGCGTGCGGGAGAGTCACCGCCGGGCGCCCTTCGACATCGTGCTGATCACCGTGGGAACACCGCCCGGACCCGAAGGGGCCGCGGACCTCACCCAGGTCAGAGCCGCGCTGGACGACGTCCTCAGCCTGCTGCCGGCCCCCCGGGTGGTGCTGAAATCCACCGTGCCACCGGGCACCAGCGGCATGCTCGTGGACGAGTATCCCAAGCTGCGCGAGCGCTACGCGTACAACCCCGAATTCCTCAACCAGGGCAGCGCGCTGGACGACTGGGCCGCCCCGGCCCGGATCGTGGCCGGCGCCTGGAGCCGGGAGAGCATGCGGACGCTGCGCGAACTGTACGCGGGGGTCTCCAGCCCCTGGGTGGAGACGACGCCCACCGGCGCCGAGATGATCAAGTACGCGAGCAACGCCTTCCTGGCCACGAAGATCAGCTTCGCGAACGAGGTCGCCCGGATGTGCTGCGGACCGGACATCGACATCGACCACGTCATGCAGGGCGTGGGCTACGACCCCCGTATCGGCCACGCCTTCCTCCAGCCGGGCCTGGGCTTCGGCGACTCGTGTCTGCCCAAGGACACCGCCGCGCTGGCCCGCTGGGCGAGCAGCGTCGGCATCCCGACCCCGCTGCTGCACGCCACCATCAGCGTCAACGAGGCCCAGGCGGGACTCGCCGTCCAGACCCTGCGCACGGAACTGGACGGCACCCTGTCCCAGGCCACGATCGCGGTCCTCGGCGTACGGTACGAGCCCTGGAGCGACGACCTGCGCGCGGCTCCCAGCCGTACGGTTGTCCCCGCGCTGCTCGGCCAGGTCGGGCGGGTCCGTGTCTGGGACCCGGCCACCGACGCCCGTATCGTCGCGGACCTCTTCCCCGGCGCCGAACCGGCACCGGACCTGACCGCCGCCCTCGACGGTGCCCACGCCGTCCTGCTGCTGACCGAATGGCCGCAGGCCATCGAGGCGGACTGGTCGCACCTGGCGTCCCTGCTCGCCGAGCCGCGCCTGGTGATCGACGGCAAGAACTGTCTGCATTCCGAGCAGGTGACGGGTCTGCCCATCCGTTACCGCAGCGTGGGCACCCGTCTGCCCGCACCGGCGGTGACCGGCACCGGCCTGTCCGACCCCCAGTTGGAGGCATGAGGACCGGCGCGGACCCCGCAGCCCCGCGCGGCCGGGGCGGTGGCCCATGGTGGTGGGCCGCCGCCCCGTTCTCGTGCGTACGCGGGCGGCGGACCCCCTCCGTACGGCGGCGGACCCCTCCGTACGCTCGTGGAGCGCCGAGGCACGTCATGGCCCATATTGGGTGATGAGGGGCAGCGAAAAGGCGAGGAGAGCGTACCGGTGAATCAGCCCCCCGTGCTGGACGAGACGCCCGCCCCCAAGGGGTCCGCGGAGCCCTCGGTATGGGCGCCGATGCGCCGCCGGATGTTCCGCGCGCTGTGGATCGCCCAGCTCGCCGCCAACATGGGCACCTGGATGCAGACGGTCGGCGCCCAGTGGCTGATGGGTGACCTCGGCGGCGGCTCGCTGCTGGTGGCGCTGGTGCAGACCGCGACCACCCTGCCCGTGTTCGCCCTGGTGGTCCCCGCCGGGGCGCTGGGCGACATCCTGGACCAGCGGCGGCTGCTGCTCGGCGGCCAACTGATGATGTTCCTGGGCGCGGCCGGGCTGGCCGCCGTCACCGCCGCCGACGAGGTGACCCCCCTCTCGCTGCTGGGCCTGACCGCCCTGATGGGCGTGGGTGAGGCGTTCTCCATCACCTCCTTCCAGGCCATCCAGCCCGAACTGGTCAGCCACGACGAGATCCACCAGGCCGCGCTGCTCAACAGCGCCAACGGCAATGTCGCCCGGGCCGCCGGCCCCGCCCTGGGCGGTCTGCTGATCTCGGCCACCGGACCCGCGGCCACCTTCGCCCTCAACGCCCTGTCCTTCCTGGGCGTCCTGATCGTGCTGTACGCCTGGCGGCGCCCGGCGGCGCACCGGCCGCTGGGGTCCGAGCACATCCGCGGCGCGATCCGCGCGGGCGCCCGCTACGTACGCCGGGCCCCGATGTTCGGGGCCGTCATCGGCCGCTCGGGACTGTTCATGCTGTTCGCCGGCGGACTGTGGGCGCTGCTGCCGGCCATCGCCCGCGGGCCGCTGGGGATGAGCGCCGGAGGATACGGGCTGCTGCTCGGCAGCGTCGGGGCCGGTGCCGTGCTCGGCGCGATCGCCCTGCCCGCGCTGCGGCCCCGTATGACGGTCAACGCGATGGTGACGGCCGCCATGGTGCTGTACGCCGCCACCATGGCCGTGATCGGCCTGGTCGCGCACCCGCTCGTCGCCGCGGTCGCGCTGATCGTCTCCGGACTGGCCTGGGTGACCGTCTTGTCCACGCTCTCCGCCTCCGCGCAGATCCTGCTGCCGGTCTGGGCCCGGACCCGGGGGCTCGCCTACTACCAACTGGTGTTCATGGGCGGTCAGGCGCTCGGCGGGGTGGGGTGGGGCCTGGTCGCCGACCGGCTGGGCGTACGGGCCGCGTTCGTGGTCGCGGGCGTCGGGCTGCTGCTGTCCACGGCCGCCGGCACCCGGCGGCTGCCCCTGCCGGCCGGCCACATCGACATGGAGCACGTCCAGCACTGGCCCGAGCCGGAGGGCATGCAACTGCCCGGCCGCAACGCCGGGCCGGTGCTGGTCACCGTCGAGTGGCGGGTCGACCGGGAGAACGTCAACGCCTTCGTCGAGGCGATGCGCCCGGTCGGCCAGGCCCGGCGGCGCACCGGGGCCACGCTGTGGGGGCTGTTCGAGGACATGGACGACCCGACGGTCCTCCTGGAGACGTTCACCGTCGTCTCCGAGCGGGAGCATCTGCGCCAGCACCTGGAACGGGGCACCAAGGAGGACCAGGAGCTGGAGGCGCGGGCCAAGAGCCTGACCCAGCCCGGCAGCCGGCCGGTCGTACGTCACCTGATCTGGGCGTACGCCCTGGACCGCGACGAGGAGCTGACGTCCCACCGGCACGCCTCCTCCAGCGTCCCCTGATCCGTCCCGTACCGCCCTCCTACGGCGGTACGGCGGCCCGGGCGCAGCAGCCCGGGCCGCTCACGGCTGCTCCGTACGGTCCCGCGTACGACCGACCCGCAACCGCCCCCGCAACTTGTCCGCCAGCGGATACTTCTCCCGCTGCTCCCGGGACTGCCGGTCCAGCTCCTCCACCAGGCGCTGCGAACGCTTCTCCACGTCCAGCTCGTCCAGGATCCGGTCGACCTCGGCCAGCAGGGCGCCGTGCAACTGCCACTGCCGGGGATGCTCCTGCACGGCGTCCAGGAGCATATGAGCCACGACCTCGCGGCTGGCGCGGCTGGCGGCCAGCTCCTTGACCAGCCGCTCCTCCGCCTCGTCCGCGTTCACGCTGACCTGGGTGGTGATCAGTACGGCGAAGCTGTCCACGGCCCGCGCCATGTGGCGGAACAGGTCCCGCAGCGCCGCGGAGATCTCCGGCGGGAAGAGGGACTCCCTGGTCCGGGCCTTGGCGAGGTCGGTCAGCGTACGGCACATGGTGCGCAGCACCACGGCGCTGATCTCCAGTGTGTCCAGGCCGGTGCGCAGCACGACGCGGAAGAGCAGGCCTTCCTTGACCCGGGGGTTGAGCCGCAGGCTGTCCTCCGCCTGCCGCAAGGACGCGTCCACCTGGACGATGTCGTGGTCCAGCTTGCGCGCCTCGTGCAGCCGGGCGGCGGCCTCCGGCACCGGCGTGTGCCCGGTGACCTCCTCGCCGAGGTTCAGCAGCAGCCGCCGCATCCGGCCCGCGAGGTCCTCGATGGACTCGCTGGCGGGCTGTACCCACACCGGCGGCGCGAACAGCACGTTGAACAGCAGCCCGACCACGGCGCCGATCAGCGTCTCCAGCACCCGGTCCCACGCCGTCTCGGCCACCCGGGTCACGCCCAGCACCAGCATGGCGCTGATCGCCACCTCCGGGACGAACTCACCGGCCCGTACGAAACGGCCGATCACCAGCGAGGCCAGGATGATCAGCCCCAGGCTCCACCACGTCAGCCCCACCAGGGCGCTGAAGCCGATGGCGATGACCACCCCCACCACGACGGCGTTCACCCGGCGCATGCTGGTGGTCAAGGTCGCGTACAAGGTGACCTGGACGACGAGCAGCGCGGTCAGCGGGGCGGTCAGCGGGGCCGGCTCGCTGCTCAGCCACAGGGCCACGACATAGGCGATCACGGCGGCCACGGTCGAGCGGACCGTCTGCACGGCCACCGGCTCCCGGCGCCACCGGACAAAACTCAGCAGGGGATCGGTTCGTTCGGGCTCGCTTCGTTCAGGCACGCTTGGCTCTTTCCCCGATCTTCGCCTTCCATCTCATCCATCTCTCCCATCTCATGCCCACCACCGCAGTCTGTACGTCACGCCGCGTCCCGTACGTCACGTGATGCACATACGACCCGTGCGTAGCCATGAGGTGTACGGGGTACCCACCGGCACCACGGGGCGCACGGATGTACGCCCCTGACGACAGGAGGCGTCCATGGCACCCATGGCAGCCATGTCGGCGGGTCCCGTCCGCGGCACGCCCGCCGCCGGTCCCGGGCCGCGCGTGGTGATCACCGGTGCCACGGGGAACCTCGGCAGCGCACTTGTGCGCCGGCTGGCCGCCGACGACCGGGTGGCCGAGATCGTGTCCGTCGCCCGCCGCCCCGCCGGCGAGGCGTTCGGCGGCCCGGGAGGCAAGGTACGGCAGGTCTGCGGCGCGGCCGGTGACGTCCGTACGGCGGATCTGGGCGCCCTTTTCCGGGGCGCCGCCGCCGTGGTGCACCTGGCCTGGGTCTTCCACCCCACCCGCCACCCGGACGCGACCTGGGAGACGAACGTGACGGGGACCGGACGGGTACTGGCCGCCGTCCACGCGGCCCGGGTGCCGGTGGTGCTGCACGCCTCGTCCGTCGCCGCCTACTCGCCCGGCCCCAAGGACGGGACCGGCGAGGGCAGTGGCGTGGACGAGAGCTGGCCGACCCATGGGTGGCCACGGTCCGCGTACTGCCGGGAGAAGGCGTACACCGAACGGCTGCTGGACGTCTTCGAGCACGACCACCCGGCGGTCCGGGTCGTACGGCTGCGGCCCGGCATCGTCCTTCAGCGCAGCTCCGCGGCCGAGCAGCGCCGCATCTTCGCCGGCCCCTTCGTCCCGGGCCGGCTGCTGCGCCCCGACCGGCTGCCCGTCCCCGACCTGCCCGGCCTGCGCTTCCAGGCCGTGCACGCCGAGGACGTCGCCGAGGCGATGTGCCGGGCCCTGCACGAGCCGGTCGACGGCGCGTTCAACCTGGCGGCGGCCCCTGTCGTGGACGCCGCCATGCTGGCCGCCACGTTCGGCACCCGCGTCATCGGGCCCTTCCCCGTACGGCCGGTACGGGCGGCCCTGGACGCGGCCTGGCGGCTGCGGCTGTCCCCGCTGCCCGTCAGCATGTTCGAAGCCATCCTGCGCTTCCCGGTTATGGACACCGGCCGGGCCGCCGCCGAACTCGGCTGGCGGCCACGGTCCGCGCAGGACACGGTCAGGGAATTCGCACAGGCACTGCGGGAGGACGCCGGAGGGGCCACCCCGCCCCTGGCCGCACCCCTGCCCGGAGGCCGCGTACAGGAGATCGCCGGCGGCCTGGGGGAGCGCACATGACGGCGCCCGCCAGGACGGGCGGCGCACCGGCCACCGCGCCCGCGGCCGTACCGCTTCCCGCGCCGCCGCCCGGACCCACACCGCCCGGACCCCCAAGAGGAGCACGCGCATGAGCGAGACGGCCGACGCGGTGGTCATCGGGGCCGGCCCCAACGGGCTGGTCGCCGCCAACGTCCTGGCGGACGCGGGCTGGCAGGTCCAGGTCTTCGAGACGCAGCCGGAGCCCGGCGGAGCGGTCCGCAGCGACCGCGGCCTCCACCCCGACTACGTCAACGACGTCTTCAGCTCCTTCTACCCGCTGGCCCGGGCCTCGCCCGTCATACGGGAGCTGCGCCTGGAGGACTGGGGCCTGACCTGGAGCCACGCCCCGGCCGTACTCGGCCACCCACTGCCCGACGGCACCTGCGCCCTGCTCCACCGCGACCCCGAGCGCACCGCCACCGGCCTGGACGCCGGCACCCCGGGCGACGGGGAGGCGTATCTGCGTCTGGTGCGGCTGTGGGAGCAGATCGGTCCCCAGGTGATCCGCACCATCTTCTCGCCCTTCCCGCCGGTACGGGCCGGGGCGCGGCTGGCGGCAGCGCTGCGTGGCGCCGGCGGGCTGCGGATGCTGCGCATGCTGATGCTGCCGGTGCGCCGGCTCGGCCAGGAGGACTTCCGCGGTACGGCGGCCCCCTGCTGCTCTCCGGCTGCGCCCTGCACGCCGACTTCGCCCCGGAGTCCGCCGCCTCCACCGCCTTCGGCTGGCTGCTGGCGATGCTCGGCCACCAGTACGGATGGCCGGTCCCGGTGGGTGGCGCGGGCGCGCTGACCGAGGCGCTGCTGCGCCGGCTGAAGGCCCGCGGCGCCACCGTGACCTGCGACTGCCGCATCAGCCGGATCGCGGTCCGCAAGGGCCGCGCCGCCGGGGTGGTGACCGGCGACGGGCAGTACGTGGCGGCCCGGCACGCCGTCCTGGCCGACACCGCGGCCACCGAGGTGTACGGCGGGCTCGTCGGCTGGGAGCACCTGCCGTGCACCCTGCGCGACGACATGCGCCGCTACCAGTGGGACCATGCCACCTTCAAGGTCGACTGGGCGCTGTCCGGGCCCATCCCCTGGACGGCACCGGACGCCTCCCTGGCCGGTACCGTCCACCTCGCCGACTCCGTCGACCATCTGACGCGGCACGCCGCCCAGTTGGCGACCGGACAGGTCCCCGACCGCCCGTTCGCCCTCCTGGGCCAGATGACCACCTCCGACCCGCACCGCTCACCCGCGGGCACCGAATCCGCCTGGGCCTATACCCACGTACCCCAGCGGATCAGGGGGGACGCGGCGGGGGAGGACGTCGACGGCCACTGGGGACCGGGACAGCGGGAAGCGATGGCCCGGCGCGTGGAGGCCGAGGTCGAACGCCGGGCCCCCGGCTTCACCGACCGCATCCTGCGGCGCCGCGTCCTGGCGCCCCCCGACATGGAGGCCAGGAACCAGAACCTGGTCAACGGCGCGCTCAACGGCGGCACGGCCCACGTCCACCAGGAACTGATCTTCCGTCCGGTCCCGGGCAGCGGACGGCCCGAGACCCCGCTGCCGGGCCTCTACCTCGCCTCCGCCTCCGCCCACCCCGGGGGCGGCGTCCACGGCGCGTGCGGGGCCAACGCCGCCCGCGCGGCCCTGCGGGCCCGGCGGCCGGTCGCCAAACACCTCCTGGCCCCGGCGCTGTTCGCCCTGCAACGCAACCTCACCGGCGGCGCGCGCAACGCCGGCCCGGGCTCGGCGGACCCCACCACCTCCCGTACGCGGCCCGATCCGCCCGGACCGCCCGCCCGGCCCGGCCCCGGCGGCACGCCGGACCCCGTCCCAGATCCCGGAGCCGGAGACTGAACCATGGCCATACGACACGTCCTGATCCCCGCGTCCGTGGATGCCGTGTGGTCCGTACTGTGCGACGGCGACAAGTACCAGCAATGGGTCGTCGGCCCCACCGCCACCGAACAGGTCGACGACCACTGGCCGCAGCCCGGCGCGGCGGTCCGCTACCGCGTGGGCCCGGGTCAGGGCCTCCTCAAGGGCCGTACCGTCGTGCGCATCTGCGTGCCGCGCGAACGCCTGGAACTGGAGGCGCGGGCCGGCCGGCTGGGCAGCGCCCGCATCGCCATCCGCCTGCTGCCCTGGGGCGAGGAGTGCATCGTCATCATCGACGAACACCCCCTGCGGGGCATCGGCGCCCACATGCACAACGTCGTCCTGGACGCCTTCCTGCACGCCCGTCACCGCCGTATGCTCGTCAACCTGCGCAATCTCGTGGTCAAGACGGTCCGCGAAGGGCAGCACGGCCCGGCCGCGCACAAGCCGCCGTGAGGAGCGGCGGCCGGCAGGTGGCTGACAGGGTCTAGCGGCGGCCGACAGGGTCTAGCGGCGGAATTCCTCGGCGTGGTCCCGGGCCCACCGGGCGAAGGTGCGGGCGGGGCGGCCGGTGACGTCCTGCGCGGTGGGCAGGGGCCCCAGCGCGGCGGGATCGAAGTCCAAGGCCGCGTCGGGGTCCGTCGCCTGCCCCGAGTAGTCCTCGAAGCCCAGCAGGAAATCGGCGTTCTCGGCCGCGAACCCGCCCTGCCGGAGGTAGATCTCCCGGGCCTCATGCGGGCTGACCACCTCGAAGCGGATCTCCTCGCCCAGGGCCTCGGCGATCAGCTCCACCTGGCGGCGCCGGGAGAGCAGTTCGGGACCGTTGAGCGTGTACGCCCGCCCGGTGTGGCCGTCCTCGGTCAGGGCCAGGGCCGCCACCTCGGCGATGTCCCGTTCGTGCACGGGATACCAGGCGGCGTCGGGATCCGGATCGCGCACCGTCCGCTCGGCGCGGATCGACGGGCCCCACAGGGCGAGCTTGTTCGTCGCGAACTCCCCGGGGCGTACGTGGGTCCACTCCAGCCCCGATGCCTCCACCGCCTGTTCCACCGGCAGATGGAAGCCGGTGTCCAAGCCGCCGGTGACCGCCCCGGAGGAGAGCACCACGACGCGGCGCACCCCCGCCGCGCCGGCCAGTGCCACCACTTCTTTCGCGGTGGCGGCGACCGGGAAGAGGAACATCGCCCGCGCCCCCTCCAGCGCGGCCGTCAGGCTCTGCGGACGCCGCAGGTCCCCCGGGAAGACCTCGACGCCGGCGGGCAGTTGCGCGGAACGCGGGTCACGGGTCAGGGCCCGTACGGCATGGCCCTTCTCCAGGAGGAACCGGATCACGTTCCGTCCGACGTTACCGGTCGCCCCGGTGACGAGAACCGTCATGACAACACCTTTCGCTCGCTCATCGGACGTGCGGGTCTCTTTTGGACGCGTGGGCCGCTCACGGCCGGATGCCGTGCTCCAGCGTGCGGATGACGGAGGTGAAGGCGCCGTGGTGGGGCAGCGTTCCGGTGCTGACCGCCTGACACCCGGCGCAGACGTGCGCCCACAGCACATGCTCGATCCACGCGCCGTCGACCTCGGCGTCGAAGTCCCCCTCGGTCTGGCCCCGCGCGATCAGAGCGGCCACCGCCTCCGCCGCCGGGTCCGGCTCCCCGCGCCCGGCCAGTGCCTGGCTGATCCGCGGATCGCCGTACAGGAAGAGCACCTGGTCCCCGACGTCCAGCATGGCCGCCACCAGCCGGCGCATCGACTCCCGTGCCGGCCCCTGGTCGATCCGCGCCTTGCGCAGCGCCTCGTCCAGCAGCCGCAAGGAGTCCTCGACGACCGCCGCCACCAGCGCCTCCCGGTCCGGGAAGTACCGCTGCAAGGTGCTGCGCCCGACGTCCGCCGCCGCCGCGATGTCCGCCAGCCTGGCGTTGCGGTCACGGGACAGCGTCCCTGCCGCGGCACTCAAAATGGCCCGCCGCGTACGGCCACGGGCCCCTGACTCCGAACCGGTGGAGCTGCTCACGTCAGCGAGAGTACCACCGTGAAGCCCGTAACGGGCCTTGGAAAATCCTTTATGGGTCGCCGATGGCCCATAAAGGGGCTTGTCGGTGGCGTGAGTGCCCACGTTGCGTGAGGGTGAGGAGCGGCATGGCGGGTGAGCGCACCGCATAGCGGACAGCCGGGCAGCTCCCGCGGCAAGGGTGTCCGCCACCCGGGACGGGACGGCCGCTCGTACGTCAGTTTCGTTACCCGCCGGTGGAGTTGGCCGAGTTTGCCGGTCGCGGAGGTCAGCCGGGACTCCTAGGGTGAGGCAGCAGCAACGGCGCCGTGCCCATCCGACCACGGGAGCACCCATGAGCGTCACAGCACAGGGCACCTACCTCATCAAGAACGAGCAGAGCGGGTTGTACCTGACCGTCAAAGGGTTCGACAAGAACGTTCCGGCGGACATCGTGCAGGAGAGGCTGCACGACTGGCCGGAGCGGGCGAGCCAGGCGTGGCGTCTGCTGCCGGGGCAGGCCGGCAAGGACAGCTACCGGCTGCAGAACCAGCACAGCGGGCGCTATCTGCAGATCCGTCATGCCAGCAAGGAGAGCGGCGCGCACGCGGAGCAGGCGCACCTGGAGGAGAACAAACCGGCGTTCCAGAGCCAGACCTGGCAGCTCAGCGGCAACGGCGACGAGGTCTACCTCATCACCAACGTCCACAGCGGCCTCAAGCTCAACGTACGGGGCAACCTCAACACCGAGGGCACCCCCATCGACCAGTGGCAGGAGCACGCGGCCGGACAGTTCCGCGGCTACCAGCTATGGCGCCTGGAGGCCGTCGAGCCCCGGGGCGAGGCCAAGGCACTGGACGCGCTGACCGGTGCCGTGGTCGAGCCGACCGGCGGCATCATCTCCGCCATCACCACCGGCTTCAAGGCGACCCTGGAAGCCACCGGCGGGGTCTTCGGCACGGTCTCGCGGTGGGTCCCGGGCATCGACCGTACGCCCTACGTCCGGTTCTCCGGGTTCCGCGCGGATGAATTCATCCGCTTCTCGCAGCGCAACCGGGTCGAGGTCGGTCCGAAGAAGATCAGCGAGCAGTTCCGTCATCTGCCCAAGGAGTTCCGCGACGGCTTCGACGTCGTCATCGCCGCTCCCAAGCGCAGCGGCTACGACTACATCGGTGTCGCACAGGAGCTGTACGTCGAGTTCTCCGACCGGCGCAGCAGCGCTCCGCTGCCGTGGGACCGCCTCTTCCCCGCCGAGATCGCGGGCGGCCGGGGCATCTCCGAGGTGAAGGCCGTGGCGACCGCCTCCCCGGACGGGTCACGTCACCTGGCCTTCACCACCGCCGGAATCGAGGTCATCGAGGGGCACCTGCCCATCGACCCGAACCGCCGGCCGGTCGTGGAACCGGTCACCCTGGATTTCCTTCCCGAGGAATTCAAGCAGCCGGACGCGGTCTCCTCCGCCGTGCTCGGCGAGGAGACGCACTTCTTCGCCACCAAGGGCGACCAGTTCACCGTCTTCACCTGGGAGAAGGTCGTCCAGGGGCCGACGAAGGTGGTCGCGGCGTACCCGTTCCTGCTGGGGCTGTGGATGTAGGACGGTACGGGAGTACGGGAGTACGGAGAGGGCCCGGTTCTCCGGGCGCCATCCTGTCCGCCGCCCACGAGGAGTGATCCGGCGGGCGGCGGACAAGGTCCGGGCCAGGCTCAAGGCGGCCTCGGCCCGGGTGCCGGCGCACGGCACCTCGGACCAGGTGTCAGCGCAGGCGCCGCAGTACGTCCCCGATGACGGCGACGCCTTCGTCGATGCCGCTTCGCGCGTTCGCGGCGTACCCCAGGACCAGACCCGGGCGGTACGGCCGCCGGCAGTGCCACGACAGCGGCTGCGCCTTGACCCCGCGCTCCAGCGCCGCGGCGGCGACGCAGGTGTCGGCGAAGTCCCCGTCGAAGGTGACCGTCAGATGCAGACCCGCCGCGGCGCCGTGCACCACCGCGCCCGGCAGATGCGCGGCGATCGCCTCGATCATGGCGTCCCGGCGACGGCGGTGCCGCGTACGCAGGTACCGCAACTGACGCTCCAGTTCGCCCGATTCCATCAGGTGGGCCAGCACGAGCTGCGGCAGCGCGGCGTTGCCGAGATCCGCGAACCGCTTGGCGTCCACCAAGGCGTCCCGGTACCTCGGCGGCACGATCGCCCAGCCCACGCGCAGAGCGGGAGCGAGGGTTTTGGACACGCTGCCGGCGTAACAGACCTGCTCGGGGAGCATCGCCCGCAGCGCGGGAACGGGCGGCCGGTCGTAACGGTGCTCGGCGTCGTAGTCGTCCTCGATGATCAGCCCGCCGTCACCGGCCCACCGCATCAGCTCACGACGCCTGCCACCGCCGAGCACCACCCCCGTCGGGAACTGGTGCGCCGGCGTCAGCAGTACCGCCGGGGCGCCCTGTGCGCGCAGCTCGTCCACGCGGATGCCCTCGGCGTCGACCGCGATCGGCGGGGTGTCCAACCGCCGGTTCTGTATGTGCTGCCGGGCCCCGAGCGACCCGGGGTCCTCCACCGCCACCTCACGCACACCGTCCCGGCGCAGGATGTCCGCGAGCAGCCCGAGCGCCTGGGCCACGCCGGCGACGACGACCACCTCGCCCGGGTCGACCCTGATACCGCGGTTACGGGCCAGCCAGTGGGCGACGGCCACCCGCAGGGCCGGCGTCCCGCGGGGATCCCCGTACCCGAAGGCGGACGCCGGGAGGTCCCTGAGCACGGACCGCTCGGCGCGCAGCCACGCCGCACGCGGGAAGGCCGCCAGGTCGGGCACGCCGGGCGTCAGATCGATACGGGCCGGGGCGGCCCGCAACGCGTCGAAGACATCGGTACCGGGTGTGGCGGTGAACAGCGTACGGGCCGAGGGCGGGCCGGCCGCCCGTGCCGGCGGCGCTCCGGCAGGGGAGCCGTCGGCCGTGGCCGCCGCCATGTCCGGTGCCGTGGCCCCTGCCGTGTCCGCCGCGGACGCCGTGCCCGTCGCCGCCATCACGGGCGTGGCGAGCACCACCGTGCCATTGCGTCCGCGGCCCGCCACATGCCCGTCCTCGGTCAGCCGCTGGTACGCCTCGGTGACCACGCCACGGGAGACGCGCAGTTCGGCGGCGAGCACCCGGGTGGCGGGCAGTCTGCTCCCCACCGGCAGACGGCCGTCCGCCATCGCGAGCCGCAGCTCCCCGGCGAGCCAGTCGGACAGCCCGCCCGCCGGGGCGTCGGCGATCCGGAGCTGGAGGAAGTCGGCCCCCGAGGTTATGGACCGGTCAGTGCATGCTCCTTTGGACCTGTTCACCAGGCCATTGTGGCAGCACGCTGATCACATGCACACAGCGATGTCCCCGTACGCCCTCCATGGAAGCCTCCGCGGAAGACCCGGCCGGTCCGCCGGGACCGGCCGCCCGGTGTCCGGCCGGTCAACTCCCGTGGCGTTCCCGCACGGCAGGCGGCCATGAGCGTCGAATTCCTGGTGACCACCCTGGTCATCGTCCTCACCCCCGGGACCGGCGTCATCTACACCATGGCGACGGCCCTTTCCCGAGGCGCCCGCGCCGGCGTCATCGCGGCCCTGGGCTGCACGCTCGGCAGCGTGCCGCACATGGTGGCGGCGGTCACGGGCCTGGCCGCACTGCTCAATGCGAGCACGGTGGCCTTCCAGTCCCTCAAATACCTGGGCGTCGCCTACCTCCTTTACATGGCGTGGAGCACCTTGAAGGACAAAGGAGCCCTCACCCCGGACGAGGAGAACGCCCCTCGCCCGGCGGCGAAGGTGATTGTCTCCGCCGTCCTGATGAACATCCTCAATCCCAAACTCACCCTCTTCTTCTTCGCCTTCCTGCCGCAATTCGTCGACACCGGCGACCCGCGCGCCTTCCCCCGGATGGTCGAACTGAGCCTGGTCTTCATGCTGTTCACCTTCCTGGTCTTCATCGGCTACGGCGTCTTCGCCGCCGCCGTCCGCCACCACATCACCTCCCGGCCGCACGTCATGCTCTGGATGCGCCGGATCTTCGCGGGTTCCTTCGTCGCCCTGAGCGCCAAACTGGCCTTCTTCTAGAGCCACACGCCACCGGCCCTGCGCCGCCCGTCACCCCGCCACTCGTCACCGTCCAGAAAAAGGCAGCCGAACATGTATTTCCGTCACTCGCCCGACATCTGGCAGGATTTCCCGGAACTCGTCCCCGGCGTCCTGTACGCCAAGGGAATCACCGGCGACGTCTCCGTCGGCCACCGGGCCGCCAAGTACAACGCCATAGCCGAATCCCGCCTCGGCATCGCCTCGGAAGGTGAACTGCCCGAGATCCAGGCCTGGCGCCGTACGTTCTCCCGTATGGGCCACAAGCCCACCCAATACCGCTGCGCCGCGGAATCACTGCTGCGCCGCTTCAAGAAGGAAGGCTCCCTGCCTTCGATCCACCCTCTCATCGACCTGTGCAACGCCATTTCCCTGGCGTACGCGATTCCGGTGGGCGTGTTCGACGTCTCGCGACTGTCCGGTTCCCTGGAAGTCGCCTACGCGACGGGCAAGGAGACCTACGAGACCCTCTCCGGACAGACGGAGCCCCCCGCTCCGGGCGAGGTCGTCTTCGTCGACGACGCCGGCCACGCCCACGCCCGCCGCTGGACCCACCGGCAAAGCGGCCGGTCGGCCGTCCGCGACACCACCACCGACGTACTGATCGTCGCCGAGGCGATGCACGACTCGGCCATCCCCGACATACAGAGCCTCATGGCGACGATCGCCGAGGAACTCGGCATCGTCTGGTCCGTTCCCACCGAATCCGCCGTCCTCGCCAGCCTGTCACCCCGCTTCGACTTCTGACCACGCATGACCGGGTGACGGATGGGTAGCGGCGGACATGACATGCCTCGGGCGGTGCGCGTACGGATTCCCGCGCACCGCCTGCCCGAACCGTCCGCAGAAGGAATGACGCGCCATGACCCCCACCGCCGGCCGGACCACGCTGGTGCCCATTTACGACAGCCTCGTCCAGGAGCACGGCGATGTGCCGGCCCGGGCCCGCCAGGTGGCGCGGGAGGTGGAACGCGAAGCCAGGCATCTGCTGGACTGGAGCGAACTGCATCCCATAGAGGCCGAAGAGCGCGAAAAGAGCCGGGAGGGAGCGGCGAGGAAGGAAAAACCGCAGAAGGCGGAAAAGACCGGGGCGGACGGTGACAGCGGCCGGGGAGACGCCAAGGACCGACCGGCCGTTTTCCACAGTTTCCGTCGGCCGGGGTAAGGCAGAAAAGCAGCGGCCGGGCTGCCGGCGCGCGTACGCCGGGCAGCCGGGCCGGTCGCGTTCGTACGCTGTATGACGGGTCGGGTTACAGTCGGTTCCGTGTCCGAGGATGACGTCGAGCCCGCCGTCCGCACCTTCCCGCCGTCGCCGTGGCGCCTGGGGGGACATGTACGTATCGGTCTGGTGCGTTCCCCGCGGCGCCCTGCCCGCGTGGCCGCTGCCGCGCGGCGTACGGCCCCTGATGCTGCGACGGCGCTGCGTCCTGCTCACCATCTGGGCCGACTACCAGCGCGGCGGGGTCCTGGAGTACCACGAGCTCCTGGTCGCTCTCGCCGTCCGGCACCGGTGGCGGATCGCCGCGACCGCCGTTTCGGTGTGGGTGGACAACCAACGGTCGAAAGCCGGCGGGCGGGCGCTGTGGGGCATCCCCAAGGAATGCGCGCGACTGGTTTTCCGTCACGATCAGGAGGGCGGCTTCCGCGCGGAGTTGACGGCGGACGCGGACACGCACGCGGGCCCGGGTACGAACAGGAGCCCGGGTACGAACGGGAGCCCGGGCAGGGCTCCCGGGGTACGCGTCCGGGGATCCTTCCGCGATGCCGTACGGCTGCCGGTGCGTCTGACTCTGCGCACCCGGCTGGTGCAGCGGGCCGGTACGGACACCCGTCACGTACCCCTGCGTCTGACGGGCACGGTGAGTTGGGGCCGTGGCCGGATTCTCGTCGCCGCACCGGCGGCCCGGCCGGCCGCCGCCCTCAACGGCCGTCGCCCGCTCCTCAGCGTGGCGGTCAGGGATTTCCGCTTCACCGTCGGCAGGGATGACGGGAAGGACGGTCACGGCGGCGGTGACAGGAGCCGTTCGGCATCTGCCCGGGGCGAGCGACGCGGCCGGTGAGACGGGGCGGGACGGACGGGAGGCCCGGATGCGCACGGGGCCTGGGATGCGGGCGGTGCGCGCTCGGCCGACGATGGGAGGACCGTGACCGGACGCGTCGCAAGGCGGCGCGGTGAAGGAAGGCGGCCATCCCGTGGACAGCAGGGCCGACGACGGTGGACGGGGGCCCATACGGCAGGGGCCCGGGCAGCGCCCGGACGGTACGGCATCCGGCCCCCTGGAGGCCGCTCGGCGGGCACTGGTATCACAGGGGGCGCATCTGATGCCTCCGGCCGCCGTGTCCTCGTGCCTGGGGACGGACGGGGACGGCTGGACCGGCTTCTCCGCCCACTGGGAGGAGCTGTCACCGGATGTGTACGCGGCCGGGCGCGGCACCCGCCGCCTGCGGCGGTACGGGCAGTTCGCCGTCGCGCCGGCCACCGGCGAGGTGAAACCGCTGCCGCACATCCCATTCGTACAGCCGTACGATACCAACCCGCTCTACGTCCAGATGGACCGGCATTTCGACCCGCTGACCGAGACCTTCGCGGCCGATCCGCTCCTGCTGGGCCTGCTCGGGTTCCTGGGGCAGGTGGCGTCCGCCCTGGACGGGGCGGCCGAGTGGAACGCCAAGGTCCATCCGTTCCGTGTCATCGCGTCGGCCGACGGGCAGGGTGAGCCGACCCCGGAAGGGCGGCACCGTGACGGCGTCACCCTGGTCTCCTCCCTGATGATCGGCCGGCGCAACGCCGTCGGCGGTGAGAGTTCGGTCTACGACCTGGACGAGAGACCGCTGATGGCGACCACGCTCGACGAACCGGGCACGCTCCTCCTGGGGGACGACCGCCGTACCCTCCACGCCGTCTCGCCGATCCGCCCCCTGGACCCGGCCGGCCCCGCGTACCGCGACGTACTGGTCGTGACCCTCACGGCCCCGGAACCGGCCCCGCAAGCGCCGACCACTGCTGCTGCATAGACGGCCGGCGGCGGGCGGCCGACGCCGGGCAGCAGGCGAGGCACGGGGGTCCGGGGCCGGGGCTCAGCCGTCGGCCGTCATTCCTTCTTCTGCTGGGCGTTGCGGATGGCGTCACGGGTACGGTCCACGATGGCCGCCAGCGGCCCGAGAGCCATGTTCTTGAGCCCGGATTCCACGCCCGGGTGCGGATGCGTGGGCGCGGTCGCCTCGGCGGCCTTGACGCTCTTGGCCATGGCCGCCAGCCGCGCGGAGTCCTTCAGCCGCCGCAACTGGGCGAACTCATACCGTTCCTCGGCGCGGGCGTGCTCCATCACATCGGTGCGCAGGATCAGCAGTTCGGCACCGAACTTGGGGTCGTCGGTGTCCATGTCCTCCAGCCGGCCGAGGGTTTCCTTGGCGGACCGCTCCTCCGCCAGCCGGTCGGCCACGATCTCCTGGCCGCCGTCCACGGACCGTTTGACGTACGGGTGCACCACCTCCTCCTCGGCCGTCTCGTGCACCGCGAGCATCCGCACCAGCCGCTGGAAGGCGTCGCGACGGGCGTCACCGGTGGCCTGCTCGACCTCGTCGAAGAGGTTACGGATCTCGCCGTGCTGTGCCATCAGAAGGGCGACGACGTCCTGGTCGGGCCGGGGTGCCTCGCGAGGTGCCTCGGTCGCACTCATGGTTCCTCCTAGGTCGTGGACGCGGTCACGTGTGTGCGCGAGCGGTCACGCACGTTCGCGAGCGCTCACGGATGTGTGTGAGCGTTGACGGGCGCAGCGGGCCGGGGCTCACGAAGAGCGTTCGCGCAGCGCGGGGACCGGGTGCTCGCCCTCGGTCTCCAGCCGGTACTCGCGCCCGAAGTCCTGCTGGTGCTGCACCATGACCCGGTCGCTCGGACTCGCCTCGCCACCGTGGATCTCCTGCTGCATCCGCTCGAACCGCTCGTGCGCCTCCCGTACGTACCCGGCACCCAAGGTGGTCAGGTCCAGTTGCCCGGCGATCAGCTCCCGGAGGTAGCCCTTGTTCGGCTCGAAGGTCAGTACATTCGGCAGCTCCGGGGCCACGACCTGGGCCGGGTCCCGGCCGTCGTGCCGGCGCATCAGGTCGCACGCCTGGTGCAGATGCTCCAGCTCCATGTTCAGGTGCAGCTCCCACAGTGCCTTCACCTTGGGGTCGCTCTCCTGCTCCATGAAGGAGTGGTAGAGGTAGCACTCGTTGTACTCGTGGTTGACCAACTGCTCCCACCAGGTCTCGCCCGGGTCCACCAGGGATTCGTAGTGGGTGACGTGCTCCTCCTCGATCAGCCCGATCTCCTGGTAGAGCTGCCGGGCGATCGGCTCCATGTACGTCGGCCCGACGTTCATGTAGAAGTTCATCGTCTGCTGCTCCGCCGACATGATCGTCAGCGCGTGGAGCTTGGACAGCGGGTCGGTGCGCGTCTTGTCGTACGGATCACGTACGTTGTCGACCGGGTCGCGATGGTGCATCGGGGTCGGGCGGCCGGGCATCAGCTCGGTGAGGCCGTCGACGATCGACTCGGCCTTGCGGTGCTCGATCATCTCGTACAGATTCGCATACCGGTACAGATGGTCGAAATCCTCCAGGACGCCGAACTGGTACGCCTGCTTCAGGTACGGGTCCGGCTCCATCCGGGCCACCCATGCGGTCAGGTCCACCGCGACCTGTTCGTAGGCGATCGTCGTCTCCAGGACCGAAGAGACTCCCGGCAGCAGCCAGTTCACGGCCTTCTGCTGCTGGGCCTCGATGTAGCGCACCCGTGCCAGTTGGCGCTTCACCTCCTGATCCGGACAGTGCCGGGCGAATTGATGACTGAACATGATCGCCTCGACTTCGATCCCGTTCATCGTGATGATGCGGCATCGGGTGTACGGGTCGCAGTGATCGGGGTCGACCGGCTCCACGTTCAGTTCACGCCAGTTGCGTATCTGGCGGTCCAGCGGTATCCCGCGCTGTTCCAACGGATTGAACGACATCAACGGGCCTCCTGCCGCCGGGGTCGGTTCCGAAGCGGAATCGGAGTACCCCGTCGGGCCGGGGTGAACCACCCCGCCCGTCAAATGATCAGGAGGTGAGCATGGTGCGCGAGTGACCAAGGGGGTGGGTGAGGAGTGCCGTACGGGGGCGGTTAACCTGGCGAAAAGGTCCGGCCGACCGGTCGGATCCGAACCGATACCCAGATCCCGGGCCCGGATCCCGCACCCCGGACATCGGGCACCGTATTCCGGACTCCGCACTCCGGGCGCCGGATGCCGGACCACTGGATCACGATCATGACAACGGGGGTTTTACCTGTGCGAGTCCGCAGGCGGATGGCCGGCACCGTGGGAGCGAGCGTGCTCATGGTTCTCGCCGTGGGATGTGGCGGCACCCAGTCCGACGGGAAGGCGTCCCCGGGCGGCGCGTCCGCGTCGAAGACGGCGGCCCACCCGCTGCCGATGCAGACCACGACCCTCCCGGCCACCTGGACCGATTCCGATCACAAGGCGCACCCGCTGCGGGTCACGCCCAAGTCGCTGATGCGCGGCTCGGTCTCCGACTTCGAGCACATCCGGCTGGACGGCGACCTCAAGGGCCTGGTGCCCTACTACCTCACCGTCTCCTACAGCAACACCGACAGCAAGACGCTGAGCCGGGCGACCCCGCTGAGCAACTTCTCGGTCAACGGGGCGGACGGCGAGCCGGCCAAGCAGATCATGATGTTCTCCAACCCGCTCGCCACCAGCTCCGGCATGCCGGAGCAGTGCCGCAAGGGCAGTCCGGACAGCCTGGCCGCGGGCGCGTCCGCGGAGGCGTGCAAGGTCTTCATGCTGCCGCCGAAGCAGCAGCCGGTCACCGTCTCGTACAAGGACGACAAGAACGACAAGGGCGAGCCGCTGATCTGGAAGGTCGGCAGCGGCAAGGGCGACGCCGCCAGCGGTGTGCTGGCGGCGGGCAAGGCCGCCGACTCCGGCTGGCAGGACAGCAAGAACCACGACGTCACGGTGCGGGTCACCCCGAAGAGCGTGCGGGCCGGGTCCATCGCGGACCTGAGCCGGTTCAAGCTGAACGACGAGGAGAAGAAGCAGATCCCGTACTACGTGACGGTCGAGTACCGCAACACGGGCACCTACGATCTGTACCCGTCCATGCAGGAAGGCGTGACGCTGCGGGGCGCCAGCGGTCAGCAGGCGCGGAAGATGATGCTGATCGACATCGGCGGTGACGGGGTCAAGCAGTGCCCGGAGACGGTCCCCGACAAGATGGTCAAGCCGCAGGGCACCGTCACACAGTGCTCCATCCACCTGATGCCCAAGGGCGACCGCCCGGCGACGGTCGTCTTCACGGGCCGGGGGAGCGGCGCACAGCCCCTCACCTGGCACGCCACGGACGGCGAGAAGTAAACCGGCGCCGCGCCGCACCGGCCCGTCGGCGGGCGGCGCGCACCACACGGCCGGACGCCCGCCCACGGAGCGGGACGAGCGGGACATCCGCCCGTCGCCGCAGGGAACACCCCTGCGGCGACGGGCGGTTGTCGTTCCTACGGTCCTACGGTCGGCGCCGCCGGCCCGGGCAGGCGGGACCGCGATCCCGGCCGACGGACCTACGGATATATGGCGGGCGCGCCGGGAAGATCCCCGTTACGCTGCCGGCCGCGGCCCGGCGCCTGCCGTGCCGACCGCCCTGGCCGTTCATCTCGTCCGGGCCACCTGGCCGTTCGTCTCATTCAGTCCAGCAGGAGTCCCACCATGTCCGTGACCACCACGTCCGTGACCGCGACCCGCCCGACCTTCCTCCTCGTCCCCGGCGCCTGGCACCGGCCCACGTGCTGGGCCGCTCTGCAGGAGGCCCTCACCGCCGACGGCCGGCACTCCCGTACGGTCGCCCTGCGCAGCGCCGGCCCGCAGTCCACGCCCACCGCCGGCATGTACGACGACGCCGAGGAGATAGCCGCGCATCTGCGCCGGATCGAAGGCCCCGTGGTCGTCGTCGCCCACTCCTACGGCGGCCTCCCGGCCACCCAGGCGGTCACCGGCGACTCGAACGTCACCCACCTCGTCTACCTGGCGGCCTACATGCCCATGGAGGGCGAATCCCTCGGCGCCGTCCACGGCCAGGACGGCCCCGCACCCGGGGACGAGGATGTCGAACGCACCTGCCCGGCCGTCTTCGACGACCCCCGCACGGCCCTGTACGCGGACCTCCCCGAGGACCGGGCGACGCATGCCCTCGGTCAACTCGTGGAGCAGAGCCTGCGGTCCTTCCAGCAGCGGGTGACCCGCGCGGCGTGGCGGACCGTACCTTCCACGTACGTGCTGTGCGAACGCGACCAGGCGCTCCCGCCCGCGCTCCAGGAGAAGATGGCCGCACGTGCCACGCACGTCGAGCGACTCGCCACGGGCCACTCCCCGTTCCTCGCGGCCCCCGCCGAACTGGCCACCCTCCTCGGCAAGATCGCCTCGTCCGCCTCCCGGGCCGCCACCGCTTCCTGAGGCCGTTCGCCGACTTGTCCCGGCCGGACGGGTTCAGCAGGCGAGCGCTGGTGTGCCCGCAGGGCTTACACGGACGCGTCACCCAGCAGGCGGTTCACGGCGCGGCGGGTGCGGTCGGGGGCCGTGGGGTCGGCGAAGAGCTGGATCGCCTGGTTGAGTGCCATGTAGATGCCGAGCAGCTCGTAGGCGATCTGTTCGGGGTCGGTCGCCGGGGGCAGCTCGCCGGCTTCGACGGCGCGGCGCAGTTCGCCGATCAGCCGTCGTCGCCAGAGGATGAGCAGCCGGGCGACGGTGTCCCGTACGGGCCCGCCGCGCGCGTCGAACTCCACCGAGGCGGTGGTGAAGAAACAGCCGCCGGGGAAGGTGTCGCGTTCCCGTTCGAGGTAGGTGATCCATGCCTCGCAGATCGCTCGCAGCCGGGTCAGGCCGGGCGCCGAGGGCGCGGCGGGCTCCCATACGGTCCGCGAGAAGATCGCCGACGCTTCTTCGAGGGCGGCCAGTTGGAGCGCCTGCTTGGTGCCGAAGTGGCCGAGCACCCCGGCCTTGCTCATCTCCAGATCGGTCGCCAGACGTCCGATGGTCAGGCCCTCCAGCCCCTCCACCGACGCGATTGCGACGCTGCGCTCGATGATCCGGTGCCGCGTTCTACGGGCCTCGGCGGCGGACTTGCGTGGGCTCATGCCGCCATCGTAACCGTAGGGCTCATTTAACTTCCGACCGATCGGTTGCTATAAGCTCGGCGCCACCACGACACCAAGGAGACGACCGACGTGCCGGAAACCGCGACCCGCATCCTGGCCCTGGGGCACCACCAGCCCACCCGCGTACTGACCAACGACGACCTCGCGGGCATGGTCGACACCAGCGACGAATGGATCCGCCGACGCCCCGGGATCGCCACCCGCCGCATCGCCGACCGGGACGAGTCGGTGACCGACATGGCCACCGCCGCCGCGGCGAAAGCCCTGGCCAACGCGGGTCTGCGGCCCCAGGACATAGGGCTCGTCACCGTGGCGACCTGCTCGGCGATCGACCGCTGCCCCTCGATCGCCGCCCAGGTGGCGGGCCGTCTCGGCATCCCCGATGCCGTCACCTTCGACCTGAACAACGGCTGCGCGGGCTTCTGTACGGCGCTGGCCACCGCGGACCATTCGGTACGGGCGTCAGCCGCCCGCCATGCGCTCGTCATCGGGGCCGAGAAGATGTCGGACGTGGTGGACTGGACCGATCGCTCCACCTGCGTCCTGCTGGGCGACGGCGCGGGTGCCGCCGTGATCGGGCCGGCCGCGGGGGAGCAGACGGCGTCCGCGGGTGAGCGAGGGGCGAGGGGGACGCACGGCCAGGGGATCGGGCCGGTCGTCTGGGGCTCGGACCCCACCCGCTCCGACGCCGTACGGCTGCTCGACGACTGGCATCCGCGCTTCGCGCAGGAAGGCCAGACCGTCTTCCGCTGGGTCACCGCCGAACTCCCCGGCATCGCCCGGGAAGCCTGTCGCCGGGCCGGGATCACCCCCGCCGACCTGGCCGGGGTCGTCACCCACCAGGCCAACCTGCGCATCATCGAAGCCGTCGTACGCCAACTCGACCTGGCGCCGGACGCGGTGACGGCCCAGGACGTCGTCGACTCGGGCAACACCTCGGCCGCGTCCGTGCCGCTGGCCCTGTCCAAGCTGGTGGAGCGCGGCGAGGTGCCCTCCGGCAGCCCGGTGCTGCTGCTGAGCTTCGGCGGCGGGCTCTCCTGGGCGGGCCAAGTGGTCACCTGCCCGTGAGGGAGGAGGAAGGAGGGGGTGGCCGGTGCCCGCCGCCGGGCGTACGCGCGGGGCGGGGGCGGCGGTTTCCGCGGCTCGCTCCAGGGGACCAGTACAGGGCACGACACCGCAGGACACGTCAGAGCATGGAATGTCATGGCACGACATGCCATGACGTGCCGCGACAGGAAATGGCTTGCCGTCATCTCCTCCGCATCCTCCTCCCACAGCGAAGGAAGGTCAGGGAACATGGCCGACGAAGTGATCGACAAGTTCTTGGAACTGCTCAGTCCGGAGAACCGGGCGTGGGTGGCGGGACTGCCGGCGGCAAGGCAGCGGCTCTACGCCACGCGGCACCTGGAGCTGATGAACGGTGACCGGACCAGTGGCCATCTGCGGTCGCACGACATCCTCAACCCCGACGCGCAGGGGATGGTGCTGGGCGATCTCCAGGATCCGGGGAAGCTGGCCGACGCCATGGTGCGGCAGGAGCGGGAGCGTACGGAATAACGGAATAGGGGACGGGCAGCGGGCGGAGGGACGGGGAACGGGGATGGCCCTCGCTCCCGACCCGGTCTGCCGCGGACCGGCGCAGACCCCCTAGTAGGCTTTTCGTGTCGTGTCTCAACAGGGGGGACGTTGTCCATGCACGTGCCACGTACGGATGTTCCGCAGCGCATCGGTCCGTACACGGTGATCGTCGGTCTGGACGACGAAGCGGGCGCCACACCCATGCCGGAGAAACGTTTCATCGCCCGTAGCGCGGACGGCGAACGTACCGTCCTGGTCTGCGTTCCGGGCGACGGGGCCGATCCCGGCCGTTTCCTGGCCGAGGCCGAGGCGTCCCGCCATCTCCTAGGCGCCTGGTCATCCCCGGCCACCGAGACCTCCGGCCCGGGCGAGGCCCCATGGCACGCCCGCCCGTACGTTCCCGCGATCCCGCTCCCCACCGCTCTCGCCGTCCACGGCGGGCCCCTCCCGGAGCGTACGGTCCGGGCGCTGGGCGCGGCCCTGGTGGAAACCCTCGTCGTGGGGCACGGGCAGTCCCTGGTCCACGCGGGCGTCGCGCCGGCCGCGGTGCTGCTCACGGCCGACGGCCCCCGGCTCACCTGCTTCGGCGCCGTACGGGCCGCGGCCGTGGACGGCACGGTGCGCTCCGGCCTGCCGGGCCTGGAATCGGGCAGTCTCCCCCCGGAACAGGCCGCCGGCGGGCGGCCCGACGCGATGGGGGACATCTACGCCCTCGGCGCGACCCTCGCCTATGCCGCGACCGGCCACACCGTCCCGGAGCGGGAGGAGCTCCCGGCCGCCCTGCGCGCCGCCATCGCACGCTGCCTGTCCCGGGACCCCGCGGCCCGTCCGCGGCCCGCCGAACTGCTGGAGGTGTTCAGCCCCGCCCAGGCACCCGGATCCCCGGCCGCCGACGCGCACCCGGCGAGCCGTGCGGCGGCCGTGCTGGGCGCCGGCTGGCTGCCCGCCCGGGTCGTCGCGGCCCTGGCCCGTCAGTCGGCCGCGGTCCTCGCCGCGGAGATCCCGGTACCGGCTGAGGACCCCGCGGCCGAGAACTCCGCACCGCCGCCCGAGGACCCCGCGGGCCAGAACCTCTCGCCTTCGGCGAAAAGCCCTTCGCCCACGATCCCCGACTCCGCGCCCCCGGCAGCCGGCCGCCCCACCCCGCCCGGCCCGCCCCTGCCGTCCGATCCGCCGGCCCCCGCCTCCCCGCCGAAGGAGCCCCTTCCCCCGGCGTCCCCCCGGACCGTCCCGCTGCTCCCGCAGGCGTCCTCGCCCACCACCCCGCCCGGCCCCGCGTCCCCGCCGACCACACCCCTGCGCCTCGCGCCCGCGCCCCGCCAGGACTGACACCTCCATGCCCTTCCCCCTCACCCACGACGACCCGCACGGGTTCGGCCCGTACCGCCTCCTGGCCCGCCTCGGCAGCGGCGGCATGGGCACCGTCTACCTGGGCCGCTCCGCCGGCGGCCGTACCGTGGCCGTCAAGACGATGCACGCCCGTATCGCCGCGGACGCCGAGTTCCGCACCCGCTTCCGCCTGGAGTCCGACGCCGCCCGCGTCATCGGCGGCCGGTACGGCGCACAGGTCGTGGACGCCGATCCGCTGGCCGAGACACCGTGGCTGGCCACCGAGTACGTCCTCGGCCCGCCGCTGGACGAGGCGGTCGAGCGCTGCGGCCCGCTCCCCGAGCCCGCGGTACGCGCGCTGGGCGCGGCCCTGTGCGGGGCGCTGGGCCAGTTGCACCGCTCGGACGTCGTCCACCGCGACCTCAAGCCGTCCAACATCATGATCACCGCGCACGGGCCGAAGGTCATCGACTTCGGCATCGCCCGTGCCATCGGCGACGACCACCTCACCCGTACGGGCTCCGCGGTCGGCACCCCGGCGTTCATGTCGCCGGAACAGGCGACCGGAGAGGAACACACCCCGGCGGGCGACGTGTTCGCGCTCGCCGGGGTACTGGTCTTCGCCGCCACCGGCCGAGGCCCCTTCGGCGCGGGGCAGCCGGCGGACCTCCTGTACCGGGTCCGCCACGCCGAGCCGGACCTCACCGGCGTCCCCGCGGCCCTCGCCCCGGTCCTGGCCCGCTGCCTGGCCAAGGACCCCTCCCACCGCCCCACCACCTCACAACTGGCGGCCGAACTCCACGACGGCCGCGGCGAGTTCGCCGACCATCTGCCGGACGCCCTGCTGGCCCGCATCGCCGAGCGCGCCGACGAGGTCTGGCGGTTCGTACCACAGCGCCGGCCGGCTCCGGAGGGCGAACCCGCCCGGCCGCCCGAGCCCGCCACCCGGCCGGTGGCCGCGGGGCCGTCCCGGCGCGCACTGCTGCTCGCGGGCGCCGCCACCGTACTCGGCGTGGGCGCGGCCGGGGCGGGCACCTGGGCCTGGCTGGGCACGCGCGCATCGCGGGGACCGGGCCCGTACCGCACACCGCCTCCCGGACCCAGTGCCGCCCCACTGCCCAGAAAGAAACTCGACTCGCTGTGGCAGCGGCAGGCCCAGGACCCCGGAGACGTCATGATGCCCGCCGCGCCCCTGGCCGTCGGTGACCTGGTCGCGCTCGCGGTGGGCAGCGGCACCGGAGCCGTCGACGCGAGGTCCGGTGAGGTCAGATGGCTGTCGACGCAAGGACATACCTGGCAGCTCGCCTCGGACGGCGAGCGGCTGTACCGGATGACGGAAGCCTCCGGCGCCCGCAGACGCGGACACCGGACCTGGCCGCTGTCCGTCTCCACCGTCGACCTGGCGACCGGCAAGGAGGACAGGACGCTGCCCGGGCTCCCGGAGTTCAACGGGATCCTCTACGAGAACCAACTGCTGTGCGCCGCCGACGGCGTGCTGTACCTGGCGGCGGGACACGGCGACGAAGACATGGACGCCTTCCCGCCGGGCCAGTCCTGGCACCTCCTGGCCGTCGCCGCCGACTCGGGCAGGAAGCTGTGGTCCCAGCCGTTGCCGCGCCGGCCGCGCAAGTCCCTGCGGCTGTACTTCCTGGCCGCCACCGCCGTCGGCAACCGCCTGGTGCTCCTCCAGGAGACCAACGAGGGCACAGTACGGGTCGTCGCGCGCGACACGCGTACGGGCGACGTCCGCTGGGACCAGCCGCTGGACGTGGCCGGGCCCGACTTCCTCCGGGTCCCGCTGACGACCGACGCCCAGCACCTCTACCTGGGCAGCGGCCGGCTCCAGGCGCTGCGGCTCAGTGACGGCAGACAGGTGTGGAACAGCGGCACCGGCCGCCCGGGGCGGGTCTACGGGCCGCCCGCCGTCAAGGACGGTGTGCTGTACGCGGTCGAAAAGGGCCTCGGACTGGTCGCTCTGGACGCCGGCAGCGGCAAGACGCGGTGGACGGAGCGGAGCGAGGACGGCGTGAAGGCGGCCGTGACCGACCGGCCCGTGGTCGGCCCCGGACACGTATACACCAAAGGCAGCACGCTGCTGCGGGCCGCCGACCGCTCCACCGGACGGATCACCCGCGTCTACAGGACCACCGGGGACCGCTTCATCGCCCACGAGCGGAGCAAGATGGTCATCGCCCTGGGAGGCCACTTCCTGGCGGCCTTCCCCTTGCAGTGACACCGACCGCCGTCCCCCTCGCGTGACATGAGAAGAAAGCCATCTGCATTCCGATGAAACCGCTGGATACCGGAGACCCGCTGCGCCTGGGCCCCTACCGCCTGCTCGGTGTACTGGGTGAGGGCGGCATGGGCAAGGTCTACCTCGGCCAGGAAAGCACCACAACCGCCGCCGGGACGGGGGCCGCCACCAGAACCGCCACCGCAACCGTTGCCGCGGTCAAGGTGCTGCGCCCCGAACTCGTCGACGAACCCGGCCTGGCCGGACGGTTCGTACGCGAGGCACACGCGGCACAGGCCGTACACAGCCCGGGAGTGGCACGCGTCCTGGCGGCCCAGACCGAGGGCGGACGCCCGTGGATCGCGACCGAGTTCCTGGCCGGCCCGACCCTGGACCAGGCCGTCGAGGCGTACGGGCCGCTGGAGGAGCCGGCCGTACGGGCCCTGGCAGCATCCCTCGCCCGTACTCTGGCGGACATCCACGCCGCCGGGCTGATCCACCGCGACCTCAAACCGTCCAACATCGTCCTGACCTCGCAGGGCCCGCGCGTCATCGACTTCGGCATCGCCCGCCCCGAGCACGGCCTAACCCTCACCACCACCGGCCAGGTGCCCGTCACCCCGGGCTACGGGGCACCGGAACAAGTGCTGGGCCGCAGGGTCGCCTTCCCCGCGGATGTCTTCTCCCTGGGTGCGGTCCTGGTCTACGCGGCCAGTGGGCGGCGCGCGTACGAAGGCGGTCATGTGGCCGCCGTACAGTACGAGGTCGTCCACGGCGACCCGCAACTGGACGCCGTACCGGAGCAGGTGCGGCAGCTCATCGCGCCCTGCCTGGCGAAGGACCCGGCGCTTCGGCCCACTCCCGCACAGATCGTCACGGCGGCGGCACCGCCCCGTGGCGCCGGGCGCCTGTGGCGGCGCGGCCCGGTCGCCGAGGAAATCAAGGAGCGCGAGAGCGGTATCCACCAGCTCACCACGCAGATCGCGGGCACCACCACCGGACGCTCCCTGTCCCGGCGCCGGCTGCTGGCCTCACTCGGGGCGGGCGGCACGGTCCTGGCGGCCGGCGGTGCGGCGACGGCGTGGTGGCTGCATCCCGGCCCGCCGGTGAAGAAACCGGACCTTTTCGCCTTCCCGCCCGCGGTGCGCACCCCCAAGGCGCACGTCATGTCGGCGGACGACGGCGACTACATCAAGGGCGAGCCCCCCAAGGCACTCTGGGGCCCCCTGAAGGTGGTCGCCGACGACTCACCCGCGCCGCTGCCCGTACGGGACGTCATCGTCCTCGGAGCGCCGGGCGGCGGCATCGCGGCCCACAACGTCGTGGACGGCAGGCGCCGCTGGACCGCGCCCGCGATCCGCGCGGCCGGACGGTATCTCTCGCTCTCGGACCGGCTGATCGCGGCCGTCGACGCCCGGGGGACGCTGCGTACGTACGTGGCGTCCACCGGCGAACCGAAGTGGACGGCCGCCGCCGGCGCGGACGCGCTGCTGGCCGCGGACGCCACGGCGGTGTACCTCCTGACGAAGGACGGCCGGCTGCGTGCCGTCGGCCGCTTCGACGCCCGCGTCCGCTGGACGGCCGCGCTTCCCGCCGCCTTCCGGGGCAAGGTCCGGCCTCCGGGGCCACGGGGGCAGGCCGGCTGGTCCTGGCGACCTCGGACGGCGACGTCCTGGCCGTCGAGACGGCGACCGGCCGCCGGGTGTGGGACCTGAGGAACCAGTCCGACGGCCCGGTCCGCCCGGCCGCCGCCGACGGGGCGGTGTACCTCAACGGCAAGACCCTCACCGCCCGCCGGATCACCGACGGCAAGGAACTGTGGACGCTCAAGACCAGGTCCCCGGCCTGGGGAACCCCGGAGATCTGGGGCCCGCCGACCGTCTACGGGACATCCGTCTGTGCCGTCCACGGAAGGGCCATGGGCCGGTTCAGGTCCAGCGACGGCGCCAAGGAGTGGAAGGAGTACCGCGGCTTCGCGGACAACACCGGCCCGGTCGTCCTCCAGGGCGGCGGAGGATGGGCGATCGACGGCACGGAGGGCAGCGAGGTGACCACCATTGCCGCGAAGGACGGCCGGCCGGTCTTCACCTTCCCGCTCCCCGAGGCCGGCCGTCGCTGGATCGCGGCCGACGGCAACCGGGTCTTCGTCATGAACGGCAACTCCCTTTACGCGCTGCCGGTGTTCTGAGGCGTACGGGGGAGCGGACGCGCCAGGCGGGGCGTGCGGGACGGAGCGTGCGGGCGGAGCGTGCGGGACGGGGCATGCAGGAAGAGGGCGTGTGGGAGAGGGCTACCGGCTGGCGCCGGTTCGCGGCTGCCCGGTGACGGGCAGTTCACGCAGCGCGTGCGAGCGGAAGGAGGCGCGCCACCGCAACGTGCTGGCGGGGACCGCGAGTTCGAGGTCCGGAAAGCGGTGCATCAGGGTCTCCAGGGCGATCGCGATCTCCATACGGGCCAGTGGCGCGCCCAGGCAGTAGTGCAGGCCCTGGCCGAGGGCGAGGTGGGCCTTGTCCCGCCGGTGGATGTCGAAGCGGTCCGGGTCGGGGTAGCGGTCCGGGTCGCGGTGGGCCGAGGCCAGGCACAGCAGCACCGTCTCGCCGGGCGGTATCCGTACGCCGCCGATCTCGACGGGCTCGGTGGGGAAGCGGCGGATGGCCATCTGGTTGGGGTGGGCGTAGCGCAGCAGCTCCTCGACGGCGCCCGGCAGGAGGGCGGGGTCGGCACGCAGTTCGGCGAGCTGACCGGGGTGCCGGAGCAGGGTGAGCAGACCGCCGCTGATCAGGTGCTGGGCGTTCTCGCTGCCGGCCATGAGGATCAGGAAGGCCAGCGAGAGGAGTTCGTCCTCGCTGAGCCGGTCACCCTCGTCGCGGGCGGCGATCAGCGCCGAGAGCAGGTCGTCGCCGGGCTCGGCCCGGCGCGCGGCGATCAGGGCGAGAAGGAAGCGGTGGATGCGATCGATGGCCTCGGGCACCTGCCCCGGGTGCTCGGGGGCGAACATGGTGGACACCCACGCGGAGAACGGCTTGCGGTCCGGTTCGGGCACGTCGAACAGGTCACCGATGACGACCAGCGGCAGCGGGTTGGCGAAGTCGGTGACGATGTCGGCGTGGTGCCCGGCGGTGAAGGTGGCGGCGAGCCCGTCGGCGAGGCGGTCGGCCGCTTCCTGTACGCGCCGGCGCAGCCCTTCCACCCGGCGCGGCGTGAAACCCTGCGAGACCAGACGACGCAGCCGCAGATGGTCGGCCGGGTCGATGTTGAGCAGGTTGGCGTCCAGGGCCGGGGGCAGGGCGAACCCCCGGTAACCGGTGCCGGAGTGCGCCTTGTTCACCGACAGCCGGGGATCGGTGAGCCCCGCGCGTACGTCGGCCTCCCGGGTCACGAGCCAGACCGGGGAGCCGTCGGGGAGCGCGATCCGGTGCACCGGAGCCGCGGCGCGCAGCCGTGCGTACGTGGGATAGGGGTCGATGAAATGCGCCTTGCCGAACGGCTGCGGAAGGCCGGTGGAAGACGTGGCAGACGTGGAAGACATGGCAGGCAAGGACCGTGACGTCACTTCAGCTCCTTGGGGCGGGCGGGATCGATGGCGCGTCCCCGCCGGTCGCCGGCCGGTCGCCGGTCGGGCGGACACGGGCGGGGAATGCCGACCGTACAGGCAGCGCCAGAGGCGATGATCTTCGGCCGTCGGATGTCCGATGTCACGTCGCGCGAGCTGGTCGAGCCGGCCGGGACGGTCCTGTCGGCCGGGGGTGTGTCCCGCGCGCCGTCAGCCCGTCGGGGGCCCGGGGTGGCGATATGTGTACGTACGGGTGTACGGCGTGAAGCCCAGGGAGATGTAGAGCCGGCGCGGGAGGGGGTAAGCGGCGTCGCCGCGGCAGTACACAATGGCCCGCCGTCCTCCGGCGGCGGCGAAGGCGTGCAGCACGGCGGTGCACACGGCGCGGGCCAGGCCGAGGCGGCGATGACCGGGGCGGGTCCCCACCGGCTCGAACGCGCCGGTGCGGTTGACCTCGTCGTACCAGCCCTGGCAGTACGCGACGACCTCACCGGCGGGCGCGGTCACGACGAGATCGAACTCGGCCCGGTAGGGCCAGGTCTCGCGCATACGGGCGTGCCGCTCGGTGGTGACCCGGGTCGAGCCGAAGGCCAGGCGGTGGGCCCGTGCCCGGCCGGCCACATCGGTGCGGTCGTGCTGGACACGGATGGTGTAGCCGTCGGGGAGACGCGGGACATCCGGCAGATCCGTGAGCGGACGGCCGAGGCACATCATGAAAGGACCGTCGGCGGCACGTACGCAGCCGGCCCGGTCCAGGGCGGCGATCAGGTGGGACTCCGTCCCGGCGGCCTCGACGGTCAGCGGACCGCCGGCCGTGTGCGCCGCTGTCCGCGCCGCAGCGTGCCCGGCGGTGCGCACCGCCCAGGCCAGCACCTCGTCGGCCAGTTCCGGGTGGCCCGGGTCGGTCTGGAGCAGCAGGCCGTCCGGCGGGTCCAGCCATCCCCAGGCGGCCGTCCGGCCGTCACGGGTCCAGACGGCTGCCGGGGCGGTGGCCTCGCCGCGGTCCGGGGACAGGCACCAGTTCCAGGTGAGGTCACCGATGTGCCGGTAGCCCGTGGCGGGGAAGACTCGGACGGCCAGGCTCTGCATGGCACGCAGCGCCATGGGCCCGACGTACTCATGGTGTTGCACGGATGCCATGCTGCCCGGCCGTCCGGCCGTCGGGCAACGGATATTGTGCCGGCCGGTCGCAGCGCACGGCCGGGGACCGACCAGGGGGCCAATGGCCCGTGGGGCAAGGGCCCGTGGGGCAAGGCGGTGGCTGCGCTGGTGGGTCAGCGCAGTCCCTCGCCGAGTGCGGCGATCGCGGCCGGGTCGTGGCCCGCGGCGAGCAGGGGCGCGCGGACGTCACGGTCGAGGTCGGGGAGATATCCGAGGAGTACGTCGGCGGGGCCGTGGAGGTCCACGCCGTCGAGGGCGGCGGGCAGGAGAAGCGTTTCGGCCGGGCCGAGCCGTTCCCTCCGTCCCTTCCCCGCCGCGCAGGACACGGCCGTCGCGGCACCGATGTTGCTGAGCACCACACAGCTGTCGACGGTACGGAGACGGTACGTGGACGCCCGCACCCGCCACCGTTCGAGAGCGAAATACGGGCCGGCGCACAGCACCCGCCCCTCCACCTCACGGTGCCCGTCCGGCCCGACCGGCAGCCCGGGGTGGAAGTCCGGCCGGTGCTGCGGCTTCCACTCCCGCAGCAACGCCTCGACATTGGCGTGCCACCGGGCGTCGTCGATCGGCGCGCCGTCCTCCATCCGGTACCGCATCGCGTGCTGCTGGAGGTCGGAGGTCTGCTCGATCTCGTAGACGAGGGTGCCGGGCCCGAAGCTGTGCGGTGTCCCGGCCGGTACGTACAGGGTGTGGCCGGCGTGGACGGGCAGCCGGCGCAGGACCGCGTCGAAGTCCTGGTCCAGCAGCGCCTGCCGCAGTCGGTCGCGGTCCACCCCGGGGTGTACGCCGGCCAGTGCGGTGGCGCCGGGCGGGGCGTGGAGGATGTGCCATGCCTCGGTCTTGCCGTTCGGCTCGCCCTAGTTGTTCTGTTCCGGGAGGTTGTGGACGGTGACAGGGCTCACGGCTGATCGATCTTGAAATGGGTGAGGGCCTTCTGGCCTGGTGTGGATTGCGACATCTGCACCAGCAACAGAAAGGCCCTCGTGGTCCACCGTAATGCACCCCTGACCGAGACAGGCCGCCTGCGTCTGGCTCGCTGCGTGGTCGAGGACAACTGGCCCCTCAGGCGCGCCGCGGAACGCTTCCAGGTCTCGCCGACGACAGCCCAGCGGTGGGCTGAGCGCTACCGGCGGTTCGGTGAGGCCGGGATGTGCGACCGCTCCTCCCGCCCGCGCACAAGCCCGCGCCGCACCCCCACCCGCACCGAGCGCCGCATCATCAAGGTTCGTGTCCTGCGCCGCTGGGGACCAGCCCGCATCGCGGGCCTGCTGCGGCTGGTGCCCTCGACCGTGCACCGCGTGCTGACTCGCTACGGCCTGGCCCGCCTCGCGCATCTGGACCGGGCAACCGGCCCTGTCATACGCCGCTACGAACGCCAACGGCCAGGCGAACTGGTCCACGTCGACATCAAGAAACTCGGCAACATCCCCGACGGCGGCGGACACAAGGTCCTGGGCCGGCAGACAGGCCGAAAGACCCGCTCGAACGTCGGCTACAGCTACTTGCACACCGCCGTCGACGACCACTCCCGCCTGGCCTACAGCGAGATCCACACCGACGAGAAGAAGGAAACAGCCACCAGCTTCTGGAAGCGGGCCCACGCTTTCTTCGCCGAGTGCGGCATCACCGTCGAGCGGGTGCTGACCGACAACGGCGCCTGCTACCGCTCACACGACTGGCAAGACGAGCTGGCCCGGGCCGGGATCACGCACAAACGCACCCGGCCCTACCGGCCCCAGACCAATGGCAAGGTCGAACGCTTCAACCGCACGCTGCTGGACGAGTGGGCCTACGCCCGCCCCTACCGCTCGGAGCAGGAACGACGCGACGCCTTCCCCGGCTGGCTCCACACCTACAATCACCACCGCGGCCACACCGCGCTGCAAGGGAAACCACCCGCCAGCCGCGTCCCCAACCTCACGGGCCAGTACACCTAGTGCTCGCGGGCGGCGGTGTCGTCGGGGTGCAGATGCACCGGGAGCGGATGGTGGGCGTCGATGAACTTGGTCAGCAGCGGAAAGCGCGGCCCGCGCCGCCCGGGGCCGACCAGCTCATCGGGGTGCTCCTGGGTGAGCTCTCGCAGCGTACGGCCCGCCAGGGCGCCGTCGAGCACCCGCGCGCCATTTCCCTCGACGTCGCTGACCTCCCAGGTCTCGGCCACCGGACCGTCGGGCAGCCCGGCCCGGCCGAGCCGCTCGGGGATGGCCCGGCCGCCGAAGACATGCTGCTTGACCGGTGTGCTCAGCCGCAGTGGATACCAGTTCACGGGGACGCCCGGATCTCGACGCGGGAGGGGAGGACGGGGACCGGGGGACGGCGAAGACGGCGGGAAGGGCGGAGTCGTTGGGAAGGGCGGTGTCGTCGGGAAGGGCGGAGTCGGCGGGGACGGGCGCGGACGCAGGCACAGGACGAGTACACCGCGCCCGCCCGTGCCCGGCGTCCCATTACTCCGGCCACCGGCGCGTTCGCGGCGCGGTCCCGGCACGCCACCGCGTACTCCCCGCCGTTGACGCCTCGTCCGCTTCCCGGCGGTCTGGGACGGTCCCGGGCGAGCTCAGAAGGCGGCGACGGTGGCCGGGGCCCGCTCGGCACGGCTGAGGGCCCGGAGGACGGCGGTCGGGCCGTGGCGGCGTACGGCGAGCCGGGACAGCAGGCCGATCACCGTTGCGGCGGCACCCGGCAAGAGCACCGGCGTGGCGATGCCGACGCTGACCGCCAGGTCGTCCGAGTGCACCGCGAGTTCCATCATCCGTGTGACCAGCAGATCGTCGAGCGTCAAGGACCACGGCCCCCACAGGGGGATGCGCACCGGCCGGTCGGCGGCCGACGCCAGAACGGCGGTCAGTTCCCGTACGGCCGCGTCCACGCTCGCGGCCAGCGCCGCCGGCCCCTGCGCCGCGGTCTCCTCGCCGCCCCGCCGGATACGTACGTTGATCTCGTCGTCGAGGCCGGCGTCGGTCCACCGCACCCGGGCGTAGTGCTCCAGGAGGGGGACGGCCGGCTCCCGCGGCACCGGCGCGGACAGGCACTGCGGGACGGCGAGGACCTGGTAGGCCAGATGACCGGCGAGGCCGGCCACGCCGAACTCCGGCAGTGCGCTCGGGCCGCTCCACGCGGCGGCGACCGCGGGGTCGTGCAGCAGGTCCGCGGCCGAATCGGCCGTGGCCAGGAAATCGTCGCGTACGCCGGACATCCGCACCCGCCCCCTGTACTCGCGTCTACCCGTATGCATATCAGGCCGTGGTGCCGGTGCACATCAGGCCGTCGTGCCGGCGAGCGCCCGCCTTTCCGGGTTCTGCGGAGCCGGTGAGCCTTTGGGCACGGGACGGCTCGGCCGGCCGGCCGGAGCGACAGCCCCGGGCCGGCCGGCCGGACGAGAGGACTCACAGGAGTCGGGAGGTCGGAGGAATCGGTGGAGTTGGGGAAGCGGGACAGGGAGGTGGAGCGGGCGGGTCAGCCGCGGGGGAGCCGGACGTTGTAGACGACGCGCCCGTTCAGCTCGGGGTGCGGCCGTACGTAGCCGCGGTACGGCGACTCGTTCGCGACCCACAGCCGGCCGGTGGAGGGCCAGTAGAAGAGGTTCTCGGCCGCCGCCGGGGTCCGGCTCCACGTGTCGACGTGACCGCCGGAGCTCCCCCGGTACAGGCAGTACGGCTCGCCGAAGGTGCGCCGGGCACCGGGACACGTCGCCGAGAAGAAGAACCGGTCACCTCTTTGGACCACACCCTGCGGGCCGGCCAGCGGGACGCGGTAGCCCCCTTGCGCCTGGACCGTGCCGTCGTGCTCCTGGTGCAGCAGATGCGTCCGCGGACTCAGCGGCCACCGGACCACGCGCGAGGTGGAGGAGCCTTTCTCCACGGTCACCAGCGCCGGTGAGGAGGCGGAGGTGTGGTCGATGGACGCCCCGCTGAAGCACGGCGCCTCCTCGGGCCTGCTCCCGCAGCCGTCGGAGCCGACGAAGGAGTACTGGGCGACCTGCGGCAGCGCGGCGGACTGCCAGTTGGCGCTCACCCTGCCGCGGCTGACGCCCACGCGCGAGGTGGCGGCGTTCGTGGCCCACAGATGACGCAGGTCGAAGACGTGCAGCCGCTCACTGCTGTAGAGGAACAGATGGTTGCCGTACCAGGAGAGGGTGTCGGCGTGCCCGTGCAGCGCCTTGAACCCGCTGCCGTCGCGCCGGGGAACCACGAGCAGCGCACTGCGGTAACGAGGACGCGCGGGGGAGGTGACGTCCGTGAAGGAGACCCGCATGAAGTGGTCGATCTCCTTGGCGCCGGCCCACGGCCCCTTGCCCTTGGCGGGGGGAGCGCTGGGGTGGTCGTAGCTGGAGGCCCAGCTCGTCGCGACGATCCGCCGGCCGTTCCACCGCCCCGTACGGGGGTGGGCCTCGCCCGACCCGGTCAGGCCCTGCGGCACGTACGCCCAGCCCAGGTCGTCCGCGGACTTGTGCTTCCAGCAGAAGCCGTCCGCACCGCGCAGCGGCACCTTGGTGGGGCAGTGCGGCAGATGGACGGCGGGCCGGGAGTGGGTGTGCAGCCACTTCGTCAAGGACGCGGGGCGCAGTTGCCGGTGGTGCCGCTCCAGGGCGAGCACACGCTCCCGGTCGGAGGTGTCCAGGCGCAGGTGGAACCCGCTGGTGTCGATGGGCGAGATGACGCCGGTGGACTTGCCGCGGGGCATGGCGCTCTGCGGAACCTGCTCGTCGAGGAGGGCCTGCTGCTCACCTTCGTGGGAGTAGGGGCGTACGTCCGCGGGCGAGGGCGCCGGGGACCGCTGCGACGTCTGTGACGTCTGCGATGTCGCCGCCGGGGCCCCGACCGTCAGGGCGGTCACGAGCGAGCTCAGTACGCCCGCGACCGCCAAATGCCGAGAGAATTTCAATTGCACCAGCCACCTTTTCCGCGTTGTCCGCGTGATCCGCGTGTCCCGCGCCGCGGCTCAAAGAAAAGAGCCGCACGGGGACGCGCGAGTCGCGGAGTCACGGTGCTCCCCGGTTGGCAGCACCCTGAGATCACGGAAGGAGGATTCCACCGCTAGATCGTCGGGCGGGTGAACATCAGCCTCAACAGGCCGGTCTTCACCCAGTTGAGCTATCGGATGAGCTGTCAGGTGGACTATCGGCTGAGCTGTGGGCCGGTCTGTCGGATGAGCTGCGGGACGAGAGCCCCGAGAGTCACAAGAGCCGCGAGGGGTCGCCTTCCGCACGGGTGAGCCGCTGGGAGAGGCGGCCGAGGGAATGGGGGAAGGGCTTCGCGCTGGGGGAGACCATGAGAGGGGCCGGCCGGCGCGCTGCGCGCTGCCGCACAAGGTGGCCGCCACCGCCGGTGGCCGTGACGCCTGCGACGTCAAGGACGTCCTGCTGCCCCGGACCCTGCGCTTCGCCGGTCAGCCGGTCCCGGGCCGCCGGGCCGCTTCTCCGTACGGCACCGGGTCCGTCCACGTCGAGGGGCCTTGGCGCCGCCGTACGGCACCAAGGCCCCGAGGGTATGAACACCATCTGCCGGCTCAACGAGACGCCGGCTTCCTTTTTCCGTGCCCGGGCCCGGGAGGGCCGAGGCGCAAGGATCGCGGATGCGTGACCGGGGACCACCTTCCAATCCGGGGCCTGCAGTACCCGGGCGGATACGTCCTCGCCCGGGCGATCCTGATGGCGTCTGTCCTCCTTCTTGTTTCTCGTGACCAATCTGTCGTCCTGCTGAACTCCGGGATGCCCGCGGCCCCTGTGAGCCGCCGGGCCCGGCGGTCAGCGACGGGACCCCTCGGTCTTTCCGGCCCCGTCACTCCACTGCCGTGCCGCATCCCGTTCGCGGCAGTGCGTCCGTTCGTCCTTCTTGTCTGCCGCGTCCTGCTCGACGCTCGACGTCTTGGTTACGGGCACGACGTTACTCCCGTCACGCGGCCATGTCTACTTCGGCCGCGATAGATTTTCTCGTGTCGGGGAAGTCGAGACTCTGTCACCCACGTGCAGTAAACATCTGGCATATCTGCACAAGTCTGTAAACATCGACACGCTTGCGTACGTGTCCGTGCGTACCCCCGGACCGTGCGTATCCCTGACGGCGTGGCTTGCGGGTCCATCGCTCGGGGAGCGGGCCGGGGCCGGCCCCGAGTGCCACGCAACCAAAAGCACTCTTCCTCGCGTCGTGCCCATGGCACCGGAAACAGCGACCCCATCCGACCCTTCCTCACCCCTCTCCCCTCCCGCCCGTCCAAATGTATGAATATGCAAGACGTGTACGATCCGCTGGCCCGTGCCGGGCACCGTCCGCAGCCTGACCCCATCGAGGAACACGCACCATGAGCAGTCCCCACCCGCCGGCCTCCCCCCAGTTCCCCACGCCCCACCCGGGTGCTCCCCAGGCTCCGTATGTGCCTCCCACGGCACCGCCGCCAGGACCGCCCGGGACGCCGTTCCCCACGGCACCGCAGCCGCCCGGCCAACCCGGCGCGCCCGGTCACCCGGGTCCGGGCCAGCCCGGTCCCCCCGGTCCGCCCGGTGCGGCGTTCCCGACGGCGCCGCAGCCCGGCGCACCCGGCACGCCGTTCCCCACGGCGCCTCCTGCGGGCCCGGCCGGCGCCCCCTTTCCGACCGCGCCGCCGCCCGGCCCGCCCGGGGCGCCGTTCCCCACGGCCGGGCCGGTGCCGATGGGCCACGGCGTGCCCGGGGCGCAGCCGGCGTGCCGGCTCTGCGGTGCGGTTCCCGCCGTTCCGGTGACCTTCCGCGCCCACCAGGGCGTACTGCTGTGGATGCGTTTCTCCAGCCTGCAGGGCCCCTTCTGCCGGCCGTGCGGTACCGCGGTCTTCCGTGAGATGACCGGCAAGACCCTGTGGCAGGGCTGGTGGTCGCCGCTGTCGCTGGTGCTGTTCACCCCGGGCACCCTCATCATCAACGGCGTCGCGCTCGCCCGGATCAACAAGCTGTCCGCACCTGTCCCCGGACAGCCGGGCCAGCAACTCCAGCCCGGCACGCCGGTTCTGCGCCGCCCCACTTCACTGGCCGTCATCTTGCCCTTGATATGGGCCGGCTGGGTCATCGCCAACATCATCAACGACCTGACGTCCTGATCCTGCGCCCTGCGCCCTGTGAAACCCGATGGACGAAGTCCCGGCAGCGGAGCGTGATGGCTCCGGTGCCGGGACTTCGCGATCGGACCGTGGTTCCAGCGGTGTGGCGTGCGGCGGTCAGCCCTTCGCGGCGCCGATGTTGGGGACCTGGGCGCGGACGTAGTTGTACCAGCCGTCCCAGAATCCGTTCCGGTCGGTGCCCAGGTACTGGGAGAAGTGTTCCTGTTGCTTTCCGGGCCGCGCGTACTGCGCGGCCACGAATCCGAAGGCGGCCTTCTCACCGTACTTCTTGGCCATGTACTGAATCGCCAGCCGCGCCAGGACGTAAATGGAGCGGCGCTCCTTGGCCGTTTTCGCGTAGAACGTCTCGGCGTCATCGGCGGGGCGTACCCAAGGGCCGAATTTGTAGCCGTCCAGCGACCGCCGGGCCTCGGCGCTCGCCCGGGCGGTGTTGTCGCGGGATTCCAGGTAACCGGCGAAACCCTCGGCGATCCAGGTGTCGGGGAAGACCGGCAGGGGGCCCCGCGAGGTGTCGTACGTGGCCACCATCGCATGGCCGATCTCGTGACGGCTGATGTCGGTGACACCCTGGCGCCACGCGCTGGAGGTGAACCGGCTCAGGGAGGAGTCCATGACGATACGGGAACCGCCGTACTGGGCCTTTTCCTCGTACTCCGCCTTGTATTTGGGCATGGCCAGGTTGACGCCGGCTTCCAGTGAGTCGTGGTCCCCGTTGCCCTTGTAGAACTTGTCGTAGACGTTGCGCTCGGGCTCCAGCACGATCAACGCACCTTTGGACAGCCTGGTGGTGTCCGCGCCGCTGCGCTCCCACGTCCGTACGTCGTCATCCGCGGCACGGGCCACATACGGCGCGAAACGCCGGGTGTCCGCCTGGTGCTTCTTGTCCGAGATGATCATGACGCGGCCCTTGCGGACGACCGTCATGTCCTCGTAGACGTCCCACGGCGCCGGGTAGAACGAGCCGGGTGTGCCGAGGTACGGCTCGGTCGCGCCACGGAATCCGGTGATGACCTGGTAGTGCTCGGGCTTCGATTCGAATTCGAAGATGTACTGCTCGTAGACCGGAGCGTAGTCGATGCCCTTGATCTGGTGGACGAAGGCGACGGGCCGGCTGCCGTTTCCCGCGTTGAGTTCCTCGAACTTGGCCACCGTGAACGGCACCTTCACCAGATTGCGGAACAGCTTCCTGGCGTGCTCCTTGTTCTGTGCTCCCTCGAAGGGTTTGAGGTAGGCCGCCTCGTCCTTGTCCTTGATGGCCTTGGCGAGGGTGTCATACACCTTCTCCCGCGACATGGCGTACTCTTCGGCGGGCGTGACGTCGTGCGAGTTGAGGATATTTCTCGCGAATATGAAGCCCACTCCGAGGACCAGGACCAGGACTATCCCCAGGACGCTGAATCCAATGATCTTCCCCGTCCTGCGGCGCGGCGGAGGCGGCGGAGCGAATGGCGGGGCGGGTGCGAAGGCGCCCGGCGGCTGCTGATGCGCGTAACCTCCGGCGTACGGCTGGTACGGGGCATTCATCTGGTGTGGAGGCTGGTCCGGCATATTCCCCCTTTGCTGGTGACAGGCGTAGGGAGCCTATCCCAGACGTCATTTGGGGGCAGCGGCCAGCCCGCATCCCGTTGCTGATCGCCCCGGAAAAGCGACGGGATGTGAAGAAAATTGGGTGACCGGCTGGATGGGTTCCGGTTTTCGGGGCCGCGTTCCACGGGCGGCAAAGGCTTCGGCCGGGCCGGCGTGCGCGCCATCGGTACGTACACCGGCCCGGCCGGATTCGGTCCGGGGCCCGCCGAACCGATCGGTCAGGCGGCTTCGGACAGCGCCCCTATCGTCGTTCCGCGCCGCTCGGCCCAGTTCTCCAGCGTCGTACGGCAGGCGTGGTCGAGATGGCGGAGCTGGGAGAGGTCGAGTTCCACGATCCGGTTGGGCGGAAGCGCTTCGAGCGTTTCCAGCATCCGGGGCAGGCGCAGGAAAGTCGCATAGCCGGTGATCGTGACGACGAGCCGGCCGTCGGAGGGTTCCTGGACGTCCACGTGGATGTGAGAGGTCTCCCAGGCGATCTTGACGACGGCGAGGAGCAGGCCGAGGATGACGCCTTCGAACATGTTGGTGGTGACGATGGCGACAGCCGTCGCGGCCAGTACGACCACCTCACCGCGGTGGGCGCGCCACAGCGGCGGCAGTTCCTTGACCGGGATGAGCTTGCAGCCGGCGTGGACCAGGACACCGGCGAGGGCGGCCAGCGGGATGACACCGATCGCGGCCGGCAGGAGAGCGGCGAACAGCAGCAGCCACGCCCCGTGCAGGAAACGGGAGAGGGCGGTCTTCGCCCCGGCCTGGACATTGGCGGAGCTGCGGACGATGACGGCGGTCATGGGCAGCGCGCCGAGCACGCCGCAGACGGTGTTGCCCACGCCCTGCGCCATGAGTTCCTTGTCGTAGTCGGTACGCGGGCCGTCGTGCATACGGTCGACGGCGGCGGCACTGAACAGGCTCTCGGCCGAGGCGATCAGGGCGAAGGCGAGGACCGTGCCGACGGCGGCGAGGCTGGTCAGCGAGGCGAAGTCGGAGACCCCCGGCGGCTGGATCGCCGCCAGCAGACCCTGTACCCGGACCCGGGGAACGGCCAGGCCGGCCACGGCCGTCACAAGAGTGGCCAGGGCGACCGCGGCGAGCGGGGCGGGCACCACCTGGACCCTGCGCGGGAGTTTCTTCCACAGCACCAGGACCGCGACGGTGCCGGCGCCCACGGCGAAGGCGGTGAGTGCGGCGCCGTCGGTGACGATCTCGGCGGCGAGCCGCGGCACGCCCGTGATCTTCTCCAGTCCGGAGCGGGACTGCGCGACACCGGCCATGGTGTAGAGCTGGCCGAAGAGCAGGACCAGTCCGATGCCGGCGAGCATGCCCTGGACGACGGCCACCGATATCGCGCGGAAGAAGCGGCCGAAGCGCAGGAAGCCCAGAGCCAGTTGGATCAGGCCCGCGGCCAGGACCAGCGCGCCGAGGGCCGTCAGGCCGAATTCCTGGACGGCCTCGAAGACCAGGACGGTCAGGCCGGCGGCCGGCCCGCTGACCTGGAGGGCGCTGCCGGGCATGGCGCCGACGACAAGACCGCCGACGATGCCGGTGATCAGGCCGAGTTCGGCGGGCACCCCCGAGGCGACGGCCACCCCCACGCACAAGGGCAGAGCCACCAGGAAGACGACGAGGGAGGCCAGGAGGTCGCGTCGCAGGAAAGCGCGATCCTTGAAAGCGGAGAGCATGTGATGAGGTTCCTCGGACGGCAGGAGGGGGAGGGACCGGGGAGGCCCGTGGGACGGGCGGAGGCGTTTCACAGCGGCCGGAATCGCGCGTCGTCGGCCCGGTACTCGCTGACTTCGCCGGTGTGGACCTCGTAGTACCAGGCGTGCACCGACAGGGTTCCTTCCGCGACCCGTTCCGCCACGCAGGGATGGGTGCCGAGCCGCTCCAACTGGGCCACCGCGTGCCGCTGCACCGCCTGTGCCAGGTCCGGGAGGTGGGAGGAGGCCGGGGAGGTGAGGGTGGCGGAGACGGACGAGGCGGACGAGGCGGCGGGGGAGTGCGGGGCCAGGGCCTGCGCGGACCGTGGCACCGCCCGTTCGAGCCAGCCGCGCACCGCCGGCGCGGCGGACAGGTCGTCCCCCGGACCAGAGCGCTGACCGCACCGCAGTGGGAGTGGCCGCACACGATGACGTCGCGGACGCCCAGTACCCGTACCGCGTACTCGATGGTGGCCGTCTCGCCCGTGGGGTGGTCGCTGCGGTATTCGGGCACGATGTTCCCCGCCGTACGCAGCTCGAACAGCTCGCCCGGCCGCGCGCCGGTGATCAGGGACGGCACCACACGCGCGTCGGAGCACGTGATGAACAGGACTTCCGGGCACTGCCCGGCCGCGAAGGCCCGGAACTCCTCGGCCCGTCCGGCGACGTGCGTCGCGAAGGATCGTGCGTTGTCTACCAGAGACTTCATGGTGGCCTTTCTCCTGCGCCCGCCAAGGTGCGAAGGGCGCGGTGTGTGCAGGTCAGCATCGGGTGTCGTGGGCGTCGGGAGCCGGCATGCCCGGTGGCCGGGAGACCTGGCCCACCGCGGCACCGTTGACGCGAGGGGCCGGCCAGGACCCAGCTCATGACGATGGGAGCCAACGCCTCGCCGCCGTACGGGAGACGAGGGAACGCTCAGGGCGCCCGGCCGCGATCGCGCCGGTCGGCTTCCGCGGTCGTCCGGCACCCGTCGTCATTCCTCAGCACAGATTCCCCCGGCAACGTGAGCCGTCGGCCAGACGTCATACGTGCTACAGCAGCGCAGCGCCGGCAATTGGCCGCGACAGCCGCTTTACTTAGAGATTACCTTAAGTGGCTAGGTCAAACACCAGTCAAATAACGGTCAAACAACGGCCACGGACAGGCTATGGAATTGCAATGTTCAACTAGTGGTGCGAGCCGTGCCCGCTGACGCTCCCGTGGTCGTCCTCCGCCTCGCCGATTGCCTGCGCCGCCTCCAAGTGGGCCGGCACGGCACGCGGTGGGGCGGCCAGGGCGAGAAGCGGTACGAGTGTGACCGCGAGCAGCCCGCCAGCGATCGCCAGTACGGAGTACCCGCCGGCCGCGACGACCAGGCCCGACGCCATCCCCCCGGTGGCACCGGCGACCGACACGCCGACGTCGACCACGCCCTGGACGGCGGCGCGGGTGGCGAGCGGGACCGAGTCGGTGACCATGGCCGTCCCGCTGACCAGCCCGAAGTTCCAGCCCAGGCCGAGGAGTACGAGCGCGGCGGCGAGGGCCGGGACCGAGTGCGCGGGAGCCAGGGCGGCGAGCAGGCCGGCGGCCAGAAGAACGACGCCGGACGCCGCCGCGACCCGCGTCCGGCCCAGGCGGTCGACGAGCAGGCCGGTGAGCGGGGAGGGCAGGAACATCGCCCCTACGTGGAGGGCGATGACGAGACCGGCCGTGTGGGTGTCGTGTCCATGGGCGCGCATATGGACGGGGGTCATCGTCATGATCGCGATCATCACGAGCTGGGTGAGGATCATCACCGTGGCGCCGATGACGACACCGCGCGGGCGGGCACGGCCTGTTGGGGCTTCCTCCGGGGGCGGAGGCGGGGGAGCGGAAGGGGGTGGCTGGGCCGCGGCCCGGGTACGTGCCAGGAGCAGGGGATCGGGACGCAGCAGGCACCACAGCACGGCGGCGGCGACCGCGTAGGCGACCGCGGCCAGTACGAACGGTCCCGCGAGCCGGGGCACGGCCCAGGAGTGCGCGAGGTCTCCCGTGACGCTCACGAGGTTGGGCCCGGCGACCGCGCCGAAGGTCGTGGCGAACAGGACGGTGCTCACCGCACGCCCGCGCCGGGCCGGCGAGGCCAGGTCGGCGCCCGCGTACCGGGCCAGCAGATTGGTCGCGGTGCCGGCCCCGTACACGAGGAGGGAGAGGAACAGCAGTGGTACGTCGCCCCGGGCGGCGGCCACGACGACGCCGAGGCTGCCGAGGGCGGCGGTGAGGTACCCCAGCGCGAGGCCGGGCCTGCGGCCCCACCGCTGACAGGTCCGGCCGATGCCGACGGCGCCCAGCGCGGCCCCGCCGGTGAACAGCGCGGCGGGCACACCGGCGAGACCGGTCGAGCCGAGCATCTCCTCGGCGAGCAGCGCGCCGACGGTGATGCCCGCGGCGAGCCCCAGGCCGCTGAGGACCTGGGCGATCACCAGGACGGACAGCACCCTTTTCTGCTCGGGGGCCTCGGGCGGCTCGGGAGCCTCGGAAGGCTCGGGCGGCTCGGAAGCCTCCGGCGGCTCGGAAGGCTCGGGAGCGCCGCACGCTGCCGGGGATTCGTCGGGACGCCGTGCGGGCCGTGTGGCCCGGGCGGCGCCGACGGGCCCGTCGCCGGTCCCCTTTCCGATGTTCCCGGGGCGCTTCAAGGAGCCTCCAAGAGGGATGCGCGGATTTCTTATGCCGCGCCCAGCGGTTCGAGTGCCGAGATCTCCTCCAGCGTCAGATCCATCTGGTGGTGGAGGAAGCGTACGATCGTCCAGTGCGGCAGCGCGCCCTCGTCGAACGGGCCGAATTCCCGGCAGTACAGCGGAACCCAGCGCAGCGCCTCTTCGGCCGCCTGCTCCCGGCCGGGTTCGCGCTGGTATTCCTCGTACGCGATGCTCCGGTGCTCGACGAAGAACCGGCCCGGCAGCCGTTGTTCGCACAGGGCGCGGTATTCACGCGTCTGGAGAATGAGATAGTGCCAGATCTCGTCGATCTCCTGTTCCACGGGCAGGAAGAGACCGCTGAGCCGGTCGCGGTACTTCGATACGAGGTACAGGTACCGCAGGCATTCGAGGACCTGGCGCTCGACGAATTGCCGTGCCGTGTCCGTATCCGTATCCGTGTCCGTGTCCGGGGCGTCGGCGGAGGGGGAACTACGCCGTCCGCCGGCGGCGTTCGCGGTGAAATGTGTGACCACTTCGGCGTGGAGTGCCTCGCCGAGCAGTTCCTTGAGGTCGTCGGCGGACACGTAAGACTGTGCGGTCGTCATGGTTCTCCCGTGCAGGGGGCGGCGAGGCTGACGCCCGGCCCGTATGCGGACGGTGTGTCAGTGATCGGGCGCGAGCCAGGCGTATTTTCCGGACTTTCCGATGGGAAGGTGCGAGTGATGTTCCGACCGGCAGTGGCGCCCGGTCAGTTCGGCTACGGCGCGCTCCAGCCGGGCGGTCTCCGCGGCGCTCAGCGCGGCACCGTCGAAGGTGGTGTACCGCAGTTCGGCCTTCGCCTCGCCCGTCACCCGCAACTGGTGGACGAAGACGCGAGGGGAGACGCCGCCGAGGCAGTCGTCGAGATCGCCGTGGGCCACGGGGCCGTGCGGCGTGGCGAGCAACTCCTTCTCCCGGCCGCAGAACCGGGAGATCCGCTCCGGGTCCGGGGTCCCGTCCAGGGTGCGGACACAGTCCCCCGAGCGGTACCGGATCAGTGGCATGTACGGATTGCGCACACTGGTGACGATCAGGCTGAAGATACGGCTCCCCGGGGCGACCGGAAGGAGCTCGACGCTCATTCCGTCCAGATACGGGCGGTATCGCCCCTGCCGGTCGCTGTAGTACATGTAGCCGAGTTCGGTGCTGCCGAACAGGTCGATGATCGGGCACGCGAAGTGCTGTTGCAGAAAACGCCGGACGTTGACCGGGGTGTACTCGTACGCGTGGATGATGCTCGCCGGCGGCGGAAAGTCGTCCCACAGGCCCCACTGCGTGACTTTGCGTATCAGATGCGCCAAGTGGTAGCTGGAGCAGTCCAGGTGGTACCAGCCCTGCGGATGCGCCGCCCGGGCCGTCCGGATTTCGGCGAGCATCCGCTCGACGTCGGCCCGCTCCCACAGGGCCGGATCGAGCCGCAGATTGAGGTAGCGGGTGCGCGCGTCGAGCCGCCGTTCTTCCGGATCCGGTACGGGGTCCGGCTGCGCGCCGCGTTTCTTGGCGTTGACGCGGGCGACGTGTTCGGTGGCCAGCACCGTGGTCAGTGAGACGCGTTGGCAGTTCGCGTGCCAGGTCCCGGAGATGTCCGGGTGTTCGCTCCACAACCGGTAATAGGAATTGAGCAGGAAGTACGGGGGCCGGATGATCTGCATCCGGTCGTGGTGGGTGCCCGTGGACAGTACGAACTCCGCCTTGCCGGCCGCCAGTGCGTCGGCGAGCTCCGGCGTCATCCAGTTGTCGGGGAATCCGTGGGCTATCTCCGGCTTTTCGAGTACGGGGAAGTGGCCCCGCTCGATCGACGTGCGGTAGATCGGTATGTTCTTGATCCGGTCGACGACCTCGGCCGTCGGCTGACCGTCCATGGTCACCCTCTGAGCGTCAGGGGAAGAAGGAGTGGGGAGCGGGCCGGGAGTCCGGACGGATGTGTCCCGGCCCGCTCGGGGTGTTCACTCGGTGGTTGTTCCGGAATCGAGGGATTCGGGAAACGGAGTCGGACTCGGAATGGGAGTCGGACTCGGAATGGGAGTCGGACTCGGACTCGGAATGGGACTTGGAGTCGGAGCAGGAGTCGTCGTCGGACTCGAAGGAACCGGCGGTTCAGAGGTCAGGAGATGCAGCCGGTCTTGGGTGCCGCACTGATGCAGCCCGCCTTGGGAGCCGCGCTGATACACCCGTCCTTGGCCGCCGCCTGCGCCGAGTTGACGGCGACCCAGTTCCGCCAGATGTCGTCCTGAGCCATCTTCTTGATCAGCTTTTCCATGGTGAACCTCCGAGAGGTGTCGTATGGGTGGGAGATCAGGTGGTGGTGTGACGCGTTCAGACGGTAAAGTGAACACCAAGGATGTGTCAATGACAGGTAATGCGCCGCGTTCCGATCAAGTCACCGACACGGATGGACGCGTCAGCCGCGCCCGGCTGTATCGCCGACGCGTCGGCCTTCGCCGGGCCGGGGCCCGGTGACCGGGATGGGAGCCAGCTTGCCGGAGCGGGCCAGAGCCGATACCGCGCCCGCGCAGACCAGCCCGGTGGCGCCGAGTACGGTCCAGGTCAGCCACCCGGCGTGGTGGGCACGGGCGAAGTCCCACAGGGCGCCGGTGGCCAGGTTGCCCACGGTGATGCCGAGCCCGGACACCGTGTTGTAGAGGCCGTAGTGAGTGGCGACCAGCTTTCCGCCGGAGAGGGAGACCACGGTGTCCATCTCCAGCGGATAGACCACCGCGCTGCCCGCGGCCAGCCCCACCACGGCCATCGCCAGGGCCGCCAGGTGCGCGGCGGTCCGCGGCGTACCGTCGGCGGCGGGGACGGCGATGGTGACCAGCGCGAGCGGGACGAATGCCAGACCCATGGCGGCCAGCCCGCGGACCATGGCCCGCGGGCCGCTCCAGCGCCGTCCGGCCCAGCCGGTCAGCCCTAGCTGCCCGGTCACCGCGACGCCGGCGGAGAGGACGAACAGGCCGCCGGTGGCCTTCGTGCCGTCGGTGCCGAGGGCGGCGTCGGCGGCCATGGGAAGGGCCAGGTAGACCTGGAAGGTCAGTACGTAGGAGCCGATCATCGCCACCGAGAAGAGGAGGAACGGCCGGTTGGCCACCACCTGCCGCCACTGCCCCCACACCCGGTCCGCCGCCGCCGGCTCCCCGGCCCGGGCGCCGGCCCCGGCGCGGTTCCCGGCCTGTCGGCCGCCGCGGGCGGGCAGCGCCCGCCACTGGAGCACCGACAGTGCGGCGAAGACCGCCGCTGCCACCGTGCACACCAGCCGGAAGTCACCGGCCAGCAGGGCCAGCCCGACCAGCGGGCCGAGCAGCATTCCGGCCTGGTAGTAGACGTTGAAGGCGGCGAACGCCGCCACCCGTCGCTCGCCCGCCTCGACGGCCAGGTAGGCGCGTACGGCCGGGTTGAACAGGGCCCCGGCCAGCCCGGTGGCGGCCGACGCGACGATCAGGGCCGGCAGTTCGTCCACCCAGCCCAGCAGGGCGAACCCGCCCGTACGCAGCAGGCACCCGGCCATGATCGGCGCCTTGTAGCCGTACCGGTCGGCGATCGTGCCCCCGACCAGGAACATGCCCTGCTGGGACAGGTTGCGTATGCCCAGCACCAGTCCGACCGCCCACGCGGCCAGCCCCAGTTGGCCCGACAGATGCGCCGCCAGATAGGGCATGAGCATGTAGAAGGCGAGGTTGATGGAGAATTGGTTGGCCATCAGCATCTGCGCGGCGGGCGGGAAGGAGCGCGTGGTGCGCCACAGCGTCTTCATCGGCCGCGCGCCTTCGCGCCCGCTCCCGCTCCTGGCCCTGCCCCTCTCCTCGGCCCCGCCCCTTCCTCTGCTCCCGCTCCCGCTTCCTCACCCGGTCCTGTTCCTGTTCCCGTCCCGGATTTTGGCCCCGGGCCGGCCGTCGGCCGCTCCCGTCCCCCGCCCGCAACCAGCGGATCGACCACCGTGGAGCAACGGGTCCACCGTGTCACCGTCTCCTGCGTCGGGTGGGCGATCTCCCGTGGCGCCTGCGGGGGCTGCCCGTCGAGCAACCGGTGCGCGCGGCACCAGTCGTCGTCGAACACGGTGCCGACGTAGCGCTGCGGGCCGTCGGGGAAGACCGCGGCGATCCGCGTCCTCGCCGGCAGGGTGGCCGCCAGGTGGCGGGCCGTCAGGGCGACCGCGCCCACGCTCCAGCCACCGCTGGCGTAGCGTGCCCGGGCCAGCGCGCGGGCCGCCCACACCGCCTCGCCGGGGGCCACCCAGTGCACCTCGTCGAACAGCGCGTAATCCACGTTCCGGGGGTAGATGCTGCTGCCCAGCCCGCGCATCAGCCGGGGGGCCGCGGGCTGCCCGAAGACGGTTGAGCCGATCGCGTCCACGCCCACCACCCGCAGGTGCGGGAAGTGCTTGCGCAGCACGCGTCCCACCCCGGCGGAATGTCCGCCGGTGCCCACGCTGACCACCAGGACGTCGATCCGTCCGAGCTGGGCGACCAGTTCGCGGGCCAGCGGCGCGTAGGCCGCCACGTTGTCGGGATTGTGGTACTGGTCCGGACACCAGGCGCCGGGGCGCTCGGCCAGCAGTCGCCCGACCAGCTCGCGGCGGGCCTGCTGCCAGCCGCCGACCGGATGCGGCGCGGACACCAGGTGCAGCTCGGCACCGTACGCTGCCAGCAGACCGCGCATCAGCGGTTCCATGCCCGGGTCGGTGACCACCGCCAGCGGATGGCCGTAGGTGACCGCGGCCAGCGCCAGCCCCAGGCCCAGGGTGCCGGAGGTGGACTCCACGATCGGCGCGCCGGGCAGCAGCAGACCGCGTTCGCGGGCCCGGGCGACCATGTACAGCGCGGTACGGTCCTTGATCCCGCCCGGGTTGTGCCCTTCCAGCTTGGCCCAGAAGCCGCGCCCGGCGGCGGTGAACGGCTCGCCGACCCACAGCAGCGGGGTGTCACCCACCAGGCCGGCCGGGGTACGGGAGGAGGGAACGGTCGTGTCGAGAAAAGTCATCGCGCGGAACTCCTCGTGGCCACCTGAGCGGTGGCCGCGTCGGTGAGCGGACGTGCGGACAGGACACGGCACGGCACCGCGTACGAGCCCCGCGCGACCACATGTGTGCCCACTCCGCGCGGACGCCTCACCGCGGTGCGGGGCCCGTCAGGCCCGCCACACCCCCAGCGCCGCCCGGAGCCGTTCGCCCAGTGGACCGGCCCGCGGCTGCCGTGCCGCTCCCGCCGCCCACCGCCCGGGCGGTGGCACCATCACGGGTACGGCGGCGACGCCGACGCAGGCCGGTGCGGCGACCGCCGCCCGCCCGCCGGACAGGCCCGGTGGATCCACCACGTCGCACTCCGGGGAGACGCCACCGTGCGAGGGCGCCGGCCCCGACGCCCGGTCGAAGGACTCGGGCCCATCGGACGAAGCGGTCCAGGAAGCCCCCGCGAACGCGTCGGTCCGCGCTCCCGCGCCGGACTGTGGTCCGTGCGCACACCCCAGTACGTGCAGCACACCGACCAGCACCACGGCGAGCACCGCCGCAGCCGGACCGGTCGGCCGCCGCCCTCGGAGCGTGCTCCATACCGACACGCTGCACACCGTACGCACTCGCGCACCGAAGGACCCATAAGGCGACGCCGATTTCCGCGGGACCGGCCGAATACCGACCGGATTCCGACGCTCGGTGGTCACGAAGACGCGATCGCCTTGACCCAGTCGTCGACGGTGAGGACATCCGCCCACTGCGGGAACAGCCGCTCGATGAGGACCCGGTGCACCTCCGGGTCGATGTCCAGGCAGGCGTCGGACAGGACGGTGAGGCCGAAGTCCAGGTCGTTCGCCCGGCACAGGGTGGACAGCACCACAGCGCTGGTGGCGATGCCGGTGAGCACGAGGCTGTCGATACCGCGTGCCCTCAACACCACATCGAGATCGCTGCCCGAGAACGCGCTCGCCCGCCTCTTGGTGACCACCACGTCGCCCGGCCGGGGCGCGACGTCGGGGTGGATCTCGGTGCCCGGTGCGCCCTCGACGTAAAGGCCGGCCCGGGCGATGCCGGCCAGAGCCCTGTTGCGCGTGCTCACCTCGGGGAAGCCGGGACGCAGCGCGATGACCACGTAGATCACGGGGATGTCCGCCGCCCGCGCCCCGTCGATGGCTCTGCGCAGGCGTGAGAGATATCCGCGATCGCCGCCGACGAAGTCCACGATGGCCCGTTGGACGTCCATCACGAGGAGGGCACTGCTCATGTCGTCTCCAGGATCGAAGGCGGTTCGGCCTCGCAGCCGGCCAGCGCGGGCGAAGTTCTGGTGTACGAATCCTATGTACGAAACCTGGGGATGGCTTGGTCTCGCCGTACCCGGCCGGTTGCGCCGCACTCCTCGAACTCCGCCCGGAGCGGCGGGAAAACGCCCGCGCGGGCACCACGGTGCCCCTGCTAGCCTGATCGACATGGAGCGCGCCGACATGATGACGACGACGCCGGAGAGTGTCCCGGCGCGCTGAGAGATGTCTTGAGCCAAAGCCCCGGGGCGAGTGCCCCGGGGCTTTGCCGTGGGGCCCCGGCCGAGGGTTCGGGGCAGGTCACTCGCCCGCTTCCACGAGCACGAGGAGACCACCGTGTACGACCACCACAAGCTCGGCCGTGAACTGTCCCTGTTCGACACCGACCCGCTGACCGGCGCCGGACTGCCGTACTGGCTGCCCGACGGCGCGGCCGTACGGCACGCCCTGGAGGAGTACATCCGCAGCGCCGAACGGCGGGCGGGCTACCGGCACGTGTACTCACCGGTGCTCGGCAAACGCGAGCTGTACGAGATCTCGGGCCACTGGTCGCACTACAGCCAGGACATGTTCCCGCCGATGGACCTGGGTAACGAACAGGTCGTACTGCGCCCGAGCCTGTGCCCCCACCACGCGCTGATCTACCGCTCCCGCTCCCACAGCTACCGCGAACTCCCCTTGCGCATGGCCGAGTTGGGCGACATGTACCGGTCCGAGCTGTCGGGCGTACTGGGCGGGCTCTCCCGCGTACGGGCGATCCACCTGAACGACGCCCACATCTTCTGCACCCTGGAGCAGGTCGCCGAGGAAGCACAGGCCGCCCTGTCGATGATCCGCCGGGCGTACGAGGCACTTGGCATCACCCCGTCCCGCTACCGGCTCTCCCTCCCGGGCCCGGGAGGCAAGTACGTCGCCGGTCCCGAGATGTGGCAGCGGTCCACCGCCTTGCTGACCGACGTCCTCGACCGTTCCGGGCTGTCCTACGAGCGGGGTGAGGGCGAGGCCGCGTTCTACGGGCCCAAGATCGACGTCCAGGTCGCCGACGGCGCGGGCCGGGAGTCCACCCTGTCCACCGTCCAGGTCGACTTCCACCAGCCCGAGCGGTTCGACCTGCACTACATCGGCGCGGACGGTGCCCGGCACCGGCCGGTCATGGTCCACCGCAGCGTCATCGGGAGCGTGGAGCGCGCCGTCGCCCACCTCATCGAACAGCACGGCGGCGCCTTCCCGGCCTGGTTCGCCCCCACCCAGGTCATGATCCTGCCGGTCTCGCAGGCCCAACTGCCCGACGCCGACGCGCTCGCCCGGCGATGCGCCGACCTCGGGCTGCGCGCCGAGACCGCCGGTCCTGGAGGCGGGAGCCTGGGAGCCCGTATCCGAAGGGCGCGCCTGGTTCCCTATCAGGCCGTCATCGGGGCCAAGGAGGCCGCCGACCACCACGTCGCCCTGCGCCTGCGCGACGGCCGCCGCCTGGACCCGCAGCCCGTCGAGGACGCCCTCGCCCGTATAGGCGCGCTCGTCGGCTCCTACAGCACCGAACTGTGGGACGCCGCCGCCTCGTAAGGGGCGGCGATGTGTCACGCGCATCTCCTTGCACGTCGCACCCAAGGGGCCGGGCGCGTCCGGTCGTCTGGTCGTCCGACCGTCCGGTCGTCCGGTCGTCCGGTCGTCCGGTCGTCCGGCCGTTCGGTCGTCCGGGCGTACGGACAGACGTCACCCCATCCGTGCACCGGCCCGTTTGGCATAGTCGCTGACCAGGGCGGTGTCCACCCGCTGGACGCCGTCCAGCGCACCGATGCGGTCGCTGACGTAGTCGTACAGCGCCGCCTCGTCCCGGCACACCACGACCGCCATCAGATGATGGGCGCCGGTCGTCGCCCCGACGAACGCCGTCTCGGCGTCCGAGGCCACGGCGCGGGCGACGGCCGAGATCCGGGACGGGGCGACGGTCAGCCACAGCAGGCACTGCGCCGAGAACCCGAACAACCGCGGATCGGTCTCGACGTCGAAGCGGACCGTCCGTGAACCGCGCAGCTCCGCCAGGCGGCGGCGGACGGCGGATTCGGACCAGCCGACCGCGCGGGCCAGGTCGGGGTAGGCGGTACGGCCGTCGGCGGCGAGGACGGACAGCAGCCGTCTGTCGAGCTCGGTGAGGGTGCGGGGGCGAGGCACGGCTGTGCCGCCGTGGCCGCTGCGGACACCGTGACCGGTACCGTGCTCGTCACCGGCGTCGTGGCCCTCACCGTACGTGTCACCGGCGTCGTGGCCGGCACCGTGCTCGTCACCGGCCTGGTGACCGGCACCGTGCCGTGGACCCCGTATCGCGGCGACCTGTTCGGCGGTCAGGGCCGAGGTACGACCGCGCCACCGATGGTCCATCAGGTGCCGCAGCAGCCGCTGCGCGTCCGCCTGGACCACGCGGGGATGCCGGGTCAGGGCGGCGAGCGGCACCGGGCCGCCGTCCGCCGTACGGAAGAGGCAGACGATCTCCGTGCCGCCGGAGACCAGCGCCACCCAGGCGGTGTCGGCACGCCTGGCCAGCGCGTCGACGACGGCCTGCGCGCCGTCGGGAAGGACCCGCAGCCGCACCACCCACTCGGCGCGGCCCGTGCGCCGGCTGTCGGCCACACCGGTCACCCGTACGGCACCGGAGGCGCGCAGCCGTCCGAAGCGACGGGCCACCGTGCGGTCGGAGACGTCCACAACGCCCGCGATCCTGCTGAACGGCGCCCGTCCGTCCAGTTGGAGCGCATGCACGATCCGCAGGTCCAAGGGGCTCAAGGTGACCGATTCCACCACGACAGGGTAGACCCGTGTCGGATGACGGCGTCCAGGCGCTCACCAAGGACAGACCGGCGTCCGCCGGTCCAGGATCGTCCCATGACGCAGCACACCTCACACATCCACGGTTTCCACCACACCGGCATCCTCACCCGCGACCTCGACGGACTGGAGCGCACCTACCGTTCCTTCGGCTTCACCCTCAGCCCCCGCTCCCGGCACCTGCTCGGCGAGAAGGCCGGGCAGGCGCCCGTGCCCGGCTGCACAGCCAATATGTGCGCGCTGTTCGGCGACTCGTACATAGAACTGCTGGGCATCGTGGACGAATCCGCGCCCGATCCCTGGCACACCAAGGCGATGGCGGACGAGTACGAGGGGTTCCGGATCCTGAACTTCGACAGCGACGACGCCGAGGCGGTCGACCGGCGGCTGTCCGGCGCCGGGCTGCGCACCTCGGGCGTACTGGGGCTGGAGCGCGATGTGGACACCGAGGAGGGGACCCGCACCATGCGGGCCCGTGTCGTCCACGTCGATCCGGCGACGACGCCCGAGGGCTATGTGGGTATGGCCCAGCACCTGACCCGCCGGTACGTGCACCAGCCCCGCTACCTCGGTCACCCCAACGGTGCCCACGGCATCGACGCCGTACTGATGGTGGCCGACGACGCCGACGGGGGCACCTTCGACGCGATCGTGGACCGCTACGCACGCGTCCTTGAGGTGGAGCCCCGGCGGGAAGGGGCGCTCACCGTCCTGGAGATGAAGGCCGGACGGCTGGAGATCGTCCGGGCCTCGGCGGCCGGGGACGTGCTGCCCGGTGAGCCGGCGCCGGCCGCCTCCTACCTCGCCGCCATGACGATCCTGGTCAGCGACGTCGGCGCCGCCCGCACCCTCATAGAGGACAGCGGCACCGCCACGCAGACCACGCAGGACGGTTTCTTCGTCTCCGCGCGCGACGCGTACGGCACCGGGCTCTTCTTCACCGACCGGGGCGACCGGCCCGGCCGAGGTGTCCAAGGCGCCCGGGGCGTCGCCCGATGATCGTCGAGACGGCGGCCGGCCGGGTCCGGGGCCGGACCGATGACCTGGACGGCGTACGGAGTGACGACCCGGACGGCGTACGGAGTGACGACCGGGTCGGTGACCGGAGCGGGGGGCCGGTCACCGCCTTCAGGGGGATCCCGTACGCGCGAGCCGAACGGTTCGCCCCACCCGGCCCGGTGAAGCCGTGGCCGGGCGTGCGGGAGGCCGACGCGCCGGGCCCGGCCGCACCGCAGCTCCCGTCGCGGCTGGAACGGGCGATGGGCCCCTTCACGGCCCCACAGTCCGAGGACTGCCTCTCGCTCAACGTATGGGCGCCCCCGGGGACCGGCCACGCGGTCCTGGTGTTCCTGCACGGCGGCGGTTTCTCCAGCGGCGCGGCCGGGCTGGGCTGGTACGACGGCGCGGAGCTCGCGGCGCAGGGCGGCATCGTCGTGGTGACCGCCGGCTACCGCCTCGGCGCGTTGGGATATCTGCGCCTGCCCGGAGTGAGCGAGGGCAACCTGGGCCTGCTCGACCAACTCGCCGCACTGCACTGGGTACGTGAGAACATCGCCGCCTTCGGTGGCGACCCCGGCAAGGTCACGGTGGCGGGCCAGTCGGCGGGCGCGTACTCCATCCTGGCACTGCTGTCGGGAACACGGGCCCGCGGGCTGTTCCGGCGGGCGATCCTGCAGAGCACACCCGCCGGGATGCTGCCGGACACCCCCGAGAAGGCCGAAGCCACCGGCGAACTGCTGCTGCGGGAACTCGGCCTGACCCCCGACCGGTCCGCGCAGCTCCTGCGGGCCCCGGTCGGTGACCTGCTGGCCGCGCAGGCCGCCGTCGCACGGCGCACCGCCCGACCGCTGAGCGCGGTGCCGCCGTTCCAGCTCGTCACGGACGGCGCGCTGGTGGCGGCCGATCCGGTACGGGCTGCGGGCGAGGGCGCGGCCAACGGCGTACAGGTCCTCCTGGGCACGACCCGCGACGAGGCCGCGGCGTTCTTCGCGGCCGACGAGCGGGTGGCGGCGCTCGGCCAGGACGACCTCGACCGCGTTGCCCACCAGTGGTTCGGTGATACCGGACGTGCTGCGCCACGTGGCCGGACGACCACCGAGGTCGTGGTCCAGATGGCCACCGACCAGATGTTCCGGGACCCGGCGGCCCGCCTGGTACGCCTGCTCACCGAGCGCGGTGCCCCGCCGTGGCGGTACCGGTTCGACTGGAGCCCGCCGGGCAGCCCGTACGGGGCGTGCCACTGCATCGAGTTGCCGTTCGTCCTGGGGGACGCGGCGGCCTGGCGGGACGCGCCGATGCTCGCCGGCGGCCCGCCGCCCGGCCGGCTGGTCGCCGAAGTACGCCGCTCATGGGCCGGCTTCGTCCGGGACGGCACTCCCGGCTGGCCGGCCGGCACCGGCCACCACTTCACGGGGCGTACGGACTGAGGCACCGGAGCCGGGGCCGGGACCCGCACCGGGAGCGTCGTCGGGGGCGCCGTTGCCGGAGATGCTGCCCTTGGGGATGCCGTTGTCCAGGACACCGTCGTCGAAGACGACGGTCAGTGGCCGGGTGCCGGCGCGGCTGGTGGTGCGCAGATCCTCGGCGAGACGGGAGTAGAAGGCACCGGCCATGGCCCACGTGCCGCCCATGGGGTTCTCGTCGCGGGTCTGCCGCAGGGCGATGAGCGCGCCGATGACGGAACGGCCGGACAGCACCGCCCTGATCCGGCCGTTCCCCTCATCGGTGATCTCGGCGGTGGTACGGAAGTGCTCGCTGTCGGACGCGCACTCGGCCAGGAACTCCCAGGCGTCACGGTGGCACACCACGGCGACCGTCCCGGTCTTCGCCGCCGTCAGCAGCAGGACGCCGTGGTCGATGTCCTCCCGCGTCGCACGGCGGATGCCCTCGTGCATCTCTTGGGCCTCGCGTGCCTCCCGTGCTTCTTGTGTCTCGCGGGTCTCCAATGCCTCTTGCGTCCCCCGCGTCCCGCGCATTCCCCGCGTCCCCCGGACAGTGGGGGCGGTGTCCTCCTCGTTCTCCGGTGCCGGGGTATGCGTGGCACTCATGCCGATCGCGTCGTCATCCGCAGGCATGAGTGAGGCGACGCATTCGCCATCGGCACCCGGCGCATCGGTGATGTCGTCGGCGTCGGCGTCGTCGGTGTCGACATCAGTATCGGTGGAGAACACCATGTGCTCGGCGAGCGCGTCCAGCGAGCGCTGGAGCATCGCGACGGACTTCCGTATGCCGCAGACCTCCTGCCGCAGTGCCGCCAGGGCCTCGTGGGTCTCCATCGCGACGGCGGTGCCCTGATCGGCGCGGTCGCGGATCTCGTGACTCTCCGCGCGCAGGCTCGCCACCCTCGTGGTGACGGTCTCCAGTACCTCGCGCCGTGAGTCCGCCACGCTCCGGCTCAATCCGGTGAGCTGCTCGCCCAGTGCCCTGCGGCTGTCGACCAGGACCGTCATGAGCTCGCTGTTGCTGCGCGTCACAGGTACCCCCGTACGGAAAGTGATCAGGCGGCGTCGACCACTACCCTGCCCGGGCGGACGGTGTGCTGATGCGCGGATGGCGCCATCGCTTCCGGAGAGGCCGAAACCAGCCCTTCGGGCCCCAACGACCCCCGCATATCGGCCACTTGCTCCGTACTGCAGCTCGCCCGACGCACACGCACACGCACGCCTATGCGGACGCGGAGGCGGGCCCGCACGCGGACGCGGAGGCGGTGCCGCGGCACGACTTCCGACGCTCCCGGCCTCATACTTTCGTTTCCACCCTCGCGACCATCGGCGGATGCGCGCCGGCATCACCCGCCCCTAGCGTTGACGTCATGCAGCCCTTGCACCGTCTCGCACCCGCACTCGCCCTGTTCCTGCTGGCCCCGTTCGTGGGCGAGTTCCTTCTCGGCAATCTCACCCTGGCCGAGTTGCCGCTCGGGCTGGTGCTGGCTCCGATGTACGGATGCGGGGCCCTGCTCGTACGGGAACTGGGAAGGCGCAGTGGCGGCGGCTGGCCGACCATGGTGCTGCTGGCGGCGGCGTACGCCCTCATGGAAGAAGGGCCCGTCGACCAACTGCTGTGGAACGACTCCTACGCGGGCACCGACGTGCTGCACGGCGCTTCCTACCTGCCGTCCCTGGGAATGAGTGTCGAGCTGACCCAGACCGTGCTGGCGCTGCACACGATATGGAGTATCTGTGTGCCGATCGCGCTGGTGGAGACGCTGGTTCCGGCCCGGAGCGACGAACCCTGGCTGGGCCGTACCGGGCTCCTCGCGGTGGCCTGTGCGTACGTGGCCGGGGCGGTACTGGTCTTCTGGGGCAACTACAGCGAGGAGGGCTTCATCGCCGCACCGGCCCAGCTCATCGGCATCACGCTGGTCATCGGCGCGCTGATATCCGCCGCGTTCGCCGTGCGCGGTGTACGGCTGCCGGCGCTGCCGGGCCGTGCGCCCGCGCCGTGGCGGGTGGGCCTGGTGGCACTGCTGGTGACGAGCGCCTATTGGGGACCGCTCAACCTCGTCACCGCGGACTGGTACGCATGGGTGGGGGCCGCCGTGTGGTGTGCGGGAACGGCCGCGGGCGTGTGGTGGGTGAGCCGCTGGTCCCGGCGGCCGGGCTGGGACGCCCGTCACCGCTTCGCGCTCGCCGCCGGCGCGATGCTCACCTACACGTGGGTATCCTTCCCGCTCCGTCCCGAGTCCGGTGGCTCGGTCCGCGCCGACCTGGTGAGCAACGCCGTGTTCGCCCTGCTGGCCTGCTTGCTGCTGGTGGCGGCGGCCCGGCGGCTTCACGGCCGGCGAGGCGTGCCCCAGAGGGTGAGCAGCAACAAGGGGGCAGAGCTGTGACGCTGTCTCCGCGCCTTCTGTCGGGTGCTTCAGGTTCTGGCGGGATTCTGCGCATGCCCCGGTTCGGCGCGAGCTGCGCACGGTGCCCGAGCCGCGCACGGTACGCGAGCTGCGCACGGTGCGGATTCTTCGGGTGCTGTGGCGGGCGGGCCGGGGCCGCCGTCGTCACCGGCATTCAGCCGCCGAACGGCCCCGACCGCCGCCGCCTCGTTCGTCTTCCCCGAAGAACGAGGCCAGCCGATCATGCCCACCCTTCCGCCCGCCATGCACCGACCCCGGCAACTGTCACCCGGACAGCGGACGCCCTTCCCGCCGGCGGACGGTGACGGTGAGGAGAGTGGCGGGGTGGATGTGACATGCGCCACCTTCTGACTGGTCTGTGTCGTTGCACGTTCGGAGGGAGGCGCGTTTCGCCAGGCCATCCCCCCGTGCACGAACGAAAATACGCAGAACGTGCGTGTGTACGACTTCGAACGGCGGGCGCCGAGTGATTTTTCTCGGGCGGATGTGAGTGTGGCGCCGCGGAAATCGACAGGGTGGTTCCTGAGGGCCAACGGCGCTCTCGTACGGGCGAGTTGCTCGTACCCGTATCTCATCACCACCCCCTCGACCCCTTGGCGAAGAGGATCCCGTGGTGATCACCGCAACACGGAGGTCCGTGTGAAAGATGGCGACGTCAAGGCCGACGGCTCGCCCCGGGACAGCGCGAGCGGTCGGCCGGCGGTCGAAGACGTGCTGAACCTGCCCCTGGACTTCGAAGCGTTCTACCTGGGCCATCAGGAGTTCTTCCACGCGTACGCCGAGATCCACCTCGGCAGCCGGCGGGCCGCGGAAGAGGTGGTGCACCAGATCTTCCTGGAGATCCTCGCCGGCTGGGACCAGCTCCTGCGGGAAGGGGACCTGGAGCAGCAGACGCTGACGGTGCTGCACCGCAGCGTCCGCCGCCGGCTGGAGGCGGAGGGCCGCGAGCCGGCCTTCGTCATCAACGGGCCGATTGCGCGTGCCCTGCGCCAGGCCCGGGACAAGCTGGAGCTGATGGAGAGCAGCAGCGGTCTGTACGAGGCGATCACCAGGCTGCCGACCCGGCAGTTCACCGTCATCGTCCTGCGCCACCTCCTGGGGTACGAGACGTCACGGATAGCCCGGTACATGGGCCTGCACGAGCGCACGGTCGACTACCACGGCCGTAAGGCCAAGGAACGGCTGCGGATACAGCTCGGACTCCCCGCCACCCGGCGCGGCAGGAACAAGAAAGGGACAGCACAGTGACAGCCACCATCGAGGACCTGTTGGCCGACGCGGCCGTGCCGGTGTCCTCCGCGGCCTCCTTCGACGTGGCCGGGGCGCTGCGCCGACTGGCCACGGACGCCGCACAGGCATCACCGCCGCCCGACATGGCCCGGGCCGCACAGGCCGGCCAGCGCCTGGCGGTGGTCTCGCGCTGGATCCTCAACGAGCCCGACGCCGCCGTGCACGTGGACCGGCTGGCCACGGACACCGTCGGTACGGAGCGGGGCGAGGAGCACCTGGACGTCGAGGGCGCGCTGGTCTTCGCGTGCCTGCTGTATCTGACCGGCCACCCCGAAAGCGCCCAGTTCTGGTGGCAGTTGGCCGCCGGGGCCGGACAGCGGGCCGCCGCGTACTGCCTCCACCTCCACCACCTCGCCCTGGGTGAGAGCCGGGAGGCACAGCACTGGCTGCACGAGGTGACCCACTCCGTGGTGGACTCCGACGCACCGGACGAAGCCTTCCTGGCCTGCCTGGAGACGGTCGCGCTCTACGTGCGGCGGAACGGCTCGGCCGCCACCCCGCCGACCGGCGGGCTGGAGATGGAGATCGACCGCCTGGCCACGGACAACCACTGCATCATCGTCCGCGGTCCCGACCGCCGCCTGGCCGACCGGTTGCACGACCTGGTCCGCCGCTGACCTTCCGCCACAGCAGAGGAGTCTGTGCCGCCATGCACGACAACCCTGGCCATGGCCCGGCACGCCCGCCGCGCCCTGCCCGCCGCCTGACCCGTACGCCCCGGCACCGCTTTGCTCGCTGCCGTTCCGTCCGCTGCCGTTCCGTCCGCGGAGGTTACGTCGGTGGCGGCTGCGTCCGGCACGGTTCCGGCGGACGCGGTACGGACGGAGGGGGTAAGGAGGACCGGCGCCGCTGTGAGCGTTCCCGTCACGGCTGCCGCCATGGCGATCACCAGCGTGGTGATCGTCGCCTGTACGGTCGCAGGGGCCGGCGCGACAGAGCCGTTCGAACGGCCCGGAGCGATCGGCACCGGCGGGCCGCACTGATCCACCTGGTGCGCGGTGTCTGCTACGGCATCGGAACCGGCGTGATCAGCCTCATCACGTTCTGGGCCCAGCACCGCCCGTGACAACCGGCCGGGGACCGCCCTACTGAGCCCGGGGCGGCCCCTGGAACACGGCCGTACGGCCGTGACCCACCGCCATGGCCGTACGCCCGTAATCGGGGAGGGTGATGTCCTTCGCTTTGGCGAACTGCGCGGCGAGCAGGTTCCGCATCGGCCAGCGGTTCATCGAACGCATCGACGCCTCCCGCAGCCGGATGGCGAGCGCGCTGGACGGCGCGTAGCCGGCAGCACCGCCGGGCGGCAACTGCTGCGCCTGGCGCACGTAGGGGCCCATGATCCGGTCGTAGTTCCTGAACGCCACGCGGTGATCACCTTCGGCGGTGGCGAGTTCGCCGGCCAGCACATACGCACCCACCAGGGCCAGGCTGGTCCCCAGGCCCGTGAGCGGCGTCGGGCAGTACCCGGCGTCACCGAGCAGCACCACGCGGCCACGCGACCAGTGGTCGAGGCGTACCTGACCCACGGAGTCGAAGAAGAAGTCGGACGCCGAGTGCATCGCCCGCAGCAGGAGAGGAACCTTCCAGCCCGCACCGGCGAAACGCCGGGCGATCAGCTCCCGCTGCCGCGCGGTGTCACGTCGGTCATAGGCCAGGGGCGCCGACCGGAAGCTCAGACCGCCCTTGATCTCCCCGGGGGTCCGGCCGGGCCGGGCCGACGCCACCAGCCCACCGGGCGCGTTGAACATCTTGAACCAGCCGTCGAGATCCCAGCTTTTGGAGTCCGGGCCGTCCTCGGTGGCGGTGAACCACGCGGTGTAGAGGCCCAGCGGGCGCATGTACTGCGACTCGGGGCCGAAGGCCAGCGACCGCACCACGGAATGCAGCCCGTCCGCCCCGACCACCAGCCCGAAGCGGCGTGGCGCGGCGTTCTCGAAGGTGACGGTGACCCCGGAGTCGTCCTGGTCCAGTCCGGTGACGGTGTCGTCGAAGAGGTACTCGACGTCGGGCGAAGTGGCCTCGTACAGCAATCCGCCGAGGTCACCCCGCAGTATCTCGATCTCGGAGACGATTCCCTCGCCGCCGAAGCTGTCCGCGGGCATCCGGGCGGTGATGCGGCCGGAGGCGTTGACGAGCGCGAGACCCTGCTGTGCCACGCGCAGCGCCCGCGCCCGGTCCATGAGTCCCATGCGTGCCACGACGGTGCGGGCGGCGCCCCGCAGATCGACGGCCTGGCCGCCGGGCCGGGGACCGGGCGCCCGCTCGACGACGGTGACGGAGAAGCCCGCCTTGTGTAGCCAGTAAGCCAACGCGGGCCCGGCGATGCCGCCGCCGGAAACGAGGATGTCGGTGTTCTGCATGTCCGTGAATGTACGCCGTAAACAACCGCTGGGCAACCCGAAATCTCTGGGGCGGAAGCGCCGACCAGGCACCTGGTGCACTAGTGCGCCAGCTTTCTGACGGGCTCGGTCGGTGCGAATCGGCCTGCGGTGCGCCCGGTCGATGGCCGCAGCAAGGGGTATCTCGGTGCACTAGTGCGCTAGTGCACCGGGGGAGCTGCCGGGAACTCAAGGGCGCGTCCGTACACGTCGTATGGAGCAGTGGCGGTTGGTCCGGCGCAACGGGGTATGCGGTGATGGACAGCGGTGACGCAAGTCGCCGGTTCCGTTGTTCGCACCACCAGGAGTCGAGATGGGTGACGAGCGTACGTCCAAGGACCCGCGTGAAGCCGTGAGCGAGCGGGACGGGAAGCCCCGCCCGCGCGGGAGCGAGAGGGACCGCAGCGCGGAGGAGGTGAACGCCGACCGGCCGTCGCTGCGGGGCGAGAAGCCGAAGAGGGCGCCCAAACGGTAGTTCCGTACCACGCGCAGGCTCCCACCGCGCGATGAGCCGGGGAGCGGATCTGGTGGACTGCCGGCATGACCGCCATGACGACGCCCCCTGAGCACCGGATCCTTCAAGCGCTCGACCGGTTCAACGCCGCCTACCCCTGGGACCACAACGCCCACTACCACCGGTGGATCCTGCGGCAGCTCCCCAGGCGCTTCGGCAGCGCCCTGGATGTCGGCTGCGGCAGCGGTGACCTGGCACGATTGCTGGCCACCCGGGCCGGCTCGGTGGACGGCATCGACGCCGACCCGGCGATCGTCGCCCGGGCGCAGGAGCTGACCGCCCCGGCCGCCCCGGTCACCTACACCGTGGCCGACGCGCCGACCGGCTTACCGCCCGGCCCCTACGACGTCATCACCTGCGTCGCCGCTCTCCACCACCTGCCGTTCGCCGACGCGCTTACCCACTTCCGCCGGCATCTGGCACCGGGCGGCACACTGGTCGTCGTCGGTCTGGCCCGTGCGCGGACGCCCGGCGATCATCTGCTCGGGATTGCCGCCGCCCCGCTGAACGCCGCCGTCGGCTGGCTCAAGAACAAGGGCCGCGCAACGCCCCGGCCGGTGTCGATGACCGCCCCGACCAAGCCGGCGACCATGACGTTCCCCGAGGTCGTACGGGCGGCCCGCCGCGTGCTGCCCGGCGCCCGCCTGCGCCGCCGGCTGTTCTGGCGCTACACGCTGGTGTGGCACCACAGGTGAGCGGGCCGTGGCAGGCAGCGGCCGGCGCCCGCACCGAAAGGCGGTTTTCCCGGGCGTACAGCGGTTACCTGACGCGGCGAGCCCGGAGCGCCGGAGCAACTGCGGGGCGTGTGAGCGGGAAGCCGGTCATGGGCCCGGACGGCCCGGACGGCCGGGCGCGACAGAAAGCGACAGGAGAGGACTGCTCATGGTGCGCAAGAAGGTCGAAGGTGACGAGGAACAGCGGCGGGCGGCGGCACGCGAGGCCGAACGGGCCCACGAGACCCCCGGCGCCCGCCATGTGACGACCGGCGGCAGCAAGCAACGGACGCATCTGACCAGCAAGCATTCCCTGACGCACGAAGAGAAGATCGCCACCGTGCACGAGGGGAAGCAGCAGTCCGTCCCGGCTTCGGCCACCCGTCGCGAACGCGACCCGGCGGCCCGGGACGCGGAGCGGACGTTCCGGGGCCGGGGCAGCCCTGAGTACAGCGCACGGCACGAGGCGGTCTTCCGTGCCGTCGCGGACATGGAACGACAGCACGAGCCCGGCCGGGGCGCCTACCTGGACGAGGTGGCGCGGTCGGCAGATCTTCCCAAGGAGGAGACACGGGCGCTGCTGCACGACCTGACGGCCACCCACAAGCTCGTCACCGTACTGAGGGACAGCGGTGACACGCCTGATCAGGGCCCGCGCTTCGAGGTGAAGCCGGGATCGTGAGGTCGCGGCAGAACCGCGAGACGGCGGCGGAGCTGTGAGGCGGCGGCAGGGCCGTACGGTCTGGTCGGGCCGATGAGTACGGCTCCGCGTCGTCGGCGTACTGTGCGTCCTCGTTCGTCCGTACGAGGATGGTGCTCCCGCTCCCTCCCCCCAGGAGGCGCACATGCCGTCGGACGACGAAGTCTTATGGAAGCACTGCGTCTTCCTCGGCCGGGCCGTCCTGCCCGTACTCGACCGGGAACCCTGGAGGCGCGGCAGACGGCATGAACGGTTCCGCTGCTGGAACATCCCGCCGCAGACCGGCGAGAACCTGATCGTCGTCTTCGCCGCCCTGGTCCTGCGTGCTCTGCTGACCGGCACGGCTGAAAACGGCGGCCCGCGCTCGCTGCGGACCCTCTACGGCATCCCCCTGCGCACCGTGGCCGCCGATGTGGGAAACAGGCAGGTCTACGAACTGCTGGCCGGACTTGCGACCGATGTCATCGACGAGGCGGAGCAGACCTGCATCGACGTCGTCCGACTGCTCTCCTACCGGTGCGAAGGGAGAACCGTGCGCTGGCTGCCCGGCCTCGGCAGCGAACTCCGCCACGCCTTGGGCACCGTCGCCGAACGGTCCCGCATGCCCGAGCCGGCCTGCGGGGACTTGGTGCGGTGGGCAGCCGAGGAAGGACTGACGGTTTGACGGCGGAGGGACGGGGTGGGGCGGGGCGGGGCGGACGAGGGTGACGCGCCGCGACTTCACCACGCGCGCGTCAACATGACGCGCCGCCGTACCAGGTCGACTGCGGCGACTCCTACGGCGACCTCGTCACCCTCTCCGATGATCCGCTCACTCTGATCGGTCAGGTCTGACGTCCCACTCACCCGGCCAAAACCCCGCAGCACTTCGCAGAGGGGCAGCAGGCCCTCGATCCCCTCGGCGACCCGCACGAAGACGCCGAACGGCACCACCTTCGTGACCTGCCCGGACAAGGTGTGTCCCACTCGGCCGGCGAAGCGTACGAGGGGATCCTCCTGGAGAGCCTTCAGCGACAGGCGCACCTGGCCGCGCCACACATCCACGTCCAGGATCTCCCCGGTGACCCGCTGACCGGCCGTGACCACGTCCGACGGACGGCTGATCCGGGACCAGCTCAGCTCGGGAATCGTGATGAACCCGGTGCACCGGCGATCCGGTTCGCCGTCGAGACGCACGAACACACCGAAGGTGTGGGCGCTTTCCACCGTGCCCTCGTGCCTCGCGCCCAGCCGAAGCCCGAGGAGGAAGGTCCGCAGAGCCTGGTCCTGGTGAGGACCACCACCGTCGCGCACGGTCAGCGGCATTCCGCGCAGACGTTGCCGGGGCCGTTCCCGCGTCGTACGACTTCGGCGGCGGCCTGCGCGAAGGCGCGGGTGCGGCTGGTTTCGGTGGCGGTGCGCCAGGTCAGGCCGTACTGCAACGGTGGGGCGTCGGAGATCGGTACGTAGGCGATGTTGGGGCGGGCGTGGTAGCGGACCTCGTGGGCGGCGGTGGGATGGACGCCCCGGCCCGCCCCGACCAGGGCGAGGAGTTCCTGCCGGGTGGTGGCGGCCGTGCCCCGCTCGACCGTCCGTCCGTCAGGGGTGGTGCGCGGAAGCAGGTGGTCGAGCCAGTAGGCGGGGACACGTCCGGAGAGGCTGAGCAGCTTCTCGGTGGCGAGATCGTCGAGCCGGACGGACGAGCGGCGGGCGAAGGGGTGCCGTGTGGAGACGGCCAGGACCCGGGTGTCGGAGATGAGGACGGGTCCGGTGGACAGGTCCGCCTCGATGACGGGGTACTGCGCCAGAAGGAGGTCGAGTTCGCCCTCGCGCAAGGAGGTCAGGGGGTCGCAGAGCGGCGTCTCGTGGAGCGACACCTCGCCGGCCGCCGGATGGCTTTCCCCGTAAAGGGTGGCGGCGGTCAGCACCAGTTCGCCCGCCAGCGGACTGGTGAAGCCGACCCGCAGCGGCTCGGCCAGACCGCGCCCGGCCGCCGCCGCCCGTGCCAGGCCCGCGCGGATGGCCTCGTACCCGGGACGTACGTCCTCCAGCAACTGCCGGCCGACCGGCGTCAACGCCACGCGGCGGCTGGTGCGCTCGAAGAGCGCGGTGCCGATCCTCCGCTCCAGGTGCTTGACGCTCTGACTGACGCGGGCCTGGGTGACGTGCAGTCGTTCCGCGGTGCGGCCGAAGTGCAGCTCCTGTGCGAGCGTCAGGAAGATTTCGAGATCACGACGTTCCATAACTTCTACCTTATTGATCGTTTCGCGTTCCGTCGTTGATCGTCCCTTGGCGGTTGACGAAGCTGTACGACATGAACGCACACCTCTCCAAGCCCCTCGCCGTCATCACCGGAGCCAGCTCGGGCATCGGTGCCGCCACCGCCCGCACCCTGTCGGACCTGGGGCACCCTCTGCTCCTGCTGGCCCGCCGTATCGAACGCCTTCAGGCGCTCGGCCTCCCCGACACCCTCGCGCGGTCGGTGGACGTCACCGATGCCGACGCGGTGGCCGCCGCGGTGCAGGAGGCCGAGGCGCTGTACGGGCCGGCCGACCTGATCGTCAACAACGCCGGAGTGATGCTGCTCGGAGCGGTGGTCAAGCAGCCGGCCGACGAATGGCAGCGGATGTTCGACGTCAATGTGCGGGGCCTGCTCAATGGCGTACGGGCGGTCCTGCCCGGCATGACCGAACGGAACCACGGCACCATCGTCAACGTCAGCTCCGTGGCGGGCCGTAAGTCCTACCCCAACCACACCGTCTACAGCGGCACCAAGTTCGCCGTACACGGTATGTCCGAAAGCCTCCGGGAAGAGGTCTCGCAGCACGGCATACGCGTGATCACCATCGCCCCGGGCGCGGTGGAGACCGAACTCCTCTCCCACACCACCGATGAGACGGTCAAAGCCGACTACCAGGCGTTCAAGGACTCGATCGACGTGCTGACCCCGGAGGACGTGGCCGCCGCGATCGGCTATGCCTACCAGCAGCCGCAGCGCGTCACCCTGCGCGAGATCGTGCTCGCCGCCACGGCGCAGGCCGCGTAGGCGGAGCGGAGGCGAGCCGCCGCGATCCGGGATCAGCGATAATGGACAGTACGTACATGCGTTCGATCGTGTGACTGTGGACAAGGGATCAAGGAGCAGCGTGGCCGGCAAGGCGGAGATCATCACGGGCGACCCGGGACTTGTGGACCGTCTGGAAGAAGAGGCGTTCCACGACCTGCCCGGGTACGCGCCGTTCCTCGGCCACGAACTCACCCACCCCGACCAGGAAGCCGCCGACGCGGGGGAGGGGGAGGGGGACGGGAGTGCCTGTGAACTCTCCGGCCGTGGCCGGGTCCTGGCCACGGCGGTGATCCGTGAGGAGCGGCCGGTCGCCTGGGCCGAACTGATCGCGACCGACGAGGGCCATGAGCTGCGCTACACGCTCGCCGCGCGGGAAGCGGACCGGATCCGGGGCGACGCACCGGGCGCGGAGACCACCGCGGAGGAGTTCGCCCTGGTGCGCGCGCTCGCCGGGGAACTGCTGGACTTCGCGCGGGCGAACGGTGTGAGTGAGGTGTTCTGGACCGATGACGAGGCCGACCTGAGCGCCCGTCTGGCGGCCCGCTGCCACGCCGCACCGTTCGAACTGCACCGTGTGTGGAGCACCGTGCCGTCGGTGGGTGCCGCCGCGAGCGTGAGCGTGACCTCTGCCGCTGACGAGGGCGTACGGACGGCCCCCGAGCCCCTGCCGGTGGCGGAGTACGTCGCCCTGTTCTCCGCCGACCCGGTGCTCGGCGGCCGTCCGTGGACAGCCGCCGAGGTGGCGGACTGGCACGATGTCTCGCACATGGGGCCCGGCTTCCGGCGCCTGACCGTTGACGCGATCGACGCCCAGGGCGGCGTCCGTGCCCAACTGCCCTGCGACATCGCCGATGTCGACGACGCCGCCGACGCCGCAGACATCGCCGACGCCGACGCAAGCGCGGCGAGCGCCGAAGGAAGCGCCGAGGTGGCATCGGATGCCTTTGTCAGGCACATACCGCGCTCCCGGATCGAGCCGGGCCATCTCGCCCGGGCCCTCGCCTTCCTCGCCCTCGAACTGCGCAGCCGTTACCCCTCCGTACGTACGCTGCATGTGTACGAGGAGGACGACACCCTGGCACAGGCCCTGGCGCAGGCCGGACTCGTCACGACCGCCCGTCGCCACGGTTACCGGCTGACGCTGTGACCGGTGACGGTGAAACGATGACCGCATGCGGCTGCTGACGGCAGATCAGGGACGCGCCGCCGCATCGGCGCCGGTGTCCGGACGTGCCTCGGCCGGGGCCGGGGCGGCGGCCGTCTCCAGGGCCTCCGGCTCGTCCAGGGTGCGCAGGAGCAGCCAGCCGACGGCGGGCAGGGCGATCAACGGGGCGAGGGCGGCCTGCAGGGAGGCGGCGTCGGCCACGGTGCCGATCAGCGGGCCGGCGAGACCGCCGACGCTGACGGCCAGGCCGAGGGTGACACCGCCGGCGGTGCCCACCCGCCGGGGCAGGTAGTCCTGGCCCAGGGTGACGTGCAGCGAGAACGGTACGTACAGGCCGGCCGACGTCAGGGCGATGCACACATAAAGCGGCGGGCCGGGTACGAACACGACGCCGGCCACCGTCAGGACGGTCAGGGCATAGGACCACCGGACGACCGGGACCCGGCCGAAGCGGGTGGCGAGCTTCCCGCCGGCCACCGTACCCACCGCGCCCCGAGGTAGAGGACGAACAGCGCTGCCGTACCGGAGAGTTCCCCGCCGCCGGTGCGCTGGCGCGCGTACAGCGAGATGAACGCACTCAGCCCCACGAAGACGATCGAGCGGCACACGACGGCCCCGACAGCTTCAGGAAGGACGCCCAGTCGTCGCGGCCGACCACTTGGCGGCCCGTACGGGCGGTGGCCGTCGCCGGTGTGCTCGCCCCGTCACCTGCCCTGATGCCACGCAGTGCGGCCACGCAGAGTGCCGCGCCGACGAGGGCGGGGACGGCGAGCGCGGGGGTGGCGCGCAGGCCACCGGTGGCGACGACGGCGGAGACCAGCAGGGGAGCGGTGGCGAAGCCGAGATTGCCACCGACGGAGAACCAGCCCATCGCGGTGTGGCTGCCGCGGGCGGCGCCGCGTGCCACCCGCGCGGCTTCCGGGTGGTAGGCGGCGGCACCGATCCCGGACACCGCCACGACCGCGAGCGTGAGGGCGTAGGAGTCACCGAGGCCGGCGAGCGCGACTCCCACGCCGCCCATCAGCGTGCTCACCGGCAGCAGCCACGGCATGGCCCACTTGTCGGTGAGGGCCCCGAACAACGGCTGCACCACCGAGGACAGCAGCGAAGCGGCCAGGACGATGCCGGAGGCGGCGGCGTAGGTGTAGGCGCGTTCGGCGATGAAGTACGGCAGCAGGGCGGCCACCGCTCCCTGGTAGACGTCCACGCAGGCGTGCCCCAGAGACAGCAGTCCGATGGGGCCGGTCCGTGAGGCGCGTGCGACCCCTGAGTCATGTGTGATCTTATCCGTCGGCATCTGTCCATCGTCATCACTCCGCCACTGGCGCGCTTCCGATAAAGTGCCAATCCATGCCGGACATCCGCCACACTCCCCAGGCGCCCACCCGCACCCAGGTACTGGCCCCCGGCGAGAGCGTCGACGCCCACCGCCACGACGACCACCAGATCATCTACGCGGGCTCCGGCGTCCTGGCCGTCACCACCGACGCGGGCACCTGGTTCGCCCCCGGCACCCGCGCCATCTGGGTCCCCGCCGGATGCGTGCACGCCCACCGTGCCAACGGGCACCTCGACCTGCACCTCCTCGGCCTGCCCCCGGACACCAACCCGCTCGGCCTCGACGCCCCCACCGTCCTGACCGTCAGCCCCCTGCTGCGCGAACTGATCCTCACCTACACCCGCGACCCGCACCACGACACGCCCGAACGGCTGCGGCTGCGCACGGTGCTCCTGGACCAGTTGCGCGCCTCGCCCCAGCAGCCCGTCCAGCTCCCCGCCCCCACCGACCCCCGCCTCGCCGCCGTCTGCGACCTCCTGCACCGCGACCCCGCGGACCCGCGCAACCTGGCCGCCCTGGCCAAGGCGGCGGGAGCCGGTGAGCGCACCCTCAGCCGCCTCTTCCGCCGCGACCTGGGCATGACCTTCCCCCAGTGGCGCACCCAACTGCGCCTGTATCACGCCCTGCGGATGCTGGCCGACGACGTACCGGTGACCACGGTCGCCCACCGCTGCGGCTGGTCCTCCACCAGCGCCTTCATCGACGTCTTCCGCTGCGCCTTCGGCTACACGCCCGGCACCCACAACCAGCGGCGTCGCGCGCGCGGACCGTTGTGAGGCGCGCGATATTCCACTGGCGCCGACGTCCGCGACCGTGAGAACTTGCAGTCCACCACCGTCGACGAAGAAGACCAAGATGATCCCGAACGAGCGCAACGACGTCCTGCGTCGACTCGACCACATGGCCCACGAGAGGGCTTTCGGCCGGTACATAGCAGCCGACCAGCTCATCCAGACCGGCCTGGACGCACTGCTGGCCGGGGTGGACAGCCCTTCGCTCGCCATGCTGGCCGGTCTCGGGCGGAACGAAGAACGCGAAGCACCGGAACTCTTCGATCAGGTGCTGGTCGAACTGGGGCTCTTCGTCGAGACGCCGACCGACCCCCGCGCGGTGAAGTGGGCCGAGACCTACTGGATCGCCGGCCGGATCGCGGACGGCTCTCTCGACCCCTACAACGGCGTCCATCAGCTCCGGTGGAGCCTCGTCGACGAACTCGGCCACCCCAACGACCTGATGTCTCTCATCCACTGCGGAGACGACCTGGAGACGTGGGACGAGAACTGGGGCATCTCCCAAGAGACGCTGGAGCAGGAGGTGGTCCTGGCCGCCGCGGACTTCCTGCGCAAGCGGCCACCTGGAGAGCGCACGGACTGAAACGACCTGCTTCCGGCGCGCTCCTCCCCGTACGCCGCCCCCTCAGGCCCGGAGCCGTTCGGCCATCTTCCGTATGACCTCTACGGGAAGCGCCGGATGCCGGGCCGCCTCTTGAGCGGTCTGGTGATCCCGTAGCAGCGTGACCAATACGCCCGCGGGCAGTTCCGGATGCCCGATGGCCGCGTGGCGCACCTCGTCGCACGGATCGTCGAGCAGCCGCACCGCCGAGGCGACCGACAGGCGGGGATCGGTCGCGGCCCGCCACCGTACTTCCCGGTGGGGGTCACGGCTGAGCCGTTCCACGAGGCCGGCGGTCGACTCCGGGTCGTCCAGGGCCAGTCGCCGCATACGCGCATCGGGGTCCTCGGCGTACCGGAGGAGGCCGTGGCGGGGGAAGTTGGGATGGCTGCGCGGCCGGTCGGGGCAACTGAGACTGCCGGTCCACCACCGCCACACCTCCATCAGCATGTCCGCGGGCGCATCGTCGCAGGACTCGGCGAGGAAGAGCCGTACGACACGGTCCTGGTCCCGGGCCAGAAGCTCGACCACGTCCGGCGGCAGACGGCGCGCGCGGGCGACGCTCCGGCGCACGAGCGGGTGGGCCGAGGCAGCCAGCCGCCGCATCGCGCCGGGGTCGCCGTGCAGTTCATGGACCCAGTCGAGCGTGGGACCGCGGTCGCCCGGACGGAAGGTGGTTCCGAGCTCCAGGACGTCCGCCCGCTGCCGCTCGGTGAGGTCGGGGCGGACGGCCACTTCGTCGCGGACCGAGGGGTCCGGGTCCCGGGCGAGAGCGGCCACCACGTCCGCCTCCAGACGAGGATTGCCGGCGAGAGCGGCACGCAGGGCCGGCTCGGGGTGATGAACCAAGTACGCGGCCAGCTCGCGTTCCAGGAGACAGCCCCGCGCCGCCCGGTCCCCGAGCTCTTCCGAGTCGAAGACCGACCTGGGCAGCGGGTGGTCCCGATGGTGCCGGAGCAGCGCCTCGGTACGGACCTCGCCGTCCGGATCGGCGAGCAGCTCGCGCCGTACCGGCCCGGCCAGTTGTGACCAGGCGACCTGACCGACCGACTTCCGTACCGCCGGTTCGGGGTCGGTGGCCAGGGCGTGCAGCGACGCCGCGGGCAGTCCGGGAAGGCGGGCGGTCTCCGCACGGACCCGGGCGTCAGGATCGGTGGTGAGGCGCTCGTACGCGGTCGCGGTGAGCTGCGCGCCGCGGTCGGCGGCGTGCGTGACGAGGATCCACCGCCGCCCGGGGCCCTGTTCGGCCAGGATCAGACGGGACCACTGCTCGGGCGTGATGGCCGGCTGCACCTCGGCCAGCAGGTCCCGTACGTGCCACTGCGGATGGGCGATGGCCGCGTCGACGACCGTGGCCGGCAGTTCGCGCCACAGCAAGAAGTGTGACAGGCCCAGCAAACCGTGCCGTACGTCTTCGGGCGTGGCCGGGTTGCGCGCCAGTCCGTCGGCCCACAGGGTGCGCAACCGGGGTCCGGGTCCCGGGCCGCGGAACAGCCGGGCCCAGTCGGCCTCCTGCTCCTGTGCGGTCCGCGGGGCCGCCGCCTGCCGCGCGGTCCGCTCCCGCCACTCCTTGACCCGGCCCTCAGCGATCAGCCACCTCGTACTCCTCACACGTCGCGCCCAGCAGCGCGCCGCCGTCCGTGGAGAGGGTGACGAACTCCGGCTCCCCGGGACGGTCCCCCAGCACTCCGGCGAGATCCCACTCGGCGGCGAGCCGGACCCGCGTCCAGCGATCGCGCCGGCCCCCACTCCCGCGCACGTTCGCGGAGACGTGGATGAGGAATTCCCCGTCCTCGCCGATGACGTGGTGCTCCACCGCGAGCCGGTGCCACTGCCGGTTGATCTCGGCCAGCGCATCGGGCCGGTCGTCACGTATGACGTGGGCCGGCTCGGTATCGACCGAGACGAGAGGCCGCCAGGCGACCCGGGGCGGCAGTACGTCCTCGATCCGCCGGTCCGTCACGATCTCCAGGCCGGCGCGCCCCAGCAACTGCGACAACTCGTCTTCCCCACCCGTCATGAGAGCCCATTGTGTCACCCACGTCACAGCCCTCGCGCACGAGAGGCGCGCCGGCGTCCCCGCCGACGCACCCCTCATATCCGTGCAGCTCCCTCGGCCTTCCGGCCCTCTCGGTTCAGATGGCTCCCTCAGCCCTCTTCCCAGTTCACACTGCCCACCCCGGTGCCTCCACTGCAGGTGGCCGCCGAACTGTCGTGGTCGCCCGGGTTGAGGGTCTTCCACGGGCCGACCTGGTCCGGCCACCAGCCGCAGACCACGGTCACGCGGAAGGCGATGGTGCGGTTGGTGTTGTTGGCACAGTCGGCCGTGCCCGTACGGCCGTCGCTGTGCGTGGTGCAGCTCAGTTCGTTGGCGGCTCCGGTCGGGCCGGCCGCGACGGCGGGGGCCGCGGCGGTCAGTGCCGCCGCGCCTCCGAGCATCAGAACGGTGACGACGGCCCCCGTGGCCATGCGCTTGCGGATCTTCATGATGAAGTCCCTCCGTCGTACGTGTCGTAGTGCTGACACCCGGCACACGCATCACGGGGTGCGCACGTACGACACCACTCAAAGTGACGTACGTCACATTCCCGATGCTGTGAGAAGGTGCACCGTGCCCATCGACTTGAACTCCCGCTCGCTTCCGCACCCGGACCAGGACCCGTGCCCCTGCCCTGCCGCGCATGCCGCCGACCCGGCGCGACCTCGGCGGTCACGGCGTTCCGTACGGTGCGTGCCGGTACTGGCTGTCCTCGGGGTGGCCGGTGCCTTCGCCTGCGACCGGGCGGAGAAAGCCCACCTGAAGGCCGAGTGGGCGCACTGCGGAAACCTTCCGCCGAGCTGGCAGATGTACGTCTTCGCCCACGCCTCCCTGGCCTGCGGGCTGGCGGCCTTCGTCCTCCTGGTCCGGCTGGCGGCACGTGGCGGCCAGGGCGCTCCGAGCCCTTCCGGCGCCCGCTTCATCGGCCTGGCGATCGCCCTCGTACTGCTGGCCCTTGCCCTGTTCGGCGAAGCCCTCCTCGTCTGGGGCCTGTACCGGCCGGCGCCGGGCGGGCTCATCAGTTGCGCCGGATAGACCGGGGCACACAGGACACCGAACGCCGTCGCGGTCTTCGCCGCCCGGCATGGCGCATGCCGCCCTAGCTGACCAGGATCTGGGTCGAGGACTCCTTCAGTTTCCCGTTGGCCCACCGGATCTGCCTCAGCGAGTCGGGGTGGCACCGCTGGACGGTCTCCAGCAGCTCGGTGTCCTTGAGCCCCTGTGCCGCCTGCCCGAGCATCTCCCAGTCGACCGAGACCCCTGACGCCTTGATGTAGACCTCCCGCAGGTCGCGCAGGAGCAGCAGCGCGGCGTGCGAGCGCCGGCCGACGAGCTCGCCGGCCTTGTCCCGCAGGCGCTCGGCGGTCTTCAGTTCGTCCACCGGCTCGGGGTCGAGCCGGGCCCCGAACCGCTCGCCGGCGGCGGACAGGTCGCGTACGTGCTGCTGGGACCAGCGGGCCAGGTCCCGGGCGACGTAATGGACCTCGTGATCGGCCTGGTGCCGCTCGGAGACGCGCAGCAGCTCGTGGGCCAGGTCGTTCTCGTCGCGGTGCAGTTCGTGCAGGAGCAGACCGATCTTCATCGCACGCCTCCGGACGACGAGGGGCTGAACGTCTCCTCCGGCGCAGGGCCGGGCGTCTTGTCTGCCGCAGGGCTGAACGTCTCGTCCGGTGAAGGAACGAGCGCTTCCTCCGCCCGGGCGTCCGGCCCGCCGGTGGTCGGGGGCACGCCGTCGGTGACAGGGGCGGACGCCGTCCCGGTCGGCGCGGGGGAGGGGCCACCGGCGGCCTCGACGAGGCGCAGTGCAGCCGCCGCCGTCTTGAAGAGGGGCTGCTTGGAGGGGGGATCCCAGTCGGTGAGGGTGAGTTCGTTGGCCGCCCGGCCCGCGCCGTCCGGTTCGTGTCCGGCGCCGGTGTCCCAGTAGCCGTAATGGAAGGGGAGGAACAGCACGCCGTCACGGATGCCGCTGATCCGCAGCCGGGCCCGGACGCTGCCGCGCGCGGTGCGCACCTCGACCAGGTCCCCTTCACCGAGCCCGCCGGCCGCCGCGTCACGGGCGGAGCACTCCACCCACACCTCGGGGGCCGCCGCCTGCAACTGAGGAGCGCGGGCGGTCTTGGCGCGGGTGTGGAAGTGGAACAGCGTACGGCCGGTGGTCAGTACGTACGGGAAGTCCCCGCTGGGCTGCTCGTGCGGCGGCAGGTAGCCGGCGGCCTTGACGACGGCCTTGCCGGACGGATTCATCGCCTTGTACTCGGCCGGCTCCAGCGGCGCGCCGGTGACCAGGTCGCGGCCGTAACTCTCGCAGTACCCCGGATCGCTCCAGAACCCGCCGTCGGCATAGAGGCGCTCGGTGCCGTCGGGGTGCTCCTCGTTGCACGGCCACTGGATGCCCCCGCGCTCGCGGAGCTTGTCATAGGTGATGCCGGTGTAGTCGCACGGACGCCCGCGGCTGCACTCCTTCCACGCCTCGAACGCCGACTCCGCGTCGTGCCACTTCACCAGCGGCTGACCGTCCATGTCCGCCAGGCCCAGCCGGCGGGCGTAGTCCAGGAAGATGTCCAGGTCCGGGCGGGCCTCGCCGGGCGGCTCGACGGCCTTCTCCGACAGGTGCACCGTACGGTCGGCGTTGGTGAACGTACCGGTCTTCTCCCCCCACGTCGCCGCCGGCAGCACCACATCGGCGAGCTGCGCGGTCTCGGTGAGGAACAGGTCCTGCACCACGAGCAGCAGGCGCTCCTGGGACAGCACGGAGCGGATACGGCGCAGTTCCGGCAGGGAGACGGCCGGATTGGTGCCGCTGATCCACAGCAGGCGGATGGAGCCCTCCTCCACGTACCGGATCATCTGCATGGCGTGGGTGGGCGGCGAGTAGTGGGGGATCCGCACCGGGTCCAGGTTCCACACCCGCGCCAGGTCCTTGACGTGCTCGTCGTTGGACCAGTTGCGAAAACCCGGCAGATCACCGTCGGCCCCGCACTCGCGGGTGTTCTGGGCCGTGGGCTGGCCGTTCATCTGCAACACCCCGCAGCCCGGTCTGCCGAGCATGCCGCGCACCAGGTGGAGGTTGTTCACCTGGACCGCGGCGGCCGTCGCCTGGTGGGACTGGTAGAAGCCCTGAAGCACCGTGGAGAACAGCCGCCGCGCACCGCCGAGCAGCCGTGCCGCCTCCCGGATCCGCTCCGCCGGCACATCACAGATCTCCTCCGCCCGCTCGGGCGGGTACTCCTTGACGCGTTCGCTCAGCTCCTCGAAGCCGACGACATGGCGGTCGATGTACTCCCGGTCGATCCAGCCGTTCCCGATGACCTCGTGCAACAGCCCGTTCATCAGCGCCACGTTGGTACCGGGCCGGGGAGCCAGATGTACGGCAGCCGCCCGGGCGACCGGCGTCATCCGGGGATCGACGCAGATCACCGTGGGCGGACGAGGCCCCGCGAGCCGGTCCAGCACCCGCATCCACAACACGCTCTGCGTCTCGGCCATGTTGTGGCCGAACAGCGCGATCACCTCCGCGTGGTCGATGTCGGCGTACGAGCCGGGCTGCCCGTCGCAGGCGAAGGACTCCTTCAGCGCCGCCGCCGCGGTGGCCGTGCACAGCCGGGTGTTGCCGTCCACGTGGTTGGTGCCGATGCCGCCGTGCGCGATCACCCCGAGGGTGTAGTACTCCTCGGCGAAGAGCTGGCCGGTGGTGTAGAAACCGATCGCGCTGGGCCCCTGCGTCTGGAGCAGCTCCCGGGTCCGGGCGACGACGCGGTCCATCGCGGTGTCCCAGTCGCACTCCACCAGACGCCCGCCCTCGCGGACCAGCGGCCGGGTCAGCCGGTCGGGGGAGGCGTTGGCCTGCCAGCCGAACAGGTCCTTGGGGCCGAGCCGGCCGCGGTTGACACGGTCCCGCGCCAGGCCGCGGACGCCGGCCATCCGCCCGTCCTTCACCGCGATCTCCATGGCGTCGCCGTTGGAGTGCAGGATGGACGCCGTCGGCACCCACCGGTCCACCTGACCGGCGGTGATCCCGGGCGCGAGGTAGGTGTCCACCCGTACCGGCCACGGCTCACCGGGACCGTACGGTGTACGGGTTCCCCACGGCTCGGCGATCCGGTCCCTGTGGGTCATGTGCGCCCTCCTTCACGCTCCTTCACGCTCCTTCACGCGGCGATCGGGCACGGCGCCGCCGCCGACGGTGTCACCGTTCCACAGGCGTCCCCGCCGCGCCCCGCAACACGCGCGCCGACGGCCCGGGGTCCCTCCGGCGCGCGGTTCCGCCCGGTGCGACGGGATACGGAGGGCCGCGTGCCCTTTTGTCCCGTCGCTCGTTTGGCCCGTACGACGCGCCCAGCGCTCCTGGCAGACCGCGCCCCGCTCGTTCCACGGACGGCCTGCCACCCGCTGTCCGCCGCCCCGGGCGGCGCGCTGCGGGACCGGGGCGGCCGGGCTTTCCGTTCGGGATACGGGCCGCCGGTCAGCGTCGGTTGCCCGGTGCGTCATCTCGGGAAGACGAAGGACCACACGTGCAGCAGATCGTGAAACAGAGCGTGCTCGTCGTCGCCGCGGCGACCGGCGTTCTCGCGAGCGTGGGAGGAACCGCCCACGCCGACTCCATCGCAGGAGGACAGACCGTCAACTCCCCGGGCGTGATCGCGGGCAACCTGCTTCAGGTGCCGGTCCACGTACCGCTCAACCTGTGCGGGAACACCGTCGATATCATCGGCCTGCTCAACCCCGCCTTCGGCAACCGCTGCATCAACCCTGGCGGCTATCACGCTCCGCCCAGGGACCAGCAGCCGCCGGAACACGAGCCGCCGGGACACAAGCCCTCCGGACACGGACCTTCCGGAGACAAGCCTTCCGGAGACAAGCCCCCTGGCCACAAGCCCTCCGGCCACAAGCCCTCCGGCCACAAGCCCCCGGAGCACCACGCTCCGCCCGAGCACCACAAGCCCCCTGAGCATCACACCCCGTCCGGGCATCAGACTCCCGGACACCACAATCCGCCGGGTGAACAGCCTCCCGGTCACCACACCACGCCGGGGCACACCCCTCCCGGTCAGCAGCCGCCCGGACACACCCCTCCCGGGCAGCCGGACGCGACCGGGCACGAGCCGCCCGGACCGCAGCCACCGTCCGGGGAGGCAGGGCCGGGCGATCCCCGGGGCCCTGCCCCCGCGGCCGGCGGGGCGTCGTCGTACGGCGCTTCGGCAGGGCAGCCGGGCGGGCAGTGGGTCAGGAGGGTCGGGGCGCTCGCGCAGTCACCGTCGCTCGCTCGAACGGGAGCCGGTGAGCTGGGCACTGCCGCCGGGGCCAGCGTCTTTCTCCTGCTCGGGGGAGTAGTGCTCGTCCGGCGCGGTCGCGCCGGGCGTCGCTGACCTGGTGCGGACGGGCGCGGGGGCGGGGCCGGTGGTCCGGCTCCGCGCCCGCGCGTCCAGTCCGGTGCCGCGGTCTGTCGGTCTGCCGACTGCCGGTATGCCGTGTGCCGGTCTGTGGCGTGTGATCTGCGGTGCGGCCGTACCTGGTGGTCAGACGGTCCAGTGGCGGGGCCGCTGGAGGACGGCCGGGATCCTGGTGGCCCGATCGCCGCGCGCGGCGTTGAGCTGGGCCTGCGTCAGGAAGATCGCGCCGGTCAGATCCGCGCCGGCCAGATCGGCGTCGCGCAGGTCGGCGCCGATCAGGTCGGCATCGCGCAGATCGGCGCCGGAGAGATCGGCGGCGATCAGACAGGCCCCGCGCATGCTGGCCCCCCGCAGCTTGGCCCCGCGCAGGCGGGCGCCCAGGAGGTCGGCGCCGCGGTGGTTCTTCTTGCGGCCCGGTACCGCGGCGCGGGCCAGTTCACTGGCGCGCAGCAGGAGCGCGTTCACCTCCGCGCGCAATGCGGGCACGTCCGCCGCCAGAAGGGCCTCGGCGGTGTCCCGGGTGAGGGCGTCCAGCCGGTCGTAGGCCCGGCGCAGATCGCGATGGACGGGCCGGGCCGCCGCGAGGTCCAGCGCCTCGGCGGCGTACCGCAGCAGCTCGTGAAGCTGCCGTACGACGGGGAAGACCTCGTACATCGTGCAGGCCGAATCCGGCTCCGCCCGCCAGCTCCGTCCCTTGAAGGTGACCTGGGAGACCTTCTGGCCGGCCCCGAAGCAGTCGAAGACCGTACAGCCCGTGTAACCGCTCTCGCGCAGCCGCTCATGGATCGTGCAGCGGAAGTCTTCCTGGAGGTTGCCGCACGGGGTGCCCGCGGCCTTGTCCGCGGCGAAGTCCGCCGAGCGCGCGAAGGGCAGCGCGACGCAGCACAGGCCGAAGCAGTTCCCGCAGTCGGCCTGGAGGTCGGCATGGGCGGCGTGGCGGGTCTGCTCTGACAAGGCGCTCGTTCTCCTGGTACGCGGGCGGTGGTGCACCTCCCGTGATCACCCGTAGCGCATGATCCCGGGCGCCGGAACGGGAAGCGGTCAATTCTAGACCACCGACGCGGCGCGTACGGTACGAGGTGCCCTACGCGCCGGGGAGACGCTGAACCGGCCCGGGCGAAGAGCGGATCGGCGCAACGCCGTATGCCGTCACCATGCCGACGGCATACGGACGATCACCAGGGCCGGCGCAATGCGGGCGCATCCGGAATGTGCGGCGGGCCCGGTCGCCGGGTGGTTCACAGCACGCCCTGGATGTCCTCCAGCGCCGGCAGGACCCGCTGCCTGGGCATCATGTGCCGGGCCCAGCCGGGGACGGACCGCAGGGAGTAGAACCGGCGCAGCCAGCGGTCCCGGCCGTCGTAACGCGGGGTGAATCCGCTGCGGCCGTGCGCCGCGACGTGGTTGTCGACCACGACCAGCTCGCCGGGCTCCAGCACCACGTCGTGGCAGACGGCCTCCAGGGCCTCGGCCAGCGCCTTGAGCGCCGCGGTCGCCTCCGCGCCGGCCGCGTGTGTGGTGTGGGAGTGGAAGCGCATGAAGGGGCGGTCATGCGGTCCGAAGATGGCGGGGTGCGGCCCGGAGCGGGGCACCGGAAGGGTGCTGCCCCGGGTGAAGGACGCCGCGTAGGAGGTGTAGAACTGCGGCGTGCGCAGGATCGCGAGCTGTTCGGCCGTCAGGTGCCGGACGGCCCGGCGTACCGAGGCGACGCGGGTGGCCGCGGTGCGTTCGTGGTCCTGGCGTACGCACAACAGACCCAGGTAGTCCGGGCGCAGCGGGTGGTGGGCGTTCTCGGTGTGGAAGTCGAAGGCCACCGACCCGCTGTTCTCGATCCGCCGCTCCTCCCCGCGCACCGGATGTACGTCGTGGATCAGGGCCCCGTCCTTCTCTTCCTGGTAACCGACGAGCGAGCCGAGCAGATCCGCCACGAGCGTGAGCGTGCCGTCGGTGGGATGGCCGTCGAGGGTTCCGGAATGGTGGACGGCGGGGGTGTCGGGCAGGTCTCCGAGAGTGACGCCGCGCAGCAGGAAGAACCCCGAGTCCGCATTCCCTGCATTTCCCTCGGCGAAATCGAGCAGGGCGCCACGTACGGCTCGGGGCAGATCGAGCAGCAGGCCGGGAAGCGCCGAGGCGGACGCCTGTGCGGTGCCGACGGCCAGTGTCGAGAGCTGCCAGAGCCTATGGGATTCGGCCTCGGAGAGCTGATGGGCGTGCTGCTGCGTGAGGGAGGTGGTCACGGTGTTGCCTTCTTCCTGATATTTCACGGCCGGGCCGCTCCACGTCTTCAACCGGCCGGGGAGGGATCCGGGCTTCGAGAACGCGGAAAGTCGCACACATGCGATGAAGAAGAGGCATCGTGCCGCTCGCCGCCAGAGAAAGGAGAGAATGCGCCGGAATCGCGCGTCACGCTAGAGAATTCATTTCCGGCATGTCAACGAAAGATTTTGGTCACCGGACACCGGGTATATGCTGCCGCTGAAACGCGCCATTCATCCGTGAATGGAATGATGCAAGCGGTGTGCGGCTTTCCGTTGCTTGAGAGGTGCTACGACGCTCATGGGGCACGGGTGATCCGTGATGTTCCTGGTGCGAGCGGGGCCATCGGGCAGGCACATGACAGAAAGCCTTGTGGAGGCAACCGTGCTCCGGCTGGCCGTGACCGCGCTGCGCGCTGCCCGCCACCCACTTTTCGGTCATTCGGTGAACGGCGGCCTCGCGATCATTGCCGGGAGGATGTCCGAAAAGACGTCATAATTGGCTGGATCACGCTGCCCGAGAGGGAATACGATCGCGCTTGCTCGTTACCGGGTTACCGGCTTGCCCCATATGGGTGACCATGCTGCCGCGCAGTGGGCGTCGGGAGAACCGGAGAGCGTACGGCGCTTTCTGAACACCCGTCGGTCTCCCCGCCGGCTCGTCACTCAGTCGCCGAGGGCCAGCCGGACGCCGAACGCGGCGATGACCGTACCGCTGATCCGGTCCAGGACGCGGCGTGCCGAGGGGCGCTGAAGGGTGCCGCGGAACGCCCGGGCGAAGGAGATCAGTACGACCGACCAGAGCGAGGCGAGCGCGATATGCACCCCGGCCAGCGCGGTGCCGGTCACCAGATGCGCGGATCCGGCGGGCATGAACTGCGGCAGGGTGGCCATGTAGAAGGCGCCCATCTTGGGGTTGAGCAGATTCGTCAGGACGCCCCGCCGCCAGCCGCCGAGGAAGCGGTCGTCGGCATCCGGCCCGTCCGCCGCATCCGTCCCCTCCGGCGCACCGGGGGAGGCGGGATCCGCCTCGGCCGGGCCGCGGCGCAGGGCCGACACCAGGATCCGGCCTCCCATCCACACCAGATACGCGGCCCCCGCCCAGCGGAGCACCGCGTAGGCGAGGTGCGAGGCGGTCAGCAGAGCGGTGATGCCCAGCGAGCTGAGCGCGCCCCATATGAGGGTGCCGGTCTGGATGCCGAGGACCACGCCCCAGGCGCGCTTGCGCTGTCCGAGCGCGGCGGTGCGCAGGATCAAGGCGGTGTCGAGGCCGGGCGTGAGCGTGAGAAGTCCGACGATCAGCGCGAAGGACCCCAGTGCGGATGCGGAGATCATGAGTGATCACAGTAATGCCGCAGCCGCCAACTGCCTAAGATCTGCCCGAAATCGGGCAGGAATCTGCTGCTTCACCGACCGGGCGATGGAGGCGGAGCTGCAAAAGGATGCGACATAGAGGTGCGTAGAGGGCGAAGTCGAAGATAACGGCCGTGGTTGGGCGATTCCCTCACTCCTTCTCGCCGAGCTGCACCGCCAGCCCGTCGAGCAGGTAGTCCAGGCCGGTGGTGAAGCTCCCGTCCCAGTCGTCGTCGTAGAGGTAGCCTCCGGCGGCCAGGGTCGGGTACCGGTCGCGGCGGGCCCGCAACTGCTCCTGCCCGGCCCGGCGTTCCGCGTCGGTGATGTGCAGGGCCGATTCGGAGGCCGCGGATCCCATGACGTGGTTGTAGAGCGCCCAGGTCGCCGCGGAGAGCCCCTTCCCGGTGAAGCCGGCGCGGACCAGCGTCGCCTGCAAAACCTCCATCCACCCCAGGAAGTTCGGACCGATGGTGGGCCGGCGCCGGGCCGGGACGGCGGCGGCCCATGGGTGCCGCAGCAGCGCGCCCCGCCACGCGGTCATGACCGCGGTGATGTCTTCCCGCCAGTCCGCCGCCTGCCCCGCCCCCGGGGGCACTTCTCCGAAGATCGCATCGACGGCGAGGTCGATCACGTCGTCCTTCGTGTCGACGTGCCAGTACAGCGACGGGGCGACGACGCCGAGGCGCTCGGCGAGCCGTCGCATGGTGAGCCGCTCGATGCCCTCCTCGTCGAGCAGGGCGACGGCGGCCTCGACGATGCGTGCGCGGGACAGCGGCGGTTCGCCCTTGGATGTGCGACGGGGCCGTAGCCAGACGCTCCGCACCTGGTCGTCTTCTCGCCGGTCGCGCTCGCTCGCCACGATCTTCCTCGCCCTCGTCCTCGCCCTTGGCCGGAGCGCCGCCGCGCGCCGTCCGTATCGCCTTTGATCATCCTGCCGTCCAGGCAAGTGTAGTACGGTGTTCGCACAATCTAACAACGTTCGCCCGCCCTCTAACGACGTTAGGTAAATGGCAGGATGCTGACGGACACGAACGACTTGGACACCTCCCCGGCTTCCGTACGGCAGCGTCGATGGATGCTGCCGGCGGTGAGCGCGGCCCAGCTCATGGTGGTTCTGGACGGCACGATCGTGAACATCGCGCTGCCCTCGGCGCAGCGCGCGCTCGGCATGTCCGATGCGAGCCGGCAATGGGCGATCACCGCGTACGCCCTGGCCTTCGGCGGACTGCTGCTGATCGGCGGCAGGGTCAGCAGCGCGCTGGGCCACCGGCGTACGTTCCTCATCGGCCTGATCGGCTTCGCCGCGTCCTCGGCGCTCGGCGGAGCCGCGGTCGGCCCCGACATGCTGTTCGTCGCCCGCGCTTTACAAGGGGTGTTCGCCGCCGTCCTCGTTCCCGCCGGGCTGTCCTTGCTGACGATCACCTTTACCGAGCCGGAAGAACGGGGCCGGGCGTTTGGCGTGTTCGCCGCCGTCGGTGCCGCGGGGGCGGCCGTCGGCCTGGTCGCCGGGGGACTGCTGACCGAGTACGTCACCTGGCGCTGGTGCCTCTACATCAACGCCCCCATCGCGTTGCTCGCCGTCCTCGGTACGGCCTTCGTCCCACGGGACGCCCGGCGGTCCGCCCGCGGTGGCGGCCGTCTCGACATCACGGGCGCCGTGCTGAGCACCGCGGGCTTCTCGGCCGTGGTCTACGCCGTCAACGAAGCCGAGCCGCTGGGGTGGAGCGCGCCGAAGGTGCTCGTCCTGCTGGCCGCCGGAGTCCTCCTCCTGGCCGCGTTCACCGCCGTCGAGATACGGGCCCGCGACCCCCTGCTGCCGATACGGGTACTCGCGCACCGCGCCCGCGCCGGCGCGTTCGCCTCGATCACCTTGATGTTCGTCGCGATGTTCGGCTTCTACCTGTTCATGAGCTACTACACCCAGACGGTCCTCGGCTGCTCGCCGGTCCAGGCGGGTCTGACGCTGCTCGTCAACGCCCTGGCCGCCCTGGTCGGCGCGACCCTGATCGCCGGAAGACTGCACGGGCGCGTCCCACCCGCCCTGCTCATCCTGCCGGGCCTGCTGTCCGCGGCCGTCGGCATCTTCATCCTGACCCGCCTCACGCCGCACAGCACCGGCATCTTCCCCTGCTACCTGGTGCCCGCGCTGCTGCTCACCGGTCTCGGCCTCGGCTGTGTCATGCCTCCGACCGCGAGCCTGGCCACCGCGGACGTGCCCCAGCACGCCGTCGGCGCCGCATCAGCGGCCTACAACGCCTCCCAGCAGCTCGGAGCCGCGATCGGCACCGCCCTGTTCAACACCCTCGCGGCCGGCGCCGCCGCCTCCTACCCCACCTCGGCCGAATACGCCGCCCCCGCCGCGGCCTCCGTACACGGCTACACCACCGCCCTGACCGTCGCCTTCGCCCTCCTCATGGCCGCCATGTGCATAGCCGCCCCCTTGACCACGGCCCGTACCACTCGGTCTCCCGCCCGATCCCCACACCGCTGACCCCGAAGAACTCCCGAACCCCTAACACCTCACGAGAAAAGGAAGTTCCGGCCGGAGCGCATGGCCCCAGGAACGCACTGCGGCCATGCGCTCCGGAAGCCGCCGCCCACCGCCGGAACCAACACCTCTGCCACCACTCCCGCTTCCCCGCTCTGCTCAAGAAGCGCTGCTTTTCGAGGTCACCGGAGGAGGCGGTCTCAGCTCCCTGCCAGCACCGCCCGGATCACGTACCGGGCATTGCACGCCATCGCCGGGTTCGTCTCCCGGTAGTAGGGCAGCGCGATCAGTGCCTGCGAGAGCGTTCGCCCGCGCCCGCGCATCCAGGTCGCGTCGTCCACATCGAGCGCTTCGCGGAAGACCTGCCGCGCGTCGGCCGACAGCAGATTCCACGCCGGGAACAGGTCGCAGGCCGGATCGCCCACGCCCATGCACCCGAAGTCGATCACCGAGGTCAGCCTGCCATCCTCCACCAGCAGATTGCCCGGCATCAGATCGGCATGCAGCCACACCGGCGGCCCGTCCCAGTCCGGGGCACGCAGCGCGTCCTCCCATACGGCGGTCACGGCATCGCAGTCGACGCCCTCCTGCGGGATCCCGCGCAGCTCCTCGATCGCCGCCCGGGTCTCCGCGTCGAGCGAGGCGAGCGGCCCGCCACGGTGAGCCGCCGGCGCTCCCGGCAGGGTGATGCTCCGCATAGCGGCCACGAACTCGGCCAGATCCTTGGCCAGCAGCACGGGCTCACTCAGCGCCCCCGCCTCGGGATTCTCCCCCGCCAGCCACCGGTACACCGACCACGGCCACGGATGGCCCTCGACGGGTTTCCCGGCTCCGAGCACCTCGGGGACGGCCGTGGACAGCCGGGGACCGAGACGGGGCAGCCACTCCTGCTCCCTCGACACGTCCTCGGCGCCGCCGTCGACCAGCGGCAGCCGTACGACCATCTCCTCACCCAGCCGGTACATGGCGTTGACCGTGCCGCCGGACGCCAACCGCCGCACCGCCATCCCCGCCCACTGCGGGAACTGCCCGGCGACCAGCCGCCGTACGAGGTCCTCGTCGATGGGATGCAGACCGGCATGCATCTGTCCTGTGTTCATGAGGCGCCATCCGATCGCCGGACGCGGGCGAGCGTCAAACGCTTTACAGGGGCCTGCCCACTCGCGGCGACCCGTATCGCGTGCAGACCGCACGACCCCGCCGGCGGAAGACCGGACTTCGTGGCCCGCCCGATGCGGCCCCGGCCGACGCGTTCCGTGACGATCCACATCGGCCCAGCTCAGACCCCGATGCGACAGAAGGCCGCGATCCTCCGTACCATGCGCATGGTCGTCGAGGGGAACGGTGCGGACAGTGCAGGAGCGAGCGGTCAAGACGCGTGAACGTATCCTTTACGCAGCCTCTGAGCTATTCGACGAGTGCGGGTTCAGCGCCGCGAGCATCAGCAAGATCATGAAGCGTGCCAGGGTCACTCGGGGAGCGATGTTCTTTCACTTCCCCTCCAAGGAGGCCCTGGCGCACGCCGTGATGATCGAGCAGGGCAACGGACTGGAACTGCCGTCCGGCGAGGACGGGCTGCAACGGCTGGTCGACATCACGCTGTACCTCGCGGGTGAACTCCAGACCAACCCGCTGCTGCGGGCCGGAGTGCGCCTGGCTATCGAGCAGGGGGTCTTCGGCGCACGGGACGACTCCCCGTACCGGTACTGGGCAGAGGAGTTCGCCGGACAACTGCGCGCCGCGCGGAAGAAGGGCGAACTGCTGCCGGAGGTGGACGTGGAGGAGCTGGCCTGGATGCTGGTGGGCTCCTACTCCGGCACCCAGCTCCTCTCGCAGATCTCCGTCGGCCGGGCCGACCTCCACCAGCGGGTGACCGTGCTGTGGCGGTACCTGCTGCCGGGCATCGCCGTCCCCGCCGTCCTGCCGCTGGTGACCTTCAGCGGGCAGTGGGACCGCGCGGCGGCGTGAGTGGAGCGGATCCAGCGGTGGGAGGAGTGGCGGCGGCCGGGACCCGGGGGAGGCCACGGACGACACCCGGACGGCCGTCCTGGCTGCCCTGTCAGAGGTGGGAAGAAGCCAGAAGACGATACGCGTCAGAATGCCATTCCGGTCAGCTTGAGCAGACGGCACCAATCGTTGTCCGCCACATCCTCCGGGGGCAGGCCGGCCAGATCCCGGAAGCGATCGGTGACGACCCATCCGGTGAAGAAATCACTCATGGTGTCGGCGATCCGCTCCAATCGGCAGCCGGTGTACCAGAGCACTCCGTCGTCCGGCACCCGCCATACGCTGCCGTCCTGTTCATTCACCCACAGCGGGTTGCTTGCCGCCTGGCCGAAGCAGAAGAAGTGTGACGTATCGGGGAGACGGCAGCCATCAAGTGGCTCGGCGTGGGCAAGGAGCTCGGACATCCGGCGGTCCGGCAGGACGTCGCTGCCGAACAACTGGGTCGAGTAATCCAGGTGCATGCCGTCGGCGATGGCCAGTATCTCGGCAACACCGGCCGGTATGCCGTTCGCCATCTGCCACGGACCGGCCCCTGACGGAATGTCGGGCGCCCACAACTGGTGCTCCTCGCGGTGTTCTCCGAGGGCGTCACGGAGCCTGGCCACGAGCAGAGGAATGCCGGAGGCGGTCATTTTTTTCACTCCACCCTGGTATTGGGTCGTGTCCGGTGCCGGGGAGTTCTTCACGCTCCGTCATCCTAGGCCGGGTACGCGCGGTGTCCGGCTTGCTCCCGGCTGCTTTCCGCGTAGTCCAGGAAAAGGGAAGAGGCGCCGTTGACGAATGACGTGCCCCGCGGCCCGGCGCCGTGGCTTCGGCTGCTCCGCGGTATCTCTCCCGCGCGCCGCGGCTTCGTACTCGCCTGGTGGGGTTTCACCGTCACCTTCGGCGGCCTGCGCCTGCTGACCTGGCTCGTACACATCGATGCCGCCGGCGTGGGCGACGTCCGGGCCGGTGGCGTACATCTCCACCATTACGTATGGGGCATCCTGCTCCTCATCGCCGTCGCCGCCGCCGGTCTGGTCAAGCACTCCCCGCGCTGGCGGGCGTGGATGGGGCTGGCCTTCGGTGTCGGACTGGCGCTGGTGGTCGACGAGGCGGCTCTGCTCATCAGCCTGGAGGATGTGTACTGGGACAGCGAGGGCGGCATCAGCATCGCGCTGGCCATTTCCCTCATCGGCGTGGTGGGGGGCGTCCTTGCGATCACTCGGCGCGGCACGGGCCGGTCATCGAAGTCGGAGGAACCGAAGTCGGAGGAACGGAAGTCGGAGGAATCGAAGTCGGAGGAAGAAGAGCGCTGACGTCCGCCGAGGACCGTTACGGCTCCGGTCGCCGTCCGCCTACCGGCACCGGTCCGCAACGGCCCGGCCCGTACGGAGCCATGGCCCGCGCGTCGAGTACTCTCACCTCCGTCCTCCCGGGAGGGCTCCGTAGCGCAGACCGCTCACGCGGGTGCGTTCCTGATGTCTCCGGCCTGCCCTCCGGAACTCTGCCCGGCCGTCCACCGACATTGACCCGAAGCCGGACGAAAGCCGCCCGGTTCGTACCGATCACGGAAGATTCGCGCTCATGGAAATCTGGATCAACCCGGCGTGCTCCAAGTGCCAGTCGGCGCTGTCGTTGCTGGACACCGAGGACGTGCACTACACGGTCCGTCACTACCTTGAGGAGCCGCCGACCGTGGCGGAGCTTGAGGACGTGCTGCAACGGCTGGACCTGGAGCCGTGGGACATCGCCAGGCTCGGCGAACCGGCCGCGGCCGACCTGGGTGTGGCGTCCTGGCCCCGTGACCCGGCACACCGGGCCCGGTGGATCGAGGCGCTGGCGGCTCACCCCGTCCTGATCCAGCGGCCGATCATCACCGCCGACGACGGGACGACGGTGGTGGCCCGGACGCCGGAGGCGGTGCGGTCGGTCCTGCCGTAGCGGCTGGGCCACGGCATCGCACCGTACAACCAGCGTCGCCGGGCGGCGGCGGGGCCGGATCCGTACGGGCGTACGGGGCCGCCGCCCACCCCTCCGGGTACGGCTTGCCGACGGGCTCCGCCGGTCCGTGTGAGAGCCGCGTGGTGATCCACGTATTGGCGAGCCCTTGATGCTGCCTGGCACGATGCGACGCATGGCGCAGGAATCACAGGAGACACAGCGGAAACAAGCAGCCCATCAGAAGCAGGCGGCGCAGGAGATACAGGCGCACGGGGAGGCGCTCGTCGCCGCCGCGCGGGCCGGTGACACGGAGGCAGCTCGTCGGCACACCGATTTCTTCGTGCTCCGCGGGCATGTGGACGAAGGAATCCCGTACTGGGAGCAGGCGGCGGCGGCCGGTGACGCCTTTTCGCACTACACCCTGGCCCGGTACCGGAAGGTCCGCGGAGACCGGCCGGCGGCCGACGCGCTCTACCGTGCCGTTGCCGACCGGCACGCCGGATGCGCCTACGGACTGGGCGTACTGCTCAAGGAGAACGGTGATCCGGAGGCCGCCGAATGGTTTCGGCGCGGCTGGGAAGACGGCCGTCATCTCGACTGCAAGATCGAGCTGGGCAAGCTGCTCGCGGCTCAGGGGCGCCTGGAGGAGGCGGCAAAATTCCTCATGAGCGACGTCGAGCTGGGCGACATCGCGGTCTTCCGTTGGGTAAAGCTCTTCGAATCGATCCGCGCGGACTTCGACAGCGTCGCGGCGGGGCTGGACGCCGCCGAGGCCGCCGGGGACGCGGACGCCGCGGAGGAGGCGCTGCGCCCGCTGTTCGACCTGGAACAGCACTTCCGTGACTACCCGGGCCTGATCCCCGAAGCCGCCGGCTACTACCGCCGGGCCGCCGCGCTCAGTCCCTCCGCCCGGGTGGACCAGGCCGTGTTCCTGGAGGCCACCGGCACCGAGGCGTCCTGGCCCGAGGCGCGCGGACTGCTGCTCCAGGCCCACCAGGAGGGGTACGACGGTGCGGCGTACGTCCTGGGCGTGCTGCACGAGCAGCGCGGCGACCTCGGTGACGCGGAGCACTGGTACGGCCTGGCGGCCACCGGCGGGCATCCGGCGGCCCGGTGGAACCTGGGGCTCCTGTGCAAGCGGCAACGGCGTCTGGAGGAGGCCGAGCGCTGGTTGCGGGAGGTCGGGGAGGATGACGAGGACGTCGTCGAGCAGCTCGCCCGGATCGCCGCGCTCCGCGAGAGCGGCGAGGCCGGGCCGGGCAAGGACCTGCGCAGACTGCCCGGGCTGCGCGAGCGGGCCGAGGCGGGTGACGTCCATGCCTCGTACGCGTACGGGAAGATCCTCGGCGACTGGGCCGGCGCGGACGCCCGCCACCTCCTCCGCTGGATCGAGCCCGCCGCGCTGGCGGGCGACCCGCAGGCGGCGTACGACCTTGCGGAGCTCCACAACACGCTGCGCGCGCCCGGCCCGCGCGACCACTGGTACCGCAAGGCCGCCGAGGCGGGTCACCACGAGGCGTGCCAGCAGATGGGCTGGCTGTCCGAATACCACCGGGACTACCAGGAGGCCGAGCGCTGGTATGTGCGGGCGGCCGGTGACGGTTCGCCGCTGCACGCCATGTTCGCGGGCAAGCTCAAGGCCCAGCGCGGCGCGTACAGCGAAGCAGAACCGTATCTGCGTACGGCCTGGGAGGAGGGCGGCGACTTCGAGTACGGGACGGAGGCCGCCGGATACTACGGACTGGTCCTGCATCGTCTGGGGCGCCTGACGGAGGCCGTCGAGCCGCTGCGGACGGCCGCCGCGCGCTGGGAGGAGGACGTGTACGCCCGCTACGGCATGGACGACCTGAACGTCCTGGCACGCATGGCCGACCCGGAGGAGGAACTGGCGGCGGTGGAAGCGGCGCTGGCCAAGGCATGACACCGCGGGCCGGGCGGACCACCGAAGTCCTTGTCCCCGCCCGGCCCGCCCATTGGTCCTCGCGACGCCGTACCCATGCCTACGCCAGGCAGCTACCCGTTCCCGTGCCGGGCGGTACGTCCGCCGAGTCCCCAGGTGACGGCTCACCATCCGGCAGTGGCAGTGGCAGTGGCAGGAGCGATGCGAGGGGCCCTGAGTGGTCGCCCCCGGCTTCCGTTTGCGGAGAGTTGGCGCGTATTCGTGTCGGATCCGCTGTTCGACTTTCAGGGGGTGTTGACCCTCCCGCCACGCGGGCACCACCGTGTCCATGTCAAGCCATCAAACGGCCCAGAGGTTCCGGGCCGATGGCCCAACGGGAGGAAGAGCCGTGAAAGCATCCCTTGCACGGGCAGGCACCGCCGTACTGGCCGCCGCCGCACTGCTGTTACCGCTGAACGCCGCCACCAGCGCCGCCGCCCACACCGTCGACGGCGCCCAGGCCGCCGGCAGCGGTGGCGGCGGCCTGCGGGCCGTACTGGCCCAGCCGCCGGAACTGGAACGCGCCCACCACGACGAGGCGAGCGCCGGGCCCTCCGACGGTGGCGGCGTGGCCGCGCAGGCGATCACCTGTCCCAAGGGCAGATACGACTTCGACCGTACGGAGTCGTGCTCCAACTACGACACCACGATCAACTACTACCTCAACGGCACCTGGCGGGGTAAGGCCGACCTCCACGTGGAGACCACGGTCAAGCTGGACCCGCGCAACCGCTACACGTCCACGTACACCGCGGCGATGACCCTGACCAACCCGCCGCCGACCGTACCCGAGGCGTTGGCGTCCACCGCCACCGTGAGCATCAACTGCAACACCTGCGTGGCCACCAGCAACCCCGGCCCCCGCGCGCTGATACCCGGCACCCGGCAGAGCTTCGAGATGGCGGTCTCCAGCCCCGGCCGGTCCCTGGTCAGCGAGGGAGTGGTGCTCCAGGGCACCATCAAGACCCCACGGCACACCGACTCCACCGCCAACCTGGGTCCGGTGTTCCGCCCCCGGTGCGACAGCACCGCGCGGGTCACCGACGCCCGCACCGGCGGGTGTGTGTACCCGCAGTTCACGCCCACCTGGCAGTTGAACGTCAGGGACAACGACGTGGCCGCCGTGGCTTGGCACGTCGACTGGGCACAGCGCAACCTGAACCACCCGTGGGGCGTGAAGGGCAAGGGCTATCCGCTGCACCGCACGTTCGACCAGGCGTTGCAGCGGGAGAACCGCCGCGAAGCCTGCGTACGCGGTGTGCCCCGTCCGCCGAACTCCGGCGGCCAGTCCTGCGACGAGTACCCCATGGCGCAGACCCACGAGGGCGCCAGCAAGAACTCGGACTACAGTTGCCACTTCCTCAACGCCCGGCAGAACTCCAAGGAGGGCAGCCTGCGCAAGTCGTACCTGAACAGCCAGCGGGTGCTGGAGTGGGACGCGTTCTGGGTAGGGGTGGTCAAGCCCGTCGGTGCGAAGGCGCCCGCCCAATACCGCACGGGCGGCGCGGGCGCGCTGGGGCCGGTCGGCTGCGGACAGGACCTCAACCCGTGAGCCGTTCCTCCCCCGGCCCGTCTGACGGAAGGTAGGCAAGGCCGCGGCGGCGGGGGCAGACTCCCTCTCCGGGGCCTGCCCCGCCCCCTCGCCGCCCCGCCCGACGCTTCCCGGCCCCGTCCGCCTCCGCCGCCCGGAAAGGATTCCCGGCCCATGCCTCAGTTGATCCGGCGCGCCACCGCGCCACAGGTGTCCATCGACGCGTCCACCGTCGACCTGGTGGACGAAAGCCTGGTCGCCGAGTTCGAGCCCGACTGGTCGCACAACGGCCTGCTGGACGTTCATCCCGACGGCGGCGCGGCGAAGATCTTGTGCGGGCAGGAGGTCGGCTGCATCGCCGTCACCGCCGAACTGTGGGACGGCGCACCGCCGTTGGACCCGGGGCCCTGGCAGGACGTCGCGGAGATGTCGGTGCACTGGCCGAGCGCGCTGCTGGACTTCGGCACCACCACCGAGGGTGCGGAAGAGACCGGCAGCACCGCTCTGACGCTGCCGGGCCCCGGCGACTACCGCGTACGGGTCTGCGGCCGGAACCGCGACGACGGCGACCCCCGGGAGGACGACGCTCCCGTGGAGGAATACCTGATCCAGCTCTGGCCCGCCCCCACGACCGGGCCCGAGATCCACAAGGCGACCAGCAAGTACGGAACCCTGTGGACCCAATAGGCCGGCCGCACTCCCGTCACCCGCAGCGGTGGCACGCGCGGCGGCCGGCCCGGCCGCCCGTTACCCGGCCGAGCCGGTGGCCGGGGGCACCTCCAGGACGAAGAACAGGAAGCACATGCCGGCCGAGAGGCGCTGGAAGTCGTCGGGGTACAGCTCGCGGCCGGCCGGATCGGGCTGTGGCTCGCTGATGACGGCCAGGCGGAAGCCGGCCGTGGTGAAGGCGTCGGTCATCGCGTGCAGCGGCCTGCGCCAGAAGGTCATCGGGGCGGGCTGTCCCACCAGGTCGGCCCAGTCGTCGGTGTAGCTGGTGGTCGCGGAGTAGTCGGGCCGAGGATGGTGGATCGCGTAGTCCACGAAAGGGTGCTGCACCGACGCGATCAGTCGGCCGCCGGGCCTGAGCACCCGCCGCATCTCGGCCAGCGCCGGCCCCCAGTCCTCCAGATAGTGCAGGACCAGCGACGCGAGGACATCGTCGAACGCGCCGTCGGCGAACGGCAGCGGGTCGCTCAGGTCGGCCACGCGCAGGTCCGCGTCGGCCCCCAGCCGCCGCCGCGCCAGCTCCAGCATCCCGGCGCTGGAGTCGATACCGGTGACGAGGGCACCCCGATCACGTAACGCGGCGAACAGGGGACCGGAGCCGCAGCCGGCGTCGAGGATCCGGCGGCCGGCCACGGCCCCGGCGAGGGACAGCATCGCGGGCCGCTCGTAATAGGCGTTGATGAGACTGGTCTCGCTCAGGGCCGAGTACGCCTCGGCGAAGCTGTCATAGTTGTTCACCTCGGCCGGAGTTGCGGTCGGGGCCTGTTCTTCGGCGGTGGACATGCGGCGGTCTCCGTCTCGTCATTTCGACAGTTTGCACCGGGATCATTTCGCACCGGCGTCGTACCGGTGATCGACGATGTTCAGTACGCCCCGGTTCCGCGCTCCTGGACGAGGAGTGGGCGTGGGCACCGCAGATCTCCCACGCCTGCACCATGACGACCGCCTGTTCCTGTCTGTTCCTGCTGTTCCCTGCCGGTTCGGTCGCCGCCGCGTTCGTGTTGTCCGGGCACGGGTTCCCCGCTCGATTGCGGGAATTGACGAGGTACGCCTATCCGGCGCTGTGGCCGGCGCCGGCCCCGGCCCCGGTTCCGGTCCCGGCTTCGGTGCCGTCCCCGTCCGGGCCGGGCGTGTCCAGTCCCAGACCGCGGCGGATCGCGATCTCCACGGGGGAGTAGGCGCCGTCGGCCCGCTCCAGCTCGTACGGCGCGGCCGGCAGCAGCGGCGGCTGGGCCATGAAGCGCGGCCGTACCCCGTGGTGCGGCTGCGCCGCGTGCACCAGAAACGGATGGCACAAAAAGACGTCGCCCGGGGACCCGGTGGCCAGGGCGACGTCCCGGTGGTCGGACGCCGCCACCAGATCCGGCGCCAGGGCCAGCCCGCCGGCCCCGTCCTCCCCGTACTCCTCCAGCACCTTCGGCACGTCCAGATGGGAGCCGACCCGGATCCGGGTCGGGGCGTCCTCCTCCCCCACCTCGCTGAACAAGAACAGCATCAGCAGCGCCCGGCCCCGGGAGCGCAGGTTGGTGAAGTACCAGCTCTCCCCCTCCGGCAGATAGCTCCCCTCGATGTGCCAGCCCGCGTCGTCCGGCTCCTCCGGATGCGGGAACCGCAGCGGGAAGGTGCCCAGCGAATAGCGCGGCTCCCAGCGCCCCGCGCCGACGAGCAGGTCGTACGCACGATGCAGCGCCGGGGAGTTGGGAGCGGCGGCGAACGGCCCCTGCCCCATGCCCGGCACCCAGTGCACGGGCCGCGTCCATGTCGCCGGATCGTCCGGGTCACAGCCCGTCTCCCGCCACAGCAGCCGCGCGCAGTCCGCGGCCACCCGCGGCGCCACGGCACCCTCCAGCTTCACGAAGCCGTCACGCAGGAAACGGGATACCAAAGTCGTGTCATCCATGCCCCCATCGTCCGGCGACACCGACCCCGGCCACCCGACACTTCCCGTACCGTCTTCGTCGGGTGCGCACCGAGCCCTCTCTGCTCCGACGATCCTCGATGTCGTGCAGGAAGACGTCTGCGACCTGCGATAGTCCAGATCATGGAATTGCTGGACACGATGATCACGGGCGAGGACTGTGCGTGCGCGGATCAGCCCCGTACGGCGAGCGGTACGGCAACAAAGCAGTGGCCATGGCTCGTCGATGTGCACGGCGAGCTCCGTGGAGGGATGCGCTGCCCACAGGGAGCCTATGTGACGGTTCACTTACCCAATACGCCGTACGGGTGGTTAGGGCGCGATTTCCCGGGATTCGGCATCTTTTCGACAGCAGGTGGTCCAGGAAGTGGCATACATGCCTGTGATCACTGATGGAGAGGAGGTGACGACCCATGCGCAAGGTCGCGATGAACGCTCAAGCGGCGGTCCGGAAAGACCGCCGTCCCGGGTACTACATCTACAAGTTCCAAGGGGGCCCGGTGAAGTGAGTCCGGTGAAGTGAGCCCCTGGGGCGGGCGGCAGCCGCACCCATGCGGGGAGACCGCAGGTCAGGCGCCGGTCGCCCCTCCCTCCCTGCCCCGGTCCGCAATCGCTGGAGTCGCCGTGCGTTACCGCCGTTCCCGTTGTCTGACCTGCTACTGGCGCGACGGCCTGTTCATCGTCCACCCCTATCCCCACGGCACTCCCACCTCCCTGCATCCGGTGGCCGTCGAGGTCTGCTCCGCGTTCGAGGAATGGGCCGTGCCCGCCGAGGCCGCCAAGGTGCTCGACCACCTCACGCCCGAGACCGTCCAGGAGGCCGTGGCCGTCCTCACGGAGGCCGGGGTGCTGCTGGCCGAGGACAGCCCGGACGCCGACCGTGACGAGGAGATCGACCGCCACTGGGCCGCCTGGTCGCCCGAGGCGTCGTTCCTCCATTACGCCACGCAGAACGACTACCTCGAATCGCCCTATACGCGCGACACCCTAGACACACCCAATATGCCCGATGCGCCCGATACCCGGGTCAACGACGAGGACCCCGACGCGGCGCCGGACGCGACCCGGCTGCCGCCGCTGTTCACCGGCTACCCGGACGCCCCGCGGCTGCCGCTGCCCCGCTCCCGTGCCGGCCTGCACGCTCCGTACGAGCAGGTGCTCCACAGCCGTCGTACGCACCGTGACTTCAGCCCGGCCCCCGTGTCGATGACGGCTCTGGCCACCTTGCTCTCCACGGTCTTCGGCCCGGTGGACTTCATCGACAGCGGCCACGGGGCGCTCTACCGCCGCACCAGCCCCTCCGGCGGCTCCCGACAGGAGCTCGACGCCTACGTCGGCGCGCTCAACGTCACCGGCCTCGCCCCTGGCTGGTACCACTACAACTGCCTGGAACACTCCCTGGAGCTGCGCACCGAGGGTCTGCTCCGCGAAGAGGCCGCGCACCTGTGCGCGGATCAGGACTGGGCCGGTGACACCGCCTTCCTCGTGGTCCTCGCCGCCCGGCTGGAGCGGATGAGCGTGAAGTACCGCACTCCCCGTTGCTACCGCGTATGCCTGCTCAACGCCGGGCACCTGGGGCAGACCTTCGCGCTGACCGCCACCGCGCTGGGCCTCGGACCGGCCCAGACCGGTGCTTTCCACGACGCTCTGATCGCCGAGCGGTGCCTCCTGGACAACACCGGGCACACACCGCTGTACGTCTTGGGCGCCGGTCACCCCAGCCCCTCCGCCCCCAACGAGCCGCCACCGGCCACCCTCACCGCCTTCACCCACACGCCTTTGCATGCGACCGGGCGACCACGACGCGACACGGCCGGCTGAGCAGCCCGGAGGCCGAAGCGGTAACGGCAGCCGAAACGGCAGCCGAAGTCGAGGCCGGTGCCGAAGCCGAAGCCGGACGGGCCGTTCACGGCTGCAACCACTCCCACGCACGCTTCTACCGGCCCCCGCTCACCAGGAGGAGAACGCGCCATGCCCCCCACTCCCGTGAGCCCCACCGGAATCGACGCCCCCGCCGCCCCCTTGTCCACAGCCCTCCCACCCTCCCTCCAGGACCTCATCGGCAAGCATCCCGGCGAGCCGAACGTGATGGACCCGGACCTGCTCGCCGACCCGTTCGGCGGCTATGGCCGACTGCGCGAGCAGGGCCCCGTCCTCCGCGCACGCTTCATGGACGACACGCCCATCTGGCTCGTGACGCGCTTCGATGAGGTACGCGCCGTCCTGCGGGACCCGCGCTTCGTGAACAGCCCGTACTCGATTCCGGGCCACACCGGTCCGGATCCGCGCACCCGGCTCATGGAGCTGCTCGGCATCCCCGAGGAGCACACCGTCTACATCCTGGAGTCGCTCCTCACCAGCGACCCGCCGGACCACGCCCGGCTGCGCCGCCTGGTCTCCCGCGCCTTCACCGCGCCCCGGGTGCGCGACCTGCGGCCACGCGTCGAGGAGATCACCGACACACTGCTCGACGAACTGCCCGGACACGCCGACGAGAACCAAGTGGTCGACCTCATCGAGCACTTCGCCTACCCCCTGCCGATCACGGTCATCTGTGAACTGGTGGGCGTGCCCGAGGCGTACCGGCCGCGCTGGCGGAACTTCGGTTCCGACCTCGCCTCGCTGGACCCCCAGCGGATCGGGGTTTCCTTCCCGGTCATGATCGACCACATCCACGAGCTGATCGCCACCCGCCGTACGGAACCGCGGGACGACCTGATCAGCGCGCTCATCCGCGCCCAGGACGACGACGGTGGACGGCTCGGTGACACCGAGACGGTCACCTTGGTGATGACGCTCGTACTCGCCGGGCACGAGACCACCGCCCACCTCATCGGCAACGGCACCGCCGCCCTGCTGGCCCACCCCGGCCAACTGCGGCTGCTCAAGGAGGACCGGGAGCTGCTGCCGCACGCCGTTCACGAACTGATGCGCCGGTGCGGCCCGGTCCAGATGACCCAACTGCGGTACGCCGCCGAGGACGTGGAGCTGGCCGGCACCCGGATCCGCCGGGGCGAGGCCGTCCAGCCCGTACTCGTCTCCGCCAACCACGATCCGCGCCATTACGACGACCCCGAGCGCTTGGACCTGACCCGTCAGTCGGCGGGCCGCGGCGAGGACCACGTCGGCTTCGGGCACGGCACGCACTACTGCCTGGGCGCCGCACTCGCCCGCCAGGAGGGCGAGGTGGCCATCGGCCGCCTGCTGCGACGCTACCCGGATCTCTCCCTCGCCGTCGCCCCCGACCAGCTCAAATTCCAGGTACGCCGTCGCCAGCCGGGCGCCTGGCGCCTACTGAACCTCCCGCTGCGCCTGACGCGTACGGTCTGAGCGCGTCACGAACGAATCCGTTCCCCGTTCAACCGCGGCGGCGGACAGCCGGCCGGCCCGCGGACCGGACACCAACGCGCCGACGGCCACCGGCTGGTTTGTCCTTGGCGCAGCGACAACGTTTCTACTGGTGCCATGCGAATCGGAGAGCTCGCCGACATGGTCGGCATCACCACCCGCGCCGTACGGCACTACCACCGCATCGGGCTGTTGCCCGAGCCGCAGCGGCAGCCCAACGGGTATCGCGAGTACGCGCTGCGCGACGCCGTCGAGCTGGCCCGGATCCGTCGGCTGACCGAGCTGGGCCTGAGCCTGGACGAAGTGAAGGACGTGCTGGCGGACGACGCCGGCAGGGAACTCGTCGAGATCCTGACCGAGCTGGACGCCGACCTGGCCCGCCAGGAGGAGGCCATCCGGCAGCGACGTGCCCGCCTGGCCCGGCTGCTCGAACAGGCCGGGCAGACCGGGCGGCTTCCGGCCGAGGCCCCCGTCTCTCCCGAGCTCGCCGCCCTCTTCGAGGACATGGCCCGCGCCTCCACCCAGATGCCCGGGCCGGAACCGGCGATGGCGGCCAAGGAACGGGAACTGCTCGCCCTGCTGGAGACGGGCTCGCCGGGCGGTGACCGGAGCTGGTTCGACGCCGTGCGGCACAGCCTCGGCGCTGACCCGGCGGCCATGCGGCGAGCCTATGAGATCTATGCCCGAATGGACGAGCTGGCTCAGGCCGCCGAGGACGACCCGCGGGTGGAGGCGATGGCCCGGGCCATCGTCGACAGCATCCCGCCCGAGGCGGTGCAGTCGATGACCATCCCGGACGACGGCGGCGCGGGGGAGCGCGGCGGTTTCGCGGATGCCTTCTTCGAGGAATTCGCCCCCGCCCAGGCGGCGGCCGTACGCCGTGCCATCGAGTTGCTCAGGGAGCGTAGGGGGTGAAGGCGCGTACGTACGTCTCCCGGGCAAGCCTGCCCCGTACGCGACCCGTCACCGCTTCGTAAGGAAGCTGTCCACCCGTGGCGGACGGCAGAAGACGACAAACGCGGAAGACGGCAAACGGCAGAAGACGACAAACGGCGCAAAAGAAAAAGACGAAGAGATCGTCGATCTCCTCGCCACTCTCAACTTATAGCTCACCGGGGGGCTTGCCGCAAGGCCCTGGGCGTGCCGCAGAATCACCGCTCGAAGCCAGAACCTGCGGAAATGGGATTGTGATGATCGACGTGATCGTGGTCGGCGGCGGACCGACCGGCTTGATGCTGGCCGGCGAGTTGCGACTGCACGGCGTGCACGTGGTCGTACTGGAGAAGTTGACCGAGCCGACCGCGCAGACCCGCGGACGTGGCCTGCACGCGCGCAGCGTCGAGATGATGGATCAGCGCGGCCTGCTGGACCGGTTCCTCGCCGTCAGTGAGAAATTCCAGGTCGGCGGTCTCTTCGGCGGCATCGCCAAGCCGTGGCCGGACGGAGTGGACACGGCCCACGCGTACGGCCTGACCACCCTGCAGCCGGTCACCGAGCGGCTGCTCAACGAGCGTGCCCTCGAACTCGGCGCCGACATACGGCGCGGTTGCGAAGTGGTCGGGCTGAGTCAGGGCGAGGACGAGGCCGGGGTGACCGTCGACCTCGCGGACGGCACGCGGCTGCGCTCGCGCTACCTCGTCGGGTGTGACGGTGGCCGTAGCACGGTGCGCAAGCAGCTCGGCGTCGGCTTCCCCGGCGAGCCCGCCAAGATCGAGACGCTCCTCGGCGACATGGAGATGACCGAGGACCCGGCGACGGTTGACGCCGTCGTCGCGGAAGTCCGCAAGACCCAGATGCGCTTCGGCGTCATTCCCAACGGGGACGGGACGTACCGCGTCGTCGTACCCGCCGGGGGCGTGTCCGAGGACCGGGCGACCGCGCCGGACTTCGAGGAGTTCAAGCAGCGGTTGCAGGCGGTGGCGGGCACCGACTTCGGCGTGCACTCGCCGCGCTGGCTGTCCCGGTTCGGCGACGCCACCCGGCAGGCCGAGCGCTACCGGGTCGGCCGGGTGCTGCTGGCCGGTGACGCGGCACACATCCACCCACCGACCGGCGGGCAGGGCCTGAACCTCGGCATCCAGGACGCGTTCAACCTCGGCTGGAAACTGGCGGCGGAGGTGGCCGGCTGGGCGCCGGAGGGCCTGCTGGACAGCTACCACGCCGAACGGCACCCGGTGGGCGCCCGCGTGCTGGACAACACCCGCGCGCAGATCACGCTGCTGGGGACCGACCCGGGTGCCACCGCGCTGCGGGAGCTGTTCTCCACGCTGATGGACTTCGAGGAGGTGAACCGGTACGTGACCGAGATGATCACCGCCGTCGGAGTCCGCTACGACCTCGGCGAGGGCCACGAACTGCTCGGCCGACGACTGCGGGACGTACAGCTCAAGCGCGGTCGCCTCTACGAGCTGATGCACGACGGCCGCGGACTCCTGCTCGACCAGACCGGCCGGCTGTCGGTGGCGGGCTGGGCGGACCGGGTCGACCACATCGTCGACGTCAGCGAGGAACTGGGCGCCCCCGCGGTGCTGCTGCGACCGGACGGCCACGTGGCCTGGGCCGGTGAAGACCAGCAGGACCTGCTCAGCCACCTGCACAAATGGTTCGGCACCGCCGCCGGCTGACCGCCGTTGCCGTCGCCTGTGCCGTTGCCGAAGGGCTGGATGCCCCTTCGATGCAGCGCGTCGCTTCCGAGCTGGGCTGTACAGCCATGGCGCTCTGCCGGCACGTTCCGGGAAAGGATCAGCTCATCACGGTGATGGCCGATACAACCATCCGGCGTGCCGGTCGGTCTGATCGCGTATGAAGAGATCCATTGCAGGCGTACGGGGGCAGCGGGTGGCCGGGACAGGAGCGGCGGCCCTGCTGGTGGCGCTCGGTACGGTGGTGACGGCCGGCGGCACGGCGCCGGTGGCCGCCGCCGAGGGGCGGCAGCAGGCCACGGGGGCGCGGCTGGTGGCCCAGCACCTGATGAACACGTACTACATACCGCAGTACCGTGCCTCGGCTCCCGACGAGCGGCCGACCGAGTACCAGATCTCCCTGAGGGCGGCCGGGCGTGCCGCCGACGGTAGGACGTTGCCGGTCAAGAAGGTCAAGGTGACGCTCGACCTGGCCGTCTTCAAGGGCAAGGCGCGCGTCGAGTGGGAGAACAAGGGGTACGGCTGCACGCGCTCGGGCACCCTGATGACCTGTGAGCTGGGGGACATCGCCTCCGGTGCGCTGTTCACCCCGTTCCGTCTGAAGCCCGGGCCGGGCGCGGTGCCGGGCCCCGCCGGGAACATGAACGTCACCGTGACCAGCGCGAATGCCCCCACCCTCCGGCACACCACCCGCGTCGTGATGGGCGCGCCGGTGCTGACCGCCCGGCAGGACAAGCCGCTGACCGGGGTGAAGCCCGGTTCCGCGATGGAGGTGAGGCCCGCCTTCGGCAACAAGGGCGACACCGCGATCGAGGACTCCTTCACCGTTGTGGTGACGACGGAGGAAGCGACGCTGCGAAGGCAGTACAGCAACTGCCGCTACGACAAGGCCGTGGCCCCCACCAAGGCGCAGTGCGAGCTGCCCGGGCCGCTGCCGGCCGGTGCGGCGTACGAGACGGACGGGCCGGTGACGGCCGTGGCCGACAGGACGGCGATGTACGGGAAGGTCCACTACACCGTGCTCCGGGCCCACGACACGCTGGGCAACACCCTGCTGCCCGCCTCGGCGCCCCGCGGGACCGGTGGGCCGCTGGGCCTGCGCCCCGTGGACGGCAGCGGGGCCGATTTTGAACCGTCCGCGTACTGGAAGGCGGAGATGTCCGGCGGCGGTCTGTCCTTCAGCACCAACCAGATCAACGACGTACAGGCCATCGGGTTCACCATCAAGGGCAAGATCGGCCAGGTGGTCGAAGCGCAGGTGCCCTATCCGCGGAACTTCCAGGAAGGGCTGCTGCGGCTGAAGCTGCCGCAGGGCGTCAGCCTGGTGCCGGTCAAGCTCGGGGACCACCCGAGCGAGTTGTCGTACTGCTGGTACGTCAAGCAGGGGCAGGGCCTGGCGCAGTGCGCCGCACGGCCGGACGGCAGCTCCTGGCTGCGGGCCCGTATCGACAAGCGTGTCCCCGGCGCCCGGGGAAGCATCTCCGTCACCTCCGACCCGAAGACCGACCCCGATCAGAAGAACAACACCGCGCCGGTGACGGTGGAGTACCTCAAGTAAGCCCTGGTTGTCGAAGGCCAAGCCCTGGTTGGCGAAGGTCCCAGGGACGCCGGGCGGTTGCCGGGCGGGAGCGAGGCCGGATGGCCCGGCTCCCGCCCGGCCCGTGGGTGTCAGCGTTCCGACAGCTCCGAGGGGACCTCCTGGACCACCCAGCCGTTGCCGTCCGGGTCCTTGAAGGACATGAAGGAGTTCCAGGTGCCGCCCTTGCCCTCCGCCCAGCCCGTCGTGCCGAGGTGACGGACCGGGGAGACGTCCACGCCCCGGGCCGTCAGCGTCTCACGGGCCGCCTCGATGTCGGTGACACACATGTGCAGGCCCTGCAGCGTGCCCGGGGCCATCGCCTTCATGCCGGGCAGCAGGGGCATTCCGCGGAGCATCGCGATCGAACACCGTGAGCCGGGCGGTGTCATCTGGATGATGCGCGCTCCCGGGGCGACCTCGTTGTCCACGTCGACCGCGAAGCCGGCCTTGTCGGCGTAGAACTCCTTGGCCCGGTCCATGTCGGTGACAGGGACCGGGATGACTTCCAGTGTCCAGTTCATGGAAAGTCTCCTCACAGATCTCACAGAGACGCAGTGGGACCGGTCGAACGGATCGCCGCGGCCCAGCCGGAGGCCGTAGGGGGTGTGACCGCGGCACGAGGGCAGAAGTCACCGTCGCACATCAGCGACGGGACGGTCGATGCCTGGTGCGGTCCTTGCCACCCACCCCGGGGGCCCCGGCGGCCCCGCCGACGGCTACTTCCAGCCGTTCTGCTGTTGTCGCGGGCGACCGGCGGCGACCGTCACGGCTTGCGGGGAGCGGGGACGCGCCACAAGGACGTGGGCCGGTCCTCGCTCCCCGGGTGCGACTCGAAGGCGATCCAGCGGCCGTCGGGTGACCAGCTCGGAGCCCCGTCGTACGTACTGCGCTCCCGCGTCACCTGCACCGGCGCACCGCCACCGTCCACCGGCATGACGAAGATCTTCGGCAGGTCGAGTCCGCCCGTGGTGGAGGAGAAGACCACCGACCGGCCGTCCGGCGACCAGCTCGCGTCCGTATGCTCTCCCTCCAGGGTCGTCAGCCTGCGCACACCGCTCCCATCGGCGTTCATCACGTACAACGACCAGGCGTCGCTGCCCAGTTCCCGCCGCTGGAAGACGATCCGGTCGCCGCGCGGCGACCAGTTGGGCTCACGGTTGTCCGTACCGCTTGCGGGGCCGTTCACCAGCCGCGTCCGCCCCCTGCCGTCCCGCCCGACCTTCCACAGGGACCCGAGCGCCGACCGGTCCGCGAGCGCCGCCTCCTGGTCCGGGTCCTCGTGCTGCACGCTCTCCTGGAAGACGATCCACTTCCCGTCCGGAGAGAAGCTCGGTTCCAGATACCCCGAAATCCCATGGTGGCCGGTCACCTTCTCCGGCCGCCCGCCGGGTTTGAGCAGCCAGATCTCTTCTTTCCCCGACCGGTCGGAGGCGAACACCACCCCTGCCGACGGCCGCCAGCTCGAACCGGGCAGGTTCACCGCCGCCCGGTCGTACTCGTCCAGCAGGTCACGAGCCTCGCGCCCGTCACGACTGTCCCGCCCGCCCCCGCTCTCCAACGGGAGTACGCGCAGCGCGGCGGCCCCCTCGTTGTACCCGCCGTGGAAGACCGTGAACAGCAGCGACTTCCCGTCGGGCGCGAACGCCGGGTTCTGCGCGCTGCCCTTCCCCCGCTCCCGGTGGATCAGTTCGGCCCCGTCCCCTCGTACGATCCCCGGCTTCGCGGACGGCGAAGCCGCCGGCTCCGGTGACCCGGACGAGTGCGATGGCCGCGGCCCCGACGGGTGGCGCGGCGGCCCCTCTTCACCGCCACCACCACACGCCGCCGGCACCAGAGCGCCGACGCCCAGCAAAGCCGCGATCATTCCCCTGCGCATGCGGTCACGCTATGTACGCCAACCCCTCCGCCTCAACCGGGAATTGCATCGGCGACGACCGAAAACACGCGGATTGCCCGCACCTCGGCGCCTCTCGTCCTAGGTGCCTTCCGCTTGCCTCCCGTTCGTTCTCTGCACGCGCCAACGGCCTCCAGGGAGGCCATGGACGATCAGCGGGTCGATAGGCTCGGCGCATGACGGCAGACGGCTCCTTGGCACTCAGGCAGCGATCGCTGGGCGACCCGGCCATCACCTACCCGTTGTGGCCGCCGCTGACCGGAGGCTGTCCCAGGACCAGCACCGGCGACATCGCCTACCCGGTCGGGGTCGACTACGACTACGAACGGGCCCAAGGACCGGCCCTCTTCTCGGCCAAGGGCCCCTCACGGGGCGCCGGCCTGGACCGGTGGGCGCCACTGCTCCCGCCGCTCGTCGCGCCGGGCCTGGGCGAAGGAGGCACCCCGCTGATCGAGTTCGAGCCCGGCGTCTTCATCAAGGACGAGTCGCGCAACCCGACCTGGAGCCACAAGGACCGCTTGAACCGCTGCACCACCAGCGCCGCCGTGGGGGTCGGCGCGCCGGGAATCGTGGTGGCGTCCTCCGGTAACCACGGCGCGTCCGCAGCCGCTTTCGCGGCCCGCGCCGGCCTGCGGTGCGTCGTGTTCGCCGGCCCGGACATGCCGCCGGCCGTCGACGCGTTCCTCAACGCGTACGGCGCGGTGGTCCTCCCGGTGCCCTGGGCCGCACGGTGGCCGCTGATGCGACAGGTCGTCGACCGCATGGGCCTGCATCCGGTCAGCAACCTCACGCCCACCCATACCGGTCACGCCTTCGGGCCGGAGGGTTACAAGACCATCGCGTACGAGATCCACCCGGACATCGGCGTTCCCGCAGCCGTATTCGTCCCCACCGGCTACGGCGAACTCCTCTTCGGCATCTGGAAAGGATTCACCGAACTGCGACGCCTGGGCCTGACCGGGCGCCTGCCACGCATGGTCGCCTGCGAGCCCGCCGCTGCCGCGCCCCTGGCCCGGGCCGTACGGTACGGGCTGCCGGCGGCCCAGGTGGACGTGGCACCCACCGAGGCGTACTCCATCGTCTCCGCGGTCAGTGGTTACCGTGGCGTGATCGCCGTCCGTGACAGCGGCGGCCAGGTGGCCGTCCTTGGCGACGGACAACTCCACGCCGCCCGCGGCGAACTGGCCCGCGCCGGTCTGTGGACGGAACTCTCCGGCGCCGCCGGGCTCGCGGCCCTGCGCAGCCTGCCGCGCCCCGACGGGCCGGTGGTCTGCATCTCGACCTCCAGCGGCTTCAAGGACCGTGCCGTCGGCTCCCGGACGACCGAGAGCGTCGCGCCGCAATGGGAGGAGGTCAGTCGCAGGCTGCGCGCCGCCGGAATCCGTGAGTGACCGCGGCCGGCCCGGCGGCGTGTCCGGCCTCCCCGCTCCAGACGGCCTGCCCGCTCCCGCGGCGGGCCGCGACCCGTTGTCGCAAGGGTGGTGCTGTGGGGGTGGCCGTGTCGTCCGGCGGACGGAGTCGTTGAATGCGGCACTGCGTGGGCAAAGGTGGAGCTGGGCGGGCGCTGGAGTGTCCCTCTGGCCGGTGTGGCCGAAGTCGCCTGCGTGAGCCCGTAGTTCACCTGGCTTTGACGGTTTTTGATCGTACCTGCGGGTTACGAGTGGGGTTTTCCGCCGTGGTGCGGCACACCCTGGAGATAACGCTTGGTAGCGGTGGCGCCTCAGGCTGTCGCCGAAGTAGCGTCCGCGGAAACAAGAGAGAGCCCCCGGAGCTGGTTTGGGCGCCGCCCGGGGGGTCTCATGACTGCGTACTCCAAGGAGCGCTTATGTTCCAGCGTCCTCACCGCTGTCCGGACCGGTCACGATCGGACCGGTCCAACAGGGCCGAAGCTAGCATGCCGCCCGCCGGACCTCCTGAAACGGGACCGGCAAGTGTTTTGGGAGTAAGCGGGACCGCAGCCGCGTTCCTGGCCGTACTGAGCCTGCCGGTCATCCTCATCCACCACACCACGGCGGAGCCGGCAACTGCCGCCGCGCTGACCGCCGCCCTGTTCGCCGCCCGCGGTGTTTCCTGCCGCTACCTGCGTATTCGCTGGTCCTGAACCGTACCTCTGGGCCCGCACCTCCACCGCTGCGCCGGGCGGACCCGGTCCGGCCCGGCGCAGCGCCGGTTGCCTCTCCGGTGGGAGAGCGACACAAAAATATGATCTCGAGGGGGAGAAAAACGGCCCGCGGGCGCAGCAAATGCCTGCCGCGCGGCTGAAATCTCCCTCAACGCATCCCCCGAAAGGGGTACCCGCCGACATGACTTCTCCAGGCTCTGCCCCACGTATGTGCCCCAGGTGCGACAAGGAAATCCGCTACACCGGACGCGGCCGGCCCCGCTTGTACTGCTCCCGCTCCTGCCAGCGCCGCAAAGGACCGCCGGCACAGAGCCTGGAGACCGGCCCGCAGCGATGCGATGTCCTCCAGGCGGCGCACCACACCACCGGGGCGCTGCTGGACGCCGAGTACCAGTCCAGCCCCGGCCTGGCCCAGCGCCTGGCCGGCTCCGCACAGGCCCGCAAACTCCTGGACCTCTACGATTCCCTGACGGTGCTGCAGCTACGGGCCGAAGGCGCGAGCTGGAAAGCGGTCGGCAAGACGGTCGGCATCAGCGCCTCCACCGCCCGCCGCAAGTGGGTCCGCGCCACGGTCGCCGGTAAACTGCGCCAGTTCGATGCCCTGCAGAGCGCAGGCCCCCCGTCCCCGGACCCTGTTCCGCCCGCCGTCCTGCCCATCCCGCGTCAGCGTCCCGCCCACAACACCGGTGCGCCGCCGGGGCCGCCCGCCACCGACGAGGAACCCGCCGGCCTGACCAGCACCCAGCAATTCGCCAATGCCCTGTCCCACCTTCACCGGACCAGCGGCAAGGCCATGCGGGAACTCGCCCAGGACGCCCACGTATCCGCCTCCTACGTCTCCCGGGTCATCTCCGGCGAACGCCTTCCCTCCTGGCCCGTCGCCCGCCGACTGACCATCGCCTGCGGCGGCGACCCCTGCGCCGTCGCGACCCTGTGGCGCGCCGCCCGCAGCGTACCCGTCACCACCGACATCAGCCCCCACGACGCCGCGGACGCCCTGCACGCCGCGCTGCGCGGTCTGTACCTGTCCGCCCGCCAGCCCGACACATACCTGCTCAGCGTCCTGAGCCACCACGCCCTGACCGAAGAAGAGATCACCGCCGTCTTCGAAGGACGGCACTGTCCGGACTGGCCGGCCCTGGGCCGCCTGGTCCTGGCCCTGGACGGCCGCCCGGCCGCCCTGCGCCCCCTGTGGAACGCCGCCTACCGCACCGCCTCCCACGCCTCACCCCCCGCTCCTGCCTCCCCTGCCCCCCACCCTCCACCCACCACTGCCCTCACACATACGGGCACCCACGCCCCGCTCCCCGTGAGCGCCTTCGGATAACCGTCCCACCACCGCTCGTCACCGGGGGAGACGACCATGCGCCCGACCGCCATGCACCCGACGACCATGCACCCGACCACCATGCATCCAACCGCCGCACCCGGCCCGCTCCATGGCACCCGGATCCACCTGCCCCACCAGCCTCCCGTCAGCATCCACCTGCCGCTGGACTTCACCGCCTTCTGCGAACTGAGGTACGCGCACTACCAGCGCCACGCCCGCCTACGCCTGACCGACCCCGCCGCCGCGGACCACGCCGTCCAAAACGCCCTGGGCGCCCTGGCCACCGACTGGCGCCGTGTTCTGGGCAGCCCGCGCCCGGCCTACCGCGCCTGGCAGATCCTGACCGGGAGCATCACCGCCCTGGCCCGCCGGTACCCGGACGCGCCGCCCACCGCCGCCCGTACCTTGTACACCCTCCTGCCCGCCCCGCGGGCCGACGCCATGCTCCTGCACCTCCAGGGCCTGTCCCTCCACGAGGCCGCGGAGGTGACCGGCCTGGACGAACCGGTCCTGGCATACCGGCTCCGCGCCGCCCAGCACACCCTCGACGCCCGCCTGGCACCGCAGGCGAACCCGAACCGCAAACCTCCGATGTAGGGCTCGTCCCACCGCTCGAAGGCGCGGCATACGAAGCACTACGGCGACCGTCTGGTGCATGAGCCGCCGGCGAGCAGGCGCAGCGGGCACCGCGCCATGCATCGGGGGTACGGGCAGGACCGGCCCACCGCCACGCCGATCGGCCTGGCCGGGGCACCGTGGCCAACCGACGGAACTCGTCGAGCCGGCCTTGTGCGGTACTCGCAGGGCGATCGTTCCCGGTCGTGGTCCGCCGCCCGAACGGCGAGGCGGATCGCCGTGGGCGGCAACGGGCGCAAGCGGCGCCGGAGGAGTCGCGGACCTGATCGGGACGCACCGCGGACCGTTTCGGTCCGGCACAGTCCAGCCATCACCCCGCCCGATGACCCGGCGCCCAGACCCGGCGCCGGACCCGGCATCTGACCCGCCGCACGAACCGTCCCGCCGAACGCCGCGACGCCGCCCACGGCTACGCGATGCCCCAGGCCGCCTGATCACCCTGATGCCCTCCGCCCGCGCCCGGCGGGGTGGGCCTTGAGGGATTACTCCGCCGGTGCGTCGCCGGCCGGGGAACAGGGGGGAGACAGTGGCCGGGGAAGGTCGCCGGTGTCGATGATGTGGTGGGCAACGGTGGTCAGCCGCAGGTGGTGGTGGCGGGCGTGACGGCACATGGTGGTGAAGGCGTTGTCGAGGGAGGTGGTGCGCAGGGCGGCGAGCATGCCTTTTGCCTGCTCGATGACGATGCGGCTGTGCAGGGCGGTGTGGAGTTGTTCGTTGACGCTGTCGGCGTGGTCGAGGGCACGGGCGTGGACGAGGCCGATGGTGGCCGCGTCGGCGAAGGCCTGGGCCAGGGCAAGGTCGGCCAGGGGCAGGGGACTGTCGGTGGTGCGCAGGAGCAGCAGGCTGCCCAGCGTCTGCCGGCGCAGGCGCAGGGGGACGGCGCTGGCGTAGGTGTAGCCGGCCTCAACGGCTTGTGTGGTGAAGTCGTTCCAGGTGGCGGGGGCTCGGGCGAGGTTTCCGGGAGTGACTGCGGTGGCGGTGCGGTAGGCGTCCAGGGCCGGCCCCTCGCGCATGGCCAGGTCCATGACCTTGCTCAGGGCCGGGCTGGGGTCGCAGGGTGCCGGGCTGTACAGGCTCGGGCCGGGATAGGCCAGCAGGATGGTGGTGTCCGCCACGGCGAGCAGGTCGCAGCAGCGGACGGTCATCTGCTGCAGGAAGTCGATGACATCGAAGTCTGCGACCAGGGTGTCGGCGAGTTCGACGAAGGTTTCGGCGATCTTCTGTTCTCGGCTCATGGTCAACCTCTCGGGGCACGAACGCCGACGTGGCCGTGACGGGTTCGTGTTCGACGGCGTGGTTCACGGAGGCAGCTCGCTCAGGACGTCCTGGGCGATGTCGGCCAGCGTTCGTCCGGAGGCGAAGGCCTGGGCCCGCAACCGCACCAGGGCCTCCTCCAGCGGCACGCCGAGCCGGATACTGAGCACGCCGGTGGCTTGGTGCACCTCGGCCCGGTGCAGATCGACCGAACCCGCCTCCCTGGTCCTGCCGTCCTCCTGTCCGGTGCCCGGCTGCCAGGCCAGCAGCCGGCCGGTCAGGGCATCGGCCACCCGCAGCCCGTCCGCCGCCTGCCGCGCGGTCAGGAACCCGGGCGTCGTGCGGTACCCGGTCAGCGTTCCCAACCGGGCCGCCCCGCTGCGTACCGGCCACACGAACATCGCCCGCACCTGCAGTGCGCCGGCTTCGGCGGCGAACTGCGGCCACGGGCCGCCCCCGTTCCCGGTCTCCTGCAGATCAGCTACCTGGTAGGGCACCACGGTGAAGTCCGCGGAGATCGACGGGCCCTGCCCGAGGGTGAACTGCGCATCCTCCAGCCGCCCACTGATGTCGTCGCTGAACCACACCAGCTCCGCTCCCCACCGCAAGGAGACCGCTATGCCCTCCAGGCCCAGCGCATGCGCGCACCGCACCGCCCACACGCGGTGCTCCTCTGCGGCAACGGCCTGCTCCAAGCCGTTGAGCAACTCCTGCACAGACACCCGGCGCTCCATAGCTGAGCCTTCCACTCAAGAGCAGACCGGCTCCTCAGGGCGGCCAGCATTCCGTACCCAGAACACTACTCCTCAGCGCCCCGACGGAACCTGCCAACGCGGGTGACAGCTTCCATCCGAACCGGACTTCGTACTCACCACAACAGCACAAGGCGTCGCCCGAGGGGTTCCGGCAGGGTCTATCGGAACTGAGGTGCGATTCGTCTGTCTGGCCTACGAGTTAGAGGGCGGCCTGCTCGTTGGGGAAGTGCCCGCATGTCTGGGCCGCGCGCCGGTAGCGGGCGTTGAGGGACTCGATGGCGTTGGTGGTGTGGACGACCTGCCGGATCGCATCGGGCAGGCCGAGGAAGGGCAGGAACCCGCTCCAGGCCCGCTCTCGGGTCCCGGCGATCGACGGGTAACGCCTGCCCCCCTTCTCGTCGAACTCGGCGAGCCGCAGCCGTGCTTCGTCCTCGTTGACGGCGGTATAGACGGGCTTGAGGTCGCGGGCGACCTCGGCCCGGTGGCGGCGGGAGGCGTGCGCGGGCCGGCGCGGACCGGTCGTCATCCCGTACGTCCGGGCGAGATCGGCACGTCACCGGCTCCCAGCGGTCGAGGCCGCCCGCGGCAGTCGACCATTTCCATAAACTATGAATATAAAAGTGCTATGCTCCGAGCATGAATCGTCAAGACACCGCTCCTGGCGCGTCCGCCGCCATCGGGGCAGCCCTCTACGGCCTGGCCACCAGGGCCGCGAGACGCCTGCCCCGGGACATGAGCCTGACGTCCGCCGCCACCCTGGCCACCCTGGACCGGACCGGCCCGCGGCGCATCACCGATCTGGCCGCGGTCGAGGGCGTCACCCAGCCCGCGATGACCGCCCTGGTCCGGGTGTTGGAGGAGTCCGGCCTGGTCGAGCGGCGGGGTGACGCGTCCGACAAGCGGGTCACGCTGGTGTGCCTGACCGAGGCCGGCGCCTCTTATGTCCGGACGCGGCGCCAGGCGGGCGTCGACGCGTTCGAGCGGTTGATCGGCGAGCTCACCGGCGACGAGGTCGAGGCGCTGGTGGCGGCCCTTCCGGCGCTGAAGCATCTGGCAGAGCTCGAAAGCCGGGACCGCGAAGGGCCGAAGCAGTGACCGGGCAGCCGGTCGGCGGAGTCCCGATGAAGGCGTTCCCGGTGCCGCGTTCCAAGGCGCGGCTGCTGGTCCCCGCCCTGATGTTCATCGCTCTGGTCGTGGCGGCGGTCGCCAGCCTCGGGACGCCGCTCATCACCAGCGTGGCGACCTCGTTCCACGTCTCGCTCGGCAGCGCGCAGTGGACGCTGACCGTCGCGCTGCTCAGCGGCGCCGTCGCCACGCCGGTCCTGGGCCGGCTCGGAGCCGGCCCGCACCGGCGGGCCACGATCCTCGCCACGCTGGCGGTCGTCGTCGCCGGCAGCGCGCTCACCGTGCTGCCGCTGCCGTTCGCGTGGCTGCTGGCCGGCAGGGCGGCCCAGGGCGTCGGGCTCGGGCTGACGGCGCTGATGATGGGCGTGGCCCGGGACCACCTCCCCGAGGAGCGCAGCGCGGCCGTGATCGCCCTGATCTCGGTGGTCTCGGTCATCGGAGCCGGCGTCGGGTACCCGCTGGCCGCACTGCTCGCCGAGCTCGGCGGGGTACGGGCCGCCTACGGCCTCGGCCTGGTCGTCACCGCCGCCGCCCTTGTGACCGCGTGGCGCTCCATGCCCGAAGCCCCCGAAGGCCGCTTTGCCCGCGTGGACGTGGCAGGCGCGGTCGTCCTGGCCGCCGCGCTGCTCCTGGTGCTGTTCCTCGCCGGCGAACGGAATCTGTGGAGCCGGCACCTCGCCGTGGCGGCGGGCCTCGCCGTCGTCGCGGTGGTGCTGCTCTGCGTCTGGGCCGTCATCGAGCTGCGCAGCACGACGCCCCTGGTCGATGTGCGTGCGGTGCGGCACCCGGCGGTCGCCGGGGCGAACCTCGCCATGTTCGTCGGCGGGATCGGCATGTACCTCCTGCTCACGCTCATCACCCGGTACGCGCAGACGCCGCACGGCGCCGGCTACGGCTTCGGGCTGACGACCTTCGTCGCCGGGCTGGTCCTCATCCCGTTCTCGGTGCTGGGGTTCGTCGCCGGCAAGCTCACGCCGCGGGTCCGGATGCGGATCGCCGACCCCCTGCTCCTGGCCGGCAGCGCCGTCGTGGTCGGCGGCGGGTTCGCCCTGTTCGCGGCGGCCCGGTCGGACCTGGCCGAACTGTTCGTGGCGATGGGCGTGCTCGGCTTCGGCGTCGGGGGCTTCTCGGCCGCGATGCCCGGCGTCATCCTGGCCGTCACCCCCAAGAGCGAGACGTCGAGCGCCATGAGCTTCAACTACGTCGTCCGCAGCGTCGGGTACTCGCTGGGCAGCGCCATCGGCGGCCTGATCCTCGCCGCGGGCACCGGCCCCGGCCACCTCCTCCCCGACGACAGCGCCTACACCACCGCGGCGCTGGTCGGCATCGGCGCCATGGCGATCACGACGCTGACAAGCCTTGCTCTCGCCCGCCGACGTCCGTCCGAGACCACCCCGTGAGAGCTCGCGCACATAGGCGGTGTGGCGAGCCTCTGCAAAGGCGGGCACCGGTCCCGATGGACATGGAGTCGCGACACTCTGTGACCGCTGGAGAGACTGGGCCCGTCCTGCCGCCACGGCCGTCAGTCCGCCGCCTTGGGCCGCCAACCGGAGGCCCAGGCATCGAGCGGGGCGAGAGATTCCTGAAGGGTCCTGCCCTGTTCGGTGAGCAGGTATCCCTCGCCGGCGTGCTCGACGAGGTCGGCCTGTCCGAGCTCGCGAAGCCTGTCTGCCAGGACGCTTGATGAGACGCCGCCACATCGTTGCTGGAGCTGGCGGAAGGTCGGAGATGAGCCGTCCCGTAGCTCCCACAGGATGCGCAGCGCCCAGCGTCGGCCCAAGAGGTCCAGGAGCGCCATGATCGGGCGCCCCGTGTGCGAGCCGCGGACCCGGCGGCCCGGGAGTGGAGTTGGTCGTGTCATCTGCTTCCCTTTCCGAAGCGTCAATGTTAACGTCCCGCTATGCCTCTGAAAACGAAGCAGCCGCGCATCGAGCCGCTCTCGCCGCCCTATGGCGAGGGAGCCGGCGAGGCCCTTGAACTCCTCGGGCATTCCCCCATCCAGCTCTTCCGGGTGTGGGCCCGCCGGCCCGAGCTCGCCCGCTCCATCGCGGGCTGGGGAAGCTACTACTTCTCTCGGCGCTCCGCTCTCACTCTGCGCCAGCGCGAGCTGGTCATCGACCGGACCACCGCGCTGTGTGGCGCCGACTACGAGTGGGCCGTGCACGTCGCGGGCTTCGCCGAGAAGGTGGGACTCGACGCGGCGCAGCTCACGTCCCTCGCGAAGGGAAGGCCGACGGACGACTGCTGGCACACCACCGATCGTGCCGTGCTCGAAGCGGTCGACGAGCTCCATGCGACCTTTGACCTCTCCGACGACACCTGGACGAACCTGGTCGCTGTCGCCGATGAAGATGCCGCACTCGATCTGGTCTTGGTCTGCGGCTGGTACCACGCCATCTCGTTCGCCGTCAGGGCACTCCGCCTGCCCCTTGAACCCGGCACCGAGCCGATCTCCGCACACTGATCCACGTCACATGCACTCCCAACACTGGAGGTTCCATGCCCAAGGGCTACTGGATCAGCGTCTACCGCACCATTTCCGACCCTGAGAAGCTGGCTGCCTACAACAAGCTGGCCCGTTCGGCCGTCCAGCCCTGGGGCGGTCGGACCCTCGTCCGTGGCGGTCGGGTCGCGGCGTATGACGCCGGGATCGCCGAGCGCACCGTCCTGGTCGAGTTCGACAGCTTCGAGCAGGCCGTCGCGGCGCGGGAGAGTGCTACCTACCAGGAAGCGCTGGTCGCCCTCTCCGACGGCGTCGAGCGCGACTTCCGCATCGTCGAAGGCATCGACTGACCGAGGCCCGGTCGGACCTCACTGAAGGCTCACAGAGCTCCAAGAGGCTCGACTCGCCGAGGGGCTGTGCAACGGCATCTACACCCTCGCCCCGCTCGGCCACGACGCCCGCGAAGCCCTGCGTTCGGTCACCGAGTGGTCGCAGCGGTGGGCTGCCAAGCCCCGCCCACTGCCGCCGAGGGTGCCGGCGCAACCGGTTGTGACAGCGGTCCGCGCGCGGGGCACCTCAGATTTTCGGCCCGTAACCACAGGACTGGAGACCACGGATCATGACCGAGTTCCCCTCACAGGCGGCGCGAACCGCCGTCGCCGCTGCCCTGGCCGAGGACGAGTCGGGCCAGGACATCACCACCGTGTGGAGCGTTCCCCAAGACATGGCGGCCGTGGCCGAGATCCGCGCCCGGCAATGCGGCATCGCCGGCGGTCTCCCCGTGGTCGCCGAGGTCTTCGCCCAGATCGACCCCGAGGTCACAGTGGAAGCGCTCGTCCCCGACGGCGCCCGGCTGACCGGCGACGATGTCCTGGTGCGCCTGTCCGGCTCGGCGCGCAGCCTGATCACCGGGGAGCGTACGGCGCTGAACTTCCTGCAGCGTATGTGCGGCATCGCGACGCTCACCGACCGCTACGTCCAGGCCGTGGCAGGGACCGAGGCGCGCATCCTGGACACCCGCAAGACGGCGCCGGGCCTGCGCGCCCTGGACAAGTACGCGGTGACCGTCGGCGGCGGCTGCAACCACCGGCTCAACCTCGCGACGACGGTGCTGCTCAAGGAGAACCACATCGCCGCGGCAGGCGGCGTGACCACCGCGATCGACGCGGTCCGGCGCGGGATGGCGCGCACCGGGCAGAAGGTGGAGACCGATGTCGAGGTGCAGACCGTGACGCAGGCCGTTGAGGCCCTCGATGCCGGGGCCCGCTGGATCCTGCTCGACAACATGCCGGTGGCCGACATCGAAATAGTCGTGAAAATCCGGGCCGAGCGTGCCGACGCCTCCCGGATCCTGCTGGAGGCCTCGGGCACCGTCCGTCTGGACAGCGTCCGCGCCATCGCCAAGACGGGAGTCGACCTCATCTCGGTCGGCGCGTTGACGCACAGCGCGCCTGCGCTGGACCTGACGATGCTGCTGACGACCGGCCCGGTGCCATGCCCGAGGTAGTGGTCATCGACGCGTGTCAGCGGCAGGGCCGGGGCGGCAGCCCGACCGCTGTTCTCGACGAAGCGTCGTTCACCGATGAGGAGCGATGCCGCATTCCCGGGGAACTGGGCACTTCCCACGCCGTGTTCATCCGTGCCACCGGAGTTGAGCGCGGCCGTCCCTCGTACTCGCTCCGGTTCTTCACCGCCGAAGGCGAACTGCCTGCCTGCGGCCACGGGACCGTCGCGGCCCTGGCGCTGCTCGCCATACGGGAAGGCGGCAGCGACCACCACGCCGTGCTGTGTACGACGAGCCGCAGCTTCGAAGGCTGGGCCATCCGAAACCGCGACAGCGTGACAGCGTCGTTCGACCCGGGCCCGGTGAACCTGCGCGTCGCCCAGGCACCCGAGCTGAGGGCGGTCACAGCCGGCCTCGGCCTGGCCGACGAAGCCGTCGTCGGCAACGCCTGCGTGGCCTCGAATGGGCGGCCGAGGCTTCTTCTGCCAGTGCGATCGCGCGCCGCGTTGGCCGACCTCTCCCCAGACTTCGCCCTGCTACGTGCTGCCTGCGACCGCTACGGCCTGTTGGGCTGCTACGCCTACTCGATCCCGGACCGGCACGGCCGGGCAGCCGCTCGGATGTTCGCCCCGTCGATCGGCGTCCCCGAGGACATCGCCAACGCCAACAGCACAGCCTGCCTGGCCGCGCACATGGCCCGAATCGGCACGGACCGCCTCACTGTCGACATGGGCGATCGCCTCGGCAACCCATCCACCATCACGGCAACCATCGACGACACCCACCTGGAACACCCAGTCCGAGTCGGGGGCCAAGCAACTCTCGCACGAACAGTCGTGCGTCAGGCTTGACGTTTGACGTCCACCCAGTTCGTCCGCCTTCCCGCCGCGTCCCGCGCAACTTGCAGTAACCGCGGATTCGGGTCAGACCGGCTGCGATGGAGCCGGGGGAGGGGGTACTGGAGGGTGGCCGTCGGCGCGTTGACCACCGGCGCGGCATGGGAATCCGTTCGGCCAGGAAGGCTTCCCAGGTTCGGGTACCCGACTTGAGCACGCAACTCCAGCAGGAACGCTTCGACTTCGAGGCGGGGCCTGATCGAGGCACCGGACATCACGGATTCAGCCTGAGCAACCGATTACTGACAACCGGTGGGGCACAGCACAAGTTCTACGCTGTGCCCCACCAGCTCCACGTCACGAACAGAGGGACCCAGCAGTGCCCGAAGATCTTGCCTGGATCGCCGACGCCTGGCGCGGCACCAGCCTGAACGCCGGCGACCTCTACATCACCTGCGCCCGCGGCCTCACTCCCCAGCAGCTCGCCGAACGGATATCCGACCATGAGCCTGTCGAGATCGGCGCTGTCCTCACCGGCCGGGAAGCATCCGCCCTGGTCGACCTTGCACAGATCTACTGCGTCGGCCGTCTCGGTCAAAGCGGCGACTGGTCGTTCATCGTGGAGTCCGGAGGCAGCGAAGGATGGGCCCTCGATCCAGCAGTCTCCCGAGACGGTGCCGAGGTCCTGATCTTCGATCCGCGGCCGGACGACCCGCCCTCCTTCTTCCGGTACCTCGCCGATGGCGAGCTGCAGTTGCACTTCGAGCTGGGCGCCGGCTACTACCCCAGCGGCGCCCAACCCGACCTGCTGCGCCCAGCCCTGGAAGCCGTCGGGGCCATCGCGCCGGAAGACTCCCTCGAAGACCTGCTCGGCGACGACGAGGAACTATCGCCTCACGAAGCCAAGCGCAGGGCCCTCCGGGCCATCGGTGAGCATTTCGGGCTGGCCCTGTCGCGGCAGGTGCTTGAGGGCGGGCAACTTCCTTCCGTCGTCACCCGCACCTCGCCCCCCTCATCCTGGTAAGCCTGAACGGGCCCGTCCGGAAGGATGGACCCGGTGCGGTCCGGTCACCCACCTCACCGCGAGCGTGGCCCCCGGCCTGCTGTTCAAGCAGTCCCCTGGGCCGGACGAGGCCATGGTTACGTGAGCCGCAGGCAGCGCACCGTTGCACATGGCTGGTGACCGCCGCACACCCCCATCTCCGTCCGCCTCTGGAGCGCCGATCGCCACCGACCGGCGCGAACTGCGGGAGCGTCTTGCCGGGGTCCGTGTCCATTGCGGGGTCCGGCGCATCCGCCCCGTCCTCGTCGGTCGACCGCCGTTCTGTTACGGGGACGGGACCGGCTACTACGGTCGGGCGGCTTGCTGAGCCCCGTTCAGCTCCTGCGGGCGGTGACGTGGTCGCCGAGGAACGTCGCGCGCTCGACGTAGGTCAGGTGGTTGAGCAGGCCGAGCCGGGCCGCAGGGTCAGGCGGTGCGGCGGATGAGGAGGATGTGGTCGGTGACCTCGGCGGTGCTCCCGTCGGGCCCGGTCGCGATCCGGCGGGGCGTATCGGCCCGCTCGATGGTCCAGGTCTGCGCGGCCAGGCCGATGCCCGCGGCGACCTCCTGCGGGCTCGGATACCGGGTCTCGGGGTCCTGCTGCCACGACCACGGCGCGGTCGAGCCGTGGTCGACGACCAGCAGCCGCCCGCCCGGGCGCAGGGCGTGCGCGGCCGAGCGCAGGACGGCGGCCCGGTCCAGGCCGAAGGGGGTGTGCAGGTAGTGGGCGCAGATCAGGTCGAATTCGCCGGGCGGGAAAGACCCGTGCAGGTCCTGCCGCACGGCGGTGAGACGGTCGCCCAGGCCGTGTGCGCGGGCGAGGGCGGCGAGCCGCTGGACCGCCAGGGCCGAGATGTCGACGGCGGTGACCTGCCATCCCTGGCCGGCGAGCCACAGCGCGTCACCGCCGTTGCCGCATCCCAGATCCAGTGCGGCACCGGGCGGCAGGCCCGTCACCGTCTCGGTGAGGCGGACATTGGGCTGCGGGGTACCGGCCGCCGGCCGGGCCGCGTAGACGCCGTCCCAGAACGCGACCGCATCGGTGGTGCTCATCAAGCCTCCTTGTGTCGGTGGCCGCCAGTCTTGCCAGGCCCACCACGGCCTGGCACGAAAACTTGCGGTAACGGCAAGATGGGTCGATGGACCCCACCACGGACGACCAGGTGCTCGACGCGGTGGGGCCGCGGCTGCGGACGCTGCGCCGTGACCGCGGCCTCACTCCGCCCGGTGAGGCGGCCGAGTTCGACACCTCCTTGCCGCACTGGCTGGGCAGCGCCGACGGCGGCGCGGTCGAACTGCTCATCCTCTTCGGCCTCCAAGGACTGCGTGCGCACCTACGCACCGACCCCGACCGGTGACCCCGGACCGGGGAAAGCCGTTACCACCGGGGGAGCCCAACTGACGGGCTCGGGCCGGCTCGACGCGTGCTGTGCGCAGAGCCGGGCGGCCGTCCGTGCCGATGTGTTGTGGCTATGCGAGATCGGCGAGGAGCGCGTCGAGTGCGCCGGTCAGGGCTCGGGAGTTGGCCGGGTCGAACCAGGTGGTGCGGATGCGTTCGTTGTTACCGTTCGGGGTCTCGTGGTCGGCTGCGAGTTGGTGCAGGGAGCGGGACTCGTCGCTCAGAGCACGACCGACGCCCTGGAAGAGGCTGCGGACGTAACGGTCCGCGTCCTCGAAGGCGATGTTGTGGTCGGCGGCCCACGTCGTGAGAGTGGCGAGGTACGAGAGGTGGGTGGTCAGCGTTCCCGTCAGCGCGGACAAGACGTTGAAGGCGGCCTCGTCCGCTACGGGGAGCACCCCGCCCAGGGGCTCGAAGAGGGAGTTCACCTCCGGGTGCGAGGGGTGCACCACCGTGACGGAGCGGCGCTCGCGGATGGCCGGCAGGGGGATGGCGCGCACCAGCGGGGCACCGGTGGCGAGCGTACGGCGCAGGTCTTCGTTGCCGACCCCGGCCATCACGTTGACCACGGTCTTGTCGTCGGCCACTGTCACGCCGGCCAGGGCATCGTGCCGGTCCTGGCGGCGTACGGCGATGATCACCAACTCGCAGCGGTCCACCACCTCTTGGTTGTCGGCGCACACCTGGACGCCCTTGTAGCGCTCGGAGAGCTCCGCGGCCGTGCGGGCGCCCCGGGGGAGAGGAACACCTCCGGCAACTCCTCGCCCCCGTTGCGCAGGCCGGTCACGATGGCCCGGCCGATCTCGCCCACTCCAATGATGCCGATGCGTTGCACGGTTCTTCCTCCATGGTGCGTGGTGGTCGTGACCCGTGTCGGCCCGGGTCTGTGATGGTGGCCCGACAGCAGGGGAGTTGGTGCCGCGGGCGCTTGACACGGTGCCGACGTACCGGACGTGCTGCGGTCCTTCCTGCCCTGCTGCCATTTCGGCTCTCCCGTCTGGTGGAGCTTTGAAGCCTGCCGGCTCGGGGGAAGCGGGAAGGCGACGCTGCGCGGCCCGCTCAGCCGTACATCGCCACGCGGTGGAGAGCCATGAGCGCGTCGTCGATGGGGTGGGGCTGCGGCTTGCCCGAGGAGCCGAACCTGTTCCACCTCTGCAGGTTCACCGCGACGGCCATCTGCCGCCGGCCATCGGCACGGATCAAGGCCAGTGCCCCGGCCCCCCAGACCGTACCGCCGTGGCCCCAGTAGGTGTCCTGGCCGGGAGCCGCCATCGGGTGCAGGCCGAGTCCGTAGTCGATCGTCCTTCCCTCCTGGGAGATGACCGGGACGGTGCGCTGCATCTGCGCCAGCGACGACGGGCTGACGATCTCCCCGGCCAGCAGCTTGCCGAAGAAGCGGTTGAGGTCCGTGACGGTCGAAATCAGCGAGCCCGCCGGCCCCACCCATGACATGTCGTAGACGCTGTAGTCGCGCGGCGGGTCGATCATGCCGAACCATGCCTCGTAGATCTGCGAGTGCGGCCCGTCGACGTGCGGTCCGGTGGGGAGTTCGGTGTCGCAGAGCCCGGCGCGTTCGATGACGTTCCGGGTGATGTACTGCTCGGCCGTGGTGCCGGTCACGTGCTCCAGGAGTGCGCCGAGGAGCAGGTAGTTGGTGTTGGAGTACACCCCCGGAGTACCGCCCGGGGTGCCGACGGCAGGTGCGGTGACCCCCATCTCGATCAGTTCGGTGGAGTGGAACCGTGTGAACCGGTTGTCGTCCAGGCTCTGGGGCTCGGTGTTCGCGAGGTCGGGATATGTCTTGAGGGAGGGGTAGGCACAAGGGAGGTATTCGGCGAGGCCACTGGTGTGGTTGATCAGCATCCGGACCGTGATCGCGTCTCCCCGTTCCCCGGGAACCAGTTTCGGAAGGTACCGGCCGATCGGTGTGTCGAGACCGATCCGACCGCTTTCGACCTGCTGCAGAACCGCGGCGGCGGTGAAGGTCTTGGTGATGCTGCCGACGCGGTGCCGCATATCGGCGGTGACGGGACGACCGCTGTCGACGTCGGCGACCCCGGCGGCGCCGCGCCAGATCTGGTCGCCGTCACGCACCTCGGCGAACAGGCCCGGTATTCCGGCGCGGTGGACGTCTTCCAGGGCGGCTTTCAGCGCTGCGGGATCCAGTGACTTCCTCACGACGTGCGTCCTTTCGTGTTCCTCGTTCCCCGGCGGCGAGCTTCACGTCGGTCGCCTGACCGGGTAACACCGGGTGACAGGGCGCGAGGGGCACGTCGGCCCGCCTGCTGCCGGGTCCCTCGGCACACACTTGCCCTCATTATGCACGCAGTGCGTGCAACACCAAGTGCATGAGGTGGCGCGAGATCTGGTCCGATCTGGTTAGATCGGATGCGGCCTGGCGAGATGCGGCGAGAGGGGTGAGATGCCAGAGCGAAGGCGCTGGTCGACCGAGGAGATCCTGGACACGGCGGCGGAGCTGCTGCGCACGAGCGACGCCGAGTCGTTCAGTGTGCGCAAGCTCGCCGCGGTGCTGGGGACCGACTCCTCCAGCCTCTACCGGCACTTCCGCAGCAAGACCGAACTGCTGCGCGAGGTCGCCGACCGGATCCTCCTGGCCGCCATGGACGGATACCGCCCGGAAGGCGACTGGAAGCAGCGCATCACGGCCCTGGCCCTGCGTGTGAGAGAGGCATTCGGCCAGCAGCCCCAGCTCGCCGCGGTCTGGGGACGCTACGCGTCGAGCGGCACCGGTTCACGGCTGGTCATGGAAGAGGTGCTGCAGGCTCTGCGCATCTCGGGACTGCCGGACGAGGAGATCCCGGTGCGCTACCACCGGATCGTGGTCCTCCTCTTCGCGTTGGTCGCCTCCGAGGCCGGGGCCGGCGCCATCACTCCCAAGGAGCGTGAACAGGGCATGGAGCTGTTCCGTGTTGCGGTACTGGGCGCCGACCCCGAACGTTTCCCCGCCCTGGCCCACTTCGCCCGTGACGTCCGCCCTCTGGGAGCGGACCGCCGCGCCGCGTTCGAGGAGATCCTCGCCGCGCAACTCGCCCACATCGAGGCCACGATTCGCCCGCTCTAGCCGACCGGCTCGCAGTTCACCACGCGGGCCGGCGGTTGTCGGCCGTGGGGGAGCCGCTCTGGTGGGGCCGCTCGGCCTGGCGGCAACGGGCGGGCCGAACCGACTCGCTCATGCTTCCCCGGCCGTGGTGCGCAGTTCTTCTCCAGCTCCGCCGCCGCCCACCGGATCGACGGCAGCGGATCCAGTACGAACCCCAGTCGACGCCACCCGGACGCGACTGGAGCTCGCAGTGCGGCCAGAGCCTTTCGGTTGTCGAGGCGCAGCGCCACCGGGCCGGACGGTCCGGTGACGTACAACATGCCGTCGCTTTGAAGGGACAGGTCCGTGATGCCGGTGCCGAGCCGCAGCCGGGACCCGGCAGCAGGCCCGGGCACACCGACCTCAGCACTTGGGCACCGGGAAGAACAGCCCGCCGGGCACGTGTATAAGGCGACATTCGCCAGAAGTGGTCGATCGACGACGCCTACGAAGTCGCGCTCAGTCAGCCGCACTCAGTCAGGAACAGTACTCAGCCAGGAACCACACCGCCTTCGGAACGTGCGGTTCCCCTCCCCACCCGGCGCTTTGTTTGACACGCTGAGCTGACGCCACCTCACAAGTGATGAGGGGAGTCGTGAGTTGTCGGGGGTGCCTGGACCGTGCTGAAGAGCCGTCCTCGCCAGGGTTTTGCGGTGCGTCGGGTGCGTCGGCGGCAGTCGGGCACGTCCCCTCCTGCGGAGTCCGCCGAACGGTTCACGTACGACGCTTTCCTTTCCTACAGCAGAACACCCGACCGCGAGCTGGCCCTGGCCCTCCAGCAAGGGCTGCACGCCTTCGCCAAGCCGTGGTACCGCTTGCGGGCCCTGCGGGTGTTCCGGGACGAGGGGAGCCTGGGCGCGGGCCCGCGGCTGTGGGATTCCATCCGGCGCGCGCTGGACTCCTCCCGCTTCCTCGTCCTGCTCGCCTGCGAGCACTCGGCCCGTGCCCCGTGGGTCCAGCGCGAGGTGGAGTACTGGTGCGCCCACCGGGGCGTGGAGAATGTGCTCATCGTCCTCACCGACCCGCCGGCCGACGGCGGGGAGGCGTTGCCCGGCATGGCCTGGGACGCGCTGCGCGGCGACTTCGACTGGCGGCGGACCACCGCGTTGCCCGGGTGCCTTGCGGGCCGGTTTCAGGAGGAGCCCCACGCGGTGCTGCTGGGCTGGGCCCGCGCCCGGCAGGAACTGTCCTTGCGCGACCCGGATTTCCGTATGGTGGTCGCCGAGCTGGCATCCCCCCTGCACGGCGTCGACAAGGACGGCCTCATCGGTGAGGACGTGCGTCAGCACCGCAGGACCCGCCGCCGTGTGCGCTTGACGATCGCCGTACTGGCCGCTTTGGCCCTGGTCGCCGCGTCGGCGGCGGTGACGGCCGTCCGCCAACGGGACACGGCCCGTCAGCAGACGGCACTGGCCGAGGTACGTCAGTACGTGGCGGAAGCCCGCGGTGCCGCCGACCCGTATACGGCGCTGGCCTTTGCCGTCGCCGCGGAACAACGGATCACGCCGGCCCTTCCGGAAGCACGTGCCGCATTCGGTGAGGCAGTGCTCAAACTGGACTCATGGGGTGCCCGTCCGGTCGGGGAGGCGTCCCTTGAACGGCTCGACCCCGACCGCTTGTACGACGCCTCGGTGCGGTGGTCTGGCGACGGCTCGCAGGCCTGGCTGGCGGATGCGGACGGGAATGTGGCGCGCTGGTCGGTAAGAGACAGCCGTACGGTGCTCCCGCTGCGGAAAACGGCCGCCCCGGTGGCCGGTTCCCTGGCGCCCGACTCGGTCCACTGGAGCCGTGACGGCCGGTCGCTGCTGATGACCCTTCATGGACCGAGTGACGGGCTGCCCCGGTGGTACCTGGTGCGCGAGGCACTCTCCGGCCGGGTGACCGCGGGGCCGTTCGCCCTGCGTCCTGCGGGTGACGGTGTGCACGGCGTCGCGTTGTCACCTCGCGGTGACGTGCTCGCCTCGGTTTCCGAGAAGGGCGGGATCGAGTGGTGGCAGGTGGGAAGCGGACACCGGCTGGGAGGACCGCTGCCCGGGTCGCCCGGGGACATCAGCAATCTCACCTGGTCTCCCGACGGCGGACGGCTCGCCGCCGTCGGCGGGCGGGGCCTCTTGGTCTGGGACATGCGGCGGGGCACGCTGTTGTGGTCCGCACCGGCCAAGCACCGTGTCAAGGCGCTGGACTGGTCCCCGGACGGTCGCCGTATCGTCACCGGCGACGAGAAGGGGATGGTTCAGCGGTGGGATACGCGTAAGGGCACGGCATCGCCGGCGTTCGGCCAGGAGACGCAGGGCGACGCGATCAGTGAGGTCCGCTGGTCGCCCGACGGTGCCCGGATAGCCGTCACCGATACCGCAGGAACGCTTCGCCTCTGGGACCCGGCCGCCGGCACGGCCGTCGGACCGGCGCTCGCCAGTGACCGGAACCATGCCCTGGCATCCCTCGCCTGGTCGCCCGACAGCCGGTTCCTCCTGGGGCGGCTCGAACACGCGGACCGCCCCCGGGACCACAACGAGCCGCACAGTGCCGTACTCCGCCTGTGGGAGGTCCAACCGCCCACGGCCCGTCACCGGACCTTGCACGGGCCCACCGGCAGTGTGCTCGCCCTTTCCTGGTCACCCGACGACCGGCGGATCGCCGGCGGCAGCAGCGATGAAACCGTATGGATCTGGGACTCCCGCACCCGGGAACCGCTCCCCGGGAGCCCGTTTCGGCAGTCGGCTCCCGCGGGGGTCCCCATCGACGGGGTCAACAGCATCGTCTGGGACCCCGGCGGGCGCCGGCTGCTGAGGGTCGGCAACCACGGCCTGCGCATCTGGCCGGTGAGCGGGGGAGCGGGGGCCTCGCCGCCTCCCTGGTGGGGCAGCGGGGGCGCGGTCACCGCTGCCTGGTCTCCCGACGGCTCCCGGGTCGCGTCCGGTACGGACGGCGGTGAGGTCCGCGTCTGGGACGCCGCCACCGGCCGGCTGACACCCCGGCAACCCCGGCACGTCACCGCCGTCGGCCGGGCCGGGGCATCCGCGGTCACCGCGGCGGTACGGTCCGTCGCCTGGTCACCCGACAACCGCCGCCTCGCCGCCGCCCTCGCCGACGGCTCCCTGCACTTCTGGGACGCGGCAAGCGGACGGCCACTGGGCCCCGCACCACGGATCTCGCCCCACCTGGCCAGGGCCATGGCGTGGTCCCCGGACGGGGAACTCATCGCCACCGGCGGGGTGGACGGAACCATCCGTCTGTGGGACGGCAGGACCGGCGAGCAGTCCCCGACAATCCTCAAGGAGGGAGACAGTTGGATCCAGGCACTGGCCTGGTCGCCGGACTCCACCCGCCTGGTCTCCGGAGACGGCAACGGCACGATGCGCGTATGGGACCCGCGGCGCGGCGTACCCCTGCAGCGGCGCGGCGGCGCGCACTCCGCCGGTGTCACCGCGCTGAGCTGGTCCCCGGACGGCAGCCGCCTGGTCAGCGGCGGCGAGGATCATGTCGTACGACTGTGGCAGGGCCGGACCGAGCGGGAAATCTGCCGCCTGGTCGACCAGGCACTGCACCGGACGCGGACGACACCCGCACTGACCGGGGCCACCGACATCGCCACCGATGCCTGTGCGCACCCCTCACGGATCCACAACTACCCGGTGCTTCCGCTCCTGTCCGCCTCAGGGAAGTGAGCACACCTGATGCGCAATACACGACATGTCCGGCAAGCAGACAAGATCACTGCCCGCATGCTGACGCCCCTGCTGCTCTCGGTGGGCCTCCTCATCACCGGATGCGGCGACGGCGACTCACAAGGCGGCGGTGCACACAACGGGACCACGCTTCCCGGGACCCCTTCCCCCAACACCCCGTCGAGGCCGGCGAACCCGCCGGGCTCCACGCCGCCGGCATCCACGCCGCTGGCAGACACGGACTGGACCACGGTGATCGACGACATCGACTGCCGGATCACCGGCAACGAGGGAATCGAGGTTCTCGGCACCCGGTTCGCCGACGTCCGGGGCAAGGGCGTTCCCGACGCCTTGGTCTGGTTCGACTGCGTGCACCGGGCCTCCACCTGGCCCGACCAACTGGAGGTCTTCGACGGAACGTCTTCGCCCACCGCGCCGCGCCGGCTCGCCGTGCTCGTCAGCGCCGAGGAGAAGGTGAACGGGCGTGGCGTGAAGATCAGCGCTGTCTCCACCCACGGCGCCACCGTTGTCGTAGACCTGCGCGCCTACGAACCGACGGACCCCATGTTCCAACCGTCGAAGCGCCTGCGGCGCACCTTCACCTGGCGCGGCGACCGTTTCGTCCAGGAACCTGCGACCCCTTGACACCGCCCGCTTCGAGGAAACGTTACGCCCAGGGCAGCGAATCCGCGGGCCCTTCCCAGGTCGGCGAGTACCGGCGGAGCCCCCCGTCACCAGGTCACTGATCGCCCATGCCCATTGACCGGCGATCGGAGCCACTCATCCACCCCCACCACGCGCGCCCCGCCCCCTGCACGGACTGCCGATCAGCTCGCCGGGTTGTACGCATGCGGACGCATTGACCCACCCGAAGGCGGTGCGTTTGCATCCTTCCGGGCCTCCGGCGCAGGGCCGGGGCCAAGGCTCTTCCGGGGGGAAGCATGTCCGCCGCCGCTCCGCACCGTACGCGTACCCACGACATCCGCCGCACCGCTGCACCCGGCGGGCGCCCTGCCGCGAAGCGCGCCGCCCGCCATGGCGCCGCCGTGCTCGGCGCGCTCGCCCTGGCCCTTCTGCCGGGCACCGCGGCCACCGCGAGCCCGACGGACTCCCCGGGCGGGCCCAGCGCGGAGAGACGGCGCACGGAGGCGGGGAGGTTGCCTAAGGAGGCGGGGAGGTTGCGCACGGAGGCGGGGGGATCGCGTACGGAACAAGCCCTACGCGCCAGAACCAAGCCCCGCGTCGAGCGCGCCAGCCTCACCGCCCACGGCACCGAGGCCAACGACGCCTCCTGGGGGGCGGTGATCAGCGCCGACGGCCGGTACGTCGCCTTCACCTCGAAAGCGACGAATCTGACGCCGGATCCGCAGAATCCATACCTCCCCGACACATACGTCAAGGATCTGCGCACCGGCGCCGTCACCTTCATCCGCGACGGCCTGGGCGGCGTACGGATCAGTGCGGACGGCCGCTGCGTCGGCACCAACGACTTCGGGGCCCACGACCTCCAGGGCTTCGTCCACGACCTGAAGGCCGGCACCAGACAAGCGCTCGGGTCCGCCCGCGGCGGCAGCCGGATCACCGGGCTCAGCGGCGACTGCCGGTACGCCGTATACACCGCGAACCCGCACCACCCCGCCGACCCGCAGCGCATCTACCTGCGCGACCGCACGACCGGTCAGGACACCCTCGTCAGCCACCCGCCGACACCCGAGCAGTACGACATGTCCGACGGATCGCTCAGCGCCGACGGCCGCACCCTCGCCTACCGCGCGCACCGCCGCCTCGGCGACGGCCCCGACCGCGACGACATCGTCGTTGCGGACCTGCGCACCGGCAAGCGCCGGCAGCTCGACGGCTCGCAGGACGACGCCACCGCCGGCCTGGTCCAACTCGATGCCGGCGGGCGGGCGGTGGCCTGCACCGTCGGCCCGGACACCTACGTACACGATCTGCGCACCGGCCGGACGACGCGGCTGAACGGCGTCCGGGGCCGGGCTCTGAGCCCGGACGGCGGGCACCTGCTGTACACGGACGGCAGCACCGAGGCCCTGCGCCTGCGCGATCTGCGTTCCGGTGCCGATCACCTGGTCGCCGCGCAGGCGGGCGCCGAGCCCGGCGCACTGACCGCGCACGGCCGCACCGCCGTCTTCGCCACCGCCGCGGGCGATCTGGTGCCCTCGGGCACCAACGGCGTGGCGGACGTCTTCGTCCGCCACCGGCGGTAAGCCGTCCCCAAGGCCCTGCCTTCCCATGGCGATCGGGCCGGCGATCGGCGGGTCGGAATTCCTGGCCCTCAAGCGACGACGTCCGACATCGCCGGGAGACAGGCCGCTTGACGTCTGCCAACGCCTGCCTCGGCGCCGCCCCGATCGCGCTTCCCGCACCCGCCACCGAACTGCCCGCCGCGGCCCTCGCCCGCCCCCTCGGCACCGACATCATTGTCACCGACACATGGCAGCGTGCCACCGCCGGAAACCGGGCCGCCTACGCAGCCGAGATCGGCCACCGCCGGCTACCCCAGGAGGACACCGAATGATCAACCAGGAATCCCGACCGGCCGACGAGGTCTGGGACCCCTTCGGCACCCTGCACCGCGCCTTGTGGATCGGCGGCGGCCAATGGGCCGGCAAGTCCACCGTGGCCCGGCTGCTGGCCGGCCGGTACGGCGTCACCACCTATCACTACGACTACCACGACGCTCGTGGACACGAAGACCGCAGGATCGCCCGCCGCGTCAGCCTCGGCGAGCCCGCCACCGCCCCTGACCCGGACAAGATGTGGGTTCACACCACTCCCGAGGAGATGGCCGCCGAGACTCTGGCGGGCTTCCCGGCCCGGTTCGAATGGGCCCTGGATGACCTGCGCGCGCTCGTCTCGGGCCACCCGATCATCGCCGAAGGCTGGGGACTTCGCCCCGAGCTCGTCGCACCCGTCATCGACTCACCACGCCGGATGATCGTCATGGTGCCCACCCCCGGGTTCCGCCGGTACCAGCTCCGCGAACTACCCCGAGCCGCCTCGCTCGGACACCGCGTCAGCGACCCGGCCCGTGCACAGGCCAACCGCCTCGCCCGGGACCGCCTCGTCGCCGAGGACGCTGTCCGCACCGCCCGCCGGCTCGGCATCCGCGTGATCGAAGTCGACGGTTCCCGCGACGCCGCCGCGATCGCCGAGATGGTCGCCGAGCACTTCAGCCCGTATCTCCCACAGCGCAATCGCGCCGACTGATCACCACGGGCATGCCGCCTGACGGCCGGCCGACCTGGAGGCGGCCCTTGCGAAGGGCGAGCTTCACGCCATTGCTGAGCAGGGTCGCCGCCTTGCGGGGTGGGGCCCGGTGACGGTATGCCCGAAGGGCCTGAACCCGGTGCGAGAAGCCTGCACGTAGGGGCCGGCTGTTGGCCATGGTGAGGTCCCCGGACATCCGCGGGTTCAGGGCGGTCACGGCCGCCTCGGTCCGCGCCCCACCGCGGACTCGCAACTCAGCGGTCCCCCACATGTGACCTGTATTTGGTGTCGGGGTGGCCCTGTGTGGCCTCCCGTGGGCGCGCCCGGCCCGCGCGGGGCGCATGATCAGCGCGGCAACGTAGTACGTGCACGGATCGGGCCCCTCGTTGGCGTAGCCGTGGGTGATGTCCGCGGCGAAGTAGGCCGAGTCGCCCTCGTGCAGGTCGACGGACGTGTCGGCGAGGCTCAGCCGGAGGGTGCCGGATGCGACGACGACGTACTCGTGGGAGCCCGGGGCATAGGCCGGGAACCGGCCGGCGTCGCAGGACGGTGGCAGGGTCGTGCGGATCCATTCGAAGTTCACTCCGGGCACGACCGGCGTGAGGATCGTACGCCGCCACCCCCCGGGTTCATCGATGCTCTCCTGGTCGGCGGCGCGGCGCACGATGACCCGGTGGTCGTCGGGCTGGGTGACGAGACCGGCGAGCGGTACGCCGAGGCCGTCCGCGATGCGGGCGAGAACCACGACTGTGGGCGCCTTTCGGCCGCGCTCTACCGAGGACAGCATGCTCACGCTCACGTCCGCCGCCTCGGCCAACTGCTGAAGGGTCAGTCTCCGGTCGTGCCGCAGTGCCTGCACACGCGTACCCAGTGCCACGAGATCCAGCATTCCTCTATAATGGCAGCGCGTTTCGCGATAGAGAAAAGGGCGTGCCGTGACGGTTCTCCCAGCGGACATCCGCTCAGCCGGCCCCGCAGACCTCGATGCCGTGGCCGAAATCTTCGAGCACTACGTCTCCCACACGGTCATCACCTTCGAACAGACCCCGCCGACCGTGGCCGAATGGCGCCGGCGCTTCGATGACCTCACCGGCCGGGGCCTGCCCTTCCTGGTCGCCGAACTGGACGGCGAGGTGGCCGGGTACGCGTACGCCGGTCCCTGGCGTCCCAAACCCGCCTACCGCTACACCGTGGAGGACACGGTCTACCTCGCCCCACACCTGACGGGCAAAGGGCTGGGCGGCGCGCTGCTCGAAGCCCTGCTGACCCGGTGCGTCCAGGCGGGCCTGCGCCAGATGGTCGCGGTCATCGCGGACACCGGAAATGGCGCCTCCATCGCGCTGCACCGGCGTTCCGGCTTCACCCACGCCGGCCGGCTGACCGGCGTGGGGCACAAGCACGGCCGTTCGGTCGACACGGTACTCATGCAACGGTCCCTGATTACGCGGCAGGAGGGATGAACCGCAGGAGGGGTGAACCGCACGACACAGGACCTGACCGCACTGGACCGTGGCACCAGCCGGCGCCGACGACAGCCATGGGTGACGACAGCCGTGGGCGCGTACGCGTCCGGCCCGCTCGCCACCGCCCCGGCGCGGCCTTCGCGTCCCAACTTTCGGTGATCGGCCGGAAGGGAATGGAACGGACGGTGGCTCGGCCCCGTGCGGCCGGCTCCGAAATCATGGTCCGGGCGGCGGCATCAGAGCCTGGGTGACCGCGTCCAGGTCGGCCAGGCGGGCGGCGGGGGCAAGGTGTGAAGCCGTGGCGACGAGGACGAGTTCGGTGAGGGCGATCTCGTGGGTGAGGGGGGCGATCGGTCCTGCGGCCTCGCGCGGCAGACGGAACAGCACCTCGGCCTGGTCCGCGAGGGGCGATTCCCAGGCGTCGGTGACCAGGACCAGGCGCGTGCCGCGCGAGCGCGCCGCGTGGACGAAGCGCGCGGTGTCGGCGGAGTACCGACGGAAGTCGTACGCGACGAGTACATCGGACGGGCCCATGTCGAGCAGGGTGCGCGCCCGTGCGTGCGGGGCCCCGGGAACCCGGCGCGCACCGGGGCGCAGGCTCGCGAGCTGGCGGATCAGGTACTCCGCGGCGAGTTCGCTCAAGGGACCGCCCAGGGCCCACACCCCGCCGGCCTCGGCCAGCAGCGTGGCGGTCGTGGTGAGCAGGGGCCCGGTCACGGCGGACAGGGTGCCTTCCATGCCGGCCCGCAGGTTCTGCGCTGCTTGATGGGGGCCGGACTGCTGGGTGACGAATTCCCGTAGCCGCGACCGGTCCTGCTCCCGGGCGGTGGCCCGCACGGCGTCCTGGAACTCGGCGAAGCCGCCGAAACCCAGGCGACCGACCAGGCGCGAGGCGGTCGGCGGGCTGACCCCGGCACGGTCTGCGAGCGCCCGCAGTGAGCCGAGCGCCGCGAACGGATAGTCCTCCAGGAGCACGCGGACGACCGCTCGTTCACCAGGCGGCAGTTCGGGATAGATCTCGCCGAGGCGGGGCACCAGAGATTCGGTCTCCATGCTGACGAATGTTACATGGATCGCCCATTGACGTGATCGGTGAAACGATTGTTATGTTTACGTTCATGACTACCTGGCGCGGCCTGATCAACAGCGACTACCGGCGTTGGCTGCCGGTCACCGACACCACTCCCGTGGTGTCCCTCCACGAGGGCAACACCCCCTTGCTCCACTCGGACCGCCTGTCCTCGCTGACCGGATGCGACATCTGGCTGAAGGTGGAGGGCGCCAACCCCACCGGGTCGTTCAAGGACCGCGGGATGACCGTGGCCGTGAGCAACGCGGCGGCGAACGGCGCCGAGGCCGTCATCTGCGCATCCACCGGCAACACCAGCGCCTCGGCCGCCGCCTACGCGGCACGCGCCGGCATCGCGTGCGTGGTGCTCGTTCCTCAGAAGGCGATCGCGCTCGGCAAGCTGGCCCAGGTCGTACGGTACGGAGCGCGGATCGTCGAGGTCGCTGGAACCTTCGACGACTGTCTGCGCATCGCCCGGGAACTCGCTGCTCACCACCGTGTCGCGCTGGTCAACTCCGTCAACAACCAGTGGCGGCTGGCAGGGCAGCGAACGGTCGCCTACGAAATCGTCGACGCCTTGGGCGACGCGCCGGACATCCACTGCCTGCCGGTGGGCAACGGCGGCAACATCACCGCCACCTGGAGCGGCTACCAGACCTACGCCGCCGACGGCCCGGCCGGGCGAACGCCACGCATGTGGGGTTTCCAGGCCGCCGGTGCGGCACCACTCGTACACGGCGCGCCCGTCGCCGTGCCCGACACCGCCGCGAGCGCGATCCGCGTCGGCAACCCGGCGACGTGGGACGGCGCCATCAGTGCCCGCGACGAGTCCCATGGACTGATCCGCGCGGTGACCGACGAGCAGATCTTCGACGCCTACCGTGATGTCGCCCGCCATGACGGCGTGTTCGCCGAACCCGCCTCGGCGGCCGGCCTCGCCGGCATCCTCGACCAGCAGCGCAAAGGCCATCTCGCACCGGGACAGAGGATCGTGATCACGCTGAGCGGCAACGGACTGAAGGACCTCGACGCCTCCATGGGAGACGGTTACACCTCCACCCGTACCTCGGCGTCCACCGCCGAGGTGGCCCACGCCCTGCGCCTGACCGACTGAGAGCCCGGTGCGCTACGGGAAAGCGCGGCGAGCGGGCGCGCGCCAAACCGCAGATTCCCGATGACACCCGTCCAGCGCCCGGGCACCCGGTCCACACCGTGGACCGTGCAGCCGGCCGCGTCGAGCGCCGTCGCTGGGGCCGGTCCCGCCGCCGGGGCCGGTCCGCCGCCGGGGCACAGAGAGCGTTCGGCGTGGTGCGCGAGCCACCCGCTTCCGCAATTCAGGTCGCGGTGGGGCGGGAGGCACGGTTGCCGGCCCATACCGCCCCGATGACCAGAGCGCAGCCGCACAGTTGGGCGTAGGTGGGAGTCTCGTGAAGAATGAGCCGGGCGAAACCGATCGCCATGACGGGTTGCAGGAGCAGCAGAGCGGCTGTGGTGTTGGCCGAGAGGTGCGGACTGCCCTTGCTGATCAGCAGCCATGCCACCACTTGGCCGAGCAGGGCGAGTGCGGTGATCCATCCCCATGAGGCGACCGGGACGGACAGTGCCAGACCCGTGGTGAACACGCTGATCACACCCGAGGTGACGGCCGCCGAAGCGGTGGACAGACACACGGGACCGACCAGGTGCCGGCTTGAGCGCCGGCCGGACCGCCGGCTGAGATACAGATACGCGGCGTACGCGAATCCGGCACCGATGCCCAGGAACGTGCCCCGCACCGGATGACCGGGCTGCCGACCAAAGTTGAGCACGCCGCCGGCCAAGGCGATGCCGACGAGCATCAGGGGGCAGGTCCACAGGAAACGGCGCGGGATCCTCGTGCCGTCGAACAGGCGGGCCAGCAGAGGGAAGACGATGACCTGCACGTTGATGAGTACGGTGGAGATGGCCGCGCCGACGTCCAGGATGCTGAGGGTCCACATCACGTAGTCGGTCCCGAGGAAGATCCCCGCGATGAGCGCGTACCGGCGCACAGGACGTGGCAGCGCCCCGCGGCGCCGGGTCTCGTACACCAGCAGCGGGACCAGGGGGACCAGAGCGATCGCACAGCGCAAGAAGGCCGCCGTGCCGGCGTCGACGTGGGCGAGCTTGACGAAGATCGCGGAGGCCGACAGGCAGGCGGCCCCGCCGATGATGAACAGACCGGCCACCGTCTGGGGCGCCGACCTGTCCCGAAAGAGGGACGAGCGAGGGCGGGTTTCGGGCGCGACATCCACAACCAGCACCCTGCCACCCAAGATCCCACAGCACTATTTACCGTTTGTACGCTCCATTGCATAGTCTCGCTCAGGTGTTGTCATGGGAGAGGCTCAGAGTGTTCGCGGCCGTGGCCGAGCACGGTTCGGTAAGCGCCGCCGCCGAACAGTTGCATGTGACCGGACCCGCGATCTCGCAGCACATCCGCCGCCTGGAACGGGAAGCCGGCTGCAAGCTCGTCGAACCGTCCGGGCGCGGCATCCGACTCACCCACGCCGGACGGGTCCTGGCCTCCTCCGCGCAGAAGATGGCCACCGTCGCCGCCCATGCCACCATGGACCTCGCCGCCGTCAGCGGTCTGATCGCCGGTCCCCTGCGTATCGGGGCCGTCGCCTCCGCCTTGCGGTCCCTGATCCCACCGGCCCTGGTGACGCTGACCGACCGTCACCCGCGGCTGGAGCCGGAGGTACGCGACGGAGAGGCGGCGCACCTGCTGCCCGAGCTGCACACCGGAGAGCTCGACGCCGTGGTCATCGAAAGCTGGACCCACGCACCGGCCCGCATCCCGCCCGGAACCCACACCCACATCCTGGTGCACGAGCAGGCGCTGCTGGCCGTACACCCGCGCCACCCGCTCACCCACCTCCAGGAAGTGCCCCTGAGCAGCCTGCACGACCTGACCTGGGCCAGTTGCCCGCCAGGCAGCGACGCCCACCAGGCCCTCGAACAACTGCTGCGCCGGCACACCGGGCACGACGCGAAAGTCCGCTACTGCGTGGCCGACTACGCCACCCAGATCGAACTGGTCGCCACCGGACTCACCGCCGCACTGATACCGCGGATGGCCGCACCCACCGCAGAGAGCCGGATCCGCCTCATCCCGTGCCGCCCGGCGGTGACACGCACCATCGCCGTGGCCACGGCCCAGACCAATGCCACCCCGGCCGTCAACGCCTTCGTCGCCGAGATGGCCCGCACCGTCCACAGCAGAATCCAGTGCCGGGCCGCAGACCCCGGCCCTCCCGTGACCGGGGCCTGCGGCCCGTAGCTGTCACCGGCACAACCACCCGGCCCCGCTCACGGCACGAGGGCGATGCCACCGCGCACCCGCAGATCGATTCGATCGACATACCCGGCCGGCGGACTTACGAGAAACGCCACCTCGGGCCGCGATGCCCTCGCCCGCGCCCAGTCGGCGACCAGGCTCGGCGCTACCGCCGGGTGACCGAGCGGATCCAGGCGAGTTGCTGGGAGATCTCTCCGGCCTGGGCGACCGTCTCCCGGTCCGAACCGTTGAAGACGCCGAGGAGGGTTTCGGAGCCGCGTGGGCCGATGCTCATCACCGGGCCTCCGGAGTCGCCACCGGCCGGGATCCCGGACACCTTCTCCATGCAGAAGTCCGGGCCGCCCGGTGCGGTGTGGCCCGCGCACCGGCGGTCGTCCGGCCGTATGACCCGCAGGCTGGACTGCTTGAGCACGGGGGACTGACAGGCGTTCTCGTCGTCGGTGCAGGTCGCGCCCCACCCGTACTGCTGCACGCGCTGGCCGAGGCGGACACCGGTCGAGGCCAGGCGCGCCGTGGGGATCTTCATCGGCGGGACCTTGATGAGCATCATGTCGGCGTGCGCGCTGCCGACGCGCTTGCCGGGCACCGGGTGGACCGTGGTGCCCTTGCGCATGTCGAGGTTGCCGATCCGGAAGGAGATCCGCTTGTCGGCGACCGGCTGCGCCTGCTCGTAGAAGCAGTGGGAGGCGCTGAGGATCCACTGGGGGGCGACCGCCGTCCCCGTGCACGCCGGTTTGCCGTCGACGAGCATGCGCACCGCCCACGGGCCATAGGTGCTCTTCGCCCCGCCGATGACGGCGGAGGCCGGCACGGACCACACCACCGAGCCCGTCACCAGCAGTAAGACGGTCAGCAGCAGTACACGAACTCGACGCACCATCCGACAGTTCCCTTCATCGCGCATGAGCCTTACTGATGCTGAGACACATCACAGGGCCAAAAGGTTCCGAATGAGCAGAACGGAGACCCCGCTCCCTCGGCGCCAGCCAGTGCGCCCGTCTCCTGGCGCCCTTCCCGCCCAAGCCGGCTCGCGCCCGGCCCGGACCGCGGCGAGGTCACCCAGGGCCTGAGGAAGAAGGAGGAAGAAGTACGGCTCCGGAGTAAGCATCCGGACCCTGGCGGAGGAGATGGGCCGCTCCTACGGGGGCGGGCACCGGCTGCTCAAGGACGCCGGGATCATTCTCCGTTCCCGGGGCGGAGACCGGCGCACCGCTGATTCCTGACTGCGGAGCGGTCGGACGGCTGCGAAGGCGGTGCAGGTGCCGAGGGTGAGCGTCACCGGATTCAGCGCCGGGCCGGTGAGCCGTCCCTCGCCCAGCAGCGCGGGGTTCTCCCGCAGCAGATCCGCCATGCGATGACGCTGGTGCGGCAGTACGGCGCGGATCCTGGCGGCGGTGGCGTGCACCAGCTCCCCGACGGAGGCGGCCGGATCGACCGGCAGCCGCAGCGGCAGGACGTGGGAGGCCACGCCCATCGCCTCCTGGACGGCCGAGCCGTCCCGTCCCCGTACGACCAGCCCGACCACCGGCTTCCGCGCGCCGGTGTCGGCGTGCAGCACCATGGCCAGCGCCGCCGGGAACAAGGCGCTCGTGCTCACCGCGAGCGCCGCCGCGCCACGCCGCAGGCGCTCTTGGTGCGCCCGCGGGAGCGGAGCCACGCCCACGCCGTAGGGCACGGCCTGTGTCCGCTCCATGAACTCCACCGCCGCGGCGCGCGGGCGCTCGTGCCCGCTGAAGTCCCGACGGACCAGCGGCCAGTCGGCGGCCGGATCCAGGACCTGCGCCACTTCCGGCCCGGTGCCCTCGAACCGTACGCGCAACGTCTCGCTCCCCGCGACGGTCCGCCGCAGCGCCGCTTCGAACAGTTCCTCGTCCAGCGCGCCGCGCAGGCGCACGTACAGTCCGACGTTGTACCGCCATCCGCCGTCGTCCAGCCGTGATCGGACTGCTGTGGGCGGGGGCGGGGCGGCCGTAGCCGGCAGCACGGGGTACTGCGTCGTCGGCTACGGAAGGGGTGCTCGGTGGTGCCTCCGAGGCGGTGATGGTGAGGTTCTGGTGTACTGCTTCGGCCGGCTTGAGGGGGTCGAAGCCGCTGAAGGCGCGGTGACCGGACCGGTCGAAGAAGACGGCATCGCCGGGCCGGACGCCGCCCAGGCAAAGGCGCGGTCTTCCATACCGTCACGCCCGCTGCACCGGCGCGACCGGCGTGACGGGCGTGAGGAGCTGGTGCGCCGGCGCGGCACCGGCCCTGCGGGGACGGTGCCGCGCATCCGGGGTCCGGCCGGGGTGAGGAGGAAGGTTACTCAGCCGGCCCCTACGACCCGGGCGTCCACCGCCTTGCGCAACGCGCGCGACTTGCGCAGGTCCCGGGTCATCGTCATGCGCCGCAGCCACCGGTCCGTACCGTCGTAGCGGGCCGTGAAGGGCTTCCTTCCGTGCACCGCGCGGAAATTGTCCAGGAGGAGTACGGCGCCGGGCTCCAGTACGACGCTGGTCGCGGCCGACTCCAGCTCCGTGCACAGGGCGTCGAGCGCCTGCTGCGCGGCGCTGTCACCGGGAAGGGCGCTCATGAAGGGCGGGTCGATCCGCGCGTACGGGCGGTCGCGGCTGCCGAAGAGGGCGCTGATGGTGCTGGGGCGGCCGTCCTCGTCGAGCCCGGACGTGTGCTCCAGGTCCGGGAAGATCTGGAAGCGTTCGCAGAAGAGGATGTCGGTCTGCTCCGGCGAGAGCCCGCCGGTCGTGACCGGCGACACGGTCGTGGCCGTGCCCGGGTTGCGCAGGCTGACCAGGCCGATGTAGTCGGGCCTGCACGGGTGGAAGGCGTCTTCGACATGCAGGTACTGGTAGGCCGCGCTGGCGTGCCCGCTTTGTGCGTGCTCCTTCTCCCGCAGAGGCAGGATGTCCGTGATGAGGCGGCCGTCCTGGAGGAAGGACCAGCTAAAGGGGTCCCCGAGCTGCGCGCCGAGCAACAGGAGCCAGAAGTCGGCCTCGCGGGTGCGCTGTCCGCAGTGGTCCCGCCAGTGCTCCGGAGTCGGCCCCACCGACTGCGGGTCCCAGGGGTAGCCGGTGACCACGAGGGCCGGGTCCGTCTCCAGGTAGCGCATCTCGCCCAGCGCCTCCCGCAGCACGTCCGGCAGCCGGGCTCCCAAGGCCGGCGCGGAGCGCAGGAAGTGTGGGTGCTCGGGCCGGGCGTAACGGTCGATCTGCTCCCGGACCAGAGCACGTGCCCCGGCCGCCTCGCGGGAAGTGAGGTGGATGGTGCGGATATCGGTATCGGGCCTCTCTGTCATGGGATCGCCCCTCGCAATCGCTGATTCCCCGGCTGCTTGCCTTTTCCGCGCCCCCTCCGTCCTGTCGGTCCCTTCCAATCCGCTGTTCGGTATCGCCGGGTCCATCGCTGTCCTTCCCTTCGTGCTCAACTTGGTGTGCCGGGGTCCGCCTGCGCGGGCCTGCGGCGGGGCTGCCCGGTGGGTGTAGGAGGTGAATGTGATGCTGGCCAGGATCAGGGCCGCACCGGCCCAGTTCCAGCCGGTCAGCCGGTCACCGGCCAGCCAGTAGCCGAACAGCCCGGCGAAAGCCGGTTCGGCCGTCATGATCATCGCGATCCTGGTCGGCGGGAGAACGCGCTGGGCCCGGGTCTGTATGAAGTACGCCAGTGCCGAGGCTCCCACCGCGACGACGGCCAGCGTCGCCCACGTCCCCTGGCCGGCCGGAGCCGACAGGCCACCACCCAGCGCCACCGCGCCCAGGAGCCCGAGCAGCCCGACCGTGGCCAGTTGGACGAAGGCCAGCCGTCCGGTGTTCAGATCCGGGGCGGCCTGGCCCAGCAGGATCAGGTGCCCCGCGAAACACGCGGCACACGCCAGTGCCAGCACATCGCCCCAGTGGACCGCGAGCCCCTGCAGCGTGAGCAGCGCCAGCCCCGCCATCACGAGCCCTGTTCCGAGCAGTTGCGCCCCGGTGAGCCGCTCCCGCAGGAACAGTGCGGCCAGCACGGCGGTGAACACCACGGCTGTGCCCGTGATGAACCCGACGTTGGAGGCCGTGGTGCGGAGCAGGCTCGCGGTCTGGAACGCATACGCCGCGAACAGGACGGTGCCCGCAGTGCTGCCGGCGGTCAGCTCCCGCAGGGTGAGGCGGCACAGTGAACGCGCATGGACCACGCCCAGGAGCAGCGCGGCCCCAAGGAAGCGGTAGGTGAGGACCGACAGGAACGTCATCGTCTCCAGGGCGTCGCCGATTCCCACGAACGTCCAGCCCCACAGCGCGACGACGCCGAGCATCGCCGCGTTCCAGATGCCGCGTTCATGAGCGCAGCGCCACTTCCGGGCGCTCATCATCAACTGCTGCAAACCGGCATTCCCCTTGGAGTCCCCAGTGGGCACCGGCCCGGTGCGTAGAAGATTCCGGACCGATCCGTGCACCCTCCACCCGGACAGACGCCGGCCCGGCCCCGGAAGTTGCCTCTGCGCCCCGGCTCCGCCACACCGCTCCCAGGCCGCAACTCCGCGCCCCGGCCGTGCCTTCGGCCCGCGGCGGCTGCTCCGCCACCCCGGGACGCGGACCCGGCACGGCTGCCCCGTTCCCCCGCCGATCGGTGAAGCCGCCGTCCGAGGCGGCCCGTACGCAGACCTGGAGCCTGCTGTCCTTCCGGGATCCGGCCAAGAATCCGCTGGGGATCGTGCTGGCCGCAACCGCCAACGCCGAGGGCAGCATCATCACACAGGTGGCAGACGTCGAGGATGCCGACCACGCCGGGGCCACCGGAGCCTTCGGGTACGCGCTGAGCGTTCCCATGCTGACGCTCACGCAGGCGCTGCGTGACGCGCCGGCCGACGAGGCGTCGGCGCGGATCATCGAAGCGGGGCCGGTGACGGGGGTAACGCACTCGTTGTCCGGCGGCGCTGTTGTGGAACTGCCCGGGCGGGGGCACGGTCCGCTGCCGGTGGGTGGGTGGCGGGCGGTGGGCAGCGAGCAGCGAGCAGCGGTGGGATGTTCTCTCGGGTGCGCCGCCTGGCGACGACCGTACTGCTGGCCGGGAACCGACTGATCGTCCAATGGCTCGCCAGCTCGCAGGAGGTGGCGCAGTTGCGCGCCACCGATGTGGCCTGGCTGCGCTCTCGCATAAGCGCGGTCCGGCCCGAACTGGCCAATGCGCTGGCAGCCTCGGTGCCCGACTGGGGCCGAGCCCGCATCGTGCGACATCATGTGGTGCAACCGCACCACTGGGGGCGCGGCAACGCCGGGCTGGGCGACGCAGCACACGGAAGCCACTCAATTGCCGGGCAGGGGCTGAGCACGGCTTTGCAGGGTGCCGCGATCCTCGCCCGCTCGCTGACCCAGGCTCAAGGGACCGCGCGTGCCGCGCCGTTCGCGCCGTACGAGCAGATGCGCAAGCCCTTCACCGAACACTTCCAGCGCTACCGGATGAGCCTGCCGCAATTGACGTCACAGCACACTGCTGGCGCCGGGCCCACAGTCCTCTACGCCTCCTCGCGGATGGCATGACGCGAGGCCAACCGGAGGCCGGAGCCTGTTACCAGGATCTGACTGAGATCAGCGGCACGGGGTGCATCTGACCGGTCCCGTCGCAGACGCGGTGCCAAGGGCTCGGCGTGCCTTGCCGCCACTGCATCGATGTGTCCCAGCTCACGCGAGCGCCCCTTGACCTTCACGTACGCGTCAAGGTCATACGGTGACCGCACTCGAAGATCCCGAAGCGAGGAAGCCCAGGCGCAACGATGAGTTCCAGTGAAGCGGATAAGCCAGTTCAGCAGGGTATGACGTGGTTGTTGGGGTTATTGCTGACGACCTTCGTGATCGGTACCGATGACTTCATCATTGCAGGAATTCTCCCGAACATCGCGTCGGACCTGAAGGTCAGTGAGGCAGTCGCCGGTCAACTGGTGACCGTCTTCTCGATCACGTTCGCGGTGGCGGCGCCGGTGATGGCGGTGGCGACGGCGCGGGTCCCGCGCCGGATCCTGATCGTCGGAGGGCTGACGGTCTTCGCGGTGGTCAACTTCGCCACCGTCTTCGCCACCTCCTATCCGGTCCTGATGGCACTGCGGACGGTCGCGGCGCTGGTGGCGGCAACCGTGAGCCCGGCTGCGTTCGCAGTGGCGGGTGCCCTGGCACCGCCCGAGCGCATCGGTCGGGCGATTGGGACAGTGGCCTCCGGACTGACGGTGTCCTTGGTGGTGGGTGTGCTGGCGGGGGCGTGGCTGGGCAGCACCTTCGGCTGGCAGGTGACGTTCGTCTGCGTGGGCGCACTGACCTGCCTGGGCGTCGTCTTGACCGCGACCACGCTGCCGCGTCTGCCGCAGTTGCCGGTGGTGGGCGTGCAGGCCCGACTGGTGCTGCTGCGCCGCCCGGCAGTGCTGATGTGCGTCCTGGGCACCGTCATCGGCGCGTGCAGCGGACTGATGCCGTACACCTTCATCGCGCCCGTCACCCATGACCTGACCGGCCTGGGAGATAGCTGGGTGACGGTGGCTATCGTGGTTGACGGCATCGCCGGCGCGGTGGGCACCTTCATCGGCGGCCGGCTGAACGACCGCTGGGGCACCGACCGTGCGCTGATCAGCCTGCTGGGCGCGGTGCTGCTCTCGACTCTCGCGATGGTTGCGGTCGGCATCGTCTCCGGTGGCAGCGCGCCGTTCTGGCTGCTGTGCCTGCTGCTGATCGTGTGGGGCATGGCAGGCTGGGCCTACAACCCGCCCATGAACGCCCGGGCCCTGCAGATGGCGGGCGCGGCGGGCACCGAGGCGGTGGCTCTCAACACCAGCGGGCTGTATGTAGGTATCGCCCTGGCCGGGATGATCGGCGGCGGCGCGCTCAGCGGAGGCGGCGGAACCGGTGTCCTGATCGCTGCTGCAGCCGTCGGACTGATCAACATCCTCTTCATGTCCGTCGCCGTCCGCCGCTACCCGGCCCGGCGTCCCGAGCCCGCCCCCCGGGTCCCGGCGGCGGCACCGTGACCCGCCGGACAGGGCGGTCCAGGCCGAGAACGAGGCCGCACTGGAGGCACCCCCCACACTGCTGTCGGCCGTGGTGATCGGCCTGCCCGACGACGACCTGGGCAACCGGGCCCATGCCGTCGTGCACACCGGCTCACCGGTCAGCGACGCGGACCTGGAGAACCATGTACGCGAAAAGCTGGCCCCACACAAGATCCCGCCCTCCTCCGAACGCTCCGCCGCGACACCGCGTGACGACGCCGACAAGGTCCGCCGTTCCGCACTGCGCGCCGCCCGCCGCTGACATCCCCGGCTATAGAGGAAAACGAGGTAGCGATGAAATCCGTCGACGACTCCATACTCGACACCCCGCTGACCAACACGCCGGACCCTGATGCATTCATCCAGGCTGCCATGCGATGGCACTTCGGCCCCGATACCGGGCCCTGCTTCTGGCTCGACCGTGCCGCCAGATCAGGCTTCGACCCCATACGCGACGTCACAACCATGGATGACCTGGCGCTGTTTCCCGACTTCTGCAACGAACTGCACGACACCCGCGTGGAAGACCTCATCCCTCGCGGATACTCCGATCCGCAGATCGTCGGTGTATGCGAAAGCGGCGGCACAACGGAACGCCTGGCCGCAGACGAAGAGTTGGTAGACCTCGTACGCGCAAAGATCACGACAATCCAGTGGGGCGGGGCGCACATGGCCCCGGACACTCGCCACTTGCTGCGTACCGAGGTATTCCCCGGCATCACCCTGATCGGGAGCCTCGGCAACACGGTGATTCTCGGCGGTACCCGGCTGCGCTCCGCCGACACCCCGCAGTTCGCCGGTGGGCCTCCTGCGATGGAGAAGCCGTCATCCAGGGAGTGTACTGATGGGCACGCCGCCCGGCACACCGTCGCCGTGCTGTCGGTGGAGGACTGTCAAAGAACCGTCGCACGCGTTTCAGGGCTTCCGCGCAGCATCGTCACATCAACCACCGAAGAGACGCTCTCCACCGCGGCCAGCATCTCCACCTGCCTGCAACAGGCCCGCCCCAAAGGAGCGGTCGAAAGACTGGCGCGACCCCGTGGCCCGTCACGGCAGCGCGAACCGGACCAGGTCGCGTGCCGAGGCGATTGTTCGAGAGTTGGCCGAGCTGCCGAACCTGCCGCCCGGGCATCCTCAGGCGGTGCTGCCGGTACAACTCATCGACCGGGTACGCCAGATGGAGAAGCACGTGCTGATGCGGACCGAGGGTACGGTGGCCTGGCGGGGTGGTGACGGCATCGCTGGGGGCTTCGGTGACGGCTCGGCCGTACTGCGGCTCGCGGTCCACCAGGCCGGCCGGCCCGACACCGTACAAACCCGGGTGGAGCTGCCCTTCCCTTGCATATGGGTCACGCCGTGGTCCCGGGAGGCGGGACTGGCTCCCCTGCATGACACTTTTGTCCTCGCAGCCCTCACCGACGACGAAGACCTGATCGACCGGCTGCTCGCTGAGCCGAGCATCGCCAACCTCTACCTCGGCGGCCACCCCACTCCGGATGATCCGCGGTCTGCCGCACGACGACTTCCTGGAGTCGTTCCTGATGCGAACCAAGACAGTGGTCCACTGAGCACCTGTCCGTCAGCCCCGGTCGCCGAAACCGGTGTTGCGACCCACGGAGAAACCGCATGCGCATAATGAGAAGATCTGAGACCCGAGCATCCGAAGGTGGGGCGAGGCATGCGCATCGGTGAACTGGCCAAGGAAGCCGGAGTCTCAACGCGAGCGCTGCGCTACTACGAGCAGCGCGGCCTCCTGCGACCCCGCCGTCAGCACAACGGGTATCGCGAGTACGACGAGTCCGCGGTCACACGGGTGCTGAACATCCGCACCCTACTGGCTGCCGGCCTCAACGCCGAGAGCATCAAGAAGATGAATGCCTGCCTGGACGGCGATACCGACCATGCCCATATCTGCTCGGAGGCAATCGTCGTGTACGAGCGACGGCTGCAGGTAGTACGCGAACAAGTGGTCATGCTCAGCGCGATGCAGCGCAAACTCGAGGACGCCCTTCGGCATCTGCGAACGGGTATCTCCCAGCATTGACCGGGCTCGTCGCGGCAGCCGGAGCTTGCCCGGCACTTCGGGTTCGCCGCCCGGATCGGTGAAGGGCCGTACGAATTGCCCGGCTCGGACTTGTCAGTACATCCATTGGGCGAATGGCGGCAGACGCCCGCCGGCCGCATGGCATCATCACGTCCTACCTTTCCGGAACCGGAAACAACGAAGGCCGTACACGGACGTCAAGTTCCCGAAACGGCTCATGGCCGGCCACGCCAGCACTGACTGGCTGCGTAGGTGAGAACGGGCATCGGTTGTCGGTGAGCGCCGTCGGTAGTTGCTGATCGATGCGCCGGAAGATTTCGGCGAGAACTGACACCGCTGCTGCGCGTCTGGAGTGTTGGTGGCCACTGAGAAGATCGAGCCATGAATGACCGGACCGCTTCGCACGGAGCAGCGTTAGCGTTAGCAGTTGGGTTTGTGACGGCTCTTGTGAGCCATCGCCGCAGCTCGGAGGCACACCCACGCTGTTCTGCCGGCGGTGAACACCAGCCCGACCGGGCTCGACGATCACTAAAGTCCAGGCTTATGACGACAGTTACAACGCGTACGGTCGAGTACCCGGCCGACGGTCTGACGATGATCGGGCACCTCGCGCTCCCGGCCGGTGTGGGCCGTCGGCCCGCGGTGCTGCTCGGGCCAGAGGGCACGGGGCTCAGCGACGTCGAGCGCCGGCGGGCCGATGCGCTCGCCGAGCTGGGGTACGTGGCGCTGGCCTTCGACCTCCACGGCGGGCGCTACTTGGGTGACCCCGAGGAGATGCTGGCCCGTTGCATGCCGCTGCTGGCCGACCCTGACCGGATGCGGGGCATCGGTCATGCGGCGCTCGACGTGTTGCGCGCCGAACCGCGGACCGACCCCGACCGGATCGCCGCCGTCGGCTACGGCACCGGGGGCGCCATCGGGCTGGAACTCGGGCGCGACGGCGTCAACCTGCGCGCGATCGCCACAGTCAACGGGCTGATCACGGGCCGACCGGGCGAGGCAGCGCGCATCGGCTGCCCGGTGTGGGCCGGGGTCGGGTCGGAAGACCCGATCATGGCGCCCGCCCAACGGGACGCGTTCACCGCCGAGATGCAGGCCGCGGGCGTCGACTGGCGCCTCACGGTCTACGGCGGCGCCTTGCACGCCTTCCACCACCCGCCGGTCGACCACGCCGTGCGCCCCGGCGTCGGCTACCACCCACGGCACGCGCAGCGGGCCTGGCGCGACGTCGTCGACCTGCTCGCCGAGTGCCTGCCCGTGGCCGAGCGATGAGGGCACCACGGGCGTGACGGCCGGGGCGCCGGATACGCGGTGCGGTCGTAGCCCGGCCGGGCCCGGCCGGGCTACGGGCAGGTTCACCGGCGACCAGGGTGTGCCGTATGTGGCCGGTGCCGAGTCCCTGCCGTGGGACGGTGGCATCGGCGCGCAGGACCTGGCCGCCGCTGTGCACCCGCTGGTCGCTGACCTGCGTGGCGAGCCGCTCACCGCTGGTCCGGCATGGTGGGGCGGCCCGGTGGACGATGAGCGGGCTTTGAGGTCTCCTCGCAGGTACGAAAGGAACCCTTCCGATTCACGTACGGACTCGGTGTAGTTGGCGGTCTCGCTGTCCACTCCCGCCGTGCGCGCGCCCTTGTTGCTCCGCACCCGGTCCCGGGCCACCAGCAGGAAGCCCGGATCCGTAGCGAGGTTGTACGGACGGTGCCTCTCATACGGCCGCAACCGGCCAGTTGACGCCCGGACAGACGACGGTCCGTTTCGGTCAGCGTGGTTGGGGCACCTCCCGGGCGTTGCCCGGGCCCCATCACCTCGACCGGCTCGCCGAGGACCTCGCTCGCGCGGTGGACGCGTGCGTGGCGGGGCCGTTCGTCCTCGTCGGTCACTCGATGGGCGTAAGGTAAGTCAGCTTCTCGCGGCCCGTCGCCCGTCGGCCCGTCGCCCGTCGGCCCGTCGGCCCGTCGGACTGGCCGGTCCGGTGTTCGTCGCACCCGCGCCGCCGCAGCCGCCCGCCGCGGTGACCGGGGAGGAGTATCGGCAGGGCCTGTCCCACGCGTACGACTCGCCCGAGACGGTGCGGCCCGCCCTCGACCATGTCATGACCGCCGTACCGCTGCCCGCCGTGGTACGCACCGCAGTGGTACGCGACAGTCTCGCGACCGGGGCGGAGGCCCGGCAGGAGTGGCCGCTGCGCGGAATCGGGCGCAGGACATCACACGTGTCGTACGCGACATCGAGGTGCCGGTGACCGTGCTGGCCGCGGAGAACGACGTGGTGGAACCGCCGCACGTGGGGCGCGAGTGCCTCCTGCCGCACATCCCGAACGCGGTCCTGACCATGGTCCTACCCGTCGGCTCGCCGTGGGCCCGCGGGCCGGCGGTCACTGGGGCGCGGTTCGCTCCGCGTCGCGAGCCGGGAGTGCGAGCTCCCCGCAGTCGTACAACTCGGCGACGAGACCTCGCGCGAAATGCTCGTCCGTTCCCGGGATCGAGAACACCACGCGGAAATAGAGGGGAGCGACCACCCGGTCGAGCACTCGCTCCAGCGAGGGCGTCGTCTCACCCCGCTGGGCGGCGGCTTCCAAGGGGGCCTGGAACCGGGCGCTGACCCGCTGGAGACAGGCGTGCAGGCCGGCCCGGCGGTCGTCCACGTCGGGCGCCACCTCGGCACGGAAGAACGCCACGCCTCCCGGCCGGGACAGGTCCGTGAGCGTCCACACCGCCACCTGCTCCAGGTCCTGGCGCAGGTCACCGAGCAGCTCCGGTGCCTCATCGTCCTGACGCCGGGCGGCCACGTCCGCCAGGAGGGCGGAGACCGTACCCCAACGCCGGTAGACCGAACTGGGGTTGACGCCGGCGCGGCGGGCCACCGCCGGGATGGTCACCTTGTCGGCGCCGACTTCGTGCACGAGGTCCACCGTCGCCTGATGAACGGCGGCGCGTACGCGGGCGCTCCGGCCGCCGGGGCGGCTGTCGTTGCTTTTAACGGGCATACCCTCACCTTAAAGCAATGGTTTGCGCTTTAGCGTGCCCTCTGTCTACGCTGCCTAAAGCAAACATCATTGCTTTAGATGCTCTCCTAGGAGGATCCATGTCCCAGTACGAGATCGCCCACCAGCTCGGCACGAGGTTCCACGCCTTCCTCACCGCCGGTGACTGGGGCGGCATCCGGTCCCTGCTCACCGACGACGCCACCTGGACACTGCCCGGCGACAACACCATCTCCGGTACGGCGGAAGGCGCCGACGCGATCGTGGAACGGGCGAAGAAGATCGCCTCCTACGGTCTCCGCTTCGAGTTGCTGCACATCCTGGTCAGCCGCGAGAACATGGCCCTGTCGCTGCACAACACCGCTCGCCGGGACGATGCCCGGCTCGACGAGTACCTGTCCACCGTCTGCCGCCTGCGGGACGGCAAGATCGCGAGCATCGAGACCTACCTGTCCGACGTTCCGGGCATGAACGCCTTCTTCGTCTGACCCGTCCGGCCGCTGAGACACCGGCCGGGGGACCGGCCGGCCCGCAGGTCACGCATCACCCGTCACCGCCAGGGCCTTCCCGGGACCCGCGGGGCGGCCGGAGCCTCCCTCTCCTCCTCCCTCACTTCTTCTCCTCCTCCTTTTCCTTTTCGTGCCCGTCACTCCTCGAAGGGGGCGGCGAGCAGCAGGTCCTCCACAGTGGGCACCGAGAAGCCGGAGAGGTGACGACGGCCGACTTCGGCGAAGGGATGCATGAGTACCGACATGGGTTTGGTGCGGCACAGCGACAGTATGTTGTCGCGCGCGTCCTGCTTGAACCCTTTCCTGGGGAAGGCGTCAAGTATTTCTTCGAGCGTGTCGGACGGGATGTGCTGGAGGCCGTTCCCGGTGAAATCGAGTCCGGAGCCGACGGAGACCATGGCGATCTCAGGCCTCTTCCGAGCGGCGATGCCGACATTGGTGTGCAGTGCGATCGCGTCCCAGACGACGGAGACTTTTTCGGCCGACATCCGCTGTTCCTTCAGGAACCGCTGTGCGGCGTCGGCGCCGTCCACCTCAAAACGCTCGGTCGGAGTCCGGTACGCCTCGACCAACCCGAGGTCGTGCAGGGCCGCGGCGACGAACGCCAGCTCACGGTCGTAGTGAATACCGCGCCGATCGAACAGGACGCAGCCGTAAAGGTATGTCCGCATGACATGGTTGAAGAGCGTCTCGGAGGACACCTCACGTACGAACGCCGCGGTTCTCCGGGCTATACCGCTGCTGGGAATGCGGATTCCAGCCACTGTTCCGGGCAGGGGCCCGGTACTCGAAGACGAGGCGTTATCGCGCGATACCGGCACCGCGGCGGCAGGCGGAGCGGACACCGCGGCAGCGAGTGCGGACGCCGCACCGATCGCGGCGACTCCGGCGCCACGCCTCAGTGCCGTACGCCGGGTCACGCTTTTCTCGTCATTTCCTTTGACACACACGTGAAAGCCTTCCGTCGGCGGCTGAACAATTGAGTGGCCGAGTGGCCGAGTGGCCGAGTGGCCGAGTGGCCGAGTGCTTGACGGCACGAGCCTATGGACAGTCCCCTAGGGCCAACAGAGGCGAAAATGCCGATGAACCCCCGATTCTCGCCAGGGACGGCTGTGCCTGCTTCTTCCGGGGCCGGCGCACACCCCCGTCGCCTGGCTCGGGTGACCTGTCCCACATCGGGGTGCGGTGCAAGGCCGTCGGCCACCGCGCAGACAAACGGCCGTCTGGGCCCCGGACGGGCGGGTGAGGACCGGACGCGAATGTGGCGTGCGCGGGCTTCAGGGGGGTGTCGTATCGTGCGTGTATGAGTCCCTGCGCCGAAGGCTTCGGCGTCAGTGTCGGACTTCTGGTTCCTTCTGTAGTGGTTTCGAGGTGACGACGTATCTCCCAGGCCAAGTAGCCGTCCGCAGTTCCCCACGTTCTGAGGTTCTGAACGTGTCCGGGGGCGGACGTCGCGCCGGCCTGAGTTGCGTCACCCACCCCCGCATTTCCCTGTCATTTCCCGGGTGCAGCTCTGCCGACTGCCCCGGGTTTCGTGTGTTCTGGCCCCGGCGCGGCTGACGGCGAGCTCCCCGATTCCTGAACCATCTGAACCAGGAGTCCTACCGTGGCTTCCTCCGTGCTCGACAGCGAGCCGCAGCACACCGCAGAGCCCCGGCTGACGACGTACCGGACCGGTCGTCGAAGATGGCCCCGGCCGCCCGGATCGCCCTCGTGGTGCTCCTGGTCGCCGAGCTCATGGACATCCTCGACCAGTCGGTCGTCCTCACCGCCCTGCCCGCCGTCCAGGACTCGACCGGCGCCGGACCGGTGGCGGTGCAGTGGCTGACCGCCGGCTACTCGCTGACCGTCGCCGTCGGGCTGATCACCGGCGGACGGCTCGGTGACATCCACGGCCGACGCAAGATCCTCCTCATCGGCACCGCCAGGTTCACCCTCGCCTCCCTGCTGTGCGGCACCGCGACCGCACCCGGCACGCTGATCGCCTCCCGCGTCATCCAGGGCGCCGGCGTCGCCGTGATGATCCCCCAGGTCCTGGCCACCCTCCATGTCACCTTCGACGGCGAAAACCGCAGCAGGGCCTTCGGCCTCTACGGGGCCGTCCTGTCGCTCGGCAACGTCCTGGGTCCGGTCCTGGGCGGCGTGCTCACCGGGGCCGACCTGTTCGGACTGGGCTGGCGGCCGATCTTCCTGATCAACGTGCCCGTCGGCCTCGCCGTACTCCTTCTCGGCCGCAGGTTCCTCCCCGAGTCGACCGCGCAGAGGGCCGACCGCCCCGACCTCACCGGCATGCTGCTGTCCGCGCCGGCCGTGGTCCTGATCATCTTCCCGCTCACCGAGGGCCGTTCCCGCCACTGGCCGTTGTGGTGCTTGGCCATGTTCGCCGCAGGACTTCTCGTGTTCGGCGTCTTCCTGCGTCACCAGCAGCACAGGCAGGGCAACGCCCCGCTCGTGGCAGTGTTCCTCTTCCGGGGCAAGCAGTTCTCCGGCGGCCTGTCCGCGCACCTGGTGCTCGGCCTGCTGTGTGGCCTGTTCTTCATGACCTGGACGCTGTACCTCCAGCGGGGCCTGGGCCTGAATCCGCTGATGGCGGCCGTGGCCTTTGTGCTGCTCGCCCTGGGCGAGCCGGCCGGTGCGACGACCGCGATGAAGACCGCCGGGCGCTTCGGGCGCCGCCTGCCCCAGGCCGGAGCGGTGATCACACTCGCCTCGATGGCGGCCTACGGACTTCAGATCAGCAGCCGGCAGGCCGGCCTGACCTTCCTGACGATGACCGGGCCTGTCCTGCTGATCGGCTTCGGCCTCGGCAGGGGTCGGTGGCCCGCTCGCCGACATGTCCCTCGCCAAGGTCCCACACGAGAACGCCGGTTTCGCCTCGGGCCTGTTCAACACCGCAATGCACCTGGGCATCGCCCTCGGCACCGCGCTGACCGCCGTGGTGTTCTTCGCCGCCACCGGCGGCTCACCCGACGGCGCGGTCAACCGTGACGCGTTCACCGGCATCCTCTGGTGGGTCGGCGGCGCCCTCGTATCGATGTGGGCCCTGATGTTCTGCCTGCCCACGTCCACGAACGTCCGGGCCCGCTGATCCGGATCCGCCTCCTCGGGCGGCGGCCCCCGCATCTGGTGCCACCGCCCCTCGCCCCCTACCCCTGGCCCCTGCCCTCCCTCTTTGGGCTTCGCTCCTCGCGGCCACCCACGGTGACGTCCTCCGGCCGCACGTGAAGCGGCCCTGATATGCGAGTGGGAACGGTCAGGTCGCGGATCTGGGGTGTAGGCCCGGTCATATCGCCGCCTGTCTGGACAAATTGGGGTTGGCGGCGTTCGGCGTCGATGCCTCTCCTGCGATGATCGAGTTGCTCGACAAGCCCATCCGGGTCTGCGGCAAAGCCTGGCGGGCACCGGGCCGGTGCCCGCGTCGCGGTGGCAGGTGTAGAAGGGCCGCAGGACATCTCGCCGTACGTACGGACCGAGGCAACGTACGGATTCTCGTACGGCTTCCCTCCCCTTCCCCTTCCCTTGCCCGGCATGGCCGGCCCGACGGCGTCGGTGCGGACGCGACGGCCGGTCCGCGAATTGCAGCCGGCGGGAGAGGTTCCTCGTTTTGATCCGGTGGATCGTTCGTGGTCACCGGCTCTCTACCCAGGGCCGGGACAGGGCCGCCAGGTCGCCATGGCCGGGCGCGCGGGAGGGCTTCGTACCGGGGGCCGCGTACTGCCTCGCCCCTGGTGACGCCCGCCGTTGACCACCGTTGACTGCCTGATGTGGCGGCGCTCAGCGTGGAATCACCCGGTCCGGCCGTCCAGGTCCCGGCGGCGTCGTGGTCGGCCGCTGTGGCGGTGAGTTGGGCGCGGAGGGTGGCCGGCGCCGGGCGTGGGGCAGGAACGCCTGCCCGTCGGCGGTCAGCTCGGCGCCGTGCGCGGTACGGGTGAACAGCCGTACGCCGAGGTTGTGCTCCAGTACGGCGATGCGCGTGGAGACGCCTGCTGGGTGGCCTCCAGCTCGGCCGCGGCCTCCTGGAGCCGCCCCGCGTCGGCGGCGGTGACGAAGGTCCGAACGGTGTCGACGTCCATGTCGACATCCTACGGACACAACCGTTGGTTGTGGCTGAGCGGTCCTTCGGTTGTTTGACCACCGGATGTGGTGATCGCTTTGATGCCTCCGACGCGGATCGGTTGTGCAGTGCGGGTAGCGAAGGGCGGCGGGCATGGCGGGTGGGCACCGGCTGGGACATCTGCTCGGTCATCGGCTGGGTCATCGGCTGGGGCGGCAATTCGGGTGGCTCTGGGCGGCGTACGGGACCAGCGCGCTCGGCACATGGCTCGCCTTCGGCGCATTCCCGCTGATCGCCGTCCAGGTGCTGCACGCCGGACCGGCCGAGGTCGCCGCACTCTCCTCCGTGGGAGCTGTGGTGGGCGCGGCCGTGGCGGTGCCGCTCGGCCCGTGGGTGGAGGTCCGTCGCAAGCGGCCCGTGCTGATCGCGATGGACCTGGTGCGGTGCGCGGCGCTGCTGACGATCCCCGCCGCGTTCGCGCTCGGCGCGCTGACCTTCCTTCAGCTCCTGCTGGTCTCGGTCGTCACCGCGGCGGCCGACATCACCTTCCGCGCCGCATCCGGCGCGTACCTGAAGACGCTGCTGCCGGCCGGGGGCCTGCTCGCCGCAGGCGCCCGATTGGAGTCCACAACCTGGACGACCACGATCATCGGACCGCCGCTGGGCGGCGCCGCGATCGGGCTCCTCGGGCCGGTGGCGACGGTGGCGGCCGACGCGGTCAGTTACCTGCTCTCGGCCCTGGGCATCCGTGCCACGGGCGGCCGGGAGCCGCGGCCCGGGCGCCGGGAGGCCACGCGGCTGCGGGCCCGGGACCTGCTCGACGGCTGGCGGTACGTCCTCGCCGACGCGACGCTGCGTCCGCTGTTGTTCAACACCGCCTTGTTCAACGGCCTGGTGGTGGCCGCCCAGCCGCTGCTGGCCGTCCTGATGCTCGACCAGCTCGGGTTCGCGCCATGGCAGTACGGCCTCGCCTTCGCCGCGCCCTCGATCGGCGGGCTGCTCGGTTCGCGGCTGGCCCGGCCGCTCGTCACCCGACTCGGACAGCACCAGGTCCTCATCGCGTCCGGGGCGCTGCGCGTGATCTGGCCCATCGGCCTGGCCTTCCCGGGGCCGGGCACCGGCGGGCTGCTGCTGGTGATCGGCGTCGAGCTGGGGCTCATCTTCTGCTGCGGCATCTTCAACCCCGTCCACACCACCTACCGCCTCGAACGCATCCCAACCGAGCGGGTCACCCGCACGCTGACCGCCTGGGCGGTGACGACCAGGGCCACGACCGCGCTCCTGACGGCCGTCTGGGGCGTGCTGGGCAGCCTGCTCGGCCCCCGTACCGCCATCGGCCTGGCCGGCGTACTTCTGCTGGCGACCCCGTTGCTGCTCCCTCGACCCGGCCACACGCCACAGCACCAGCCGGAACCGGCCCGCGGCCGACCATGACACACCGCGACCCGCCGTGGAAGCGCCCTGCTCGGCGCCGTAGAAGAATCCGCAGAAGTCCGTAGAAGTACAAGTAGAAGTGCGCAGAAGCAAAAGGGGCCATCGCCGACGTTCGCGCCAAACGGCGGCGGCACCATCGCCCGCGTGCCCGTCGGCTTCCCCATGCCGCAGGCCGGGATACGGCCTCGGCCCGCGGCAAGGCACTCTCCTGACTGAGCCGACCAGCAAGAAGGCGGGGATGTCCGTGGGGGTTGGCTCCCTTGAAGACGGCTCAGCTGTGGGTCGGCGGAATCCAGAAGGAGGCGGGCAGCCTGTCGATTTCGTGGGCGGCTTGGGCCAGTTCGGTGGCGATCGGCTCCAGCGCGGTGTAGGCCGGGTTGCCGTCGGCGGCCATCTGGTGGATGACCTCTGCGTTGGTTCTGGCCCGCGTGGCCACCACGGTTCCGAACGCTGTGCGGTCGCCCGCGTACCCGTAGGCGTCCAGCAGCCGGTGCAGCCGCCGGGAGCGGTCGGTGAAGGCGGTGAAGCCGGTACGTTCGGCAAACCCGCGCGTGTGCAGGGGTACCCAGGTCAGCGCGATGAAGGCCAGGTCGAACTCGCGTGTTTGGGGGCCGGCGGTGTCCCAGTCGAAGAAGCCCGCCAGGTGCCCGTCGCGCCAGACGGCGTTCCATGGGGCGGCGTCGTGGTGGCCGATGATCAGGCCGGGCCGCCAGGCCTGGCCGGCGAGCCAGCGTGCATCGGGTGGCGGAGTGAAGGACTGGGTCGCATCGTGCAGCGTCCGGGCCCACCGGCCGACGTCCTCCAGTGCGGTCTGCGAATAGACCCAGGCGGGCCAGGGAAGGTCCTCGCCCGCCGTCTCACCGTCGAGATAGGTCAGCACCTCACGCCCTTGGCTGTCGACTCCCAGCACCCGGGGCGCACCCTGCAGCCCGGCCGCCTCCAGGTGGCGCAGCACCGCATGCACCGCGGGCGTCCATGGCTGTAGGGGTCGGTGGACCGCGCCGTCACGGCGTACCGCTCCGGTTGTCCTGCCGCCAGGCAATCGCTGCTCGGCCATGAGCCGGTTCTACCCGGCAGCCCCGGAATCAATGTCGGACGCGTCCGGCGCTCGGCCTGCTGCGGGAATGACGAGGCCCCTTGCGGCTGTCCGCCTCGTTGGCCGGTCCTGACGGAAGGGGGCGGTCCGCCTCTGGGCCGGGACCACGTCCTCCCGCACGGCACCGCCTTAGGGGTGGGGTGGTGAGTGGGTGTCTTCTTGGAAGAAGGGTTGTGGGCAACGGTGAGGGCATGGCGCAGATGCGGGGGGGGGGTACTGCGTGATCTGCTGGTGGTGAGGGCAGTGCCTCGTGTGGGGCAGTGTCGAGCCGTGGCGGGTGGTGCGGGAGCGGACGGGGCGGGTGTGGGGTGTGTATCCGGTCCGGGTGCGGGGCGGGTGTGGGGTGTGTATCCGGTCCGGGTGCTGCAATGTCCGTACCTGCCTATCCGTAGCTGGGGGAGGATGAGTCTGCCGGCCGGCCGCTGGGGATGCCGTCGCTCGGCTGGTCCGTTTCGCCGTTGCTGGGGCGCGGGTTTTCTCCGGCTGGTACCCGAAGTGCATGTCATTGTTTGCGGGGACCGGTTCCGGCCGCACCGCATCATCGGGTCGTGTTGGTGGTGTTACCGCGCTCGCGCAGCCGGGCCGGCGGACTTCGGCGGTGCGGGCCGGCGGTGCGGGTCGGCGGTGCGGTGTGCCTGTGGGATGGCGCCACCGGCGGGGCACCCCTGCTGTCCCGGTTGCCGGTTGCGGTTGTCGGCCGCTTCGCGCGGCGGTGGGGGCGGTCCGGCGGGAGGGGCGAGGGGTGTGGTCCATCAGCGTCTCAGAGGGGTGTGGTCCATCAGCGTCTGAGGGCGTTGTGCGGGCCGCGGCCGGGTGGTGGGGGGCGTGTGCCGGCCGCGGCGCCGTTTTTCAGGTGGCGGAGGTGGCTGCCTGTGCCGGGCGGAACCGGGTGGCCCGCCAGGCCGGCAGGAGTGTCGCCGCGAGGGTGACGGTCGCCGCTCCGGCCACGACCGCCCAGTAGATCCACACCGGTACGCAGGGCAGGACACGGTCCAGCTTGGCGAGGCTGTACGGGAAGACGGTGATCGTGGCGGCGACCGACCCGAGGAGGATCCCGGTCACCGCGGTCAGCCCGCTTTCGACCGCCATCATGGTCATGACCTGGCGCCGGGTGAAGCCGGTGAGCCGCTGGAGGCCGAACTCCCGGCGCCTTCGCCCGGTGGCCGAGACCAGGGTGTTGACCACCGAGATCACGGTGTATCCGGTGATCATGCCGACCACCAGGTAGTTGATGGTGGCGAGCTGCTGCTGGCCGGCGGTGCGGTCGGCGCTGAGCGCGCCGCTGCCGGACACCTGGGCCCCCGGCTGGTCCTCGACCGCCGCGCGCAGTGCCGCGGTGACCGTGCCCGGGTCGGCCCCCGGGGCCCGCTGCACCACGATCTGCGTGGGTGTCCCGTCCGTGGTGTGGGCCGCCAGCAGTGCGGCGGGCAGCAGCAGCGAGGTCGTCAGGCCCTGCGGCCGGTAGGTGGCGACCACGGTGACCTTCACCGGGGCGCCGTCACCCAGCCGCAGGGTGACCGTGTCCCCGACCGCGCGCCGCAGTGATGCGGCGTGCGCCACGGGCAGGGCCACGCTGTTGCCGCGCAGGGCGGCCAGCGAACCGGTGGCGGCGCGTACCGAGAGGTTGCGGTCATCGCTGACGCCCTGGAGCGGCCATCCCTCGGCGGTCTGCTGCGGGTCCCCGGGTTCCTGCACGAAGCCGGTGCTCGTCACGTACGCCGAGGCCGCGGTGACGCCCGCAACCTTGCGGACCCTCTCCAGCGTGCCGGGGGCGAGGCCGCCGGTGTGTGAGGTCAGGACGTGGTCCGCCCGCAGGACACCGGTCCGCGCGGCGCGGTGGGAGGCGTCCTCGATCTGCTGCATGTACAGCGTGCCGGTGGCGATGCCGGTCAGCAGGACGATGGGGGTGACCGTGGCGGCCATCGGCTGCGCGTGCATCCGGGAGTTGAGGATCGCGAGCCTGCCCGGCAGCCCCGATACCGCACGGAGTGGCACCTTGAGGACGGCCACGACTGCTGTGGCGCAGCCGGGGGCCAGGAGGGCCAGGGCGATCGCCCACAGGATGCAGGCGGGGGCTGCGATGCCGGCCGTGGTGTCGTCCACCGGCATCGTCATGGTCGTCGCGGCCAGTGCGAGACCGCCGAGCAGGAAGAGGGCGGACCAGATGATGCGGGCCCGGGCCGGCCGGCGCTTGTCCCTCGCGCTTTGTGCCGGCGCCTCGGTGGCCCGGGTGGTGGCGATCCGGCGGGCGGTGAGGTACGCGGCGCCCACGCCGGCCAGCAGCGAGGCGGCTACCGCCACGGCGCCCGGCAGTGCGCCGAGCCTGAACTCCACGGCTGCGGAGACGATTCCGGCCGAGATGAGCTTGTCGAACAGGAGCCGGCTGAACAGCGCGCCGGGCAGGCAGCCGAGCACGGACGCCACCAGGCAGACGGCCAGCGTCTCGCCCAGGATCATGCGGCGCAGTTGTTTCGGGGTGGTGCCGATCGCCTTCATCAAAGCCATCTCGCCCAGGCGCTGGCGGGTCGTCAGGCCCAGCGTGGACGCCGCCCCGAACATGGCCACCAGGACCGCCCAGCCCCCGAAGATGGAGGCCAGCATCAGCAGGTTGCGGCGGCTCGCGGCGGCCTGGGGGAACTCGGCCAGGCCTCGCTCGTCACCGGTCAGCGCCACGGCCTTGCCGCCCAGTTCCCGCTCGATGCGGTGGCCGAGCGCCTCCGCGTCGGTGCCGGATGCCGGCCGGACGCCGATGGCGTCCACCGCCCGCGGGTGACCGCTGAGCGTGCGGGCCTGTGCGTCGGTGAAGAACACGGCGGGCTGGAAAGCGTCCCGGCCGCCGGCCTGCCGGACCACACCGGTGAGCCGGAACTCCCGCGGGCGGCCCTGGACCGTGACGAGGACCTTGTCACCGACCACGGCACCGGCCGCCTTGGCCAGGTCGGCGTCCAGGACCACCTCCCGCGCGGCGGTCGGCGCGGTTCCGTGGGTGAGGCGGTAGGGCGCCAGGCGCGCCGACTCCCAGCCGTGGCCCAGCGGACGGTGGTCGGCACGGGCGACGCTGTCGGGCAGGGCGGTCACCGGGCGGCCCTCGCGCACGACGGCGACGGGGAAGGACACCTCGGGGACCGCCTCGCGGACGCCCGGCACGGCGGCGACCCGGCGGACCGCGCCGGAGTCCAGCCGGACCCGCTCGGCCAGGCACGAGGACGCGTAGGACTGGTCGCCGGCCACCACCACCGGGGCCGCGGCGAACCGCTGGGAGGGCACCGCGTTGTCCACGCCGCTCTCCATCAGCCCGCCACAGGCCATGATCAGGGCCGCGCCGAAGAACATGGCCACGAACGTGGCGGCGAAACCACCCTTGCGGTGGCGCAGGGTGCTCAGGGCCAGGGAGAGCATCAGTATCCGCCCCCCGTCGCGGTGCGGGCCCGCGGGTCATCCGCGCCCCCCTCGTCCGCCCAGGCACCCAGGCGCGTCATCCGCTCGGCGACCATCTCGGCGGTCGGGTTGCCCACCTCGCCCACGAACCGGCCGTCGGCGAGGAAGACCACCCGGTCCGCGTAGGAGGCCGCCACCGGATCGTGGGTGACCATCACGATGGTCTGCCCCAGGGCCTGTACGGACTCGCGCATCAGCCGCAGCACCTCGCGGGCGGTACGGGTGTCCAGCGCGCCGGTCGGCTCGTCGGCGAACACCACGGCGGGGCCGGTGACCAGGGCACGCGCGATCGCCACCCGCTGCTGCTGGCCGCCGGACAGCTCGGCGGGACGGTGCCCCGTCCGGGAGTCCAGACCCACCCGGCGGATCACCTCCTGGATCTGCGCCCGGTCCGGCTTTTGGCCGGCGAGCTTCAACGGCAGCGTGATGTTCTGCATCACCGTCAGAGCCGGCAGCAGGTTGAAGGACTGGAAGACGAAGCCGATCCGCTCGCGCCGCATCTTCGTCAGCGCCGTCTCGTCGTACCCGCCGAGGTCCTCACCGTCCAGCAGGACCGTGCCCGAGGTGGGCCGGTCCAGCCCCGCCGCGCAGTGCAACAAGGTGCTCTTGCCCGAACCGGAGGGTCCCATCACGGCGGTGAAGCTGCCGCGCCGGAAGGACAGGCTCACGCCGTCCAGTGCGGTCACCGCGTGGGCGCCCTCGCGGTAGACCTTGCGAACCGCGTTGAGCCGGACTGCGTCGGCCACTGCGTTGGTGTCCATTCAAAGCTCCTGTACCTGTCGCGTGGAAGACGCGATCACACCGCCGACGCTATGGAGGAGCCGCTCGCCGGCCCAGGGGCCTGCGCCCACACAGGGGGTGGAGAAAACTCCACCCTCCCCAGGGCCCTCCTCCACTGCGCCCGGCCCGTGCGGCGGCGATGCTGGTGGACGCGGGCGGGCGGACCGGCCGGTCGTACCGCCTGCGTGTACTGCGATGATGAGGCGCGCGGGGCGAAGTGCCCCGGGTCCGGGGAGGGCGGAACCAGGTGTGCGAGGCGTGGACCCCAAGGCCGGCGGGCGGCGCGGGGAGGACCGGAGCGGTCCGGCGGCGGGCGGCGGTGGACCGGTGGTGACCGCACGGGGTCGCGTGGCCGGCCCGGCGGCGGGCGGCGGCGGGGCCGGGCGGCTGCGCTGGTGCGCGCGCGGCCTGGTGGTCGCGGTGCTCTCCCAGATCGGCAGCGTCGCCCTGTTCACCGTCACCGTCCTGACCCTGCTCGCCCTGGCCGTCGGCGTGGGCGTCCTGATCCTGCCGGTCGTTGTGGCCGCGGTCCGCGCGCTGGCCGGCTACCACCGGCGGACGGCCGGCGAGTGGACCGGCACCCTCATCGAGACCCCCTACCGCCATCTTGTGGAAGCGGCACCCCACGACGTCTCCGCGTCCTTGCGGCAGTGCCGTCGTCTGCTGTCCGACCCGGCCACCTGGCGCGACGTACTGTGGCTGTTCCTCGACGGGCCCCTCGGCCTCATCCTTGGTCTGCTGCCCGCCTCCCTCGTCGCCTACGGCCTCAACGGCCTGCTCGTGACCCCCGTCCTCTGGGAAGACATGGGACCGCACTGGGGCTTCGGGGTGATCTGGCCCATCGCCGACCAGACCGACGCCTGCCTCGCCATGCCCCAGGGAGCGGCACTGGTGGCCCTCGGGCTGCTGAGCGCCGGGCCGCTGGTGCGGACGCACGGCCGCTTCAGCCGGCTGCTGCTGGCTCCCACCCGCAGCGCCCGCCTCACCCTGCGCGTCGAGCGGCTGACCGAGACCCGCTTGCAGACCGTGCAGTCCCAGGCGGCCGAACTCCGCCGCATCGAGCGGGACCTGCACGACGGCGCCCAGGCCCGCCTGGTGTCCCTGGGCATGAAGCTCGGCCTCGCCGACACCCTGCTGGAGGAGGACCCCGAGATGGTGCGCACCCTCCTCGCCGACGCCATGGACTCCAGCAGCCAGGCACTCACCGAACTGCGCGAGCTGGTCCGCGGCATCCATCCGCCCGTCCTGGCCGAACGCGGACTCCACGGCGCGGTCCGGGCGCTGGCGGTCGGCCTGCCGCTCCCCGTCGAGCTGGCCATCGACCTGCCCTTTCGCCCGCAGCCACCGGTCGAGTCGGCCGCCTACTTCGTGATCGCCGAGACGCTCGCCAACGTGACCAAGCACAGCGGCGCGTCCCGCGTGGGGGTGCGCCTGTGGTACGCGGACGGCGTGCTGCAAGCCTGCGTCACCGACGACGGCCGCGGCGGCGCCGACCCCGAAGGCGGCAGCGGCCTGCGCGGGCTGCAACGCCGGCTCGCCGCCTTCGACGGAGTACTGGAGGTCCACAGTCCGCAGGGGGGACCGACCGTGGTGAGGATGGAGCTGCCGTGCGCGTGGTGATCGCCGAAGACCTGGCCCTGCTGCGGGAGGGCCTGGCACAACTGCTGACCGCACACAAATTCGACGTGGTCGAAGCGGTGGACAACGGGCCCGCGATGCTGCGCGCCCTGCTCACCCACCGCCCGGACGTGGCCGTCGTCGACGTGCGCCTGCCCCCGACCTTCACCGACGAGGGCCTGCAGGCCGCGATCCAGGCCCGCCAACAGGTCCCCGGGCTGCCCGTCCTGGTCCTGTCCCAGCACGTGGAGCAGATGTACGCCCGCGAGCTGCTGTCCGACCAGAACGGCGGCGTCGGCTATCTCCTCAAGGACCGCGTCTTCGACGTGCGCCGCTTCGTCGGCATGCTGCGCCAGGTCGCGGACGGCGGTACGGTCATGGACCCCAAGGTGGTGTCGGAACTCATGGTCAGACAGAAGGCGGCCAGCCCGGTGCAGTCCCTCACCGAACGGGAACGCGAGGTGCTCGCCCTGATGGCCGAAGGACGCTCCAACGCGGCGGTCGCCGCCAAGCTGTTCGTGTCCGAGAAGGCCGTCAGCAAACACACCAACAGCATCTTCACCAAGCTGGGACTGGCGGCCTCCGCAGACGACAACCGGCGCGTCCTGGCCGTACTGGCCTACCTCAACTCCTAGACGAGTAGTTCCGATGTGGCTCAGTGGTCGTAGGCGATCAGTGATCTGGTGGTGGGTGCGCCGATGATGCGGTTGTGCCAGATGGCGCAGGTCATCGCCAGGATTCGCTGGGCCACCCGGACGCCGACGCCGTCGATGGTGCGGCCGCCGTGCTGTTCGAGGTCGAGCTGGCCCTTGAGGGTGTCGTTGACCGACTCGATCAGCTGGCGGACCGTCTTGAGCAGAGGTTCGGCCGGGTGCGGGGTGCCGCGGTTGCGGTAGGAGGGCCGCAGCAGGCTCACACCGCGGGCGGCGAGGAAGTGGTCGAGTTCGGCGGCGATGTAGCCCTTGTCGGCCAGGATCAGCAGGCCGGGCCGGGTGCTGGCGAGGTGTGGCTCGTTGTCGATGAGCGCGGCCAGAACCTGGCGTTCGTCGATCTTGGGGTCGGCCAGGGCCCAGGTGACGGGCAGCCCGGCCGGGGTGCATACCAGGTGGAGTTTCAGGCCCCAGTGGAAGCGGGAGTGGGAGCGGCAGTAGCCGTAGTTCGCCCAGCCGGCGAGGTCGGAACGGCGCACGGTCTCGCGGGAGCGGGCGCACTCGACGGGGGTGGAGTCCACGATCCACAGGGGGTCGAGCCACAGGTCGGTGTCGATGGCCAGGAATCGGATGGCCCGTTTGACCAGGGGCAGAGCGGCCCGCAGGCGCTTGTTGTAGGCAGGGCGCTGGGGCAGGTAGGGGAACAGGCCGTGCAGGTGGGCGTGGGCGAAGCGCAGCCAGCGGGCTTCGCAGTGGAAGCCCAGGATGGCCTGGGCCACGGCCAGGGTGACCAGTTCGGCGTCGGTCAGCCGAGGCGGCCGCCCACGCCAGCGCGGGGTCTTCAAACGGTCATCGATATGCACGTACAGTGCCGTCAAGAGGGTGTCTAAATCGGTCGTCACAACCCGATGTTGGACACCCTCCCTGCGTCTGAGAACCCCGCAATCGGAACTATTCGTCTAGTACTGCAGCGGTGCTTGCCGTGACTGATGGCCGGGTCGTTCGTGGGTGGGGTTATGGGCGGGGACCTTGCTGGTGTCAGGTTGTGGGCGGATGAACTGGATGCTGTGCAGGAGCGGTTCGTGCACCGTTTCAGCAGATCGGAGCCCCGAAGGTCGGCGCCGGCCTATGTGCGGGGCCGGATCGCACCCCTGCAGCGGAAGAACGGCCGGACGCCGGCGGAGGAAGCCGGCCACGCAGGCCCGGACCGCCTCCACCGGATGCTGAACCGGTCCGAGGGGACGCCGATGAGGTCCTCGATGCCGTGCGCCAGTACGTCATCGAAGACCTCGGCGACCTCGGCGCCGTCCTGGCCGTGGACGGCCCGGGCTTCCTGAAGAAGGGGACGCGGTCGGCCGGGGTGCAGCGGCACTACTCCGGCACCGCCGGGCGCACGGAGAACTGCCAGGTCGGCGTCTTCCTCGCCTATGCCACAGACCGCGGGCGGACACCGATCGCCCGGCGTCTGTAGCTGCCCGCCTCCTGGACCGACGACCGCGAAAGGCGCCGCCGGGCCGGCATCGCCGACGAGATCGGCTTCGAGACGAAGGTCGTCACGGCCCAGACCACGGCTGCTGTGCCTAGGGTGGTCTGCATGCGTTCCGGGGTGTTCCGGTTCGTGTTTCCTCTCATGTTCCCCGAGGTGCGGATGGTTTCTCCTCCGGTTCCCTGCTGGAGAGCTGTGGGCATGCACCCGTGGTGGTGCTGTGGGGTCAATGCGTGACATGACGTGTTGAGAGGCGTGCTTGTGGTCATGTGAGAGCGGTCTGCTCCGCGCCGGGTCTGCTCCGCGCCGGGTCTGCTTGGCGGCGGTCTGTTTGGCGGCGGTCTGTTTGGCGGCGGTCTGTTTGGCATTGGCTGGTGAGGGCTCGTGTAGGGCCTGGTGCCTGGTGCCTGGTGAGATGCCGGACGGGAGGGGCGGGCAGGGGCGTCGGGCGAGGAGCGGTGGATTTAAGATCACCAGGCAGGGCATCCGGCGGATGATGGGGGTGATCCAGCGGGAGATGGACATCTACCCGGTCACCGCCAGGGTGCAGGCCGATCCGGATGTGTCCTTCGGCGATACGAACGTCTTCAACGGCCCGGTCATCCATGGCGTCGTCCGCGGTTCCCGCATGCTCTGGGGAACCCCTCCGTGAACCAGGCCAGGACCAGAGCAAGCCGATCGCCCCGGGCTTCGAGGCCATCGCGCAGTCTGTAGCGGGCATGTTGAGGCAGCTTCCGACTCCTGGTGTGCTGGACGAGGACCTGGAAGATGCCCCGGCTGTCGGCGAGGAGGTCCTCAACGTCTACAGCCCGAGCCGGACCGTGGGGTGATCCGGCGTGCTGCGGCTGCGCTCAAGGGCTGCCTTGCGCCGATTGCCACAGGTGCGGCCGGGGCCGGGGCCGTGACCGGGGTGAGGAGACCGCACGTGTCCTGATCGGGCGTCTCAGTACCGCTCTGGAGACCGGGCCCGCACTGCCGGCTGATGCCTGTGCTGGGCGCCCACCGTCGTGGGTGCCTGGGGTGCCTGGCAGAGGCATCAGTGCTTTTCGCTGCTCAGTCATCCGCCGTCGAAGGTGTCTTGGGGGCTTGAGCAGGGCCAGGCCGGAGAAATGCGGTGGGTCCGGTCCGGAGCTGTGCCGGTACTGGCGCCGACGGAAGTGAGGCTCCCCTGCCGCAGGTTGAACCGGGTGTTCTCGGCGCCCTTGTGGGAGCGGCGAAGGACACCGTTTCCTATGAGGCCATTGCCGTCGTGCTCGCACCGGCGGGCATCGACACGACCACGGCCGCCTCTCCGCCATCTTCACCGGGCACTTTCGATCCACGCCCTGGTGCAGTGGTCCACGTCGCCGCTGGGGTTCGGTGAAATGCGTCCGGGCCTGTTCCGTAACCGGCTAGGGCCGGCTCGTGCCGGTGGGGTTTTTGAGTAACGATCAGGTCGGGGCGTACGGGATGTGCGCCGGGGAGCGGGCGAGGCCGGAGCCGGAGCGGGGCGGTTTTGTTTTCTGGCCGCTGTCGGCAGTGTCCTGGCCTGGTCACTGAGCGCGTCAGCGCAACGTTCGCAGCGCTGACCGTCTGGCCGCCCGGCCACCTGTCGAGCCGATCGGGCCGGCCGGGACTCCGGCGGGGACGGGTGGGGCGGAGAAGGAGCGCGGGGCCCGCTTCCCGTCCCTCCGTGCGGGCCGGCTCCTTGACACCGTGGCGGCTTTTTGGCCTTGGTGGCCCTCGGTGATAGTGGGCGCCATGGACTATGACGTAGTGGTGGCCGGGGGCGGCCCGGTCGGGCTGATGCTGGCGTGCGAGCTGCGGCTCGGCGGCGCGCGGGTGGCCGTCCTGGAGCGCCGGACCGAAGTGGACCCGACGATCAAGGGCGGGGCGATCACCACGCCCAGCGCCGAGGCGCTCTACCGCCGGGGGCTGCTGCCCGCGCTGGCCGCGGTGCAGCGGCAGGCGGTGGACCGCATCCAGGCGTTCGTGCACGAGCAAAACGGCGGGGAGACAGGCGGGGCTGCGGGCCAAGGGCTCGGGATCGTCGGGCACTTCGCCGGGATCATGCTGCGTGCCGATCTGGTCGACCGTACGGAGCCGGGCCTTGGCGATGCCGGCCCCGCCGCCGGGATCGCTTTCGTGACGCAGCAGGACATCGAGCGGCTGCTCGGCGGGCGGGCGGACGAACTCGGCGTCGAGGTGCGCCGGGGGGTGGAGCTGACCGGCTTCGACGCGGACGGCGGGGGCGTGACCGTGCGGACCAGCCACGGGGCCATACGCGCCGGCTGGCTCGTGGGCTGCGACGGTGGCCGCAGCACGGTCCGCAAGCTCGCGGGGTTCGCTTTTCCCGGTACGGACCCGGAGATCACCTGTCATCAGGCGGTCGTGGAGATGACCGGCGCCGAGGGACTGACGGCCGGCTGGAGGGCCACGGACACCGGGGTGTACGCCTACGGGCCGATGCCGGGCCGCGTCGTGACCGTGGAGTTCGACGGCCCGCCGGCCGACCGGGACGCGCCGGTCACCGCCGAGGACCTGCAGGCGCGGCTGCGCCGTGTGTCCGGGGTGGACGTCACGATCACCGGGGTGCGGACCGCGACCCGCTTCACCGACCACGCCCGCCAGGTCACCGAGTACCGCAAGGGCCGGGTGCTGCTGGCGGGCGACGCGGCGCACGTGCACTCCGCGTTCGGGAGCCAGGGGCTGAGCCTGGGGATCGGGGACGCGGTGAACCTCGGCTGGAAGCTCGCCGCGGTGGTCGGCGGCCGGGCGCCGGAAGGGCTGCTGGACTCCTATACCTGCGAGCGGCACCCGGTCGGTGCGTGGGTTCTGGACTGGACCCGGTCCCAGGTCGCGGCCATGCGCCCGGACCCGCAGTCCCGGGCCCTGCGTGAGATCGTCAGCGGCCTGGCGGGGACGGTCGCGGGCACCACGTACCTGACCGCGCGGCTCAACGGTGGCGGGGTGCGGTACGAGCTGCCGGGCGAGCACCCGCTGACCGGCCGCAGCACCCCGGACCTCGCACTCGCCGACGGCCGCCGCCTGGCGGACCACCTCCACGGCGGCCGGGGGCTCTTGCTGGACCTCACCGGCGACCCGGAGCTGCGGGCCCTCGCTGCGGGGTATGCCGGCCGCGTCGAGACCCTGAGGGTCGGCTGCCCGTCCCGCCCGGAGCTGGCGGCGGTCCTCGTCCGTCCGGACGGCTTCACGGCCTGGGCGGCCGACGCCGGGGCGCCGGCATCGACGGCCGGGCTGGCGGAGGCGCTCCAGGAGTGGTTCGGGGTGCCCAAGGGCGCGGTGACGCCGGGCGGTCCCCCGCTGTGCTGACCGGCTCGAACCACGAGCCGATGCCCCACGGCCGCCGCACCCGCCCGGTGTGGCGGCCCGCCCGCACTCCTGTTCCGGCCCAGCAGCAGCCCAAAGCTCTCGCCGGCCGCCTGCCGCACCCGCCGCCATCTGTTCCGGACCCCGGTGCAGAAGGTGCTCCTCGACCTGCCGCGGGGCCCGGCCGGCTCGCTCCCCGACCTGCCGCAAGGTCGACCACCGGCCATCTGCCGCGCCGTGCTCGAGCGCCCGCCGACAGCTGCGAGGTCGTCAGGACCTGCTGCTGTGACGGAGCAGTGATCTTCAGGTGGCTGGACTGGTTTGGTGTGGTGTTTCGTCTTTGAGGTGGGGTTCGGGGTGGCTGAAGTGGTTGTGCTCGGGTGTGGTGGGCGTGGCTTGGGGGTGTGTTCGGTTTGGTTGTTCGGGGGTTTGGCCTGCGGTCCGGTAGTTGTGTGGGATTGATCTTGGTTTTCTCGTGGGTGGGGTGGTGCGTCTATAGGAGACTGCGCTTTCTGGGGGCTTCGGTGTGTGGTGTGGCTGGTCAGTGGTGTGTGTGGGTGAGGAAGACCCGGAGGGATCGTTCGCGTTGCTGGCCAGGCGTGTGGTTATGTGCGTGACTTCGGGAGCCGTTTCGATGTGACTGTGGGAGTCGCCATCTGACCGAGTTTGCGATGGCAGTTTGTTTTGACGTCACTTGAGGGCTTGCGGTGGGACTGTAAGGTGTGCTTCTCCGCTGGGGGCCTCATGGGTAACTCGCAGTCGAAGGTCGAGTTGTACGCGGCGATCCGCCGGGATCACCGGATGGGGATGTCGTTGCGGGCGCTTCAGCGCACGCACAACGTGACCTGGAGGACGGTCCGGCGGGCCCTGGACGGGCAGTGGCCCGAGCCGCGGAAGAAGCAACGACGCAAGGAGTCCCGGCTCGATCCCTACAAGCCGTTGATCGACGGGATGCTGCTGGCTGACCTGGACGCTCCGCCCAAGCAGCGGCACACCGCCCAGCGCATCTACGACCGCCTGGTCGGAGACCATGCGGCCAACGACATCTCGTATCCCATGGTCCGCGTCTACGTGAAGGACCGCTGGGCCCGGACGCGATGTTCGTGCCGCAGACGCATCTGCCGGGAGCGGAGGCGGAGGTCGACTTCGGTGAAGTGCACGTCATGCTCGCGGGCAGGATGACCAAGGTCTATCTGTTCTCGCTGCGGCTGTCCTACTCCGGCAAGGCGGTGCACCGGGTGTTCGCCTCCTGCGGCCAGGAGGCGTTTTTCGAAGGGCACGTGCACGCGTTTCGGGTGCTGGGCGGCATACCCCGCGGCCGCATCCGCTATGACAACCTGCGGGCTGCGGTCGAGCGGGTTCTGGGCCTGTCCAGGGCGAGGGTGGAGAACGACCGCTGGACGGCCTTCCGCTCGCACTGGGGCGTCGATGTTTTTTTACTGCCGTCCCGGCATCGAGGGCGCCCACGAGAAGGGCGGTGTCGAAGGGCAGATCGGCTACTACCGCCGCAACCACTTCGTCCCTGTCCCCGAGGTGGCCTCGCTGACCGAGCTGAACGCCATGGTCGACCAGTGGGACCTGGACGACGAAGGCCGGCGTCTGCGCTCGAAGCCCCGCACTATCGGTGAGTGCTTCGCCCAGGAACGGCCGCTGCTGCGGCCACTGCCCCGCGAGGTGTTCGAGACCGGGCGGTGGTTCACTCCGCGGGTCAACCGGTTCGGCCAGGTCACGGTGCGCTGCAACTCCTATTCGGTCCCGGTCCGCTTCATCGGACGCCAGCTGCGGGTGCTGCTGCACGCCAATGACCTGGTCGTCTATGACGGGCGGACTGTGGTCGCCCACCACGAACGCCTCAGCGGCCGGGGCGAATCCCGCCTGGTCCTGGACCACTACCTGGAAGCACTCCTGCGCAAGCCGGGCGCCTTTCCTGGAGCGACCGCCCTCGAACAGGCCAAAGCCGCAGGGAGGTTCACCCCGTCCACGAAGCCTGGTGGGCCGCAGCCCGCGCCGCGCACGGCGAGGCTGCTGGCACCAGAGCCTTGATCGAGGTGCTGCTGCTGGGCCGCCACATGGAACACGAACACGTCGTCGCCGGACTCGCCGCAGCCCACCAGGCAGGCGCCCTGACCGCGGACGCGGTCGCGCTGGAGGCCCGCAAGGCTGCCGAAGGCGAGACCTTCACCGAGCCCGCGAAGCCCACCCCGGCCCATCCCGTCCAGCCGCAGGAGGAGCCCGGCGGCACTGTCACCTTCCTGTCCGACTGGAAGCTGTCCCACCTCCCGCCCGACAACCGGCCGCTGCCGTCGGTGGCCCACTACGACCAGCTCCTGAAACGGCACGGCCGCACGGCCGAGAGAAAGAGGGATCATGACACGTAAGCGCGGACTGACCGAAGAAGCCGCCACCGCCTCGATCGACCAGGCATGCCGCATGCTCAGGCTGCCCTCCATCCGCCAGCAGTTCGCCGACCTCGCCGAAGGCGCCGCACGCGATCAGATGTCGTATCGGGCGTTCCTCGCCGAACTGCTGATGACCGAGTGCGACGACCGGGCCCGCCGACGCTCAGAACGCCGGATCAAGGCCGCTTCCTTCCCCCGCGACAAGAGCCTGCGGGTATTCGACTTCGACGCCAACCTCAACGTCGACCCGGCCACCGTCAACACCCTCGCCACCTGCGAATGGGTCAAGAAAGGGGAGCCGCTCTGCCTGATCGGCGACTCCGGCACCGGCAAGTCCCACCTGCTGATCGCCCTGGGCACGGAGGCCGCGATGCACGGCTTCCGCGTCCGCTACGTGCTGGCCACCAAGCTCGTCAACGAACTCGTCGAAGCCGCCGACGAGAAGCAGCTGTCCAAGACGATCGCCCGCTACGGCCGCGTCGATCTGTTATGCATTGATGAACTCGGCTATATGGAGCTTGACCGCAGGGGCGCTGAGCTGCTGTTTCAGGTTCTGACCGAGCGCGAGGAGAAGAACAGCGTTGCCATCGCTTCGAACGAAAGTTTCAGCGGGTGGACGAAAACGTTCACGGATCCGCGGCTCTGCGCGGCCATAGTCGACCGCCTGACCTTCAATGGCGCCATCATCCAGACCGGCACCGAGTCCTACAGCCTCGCCCATACCAAAGCCCTGGCCGAACAAACCCAGGCCAGCTGAACGACGCCGCAGGGCCGACCCCGGAGCCAGCGGGGTCGGCAGCAGTGGAGAGATCAGCCGTCGACTTCCCGCGCCACGCGCTCCAGGCGGCTCCGGTGGTCCTCCCACCACGCCTGATCCCCTGGCGGCATGTTGTCCTTGCCCTGCAGATACCCGACGGATCCGTCGATGAGCTCTCGCACGATGTCCGCGTGGCCGGCGTGCCGCTGAGTATCGGAGATCACGCGCACCAGGATGTGGTGCAGTGTCACCTCCCGACGTTCCTCCGGCCACCACGGGACGTGTCCTGTCGCCTCAAGCGGCAGCGTCGCGATCGTGCTGTCGGAGTGCTTCCACGCCTGTCGATACAGCCCGACGATGTATTCGCGTGACTCGTATGCCGTGGCCCACATGTCCGAGTTGGGTTCTGTGTCCTCCGTATACCACCAGGGCGGCGGGTCCTCGTCGAAGAACGGCCGCCCGAACGTGTCACCGAAATAGCCCAGTTCCACACCGGCGACATGCTTGACCAGCCCCAACAGGTTCGTGCCTGTGGAAGTCAGCGGACGGCGGATGTCGTACTCCGAGAGCCCATCGAGCTTCCACACCAGGGCTTCACGCGCTTCTTGCAGGTATCGGAGAAGGTCCGCTTTTCGGGTTCGGTTCGATCATGCCGGGCAGTCTTCCACCCGGCACTGACAGTCGAGAGTGACATCAAAAGCCACTGACGTTGATCTTGTCTGACGTCACGAAACGACCCCCAAGTCACCTCGAAATGACTCCCCGTGAAAGTGGCACAGCCAGGCGTGGGAGTGCGAGTCGGTGGGCGATGAGGCTGAGGTCGTCGTCCGTGGTGCGGTGTGGCCGGTTGGGCAGGGTGGCGAGTGTGCGGGCGAGGGCAACGGTTTCGGGATAGGTGATCAGGTCGCGGGTCAGGAGGGCGGGGGAGGCGCTGCTCGTGGTGGTCAGGTGAGGGTTGTCCTTGCAGAGCCGGGTCAGGCGGGTGTGCCAGCGGTGGGTGAGGTGTGGCTGGTGGTCGTAC